>NZ_CP107924.1:6602804-7923365 GCF_036014235.1 Streptomyces sp. NBC_00435
CTCGAACGCCAACGTCCTGCCGACGGACACCACCAAGAACACGGTGTACGCGTTCGCCAAGGAGTACGGCATCGAGTCCGCCGAGCAGTTCGGCATCCACCTGGCGCGCTGGTTCGTCAACAGCCAGGAGCCGATCCAGAAGGCGCGGATCCGGATCGAGGAGTACTCCTGGTCCCGGATCGCCACCTCGGACGCCAACTCCAAGTTCATCGGCTCCGACGAGGTGAACCACTCCTTCGTCCGCAACGGCGGCGAGACCCGGGTCACCCAGATCACGTACGACGGCAAGAACTGGGAGGTCATCTCCGGCCTCAAGGACCTCGTCGTCATGAACTCCACGAACTCCGAGTTCTGGGGTTACGTGAAGGACAAGTACACGACCCTGAAGGAGGCCTACGACCGCATCCTGGCGACCCAGGTTTCGGCTCGCTGGCGCTTCGCCTGGTCGGACGACGAGCAGCGGATGCCCAACTGGGAGAAGTCCTACGCCGAGACCCGCAAGCACATGCTGCAGGCCTTCGCGGAGACCTACTCCCTCTCGCTGCAGCAGACCCTGTACCAGATGGGTTCGCGCATCATCAACCACCGTTCGGAGATCGACGAGGTCCGCTTCTCGCTCCCGAACAAGCACCACTTCCTCGTCGACCTCGAGCCCTTCGGTCTCAAGAACGACAACGAGGTCTACTTCGCCGCGGACCGCCCGTACGGTCTGATCGAGGCGACGGTCCTCCGCGACGGCGTAGACGCCCGTATCCCCGTGGACATGACCAACCTCTGATGTGGCACGCGCGTCCCGGGGCTCCGCAGTGGCCCCGGGGCGGTGCGACACCAGTCAGCACTCTCAACTTCCTGAATCGGCACCCGGACGCACCACACGGGGCGGCAGTACTGTCAGCTGTCAAGGCCCCCGGCTCCGGCACTCAAATCCCCTGGGTTTTGCCGTGCCCGCACCGCCACTGAAAGCACGAGGAAGTCCCATGGCAGCATCGGCAGCCAATGACAGCGCCGTAGAGCGCATCGTCATCGAGAACTGTGCGATTGCAACCGTTGATGCGAACGACACTGAGTACGCCTCGGGCTACGTGGTCGTCGCAGGCAACAAGATCGAGGCCATCGGCGCGGGCAGGGCCCCCGAGAACCTCGACAATGTGGTCCGCCGCATCGACGGCACGGGTCACCTCGTCACCCCGGGTCTGGTCAACACCCACCACCACTTCTACCAGTGGATCACCCGTGGTCTGGCCACCGACCACAACCTCTTCAACTGGCTCGTCGCGCTGTACCCGACCTGGGCGCGCATCGACGAGCAGATGACGTACACGGCCGCGCAGGGCTCCCTCGCCGCGATGGCCAAGGGCGGCGTCACCACCGCCATGGACCACCACTACGTGTTCCCCAAGGGCTCCGGCGACCTCTCCGGCTCGATCATCCGCGCCGCGTCCGAGATGGGCGTCCGCTTCACCCTCGCCCGCGGTTCCATGGACCGCAGCGAGAAGGACGGCGGCCTGCCGCCGGACCACGCCGTCGAGACCCTCGAGGGTGCGCTCGCCGACACCGAGGCGACCGTGAAGAAGTACCACGACGCCTCCTTCGACGCGATGACCCAGGTCGCCGTCGCCCCCTGCTCCCCCTTCTCGGTCTCCACCGAGCTGCTGAAGCAGGGTGCCGAGATGGCCCGCCGCCTGGGTGTGCGCATGCACACGCACGGCTCGGAGACCGTCGAGGAAGAGCAGTTCTGCAAGGAACTGTTCGGCATGGGCCCGACCGACTACTTCGAGTCGACCGGCTGGCTCGGCGAGGACGTGTGGATGGCGCACAGCGTCCACATGAACGACTCCGACATCGCCGCGTTCGCCCGCACCAAGACCGGTGTCGCGCACTGCCCGTCCTCCAACGCCCGTCTGGCCGCCGGCATCGCCCGCGTCCCGGACATGCTCGCCGCCGGTGTCCCGGTCGGCCTCGGCGTGGACGGCACCGCCTCCAACGAGTCCGGTGAGCTGCACACCGAGCTGCGCAACGCGCTCCTCATCAACCGCCTGAACCCGGTCCACCGTGAGCGCGCCCTCAACGCGCGCCAGGCCCTGCGCCTCGGTACCTACGGCGGCGCCCAGGTCCTCGGCCGCGCCGACAACATCGGTTCGCTCGAGGTCGGCAAGTGCGCCGACCTGGTGATGTGGAACCTGAGCACGCTCCTGCACTCCTCGATCGCCGACCCGGTCACCGCGCTGGTCTTCGGTGCGGCCGCCCCGGTGACCCTCTCGCTGGTCAACGGCAAGCAGATCGTGGAGAACAACCGTCTTCTCTTCGCCGACGAGGACGCGATCGCCGTGTCCACCCGGGAAGAGGCCCAGCGCCTCGCGCGGATCTCCGCGCAGGCCTGATCCCACGGAGTCCGGCCGGGGGGGACGGCCCCCGGCCGGCGGCCGTGGACCCGAGCGGGGTCCACGGCAGCCGTTCCCGGGTAGCGCCTGAGGATCTTCCGAAGGCGCCCCGGGGCCGGTGACTCGTGCCACTTGCTCCGCAGCTCGTGTACCGCGCCACGGCCACGGCACCTCCAGCTCATTTCGTACCGGCGGCTCGCGCCGTCATCGCGTGGAAACGCCTCGGGCGAATCGTTTCCGCACCCCTTGGGACACGTACTCGCAGGACCCACAACTCCATAAAGGCTCGACTAGCACCGCTTTCGCACCACCTCCATGACACCCACGTCCCTGCCGACGTGTATAACCGACCGGAGGAAGCCGTGGCCGCTGCGCCCAGGTTTCGCAAAGATGCAGTCGTAGTACCGGAGGGGAAGCACCCGGTCGACGAGACCTTGCCTCCGCTGAAAATGTTCACGAGCGGCCTCCAGCACGTGGCCGCCATGTACGCGGGCGTCGTCGCCCCACCCATGATCGTCGGCCCGGCCGTCGGTCTCTCCGCCACCGAGACAGCCTTTCTGATGGGCGCCTCGCTCTTCACCGCAGGACTCGCCACCCTCCTCCAGACCCTCGGGTTCTGGAAGATCGGCGCCAAACTCCCCTTCGTCAACGGCGTCTCGTTCGCCGGTGTCACCCCGATGATCGCCATCGGCAAGGGGGAGGGCGACAACGCCATCCCCGTCATCTTCGGCGCGATCGTCGTCGCCGGAATCCTCGGTTTCTTCGCCGCCCCCTACTTCGGCCGGCTCGTGCGGTTCTTCCCGCCGGTCGTCACGGGTACGGTCATCACCCTGATCGGCGTCTCGCTGCTCCCGGTGGCCTTCAACTGGTCTCAGGGCGGCAACCGCACCGCCACCGACTACGGCTCGGTGAAGAACATCGCCATGGCCGCCGTCACCCTCGCGATCGTCCTGGTGATGCGCAAGTTCCTGCGCGGCTTCCTCCAGCAGATCTCCATCCTCCTCGGCCTGGTCGCCGGCACGCTCATAGCGCTGCCGCTGGGCATGACCAACTTCGATGCCGTCCGGAACGCCGACGTCGTGGGCTTCCCGACGCCCTTCCACTTCGGGGCCCCGCAGTTCCAGGTCGCCGCGATCATCTCCATGTGCATCGTGATGCTGGTGTGCATGACCGAGTCCACCGCCGACATCCTGGCGCTGGGCAAGATCGTCGGCCGCCCGGCGGACGCGAAGACCATCGAGGGCGGCCTGCGCGCCGACGCCCTCGGCAGCGCGGTCAGCCCGCTGTTCAACGGGTTCATGTGCAGCGCCTTCGCGCAGAACATCGGCCTGGTGGCCATGACCAAGGTGCGCAGCCGGTTCGTCGTCGCGGCCGGCGGTGGCATCCTGATCCTGCTGGGTCTGTGTCCGATGGCCGCCTCCGTCATCGGAGTCGTACCGCTGCCGGTCCTCGGCGGTGCGGGCGTCGTCCTCTTCGGCTCGGTCGCCGCCAGCGGCATCCAGACCCTGGCCGGCGCGGCCATGGAGAAGGGCGAGAACGCCCTGATCGTCGCCGCGGCGCTCGGCATCGGCCTGATCCCGATCGCCGCCCCGGGCTTCTACCACGCCTTCCCGAAGGACCTGCTGGTCGTCCTCGACTCCGGCATCAGCACCGGCTGCGTCGTCGCCATCACGCTGAACCTGGCCTTCAACCACCTCGGCGCCAAGAAGGGCGCGGCCTCGGCCGCCCCGGATCCGGTGCCGGTGCACTGACCGGGCTGTTCCCGGCCGGAGCGCGGGTCGCGGCGGTGCGTACGTCACCCACTGCGGGGTTGGCGTCCGCACCGCCGTTCCTGCTCCCGCGCCCGGGGCTCCTGGGGCTCCGCCCGGACCTCGCGCCTCAAGCGCCGGCGGTGCCGACATCCTGCGGGACCGGGTCGGACCAGATGTCCGGGGCGACCGTGCGGACGCGCTGCCCGTGCCGGTCGAGCTCCTGGGCCTCGGACTTGCGCACCTGCAGGGCCACCGCCGAATCCCTGATGCGCAGGCCCGGCAGCCGCCGGGTGAGGTCCGCGGTGTAGCGGGAGAGGTCCTCCACGGTGCGCAGCCGGGCGCTGATCATGAAGTTCCAGGGCCCGCTGACGGACATGCAGGTCCGGGTCTCGCGCAGTCCCGCGGCCGCGGCGGCGCAGTCGGCGAGCTCGTACTCGGAGGCCTCCGCCCACAGCGTGGCCGACACGGGCCAGCCCGACAGCCCCGACGCCAGCGCGCAACTGTAGCGCAGGCTCTGCCCGGCCTCCAGGCGCACCAGCCGGCGCCGCACGGTCGACTCGCTCATCGCGAACTCCCGTGCCAGCGAGGCCACGCTGCGCCGTGCGTCCCGGGCCAGGGCCAGCACCAGCGGCCGGTCCTCCTCCTGCAGTGCGGTGACCACCGGCCGCGCCGGGGCGGCCGAGGGCGCCCGGCGCCGGCTCCGCCCGGTCAGCAGGTCGATCTGGCCCGGGGTCAGTTGGTCCAGGCGCCAGCGGTCGGGGGCGTAGTGCACCGCCGTCACCATCGAGGTGCGGGTGCCGACCACGCCGGGGATCCGCTGCACCCGGGAGGACAGGTACCGGTACAGCGTGGGCAGGTCCGGGACCGCCACGAAGGCCAGCAGGTCGCGGCCCCCGGTGGTGTGCTCGACTCCCAGGGCGTGCGGATCGGCCACGAGCGCGTCCCCGACCGGGGCCGAGGTGCCCGCGGTGCACATGATCTCCACCCACGCCATGCAGGGAGTCCTGGTGCCGCTGCGCAGGCCGAGCCCGGTCAGCCACGCCTCGCCGGCCCCGGTGAGCCGCTCCCAGCGGCGCGCCAGGGTGTCCGGGCGCGCGCCGAGCACCGGTCCCAGCAGTTCCCAACTCGCACGGGGTGCGAGCTGGAGTGCGTGGACAAGTGCCCGGTCCGTGTCGTCGATGGCGGAAATGGCCGAATCCATACCCTCCCCCTGGTGGTTCTCCCGGTCGGTGGCAGGACAACGGGATGATGAGCAGATCATCTCTCTTTGTGCGTTCAACTGTTGACCGTGGTGGTTCGCACATGTCGGACATGGCGGGAGGACGCGTGGGGGAAGCCGGCTCGGGCATGCGGCAGGCGGTACCCGCAGAGTTGTCGAGCTTCATCGGGCGGGAGCGGGAGCTCACCGCCCTCGCCTCACTGCTGGCCACGGAGCGGCTGGTCACGCTGACCGGACCGGCGGGCATCGGCAAGACCCGGCTCGCCGTGCGCACCGTACGCGCGCTGACGGACACGAACGGCCTCGACACCGTCTGGACGGACCTGGCGACGCTGCCGGAGCGCCACTGGGCGGATCTGGGGGACCCGCTCATCGACCGGCTCGCGGGGCGCGGCGAGACCCTGCTCGTGCTCGACGGCTGCGAACAACTGGGGGAGACCGGCCCGGGACTCGCGGCGGAGCTGCTGCTGCGCCTTCCAGGGCTGCGGATCCTGGCCACTTCGCAACGGCGGCTGGGGCTCGCCGGGGAGGCGGTACTCGCGGTTCCGCCGCTCTCGGTGCCCTCCGCTCCCTCCGCGCAGTCGCTGCCGTCGGTTCCCACGGTCGCGCCGGGGGCCCCGGGCGAGGGGGCGGCGGACCTCGCGCGGAGCTTCCCGGTGGCCGATGTCGCGGGGTACGCGGCCGTACGGCTCTTCGAGGAACGGGCGCGCGGCGCCGATCCCTTCTTCGAGTTGACCGAACGCAACGCGGGAGCCGTGGCCGCGCTGTGCCGGGCCCTCGACGGGATCCCCGGCGCACTGGAGCTCGCCGCGGGGCGCGCCCACCAGTACGCGCCCGCGCAGGCGCTCCGCAGACTGGGCTCCGACCCGCTGACCTTCCTGGCCGGCGGCGCCGGGCGCGGCACCCGGGTCGACGCCGAGCGCTCCCTGCGGCTGGCCTCGCCCGCCGAGCGGCTGCTCTGGGAGCGGCTCTCCGTCTTCGCGGGTTCCTTCGACCGGGCGGCCGTCGCCGATGTGTGCGGCTTCGGCGCGCTCACCCCGGACACCGCCGTCGAGGCACTGCTGCGCCTCGCCCCCGGCCTGCTCGCGGACGCCGGGCCCGGCCGCTACCGGCTGCCGCTTTCCGTACGGGCGTACGCGGCCCGGCGGCTCGCGCACGGCCCCGCCGGGGACGGCCCGACGACGGCACGGCGCCACCGGGAGCGCTGTCGGGTGCTGGCCGAGCGGGCGGCGCAGCTGTGGCGCTCCGGCGCGCAGCAGGAGGCGCGCGCCCTCGCCGTACGGGAACTCCCGGAGCTGCGCGCGGCGATGAACCCGCTCTCCGCCGGCGGCCCGGGCGAGGCCCTGGAGATCGCGGTGTCCCTGTGGTTCCTGTGGTCCGCGTGCGGGATGGTGGCGGAGGGCCGCCGGCACCTGGAACGGGCCCTGGCCCTGCACCCGGCACCCCGGCCCGCCCGGGCGCTGTGGCTCGCGGCGTGGCTGGTGGCGGGATTCGGCGAGGCGGACGGCATCGAGCCGCTGCTGGTGGAGGCATGGACCGAGGCCGTGTACGAGGGGGAGGACGGCTGCCTGGCCTACCTCGCGCACGTACGGGGCACGATCGCGCTGTGGGAGAACCGCTACGAGGACGCCGCGGCGGAGTACCGGGACGGGCTGGAACTCCTGCCGGCCGACCCCGGGTTCGGGCCCGGCCGCGAGGCCCTGCGGGCCGCGCACACCCTGGCCGTCGCCCACACGGACCCGGCGGCGGTCCCGGTCGAGGACGGCCCGCCGGACGCCCCCGCGGACCTTTGGGCCCGCTCCTGGGTGAGCTATGCCCACGCCCTGGTCCAGCGCCGCGAGGGCCGTCCGGCACTGGCCCGGGCCGAACTGCTGCGCGCGCTGCGGACCCAGTTCGCGCTGGGCGACCAGCTCGGGCAGGCCTTCTCGGTGGAACTCCTGGCCGAGCTGGAGGCGGACCAGGGCCGCTGCGCCGAAGCCGCCCGTCTCCTGGGCGCGGTCTCGCGCACCCGCCCGCGCGCCGCCGCGGAGCCCCGCGCCCAGCGCGTGGTCCGCGCCCGCCTCACCCCGCAGGCCTTCCGCGCGGCCTACGCCCGCGGAGCCCGTACGCCGCTGCGCGAGCTGCTGCCGGAGCCGCTGGAGCCGCCGGAACTGCCGGAACTGCCGGAACTGCCGGAGCCGCCGGGCTGAGGCGGCGGCCCGGTCACCGGGGCGGCGGGCCCGGCCGCCACGCCATCAGGTTGCTCATCAGTTCCGCCTGTTCGACCGCATCGTCCAGCGCGTGGTGCGTGTGCGGGCGGCGGGAGAGCAGCTCGCGCGGCATCCGTCCCTTGACGGCGGCCCGGAGCGGTACGCGGGCCTTGGCCGCGTAGAGGGTCTTCATGTCCAGGCAGCCCGAGTGCCCGAAGGGGCTGTCGCCGCCGAAGCTCATCAAGTACCAGTACAGGAAGGTCCAGTCGAAGGAGGCCGGGTACGCGCACATCACCGGCTGCGCCCCGGCGGAGACCTCCCGCACCCAGGCCCGGAACTCCGCCATGGCGGTGGCCGGTTCGGCGCCCTCGCGGACCAGCCGGTCCCGGTCCAGCCCGCTCACGGCGAGCGCCCCGGGTACGTACGCCTCACTGATCGGACGCAACTCGCGGTAGAAGGTGTTCCGTTCCGGATCGACCGCCGTATACGAAGCGCCGTCCTGCCGGCCGGCCACGGCGGCCCCGAAGCTGATCATCGAGTAGGGGCCGGGGATGGGGCCGTCGGCCTCGATGTCGACGGAGATGTAGAGGCTGGGCCGGTCGGCCCGGGCGGGACGTGCGGTGCTGGCTGTCATACGCGGAGCATGCCAGTCGGCACCGCACGCGCTCACCCCGATTTCGGCCGGGTCCGCCGCACCGGGTGATCCTGCGGTGACGCTGCTCACGGTGCCCGAAGGCAACCCGCGGGTCAGTGCCGCGTCGAGAAGGGTGGAGAAGACGGCGCCCAACGAGCGTCCTCCGGCGGCCGGTTGACGGACCGCCACTTCGAACCCAGGGAGGATCACCACCCATGCCCGTTCTGACAGGCTCGCGCAGACGCCGTCGCGGCCTCACCGCCCCGGCGGGGACCGCGCGGAGATTACCCGTCCCCTTGCTCGTGCTGGCGATGCTGGCCTCGCTGCTGGCGCTGGCACCGCGGGCCGCAGCCGCGGACATCCCGACCCAGGAGGAGGTGAGCCGGGCCCTGGACAGCGGCCCGAGCACCAACTACTTCTGGACCGGCAGGACCGGGAAGTGCGCGGGTGAGGAGGACAGCGTCAAGGGCTTGGCCGAGCGGCTCGCGGGGGAGCGCGGCGGCAAGACCCTGGAGATGCGGCTTCGGGAGGCGGGCGTCAGGATGCCGTCCTTCGACGCCCCCGATCCGGCCAAGGACATCTGGCGGTTCGCCTCGCGGGAGTACGCCAAGAAGACCAGCTACCAGGCCTGGGTGGTGAAGGGCAGCTGCGTCCGTGACGGCAACACCTGGGAGGAGAAGGAGCTCCCCAACCTGAAGGCCAGTGGAAACGTCCACTGCATCTGGGAGATCGATGCCGAGCATCCCCTCGCCGAGAAGCTCATCTGGAACGCCTGGTTCTGGGGCGGGACCTGCACGAAGGAGGTGCACCTCAAGAACAAGGCCAGGATCGCCTGCTACCTCTACGACACCGTGGGGATCCAGTGGGAGCACGGGAACAGGTTCACCGGGAGCTACTGGCACGACAACTGGTGGGTCTACAGCCGACCGTGGACCGGAAGCCGGAGCGACCGGGCAGTGGATCGGGATGCCGTCGGATTCATGTTCTCCATGGAACCGACCAGAACGTGGCCGGCGGATCCGGCCAAGTACCAGTCGGGTCAGGACGAGTTGCTCGGCTGGTTCCGCAGCGGTGACGTCAGGCCGTACCGCATCGAGATCATGGACACCTCCAGGGTGCTCCACCGCGAGTGGTCCGAACCGTACGACGCCATCTGCGGGACCGGGGCGGGCTCCTCGAACGCACCCCGCGGCCTGGCCGAGCTGAGCAAGCGGGCCGTCACGGTCATGCCGCTGGGCGACTCCATCACCTCAGGTATCGGCAGCTCCACCAGCGCCGGCTACCGGGCGCCGCTGTACGAGGACCTGAAGCGGGCGGCGAAGTCGGTGGACTTCGTCGGATCGGTGCGCACGGGCACGATGCCGGACGGCGACAACGAGGGCCATCCCGGCTGGCGCATCGACCAGATCGCAAGGGCCGCGGACTGTTCCGTGCCCTCCCAGCGGCCCAGCGTGGTCACCCTGCACGCGGGTACCAACGACCTCAACCAGAACCACGACGTCGCGGCGGCACCGGCGAGACTCGGCAGCCTGATCGGCCAGGTGCTCGACGACGCTCCCGAGGCGACCGTGCTCGTGGCGGATCTCGTCCCGGCCACCAAGCCCGGTCTGCAACCGCTGATCGATGCCTACAACGCCCAGCTGCCGTCCGTGGTCAGCGGCTTCCGCGACCGCGGCAAGCACGTGGCGCTGCTCGACATGAGCACGGTGACCACCGCCGACCTCGCCCAGCCCGCACACCCCAACGACGCCGGGTACCGCAAGATGGCCGACGTGTTCCTGGACGGCATCGCCCAGGCGGCGGCCGACGGCTGGCTGGCGGACCCCCACGGCGGGACCGGCAAGGGCTGCGGCTCGGGTGACGAGGACACCGGCAGGGCCGGGCCCGGCTGGGAGGCCATCGGTGTCATCGCCCCCGGCATGAACCGGTGCACCGGCCGTACGGACCTGGTCGAGCTCAACGGCGACGGCCGCGCCGACTACGTCAAGATCGGCGACGACGGTTCGGTGTGCGCCGCCCTGAACACCCCCGGGGCGGACCTCCTGCACCCGCACTGGGCCGACCCCACCCCCGGGCGCGGTCTCTTCCCGCCGATGGGTACGTCCGGCTTCGGCGCCGGCGTACGGTTCGCCGACGTCACGGGCGACGGCCGCGACGAGTACCTGTACGTCAGCGAGGAGGGCTCGGTGACGGCCTGGCTCAACGACGGCCGGCAGGGTGACGACGACCAGATCCCGTACTTCGGGCGCAACCTGGGTGTCATCGCCCCAGGGGTCCGCGGCGCCACCCGCGAGCAGATCCGCTTCGCCGACGTCAACGGAGACCGACGCGCCGACTTCCTGCGCGTCGCGGAGTCCGGGGCGGTCGATGCCTACATCAACACTGCCGACAGCGACGGCACCATCCACTGGAAGGAGTGGCTGAACTGGGCCGGCGGCGTCCAGGGCGGCTCCCGCGACAAGCTGCGGCTCGCCGATGTCAACGGCGACCACAAGGACGACTACCTGATGGTCGGCAGTACCGGAGCGGTCCACGCCTACATCAACAACGGGGGCGGAGGCGCGGGCAGCTTCATCAAGGAGCTCTACTTCGTCGGCGAAACCGGCTACCCGGGCGACAAGACCACCTTCCGCGACGTCGACGGCGACGGCAAGGCCGACTACGTCGTCATCTACGACGGGGGAGCCGTCCGCGCCTGGCAGAACCGCGGAGGCAACACGGGATAGCCGGGAGGACCTTCCGGCGGTACCCCGATCGCGGGTGCCCGGACACGGTGACGTGTCCGGGCACCCGCCCCGGCGCTCACCGCACTAGGACACCGGGGTCAGGTACATCCCGCTCTGGTCGGCCCCGGCGGTGTTCTTGCAGCCGAACCCGCTGCTCGCCGGCTGCGCCACGGCCAGCGCCAGGCAGCGCCCGACCGCGAGCTGCCCGAAGTAGTTCGGGTGCATGGACTCCTGGACGAGCCCCTGGGTCTCGCTGCTGTCGATCCAGCGCGCCCACTCGCTGGTCTTCGCCGAGGCCGGCGCCGAGCTGGTCACGAGCTTGCTCGCCTTCGCGCACACCTCACGGCCCTGCAGCATGTCCCGCAGGTCCAGGAACTGCACGCCCTTGGCGGCGGCGACCCCCTTGATGCGGGCCGCGAGCTGCGGCACGAGGGAGTCGCGCGCCCAGTCCGAGTCCTTGTTCCAGAACGGGCAGCCGCCGGTGTTGAGCCGGCTCCAGTCGCTCTGGGTGTACCGGTTCTCCGCGCCGCGCGGGATCGGCGACGGGTAGGACTGCAGCACGATCCGGTACGAGGAGTCGGCGTAACCGGCGCCGCGCATGACGGCCCGTACCTCGTCGACCGACTTGCCGACGCCGGCCATCACGCCGTCGATCTTCTGGTCGACCCCGGCCTGCTGGTCGTCGTAGCAGTAGGAGTTCCAGAGCACGAAGTCGTACGCGCACTCCTTGATGATGTCGGCGAAGCCGAGGTCGTTCCCGCCGATGGACAGCGCGATGACCTTGACGTTGTTGCTCGCGGCCACGGCGGCGAGCTGATCCGCCTGCGGGGCCTCGCCCTTGAAGGCGACGCCGCCGTTGGAGGCGCGGAACACGTTCTGGGAGGTCGCCCCGGAGCAGGCCAGGTTGATCGCCACGTCGGCGATCGCCCCGGCGCTCTTCACCTCGGCGGAGTCCGAGCGGTGACAGCCGCCGGCGGTGGCCCCGTAGACCTTTCCGGGGTCGTAGCTGCTGCCGCTCACCCAGGCCCGGTCGGTGCCGGTCCGGTTGCCGCTGTTGGTGAGGCTGTTGCCCTTCCAGCGCCCGGCCTCACCGGAGATGTAGCTGTCGCCGAGGGACACCACGGCGGTGGGCCCGCTACCCGGCCCGTACCCCGGCCCGGCCACGGCGGTCCCCGCTCCTGCGGCCACGAGCGCCCCGGCGGCGAGCGGGAACGCCATCCCGACCCCGGCCAGTCGTCGCATCCGACGGGCCCGGTCCTTGCTTGCGGTGCGGAATCCGATCACTGCGGAACTCCTGCGGTCGGCCATGCGGGAGCCAGGAACAACTCCGGTACATGGCTGGGTAAGTGGGGGTTACCTCCGGCCGGTGGCAATCGGAAAGGTGCCACCCCGCGTGTTGTTACCGCTAGGTACAGGCAAGTTACGAACAAGTAACAACCGATCGGTCGTTCGGCCCGGACCGGGGCCTTCCGGCTCCGGGCACACGACAGCGCCCCCGGAGCCGGAAGGCTTCGGGGGCGCTGTCGTGGTGTTCGGCCGCTGTGCGATTCAGCCGAAAGCGGGGTGTCAGCCGATGAGCTGGTCGTACGCGGGGAGGGTCAGGAAGTCCGCGTAGTCCGCGTCCAGGGCGACCTGGAGGAGGAGGTCGTGTGCCTGCTGCCACTTGCCGGAGGTGAAGGCCTCCTCGCCGACCTCGGTGCGGATCGCGGCGAGTTCGGCGGCCGCGACCTCGCGGGCGAGGTCGGCGGTGGCGAGCTTGCCGTTCTCGAAGACCACGCCGGCGTTGATCCACTGCCAGATCTGCGAGCGGGAGATCTCGGCGGTGGCCGCGTCCTCCATCAGGCCGAAGATGCCGACGGCGCCGAGGCCGCGCAGCCAGGCCTCGATGTAGCGGATGCCGACCTGGACGGCGTTGCGCAGGCCGTCGTAGGTGGGCTTCGCGTCCAGGGAGTCGATCGCGATGAGCTCGCCCGGGGCGACGTGGACGTCCTCGCGCAGCCGGTCCTTCTGGTTCGGCTTCTCGCCGAGGACCGCGTCGAAGGAGGCCATCGCGATCGGGACCAGGTCGGGGTGGGCGACCCAGGAGCCGTCGAAGCCGTCGCCGGCCTCGCGGTCCTTGTCGGCCTTGACCTTCTCGAAGGCGACCTTGTTGATCTCGGCGTCCTTGCGGGACGGGATGAAGGCCGCCATACCGCCGATGGCGTGCGCGCCGCGCTTGTGGCAGGTCTTGACCAGCAGCTCGGTGTAGGCGCGCATGAACGGGGCGGTCATCGTCACCGCGTTGCGGTCCGGCAGGACGAACTTCTCGCCGCCGTCACGGAAGTTCTTGACGATGGAGAAGAGGTAGTCCCAGCGGCCGGCGTTCAGGCCCGCCGCGTGGTCGCGCAGCTCGAAGAGGATCTCGTCCATCTCGTACGCGGCCGTGATGGTCTCGATCAGGACGGTCGCGCGGACCGTGCCCTGCGGGATGCCGACGTAGTCCTGGGCGAAGACGAAGATCTCGTTCCAGAGACGCGCCTCGAGGTGCGACTCGGTCTTCGGCAGGTAGAAGTACGGGCCCTTGCCGAGCGCGATGAGGCGCTTGGCGTTGTGGAAGAAGTACAGGCCGAAGTCCACGAGCGAGCCGGAGGCGGGGCCGCCCTCGAACTGCAGGTGGCGCTCCTCCAGGTGCCAGCCGCGCGGGCGCATCACGACGGTGGCGAGCTCCTCGGCGGGCCGCAGGGCGTACGCCTTGCCCGTGCGGGCGTCGGTGAAGTCGATGCGGCGCTCGTAGGCGTCGATCAGGTTGAGCTGGCCGAGGACGACGTTCTCCCAGGTGGGAGCCGAGGCGTCCTCGAAGTCGGCGAGCCAGACCCGGGCGCCCGAGTTCAGGGCGTTGATGGTCATCTTGCGGTCCGTCGGACCGGTGATCTCCACACGGCGGTCGTTCAGCGCGGCCGGGGCCGGCGCCACCTTCCAGTCGCCCTCGCGGACCTGTGCGGTGTCCGGGAGGAAGTCGAGCGTGGAAGTGCGGGCGATCTCGGCGCGGCGCACGGCCCGGCGGGCGAGGAGCTCGGCGCGGCGCGGGGCGAACCGCCGGTGGAGCTCGGCCACGAAGGCGAGAGCCGCGTCGGTGAGGACCTCGTCCTGCCGGGGCAGGGGCTCGGCGTCGACGATGGCCAGCGATGACGGCGCTGGTGCGGACATATCTGTCACTCCTTCAGCGGCGGTGCCTGGCGGCCGCGGGGAATGCTCGCGCTGGACGGCACGCAGTGCCGTCGGGTGTGGAGAGTTCCGGGATACGGTCGCGGGCGCCGTCTGGGGGTTCAGGGCGCTTCTGACCAGTGGATAGTAATTTCCTCATGGTGGAAGTTCAATGGTTTGTTGATGTCGAGATTCTCTGAGTCGACAGATTCCACTTCCCTGTGGCCCTCAGTGCCATCGTGGTCACAGCGCGCTCAGGCGAGTCGTGCCAGGTCGGGCGGGGTGTCGATGTCGAAGGCCTCGGCGATGTCCCCGCACTCCACCAGTGTGAGCTCCGCCGCGTGCGCCGCGAGGTGGACCCGCGCGCCCTTGTCGCCCGTGGCCGTCGCCACGATGTCCGGCCAGCGGTCCGCCCCGAACAGCACGGGGTGCCCGCGCTCCCCGTCGTAGGCCGCCGCCACCAGGCTCGCCGGGGAGCGGTAGGCCTCCCGGACCCGCGCCACCGCCTCCGCTCCGATGCCCGGCTGGTCCACCAGGGAGACCAGCGCCGCACCGGCGCCCGTACCGGCCAGCGAGGCGAGGCCGATCCGCAGGGAGGACCCCATGCCCTCCGCCCAGTCCGGGTTGTCGGTGACCACGCAGCCGCTCAGGTCGGCGCGCTCGCGCACCTCGGCGGCGGACGCGCCGAGCACCACGTGCAGCGGGCCGCAGCCCGCCTCGCGCAGGACCCGTACGGCGTTCTCCACCAGCGGGCGGCCCCGGTACGTCAGCAGGGCCTTCGGGCGCCCGCCCAGTCGGCGGCCCCCGCCGGCCGCAAGGAGCAGCCCCGCGATCACCGGGGGAGCGGAGCCGTCCGCCGCCGCGGACTGGTGCTGCTGGCGGTGCTGGGGCTGCTCGTGTGCGCTGCTGTGGGGTGACATGACACCGATTCTCGCTCGCGCCGCAGGAGGCGTCCCACGGCGGCCAGCGCGGCCCGCACGCGCAGGGGCTCGGCGATCCGGTTCTCGGTGGCGGTGAGCAGCGCCCGTTCGTCACGGTCGGTCAACATCGTGGAGTCTCCTTGCCAATCGGGGGCCAATACGGCGAGTCTGGTCCTGGATTGGCCTGGCCGGCAGAGCCAATCAGGGGAGGTTGGCATGGCAAACGGGCGAGTGGTCCAGACGGCGGACAGAACGATCGGCAGCCGCCAGCTCGCCGCGCTGCTCCCGGCGGAGGTATTGGCCCGGCCCGGCTACCGGGCCCTCGCCGACGCCGTCCGCACCCTGATCCTCGACGGCCGGGTCGCCCTGCACGTACGCCTGCCCGCCGAACGCGAGCTCGCCGAGGCGGTCGGCGCCAGCCGGGCCACCGTCACCGCCGCCTACGACCTGCTGCGCGAGAGCGGCTACGTCCGCAGCCGGCGCGGCTCCGGCACCTGGACCGAGCTTCCCGAAGGCCACCGCCCGGTCGGCGCCCACGCCATCCTCGGGGCCGGGGGCTACAGCGCCGACGGCGACCCCGGCATCGACCTCGCCATCGCCGCCATGGGCGCCCCCGAAGGCCTCGCCGACGCGGTGGCCCGGGCGCTGCCCAGGGTCCCGGAGCTGGCCCGCGCCCCCGGCTACCACCCCTTCGGCCTGCCGGACCTGCGCACCGCCGTCGCGGAACGGTTCACCCGGCGCGGGCTGGCGACCCGCCCGGAACAAATCCTCGTCACGGCGGGCGCGCAGCAGGCGTTCGCGCTGGTGGTGAGCCTGCTCTGCCGGCCCGGGGACCGGGTGATGACCGAGAACCCGACCTACGCCAACGCGCTCGACGCCCTGCGGCACGCGCGGCTGCGCACCGGGTCGATCGCCGTCTCCGACGCGGGCTGGGACCTGGAGATCGCCGAGTCCACGCTGCGCCAGACCGTGCCGAGGCTGGCGTACGTGATCCCCGACTTCCACAATCCGACGGGCGCGCTGATGCCGCAGGAGCAGCGGCTGCGGCTGCTGGCGGCCACGCGGCGGACCGGGACCTGGCTGGTGGTCGACGAGACCATCGCGGACATCGCGCTCGACGTGCCGGCGCCCGCCCCGACGGCCTCGCTCGCCCCGAGGGGCGGGGCCGACCACGTGGTGACCATCGGTTCGCTGAGCAAGACGCACTGGGGCGGACTGCGCGTCGGGTGGATCCGGGCCACCGCCAAGATGATCACGGAGCTGACAGCCGTACGGGTGGCGGCCG
The DNA here is from genome assembly GCF_036014235.1 of Streptomyces sp. NBC_00435. GTDB lineage: Bacteria > Actinomycetota > Actinomycetes > Streptomycetales > Streptomycetaceae > Streptomyces. The sequence goes on from NZ_CP107924.1 coordinate 6,619,093, forward strand.
ACATGACCGGGTCGGTACTGGACCAGCTGGTGGCCCTCCCGCTGCTGGAAGGCCTGGAGCGGTCGCTGCCCGCACGGCTGGAACAGCTGCGCGGGCAGCGGGCGGCACTGGTCGCCTCACTGGAGCGGCACACGCCGGAGTGGTCGTGGCGGCTGCCGCCGGGCGGGCTGTCGCTCTGGGTGGACCTGGGGGAGCCCGTCAGCTCGGCGCTGTCGGAGCGGGCGGCGGCGGCCGGGGTGCACATCGGGCGGGGTGCGCGGTTCGGGGTGGACCCGGGCACCTTCGAGCACCGGCTGCGGATCCCGTACACGCTGACGGCGGACCGGCTGGACGAGGGGGTACGGAGACTGGCGGAGGCCTTCCACGACGGCGTGCCGTTGCCCGCCGGGGTGGAACGGCCGTACTGGGTGGCGTAGCCCCGACGGGCGGGCGGGGCTACGGCGTGCGGATCAGACGGCGGGTGGCGGCTGCCGCGACCGCGGAGGTGCGGGAGTCGACGCCCAGCTTCGCGTAGATGTGGACCAGGTGGGATTTGACCGTGGCCTGGCTGAGGAAGAGCTGTTTGGAGATCTGCTGGTTCGACAGGCCGTCCGCGACCAGCTGCAGGACCTCCAGCTCCCGCTTGGTCAACGCCTCCGCAGGGGTCCGCATGCGGTCCATCAGGCGCAGCGCCACCGCCGGGGCCAGCGCCGACTGGCCCGCCGCCGCCGTGCGGACCGCCGCCGCCAGTTCCTCCGGCGGGGCGTCCTTGAGGAGGTAGCCCGAGGCTCCGGCCTCCACCGCCGCCAGGATGTCCGCGTCCGTGTCGTACGTGGTCAGGACCAGGACCCGGGGAGCCGAGGGCCGGGCCGTGATCAGGGCCGTGGCCGCCGAACCGTGCATGCCCGGGCCGGGGCCGAACTGGAGGTCCATCAGGACCACGTCGACGTCGGCGCGGCCGGCCAGTTCCACCGCCTGCTCCGCCGTCGCGGCCTCCGCCACCACCGCGAAGTCCGGCTCGGTGTCCAGCACCGCGCGCAGCCCGGCCCGGACCACGGGGTGGTCGTCGGCGAGGAGCAGCCGGATCGTCATGACAGTGCCTCCGCGGGCAAGGGCAGGGTGACGGCCACGGCGGTGCCCTGGCCGGGGGAGGACTCGACGGTGAACAGGCCGCTGAGGGTCTCGGCCCGCGAGCGCATCGCCGGCAGGCCGAAACCGCCCTCGCCGGAGGGGGCGGAGGAGGGGTCGAAGCCCAGGCCGTCGTCGACGATGTCCAGCGTCACGGAGCTGTCCATGAAGGTCAGCGTGATCTCGGCGCGCCCGGCCCGCGCGTGCCGCACCACGTTGGCCAGCGCCGACTGTGCGATCCGCAGCAGCGCCACCTCGTAGGGCGTGGGCAGGGGGCGCGGGGTACCGCTCAGGGAGAACCGGACCCGGGGGCCCGGCGCCCCCGAGCAGAGCCGTTCCAGCGCGGCCGGGAGCGACCCGTGCTCCAGGTCCGGAGGCGTGAGGGCCCGTACGAAGCGCCGTGCCTCGGCGAGGTTCTCCTGGGCCGCCTCCCGGGCCCGGCCGATGTGCGCGAGGGCCGCCGAGTCCGCGGGCAGGCCGCGCTCGGCGGCGCGCAGCAGCAGCTGGATGGAGGACAGGCCCTGCGCCAGGGTGTCGTGGATCTCCCGGGCGAGCCTCTCCCGCTCCGCGAGGATCCCGGCGCCCCGCTCGGCGGCGGCCAACTCGGCCCGGGTCGTGATGAGCTCCTCGATCAGCTCGCGCCGCCGCTCGCTCTCCCGGTACAGCGCCTGGTAGCCCAGTACGGTCGCCACCGCCACGGCCCCGCCCAGCAGCGGCCCGAGGAAGGCCCCCGGGGTCACCGCGCCGCTGTGCGCGAGGAAGCCGCCGATCGCGGCGCAGGCCGTCACCGCGACGGCCGTCACCCCCCAGCGCAGCCGCAGCAGGTGCAGCTCCAGGAAGTAGAGCGGGAACGCGATCCACAGCCCGTCGGGGGAGACCACGAGCAGCGCCGCCCAGGCCGCGCCCAGCCCGGCCAGCCACACCGCCCCGGCGCGCGCCGAGCGGTGCACCACGGGGGCCAGTACACCCGCCAGGTACACGGCGGCCAGCACCGCGCAGGCGGCCACCACCCAGCGGGCCTGCGGTGGGGAGTCGGTGACGGCCCGCCCGGCGGCGAGCGCGAGGAGCCCGAAGAGCAGCGCGTGCAGGCACAGCCGCAGGACGCGGGAGACGGGAGTGAGGGCGCGGCCGCCGGGTGCCGGAGCGGGGGGAGCAGTCATGTCCCGACCAGCGTAAGTCCGGGTCGGGCGGCCCCGGTCAACCAAAGGATTGATGTGTCCGTGCGTCCTTCGGCACGAGGATCGCTACCGTGGCGCGATGCCTTGTGTCCACGCGGAAGACCAAGGTGGGGAACATGTTCGTCGCATGGAGAGATCTACGGTTCGCCAAGGGCCGCTTCGCCCTGATGGGTTCGGTCGTACTGCTGATCACATTGCTGGTCGGCCTGCTGTCCGGGCTCACTGCGGGCCTGGCCCGGGAGAACATCTCGGCCATCACCGGCCTGCCCGCCACCACCCGTCTCGCGTTCGCCGCGCCCGCCGGGGACCAGAAGGTCTCCTTCACCAACTCCCAGGTGCCCGAGAAGGCCTGGCTGGCCTGGCGCGAGCGGCCGGGGGTGACCTCGGCACAGCCGCTGGGCATCCGCACCACCAACGCCGTCTCCGGTGAGCGCACGGCGGCCGTGTCCGTCTTCGGCGTGGACCCGGCGGGCACGCTCGCGCCCCGGGGGAGCGGCCTCACGCAGGGGCAGGTGGTCCTGACCGAGAAGGCGGCCGAGGAGCTCGGCGGCCTCACCCCGGGTGCCAGGATCAGGATCGGCCAGGTCGAGATGGTCGTGGCCGCGGTCTCCGGCACCGCCGCCTACAGCCACACCCCGGTCGTCTGGATGGACCTCAACGACTGGCAGCGCGTCGGTAACCCCGGCACCTCCCTCGCCACCCTCGCCACCGTTGTGGCCCTGGACGGCAAGGACGGCGTCGACTGGGCGGCCGGTGGCAAGGCCACCGCCACCCAGGCGCAGACGATCGACGGGGCCCTCGGCGCGATCGGCTCCTACACCTCCGAGAACGGCTCGCTGCAGCTGATGCGCGGGTTCCTCTTCGCCATCTCCGCCCTGGTCATAGGGGCCTTCTTCACGGTGTGGACCATCCAGCGCAGCGGGGACATCGCCGTGCTGAAGGCGCTGGGTGCCTCCACCCCGTACCTCCTGAAGGACGCGCTGGGGCAGGCCGTGGTGATGCTGGCGCTCGGCACCGGGGCCGGCACCGCGCTCGCCGCCGGTTTCGGCGCCCTGATCAGCGGCGGCGCCGTGCCCTTCGTGCTCGAAGCCGCGACCGTGCTGGTCCCGTCCCTGGTGATGATCGCGCTCGGTGCGCTGGGCGCCGCCCTGTCCATCCGGCGGATCACCGCCGTAGACCCCCTGACCGCTCTCGGGAGCGCCCGATGACCCTGCTCGTCCACGACGTCACGCTCACCTACCCGGACGGCGACGGCCGCCTCACCGCGCTCGACGAGGTCCGCCTGGAGGTGCCGGCCGGCACCCTGACGGCCGTCATCGGCCCCTCGGGCTCCGGCAAGTCCAGCCTGCTCGCGGTCGCCGCGACCCTCGTCACGCCCGATTCGGGGCGGGTCGTCGTGGCGGGGCAGGACACCTCGCAGCTCGGCGCGGCCGAGAAGTCGGCCCTGCGCCGGGAGAGGATCGGCATCGTCTTCCAGCAGCCGAACCTGCTGGCCTCGCTCACCGCGGCCGAGCAGCTCCAGGTCATGGCGCACCTGTCCGGCCGCCCCGCGCGGGCCGTGCGCGGGCGTGCCCTGGAGCTGCTGGACGCCGTGGGCCTGGCCGACAAGGCGGGCAAGCGGCCGCACGAGCTCTCCGGGGGGCAGCGCCAGCGGATCAACATCGCCCGCGCCCTGATGAACGAGCCCGCGGTGCTGCTGGTCGACGAGCCCACCAGCGCGCTCGACCACGAGCGCGGCGCGGCGGTCCTGGACCTGCTGGTCACCCTGACCCGGGAGCGCTCCACCGCCACCGTGCTGGTCACCCACGACCACGCCCACCTGGACCGCATGGACCGTACGGCGACGATGACGGACGGCCGCCTCGCGCAGGGCGCGGAGCCCGCCCCGGCGGCCTGACCGGCGGGACCCTCCGAGCAGGCCTTGCGGAGGGGAACGCGCGAGAGCCCGGCGCCCCCTCCGGAGGGGGCGCCGGGCTCTCGCGCGGGTCTACCGCCCGGCCAGGTCCTACGCCGGGTTCTGGCTCTGCAGGGCCACGGACAGCTCGGCCGCGACGCCCTGGAGGATCGGCACGAAGGACTCGGCCACCGCTTCGGTGACCCGGCCGGCCGGGCCGGAGATGGAGATCGCGGCGGCGGTCGGCGAGTTCGGGACGGAGACCGCGAGGCAGCGGACTCCTATCTCCTGCTCGTTGTCGTCGACGGCGTAGCCCACCTTGCGGACGTGCTCCAGGGCGTCCAGGAAGCCCTCGGGCGTGGTGATGGTCTTCTCGGTCGCGGCCGGCATCCCGGTGCGCGCGAGCAGGGCCCGTACCTCGTCGGCGGGGGTGTAGGCGAGCAGCGCCTTGCCCACGCCGGTGGAGTGCGGCAGGACGCGGCGGCCGACCTCGGTGAACATGCGCATGGAGTGCTTGGACGGCACCTGGGCGACGTAGACGATCTCGTCGCCGTCGAGCAGGGCCATGTTCGCGGTCTCGCCGGTCTCCTCGACGAGCCGGGCGAGGTAGGGGCGCGCCCAGGTGCCCAGCAGCCGCGACGCGGACTCGCCGAGGCGGATCAGCCGGGGCCCGAGGGAGTACCGTCGGTTGGGCTGCTGCCGGACGTAGCCGCACGCCACGAGGGTGCGCATGAGGCGATGGATGGTGGGCAGCGGCAGTCCGCTGGCGGCGGAGAGCTCACTGAGGCCGACTTCGCCTCCCGCGTCGGCCATGCGTTCGAGCAGATCGAAGGCGCGCTCAAGGGACTGGACGCCACCGCTGGCGGCGGCGGGCTTGGTGGAGTCGTCGGTGGTGCTGGCGCTGGACGTCGGCACGGCGCGGTCCTTTCGGTGCTGGCAGGCAAGAAAGCAGCCTACCGGTCGGTCGGCGTCGGCCCTAGGGCCGGGTCACTGCCGTCCTCGCCGGTCAGAGGCGGTTTGTCCTGGTGGCGGACATCCTCGGGAAGTTACCCGCGCAGTCCCTGGTGGTGGTAGCTACATTCTGCATAGTGAAATCTTAATTCCATCCTGTGGAAACATCCAATTGCGATACGGGCCCGTCAGTGGTCCGTCCGGGCGCTCTTGACTGGTTCCGCATCGACGTGAAGACTCCGTCAACAGAACGTTGAATTTCGCTCTGTGGAAGTAGATGGGGAGGTTCCGGTGTCCGACCTGGCTGTGGAACTGGTACTGCGCTCGACGCGCGTCATCACCCCCGAGGGGACGCGTGCCGCTTCGGTGGCCGTCGCCGGCGGGAAGATCGCGGCCGTGCTGCCGTACGAGGCCGAGGTACCGGCCGGGGCCCGGCTGGAGGACTTCGGCGACGACGTGCTCCTCCCCGGCCTGGTCGACACCCACGTCCACGTGAACGACCCCGGCCGTACCGAGTGGGAAGGCTTCTGGACGGCCACCCGCGCCGCCGCGGCCGGTGGCATCACCACCATCCTCGACATGCCGCTGAACTCGCTGCCGCCGACCACCACGACCGCCAACCTGGTGGTCAAGCAGGAGGTCGCGCGGACCAAGGCGCACGTGGACATCGGCTTCTGGGGCGGTGCGCTGCCCGACAACGTCAAGGACCTGCGCCCGCTGCACGACGCCGGCGTCTTCGGCTTCAAGTGCTTCCTGTCGCCCTCCGGCGTCGAGGAGTTCCCGGAGCTCGACCAGGAGCAGTTGGCCTCCTCGCTCGCCGAGATCACCGGCTTCGGCGGCCTGATGATCGTGCACGCCGAGGACCCGCACCACCTGGAGTCCGCGCCGCAGAACCCGGGCCCCAAGTACGCAGACTTCCTGGCCTCCCGCCCCAAGGACGCCGAGAACACCGCGATCCAGAACCTGATCGACCAGGCGAAGCGGTTGAACGCGCGCGTTCACGTACTGCACCTGTCGTCCTCCGACGCGCTGCCGCTGATCGCCGCCGCCAAGGCCGAGGGCGTGCAGATCACGGTCGAGTCCTGCCCGCACTTCCTCACCCTCACGGCCGAGGAAGTCCCGGACGGCGCAACCGAGTTCAAGTGCTGCCCGCCCATCCGCGAGTCCGCCAACCAGGACCTCCTGTGGGACGCGCTCGCCGACGGCACGATCGACTGCATCGTCTCCGACCACTCCCCGTCCACCGCGGACCTGAAGACCGGCGACTTCGCCACCGCTTGGGGCGGCATCTCCTCCCTCCAGCTGGGCCTGCCGGCCATCTGGACCGAGGCGAGGAAGCGCGGCCGCACCCTGGAGGACGTCGTCCGCTGGATGTCCGCCGCCCCGGCCGCCCTCGCCGGCCTGGCGCGGAAGGGCGCGATCGAGGCCGGCCGCGACGCCGACTTCGCCGTCCTGGCCCCTGAAGAAACGTTCACCGTGGACCCGGCCCACCTCCACCACCGCAACCAGGTCACGGCGTACGCGGGCAAGACCCTGCACGGCGTCGTGAAGTCCACCTGGCTGCGCGGTACGCAGATCGCCGACCACGGCACCCCGTCCGAGCCCACCGGCCGACTCCTCGAAAGGCAGAACTGACTGTGGCGATTCCTTCCTTCACCGGTAACGCGAACCCGTACGGGGGCGGCGACCCGTACGCGGACTACCGCACCGCGGACTTCCCGTTCACCCAGTACGCGAACCTCGCCGCCCGTGAGCTGGGCGCCGGCGTCATCGAGGCCAACGACGAGTTCTTCGCCCAGCGCGAGAACCTGCTGATCTCCGAGGCCGCGCACTTCGACCCCGAGGACTTCGGCCACAAGGGCAAGGTCATGGACGGCTGGGAGACCCGCCGCCGCCGCGGCATCTCCGCCACCCAGCCCTGGCCGACCGCCGAGGACCACGACTGGGCGCTCGTGCGCCTGGGCGCCCCCGGCGTCATCCGCGGCATCGTGGTCGACACCGCCCACTTCCGCGGCAACATGCCGCAGGCCGTCTCCGTCGAGGCGACCAACTGGGAAGGCGCCCTCGCGCCGACCCCGGCGGAGCTCCAGGGCGACGACATCAAGTGGACGACCGTCGTCGCCCGCACCCCGGTCGGCGGCCACGCGGCCAACGGCTTCGAGGTCACCGTCGAGCAGCGCTTCACGCACCTGCGCGTCAACCAGCACCCCGACGGCGGCATCGCCCGCCTGCGCGTCTACGGCGAGGTCGTGCCCGACCCGAAGTGGCTCGCGGCGCTGGGCTCCTTCGACGTGGTGGCGCTGGAGAACGGCGGCTCCGTCCAGGACGCCTCCAACCGCTTCTACTCCCCGCCGACCAACACCATCAACCCGGGCCGCTCCCGCAAGATGGACGACGGCTGGGAGACCGCGCGCCGCCGTGACAACGGCAACGACTGGATCCGCTACCAGCTCGTCGCCGAGTCCGAGATCCGCGCCGTCGAGATCGACACCGCGTACCTCAAGGGCAACTCGGCCGGCTGGGCCTCGCTGTCGATCAAGACGGGCGAGGAGGGCGAGTGGACGGAGTTCCTGCCGCGCACCCGCCTGCAGCCCGACACCAACCACCGGTTCGTGCTCGACGCCCCGGCGGTCGGCACCCACGTGCGGATCGACATCTTCCCGGACGGCGGCTTCTCCCGCCTGCGCCTCTTCGGCGCGCTGACGGAGTCCGGCACCGCCGCGCACACCGCCCGTCACCAGGAGCTGGGCGGCTGACGCCACCTTCGTGACCGCCCCGGGGGCCGACACCCCCGGGGCATGCCCACCACCCCGCGGGGGCGCACCGGTTGCCGGCGCGCCCCCGCGGCGTTCCCGCCCGCGGGAGCCGGCGGCCCGCCCGCTAGCCTGCGGGCACGGCACACGGGCACACGGCAGGGGAGGCGGACGGACCATGACCACCGGAGCACCGCGCACGAAGGAACAGCGCCGCGCGGACGCGCTGTCGCGGTTCGAGAACGACATCGACGTCTGGGTGGCCACGGCGGACGCCGAGGGGGTCCCGTGCCTCGTCCCCCTCTCCTTCCGGTGGGACGGCGAGACTTTCCTGATGTCCACCGGGCGGACCCTGCCCACCGGACGCAACCTCGCCGCCGGCGGACGGGTGCGGCTCGCCTTCGGCCTGACCCGCGACGTGGTCCTCGTGGAGGGCGCCGCGACCCGGCTGGAGGCGGCGGAACTGGCACCCGGCGAGATCGAGGCCTTCGCGGCCCACTCCGGCTTCGACCCGAGCACCCTCCAGACGCCCTACCCGTACTTCCGGGTCGCGCCGGTGTGGATCCAGGCCTGGCGCGAGGCCGACGAGATCGCGGGCCGCGACCTGATGAAGGACGGCCGCTGGCTGGTCTGACCCCCCGACAGCCGGGGCCGGGGGCGCGCGGGTCGACGGGCCGGCTACGCCGCGTGGCCGCCGTCCACCGCGAACTCGGCGCCCGTGACGTACGCGGCGTCCGGGCCCGCGAGGAAGGACACCATCGCGGCCACCTCCGCCGGGGTGCCGAAGCGGCCCAGGGCCGTCAGCGCGGACTGCGGGGCGGCGTAGGGGCCGCCCGCCGGGTTCATGTCGGTGTCCACCGGGCCCGGGTGGACGAGGTTCGCGGTGATCCCGCGCTCGCCGAGCTCCCGGGACAGGGCCTTGGTCAGGCCGGTCAGCGCGGCCTTGCTCATCGCGTACAGGGTGCCGCCCGGGCCCGGGACCCGCTGGGTCATGCAGCTGCCGATGGTGATGATCCGCCCGCCCCGGTCCATCCGGCCGGCCGCCGCCTGGGCGCTCAGGAACGCGCCCCGGACATTGACCGCGAGGACCCGGTCCACGTCCGCGAGGGCCAGTCCTTCGAGCGGGCCGAGCACGCCCACCCCGGCGTTGTTCACCAGGACGTCGATGCGCCCGAGCCCGCGCACGGTCTCCTCCACCGCCGCGACCGCGTCCGCGGCCCCGCCCGCGTCGGCCCGTACGGCCAGGGCGCGTCGCCCGAGGGCCTCGATCCGGCCGGTCACCGACGCGGCGGCCGCCGCGTCGTCGACGAAGGTGATCGCGACATCCGCGCCCTCCCGCGCCAGCCGCAGCGCGCAGGCCGCCCCGATGCCCCTGCTGCCGCCGGTCACCAGCGCCACTGTGCCGTTCATGGGCGTCTCCCTTGTGCGTCGTGTGTCTTGTTCGCCAGATGGTTTCGAGTTCAATGAAATCGGGGCCTGGGTCGGCGCGCTGGCAGGAATCGGACCTCGCGTTCGCGCGCGCCGGATCGATGAGTTCCGGGCGGCCGGGAAGTCTGAACCTGTAGACAGCGGACGTACCTCCACCAAGGAGCGCGAAGCCATGGGAAAGCTGACCCTCACCACCTTCCTGACCCTCGACGGAGTGATGCAGGCCCCCGGGGCACCGGGGGAGGACCCCAGCGGCGGGTTCGAGTACGGCGGCTGGCTCGTGCCGCTCGCCGACGAGGGCGTGGGGGAGTTCATCGCCGAGGTCTTCGAGCGGACGGAGGCCTTCCTGCTCGGACGTCGGACCTACGAGATCTTCGCCTCGTACTGGCCGCACCACGACGACCCCGCCGACCCGGTCGCCGGCAAGCTCAACCGCCTCCCGAAGTACGTGGCATCGACCACGCTGAAGGAGGCCGCCTGGGGTCCCGCCACCGTGATCGACGGGGAACACCCGCAGAGCGAGATCGTGCGGATCAAGGACACCGTGGACGGGGAGCTGCAGGTGCACGGCAGCGGCGTGCTGGCGCAGTGGCTGCTGGCGCGGGACCTGGTGGACGAGCTGAACCTGCTGGTCTTCCCCGTATTCCTGGGGGCCGGCCGCCGGCTGTTCTCGACGGGCGGGCTGCCGACGGCCTTCGATCTGACGGCCTCCCGCACCACCCCGGGGGGCACCGCCATCCACACCTACCGCCCGAAGGGCCGCGCCACGTTCGGCAGCTTCTGACCGGGGGACCGGCGGCGGGAAGGGGGGCGGCGGGAAACGGGAGGGGGCGGCAGGGAAGCGGGTTTAAGCACTCGACCGGGCCGATCATGCTCCGGTAGCGTGAGCCGCCCCGTGCGAGCCGCCGAAGCCTCCACCCGCATCCTGCCGTTGGAGACCCGGTGTCCACCGTCGCCGCCCCCGTGTCCGTGCCCGCCCCCACCCGTCGCGGGGCCTGGCTCGCGGACCTGCCGGTCCTGCTCGTCGCCGTCGTCTGGGGCGGCAGCTACCTCGCCGCCAAGGGCGTCACCACCTCGCACACCGTCATCGCGGTGCTCGTCCTGCGCTTCGCACTGGTCCTGCCCGTACTCGCCGTCGCCGGCCACCGCCGCCTGCGCGCCCTCACCGCCGCCCAACTGCGCGGCGCCGGAGTCCTGGGACTCGTACTCGGCGGGATCTTCCTGCTGGAGACCTACGGGGTGGTCCACACCTCCGCGACCAACGCCGGGCTCATCATCAGCCTGACCATGATCTTCACCCCGCTCGCCGAGTCCGCCGTCCGGCGCAAGACCCCCTCGGCGGCCTTCCTCGGTGCCGCGGCCGTCTCCGTCGGCGGGGTCGTCCTGCTCACCCAGGGGGCCGGCCTCACCGCTCCGAGCTCCGGCGACCTGCTCATCCTGGCCGCCGCGCTCGCGCGGACGCTGCACGTCCTGCTCATGGCCCGGATCAAGGCGGTGCAGGAGGCGGACTCCCTGTCGCTGACCACCGTGCAACTGGGCAGCGCGGTCGCGGTGTTCGCCGTACTGGCTCTGCTGCCCGGCACCGGAGCGAGCCCCTGGGCGGCCGCCGCCGACTTCGGGGCGGCCGAGTGGGCCGGACTCGCCTTCCTGTCCGTCTTCTGCACCCTCTTCGCCTTCTTCGTGCAGATGTGGGCGGTACGCCGCACCTCGCCCTCCCGGGTCAGCCTGCTGCTCGGCACCGAACCCCTCTGGGCCGCCGCCGCGGGCATCGCCATCGGCGGCGAACACCTCGGTACGGCCGGCCTCGCGGGGGCCGCGCTGGTACTCGCGGGTACCGCCTGGGGGCGGCGCGCTGCTGGCTGAACGAATGGCCGAAAGCAGCTCAGCCCCAGGTCAACTCCCGGTCTAGGGTGACCGCATGCCAGTCCTGGACCTCAGTACGATCGCCGAAGACTTCAACGAGAACCCGTACCCGCATTACGCGCGCCTGCGCGAGGACGGGCCCGTCCACCGCGTGAAGGCGGCGGACGGTCAGGAAGTCTGGCTGATCGTCGGTCACCAGGAGGCCCGTCAGGCCCTCACCCACCCCGAGGTGTCCAAGAACTGGCTGACGTCCGGGCTCTACGCCGACCGGGAACGGACCGAGGCCAGCGCGAACATGATGCGCGCCGACCCGCCCCACCACACCCGGCTGCGCCGGCTGGTCGCCCGTTCCTTCGCCCCCTCCCGCATCGAGGGCCTGCGGGGCCGCATCCAGGAGATCGTCGACGGGCTCCTCGACGGGATGCAGGCACTGCCCGAGCGGCGCGCGGACCTGATCGAGTCCTTCGCCCTGCCCCTGCCCATGACCGTGATCTGCGAACTCCTCGGGGTCCCCGAGGCCGACCGGGGCGTCTTCCGCGACTGGATCACCCAGATCGTCTCGCCCACCGGGCTGGAGTCCGAGAACGCGGCCGTGCGCACCATGACCGCCTACATGGCCGACCTCGTCGACGCCAGGACGGCGGACCCGGGCGAGGACCTGCTCAGCGACTGGGTCACCAGCCGGGGGGACGACGGGGACCGGCTCTCCCGGCAGGAGCTGGTCGCGATGGCCTTCCTGATGATGGTCGGCGGGCACGAGACCACCGTGCACCTGATCTCCAACGGGATCCGGGCCCTCCTCACCCACCCGGAGCAGCTCGCCGCCCTGCGCGCCGATCCGGACGGGCTGATCGACGGCGCCGTGGAGGAGGCCCTGCGCTACGACGGCCCGGTGGAGACGGCCACCTTCCGCTACGCCAGCTCGGACCTGGAGATCGGCGGCACCTTCATCGAGGCGGGTTCGCCCGTCCTGGTCTGCCTCGCCGCGGCGGACCGGGACCCCGCCCGCTTCGAGGACCCCGACGCCTTCGACATCCGCCGCCCGGGCCGCGGCGGGCACATCGCCTTCGGACACGGCATCCACCACTGTGTCGCGGCCCCGCTGGGCCGAATGGAGGGTCGCATCGCGATCCGGTCGCTGCTGGAACGCTTCCCGGACCTCCAGGAGGAGCCGGCCGTCCTCGAATGGGCGCCCGGGACCCTGGTCCGCGGGACGACCCGGCATCCGGTGCGCTGGTAGCGGGGCGGGGGCGGGGGCGGGAGTGGGTGCGGGAGCGGGTGCGGGCATGCCGGGAGGCGCAGGGGCCGCCCAGCCCTCCCGGGACCCACAAGCCGCCCGGGACCCACAGGCCTCACAGATCCGGAAGCTCCTCCAGCGTGACCCGGCGCCGTTCCCGGCGCGAGCGCTCGCAGGCCTCCGCCACCCGCAGCGCGGCGAGCGCCTCCGAGCCGTCGCAGGGATTGGGCCCGTCGCCGCGCACCAGCTGGACGAAGGCCGCCAGCTCCGCCTCGTAGGCCGGGGTGAAGCGCTCCAGGAACCCGGTCCAGGGCTTGGTCGCCGGGGGCGGGCCCTGCGGTTCGGTCGAGGCGATCGGCGTACGGTCGTCCAGCCCGGTGGAGACCTGGTCCAGCTCCCCGGCCAGCTCCATCCGCACGTCGTACCCGGCGCCGTTGCACCGGGTACCGGTACTGGAGACCAGCGTCCCGTCGTCGAGGGTGAGGACGGCGGCGCCGGTGTCGATGTCCCCGACCTCGCGGAACCGCGGCGGCCCCGCGTCCGACCCGGTCGCGTACACCTCGACCACCTCGTGCCCGGTCACCCAGCGGACCATGTCGAAGTCGTGCACCAGGCAGTCCCGGAAGAGCCCGCCCGAGGTCGCGAGGTACTCGGCGCTCGGCGGCGAGGAGTCCGCGGTCGTGGTCCGTACGGTGTGCAGCCGGCCCAGCGCGCCGGAGCGGACCAGCTCGCGCGCCGTCGCGTAGCCCGCGTCGAAGCGGCGCATGAACCCCAGCTGGAGCACCCCGCCGACCGCCGCCACCTCGCGCAGCACGGCCAGGGAGCGGTCCAGGTCCGGAGCGACCGGCTTCTCGCAGAACACCGGCAGCCCGGCGCGTACCGCCCGTACGACGAGTTCCGCGTGCCCCTCGGTGGCGCAGGCCACCACCAGTGCGTCCACGCCCCAGGTGAAGATGTTCTCGACCGAGGGCGCGGCGGTGGCCCCGAGCCGGTCGGCGAGGCGTGCCGCCCGTGCGGGGTCCGTGTCGGCGAGCAGGAGCGAGCCCGCGTCCGCCTGGCGGGCCAGTGCCGCCGCGTGGAAGGAGCCGATCCGGCCCGTTCCGATGAGCCCGATGCGCATGCACTCAACGTGACCCCGTCCGGGGGAGCTGTCAATCTGCCCGGCTGTGTCCCGACCGGTCCGCAATGGCCCCGATGACCTTGCATGGTGCACTGTGACGGATACTGGGCGGCTGCGGCGTGAAACAAAAATGACCGTTGTGACGACCGGGGCATCGGCGGGGCGGCGGTCGCGGGACAAGCGAAAGGCACGGGCAGACGTGGCTAGGGTTCGGACAGGGGTACGCCTCGTGGGCGCGGTGCTCGCGGCGGTACTGGGTGCCTCCCTCGTGGGCTGCAGCAGTACGGGCGGCAAGCGCGCCGAGGACCGCGCGAAGGCCGAGGCGGCGGGCCGGCCCGCCGTTTCCACCCCGCGCTGGACCTTCGCGATGGTCACCCACGCGGGCGATGGCGACACCTTCTGGGACATCGTGCAGAAGGGGGCGAAGGAGGCCGCGGCGAAGGACAACATCAACTTCGTGTACGCCCACGACGACCAGGCGCAGCAGCAGGCCCAGTTCGTCCAGAACGCGATCGACCAGAAGGTCGACGGGCTGATCGTCTCCCTCGCCAAGCCCGAGGCGCTCAAGGACGTCCTCGCCAAGGCCACCAAGGCCGGCATCCCGGTGATCACGGTCAACTCCGGATCCGCGCAGTCGGCCGAGTACGGGGCGCTCACCCACATCGGCCAGGACGAGGAGATCGCCGGCGAGGCGGTCGGCACCGAGCTGGCCAAGCGCGGGAAGAAGAAGGCCGTCTGCGTCCTGCACGAACAGGGCAACGTCGGCCATGAGCAGCGCTGCGCCGGGGCGAAGAGCGCCTTCGCCGGGTCCGGTGGAGTGATGGAGAACCTGTACGTCGAGGGCACCAACATGCCGTCCGTCCAGGCAGCGCTCCAGGCCAAACTGCAGGCCGACCCGTCCGTCGACGCGATCGTCACCCTCGGCGCGCCCTTCGCCCCGACCGCTGTCAAGGCCAAGGAGGCGGCGGGCAGCAAGGCCGAGGTGGACACCTTCGACCTGAACGCCTCCGTGGCCCGGGACCTGAAGTCCGGCGCCCTCGGATTCGCCGTCGACCAACAGCCCTACCTCCAGGGCTACGAGGCCGTGGACCTGCTCTGGCTGTACCGCTACAACGCCGACGTGCTCGGCGGCGGCCGTCCGGTGCTCACCGGGCCGCAGATCGTCACGGCGGCCGAGGCCGCCACCCTGGAGAAGTTCATCAACCGGGGCAGCCGATGAGTGCCTCCGCCCCGGCCCGCTCCTCGGCCCCCGCCCCCGCCCCCGGCCCGCGCGACGAGCGGCTCGCGCCCACCTCGCTGCTGCGCCGCCTGCTCGGCCGGCCCGAGCTCGGCGCGGTGGTCGGCGCGGCGGCCGTCTTCGTCTTCTTCTCCTTCGCCGCGGACAGCTTCCTGCGGGCCTCCAGCCTGAGCACGATCCTGTATTCGGCCTCCACCATCGGCATCATGGCCGTCCCGGTCGCCCTGCTCATGATCGGCGGCGAGTTCGACCTGTCCGCCGGGGTCATGGTCACCACGTCGGCGCTGTTCAGCTCGATGTTCAGCTACCAGTTGACCGCCAACGTATGGGTGGGCGTCCTCGTATCGCTGCTGGTCACCCTGGCCATCGGGTTCTTCAACGGGTTCATGCTGACCCGCACGAAACTGCCGAGCTTCATCATCACGCTCGGCACCTTCCTGATGCTGACCGGCTTGAACCTCGGCTTCACCAAACTGATCAGCGGCTCGGTCTCCACCAAGACCATCGCCGACATGGAGGGCTTCGCCTCCGCCCGCGCGCTCTTCGCCTCGCAGTGGACCTTCGGCCCCGTCACCCTCAAGGTCACCATCCTGTGGTGGCTGGTCCTGGTCGCCGTGGCCACCTGGATCCTGCTGCGCACCCGCGCCGGGAACTGGATCTTCGCCGTCGGCGGCGGTGCGGACGCGGCCCGTGCGACGGGTGTCCCCGTCGTGAAGACCCGTATCGGCCTGTACATGGGCGTCGCGCTGTGCGCCTGGATCTCCGGGCAGCACATCCTCTTCTCCTTCGACGTGGTCCAGTCGGGAGAAGGCGTCGGCAACGAGTTCCTCTACATCATCGCGGCGGTCATCGGCGGCTGTCTGATGACGGGCGGCTACGGCTCGGCCATCGGCTCCGCGGTGGGCGCCTTCATCTTCGGCATGACCAGCAACGGCATCGTGTACGCGCAGTGGAACCCGGACTGGTTCAAGTTCTTCCTCGGCGCGATGCTGCTGCTGGCCACGCTGCTCAACGCATGGGTCCGCAAGCGGGCGGAGGCGAAGTGACGATGACCGAAACATCACCGACCGGTGCGCCCGTCCTGGTGAAGCTGACCGACGTCAGCAAGTACTACGGCAACATCCGCGCCCTCCAGGGCGTCTCCCTGGAGGTCTCGGCGGGCGAGATCACCTGTGTCCTCGGCGACAACGGCGCCGGCAAGTCCACCCTCATCAAGATCATCGCGGGGCTGCACCGGCACGACGCCGGCACCTTCGAGATCGAGGGCGAGGAGACCGTGCTCGCCAACCCGCGTGCCGCCCTCGACCACGGCATCGCCACCGTCTACCAGGACCTCGCCGTGGTCCCGCTCATGCCCGTCTGGCGCAACTTCTTCCTCGGCTCCGAGCCCACCAAGGGGCGCGGCCCCTTGCGCCGCCTCGACGTGGAACTCATGCGGGAGACCACCCGCGCCGAGCTCCTGCGCATGGGCATCGACCTGCGGGACGTGGACCAGCCCATCGGTACCCTGTCCGGCGGCGAGCGGCAGTGCGTGGCCATCGCCCGCGCCGTCCACTTCGGCGCGAAGGTCCTCGTACTGGACGAGCCCACCGCCGCCCTCGGCGTCAAACAGTCCGGGGTGGTCCTGAAGTACGTCGCCGCGGCCCGCGACGCCGGCCTCGGGGTGGTCCTGATCACCCACAACCCGCACCACGCCTACCTGGTCGGAGACCGTTTCGTGCTGCTCAAGCGCGGCACCATGGCGGGCAGCCACACCCGCGACTCGATCACCCTGGACGAGCTCACCCGGCAGATGGCGGGCGGCTCCGAGCTCGACGAGCTGAGCCACGAGCTGGAGCGAGTGGCAGAATCAGGACCTGACAACGCATCCGGCCCCACTCGGGGCACCACCGCACCATGAGGGACGACACGACTCGATGAGCACGTACCGGGACTTCACGCTCGCCCACCGGGGGGCGGCGCGAGGCACCGTCCTGCGGACCATCGGGACCCGTGAGCGCCGGTCGCACCTGACCGCCCCGCGCGTTCCGACCGTCGGCATCGACATCGGCGGCACCAAGGTGATGGCCGGTGTCGTCGACGCCGACGGGGTCATCCTGGAGAAGATCCGGACCGAGACCCCGGACAAGTCCAAGAGCCCCAAGGTCGTCGAGGACACCATCGTCGAGCTGGTCCTCGACCTCTCCGACCGGCACGACGTGCACGCCGTGGGCATCGGCGCCGCCGGCTGGGTCGACGCCGACCGCTCCCGCGTCCTGTTCGCCCCGCACCTGGCCTGGCGCGACGAGCCGCTGCGCGACGCCCTCCAGTCCCGGCTCGCGGTCCCGGTCATGGTGGACAACGATGCCAACACCGCCGCCTGGGCCGAATGGCGCTTCGGCGCAGGCCGGGGCGAGGACCACCTCGTCATGATCACGCTGGGCACCGGCATCGGCGGTGCCATCCTCGAAGGCGGCCAGGTCAAGCGCGGCCGCTACGGGGTCGCCGGCGAGTTCGGCCACATGCAGGTCGTCCCCGGCGGACACCGCTGCCCCTGCGGCAACCGCGGCTGCTGGGAGCAGTACAGCTCGGGCAACGCCCTGGTCCGCGAGGCCCGCGAGCTGGCCGCCGCCGACTCCCCGGTCGCGTACAACATCATCGCCAGGGTCGGCGGCAACGTCTCGGAGATCACCGGGCCGCTCATCACCGAGCTGGCCCGGGAGGGCGATGCCATGTGCATCGAGCTCCTCCAGGACATCGGCCAGTGGCTCGGCGTCGGCATCGCCAACCTCGCCGCCGCCCTCGACCCCTCCTGCTTCGTCATCGGCGGCGGGGTCAGCGCCGCCGACGACCTGCTGATCGGCCCCGCCCGCGAGGCCTTCCGCCGCCACCTCACGGGACGCGGATACCGCCCCGAGGCCCGCATCGCCAAGGCGCAGCTGGGCCCCGAGGCCGGCATGGTCGGCGCCGCCGACCTCTCGAGGCTCGTCGCCCGGCGCTTCCGCCGTGCCACCCGCCGGCGCGTCGAGCGCTACGAGCGGTACGCGCAGTTCGGCCGCCGCGAGACCACGGGTCCCGAGGAGCAGGAAAAGAAGTGACACCGCCCTCCCTGCCCCACCAGGCCCCGCCCCCCGACGAGCGGCCCGCCGGCCCCGCCGAGGACCGCAAGCACGTGGTGCGCCGGCGCTGGATCACCGCGATCATCATCCTGCTGCTGGTCGGCGTCCCGGCCGGGTACCTCGCCGTCTCCGCGCAGCAGAGCCGCCAGAGCGGCCGCGACAAGGCGGCCAAGGTCGGCGCCGCCAAGGTGCGCACGGCCTGGCCGTCGAAGGTGCAGCGCAGCATCTACGAGGTCCCGATCCCGATGACGGCCTCGCGGGTCGGTTACCTGGAGACCAACAACTGGCACACCAGCAGGCTGTACGTGCAGTTCGGGGTCACCCCGCAGGAGCTCGACACCTTCCTGGCCGACGTGGGCACCAGCCGGGACGCGCTGACCCGCGGGGTCTCGATCTCCGAGGACGACGCGGCGGCCGCGGGCTGGCGCTGGGGTCCGAAGGACGCCTGGTACGGGATCACCCTGGACGCCGCGGACCCCCGGCCCACCCGGGACATCACCGTCGACCTCACCGAACCCGGGTACCCCAAGGTGTTCGTGGTCTCCACGGCCGTGCCGTAGGCCGGCCCGCCGCGGGTACAGTGCGGGCGGGGGCGGAGCCGTAGCGCAGAGGTCGTCGCGCGCGGTCTCCAAAATCGCGAGGACGCCGGTTCGAATCCGGCCGGTTCCGCCTTCCTGTCGTGGCCGCCGGCCCGCCCGCGCCGCTAGCCTTCGATCATGAAGCTCACCAAGCGGCTGCACTCCTGCGTCCAGCTGGAGAAGGACGGGCGCGTCCTCGTCATCGACCCGGGCGCCTTCAGCGAGCCGGACGCCGGCCTCGGGGCCGACGTCCTGCTCGTCACCCACGAGCACCCCGACCACTTCGAGGAGGGCCGGCTGCGGGCCGCCCTCGACGCGAACCCGGAAGCCCGGCTGTGGACGCTGCGCAGCGTCGCGCAGAAACTGGCGCCGGCCTATCCGGGCCGCGTGCACACCGTCGGCCACGGGGACGCCTTCAGCGCCGCCGGCTTCGAGGTGCAGGTGCACGGCGAGCTGCACGCCGTGATCCACCCGGACCTGCCGCGGGTCACCAACGTCGGCTACCTGGTGGACGGATCCCTCTTCCATCCCGGTGACGCGCTGACCGTGCCGGACGCCCCCGTGGACACCCTGATGCTGCCGGTGCACGCACCCTGGAACAAGATCGGCGAGGTGATCGACTACGTCCGCGAGGTCAAGCCCCGCGTGGCGATCGACATCCACGACGCCTACCTCGCGGACATCGCCCGCCCCGTCTACGACTTCGCCCTCGAGAAGCTCGCGGGCTCCCCGCACACCCGACTCACCGCCGGGGACTCCGCCGACCTGTGACTGTCGGTGCCGGGCGGTAGGTTGGACGGCATGCGTATCGCCACGTTCAACGTCAACTCGATCACCGCCCGGCTGCCGCGCCTGCTGGCCTGGCTGGAGAGCTCCGGCACCGATGTCGTGTGCATCCAGGAGACCAAGTGCTCGGAGGCGCAGTTCCCGTACGAGGAGCTGCGCGAGCTGGGCTACGAGTCGGCCGTCAACGCCACCGGCAGGTGGAACGGCGTGGCCCTGCTCTCCAAGGTGGGCCTGGAGGACGTGGTCGTGGGCCTGCCCGGCGGGCCCGACTACGAGAGCGTCCAGGAGCCCCGCGCCATCTCCGCCACCTGCGGCGGAGTGCGGGTCTGGTCGGTGTACGTGCCCAACGGGCGCGAGGTGGAGCACGACCACTACGGCTACAAGCTGGAGTGGTTCCGGGCCCTGGCCGCCGCCGTGGCCGAAGACGCGGCCGGTCCGCGCCCCTTCGCGGTGCTCGGCGACTTCAACGTGGCCCCGACCGACGAGGACGTCTACGACCCGTCGGTCTTCGAGGGCGCCACCCACGTCACCCCGGCCGAGCGGGCCGCCCTGGAGCAGCTGCGGGCCGCCGGGCTCTCGGACGTCTTCCCGCGCGCGCTCAAGTACGACAGGCCGTACACCTTCTGGGACTACCGGATGCTGGCCTTCCCGAAGAACAAGGGCATGCGCATCGACCTGGTCTACGGGAACGCGGCCTTCACCAAGGCCGTCACCGACTCCTATGTGGACCGCGAGGAGCGCAAGGGCAAGGGAGCCTCCGACCACGCCCCGGTCGTGGTCGACCTGGAGCTCTAGACGGCCCGGGCGTCCGCCGCGCGCGGAATGTCCCCCGCGGCCGGTGATCCTTCAGGCGCGCCCTGTAGCCCGCCGGGGATCCGGGTGTCAGGCTGGGCTTATGAACATCCCTTTCCTGGCCAACTGGATCAACCGACACGAAAAGGAACAGGGCGCGGGACTCGCCGCGGCCCTCGCGGACGACCCCGAGGGGATCAACGAGTTGTTCGCGGAGTGCGAGATGCTGCGCGCCCACGCGCGGTCGGCCGGGCTCGAACTCGACGAGAGGCCGGGCTCGTTGGAGGAGCTCGACCAGCTGATGCCGCGCTGGCGGCGGGATCCGGAGATCACCCCGTGGCTCGGCAACGACGCGGGGTTCTACCTCGGGACCGTGATCGTCCGGGCCGTCCCGGGCGCGGCCTGGCAGGTGTGGCCCAACGGCCAACCGATGATCCGGCTGGCCTCGGGGCGCGAGCTGAACGTGGTCGAGTCGGGGGTGTCCTGGGCGATGACCGGCTCTCCCGAGCTCAGCCAGGCGTACGCGGAAGCCTCGGAAGGCTGACCTCGCGGCCCTTTATGCGGCTTTTAGGCGTGTCGCGGTGAAGTGCCCTTCCGCGGCTGGATAGTTTGCGCTGACCTCGACACACCGACAAGTGGGCAGGGCAGCGTATGGCCGTCGATCCGTTGATCGAGCTGCGGGACGTCAACAAGCACTTCGGACAACTGCACGTCCTCCAGGACATCAACCTCACCGTCGGCCGCGGGGAGGTGGTGGTGGTCATCGGTCCCTCCGGCTCCGGGAAATCCACCCTGTGCCGGGCCATCAACCGGCTGGAAACCATCGAGTCGGGCACGATCACACTCGACGGGAAGCCGCTGCCGGCCGAGGGCAAGGACCTCGCCGCGCTCCGCGCGGACGTCGGGATGGTGTTCCAGTCCTTCAACCTCTTCGCGCACAGGACGGTCCTCGCCAACGTCTCCCTCGCCCAGGTCAAGGTCAGGAAGCGCAAGAAGGACGAGGCGGACAAGCGCTCCCGCGAGCTGCTGGAACGGGTCGGTCTCGCGAACCAGGCCGAGAAGTTCCCCGCCCAGCTCTCCGGCGGCCAGCAGCAGCGCGTGGCCATCGCCCGCGCCCTCGCCATGAACCCCAAGGCCCTGCTCTTCGACGAGCCCACCTCCGCGCTGGACCCGGAGATGATCAATGAGGTGCTGGAGGTCATGCAGCAGCTCGCCGCCGAGGGTATGACCATGGTCGTCGTCACGCACGAGATGGGCTTCGCCCGCTCCGCCGCCAACCGAGTGGTGTTCATGGCCGACGGAAGGATCGTCGAGGACCGGACCCCGGAGGCCTTCTTCACCGCCCCCGAGAGCGACCGGGCCAAGGACTTCCTCTCCAAGATCCTCAAGCACTGAGGGGCGGCCCGATGAGACGACACCCGAGGACGCGCTCCCGCGCCCACGCCCTGCCCGCCCTCGCGCTCGCCCTCGTGGTGCTGGCCACCGTCACCGGCTGCGGCAGGTCCGGCAGCCCCCCGGTCAAGGGCCCGCAGCCCGAGGACCTGCCCGTGTACCAGGTCGCCACCGGCTTCCAGCTGCCCTCCTCCCCGACCTGGGAGAAGGCCAAGCGGCGCGGCCACCTGGTGGTCGGTGCCAAGGAGGACCAGCCGTACATGGGGGAGAAGGACCCCGCGAGCGGCCGCTACTCCGGCTTCGACGTCGAGATCGCCAAGATGATGTCGGCCTCGCTCGGCTTCGACCCCAAGACGATCGAGTTCAGGACGATCGCCTCCGCCAACCGCGAGACGGCCCTGCAGAACGGCCAGATCGACTACTACGTCGGCACCTACACGATCAACGACAACCGCAAGAAGCAGGTCGGCTTCGCCGGCCCCTACTTCCTCGCCGGCCAGTCCCTGCTCGTGCGCAAGGGGGAGACGGCGATCAAGGGCCCCGAGGACCTCGCGGGGAAGAAGGTCTGCTCGGCCGCCGGCTCCACCCCCTACCAGCGGCTCCAGAAGGAGTTCCCCCGCGCCGTCCTCGTCGCCTACGACACGTACTCGGTCTGCGTGGACAACCTGCTGACCTACCAGGTCGACGCCGTCTCCACCGACGACTCCATCCTCCTCGGCTACGCGGCCAAGGTCCCCGAGGAGCTCAAGGTGGTCGGCAAGCCCTTCTCCGAGGAGCCCTACGGCATCGGCGTCCCGCGCTCCGACAACGCGCTGCGCTTCGCCCTCGACGACGCCCTCGCCGAGAACGAGAAGGACGGCAACTGGAAGAAGGCCTACGAGGCCACGCTCGGCCTGTCCGGCGAGCCGGCCCCGAAACCGCCCGCCATCGACCGCTACCCGGCGGGCTGAGGGGACAGCGCACAGCCATGGACGTACTCACCGACAACTTCTCGCTCTACGGGAAGGGCTTCCTCGGCACCGTGGAACTCACGGTCTACGCCTCCCTCGTGGCCCTGGTCCTCGGATTCCTGATGGCCTCCTTCCGCGTCGCCCCCGTCGGCTCCTTCCGGGTCTTCGGCACCGTCTGGGTGGCCATCCTGCGCAACACCCCGCTCACCCTGCTCTTCTTCGCCGTCCTGCTCGGCCTGCCGCGCTTCGGCCTCGTCCTGCCCTTCCAGCTCCTCGCCGTCCTGGCGCTGGGCTGCTACACCTCCGCCTTCATCTGCGAGGTCCTGCGCTCGGGCATCAACACCGTGCCCAAGGGCCAGGGCGAGGCGGCCCGCAGCCTCGGGATGTCCTTCGGGCAGACCCTGGGCACCGTCGTGCTGCCGCAGGCCTTCCGCTCCGTCATCCCGCCCATCGGCTCCACACTGATCGCCCTCGCCAAGAACTCCGCGATCGCCGGCGCCTTCAGCGTGACCGAGCTGCTGGGCACGTACAAGACCCTCAACGAGCTGGGCTACAGCATCATCTGGACCTTCGTCTGGATCGCGGTGGGCTACCTGATCATCACCTTGTCCATCAGCGCGCTCTTCAACGTGCTCGAAAAGCGCTACGGAGTCGCCCGATGACCGCGCACGCGCTCCACGGGGACCTGGAGTCCACCGCCCTCTACGACCTGCCGGGTCCACGGGCCCAGCGCCGGCACTTCCTCTACGGGATCGCCTCGACCGCCGTCATCCTCGGCCTGGTCGGCTGGCTGCTCCACCTGCTCTTCGACACCAACCAGTTCACCGCGGCCAAGTGGACCCCCTTCGAGTACAAGGGCATCCAGGAGCTGCTGCTCAAGGGGCTCTGGAACACCCTCAAGGCCTTCGCCTACGCCTCGGTGCTCGCCCTCGCGCTCGGTGCGCTGCTCGCGACGGGCCGGCTCTCGCTCCACCGGCCGCTGCGCTGGCTGTCCACGCTGTGCGTGGAGTTCTTCCGGGCCATGCCGGTACTGGTGATGATCTTCTTCATCTTCGTCGCGCTGAAGGTCCAGCCGCTGCCCGCGCTGGTCGCCGGACTGACCTTGTACAACGGCTCGGTACTGGCCGAGGTCTTCCGCACCGGCGTCAACTCGGTCGAGAAGGGCCAGCGCGAGGCGGCGTACGCCCTGGGCATGCGCAAGACCCAGGTGATGACGTACGTCCTGGCCCCGCAGGCGGTGCGGGCCATGCTGCCCACGATCATCAGCCAGCTGGTGGTCGCCCTGAAGGACACCTCGCTCGGCTACCTGATCACCTACGAGGAGTTCCTGCACGCGGGCAAGCTGATCGCCTCCAACCTCGACTACGACCTGCCGTTCATCCCCGTGGTGATGATCATCTCGCCGATCTACATCGGGATGTGCATGCTGCTGTCCTGGTTCGCCACCTGGGTGGCCCGGCGCGAGCGGCGCAGCCCCAAGACGAAGGCTGTCGACATCGGCACCGACCTGGACGCGGCCGCGCCGGGAGCGGCGCCGCCGGGTCGGATCAGCCCCTGAGGGCCGATCCCCCGAGAGCCACACCCGGCCCGGCCGCAGCCGTGGATCACTGCTCGCGCAGCGGCACCGAGACGTACGAGGGATCGGTGCGCGGCGAGGAGAAGGTCAGCTGCGCCCCGGTCGGGTTGTGTTCGATGTACAGCGGGTCCACGGTGTCGACGACGACCGCGAGGCGGTGCCCGGCGGGGACGT
This sequence comes from Streptomyces sp. NBC_00435, assembly GCF_036014235.1. Taxonomy (GTDB): domain Bacteria; phylum Actinomycetota; class Actinomycetes; order Streptomycetales; family Streptomycetaceae; genus Streptomyces. Next base: position 6,643,207 of record NZ_CP107924.1, read on the forward strand.
CGTAGGCGGTGGAGTAGAGCTCCAGGTCCACGCCGAAGGACTGGCCGGCGGGCCTGCCGTGGAAGGTGTACGGGGCGTTGCTGATCAGCTTGCCGATGCCAAGTGGGCCGACGTCGTAGAGGTACGCGACGAAGGTGCCGTCGGACTTCGTCGGCGTGACGGTGGTGTGCAGTCTGGCCGTGCCGCGCACCCGGCGGTCCTCGTCGTAGCGCGGCGACTGCCAGACGGCGGCGAAGGCGCGGGGGAGCAGCGGGACCGAGGCGGTCGGGGGCGCCTGGAAGAACTGGTCGAGGACGTTGGACAGCAGGACGACCCCGCCGTTGGCGCCGGAGTCGACGTTGGCGAAGAGGTGCTCGCTGTCGGGGAGCAGCAGCTTCTCGGTGCCGCCGGAACCGACCGACTTCCAGTCGGCGTAGCCCTCGTAGCCGCTGTCGCTGCGGGGTTTGATCTGTACGGGCGCCTCGGTGTCCACGCCGTTGAGCTCGCCCTTGAGATAGCGGTCGAACCAGCGGTGGGCGTTGGTCCAGGTGTCGTTGGGCAGCCCGAGGAGGCCGGTGGCCTCGGCGGTGGCGTGGTCGCCGGGCCGGAATTCGAGGCGCTTGGGGCCGGTCAGCTTCTCGAAGAACTTCGCGTACTGGTTGGGCGGGAAGATGGTGTCGCCCCAGGCGTTGCCGAGCATGATCGCTGCGCCGTTGGCATTGATCCGGTCCACCTCCTCGGAGGCGGAGCGCTGCCTGCCCCACTCGATCATCTGCGGTTCCCTGTCCAGCTTCGAGCCGAGGAAGTCGCCGAGGGTCCGCTGGAGTTCGGGGCCGGGGCGGCCGGTGAGGAAGCCGGCGCCGCCGAGCAGGCCGGCGGCCTGGAGGTGCTGGGTGCGGCCGGAGTAGATGGACTCGATCAGGTCGGCCCAGCCGCTGAGGGCGACCACGGCCTTGATGCGAGGGTCGTGCGCGGAGGCGAGCAGGCTGATGCCGGCGCCGTACGAGACCCCGCCCAGGCCGATGTGCCCGGGGTCGCCGGCGGTGTTCGCGAGCGCCCAGTCGATGACGGCGGAGACGTCGGCGGTGTCCGCCGGGCCCGCGGTCTCGATCTCGCCGCCGGAGAGCCAGAAGCCGCGGGAGGTGTAACTGACCACCACGTAGCCGGAGTCGGCGAGCTTCCTGGCCTGGGCGATGTATTCGATCTGCGGCATGCCCCAGCTGGTGGGCAGCACGACGAGTGGGTACTTCGCGCCGGGCCGGGCGCCGGAGGGGGCGTAGACGTTGCCCTTGAGGGTGATGCCGCCGGAGCCGGGGATGTCGTGGAACCGGAGCTCCGAGGAGGCTTCCGGGACGGCGGCGGCGGTGGTGGCGGGGGCCGCCTGGGCCTGGTGGGGGGCCAGGCCCAGGGCGGCTGCTGCCAGTACGGCTGCCATGGCGGTCGCGGTGCTGGTGGTGCGGACCGTGCGGACCATCGATCGCTCCTCGCGTGTGCCGGGTGTCAAAGTGACCCGACGGTAACGGGAGGGGCTTACCGGCAGTAACCCGTGAGTAAGTTACGTGCCGGTAACGATTGAACTTTGGTCAGCCGCTCTGCGGGGCTCCGGTCTGGGCGCTCTTGCCCTGCCACTGCTCCCAGGGCAGGTTCCACTCGCCGTAGCCGTTGCCGACGTCCGCGTTGCCCTTCGAACCGTCGCCGACGACCTCGAGGGGATCGCCGACCTGAGCCGCCGCGAAGAAGGCCTTCGCGTTGGCGTTGCTCATGCCCACGCAGCCCGAGCTGGTGTTGGCGCGGCCGAAGCTGCCGGTGTTCCACGGTGCGGCGTGCACGTACATGCCCGACCAGGTCAGCCGGATCGAGTAGTCGACGTCCTTGTCGTAGGCGTTGCCGAGGCCCACGGTCTCGGAGTTCATCCGGATCGTGCCCTCCTTCGCCATCAGCACCATCTTCCCGCTCCAGGAGGCCTTCTGGCCGCCCGGGGTGCCGGCCGAGATCGGGATGGTGTCGACGTTCTGGCCGTCCTCGGTGACCGACATCTTGCTCGTGTCGAGGTCCACCTTCATCCGGCGGTCCTTGCCGATCTTGAACTCGGTGTTGTAGTCCTTCACGAACATGCCGCCGCCCGGACCGGAGTCGACACCGTTCAGGTCCATCTGGACCTTCACGTCGGTGCCGGACTTCCAGTACTCCTTGGGGCGCCAGTCCACCCGGTCCTTGCCCGAGTAGTCCTTGACCCAGCCCCAGGAACCCTCGGTGCTGTTCGAGGTGGTGACCTTCAGCTGCTTCTCGACCTCGGCCTTGTTCTTCACCGGGTTGTCGAAGACGATCGAGACCGGCAGGGCCACACCCACGGTGCTGCCCTTGCTGATGTTGATCGAGACCTTGTTCACCTTGTCGGCGGCCGTGGTCTTGAACGTCGTGGTGGCGCTCTGGCTGTCGGTGTTCTGCGCCTCGACCTTGTACTCGGCGCCCGCCGAGGCATTGCGCTCCGACTTCCAGCTCTTGCCGTCGGCGGATATCTGCCCGGACAGCTCCCCGCCCTTGCCGTCCGTCACCTTCACCGAGGCGAGCTTCCCGTCCGCGATCGTCACGGTCACCGGCTCACCCGCCTTGACCTGATCGCCGGTGAGGTTCACCGAAACCGCCATGTCCGGCTTCGGCTTCATCTCGGACTTGGCCGCACCGCCCTCGGCGGCGCCGCCGCCGCAGGCGGTCAGCGCGGCGGCCAGCAGTGCGGTACCCGCCACCACGGCATGGCGACTGCGAACCCGAAAGACCCGGCGTGTGCGGCTCAACGAAAACCCCTCCGAAGTAATGACCGTTCGCGAAAGAAGATGCGAACGACACGACTCTAGGTTGCACGAGATGCGGAAAAGATCAGGAATCCGGTTGTGACGTGCACCGCAGCGATACGGTCATCGTCCGGTCACAATCACCGCGCACTGCGGTCATGGACAGCTGTGAGAGTCCTGTGCATACCCGATTCGGACGTACAGGAAGGCCGATCTCCCTTGTGTGCACTGCTCGTTACCCACTCCCAGCAGCACCAGCCCCGAACCCGGGACCGGGAGCTCACCGTGCGCTCCCTGTCGGTACCGGAATACCTGGGTTTCATTTCCCGGCACGGCAGGGCCAGTTTTCTCCAGTACCCGTCCTGGGCCGAAGTGAAGGACCTCTGGCGCTCGGAAAGGGTCGGATGGCACTACCCCGACGGTGAGATCGAGGGTGCCGCCCTGGTTCTCTACCGCCAATTCCCGGGCACCCGCAAATACTTCGCCTACCTCCCCGAGGGCCCCGTCGCGGACTGGGCCGACCCGGACATCGACCGCTGGCTGACCCCCCTCAGGAACCACCTGAAAGCGGCCGGTGCCTTCGCCGTGCGCATGGGCCCGACCCCGGCCTACCGCCGCTGGTCCGCGGCCGACACCAAGGCCGGCACCGGCCCGGGCCGGCAGATCTCCGACGTGCTCGCCACCGAGGTGGACCCGGTCGGCGCCGCGCTCGCCGACCGGCTGCGCACCCGCGGCTGGAAGCGCTGCGGCGGCGAGGACGACGGCGACGCCCAGCCCCGCCACGTCTTCCGCGTCCCGCTCGCCGGACGCTCCCTCGACGACCTGTGGTCGGGCCTGAACCAGGAGTGGCGGCGCAATGTGCGCAAGGCCACGAAGGCCGGGGTCGAGACGGTCCTCGGCACCGCCGCCGACCTGCCCGAGTTCTACCGGCTGCTGCGGATCACCGAGGAACGCGACGGCTTCAAGCTCGGCCGCTCGCTCGCGTACTACCAGCAGCAGTACGAGGTCCTCAACGCCGAGGAACCCGGTCGCATGCGCCTCTACCTGGGCGTCCACCAGGGCGAGATCCTGGCCGCCCACACCATGGTCGTGGCCGGCAGCCGGGTCTGGTACCAGACCGGAGCCTCCGCCGACCACCGCCGCGAGGTCCGCCCCAGCAACGCCCTGCAGTGGCGCATGATGTGTGACGCACATGCCCTCGGAGCGGACGAATACGACATGCGCGGGGTACCCTCCACCCTCGACCCCGACGAACGGTCCTTCGGGCTGCTGCGCTGGAAGCTCGGCACCGGCGGGCACGTGGTCGAAACCCTCGGTGAGTGGGAGACCTCGATGGACGGATACACCAACACGGCCCTCTACAAGGCGTTCCAGACGTACATGGCCCGCCGGTGACCCTCGCAGACACCACAGCGGCCGCCGCCCCGGCCGCGACGGGGCCCGACGCCGGCCGCGCGGCACCGGAGAAGACCTCGGTGCTGCGCAGCGGCGCGCTCATGGCCGCCGGCTCGATCGTCTCCCGCGCCACCGGATTCGTCCGCTCCGCCGTGATCGTCGCCGCCCTCGGCACCGCGCTGCTCGGCGACGGCTACGCCGTCGCCAACACCGTCCCGAACATCCTGTACATCCTGCTCATCGGCGGCGCACTCAACGCCGTCTTCGTCCCCGAGCTGGTCCGCGCCGCCAAGGAGCACGAGGACGGCGGAGCCGCGTACACCGACCGACTGCTCACCGTCTGCACGACCGCACTGCTGGTGATCACCGCCGCCGCCGTACTGGCAGCCCCGCTGATCGTCTCGGCGTACACCGGCTACACCGGAGGCCAGGAGTCCACCACCGTGGCCCTGGCCCGGTACTGCCTCCCGCAGATCCTCTTCTACGGGCTGTTCACCCTGCTCGGGCAGGTGCTCAACGCCCGCGGCCGGTTCGGCGCGATGATGTGGACCCCGGTCCTCAACAACCTCGTCGTCATCGCCGTCTTCGGCCTCTTCCTCTACGTCTCCCACGGGTCGGACGGCACCCTGACGGCATCCGGGACCCGACTGCTCGGCATCGGCACCACCGCCGGAATCGTCGTCCAGGCCCTCGGCCTGATCCCCTCGCTGCGCGCCGCCCGCTTCCGCTGGCGCCCCCGCTTCGACTGGCGCGGCAGCGGCCTCGCCCGCCCGCTGCGCAACGCGGGCTGGCTGGTCCTGCTCGTCCTGACCAACCAGCTCGCCTACTGGGTCGTGACCCGGCTCTCCACCGCCACCGGAGAGCACGCCGTCGCCGCAGGCCTCGCGGGCGGCGCCGGATACACCGCCTACAGCAACGCCTACCTGCTGTGGATGGTCCCGCAGGGCATCGTCACCGTCTCCCTCGTCACCGCCCTCATGCCCCGGATGAGCGCCGCCGCCACCGACGGCGACCTCGGACGCGTGCGCGCGGACGTCTCCTACGCGCTGCGCTCCAGCGCCGCCCTCGTGGTCCCGGCCGCCGCGCTCTTCGCGGCCCTGGCGCCCTGGGTGATCGGCAGCGTCTTCGAGTACGGGCGCACCGGCCCCGCCGACGTCGCCGTCATGGCCGGCATGCTCGCCGCCTTCGCGCCCGGCCTGATCGCCTACTCCGCGCAGTACGTGCTCTCCCGCGGCTTCTACGCCCTCTCCGACACCCGGACCCCCTTCTTCCTCAACCTGGTCATCGCCGCCCTCAACGCAGGGCTCTCGGCCGCCGCGTACCTGCTGCTGCCGCCGCGCTGGGCGGTCACCGGCATGGCCGCGGCCTGCTCGATCGCCTTCACCGCGGGCGCGGCCGTCACCGCGTACGTCCTCGCCCGGCGGCTCGGCCCGCGCGCGGGGACCCGTACGCAGCGACGCAGCACGGCGGTACGCACGCACCTGCGCCTCCTGGCCGCCTGCGCCCCGGCGGCCGCCGCCGGGTACGCCGCCGCGCGCTCCGTCGACGGGTTCGGGAACTTCGCCGGCGCCGCCACGGGAACCGCGGTGATCGCCCTCGGCGTCGTCCTCCTCGCCCGGCCGCTGCGGCTCACGGAGATCACCGACCTGCTCGACTCCGTACGCCGCAGGTCCGGGCGCTGACCCGGTCCCGCCCCCGCCACCGCACCTCGGCCGAAGGCGGGAGGAGGACGACCGACGAGCCTGGAATACTGACCCGATGCCACGCGTACTGCTGATCGAGGACGACCCTTCCATCAGGGAGGGGGTGGGACTCGGCCTGCGCCGCAGAGGCCACGAGGTCAGCGCCGCCGAGACCGGAGAGGCCGGACTCGGCCTGATGGCCACCTTCCACCCCGAACTGGTCCTGCTCGACCTCATGCTGCCCGGCATCAACGGCGTCCAGGTCTGCCGCAGGATCCGCGAGACCAGTCAGGTACCGATCATCATGCTCACCGCGCGCGGCGACGACTTCGACATAGTCGTCGGCCTGGAGGCCGGAGCCGACGACTACATCGTCAAACCCGCCCGCACCGAGGTCATAGAAGCCCGGATCAAGGCGGTGCTGCGCCGCCTCAGCGAGCCCGCGGGCGGCCGGCACGAGGTGGAGTTCCACGGAGAGCTGGCCATCGACCGCTCCGGCCTCACCGTCGCCAAGAACGGCGAGCGCGTCCCGCTGGCCCCCAGCGAGATCAAGCTCCTGCTGCACCTGTCGGCCTCGCCCGAGCAGGTCTTCTCCCGCCAGCAGCTCCTCGAGTACGTGTGGGACCACAGCTACCACGCCGACGCCAGGCTGGTGGACGCCTGCGTGCGCCGGCTGCGCCACAAGATAGAGGCGCCCGACACCGCCCCCCGCTACGTCCAGACCGTGCGCGGCTTCGGCTACCGCTTCGGCCCGCTCTAGGCGCGCAGGGTGAGACGTTTCGCACCACTCGGCCTGCGCACCAGGCTGATCGCCGCCTTCCTGCTGGTCGCCGCCATCTCCGCGGTGACCACGGCGGCGCTCACCTACCAGCAGGCCCGCAACGCGATCCTCAAGCAGAGCCAGGACACCGCCGTCAGCACCCTGCGCGACCTGGTCGAGAACCAGACGCTCCGGCTGCCCATGGACCAGCAGGACCTCCAGCGGGTCGCCGGAGACCTGGGCAAACGCGGTCAGCCGCACCCCTGGATCGTGTACGGGGAGTACGGAACGCTGCGCGCCTCCTCGAACCAGTCCACCACCACGAGCGCGGTCGTCAGCCCGGAGATCCGCCGGCAGGTGAGCGCCAACCCGCACGGAGCCTTCCAGCGCGTGAAGGACCGCCGCGGCAACCCCTACCTCGTCGTCGGCATGCCGGCCGTCTTCCGGTACAACGGGGGCCTGGAGACCACCGGCGTCGTCTTCTACGCCGTGGTCCCCCTGGACTCCGAGCAGACGACCGTGGACGCCATGGTCGGAGCCGCCAGACAGGGCGCCGTCCCGGGCCTGGCGATCGCCGTCATCCCCGCCCTGCTCGCGGCGCGCAGCGTCCTGCGGCCGGTACGGGACATGCGCAAGGCCGCCCATCGCCTGGGCCGCGGCCGGCTCGACACCCGGATCGAGGTTCGCGGAGCCGACGAGCTCGCCGGACTCGCCCGCACCTTCAACGAGACGGCCCGCGCCCTCGAACAGTCGGTGAGCGAGCTGCGGGACGCCGAGGCCCGCGCCCGCCGCTTCGCCGCCGACGTCTCCCACGAACTGCGCACCCCGCTCGCCGGGATGCTCGCCGTCACCGAAGTGCTCGACGAGGGCGCCGAGGACCTCCACCTCGACCCCGACACCGCCAAGGCGCTGCAGCTCATCAGCGCCGAGACCGGCAAGCTCGCCGTGCTAGTCGAGGACCTCATGGAGATATCCCGCTTCGACGCCCGCGCCGCCGAACTCAACCTCGACGAGGTCGACGTCGCCGAGGCCGTCACCAAAACCCTGGAACGCCGCCACTGGACCGACGGGCGGATCTTCACCCACCTGCCCCCCGGCATCCGCGCCCAGCTCGATCCGCGCCGCTTCGACGTGGTCGTCGCCAACCTCGTGGGCAACGCCCTCAAACACGGCGGAGCCCCCGTCCGCGTCAGCGTGCGCACCGAAGCCCGGCCCGGGGGCGACCGACTGCTGGTCGAGGTCGCCGACAGCGGGCCCGGCATCGCCCCCGAGGTGCTGCCGCACATCTTCGACCGCTTCTTCAAGGCCGACGCGGCCCGTACCCGCTCCACGGGCAGCGGTCTGGGCCTGGCCATCACGCTGGAGAACGTCCGCCTGCACGGCGGCACCCTGCACGCGGCCAACGGCCCCGCCGGAGGGGCGCTCTTCACCCTCGACATGCCGCTGGAGGCCCGTACATGAACCCGGTACGGAAGGCCTTGGCCGCGGCCGCGCTGATCGGCCCGCTCCTGCTCGCCACAGGCTGCGGGATCGCCACCACAGGGGTCGTCGAGAGCGGCCGCGCGGGCACCGTGGGCCTGACCACCGAGCCCGATCCGGAGCTGATGTACTTCATCTCGCCCGGGGGCGGTCTGATCCCGGTGCTGCCCTCCGGCCCGGCCAACCGTGCGCGGGGGAACGCCCTGATGGCGCTGCTGCTGGGTCCGAACGACACCGCGAGGGAAGCCGGCCTGACCACCCAGCTCCCGCCGCCGGACGCCAAGACGCTCGGGAAGACCCAGCTGATCATCGGCGACGACGGGAGGAGCCTTCGCATAAACCTGCCCTTCCCGATCAAACCGCTGTCCGCGCTGGCCCGCCGCCAGCTGGCGTGCACGGCGGTCTCGGCGGTGCGCATCAGCCCGGCGCCCACCATCCTGCTCATCGACCCCGAGCGGCAGCAGGAACAGGTGAGCTGCACGCCCGCCGAAGGCTGAGCGCGCGCCCCCTTGCGGGCCCGTCCCCCTCAGCGTCACCGTGTGACCCATGGACCCATCCCCTGCCGTCACCCGGGAGCGAGCGGTGGACACCCCCGACGTCTTCGACCCCCGCGTCTACGCCGAAGGCATCCCGCACGCGAGGTACCGCCTGCTGCGCGACCACCGGCCGGTGGCCTGGCAGAGCGAGCCGGAGGTCCTGGGCTGGCCCGCCGGCCCCGGCTTCTGGGCCGTCACCCGGCACGCCGACGTGGTCCGGGTGCTGCGCGACCACACCACGTACTCCTCCCACCTGGGCGCCACCCAGATCCGCGACCCCGACCCGGCGGACCTGCCCTTCCTGCGGCGCACCATGCTCAACCAGGATCCCCCCGAGCACGGGAGACTGCGCCGGACCGTGGCCCGCGCCTTCACCCCGGCCCGCGTCGACGCCTTCGGCGCCCGGGTCCGCGAACGCGCCCGTACGCTGCTGCGCGCGGCCCGCGACGGTGCCGAGGACGGCACGGCCGACCTGGTGCGCGCCGTCACCGACGAGTACGCGCTGCTGAACCTCACCGACCTGCTGGGCGTCCCGGCCGCCGACCGGGGGCTGCTGCTGGAGTGGACGGTACGGATCATCGGCTACCAGGACCCCGAGGACGCCCCCGCACCGCCGCTCGGCCCGGACGGGAAGCCGCTGAACCCGCGCTCCCCGGCGCTGCTGGGCGAGATGTTCGCGTACGCCCGCGAATTGGCCGCGTACAAGCGGGCCCACCCCGGCGACGACGTGATGACCGCCCTCGCGCTCGCCGGCCTGGAGGAGGCGGAGCTGGAGATGTTCTTCTTCCTGCTCACCGTCGCGGGCAACGACACGGTGCGCAGCGCCGCCCCCGGCGGCCTGCTCGCCCTGGCCCGCGAGCCGGATGCCTACGCCCGGCTCGCCGACGGACGGGTCCCGGTGGACCGGGCCGTCGAGGAACTCCTACGGGTCCACCCACCGGTGCTGAGCTTTCGCCGCACGGCCGCCACCGACACCGAACTCGCCGGGCAGCCGGTCCGCGCCGGGGACAAGGTGGTGGTCTTCCACGCCTCCGCCAACCACGACGAGCGGGTCTTCACCGACCCGGACCGCCTCGACCCCGGACGCGCCCCGAACCCGCACGTCTCCTTCGGCGACGGCCCGCACGTCTGCCTGGGCGCCCATTTCGCCCGGCTCCAGCTGCGCGTCCTGCACGAGGAGTGGCGCGCGGTCATGCCCGCGCCGGAACTCGCGGGGGAGCCGCGCAGGCTGGTGTCGAACTTCATCAACGGGATCACGCGGCTGCCACTGCGGGTGTCCGGGCCGGGCCGGTGACGTCGGCGACCAGTTCCGTCACATCGGGGCCGTAGGCATCGGAATTGATCACCTTGAGCAGGATGCAGAAGGAGTCGTCACCGAAGTCGCCGGCCAGCTGCCGGTGGTGCCTGGCCAGGTAACGGGCCGCGGCCTGATTGCTGATGGCGGTCTGCCCGCACAGCAGGAAAACCGGCCGGGAGCCCGGTCCGGCGGTCAGCCGCGCCAGCAGCACGTACTCGACGAGGCCCTTGACCCAGCGGTACGTCTCCCCGCCGACGGTGATCGCCCCGCGGTCCGGTCCGGGCTCGCTGGAGACGACGATCCGCACCCCGGGGAGCATGGAGCCCAGGTGCGCCGTCGTCCGGGCGTTGGAGGACGGCCCGCCCACACAGAACTCGGCCCGCTCGCCGAAGCCCTGGCGGGCCCCGTCGTGCGTGACGATCTGCACGTTCGCCCCGCAGTCCTTGATCAGGGCGGATATCTCCAGCAGCGCGAAGGCGTCGTTGCGGTGCAGCGAGGAGTCGGTACCGCCCATCTGGCGGTTGGCCACGAACAGGCAGTCGGAGCCGGTCGGCAGTCCGAAAAAGGCCTGTTTACGGCGTAGTGCGCGGCGCCACAAATAGGTCCGGGCGAACCAGCCGAAGCCGCCGCTGATGGCGGTGGCCGCCACCCCCAGCACGATGTTGCGCACGTCGTCGTTCATGGCGCGGATGTTAACCCGCAGCGGGGCGTCCTGACGCGCGGGGCGAGGTGAAGTTACAGTGCCGGACTCAGGCCTGGGCCAAGGGGCCGACAGGCCGTCGACTGGAGGTACGGATGCGTCGTCCCGCCGCAGCACGTCAGCTAGCGCTCCTCGCACTCGCGGGTGCGCTCGTCTCCACGGGCGCCGCCGCGCCGCCCGCGTCGGCGGACGCCGCCGGGACTCCGGCGAAGGTACCGGTGGCCACCGGCTACGGCGGGGCCGTGGCCAGCGTCGACGCCGACGCCAGCGCCGCCGGCATCGCCGTCCTGCGCTCCGGCGGCAACGCCGTGGACGCCGCCGTCGCCACGGCCGCCGCGCTCGGGGTCACCGAGCCCTACTCGGCCGGTATCGGCGGGGGCGGCTACTTCGTGTACTACGACGCCCGGTCCGGCCGGGTACGGACCATCGACGGCCGCGAGACCGCTCCGGCCACGGCCACGGCCACCCTGTTCCAGGAGAACGGCGTCCCCATCCCCTTCGCCGAGGGCCAGACCAGCGGCCGCGGCGTCGGAGTCCCCGGCACCCCGGCCACCTGGCGGAGCGCGCTCGACGCCTGGGGCACCCGGTCGCTCGGCGACCTCCTCAAGCCCGCCGAGAAACTGGCCCGCGAGGGCTTCGAGGTGGACTCCACCTTCCGGGCGCAGACCGAGCTCAACCAGGACCGCTTCAAGGACTTCCCGGACACCAAGAAGCTCTTCCTGCCCGGCGGCGCCCTTCCGGTGGTCGGCTCCACCTTCAAGAACCCGGACCTGGCGGCCACCTACGCCGAGCTCCGCCGCAAGGGCGTGGGAGCGCTCTACCGGGGCCCGCTGGCCGAGGACATCGTCCGGGCCGTGCGCAAGCCCCCGGTGGACCCGGCCGCGACCCGTATCGTGCGCCCGGGTGATCTGACCACCGGCGACCTGCGCGCGTACGCGACCAAGCGGCAGGAGCCGACCCGGGTCGGCTACCGCGGTCTCGACGTCTACAGCATGGCCCCGTCCTCCTCCGGCGGTACCACCGTCGGCGAGGCGCTGAACATCCTGGAGCGCACCGACCTCGGCACGCTCACCGAGACCCAGTACCTGCACCGCTACATCGAGGCCTCCCGGATCGCCTTCGCCGACCGCGGCCGCTGGGTCGGCGACCCGGCCGCCGAGGACGTGCCCACGCGGGAGCTGCTCTCGCAGCGGTTCGCCGACTCGCGCGGCTGCCTCATCGACCCGGGCAAGACGCTGACCAGCCCGCTCGCTCCGGGCGACCCGCGCCACCCGGCCACCTGCGGCGGCTCCGGGCAGGCCGCCCCGACCACGTACGAGGGGGAGAACACCACGCACCTGACGGTCGCCGACCGCTGGGGCAACGTGGTCTCCTACACCCTGACCATCGAGTCGACGGGCGGCAGCGCCATCACCGTCCCGGGTCGCGGCTTCCTGCTCAACAACGAGCTGACCGACTTCTCCTTCGCCCCGGCCGCCCCCGGCGTCCCGGACCCGAACCTGCCGGGCCCCGGCAAGCGGCCGCGCTCGTCGATGTCCCCGACCATCGTGCTGGAGCACGGGCGCCCGGTGCTGGCCGTGGGCTCCCCGGGTGGCGCGACCATCATCACCACCGTGCTCCAGACCCTGATCGGGCACCTGGACCGCGGGCTGCCGCTGGTCGACGCCATCGCCGCGCCGCGCGCCAGCCAGCGCAACCAGACCACCACCGAGCTGGAGCCCGGTCTGTGGAACAGCCCGGTCCGCGCCGAGCTGGAGGCCCTCGGCCAGGGCTTCCGGCAGAACCCGGAGATCGGTGCGGCCACCGGCGTCCAGCGGCTCGCCGACGGGCGCTGGCTGGCCGCCGCGGAGCCGACCCGCAGGGGCGGCGGCTCGGCGATGGTGGTGCACCCGCACGGGCACCCGTAACCGGTGCCGGGCACCGGCAACTCGTGACGGGTACCCGCCGCTCGTGGCCGGTGCCGTAACCCGTGGCCGGTGCCTGCAGGACCCGCCCTCACAGGGCGGTGAGGATCCTCGGGCCTTCGGCGGTGATCGCGACCGTGTGCTCCGCGTGCGCGGCGCGGCTGCCGTCGACGGTCCGCAGGGTCCAGCCGTCCGCGTCGCAGGCGTAGTCGTCCGTGCCGCCCGCGATCAACATCGGCTCGATGGCGATCACCATGCCGGCGCGCAGCTTCGTACCCTGCCCGGCCGGGCCCTCGTTGGGCACGCCCGGCTCCTCGTGCATGGAGCGCCCGACGCCGTGCCCGCCGAAGCCGTCGGGGATGCCGTAGCCGGCGGCCCGGCAGGCGGTGCCGATGGCGTGGGCGATGTCGCCGACGCGGTTGCCGGGCCGGGCGGCGGCGATGCCCGCGGCGAGGGCGGCCTCGGCGGTCCCGATGAGCCGCAGGTCGGCGGGGCGGGCCCGGCCGACGGTGAAGCTGACGGCGGCGTCGCCGACCCAGCCGCCCAGCTTCGCCCCGCAGTCGATGCTGACCAGATCGCCGTCGCTCAGCAGGTATCCGTCGGGGATGCCGTGCACGATGGCGTCGTTGACGGAGGCGCAGATGACGGCGGGGAAGGGCACCGGCGCGAACCGCGGCCGGTAGCCGAGGAAGGGCGAGCTCGCGCCCGCTTCCCGGAGCACCTCACGGGCCACCCGGTCGAGCTCCAGCAGGGACACCCCTACGTCGGCCCGGTCCCGGACGGCGGCGAGGGCGTGCGCGACGACGCGGCCGGCGGCGCGCATCTCGTCGATCGATCGGTCTGTCTTCAGTTCCACCATGCCAATAACTATACCGGTATAACTGTAACGGGATAGTTATTGGGGTTCGGGGTAGGATGGAGTCATGGTCCGAACCCCCCTCACCCCCGAAGAGCGCGAGCGCGGCGAGCGCCTCGGCGCCCTGTTGCGCACGGCCCGCGGCGGCCGCAGCATGGTCGAGGTCGCGGCCAGCGCCGGGCTCTCCGCCGAGACCCTCCGCAAGATCGAGACCGGCCGGGCCCCGACGCCCGCCTTCTTCACCGTGGCGGCCCTCGCCGAGGCGCTGGGGCTCTCGCTCGACGACGTGATGCGGCGCTGCGCCTTCGTGCCGGTCTGACGGGGTGGCGGCCTCGGCCGATTCCGAAGCGGCGGCGGCCTCGGCCGATCGGCCTCCTCAGCCTGCCGTTCGGGCGGGCCCGGCGGCCGAACGGCCCAATCGGCGGTGGGGCGGGCGGGGCGCGGGGCAAGCGTGAACTCGTGCCAGACATGAACACATCCGCATCCGCATCCGCATCCAAGCGACTCGGTCTCGGACTCGTCGGCGCCCTCCTCGCGGGCGGCCTGCTGCTCGCGGCATGCGCCGTCCCCGAGGGCCGGGCCCAGTCCAAGGCTCCGGACGACGTGGTCTTCCGCCACCCGGGCGCCGTGGTCAGCCACACCCGGCTCCAGCACGCGAAGCAGATGGTCGCGGCCGGCAAGGAGCCGTGGAACTCGGCGTACCAGGCGCTCCTCAAGAGCCGCTACGCCTCCCTGGAGTACCCGGCGCACCCGGCCGACGTGGTGCCCTGCCCCTTCAACTCGGGGCCGCAGTCCTGCCTCGACGAACGCCAGGACGCGATCGCCGCCTACACCCACGCCCTGCTGTGGTCGGTGAACGGACGGACCGCCCACGCCCGCAAGGCCGTCCAGATCATGGACGCGTGGTCCGCCGTGATGAAGCGTCATGCCGAGGACAACGCCGGACTCCAGGCCGCCTGGTCCGGCTCCACCTGGGCTCGGGCCGCCGAGATCGTCCACGCCGACTACCCGAACTGGGGCGACACGCAGGTCACCCGCTTCAAGGAGATGCTGCGCACCGCCTACCTCCCGGCCGTCCGTACGCAGGTGCCGGCGTACAACGGCAACTGGGAGCTGGCCATGACGGACGCCGCCATGAGCATCTCCGTCTTCCTGGAGGACCAGGCCGTCTTCCGCGAGTCCGTGGAGCGGTTCAGGGAGCGCGTCCCGGCGTACTTCTACCTCAAGCGGGACGGCGCCCACCCGCTCGGCCCGCCGCGCACGGGCATCGACTCGCCGGACAAGGTCAAGGCGTACTGGTTCGAGCAGGGGACGTACGTCGACGGCATCGCCCAGGAGACCTGCCGCAACCTCATGCACGTCGGCTACGCCCTTGCCGCGTCGGCGCACATTGCGGAGACGGCCTGGCACCAGGGCGTCGACCTGTACGGGGAGCAGGGTGAGCGGCTCAGGGCGGCGCTGGAGTTCCACGCCAGGTACCAACTGGGCGAAGAGGCCCCCGAGTGGCTGTGCGGGGGCAAGCTGGAGCGCACCATGGGCCCGGACCTGGAGGTGGCCCTCCAGCACTACGAGCAGCGGGCGGGCGCGAAACTTCCGTACACCCGCCGGCTGGTCGAGAAGACGCGGCCGGCTGGGACGGACGACCTGTTCGTGGCGTGGGAGACCCTCAGCCACGGGGAGGCGGCGCCGGCCGCGGGCGTTTCCGCTCCGGCCGGTTAGCCGGTTAGTCGGTTAGTCGGTTACGCGGTTGGTCGGTCAGTCGGCTGGTCGGCTGGTCGGTCAGAGGAGCCCGCGCAGGAATCCGAAGAAGGAATGCACCAGCACGGCCAGGAGCACGAGGACTCCGATGAGCACCGCGGTGACCCAGGAGCAGCCACCCCCGGGGCCCCCGTCCGCACGGTCCCCACCGCCCAGCTCCCAGTCGAACAGGTCCATGGCATTCCCCCTCTTCCGGGGCCGGTCGCGGGCGGCCGGCGCGGGGCACGGGCAGGGCGGGCGGTCGCGGCGGCCGCTCCGCGTAGGGTCGGCGCATGACGGTTGAAGAGCTGGGCAGGGCGCGCTACGTCAGTCTCACCACCTTCCGCAAGGACGGCACCCCGGTGGCCACGCCGGTGTGGGCGGTGGCGGACGGTGGTGAGCTGTACGTGTGGACGCGGAGCGATTCTTGGAAGGTCAAGCGGATCCGCAACAACGGGCGGGTCGCGGTCTCGGCGTGCGACGTACGCGGGCGCGTGGTCGAGGGGGCTCCGGTGACCGAGGGAGAGGCGCGACTGCTGGACGAGGCGGGGCTGAATCGGGTGCGCAAGCTGATGTCGCGCAAGTACACGTGGCAGTTCTGGATGGTGGACGTACCGGCCGCCGTGTTCCGCCGGGGCAAGCGGCCGCACACCGCGATCGAGGTCAGGTTTGCCCCGCCCGCCGTCAAGCTTTGAGACGCCTGTAGCCCGCCTGTAACACAGGTGGGATCCAATGCGGGGATGGAGACCGCGACTTCGCAGGTGATCGGTCAACTCTCCGGATACATGCGGGGGTTGACGCAGAGGCTGGATCCAGGAGCGGGCTGGTACGGGGAGTTCCTGCGGCGGGATCCGGAGGGCATGCGGGCCTGTCTCGACGGGGCCGCGATGCCGCCGTGGGACGTACTGGAGTCACTGCTCGGCGACTTGGCGGCAGCGGTGGGCGCGGGGCAGCTCGCGCGGGAGACGCAGTACGCGGCCGGTCTGCGGGCCGCTGCGGTCGGAGTCTGGGACCGACTGCCGGGCGGTGCGGAGGAACTGCGCACCCTGCTGGCCTCGGTCGCGGCGCAGCGGGCACAGGCGACCTCGGCGCTGCGCGCGCTGTCCGCGCGGCTCGCGGAGACGGCGGACCCGGCCGAGGCCGCGGCCCTGTCGCGGGAACTCTCCTGGACCCGCGACGACGCCTCGCGCGGGGCCTCCCGGCACGCCGACCTGACGGCCCGCCTGGACGCGGTGTCCCCGGGTGCCCCGGTCGACCACCCCGGAACCCCGGCGCCCGGCGCCCCCGAGCCCTTGACCGGCGTCCCCGCGCAGCGCTCCGCGCAGCCGGGGGGAGCGCCGAGCGCTGCGCCGACCGGGACACCGGAGGGAGTACGGGTCGGGTCGGGCCCGGGCGCGGAGGCGGAGGCGGGGGCGGGGGCGGGGGAGCCCGTCGGTCGGGCCGAGGGGCGGTGGCTGCGCGGTGCGCGGCGGACCGGCGGGGCCCGCTACGCGGGTGCGGCGGTACCCGAGGAACAGGCCTTCACCATGCCGCCGGGGCATCCGTCCTCCGACGTCCCCTTGCGGGGCGCCCGCTTCGGCCGTCCCGCCCGCCCGGCGGCAGACCCGCCCGCGGACCGGGGCCCGTCGTCCGGGTCCGGCCGGGCTGCGCACGCCGGGCCGACGTGGGGGGCCCGGGGCGGGGCCGAAGGCTGGAACGGCGCCCCGGGGGGCGGGGCACGGGCCGGGGGCGGGGCAACGGGCCCCGGAGCAACGGGTCGCGGGGTGACGGGCCCCGGGAGCGCCACCGCCCCGGCGCCGCGACCGCGGAACGCGTCCGGTGCCTGGACCGACTCCCCGCAGGACGCCGGCGAGGGCGGTGGTCCCGGGCCGTGGACCGATGGCGCCGACCCGCGGGATGTCTCCACCTCCTGGGCCGGCTCCGCCCCCGGTGGTGTCCCGCACGGCGGCTCCGGCCGGTGGGCCGGCTCCGCCCTCGGTGGCAGGCCGGAAACGGAGGGTTCCGCCGCGGGTGGCGATCCGGTGGCGGGGTTCGTGGAGGGGCTCGTCGCGTTGCGGGGGCAGGGGCGGAGCGGGGAGGCGCACGCGCTGCTCTGCGAGGCCGCCGCCGGGCCCGCCGAGCGGCTGCCCTGGCTGGGTGAGGAGCTGGTGCGGGCCGGGCTGGCCGCCGACTGGGCCACCCTGCTCTGGGAGGCGGCCTCGCTGCCGCCCGCCCGGTTCGCCGCGGCCGCCGCCGCCCTCGGTCCCGCCGACGGCGACGCCCTGCTGCGCCAGGGCGCGGCCCGCCCCGCCGCCGAGATCGCCGAGGCGGCCCTCGTACTGGGTACGGCCGGCCGTACCCGCGAGGCGGACGCGCTGCTCGCCGCCTTCGTCCGGGTCCGCACCGCCGAGGAGTCGGCCCGGCTCGCCCGCCGGGATCCCCGGTGGTTCGCACCCCGGCTGCTCCGCGCGGCCGAAGCCCTCTCGGGGACTCACCACCGCGACCTGTTGCACGCCCTTCGAGTCGCTAATCTGCCCGTGGCCTGATCGGAAACGACCACGTGCCGACGTAACTTCTACGTTTACTGATCGACTACTCCAACCGCGCAAGGCGGTCTTGCCCCGGGCCGGGCCGAGGCCTACCTTCAACTCCCTACGCGCAGCCGTCGTACACCCTCTACGTGCGTAGAAGCCGGCGTACCCGTCGCGAGGAGCAGCTCATGGCCCAAGTCGTCCGCGCCGCACTGGTCCAGGCCACCTGGACCGGAGACACCGAATCGATGATCGCCAAACACGAGGAGCACGCCCGCCGGGCCGCCTCCCAGGGCGCGAAGATCATCGGCTTCCAGGAAGTCTTCAACGCCCCCTACTTCTGCCAGGTCCAGGAGCCCGAGCACTACCGCTGGGCCGAGGCCGTCCCCGACGGTCCCACCGTCCAGCGCATGCAGGCGCTCGCCCGCGAGACCGGCATGGTGATCGTCGTACCGGTCTTCGAGCTGGAGTCCGAGGGCTTCTACTACAACACCGCCGCCGTCATCGACGCCGACGGCAGCTACCTCGGCAAGTACCGCAAGCACCACATCCCCCAGGTCAGGGGCTTCTGGGAGAAGTACTACTTCCGCCCGGGAAACCTCGGCTTCCCCGTCTTCGACACCGCTGTCGGCCGGATCGGCGTCTACATCTGCTACGACCGCCACTTCCCGGAAGGCTGGCGCGAACTGGGGCTGGCCGGAGCCCAGTTGGTCTACAACCCGTCCGCCACTTCCCGGGGCCTGTCCGCGTACCTGTGGCAGATGGAGCAGCCCGCGTCCGCCGTCGCCAACGAATACTTCGTCGCCGCGATCAACCGCGTCGGCCAGGAGGAGTACGGCGACAACGACTTCTACGGCACCAGCTACTTCGTCGACCCGCGCGGCCAGTTCGTCGGGGAGCCGGCCAGCGACAAGGAAGAAGAACTCCTCGTCCGCGACCTCGACTTCGACCTGATCAAGGAGGTCCGCGACCAGTGGGCCTTCTACCGCGACCGGCGCCCCGACGCCTACGGAGGACTCGTACAGCCGTGACCAACCCGATCCCCCTGCACAGCCGGCACCGCAGCGTCCTGCCCGACTGGCTCGCGCTCTACTACGACCGCCCCATCGAGCTCACCCACGGCGAGGGCCGCCACGTCTGGGACGCGGACGGCAACCGCTACCTCGACTTCTTCGGCGGCATCCTCACCACGATGACCGCCCACGCCCTGCCGGAGGTGACCAAGGCCGTCTCCGAGCAGGCCGGGCGGATCATCCACTCCTCCACCCTGTACCTCAACCGGCCCATGGTCGAACTGGCCGAACGCGTCTCGGCGTTGTCCGGCATCCCCGATGCCCGGGTCTTCTTCACCACCTCCGGCACCGAGGCCAACGACACCGCCCTGCTGCTCGCGACGACGTACCGCCGCTCCAACCAGATCCTGGCGATGCGCAACAGCTACCACGGCCGGTCCTTCTCCACGGTGTCCATCACCGGCAACCGGGGCTGGTCCCCGACCAGCCTCTCGCCCCTCCAGACGTACTACGTCCACGGCGCGGTCCGTACCCGGGGCCCCTTCGCGCACCTGAACGACGCCGACTTCACCGCGGCCGCCGTCGCCGACCTCGAGGACGTACTGGGCCAGGCCCGGGGCGGGCTCGCGGCGCTCATCGCCGAGCCGGTCCAGGGCGTGGGCGGGTTCACCTCACCGCCGGACGGGCTCTACGGGGCCTTCCGCGAGGTCCTCGACCGCCACGGCATCCTCTGGATCAGCGACGAGGTGCAGACAGGCTGGGGGCGTACCGGAGACCACTTCTGGGGCTGGCAGGCGCACGCCCAGAACGGACCGCCGGACATCGTCACCTTCGCCAAGGGCATCGGTAACGGCATGTCCATCGGCGGAGTCGTGGCCCGCGCCGAGGTGATGAACTGCCTCGACGCCAACTCCATCTCCACCTTCGGTGGTTCACCGATCACCATGGCGGCCGGCAACGCCAACCTCGCGTACCTCCTCGACCACGACCTCCAGGGCAACGCCCGCCGCGTCGGCGGACTGCTGCTGGAACGGCTGCGGGCGGTCGCGGCGACCGTGCCCGCCGTACGGGAGGTGCGCGGCCGGGGCCTGATGGCCGGACTGGAGCTGACCCGGCCCGGCACCGACCAGGCCGACCCGGACGCGGCCACCGCCGTACTGGAGGCGGCCCGGGCCGGCGGTCTGCTGCTCGGCAAGGGCGGCGGCCACAACACCAGCGTGCTGCGCATCGCGCCGCCGCTCTCCCTCACCGTCGCCGAGGCGGAAGAGGGCGCCGAGATCCTCGCCGAGGCCCTGCGAAGCCTCAACTAGCACCGGGGGAGACGTACATGAGCATCCGCACCCTCATCCGCGGCGGGCTCGTCATCACGGCCGCCGACGAGCTCCACGCAGACGTCCTCATCGAGGACGGCCGGGTCGCCGCCCTCGCCGCACACGGCTCGGCGGCGGCCGCGGCCTGGACGGCCGACCGGACGATCGACGCGAGCGGGAAGTACGTCATCCCCGGCGGCGTCGACGCGCACACCCACATGGAGCTCCCGTTCGGCGGCACCGCGGCCTCCGACACCTTCGAGACCGGGACCCGGGCCGCCGCCTGGGGCGGCACCACCACCATCGTGGACTTCGCCGTCCAGACGCCGGGCCACGCCCTGCGCGAGGGCCTCGACACCTGGTACGCCAAGGCCGACGGCAACTGCGCCGTCGACTACGCCTTCCACATGATCCTCTCGGACGTCAACGAGCGGACCCTGAAGGAGATGGACCACCTGGTGGGGGAGGGGGTCACCTCCTTCAAGCTGTTCATGGCGTATCCGGGGGTCTTCTATTCGGACGACGGGCAGATCCTGCGGGCGATGCAGCGGGCGTCGGGCAACGGCGGGCTGATCATGATGCACGCCGAGAACGGCATCGCCATCGACGTCCTCGTCGAACAGGCCCTGGCGCGCGGGGAGACCGACCCCCGCCACCACGGCGAGGTCCGCAAGGTGCTGCTCGAAGCCGAGGCCACCCACCGCGCGATCCAGCTGGCCCGGGTCGCGGGCTCCCCCCTCTACGTGGTCCACGTCTCGGCGGAGGAGGCGGTCGCGGAGCTGGCGGCGGCCCGGGACAAGGGCCTGCCGGTCTTCGGGGAAACCTGCCCGCAGTACCTCTTCCTCTCCACGGACAACCTGGAGGAGCCCGACTTCCAGGGCGCCAAGTACGTCTGCTCAACCCCCCTGCGCCCGCGCGAGCACCAGGCGGCGCTGTGGCGGGGCCTGCGCACGAACGACCTCCAGGTGGTCTCGACCGACCACTGTCCGTTCTGCTTCCGCGGCCAGAAGGAGCTCGGCCGGGGCGACTTCTCCAAGATCCCCAACGGTCTCCCGGGCGTGGAGAACCGCATGGACCTCCTCCACCAGGCCGTCCTGGACGGGCACATCAGCCGCCGCCGCTGGATCGAGATCGCCTGCGCGAGCCCGGCCCGGATGTTCGGCCTCTACCCGCAGAAGGGCACCATCGCGCCGGGTTCCGACGCCGACATCGTCCTCTACGATCCGCACGCCGAGCAGGTCATCTCCGCCGAGACGCACCACATGAACGTGGACTACTCGGCGTACGAGGGCAGGCGGATCACCGGACGGGTCGACACGGTCCTCTCGCGAGGCGAACTCGTCATCGACCGGCGGGAGTACACGGGCCGGGCCGGTCACGGTTCCTTCCTCCCCCGCGCCACCTGCCAATACCTGTAAACCACAAGCCGCAAGCCCGCACGCAGCAGCAAGGAGCAGCCAGCCATGGACTTCGGCCTCGTCCTGCAAACCGATCCGCCGGCCTCGCAGGTCGTCAGCCTGATGAAGCGCGGCGAGCGCAACGGCTTCCGCTACGGCTGGACCTTCGACTCGGCGGTCCTGTGGCAGGAGCCGTTCGTCATCTACAGCCAGATCCTGGCCAACACCCAGCGCATGCACGTGGGTCCGATGGTCACCAACCCGGGCACCCGCACCTGGGAGGTGACCGCCTCCACCTTCGCGACGCTGAACGACATGTACGGCAACCGCACCGTCTGCGGGATCGGCCGCGGAGACTCGGCGATGCGGGTCGCCGGCCGTGCCCCCAACACCCTGGCCCGCCTCGGCGAGGCCATCGACGTGATCCGCGACCTCGCCGAGGGACGGGAGGCGGAGGTCGACGGCAACCCGATCCGCATCCCGTGGATCAAGGACGGGAAGCTACCGGTCTGGATGGCGGCGTACGGTCCCAAGGCCCTGGCCCTGGCCGGGCAGAAGGCGGACGGCTTCATCCTGCAGCTCGCGGACCCGTACCTCACGGAATGGATGATCAAGGCTGTACGCGACGCGGCTTCGGCAGCCGGCCGGGATCCGTCCGCGATCACGATCTGCGTGGCGGCACCGGCGTACGTGGGCGAGGACCTGGCCCACGCCCGCGACCAGTGCCGCTGGTTCGGCGGCATGGTCGGCAACCACGTCGCCGACCTCGTCTCCCGCTACGGCGAGCACTCCTCGATGGTCCCGGAGGAGCTGACGGAGTACGTCAAGTCCCGCCAGGGCTACGACTACAGCCACCACGGCCGCACCGGAAACCCCTCCGCCGACTTCGTCCCCGACGAGATCGTCGACCGCTTCTGCCTCCTGGGCCCGGCCGAGGCCCACATCGAGAAGCTCCGCACCCTGCGCGCTCTCGGCGTCGACCAGTTCGCGGTGTACGCCATGCACGACGCGAGGGAAGCAGTGATCGACGCCTACGGGTCCGAGATCATCCCGGCGTTGAACGACTGAGGCCGCGGGCCCTCGACACCCGTCCCTGGACGACTGTCGAGGCCTCGCCTTGCCATCCTCTCCACTGTGGGCCCGCTTCACCCCCTATCTGCACCGGGAGTCCCCGCCTGGCCCGGCGTGACGCAGAAGGGCGCCCGCAAGGTTCTGCGGCTGTCCTTCGCGAGGTCGCCGAGCACCGGAAGCGCGGCCTGGTCCGCTTCCACGCCGTCATCCGACTCGACGACCCGGTCGGCACCGGCCAGCCCCCTCCGCCGCACGGGTTCGCGTCACGGCCGAGTCGGATGCGATCGGGGAACGCGAACTCGCCTGGGGCGAACAGCTCGACGTACGTCAAACTCTGGAAGTGGGCGCACATGCTCGGCTTCCGAGGCCAATGTCCCACCAAGCCCAGCTGCTACTCGGTCACCCTCGCCCAGCTGCGCGGCGCCCGCCGCGACCGGCGTACCGAACAGGCCCGCGTCCACGCCGGCCTTCTTGTCCTCGACCCGACGACAACGCCCGCCGTCGGCCACTGGGCCTGTCAGAGGTCGGGTTACAGCCCCGGCGCCGGACTCCTCGCTGCCGACGTCTGGCACCGCGGCGAACTGAAACGGCAGGTCGTAGCGGAAGAGGGCCCCTGATGAAGGCACCGGGTACGTCTCAAGACCTGCTGACTGGTCCGCAGGTCATGGCTTGCCTCCAGATCGGCCGCTCCGCTGTCGACGACCTGCTCCGGAACCGGCAGCTCGCGTCGATCACCCTCGGCCGCGCCCGGCGCATCCCCACCCACGCCTTCACCGACTTCATCCGCGCCAGGCTCGACCAGGAATCCGCCTGTTGACCACGCCCCGCGACCCCAGCCCCACCCGCCGCGCCACGCCAACGGCGCCGGGACCGTCGACCAGCGCAAGGACGACCGCTGGGAAGCCGCCGGCCACGTCCTCGCCCCGGGCAACACCGGCAAGCGGATCTGCGTCTACGGCACCACCGTAAGGAGGCTCTGGACAAGCGCACCGAGAAGACTGCCTCCAGCAACCGCGGCCGTTCCCATTCCGCTCGCGCAGGGCAGCGTCGGCGCGTACCCGACGTACGGGCTGGAGGCCGTCGCCATCCACCAGCTCCGCGAGAACACCCACACCCGATACACGGCCTGCGTCCACCAGCACCTCATCCCCGGCCTGGGCAAAGAAGAAGCTGGCCAAGCTCACCGCCAAGGACGTCCGCACCTGGCTCAACCAGCTCCGCACCACCTGCCAGTGCTGCGCCCGCAGCATCGACGCCAGTCGCGATCAGCCCCGCTGCTGCGCCACCGGCCGGTGCTGCCACAAGCTGCTCTCCCCGCTGACGTTCACCTACATCCACTCCGTCCTCAAGTCCGCCCTGGAGCACGCCGTCCGCGAGGAGGAGACCCCACGCAACGTCGCCCGCAACCTCCACACCGGCACCCCACGGCCCCGCCGCTTCGAACCCCTCACCGCCGACGAGGCCCGCCTGTTCCTCGCGTCCACGCGCGAACACCGGCTGCACGCGCTGTTTGAACTCGCCCTCCACACCGGACTCCGCAAGGGCGAACTCCTCGGCCTTCAGTGGGAAGACCTCGACCTCAGTGCGCGCACCGCCAGCATTCGCCGCACCCTCCAGCGCACCCAGACCGGCGGGCTCACCGTCCTGCCCACCAAGACCCGCGCATCCGAACGACGTATCGCCCTCCCCAGCGAGTGCATCCACTCATTCAAGGAACATCGTGAAGCTCAGGAAGGAGAACACGAAGCAGCAGCGGAGAGCTGGAGGGACAACGGTCTCGTCTTCAGCACACCGGCAGGAGGGCCTATTGACCCTGCGAACCTCAATCGCAGCTTTCGCACCCTCCTCGATCGAGCCGGGCTCCGCCGCATCCGCTTCCACGACCTACGGCACTCCACCGCCACCCTCCTCCTGGAGCAAGGCGTCGAACTCGTCGTGATCAAAGAACTCCTCGGCCACGCCCACATCGGCGTCACCGCCACCGTCTACGCCCACGTCCGACTCCGCCTTCAACACGACGCGCTCAACCTCCTTGGTCGCACGCTCCACAACCCTGCCGGAACCGCCAGCCGGCCTGACGCCAGCGACGTCCCGCCGTCTTGCGCACCGCCCGTCCGCTGACGTTGCCGTCACCTACTGCCGTCAAACCGCCAGAAGCCCCACCGGACCGAAATCCGGCGGGGCTTCTGGCGAACGTTCTCAGAAACACCTGCTTGACGGGCGAACCGCCTAAGAACTGCACTAGTCGAGCTGGTATTTAATCCAGTCCGTTCCACCCATCAGAGCCACACCAGTATCCGCGAGGCGCTTGGCTTCTGTCGTGTAGTAATGACTTGCTGCCCGCGACCGGGCACCCGACATGATGTTCTCCGCCCAGGCTCCTTTGAGCATGGTTTTTCTGGCGCGATCCCGCAGTTTCTTCCAAGCCGCCGCGAGGGGTGCTTCATCGGTCATGGCTGAAAGAAAAGACTCTCGCAGGATGGCGTCCGATTGCTCACCAAGAGTAATGAACAGTGAGTTCGGATTCTTTTTCGAGTATTCGAGGGATGAGGTGACGTTCAGGTCCACTGGGGAGCGGATTCAAGGAAATGCGGCGAACGTCGCCACCGCAGTCCAGCGCTGCCCCAGCTTCTCCCCCATCTACCAGTTTCACCTGGTAGATGGGGGAGAAGCGCTCCTCGGTCAAGAGCATCCCCGACTCTCTGGCCCACTCCCAAGCCATGGCATAGATCTCCTGACGGCCACCATGGAACTGAAGTGTCATTTTCATCGAGACTCGCCAATTGTAGGCAACGAAGTGCATCTCCATCCCGATCCCTTCGAGATCTTGCAACGCTTCAGCTTCTCGCTTGATCGGGGCGCCGGATCGCATCGTCTGCTTTCCAACATTGATTCCATATTGGGTGCCATCTGGCCGTTCCACTAGGACATCTGGCCGACGAGAATCCTTGAATCCGCCGGGCGTAGCAAACTCCCGTTCAGGCAGCCTGCCACCTCCTGCAATTACCTGGCCATCCGCTACCTGGTCGCCAACCTCAGTAATCTTCAGGTTATGCGGCCCGGTGCCAGCCGGTTTGGGCCCGCGCATCATTGCAGGCTTCCCGCCATTAGCGCAGTCGCATATCGATCTATGCCGAGGGACAGATCCACCGCAATTGTGGACGAGGACCGGCGTAGCCCCCGCCAGCACATAGTACGTGTGCTGGCAGCCCCTCCTCTAGCTGCTTTTATGCAGGTGGGGAGGGGTTTTGCGGTCCGCCGGAGTCCGTGGTTGTGCGCCTGAATCCGTGGTTGTTGCCGTCGCTACTGCCGTCAGGAGCCGGGGCTCTCGGGCGGGTCGGAGATGCGGCCGCCGCGTGACTCGGCGACCCGCAGTGCGTCGGCCAGGGCTTCGGTCAGCCGGCAGGCGAGCCACCGGTATTCGACGGCCGACAGCTCCTTGGCTCCGGGGTCCACGACCTTGCGGGCGTACTCCAGGAGTTCCTCGCCCATGTCGAGTTGTACTTCTTCGATGCTGTCGGCGAGGGAGGAGAGGTAGCCCCTGCCGTCGGTGCTGAGGTAGCAGGGGTTCCCGTCCTGAGTGGTCCATGGCAGTAAGCGAGGACCGGTCACGCCTGCTGCCGCGTCGTGGAGATCTCTGCGGCGCATGCGGTCCGCGTCGGTCCTGGATGTGCTCACCGTGCACCCCCACCTGGGTCGCCGATTGGAATACGGCGACCGTAGGGGCCGACTGTCCGTCACTCCATCTATGAGGCATGCCAGTTGACGACGGAGGGTACCGGAAGTATCGCGCTGCGTGGCATCTATCCGACGACGGCCAGGTAGGAAGCCATGTCGCGCATCTCTGCGGTAAGGGTGCGCTTGCGCTTCTTCAGGATCTCCTGCATGGTCTCGGCGGCCATCCGCTGATGCCTCAGCCACTCCGGGGATGCACGGCGGACTCCGGTCAGCTCGTCCATCGCCGCGGACAGGTCGTTGGTCCGGGCGTGCGCGCGGGCCACGTCCAGGCGGTGGCGGTTCCAGTTCTCGCCGCTCGGCCGCCCGGCGCTCTTCCAAGCCTTCGGCGACATGGCGTCCTCGCCGGATTTGCGAACGACCGCGCGAGCGTCTCCCACGACCATGTCGTCTTCCACGCCCTTCATGCCGACGGTCAG
The DNA here is from genome assembly GCF_036014235.1 of Streptomyces sp. NBC_00435. GTDB lineage: Bacteria > Actinomycetota > Actinomycetes > Streptomycetales > Streptomycetaceae > Streptomyces. The sequence goes on from NZ_CP107924.1 coordinate 6,669,779, forward strand.
CGGCCCGAAGGTCGTCCAGTGCCGGAAGAACGAGCCGGTGTGCTCCCGTCCCACGGCGGATGCCGCCGTGTTCGCGACGCGGTGGTACTGGCGGGCCTCTTGGGGCCGGTTGTTGCGGCCTGCGGCAGCCGCAGCGCGCAGCGCCAGCCATCCCCATGCCGCGCACTCGTCGGGCGTCGCTCGGGACAGTCTCGGTTCGATCAGGTCGGCGGTCTGGGCGGCGAGCTGTTCGGCTTCGTCCAGCCGGCCCTGGCGCAGGAGCAGCCAGCACATCCCGATGACGCCGGATGCCCCGGTGAGTGTGTCCCCGGCCTGGCGTGCGTCGGTGATCGCGCCGGCCAGCGCGGTGTAGGCGAGGTCGTACTGCCGTACCTGCGTCAGGTAGCGCCCGGCCAACTGCAACGCCTCGGCACGGGCGAGGAGCGCCTGGCTGTGCTCCTCGCCGCTGTCGTAATGGGCGACCGCGCTGTTCGCATCCCGCAAGAGCGCGGGCAGTTGGGATGCGACGCTCTTGTAGCTGTCGGAGTGATAGAGCACCGCACCGTCATGGACCGTACGGCGGAAGCGGCGCAGGTTCGGCTCCTCCTCGGCGCTTTCGCGGTCCGAGTCGGCGAGTCCCACTGGTGGCGTGAGAGCCGCGCGGAGCTGGATCAGGTTGACGCGGTTCGGGTCCTCCGAACGACCCACGGGCTCTGGAGCGTCCGGCGCCAAGAGCGTTGCTGTGGTTACGCTCAGCGCGCGGGCGAGGGCGTGAAGGGTTTCCATGCGGACCGTGCCACCCTGCTCGACCTTACGCACCGTCCCCGGCGAGACGCCTGCGGCGTGGGCCAGTTCTTCCTGGCTCATCCCGGCCCGACGCCGGTACTTACGGACGTTGTCCGCCAGTTCCGTAGTCATGCTGACCACCTCCAGCGCCACGGTACGCCGGTCTGACGAGTCAACCGAGGGCTATCTGGCAGATACCCGCCCGAAGCGCTGACCCACCACCGGGCTTGGTCCCGAGCAAGCGGCCGACGCCCTGCAGGGCCGGTCCCCGGCAGAATCGGGGCCTGAGCGGGAGGGGTCCCTCGTCGGTCGGGCAGCTTCGCCGTACCAGGGTTCTCCGGGGGCCGCCAAGGCTCACTCCGTGACGCTTGCGCTTGGCCTTGGCGGCCCCCGGGGGTTCCTGGTACGCCTCCGGTGACCGGGCGACGAGGGGCCCCTCCCGCGACCCGATCACCCATCACCACGATGGAGCCGCACCCGCACTCGGCCTCCTCCCCCTCGGAGAGAGGGCCGGGGCCTGGGGCAGAGCCCCGGAGCAAACCCCCCGCTGGTGGCTGTTGCGCGCCCGGACCGGCGGGGCGGCCGGCAAGCGGGGCGGAGACAGGAGCGGGCGGCGGCCCCGAGGGGCCGGAGCGCGCGCGGGCCGCGTCAGCGGGCCGCCTTGATCAAGTAAAGAAACTCTGAACAGCTCTACTCGTAGGCTCTTGTGAAGATCGGTTCCGCAGTGTTGCTCTGGTCCATGATCCCTCTTCGCCGTGCCCAACAGCGTCTAAACCCACGTCCGGCTCCGCCTCCAGCACGCCGCCATCGACCGCTCGGCGGCGCCTTCAGCGAAACCGCCCAGGTCACCACCCGGCCCGACGGCGAACCGCTTTATGCACCCGTCCGATGACGTTGCCGTCAACTACTGCCGTCAGACACTGAAGGAGCCCCTCCGGCAACCAAATCCGGTGAGGCTCCTTCACGTTTTCATCCTGCCAGATTAATCAGGCAGGATGACTATCCTACTATATTCGACGAGATCCCCTTTGCGAGATCGCGAGCCGCCGCAGCAATAACTTCGTCCGAGTCCCCTTCGAGACGCTTGATAATCGGCATAGCATCGCTCAGGGCGCGATCCACTGCAATCTCCCACTGGATCTTCTCATCATAGTTTCCCACGTACTCCGATCGGGCATTTTGTGCAGATTTACGCCAGGCGTGGGATGCTCGAAGGATTCTAGCCACCAGCTGAAGAACCTCACGCCGAACCGCCGATTTTCCAGGAGCTGAGATTCGAATGAGAATCGGCAGGGCGACAGAGGTGGAACGACCGACAGCCACCCCTTGTGGACACACTTTCACCTTCAAATGAAACAGAGCATCAGTGGCCGAATTAATACCAGAAGAGCATACCCGTAGCAGCAAACCGTGCAGCTCTGGGTCCACTGCATTCAGGAGAATCATCTCGTCGGGAGTGATCTCGCAATCCATTCCTGCATCACTCACAGTAAGCCCTCCATGACCGATCGGCTAACCTAGAGTTGTCCGGATTCCCATTCTTGGAAGCAGGGGCTCGCACGCTCCCGGGCAAGGCGCAATTGGCGTGAGATGATATGGCGTGCCCGGAGCGAAATGCACCGCTTCCATCACCGCGTTCACCATTGGGTCCTCTGCTTCGAATGCGTCGCTTATGCAGCCAATCTCAGCACACCCCATGTGATGCCCTCCAGCCGCATCAATTGCCTGCCGGGCCTCGTAGTCAACATCACCAATGCCGCTTCGATCCATGTTGTGCGCGAAGTATCCTCCGGGATTTTGCTCCGTCGTCAGACGTGCAACGACATCAATATCCGGAGACCTCTGCGGGAGGCTGTCGGCATATTTCGCAAGCTCTGTAGAGCAATTGTGGACCAGGACTGGCGTAGCCCCCGCCAGCACATAGTACGTGTGGACGTCGGCGACGGTCAGGTTGTGGACCGTGGTGAGCTGTTCAGTCCATTGCTTGACAGCCTTGATCTGGACGTGAGTGCCAGCACTGGTCTGGAGCCACTGTCCAGGCTGAAGATCCTTGGCGTCCACCCAGCTGTCCATGTCAGGTACCCAGAACGGATGCCTGTCCGTGGCAGTGATGGTGGCCGATGCCATTCCCGTGTCGGCATCAGGGCCGACGGTGATTTCGACTAGGTTTTTGGAGCCCTCGCCCTGGATGGTTCCCGTGACGTCCTTCGGCGCGGTTTCGCCCGTATCCGGGTCCGATGATTGGACCTTGTCGCCGATCTCTATTTCTTCGATCGGCTTCGCCGTGCCGTCTGCCATCAGCACGAGGCTGCCGGCGGTAAAACTGTTGAAGATGCCGCATTTTGCGCGACTAGCTGCCTGTCCGGCCGCCTTTCCTACTGCGGTCTTGGCGAGGGCCTTGGCTCCGGCCTTTAGTGCCAGTCCGGCCCCAACACCTGCCACTCCGCCTGCTGCGCCGAGGCCTGCGCCTATTCCCATGTCCGTGAGGACGCCCATGATGCTGTGGTCGGCGGCTGGGTCCATGAGGTTGGCGACTGCTGCACCGGCAGCTCCGGCCAGTGCACCGCATCCTGCGGCCAGGGCGAATCCGGCGCCTCCTGTTGCTAGGGCCGCAGCGCTGGCGCCTGCCACGCAGGCCGCGCCGACAACGATCTCAGTGGCGATCGAAACGATCGCTACCTTGTTCTCGTTCCAGACCTTTTTGGCTGAGCAGAGGGAGAACCAGCTTCCGCAATTCTTACCCTTGTTTCCACTCTTCCCGTTGCCGTTGCCCTTTTTACCGTTCCCGTTGCCCTGGTTGTCGTTGCCGCTGGGGCCGTCTCCGCTGTCCGCGGAGTCGCCCTTGTGGCCGCCTCCGGGGGTGAAGGGGTTCGCCGGTGAACTGCCGTCCGGCTTTTCGCTGTGGCCTGTGCCGTCATCCGTTCTCAGGCCCGTGGGGTCCGAGTTGCTGATGGGGTTGCCGTTGGCGTAGGTGTACCCGTTCATCTGGAGCGGGTCGGTGATGTCGATGATCGGGTCGACGCTGATGAAGCGGCCTGTGGCGGATTCGTACTCGCGGGCGCCGATGTGGGTGAGGCTGGTGGTGTTGTCGTTGTTGCCGGTTCCGAGGAACGTGCGGCTGCCTGCCCAGCCGACCTGTGCGCCGCGGTCGTTTCCGTAGGGGTCGAACTTCCGCCGGGTGATGTTCTGGGTGGCGTTCTGGTCGATCGCGGTGGATGCGGTGTTGTGGTGGTCGGTCAGCTGGACGGAGAGTTTGTGGTCTGTGGCCTTGCCCCGGGTGGTGCGGACGGTGTTGCCGTAGTAGCGGGCGGCGTCGAGGGGCTGGCCGGCCTTGTTGACGGTGATCTCGGCTTCGCCGAGGTAGAGGGTGCGGCTGCTGCCGGTTTCCTCGATCAGGCGGTTGCCGGAGGCGTCGTAGAGGTAGGTGGTGGTGGTGGTGTCGAAGCTCCACTGCTGGTTGGCAGTGCCGTTGCAGGTGTAGACCTGCAGGTTGGTGCCGTCCGCAGTGTTGCCGTTGGGTACGTCCACGCAGGCGTTGGCAGCCGCGTTGTACAGGCTCTTGTCGCCGGCCCGGTAGGTGAACTTCTGTTCGTTGCTGCCGTCGCATGCCGCGAGGACCGCATTGCCGCCTGCGGCTTTGAGGCACTTGCCGAGCGCGCGGACGGTTTCACCGCTCAGGCGCCACTGCTGGGCCTTGGTCTCGTTGCAGGGCCAGAGCTGGACGGCGGTTCCGTCAGCCCTGCTTCCGCTCTCGACGTCGAGGCACTTGCCGGAGGGACCGGTGACGGCGACTGATCCGATGCCGGGGCTGGAGGCGGAGGTGAGCTTGTTGCGCCGGTCCCAGTTCAGGATCTGGGTGTCGCCGCCGACGGTGCGGCGCGTGGTGTTGCCGGCGTTGTCGTAGCCGTAGGTCGACTGAGAGGTGACGGTGGAGCCGGGCTTCTTGACCGTCTCGTCGGTCTTGACGAGGGCGTGGGGCTGGCTGGTGGTGTCGGGCTGGGTGCCGTTGCCGGTCACCTTGACCCCGTAGGTGTACTTCGTCGTTGTGGTGCTGTCCTGAGCCGGATCGGTCAGGTCGTGGTCGATGAGCTGGGTGCGGTTGCCGATTTTGTCGAAGGAGTACTCCTTCCAGTAACCGGCTCCGTCGATCCCTGGGGTGACGTCGCTCTTGGACGGGCCGGTGCAGGCATCGGTCTTGCCTGTCCAGGCCTTGGTGAGCTGGCCCATCGGGTCGTACACGTAGCACTGGGTCTCGGCGATGCCGCCGGGCTGGCTGTCGGTGACCGAGGTGATGTTGCCCGCGGGGTCGTAGGCGTACTTGACGTCGCTGATCCGGTTCGGGCCGGTCTGCCGGTCGGATATCGACTGGGTCATCCGGCCGGAGTTGGGGTCGTACCGGTTGGTCTGCCACACGCGCTGCGGTGCGCTGCCCGAGGTGGAGCGCAGTACTTCGCCGTAGGGGCTGTAGACGGTGTCGGCGGTGTACCAGGCCAGGCCCGAGAGGGTGACCGGGGCGCCGTCGGCGTTGTAGCGGGTGATCAGTTTCTCTGCGGCCAGGCCGCCAGGGGTGGCCGGGACGGTGGTCGACTGGACCTTGCCGGTGGGGGTGTAGGTGGTGCTGTAGGTGTAGCTGCCGGCGAGGCCCTTGGTGGCCGGGGTGTCGGGGATGGTGATCTTCGAGCCGGTGGGCCGGTACTCGGTGTCGTATCCGGTGGCCTCGCTGGTGTAGGCCGCCCCGGCGTTGTAGCGGGTGGATGCGACGGGCTGGCCCTTGGCTCCGGGCAGCGTGTCGAAGGTCCATGCGGCGACCAGCGGACCGTTCGCGGCGTCGTCGCGGAGTTCGGTCGTGCGTCCGAGGGCGTCGTAGGTCGTGTACTGGGTGCGTCCGGCGGAGTCCTTCGTCCAAGTCTTCTGGTCGAGGGTGTCGTACCCGAACGAGGCCGGACCGACGTCGGGGTCGTCGGATGCGGTCATGCGACCGCGTGCGTCGTAGGCGTACGTCCAGGCGTTGCCGGCCGGGTCGGTGACCTTCGACAGCTTGTTGCGGGCGTCGTACTCGTAGGTGGTGCTGTTCCAGACGGTCGGGTCGGCGTCGGCGGGCTTGACCGGGTCGATCTTGGAAGTGTCGGTTGTCGTGGCCTGGTTGATTCTGGAGGTGCGGCCCAGGACGTCGGTGAACGTCTTGGAGGCGCGGCTGCCCTTGAGCGGAGTCCTTCCGTCGCCCGACATCGCCGTCCGGGTGAGCGTCCAGTCACCCGCGTACTGGGTCGTTGTCGAGTTCTGCGCCACGTCCGCGTACATGGTGGTGGTGCGGACGGTGCGGCCCAGGCCGTCGTAGGCGAACTCAGTGGAGTTGGGGACCTTGTAGACGCTTTCCGGGACGAAGAACTCCTTGGCCGGCTCGCCTTCGGCGAGGTAGCCGTTGTTCGTCTGGCGGACCGTCCCGTTCGCGCTGTACAGGGTGTCCGTGATCAGACGTCCTCCGCCGAGGCCTTCGGTCTGGGTCTGGCGCGGACGCAGCATGCCGTCGTAGATGGCGACCGACTGGGCGTAGGTGCCGTTGTCCCGCAGGGTGGCGGAGGTGACGACGGGCGCCTTGTCGACGTCGATCTGGTAGGCGAAGGTGTAGGCCGCCTTGTCGGAGGCCGGCTTCTGCGAGGGGGTCCACACCGCGGTCATCCGGCCGAGGGCGTCGTAGGACTTGGTGACCTTGCGGCCGTTGGGGTCGGTGGATTCCAGGGGAACGCCGCGGCCCGGCTCGTTGGTCGTCGTCGTCGTGTGCCCCAGCGCGTTGGTACTGGCGACGGAGAAGACCGGGCCCGTCGCAGGGGTGTAGGACGTGGTCAGGGCATTGTTGGCCGCGTCGATGACCTTGACCGCCCGGCCGAGTGCGTCGTATTCGGTTCGGGCGGTGGTGATCCAGCCGTTGCCGGCCGAGTTGAGGGTGTCGACCTGGTAGGGCAAGCCCTTGACGGGGGCGGTGCCGAACGCGGCCAGCGCGTCGTAAGAGGTGCGTGTGTCGGCCAGGACCGTGCCACTGCTGGTCGAGGCTGCGGTGCAGTCGCCGACCGTCGAGCGGACCCGCCAGGGCAGACCGATCAGATACGTGTTCGTGTTGCTGACGTACGCGGTGACGGCGCAGGTCTGGTCCGTCGTCTTCGTGCCGCCTGTGCCGTCGGGGATGACGGCCTCGCTCTGCACCCTGGTGATCAGGCCGTACGTGGCTTCGGTGAAATTCAGGGTACGGAGTGTGCGGGTGGCACCGCCGCTGATCGTGTTGATTGTCTCGGTACGGGCGATACCGGTGCGGAAGGCGTCCAGGGCGGTGGTGCCGGGCCTGGGCCGGGTGCCGGTCTTGACACTGGAGGGCCAGCTGATGGTGCGGGAGTCGACGGTGCCGCCGGCCTTGGTATAGGTGATGATCTCTGCGGCGGTTCCCTGGTACTGCGGCAGGTCCTCCGCGATCTCGGCGCCGGTGGAGTCCTTGACCGAGACGGTGGCACGTCCGGCATCGCCGGACATGCCGCGGAAGTAGACGGTGCGGGTCTGGGACTGTTCCGTGGCGTCCGTACCGCCCGAATTCGCGGTGACGCCCTTCTTGACCAGGACGGATGCGTATCCGCGCCACTGGTTGTAGGTGCGCAGTTCGGGCTTGGAGAACTCGTCGTCCTCCTTGGCCCAGGCGGGCTTGCCCTCGTAGGTGTAGCTGGTGGTGACGTCGGGCTGGCGGGCGACGCGGTCCTTCTCGACGACCTTTTCGACGACGTACTTGTTGAACCACTCCAGCGGGGGCACCTTGACGCTGCCGTCCGGGGACCAGTGGGAGGGGAAGCAGCGGTCGGTGTTGTTCTCCGGCGCGAGGTGAGTGCCGCCGACCGGGCAGGGGGTGGAGTAGTCGACGTGGGTCTCGCCACCGGTTTCGTTGCGGATCGTCTCGATACGAAGCCGGTCGAAGGCCGGGGCCGCGTCCTTGGGGCCCGTCTTGATGCGGTTGGGCATGTCCACGGTGTTCGCGATGAACGACACCGCCGGCAGCCCTGTGCTCAGCTGATTGCCGCTTGTGTCCTTCGCGGTGCTGTAACCGGTGCGGGTGATGGACTCCAGCCACAGAGGAGGACTGGTCTCAAAGCGCTGCTTCGGGAAAGACTGCTCCAAGGCCCAGCTGTCGACCAGGGACAGGGCCGTGGAGCCCGATGTGCGCTGAGCCGAGGTGGTGACGGCGGTCAGGCGTTTGCGGCTCCAGAAGGTCGGCGATCCGGTGGGGCAGTACTTCGAGTCCTTCTTGCAGCTGAGGTTGGTCGGGGTGTCCCACCAGGGCTGCTTGTCGCCGGCGTTGTTCGAATCGAATTTGGCGTCCGAGCAGGCCGTCTGGCCTTCCTCGATGCAGCGTTCCTTCACCGTGAACTCGACCCGGCCCGCAGGCGCACCCGACAGGTTGTCGTTGCGCAGGCCGTAGGTGATCTGGGTCGGGTAGCCGCCTCGCGTGTAGGGGGTGTTTGCTGTGGCGCTGCCGTTCTTGGGGTAGTAGTTGAGGTCCTTCTTCCAGTCGATGATCATCGCGTTGCCGTGGACGTCCTCGACGTAGTCGAGGTTCCATCGCCAGCCCTGCTCGCAGGATGAAGCCGCGAAGGAGGCCTGGAAGCAGGGTTCGCCGGGGTGGTTTCCGAATACCGGGGCGGTGAAGACCGAGTTGGTCACCGCGCGGCTGCCCGCACCGTCGACATCGTGGCGACCGAAGAAGTACCGGGTGCCTTCACGCGTGGTGACGACCCAGTACTCGCCGTCCTTGGCGCCGTTGACGACGTCCTTGTTGGTCAGCAGCTCGACCTTGGAGCCGTCGTCGGACACGGGGATCCACTTGCCTGTGGCGGTGTCGTGGACGAGCTCGGTGGAGGAACCGCTGAGCGACATGGTCACGCTGTCGCCGGCCCAGCACAGGTCGCCCTTCTCCTTGTCCTTGGTGGTGTCGTTGTTCGGCCTGCCGGCCGGGCTCGCTTCGAGGTCGTCCGAACAGGAGCGGTAGCGCCGCTCGATGAACCCCGGGTCGTAGCCCCAGCCGTCTCCGATCCATGAGGCCTGGCCGTTGGCGACCGACGTCCTGCCGTCCACGGACTGCGAGGAGTAGGACAAGGCGATCTTGGGGGACGGGCCGGCCGGCGGGGCCGGGACCGTCAGCGGGTAGCTCCAGGAGAAACCACCGCCACTGCCACCGGCGGTCCAGCTGCCGGACGGCGAGAGAGGCGTGGCCTTGTAGGTGCCTCCGGGGCCGGACGCGCCGCCCGTGGCGGTCAGGACCGTGGGGCCGCCACCGCCGCCCGCCATGGTCCGCAGACCCTGACCCGGCGCGGTAGCGGGGTCGACCGTGGCACGCACGGTTCCGGTGACCGGGTCGTTGACACTGGAGATCTCCTGCGCCGTGCTGCACTCGGGCAGATCCGGGGTGTCCAGGAAACAGGCCGGGCGCTGCTTGAGCGTCAGCCGGGTGGCCCATTCGGTGCCGTAGAGATCCTTGAACTGGTTGTAGTCCAGCTCGACATCGACCGGAGTCGATCCAGCGGCGGGCGGCGTGACCTTGATGATGGCGCCGTCGATGGCTTTCGCCTCGGTCGAAGCACGTGTCTCGACCGCGACGGACCACGTCCCCGTGGGGTCGGGCGGAGCAGGGGTTGCCTCGGTCGGGGATGCCTTGCCGAGACTGACCGGCAGTGTTCCGGCCTTGACCAGCTTGTTCCCGGTAACCCCGGTCAGCGGGACAGTCTCAGTAGCACCGGCCGGTGGGGTCACCTTCGATGGTTCATAGGCCCGCAGCGGAGCATCGGTGGCGGGCTCCCAGCCGGCCAGCTTCGCAGCCTCGACCTTGTCGAGCTTCACCTTGATGTCACTCTGCAGCCCGGGTAGTTGCACCCCGTCACGGCCACCCGGTGGCGCTGCCCAGGCCTGGGTCGGCAACAGCGTGACGACCAGCATCACGGACAGCGCGACACTGGCCCGCCCGGCAAGGCGCGCCCGTCTCGCGCGCGCCTCTCTACTTCCGGGCAGGCGGAAATTGTTCGCCGAGAACGGCGACATGTGGACCCCCCCACGTACTGCCCCCGCGGCTGGCGCGCACGGCTGACAGGAAACTGACAAATAGCCAGCTGATTCTGTCGGGCGGGCACTGCGAAAATCCATGGGTAAATACCCGCTGTGGTCTTTGTCACTTTATCAGTGGCGTATGCCGGGACAATCAATGCAAATCGGTCACAAATGGCCGGTGGGGAATTAAAAGTGAGGTGTGACGATGTCGGAGGGATGGTCCATGCTCGGCTCGCGCATCCTGCGCGTGAATGGTTAGCGGGGAGCAGGCCCTTCAAGTTCAGGCCAGTGGCCTAAATGCTCTGTCAGTGCCGAGGGTTGCGGGACTACGCTGCCCGAGGGGGGAGAAGAATCATGACCGTCAGTGAATCCGTGGATGAAAGTCCGCCAACAGGCACAGAACAAGGTGAATGTGCCGTAGCCGCGCTTCGTCGGTACAGGCGGCGAAGAGTCTTGGGCGGGCTCGCCGCATTCACGGCACTAGCGCTCGCGCTACCCGTCGTCGTGCACCTGACCGACAGCGGGAAGCCGCAGCGCCGGCCGGGCAAGGGTGGACCTGTCACGGAGTCGCAGGCGCGCCGTCTGGCGTCAGGGACCGGTAAGGAGGTCGAGGCAACGGCGGCACGCAGCGCCAACACCACCACGTGGGCTCGGCCTGACGGAACGTTCCACAAGCAGGTCTTCAGCAGCGCGTTTCGCGCCAAGGTGGACGGCCAGTGGAAGCCGATCGACACCAGCCTGGCGCGAGTCGAGGGTGGCTTCGCGGCCAAGGCGGTCAACGGTCACGTCGTCTTCAGTGCCGGATCCGGGGCGAAGCCTTCGGGCGGTGGGGAGCGCTCTTCGCGCGGCGTGAGCCGAGTGGCTCTGCGGCGCGACACACCTGCGGACACGTGGACCGAGCTGGTCCGGCTGAACACGGACGGCCACGACATCGTGGTGAGTTGGCCCGGGCCCATGCCCGAGCCGGTCATCGACGGACCGCGCGCACTGTACGAGAACGTCCGGCCGGGCATCGACCTGGTCATGACCGCGCAGGACGGCGGCTACTCACATCTGCTGGTCCTCAAGGACAGGCAGGCGGCGGCTGATCCGCTGCTCGGCCAGCTGAAGTACCAGCTGGCCTCTCCCGACCTGACGTTCCGTCTCGATGAGGAGTCGGGGGCGGTCAGCGCTCGCGACGACAAGGACGCGGAAGTCGCCGGATCACCCACCCCGATGATGTGGGACTCCAGCGGCAAGGTCGCCACCACCGACGACGAGCCGGCCTGGAAGCCGACCGACGTCGCGAAGGATCACCCGACGCTCGCCCTGCACGGTCTCGCGGGCGCGGAGGGCGCACGTCTGAAGCCCGCCGCGGCGGCCCTTGTTGACAACACCCTTTCAGTGACTCCCGACAGCTCCATTTTGAATGCCCCGGAAACCATGTATCCGGTCTTCATCGACCCCTCGTTCAAGGGCCACAAGAGCGCCTGGACGCTTCTCTACAAGACGGCAGATACCTCAAGCTTCTACAACGGGCAGAACTTCAACGCGAGCGGCACGAACGAAGCCCGCGTCGGCTACGAGTCGACCTCGGGCGGTACATCTCGCTCCATCTTCAACTTCGAATTCGGCAGCGAGCTCCGCGGCGCCGGCATCCGCTCGGCCAGCGTGCATGCCTTGCAGACGTATTCGTGGTCGTGCGACCGGAAGCGGATGGACGTCTACTCGACCCCGCGGATCTACTCCTCGAGCACGTGGAAGAACACGGCGGGATTCTGGGGCAACAAAGTCGCCGAGGAACTGGCGGGATACGGCTACAACAGCTCATGCCCCGACAACTGGATCGCCCCCGACATCAAGGGTCTGGTCACCAACGCGGCCAACGCAGGCTGGGGCGACCTGTCGCTGGGATTCGCGGCGCCGGACGAGTCGAACTCGTACTACTGGAAGAAGCTCCTCGCCAATGGTGAGAGCGCCCCGTACCTCGACATCGTCTACAACACACCCCCTGACATCCCGGTCGCGGCGAACATGCAGACCATCCCCGGCGGCCCGTGCCTCACCACCGGCGCCGGCAACAGCATCGGCAAGACACCTGTGACCTTCCAGGTCAAGGGCACCGACCGTGACGGGAACCTCAACCAGGTGCAGATCGGCATCTGGCCCGCCGACGGCGGCCAGTCCGTCTTCAGCCAGTGGCTGACACCCGCCAGCGACGGCGTTGCCACCACCGTGATCCCCTGGGAGTCCTTCACCGCCGGGAAGAAGTACCACTGGCTCGCCCGCACCAGCGACACCGACGGCTGGCAGTCCCCGGGCAGCGGCCCCCAGGACTCGGGAGGCGGTGGCTGGTGTACGTTCACCGTCGACCACACCGCCCCGCCGAACCCCGGCATCAGATCCACGCACTTCCCGGCGCCCGGCCCCGACGCCACCGAGTGGAGCGTGAATCCCGCTGGCACAAAGGACCAGTGGATCGAGGTCCTGGGCAACGGTGCCAAGCCCGAGGACATCCGCGAGTACCAGTGGAGCCTGAACCACCCCCTCTACGACCAGAAGGCGTGGCCGTGGAAGGACGACCTGGCCTCGATCGGACTCCAGGCCGACATCGCCGGCCCGAACGTTCTCTACGTCCGGACCGTCAGCAAGTCCGGCAACATCTCCACCCCGACCGAATACCTCTTCTACGTCCAGCCCGGACCCGGCCAGGACGAACCCGGCGACGTCACCGGTGACGGAGAACCCGACATCCTCGCCATCGACGCCGCCGGAAACCTCCGTACCTACGCGGGCGACCAGAACGGCGACACCGACGCGTACATCCCGGGCGCCGTCCAGGACGGCAAGCCGGTCGCTCCCGGTTACTGGAAGAGCGTCAACGGCAAGTCGGCACTCATCGCCCACTCCACCGACTGGTACCCCGGCGACGGCATCACCGACCTCATCGCCCGGATGCCCGACGGCAAGCTGTACGTCTACCCCGGCACCGGCACCGGCCAGTTCGACGTCGGCCGCCGCATGGAGATCCTGCTGCCCGCAGGCGCGCCGGATCCGGCGACCCTGCGGCAGATCGTCGCCTCGGAAGACGTCGACGGCGACGGATTCGCGGACATGTTCGGCCTTGACGAGGACGGCTTCTGGGCGTTCACCGGATACAGCGGAGCGAGCTTCTCCTCGACCAAGAGGCTGTCCGGCAACTGGGCACCGCGCGACGTCATCGGTGTCCGTGACGTCACCGGAGACAAGGTCCCCGACCTCCTGTTCCGCAACGCCGCCGGCCTCATCCTGCGCATCGGCAAGCCGGGTGCGAACGGTGGAGCAGACCTCAACTCCCTCGCGGCCGCGGCCAACGCCGAAGGCGGGCACGACAACGTGTACGCCACGACGGGCTGGCTGAGAGCCGACAAACCCACCGTTCTCGGTACACCGGACGCCACCGGAGACGGCATCCCCGATATCTGGGCCCTGGACACCGCCGGGAACCAGACGCTCTTGCGAGGCGGAACCGACCAGGTCGGCGGCGCGTCCGGCGCGGACGAGGACGGCTGGAACACCTTCCTCACCATCGGCTAACAACCCCTGGTACGCGACCAGTACCCACCACGGCGCCCGGCCGGGACACAGCTCCCCGCCGGGCGCCGGCACGCCCCGCGCTGATCGACGTCGACGGCCTCGGCGGTGCCATCGACCAAGGCGTCACCCACGGCACCGGCTTCGATGAAGCGGTCGACCGCTACGAGACGTCCGTGCAGGCCATGGGCTTCCTGCCGGATGCGGAGCCGACCGCCTGGGTCACTGCCCGGGGTCGTGTCCGGCGGCGGTCGCGTCGTGGCGGGCCGCCGCCGCGTCCGTGACGTCCAGGAACACTTGGTCCAGCTCGTGCCAGCGGCCGCGTACCTCGCGCCGGATGCGCACCATCGCGTCCTCCACGGTCTCGCTGTCGTAACCCGGGGTCAGGTCGACGCGCGCGGCCACCATGACCGAGTCGGGAGCCAGACGCATGGTCAGCAACGCGGTGACCGTGTCGATCTCCGGCTGCTGGGCCAGGAACGCGCGCACCTGGCGCTGGACGCCGGGGTCGGCCGCTTCGCCGACCAGTTGGACGCGCGCCGCCCGGCCGAGCGTGTAGGCGACGTAGACGAGCAGGACGCCGATCAGGATGGAGGCGGACGCCTCGTACGCGATCTCCCCGGTCACCATGTGCAGGGCGATGCCCGCGATCGCGAGCAGGACACCGACGCAGGCGGTGCTGTCCTCGGCCAGCACCGTCCGTAGGGCCGGATCTCGGCCCGCCCGGATCTCGGCAGCCATACCGCGGCCGGCCGCCCGCGCGGCGCTCCGCACCTGGAGCAGCGCCCGGACGAGCGAAGCCCCTTCCGCGGCCAGGGCGACGATGAGGACGGCCAGCCCGATGAGGTAGCCGTCGCGCGATTCGGAGCCGCCGGAGCGGAAGGCCTCGATGCCCTGGAAGACGGAGAAGCAGCCGCCGGTGACGAAGATGCCGACGGCCGCGAGCAGGGACCAGAAGAACCGCTCCATGCCGTAACCGAAGGGGTGGCGCGCGTCCGCCGGGCGGCGGCTGCGTTTGAGGGAGGCCAGGAGGAAGACCTCGTTGAGGCTGTCGGCGATCGAGTGCGCCGCCTCCGACAGCAGCGCCGGGGAAGCGGCAATGACCCCGCCAAGGCCCTTGGCCACACAGATGGCGAGGTTGGCGGCGAGCGCGACCCAAATGGTCTTGCGCGTCTGCGCGTCCCGGCCGCTGCCCGACGTCCCGCGCGCCTTGTCCGCGGCCATGCCACGTCCCTCCTTCTGCCCGGCTGTCGCTTGCTGTCGCTTCACACGCACGGCGCCTGCTCGATGGCGGTGGGTCCAAACCCCTTGGCCGGGGAGCCGGTCCCGCCCGGCCGCGCCTGCTCCGTCGGAGGAACCTCATGCGGGGGGCCGAACCCTCATGCCGGGTCCGCGGCGGGCCGGACCGAGAGCGGGGTGGCGATCTGCTCCAGCGACCTGCCCTCGGCCGCGACCGCGTAGAAGACGGCCACCAGCCCCGCGGCCACCATGAGCCCGGCGCCGACGCAGAAGGCGACCACCGCGTCGGACACGACCCCGCTGGAAGTCAGCCCCGCGAAGAGCAGCGGGCCCGAGATGCCGCCCGCCGCCGTACCGATGGCGTAGAAGAACGCGATGGCCATCGCCCGGGTCTCCATCGGGAAGATCTCGCTGACCGTCAGGTAGGCCGAGCTGGCCCCGGCTGAGGCGAAGAAGAGCACGAAGCACCAGCAGGCGGTCATCGTCACGGCGGTGAGCCTGCCGGCGCCGAAGAGCCACGCGGTGCCGAACAGCAGCAGCCCTGACAGGATGTACGTGCCCGCGATCATCGGCCGTCGCCCGACGGTGTCGAACATGCGCCCCAGCAGCAGCGGTCCGAGGAAGTTCAGGAAGGCCACGACGGCGAAGTAGAAGCCGGTGACCCCGCTGGAGACGTGGAAGAACGTGACGAGGATGGAACCGAAGCCGAAGGTGATCGCGTTGTACAGGAAGGCCTGGCCGACGAAGAGCGACAGGCCGAGGACGGCGCGGCGCGGATAGGACCGGAAGACCGTCCTAGCGATCTCGCCGAAGCCGATGCTGTGCCGCTGGGTCATCGTGATGGCCTGCTCCGGCTCGGCCAGCCGAATGCCCTTTTCCTCTTCCACCCGCCGTTCCACGTCCGTGACCAGTGCCTCCGCCTCCTCGGCCCGGCCGTGGATGATCATCCATCGCGGGCTTTCGGGTACGTGGCGCCGCACCAGCAGGATGACCAGCCCGAGCACGACCCCCAGGGCGAACGTCAGCCGCCAGCCCAGGGCCTTCGGGAAGATCCCGGTGTCCAGGGCGAGGACCGACAGGAGGGCGCCCGCGACGGCGCCGATCCAGAAGCTGCCGTTGATGATCAGATCGACGCGGCCGCGGAACCTGCTGGGGATCAGCTCGTCGATCGCGGAGTTGATGGCCGCGTACTCGCCGCCGATGCCGAACCCGGTGAGGAAACGGAAGAGGAAGAACCACCAGGCGGAGAAGGACACGGCCGTCAGCGCGGTCGCCGCCAGGTAGACGCCGAGGGTGACCAGGAACAGCTTCTTGCGGCCGAACAGGTCGGTCAGGCGGCCGAAGACCAGCGCACCCGAGCAGGCACCCGCCACGTAGAGGGCGGCCCCGAGCCCGGTGACCTGGGAGTCGGTGATCGAGAGCCCGCTGCCGTCCTCGGAGATCCGGCTCGCGATGCTCCCGACGACGGTCACTTCGAGACCGTCCAGGATCCATACGGTCCCCAGCCCGATCACGATCATCCAGTGCCACCGTGACCACGGCAGCCGGTCCAGTCGTGCCGGCACTTTGGTGGTGACGGACGCCGTCCTCGACTCGGTTCGCTCCGACATGCTCCGGCGTCTGCCCGGGCCGCCGCGCCGCAAACGGCCCGCCCGGGCCCGGAGAAGCGGCCGTCAGGGGAGTTCCGGGACGAAGGGGAGGTAGTCCGTCCCCGGAGCGGAGGGGATCACGGTGTAGCTGGCCTCGGGAAGCTCGTTCCACACGCCCGGCAGGTCCCCCAGCGGCTCGGAGACCACGATGCGGGTCTGGTCGGAGATCTCGCGGAGGTAGTCCAGTTCCGGGTGGAGGTGGCGGACGGTCTCGGCGCGGCTGCTGTAGAAGAGCGAGCGGGACTCGCCCTGGCTGGAGTAGCGGAACGCCCATACCCGCTCTCCGTCGCTGACCGCCACGGTCATCTGGAGCGGTTCCGGTACCCCGTGCTCCTTGCCGAGCCGTTCCACGAGCCCCGCCATCCTGGCCACCGCCCCCGGGACGTCCTGGTCGAGCCCGAAGGTGACCGCCAGGTAGAACATCACCTCGGAGTCGGTGGACCCCTCGATCGACGCGAAGAGCGCGGGGTCGACGGCCATGCACAGGTCCCGCTGGAGCCGGTCGAAGTCCGCGATGGCGCCGTTGTGCATCCACAGCCAGCGCCCGTGCCGGAACGGGTGGCAGTTGGTCTGCTGCACGGCCGAGCCCGTAGAGGCGCGGACGTGCGCGAAGAACAGCGGTGAGCGGACGTGCGCGGCCAGCTCGCGCAGGTTGCGGTTGTTCCAGGCCGGCGCGATGTCCCGGAAGATCGCCGGGGTGCCGTCGCCGTCCGCGCTGTACCAGCCGATGCCGAAGCCGTCGCCGTTGGTCGCTTCGACACCCATCCGGGCATGGAGGCTCTGGTTGATCAGCGAGTGCTCGGGCCGGTAGAGCACGGCGTCGAGCAGCATCGGCGATCCTGAGTAGGCGAGCCACCGGCACATGGGCGCATCCCTTCCGCACGTCCCTTTCGGGGCCTGGTCCGAGCCTAACCCGGCGCCTCTCCTCCGTCCGCGCTCCCGCGCCGGGGCCACCGCGGAGGTGCTGCGGCCCGAAGAGTGCTGGATCACCCTGGGTCAGGTCCGGTCGCCCACGGCGACCGGGACCCGCGCTCTCCGCTCCAGCGGCCCGCCGCGACCGCCCATCGCGGCCACCAGGTCTTACGGTGGTCCTGGTCCTGGTCCTGGTCCTGGCCGCGGCCCCGGCCCCGTCTCAGGTCGAGGCGTTCTTCACGAGGGTGCCGATCCTCGCCTCGGCCTCGGGGGTCATCTCCGTCAGGGCGTAGGAAGTCGGCCACATGGAGCCCTCGTCGAGATGCGCCTGGTCGCTGAAGCCGAGCGTCGCGTAGCGCGCCTTGAACTTCTCCGCGCTCTGGAAGAAGCAGACCACCTTCCCGTCCCTGGCGTACGCGGGCATCCCGTACCAGAGCTTCGGTTCGAGGTCCGGGGCGCTCGCCCTGACGACCGCGTGGACGCGTTCGGCCATGACCCGGTCCGAGTCCGTCATTTCGGCGATCTTCACGAGCACGGCGGCCGCCTCCTCCGCCGCCTTGTCGGCGCGCGAGCCGCGGCGCGCCGACGCCTTGAGCTCCTTGGCCCGCTCCTTCATCGCGGCCCGTTCCTCCTCCGTGAAGCCCTCGGTGGTCCGGTGGGACGTGCTCGTGGCGGGTTTCTGGGTGTTCGTCATCGCGGGTTCCTCTCGGAAATATGAGGTGATCTGCTGAAGTGGCTTACTGGGAAATGGAGTTGACTGCGCTTTCTCAGCCCCAGGCTCCTGCGATCTGGCGGGTCGTGGCGTTGAGCCGGTTGAACATGTTGGTGACGCCGATCATCAGGACGATCGCGGCCAGCTGCTTCTCGTCGAAGTACGTGGCGGCGGTGTCCCAGACCTCGTCGTTCACCGCGTCGGGACGATCGGCCAGCCGCGTCGCGGCCTCGGCCAGCGTGAGGGCCGCGCGCTCCTCGTCGGTGAAGTACGGGGCCTCGCGCCAGGCGGCGACCGTGGCCAGCCGCTCGTCGCTCACCCCGGCCTTGCGGGCCGACTTCGCGCCACCGTCCACGCAGGCGCTGCAGCCGTTGATCTGGCTGACCCGCAGGTGCACCAGCTCCAGGATCTGCCCGTCCACCCCACCGGAGTGCACGGCCTTGAAGATCTCCTGAATGGGCTGCATGGCGCTGGACAGGACGACGGCGGGGTTCTGCATGCGGGACTGCATCTCGATGTGCTCCTCTTTCGTGGCCGGTGCCCCGTTCCTCCGGGGCATGGCTCCATGACAGCCGCAGTGGACCGGTACGGCGATGGCCGTGGGACGCCGTGGGACAGGCGGAACATCCTTGACCGGCGGAGATCGGGGCCGGGATACTTCGGCCCGGACGGGACAGGGATGCGGGGGGACCGTGGACGTGGAACGACGGACGGTGAAGGACGACCCGCTGGGCGAATTGGCCGCACGGCTGCGGCTGCTCCAGGAACTGTCCGGGCTCGGCGTACGGGCCCTCGCACGGGACACCGGCCTCAGCTCCTCCTCGCTCTCGCGCTACCTCAGCGGCCAGACCGTGCCGCCGTGGCCCGCGGTGATCGCCCTCTGCCGCCTCGTCAAACGTGACCCCCGCCCCCTGCGCCCCCTGTGGGAGCAGACCTCCAACCCCCTGCCGGCGCCCCCGAAGGCCTCCCGCCAGCTCCATCCGAGGCCCCGTAACGACCTGCCGCGCGACACAGCCGACTTCACCGGGCGCGAGTCCCAACTCACGGCCGTGCGCGCCGCGGTGGACAGTCACGGGGTGGTGGCCGTCGACGGCATGGCGGGCGTGGGCAAGACCTGCCTGGCGGTGCACGCCGCCCACGGGCTCGCCGCCGCGTACCCGGACGCCCAGCTCTACGTGGACCTGCACGGATTCACCGAAGGCCGCGAGCCGCTCGACCCCGATTCCGCGCTGCGGATGCTGCTCGGCGCGCTCGACGTCCCGTCCGAGCGGGTGCCGCAGGACGGCGTGGAGCGGCTCGCCTCCTGCTGGCGCTCGGAACTGGCCGGCCGGCGGGCCGTCGTGGTCCTCGACAACGCCGCCGACGCCGACCAGGTCCGCCCGCTGCTGCCCGGCGCCGGCCCCTCCGTCGTCCTGATCACCAGCCGCAACCGGCTGCTGGGCCTGGACGAGGTGCCCCCGGTGTCGCTGGACGTGCTCAGCCCGGAGGAGAGTGCCGAGCTGCTGGCCCGGGCGAGCGGCGACCCCAGCGGCCCCGAAGGCCGGCTGGCCCGCGAACCGGAGTCCGCCGCCGAGGTGCTGCGGCTGTGCGGCCGTCTCCCGCTGGCCCTGCGGCTGGCCGCGGCCCGGCTGCGGCATCGGCCGGGCTGGACCGTGGGCATCCTCGTCGAGCGGATGGCGCGGGGTGCGAGCGAGTTCGACACCGCATTCGCCATGTCCGTACGGCAGTTGGACCGCTCCCAGGCCCGGCTCTTCCGGTTGCTCGGCCTGCTCCCCGGAGGATCCTTCGACGAGTACGCGGTGGCGGCCCTGGCGGACGTGCCGCTGCACAGCGCCCGGACGGCGCTGGAGGACCTGGTCGACGCGCACCTGGTCCAGCAGCCCGCGGCGGGCCGCTACCGGCTGCACGACCTGGTGCACCAGCACGCCCGGCAGGCCTGCGCGCGGCAGGACCCGCAGGCCGAGCGGGAACAGGCGCTGGGCCGCTTCCTCGACTACTACGTGCACGCGGCGGCCGCCGCCGACGCCGCGATGCCGGTCCTGTCGCCCGGCCGCCCGGCCTCCGCGGGCCTGCCCCCGGCCGAGCTGCCGCGGTTCGCGGACAAGGACGCGGCCTTCGCCTGGCTCGCCTCCGAGTACGAGACGATGATCGCCGTCTTCGAGACGGCGGTCGCCGTCGGGGCGGACGCGCACGTGTCCGAGCTCCCGCGCTTCCTGCGGGCGTACTTCGCCCGGCGCTGCGGTACGACCCACCTCAACCACCTCTTCGAGCGGTCGCTGGCCGCCGCCGAGCGCCTGGGTGATCCGCTGCAACTGGCCGAGGCGTACAGCGACCTGGGCTTCGCGCGCTACAACGCGGGCCGGATGACGGAGGCCGCGGCCGCCTACGAGGCCGCCGGACTGTGGATGTCCGAGGCGGGCGACACCCGCGCGGAGGCCGAACTTGCCCTGCGCCGCGGCTATCTGAGGTGGGAACAGGGGAGCGCCGAGGAGCCGCTCGAACTCTTCGCGCTGGCAGGGAAGTTGTACGAGCAGGCCGGTTCCCCGGCGGGCGCGGCCCACGCGGCGGCCTCGGAGGCCTGGGCGATGCTCCAGCTGGGTCACCACGAAGAGGCGGCGCGGCGGGCCCGGGAGGTACTGGAGGTTCCGCACGTGGACCCCGCGTGGCCGCCCGCCCTGACGGCCCGGATCACCCTGGGCATGGCCATCGCCGTGGAGGCACCCGCGGAGGCGGCGGAACACCTGCACCGGGCGCTGGCGCTGGCGCGCGGGGACGGGCACATGAACAACGAGGCGTGGTGCCTGAACTGCCTGGGCGTCGCGCTGCGCCGGATGGGCCGTTACGAGGAGGCGCTGGCCAGCCACCGGGAGGCGTTCGCCCTGCTGGACGAGTTGTTCGAGGAGCACTGGAAGATCCGCTTCCTCAACGCCTACGCCGAGACCTGCCGGCTCGCGGGCCTCCCGGAGGAGGCCCTGCGACTGCACCGCCAAGTCCTGGAACTGGCCCCGAGACTGGGCTACCGGCACGAGGAGGCGCTGGCCCGGGAGGGCGTCGCGATCCTGCTCGGGGCGCCGGTTCCGGCGGTCCCGGAGGGCCCGCCCGTACACCGGTGACGGGAGGGAGGGCGGATCGTCCGGACCCGGTTGCAGGACACCGTCAGCTCCTGACAGCCTGGCTCCCGAGCCGGTCCGACCGCGGGCCGGCCGGACCCGGGGGACCGTCATGAACATCAGAGCCGCCGCCGTAGCCGCCACCGCCGCCTTCGCGCTCGCCGCGCTGGGTGCGGGCCCGGCCTTCGCGGACAACCACAGCAGCGTCGCACCGCAGGGCCAGGGACCGCGATACCTGCAGGACGGCGCGTACGAGCACCTGTCCCCGCGGAGCATGATCGACGGCCAGTCCGAGCACCTGGCCCCGCGGAGCCGGGTGGTCGGAGACCTCGCCACCAACTAGGAGGGGACTACGGCGTCTGCGCGCCCCAGCCGTTGGGGCAGGCGGCCGGGGTGGCCGGGGCGGTCCCGTAGGCGTAGGCGACGAAGTCCTTGAGCTCCGGGCCCCAGTAGGGCCACGCGTGGTCGCCGGCGCCCCGGCAGTAGCGGTGGTCGACCGCACGGTCCTTCAGGTCCTGGTGGAGGGCCGCCGTCATGGCGCCGATCTCCTTCTCGCCGGTGCCGCCCGTGCCGCCGGCGTACAGGGCCATCTTCCCGCCGTACGAGGCGTACTTGCCGTCGAGCGCCAGGTTGACCGGGTTCTGCCCCGGCCAGGTGCTCGGCGGTCCGAAGACCGTGGCCATCCGGTACGGGGTGTCGCCGGTCACCCGGAACTTCCCGTCGAACAGGCCGGTCCACAGGATCGACGCCCCCACCTGCCAGGTGGAGTCGGAGACGATGGTCTGCGCGCCCGGGTCGTAGATGTCCGTACCGGGTGAGAAGGCGCCGACCGCGGAGAACAGGTCCGGGTGGCGGCCGGCGTAGCGCAGGGCCCCGTAGCCGCCCATCGAGACGCCGGCGACGGCCCGTCCCGCGGCCGCCTTCACGGTGTTGAAGTTGGCGTCGATCCACGGGACCAGCTGGTCGATGTGGAAGGTCTCCCACTGCGGGGCGAAGAAGCCGTCCGTATGGCCGGGCCAGTCGCTGTACCAGCCGGCCTTGCCGGCCTCCGGCATGACGACGATGCCCTTGAAGGCAGAGTCCTCCAGGTTCGCGGTGACATTGCCCTCGTCGGTCTTCGACCACTGCTCCACGTCGCCCGAACCGCCGTGCAGCAGGTACAGCACGGGGTAGGGGTGCGCCGGGTCGCGCTGGTAGTCCTCCGGCAGCAGGATCCGTACCCGCACCGGGACCTGGGCCGGATTGATCGACGGGGTGCCGTCGTGCGCGGCGAAGATCGCCGCGGTGGTCACCGAGGCGTCGCCCATGCGCGGGCTCTGGCCGGAGGCGACGGACCAGGTCCGCAGGGTCAGTCCGGCCGCATTGGGGGCGGGCAGCGAGGGGAGTACGGACGTGGCGCCCACGGGGGCGGCGGGCGCGGCGATCACGAGCGCGGCGGCGGTGGCGAGCAGGGCCGCCGCGCGGCGGAGGGGTCGGAAGGGGCGGAAGGGTCGGAAGGGTCGGAAGGGGCGAGAGGGCCGCAGGGGAGGCACAGGTCGGCGCACGGAGGCTCCCAGGAATGGGGGGAAGGGAAGGGGAAAGGGGGAAGGGTCGACAGAGAGGGAAAGCCGGGAGGGGGATAGGCCCGGCCGGTGTAACACGGGCGGGCAGAGGCCACCAGGAGGTCGACCGGGTTCCGGTCCACGTGGTCCGCGCGAACGGTTCACGGGGGACTGCGCGAACGGTCCGTACGAGTCCTGCGCCGCTCCGTGACCAGGACGGGCCGCTCGCTCCCGCCCGGCGGCCCGTTCACCCGCGGTCCACCCGGAGTGCTGCGATCCGCCGGGATTGCCGGTGGGGATTGTCAGCCGGTCGTGCTTTGCTGGAGGCATGATCGATGAATTCCTCGCCCGCGACCTGTCCGCCGTCGACGAAGCCGTCCGCAAGGCGGCGGCGGTCGAGATCATGCCGAGATTCCGCCAGCTGGCCGACCACGAGGTGGACCAGAAGAGCGGCCCGCACGACCTGGTGACCGACGCCGACCGCAAGGCCGAGGAGTACCTCACGGTGGCCCTCACACGGCTGCTGCCGGGCTCGGCCGTGGTCGGGGAGGAAGCGGTGCACGCCGACCCCGGGGTGTACCTGGCGCTGCGCGCCGACGCCCCGGTGTGGATCGTGGACCCCGTGGACGGGACCCGGCAGTTCGTGAACGGCGAACCGGAGTTCTGCACGCTGGTCGCGCTCGCACACCGCGGGGAGATACTCGCCTCCTGGACCTTCGCCCCGGCGCTGGAGGAGATGGCCACCGCCGTCCGCGGACAGGGCGCCTACGTCAACGGCCAGCGGATCCTGAGCGGTTCGCCGGAGCGCGGTGCCGAGCTTCGGGTCGCCACCGCCCACCCGCTCTACACCACCGAGGAGGAGCGGCGCATCCTGGCGCGCCTGGACGTACCCGGGGTGTCCTCCCGCGCGTGCGGTTCGGCGGGCCTGGAGTACCTGAAGGTGGCCCGGGGCGAGATGGACGGCCTCGCCTTCAACTGGCCCTCGGCCTGGGACCACGCGGCCGGGCTGCTCCTGGTCGCCGAGGCGGGCGGCGCGCAGAGCACCGTGGACCGGGTCCCCTTCCGGGTGGACCGGGACAACGCGCTGCCCTTCGCGGTCGGCCGCGACGAGGCCACGGCGGTACGGATCCGCGAGCTGCTGCGGGGCGAGTGAGCACCCCGCCGGGGCGACGGCTGAGCCCACCGCGAACGGAGTTGGCGCGGATCGGGGACGTACCCGTGGACAGGCGCAATACCCTGGGGGCGGTGCCGCCGCCGGACGAAGGAGTCGCAAGTGCCGTCGATCCTCGATGCGGTCGTGGTGGGGGCCGGGCCCAACGGGCTGACGGCCGCCGTCGAACTGGCCCGGCGCGGCTTCTCGGTGTCCGTCTTCGAAGCCGCCGACACGGTCGGCGGCGGGGCCCGGACCGAGGAGCTCACCCTCCCCGGCTTCCGGCACGACCCCTGCTCGGCGGTGCACCCGCTCGGCGCGGGCTCCCCGGTCTTCGCCACGATGCCGCTGAAGCGCTACGGGCTGGAGTGGCTGCACGCCCCGCTGCCCATGGCGCACCCCTTCGACGACGGCACGGCGGCCGTGCTCGCCCGCTCCGTCGCGCAGACGGCCGCGTCCTTCGGCCCGCGGGACGCGGGTACGTACCGACGGCTGGTGGAACCGTTCCTCGGCAAATGGGACACCCTGGCCCGGGACTTCATGTCCCTGCCGAGCACCGCGCTGCCCCGTGACCCGGTCACCCTCGCCCGCTTCGGACTGGCCGGACTGCCGCCGTCCACCTGGCTGCTGAGCCGCTTCCACGACGACCGGGCCCGCGCCCTGTTCGCCGGGCTCGTCGCGCACGTCATCGCCCCGCTCGGCGGGATCGGGACCGGCGCCGTCGGCCTGGTCTTCGCCCTCGCGGCGCACGCGAACGGCTGGCCGATGCCGCGCGGCGGCTCGCAGTCCATCTCCGACGCGCTCACCGGGTACCTGCGCGACCTCGGCGGGACCGTCCACACCGGGTTCGAGGTCAAGCGGCTCGACGACCTGCCGCCGGCCCGGGCGTACGTCTTCGACACCTCCCCGACCGCGCTGGCCCGTATCGCACGCCTGGGCCGCGTCTACGACGGCTACCGCTACGGCGCCTCCGTGTTCAAGCTGGACTACGCCCTGGACGGCCCCGTCCCCTGGACCGCCGAGGAGCCGCGCCGGGCCGGCACCGTCCAGATCGGTCCGCGCACCCGGGACATCGACGCGGCCCTGCAGCTGGCGTCCGGCGGGCGGGCCCCGCGCACCCCCTTCCTCATCGCCGCCCAGCCCAGTCTGGTCGACCCCGGCCGGGCGCCCGAGGGGAAGCACACGTTCTGGGTGTACGGGCACGTCCCGGCAGGCTGGGACGGCGACCTCACCGACGCCGTCGAGCGCCAACTGGAGCGCTTCGCACCCGGGTTCCGCGACCTGGTGCTGGCCCGCGCCACGGCGGGCCCTCCGCAGCTCGCCGCCCGCAACCCGAACTACGTGGGCGGCGACATCGCCTGCGGCGCGGCCTCGGGCCTGCAGCTCCTGCTGCGCCCCAGACTGACCCTGTCCCCGTACAACACGGCCCACCCGGCCGTGTTCCTCTGCTCATCGGCGACCCCGCCCGGCCCCGGCGTGCACGGCATGTCGGGCCACAACGCGGCCAAGGCCGTCTGGCGCCACCTGCGGAGGAAGGGCTGACCCCGGCGCGCACTTCGGCCGGCGGAGGTTCTTCGGCGACCGGGGGAACGCGAACGCGATTCCGCTGGAAGCGGGTGCCGGGACGGCGGTAGCCTGCGGCGTCCGCCGGGGAAAGGATCATCGTGGTGCGCATCGTGCTCGTTCGGGGGGACATCACGGCGGAGAAGGCTGATGCCGTGGTCAACGCGGCGAACTCCTCGCTGCTCGGCGGGGGCGGGGTCGACGGGGCCATTCACCGGCGCGGGGGGCCGGAGATCCTGGCCGCCTGTGAGGATCTGCGGCGCTCTCACTACGGCAAGGGGCTGGCGACGGGCAAGGCGGTCGCCACCACGGCCGGACGGCTTCCGGCCGGGCACGTGATCCACACCGTGGGGCCGGTCTGGTCGCGGGACGAGGACCGTTCGGCACTGCTGGCCTCCTGCTACCGGGAGTCGCTGCGGGTCGCCGATGAGCTGGGTGCCCGTAGCGTCGCGTTCCCGGCGATCTCCACCGGGATCTACGGATGGCCCATGGACGACGGGGCCCGGATCGCGGTGGAGACCGTACGGGCGGCCCGGACCGGGGTTCAGGAGGTGCGGTTCGTGCTGTTCGACGAGCGTGCCCACGAGGCCTTCGCGGCGGCGCTGGAAGGTGCCGGGACGGACCGGGGCGGGGGTCAGGGCGCCGAGAACAGACGTCCGTAGCTGGTGACGGCGGTGGTGGGGGAGCCGGCCGCGCGGAGGGCCGCCCAGAGGAGGACCTGGTTCGCGGTCAGGACCGGGCGGTCCAGGGTGGCCTCCAGGGCGGCGATCGCGCCGACCGCGCGGAAGCCGTTGCCGCCGATGACGACCGCCTCCGCGGTGTCGGGGACCCGGGACACCACCCAGTCGTGCAGGGACCGCGGCTCGATCAGGGTCTGGTCGCTGGGGAGCTCGCAGGGGGCGGCGTACGGGACCTCGAAACCGGAGTCCTCGTAGTAGCCCCGGCCCAGGTCGCTCAGGGTCTCGTCGAACCACGGCGGGTCCACGAGGGCGATCCGGCCGGCCCCCAGGGTCCGCAGCGCCTCGACGGCGGCGGCGCAGGTGGCGACCACGGGCAGGTCGTGGGCGCACTTGCGCAGCCGGTCCAGCATGAACCCCTCCGCACGGGGGCCGATCACGTACGCGGAGCTGGTGAAGGCGTAGGCGATCACCGCCACGGGCGCGGCGGCCAGCAGCTCGGCCGCCTCGTCCACGTGCGGGGGCTCGGCGAAGGCCCGTACCGGGGCGAGCGGGATGGTGGGGTCCATCACGCCGCCGCTGCCCATCGCGCCGAAGGGCACCCGGGCGGCGTGCAGGCCGACATCGGCCGGGGCCATGGCGCGCAGCTCCGACTCGGGGCCGACGTCGGCGTGCGGGGTGAGGACTCCGAGGCGGACGCGCACGTCCCACCCGTCGGGCTGCCACATCGCTCGTTCCTCTCGGAGGGTGAGGGAGGGATGCCCTACTTTGGCACCGGCCGGGCCGGTGTGCCGCCGGGCCGCGCCGCCCGAGGGGTTGTCCACAGGGTCGGGGGATCCGTACGGATGTGTCCGAGGAGGTCGCTAGGCTTCTCGGATGACCACTTCGGAAGCAGCCGTCGAGATTCCCGATGCCCGGCAGGTGCTCCACCGCGTCTTCGGGTACGACTCGTTCCGCGGCGAGCAGCAGCAGATCATCGAGCACGTCGTGGACGGCGGCGACGCGCTGGTACTGATGCCGACCGGCGGCGGTAAATCGCTGTGCTACCAGATCCCGGCGCTGGTCAGAGCGGGTACCGGAGTGGTGATCTCGCCGCTGATCGCGCTGATGCAGGACCAGGTGGACGCGCTGAACGCACTCGGGGTGCGGGCCGGGTTCCTCAATTCGACGCAGGGCGCCGACGAGCGGCGGGCCGTCGAGCAGGCCTTCATCGGCGGCGAGCTCGATCTGCTGTACCTGGCTCCCGAGCGGCTGCGCACCGAGGGGACGCAGCGGCTCCTCGACCGGGGCACGGTCTCCCTCTTCGCCATCGACGAGGCGCACTGCGTCGCCCAGTGGGGCCACGATTTCCGGCCCGACTACCTCGCACTGTCCATGCTGCACGAGCGCTGGCCGAAGGTGCCGCGCATCGCGCTGACCGCGACGGCCACCGAGGCCACGCACGCCGAGATCGCCGCGCGCCTCGGCCTGGAGGAGGCCCGCCACTTCGTGGCCGGCTTCGACCGGCCCAACATCCAGTACCGGATCGTCTCGAAGAACAACCCGGTCAAGCAGCTGCTGGAGCTGATCCGGACCGAGCACGCCGGGGACGCCGGGGTCGTCTACTGCCTCTCGCGGGCCTCGGTGGAGAAGACGGCGGCTTCCCTCGTGGAGCAGGGCATCGACGCCGTGCCGTACCACGCGGGGATGGACGCCCGGACCCGCGCGGCGAACCAGTCGCGGTTCCTGCGGGAGGACGGGGTCGTGGTGGTGGCCACGATCGCGTTCGGCATGGGCATCGACAAGCCGGACGTGCGGTTCGTGGCGCACCTGGACCTGCCGAAGTCGGTCGAGGGCTACTACCAGGAGACGGGCCGCGCCGGCCGTGACGGGGAGCCGGCCACGGCCTGGCTGACCTACGGGCTCCAGGACGTGGTGCAGCAGCGCAAGATGATCGAGGGCTCCGAGGGCGACGAGGCGCACCGTCGCGGGCTGGCCCAGCACCTCGAAGCGATGCTCGCGCTGTGCGAGACGGTCGGCTGCCGCAGGGTGCGGCTGCTGGCGTACTTCGGGCAGACGGGCGCGCCGGACTGCGGGAACTGCGACACCTGCCTGACGCCGGCCGAGTCCTGGGACGGGACGGTCGCGGCGCAGAAGCTGCTGTCCACGGTGTGGCGGCTGGCCAAGGAACGCCGGCAGAAGTTCGGCGCCGGCCAGGTCATCGACATCCTGCAGGGCAAGAAGACGGCCAAGGTCATCCAGTTCGACCACGACGCGCTCTCGGTGTTCGGCATCGGGGCCGACCTGGGTACGCCGGAATGGCGCGGGGTCGTACGGCAGTTGCTGGCGCTCGGGCTGCTGGCGGTGGAGGGCGACTACGGGACGCTCGTGCTGACGGAGGCCAGCGGCGAGGTACTGGCGGGCCGCCGGAACGTCGCGATGCGCAAGGAGACGGCTCCGCCCGCGGGGTCCTCCCGCAGGGAGTCCGGATCGCGCTCCGGGAAGGGCGCGCGGGTGCCGGTCGACCTGCCCGCGGAGGCCCTCCCGGTGTTCGAGTCCCTCCGCGCCTGGCGCGCCGAGACCGCGCGGGAGCAGGGCGTGCCGGCGTACGTCGTCTTCCACGACGCGACGCTCCGGGAGATCGCGACCCAGCTGCCCGGCACGGTCGCGGAGCTGGGCACGATCAGCGGGGTCGGCGAGGCGAAGCTGGCCAAGTACGCCGAGGGCATCCTGCGGACCCTGGGCGGGGTGGAGCCCGGTCCCGGGTCCGGCGCGGAGCCGGCTACGGGGTCCGGTACCGGGTCCGCTGAGGCTCCCGCCCCGGTGGCTCCCGCCCCGGTGGCTCCCGCCCCGGTGGCTCCCGCCCCGGTGGCTCCCGCCCCGGTGGCGGCGGCCCCGGTGGCCGCCCCGCCCGTCGTCGCCGCGGCGACGGCCCCGCCCGTGGACGTGCCGGCGCGCAGGACCCCGGCCCCGCCGGAGGGGGAGTCCCTCTTCGGCCCGGAGGACGAGGACATCGACCCGCCCTGGGACGACTGGGAGTAGGCCCGGATCGGGCCGGGAGGAGCCGGGAGGAGCCGGGAGGAGCCGGGAGGAGCCGGGAGGACGGCCGACGCGGCCTCGCGACCCCCGGCCGGGGCGCGGGGAGGCTCCGGCTGCGCGAGGGTTGGTCCGGGGGCAAGCTGGAGGCATGACCGGTACCCGGCCGGGCCCCCGCAGCTCCGAATTGCGGCTGGCCCTCGCCATGCGGGGCGGGGTCAGTCTCGCCGTCTGGATGGGCGGCGCGTGCTGCGAGACCTCCCGGTTGCGCGATGCCTCCCCGGAATCGCCCGTGGTTCCCGGGACCGCCGTCTACCGCAAGCTGCTGGAGGGCTGCCAATACCGCAGCGTGGACATCGACGTCCTCGCCGGCACCAGCGCCGGCGGGCTCAACGGCGTCCTGCTCGCCTGCAACCTGGTGTACGGAATGCCCTTCGGGGCCGGGGTCCGTGACGTCTGGCTGCGTCTCGGCGACCTCGAGGACCTGCTGCGCCGCCCGGCCCTCGGCGGCCTGGAAACCCTGCTGCGCCGCCGGACCCTCTTCGTCCTGCCCGACTCGCTGATGCGCGGTGACGAGTTCTTCTACGAGGAACTCCGCGCGGCCATGGAGAAGCTCATGGGGGAGGCGCCCCGCGGGTTCAAGGCCAGCACCTCGCTCCGGCTGATCCTGACGGCGACCCGGCTGCGGCCCCGCAACGACCGGGTGCGGCCCACCCTCGGGCAGCCGCTGCTGGTCGGCCGCTCGGACGCGTACTTCCACTTCCGCCACCGCGGCGGCCTGACCGACTTCCCCACGGATGTCGAAGCCCGCAAGGAAGCCCTGAAACGGCTCGCCTATGCGGCCCGCACCTCGTCCTCCTTCCCCGGGGCCTTCGAGCCGGGCCGGCTGTTCGTCGGGAACGAACCGCCCTGGCCCCCCGAGGACCCGCCCAGGGTCGACATGCGGGGAATCAGCAGCGAGACCGGCTATCCCGACGAACGGCTGAACGGCTGCGCCGAGTTCATCGACGGCGGGCTCCTCGACAACATCCCCGTCGCCTGGGCGGTCCGCGCCATCGCCGGAACCCCGGTGACGAGGAAGGCGGACCGGTGGCTGCTCTTCCTCCAGCCGGTGCCGCCCTTCCCACCCGAACCCGTGAAGGGCGCCGGCCCCGGCGCCACCCGCCTCGTCAGGATCGCCGCGAAGTCCCTGGCCGTGAAGTCGGGTGCCGAGTCCTTGTACGACGACGCGCTCGCGCTGCGGGCCGCCTCCGACACCACTCAGCTGACCCGGGGCATCACCCGCGCGCTCCCCCCGGACCTCGCCTCCCTGCGCTGCGCGGCGGCCGCGCGCGAGGCCTCGTACAGCGCGGCCGTGGGCCTGGCCGAGGCCAAGCGGCTCATCCGGCTGCTGGAGGACCCCTCGGGCGTGACCGGCCCCGATTCCCTACCGGTGCCCGCGGGTCCGGGCCCGTTGGAGGTGCTCGACACGGGCCGGGGCGAGGCGTCGGTGTTCTTCGCCCGGCTGCGGGAGGAGGCGGAGAACCTCGCGCCCACCCCGCGCGGTACGCCGCTGGCCCTGGCCCGCGCGGTACGGCTGCTCATGGACTGGGTGTCGGCCTGCGAGGAGGGCCGGGGCGAGGACGGGAACGACGGCCGGTACGACGACCAGAGCGAGGGCCGGCACGACGACCAGAACGACGGCCGGAACGAGGCCCGCCTCCGTGCCGTCGCGGAGTGCCGGGAGCTCCTCTACGCCTACCGTTTCGCCGTCTCCACGCTCATCGCGGTCTGGGACCGGCTGTTGCTCGACGCCTACGCGGCGGGCCTCGCCGGCGGAGTTCCGGCAGACCCTCTCGCCCCCCGCACCCGGGCCGCGGAGCGGCTGCGGGCCGCACTCGCCGTGCCGTCGATGCCGGCCGAACTGCCGTCGATACCGGCGACCGGGGCGTTGGTGCAGAGGTGGCGCACCTGGGCGGTGGACCTGGCCGCCGCGCTGGCGGACGGGCCCCAGCCCCCGCCGGGAGCCGGCGCCGTCGACCACCAGGTGGCCTACGCGGACCTCTGGGACCGGATCGCGGAGCTCGGGCGCTACATCGGGCGACGACTGGACCCCGCCCCCGTCGGGTTCGGGGCCCTGGGAGCCGCCGCACTGCTCGGCAACGCGAGGATGCTCGGCGCGCTCACCGACGCCGAGATACTCCTCGGCCCCATGCGCCCCGATCCGCAGTCCGAGGCCACCGACATCGACTTCCACACCGTCTCCGCCGCGAACCGGAGCTGGGCCGCCGATCTGGTGCTGGGCCGGGAACGCACCCCGCGGGAGATGGTCGAGGGCAAGCTCAGCGGCAACCAGGTCGCGAACTTCGCCGCCTTCCTCAGCGTCCGCTGGCGCCTGGGGGACTGGATCTGGGGCCGCCTCGACACGGCCGCCTCGCTGGTCTCCGTCGTCGCCACCGACGAACGTCTCGAACGCGCCTTCGGGGGCTTCACCGATCTCCCCGACCTGCACCTGCGGGTCGCCAGGCTGATGGACCCGGGTCCCCGCTTCACCGAGCTGTGGGACCAGTCCCTGGAGAACCGGGCGGAACTGGAGCCCTGGGACCGGGTGCGGTACGTCCTCACGGCCGTCCGCCAGCGCGAGATCCTCGGCGAGGAGCTGCCGCTCCTCACCGAACTGCACCGCAAGGGCTTCAAGGCCGGCAACCGGGTCCGGGACATCCCCGACCCCCAGCTGGTGCCCGAGCTGGACCTGGACGCCCCCGGCGCCCTGGGAAAGGCCCTGGAGGCACTCGGCGAAGTCGGGGCCGAGCGTGCCGGCCGGCTGCTCCGGGCCCCGGACCCGTGCCGTGCGGCGGTGCGCACCGGCCTCGTCGCCTGGTCGTCGCTCCAGCCCTCGGGCCGGAGCTGGGCCCGGCTGCCGCGCGCCGTGCTGGCGGCGCTGAAGCCAGTGTTCTGCCTCCTGCCGGTGATCGCCTGGTTCGCGCCCCGCAAGGCCCTCGTGGCCGCCGCCCTGATGGGGTGCGGTGTCGCCGTCGGCGCCGGGCACTGGTCCTCGCTCCTCGGCCAGGTCCCGGTCTGGCTGGCCGTCGGCGCCCTGTTCGCGCTGGCCGCCGCCGCACTGCTGCGCGCGGGCTGCGACCGCTACGGGCCGGTGTGCGGGTTCGCGGTGGGCGCCGGGCTCCTCGCGGGTGGGCTCCAGTACGGGAACCCCGGCCCCACCGGCTGGTGGGGAGCCCTGATCCTCTACGCCGTCCTGCTGTGGGTCACCGCGGTCCTGCCCTGGCTCTACCCGAAGCCGCGGACGCGGCCCGCCCCGCCGGAGCCCGACACAGCGCCGGGCCGGTAAGCCTCGGATAGGGTGAATCGGTAGGAATCGGGCCCCCTGGGGTGAGGTCGGCGCATTGGACACGTACCAGGAGACGGGCGAGGTACCGGACCAGCCGGTGGCTGCTGTCGGGTACGCGGGCGTGCTGAGCGAACTGCTGCCGATCGCCCTGTGGCGGGAGGATGCCGGAGGGCGGGTCGTCGAGTGGTCGCTGGCCGCCCAGGACCTGCTCGGCTACCGCCCCGAGGACATCCTCGGCCGGTTCGGCGGCGCTGTGCTCGTCCCCGACGCGAACCAGGAGCTCGCCGCCCAGCTGACCGCCCGGGTCCAGGCGGGGGAGACCGTCGTCGGCACGCTGCCCGTGCGCCACCGCGACGGGCACCGCGTCCCGATGGAGATGTGGATCCTGCCCTCCCCCGATCCGCAGGGGCGTACCGGGGCCATGCTCATCGCGGTGGAGACCACTGAGGTCCTGCGGATGCGCGATTCGCTGGCCGCACTGCAGAGCCTGTTCACCCAGTCGCCCATCGGCCTCGGCACCCTCGGCCCGGACCTGCGCTTCCTGCGCGTCAACGACGCCCTCGCCCGGATGAACGGCGTGTCCGCCGCCGAGCACGTCGGCAAACGGCTCACCGAGGTCGTGCCCGGGGTCAATGCCGCCGCGCTGGAACGCCTCATGTGCCAGGTGCTGGAGGGCGGCTCCGCCGTCGTGGACGTCCGCCGCACCGGCCGCACGCCCGCCGATCCCGACCGCGACCGGACCTGGTCTTGCTCGTACGCCCCGCTGCTGGACGGCTCCGGGCGGCGGCTCGGGCTGATCGCCTCGCTGATCGACATCACCGACGGGCAGCGCGCCCAGGAGGAGGCGGAGCGGGCGCGCAGCCGGTTCGCCCTGCTGGCCGAGGCCGACGCCCGCATCGGCACGACGCTGGACCTGGGGCAGACCGCCCAGGAGCTCGTGGAGGTGCTGGTACCGCAGCTCACGGACTCGGCGGACGTGCAGCTCCTGGAAACGGTGCTGGAACCGGACGAGGCCGCCGCGTCCACGCGCGGCGTGCTGCGCCGCCTCGCCGCCGCCTTCCCGGAGCCGGGAGCGCCCACCTCCCGGCTGGTCGCCGGGCAGACCTTCCAGGTCCCGGCGGGCACCGCCTACGCGCAGGTCATCGCCGAGGGCCTGCCCATGAACCTCTACACGGCCGACATCCCGGCCCTGATCAAGGACCCGCGGGCGGGTGCGCTGCGCGCGTACCTGGCCACCCTCGGCTGCGCCCGGATGGTCCCGCTGGTGGCCCGCGGCAGGGTGCTCGGGGTGGTGGTGGTGACCCGGGTCCGCGGGCGCGAGCCCTTCGACGACGAGGACTGCGTACTGATCGACGAGGTGGTCGCCCGGGCGGCCCTCAACGTCGACAACGCCCGGATGTACACCACCCAGCGCGCGGCGGCCCTGACCCTGCAGCGCAGCCTCACCAACAACGTGCTGCCCGAGGTCGCCGGGTTGGAGCTGACCGGCCGGTACCTGCCGGCCAGTGACCACGACGTCGGCGGCGACTGGTTCGATGTGATCGAGCTGCCCGACGGCCGGACCGGCCTGGTGATCGGCGACGTGATGGGGCACGGAATCCACGCGGCCGCGGTCATGGGTCAACTGCGCACGGCTGTACGGACTCTGGCGCGCCATCAGGTGACCCCGGAGGAGATGCTCCGCTCGCTGGACGCGGTGGTGGCCGACCTCGGCGAGGACGAGATGGCCACGTGCGTCTACGCCGTCCACGACCCGGCGACGGGCGCGTGCGTCATCGCCCGCGCCGGGCACCCGCCGCCGGCCGTCGTCACGGCGTCGGGGACCGTGACTTTCCTGGAGGGCCCGCCGGGAACCCCGCTCGGCACCGGGGGCAGGGAGTTCCGTACCGAGGAGGTGCTGCTGCCGCCCGGAAGCCTGCTGGTGCTCTACACCGACGGCCTGATCGAATCCCGGGACCGGGACCTGGACGAGGGAATGGCGGGGCTGGCCGGTGCGCTGCGGGGTGCGGGGGAGCCGCTGGAGGCCCTGTGCGACGCGATCCTGGAGCGTCTCCTGCCGGAGGCGGCGCAGGACGACGTGGCGGTGCTGCTGGCCCGGACCCGCTGAACGCAGAATTGACCTAGTGCAATAACTATTTGTGTCTAGCGCAATGGCTGGTTATCGTTTCTCCATGTCTGCCAAGCCGCCTTCGCCCGTCACGCTCACCGGCCGCCACATCCGCCTGGAGCCCCTGACCAGGAGCCACCTCCCCGACCTGTACGCGGCCGGCGGCGGCGACGACCAGGTGTGGCAGTGGCAGGGCGGCCCCACGCCGCACTCGGAGGCGGAGCTGGGCGCCAAGCTCGACTCGGTGCTCGCGGACGCGGAGCGCGGCAGGTACCTGCCCTTCGCCGTCATCCACCTCGAAAGCGGCCGGGCCATCGGCTGGACCACGTACCTCGACATCAACCCGGCCGACGAGCGCCTGGAGATCGGCTGGACCTGGTACGGACGCGCGTACTGGCGCAGCGCCGTCAACACCGAGGCGAAGCTGCTCCTGCTCACCCACGCCTTCGAGGACCTCGGCATGGGTCGGGTGCAGCTCAAGACGGACCACCTCAACACCCGCTCCCAGGCCGCCATCGCCCGCCTCGGCGCCCAGCGCGAAGGCGTCCTGCGCCGCCACCGCCGCCGCCCGGACGGCACGTGGCGCGACAGCGTCTACTTCTCCCTGCTGGCCGACGATTGGCCGCAGGCCAAGGCCCGGATGGCCGCCCGGCTCCGAGCCGGGGACGCCGCTACCAGGCCCTGAGCCGGGACCGCGCCACCGGACTCCGCGCCGGGCCCCCTACCAGGCCAGGTCCTCCAGGGCGTCCAGGTCCAGGAGGGTCGGTGGCGCAGGCTCCGTCCCGTCCGACAGCGGCAGTTCGGCCCAGATCACCTTGCCCCGGTCCGTGTAGCGGGTGCCCCAGCGCACCGCGTACTGCGCGACGAGGAACAGCCCGCGCCCGCCCTCGTCGGTGGTGGCCGCGTAGCGCAGGTGCGGGGAGGTGCTGCTGCCGTCGGAGATCTCGCAGATCAGGACGCGATCGCGGAGCAGCCGGACCCGGATCGGCGGGCTCCCGTAGCGGA
The DNA here is from genome assembly GCF_036014235.1 of Streptomyces sp. NBC_00435. Lineage (GTDB taxonomy): Bacteria > Actinomycetota > Actinomycetes > Streptomycetales > Streptomycetaceae > Streptomyces. The sequence continues at coordinate 6,705,179 of NZ_CP107924.1, forward strand.
TGGCGTTGGTGATCAACTCGCTGAGGATGAGCTCGGCGGTGAAGGAGATGCCCTCCAGGCCCCATGCGGCCAGCTGCGCGGCGCCCGCGCGGCGGACCCGGGAGACGTCAGCGGGGTCCGGGAGCACCTCCCACTCCGCGATCCGGTTGGCCGGCAGCCGCCGGGTGTCGGCGATGAGCAGGGCGATGTCATCGCTCGGCGACGGGAACAGCAGCGCGGCCAGTACGTCGGCGCAGGCCTGGTCGGGGCTGCGGTCGGGCCTGGCCAGGGTCTCGGTCAGCAGGGCGAGTCCGCTGTCGAAGTCCCGGTCGCGGTCCTCCAGCAGCCCGTCGGTGAACAGGACGAGCCGGCTCGCCTCGGGCAGGTCCAGCTCCACGGCCTCGAAGGGCATCCCGCCGACGCCCAGCGGCAGCCCGATCGGCAGTTCGGGGAACCGCACCAGCCCGTCGGGACCGACCAGCGCCGGGCCGGGATGGCCGGCGCTGGCCATGGCGCAGCGGCCGGACACCGGGTCGTAGACCGCGTAGAGGCAGGTGGCGCCCGTGACGCTCGAGGACTCGCCTTCCCCGGCCCGGTCGTCGCCCGCGGACTCGTCCTGGTCGATCCGGTCGATCAGCTCGTCCAGGTGGCCCAGCAGCTCGTCGGGTGGCAGGTCGAGCGTGGAGAAGTTGTGCACGGCGGTCCGCAGCCGGCCCATCGTGGCGGCCGCGTGCACCCCGTGCCCCACGACGTCGCCGACGACCAGCGCGACCCGGGCGCCGGCGAGCGGGATCACGTCGAACCAGTCCCCGCCCACCCCCGCCTTCGCGGGCAGGTACCGGAACGCCACGTCCACGGAGTCCAGGTCCGGCAGCACCCGCGGCAGCAGGCTGCGCTGGAGGGTCACGGCCACCGCGTGCTCGCGCGTGAAGCGGCGGGCGTTGTCGATGGAGACGGCGGCCCGCGCCGCCAGCTCCTCCGCGAAGGACAGGTCCTCCTCGTCGAAGGGCTCGGGGGTGTCCGCACGCCAGAAGTTGGCCATGCCCAGGACCACCCCGCGGGCCTGGAGCGGTACGGAGATCAGCGAGTGGAGCCCGTACTCAAGGGCCACCCGGGTGCCCTCGTGGTCCTGGGCCCGCCAGCCGAAGGCAGAGGCCAGGTCGGCCGCCAGCACCGCCCGCCCGGCGTCCAGGGCCGCCGCCATCGGCGCCGTGGGCACCACGAAGCGGATGGTGTCGCCGACGGGCTGCAGGGGCGAGTCCACGCGGACCCCGCTCATCGCGGCCCGGCGCATCTCGGTGTGTGTGCCGAGGCTGGGCTCCTCGCCGCGCAGCACCGGCTCAAGCAGCTCCACCGTGACGAAGTCCGCGAACCGCGGTACCGCGACCTCGGAGAGCTCCTCAGCGGTGCGCACCACGTCGAGGGTGGTCCCGATGCGCACGCCGGCGTCGTAGAGCAGTTGCAGGCGGTCGCGGGCGACGGCGGCCCGGCCGGAGAGCGCGGCGAGCTCGGTGGAGTCGCGCAGGGTCGTGACGGTGCCCGAGGGGCGGCCGCCGTAGGGCTTGGTCGGGCGTACGTTGACGGCGAGGAGCCGGCCGCCCGCGCGGTGCACCTCGTCGGTGGCGACCCGCCCGGACACCAGCAGCGCGGCCGTGCGCGGATCGAGGCCGAGATCGCCGACGTGCCGCTGCTCGGCGTCGGCGGGCAGGTCGAGGAGGCGGCGGGCCTCGTCGTTGGCGAGGACGACCCGGCCCTCGGTGTCGATGATCAGGACGCCCTCGCGGACGGCGTGCAGAACCGCTTCGTGGTGTTCGTTCATCCGGGTCATCTCGGCCTCGCCCAGGCCCCGGGTCTGGCGCCGCAGCCGGCGGCTGACGAGGGCGGCGCCGCCGGTGCCCAGGAGCAGGGCGCCGGCCGCCGCGCCGAGGAGCAGGGGCAGCTGGCCCTCGACCACGTCACCGACGTTGGCGACCTCGATGCCCGTGGCGACCAGGCCGACGACCGTGCCCGAGGAGTCCCGTACGGGCACCACGGCGCGCACCACGTCGCTCGGCTTCCCCTTGAACGTCTCGGTGAAGGCGTGCCCGGCCACGGCGCGGGAGAGGTCGCCCGTGGAGCGCTTGCCGATCAGCTCGGGGCGGGAGTCGGTGTACCGGATCCCGTCGGTGTTCATGACGGCGACGAAGTCGACGCCGGAGCCCCGGCGGGCCCCCTCGGCCAGCGGCTGGAGCCGGGCGGTGGGATCGGGGGACCCCAGCGCCGCCGGGAGGCCGGGGGCGTTGGCGAAGGCCTCGGCGGCCGCCAGGGAACGGTTGCGGGCGTCGCGCTGGCTGTCGTACCGGGCCTGGAAGAACAGGGCCGTGGCGGCGGCGGTGATCAGCACCAGCACGAGGACCGCCTGGAGGGCGAAGACCTGGCCGGCGAGGCTGCGCGCACCGGGCGAGAGGTTCGAGGACAGCCCGGAGAAGGGGCGGGCGATCCGGCGTGCGAACCGGCGCGCGGACCGTCGTACGCGGACGAGCAGGGACCGGCCGGGGCCCGGCCAGGACGGGGCCCCGTGCTCGGGCGCCCCTTCAGAGCCCCTGGGCAGGCCAAAACGTCCGGTCATGAGCCATTTCTAACACTGTCCGCAGGGTTTGGGGGAGGCTCCGGCGAGGTAGCCGCCGCACGGTAGGCGCGGGGGCTGGTGCCGATGTACGAGGTGAAGTGCTGGCGGAAGGTGACCTCACTGGCGAATCCGGCGCGCCGGGCCACCTCGGGGACCGGATGGTCGGTGCGTTCCAGCAGTTTGCGGGCTTCGTCCAGACGGTGGCCGAGGAGCCATTTGTGCGGGGTGGTGCCCGTCGCGGCGGCGAAGTGCCGGGCGAAGGAGCGCGGCGACATCCCGGCCCACCGGGCCAGGGTGGCCACGTCCAGCGCCTCGTGCAGCCGCCCCAGCGCCTTGGCCCGTACGGCGGCCAGCGCCTGGGCGGTCCGGTCGGTGGCCGGGGTCGGGCGGTCCAGGTACTGGGCGTGGTCGCCGGTGCGGAAGGGGCCCGTCACCATCGAGCGGGCGATGGCGGCGGCGGCCTCGGAACCGTGGGCCTCGCGGACCAGGTGGAGGCAGAGGTCGATGCCGGAGGCGACCCCGGCGGAGGTCCACACCCCGTCGTCCTCGACGTAGAGCGGGGCCTCGGTCACCAGTACGGCGGGGTGCCGGCCGGCCAGCGCCGGGGCCAGCGACCAGTGGGTGACGGCCCGGCGGCCCGCCAGCAGACCGGCCTCGGCCAGCACGAAGGCGCCGGCGCACAGGGCGGCCACGGGTATGCCCCGGACGTGGGCGTCCCGCAGGGCGGCGAGGACGGGCTCGGGCGTCGGGTCGCACGGCCGGGCCAGCGCGGGGACGACGACGAGGTCGGCCCCGCCGAGCCAGTCGAGCCCACGGTCGGGGGTCAGGGACAACCCGCCGGGGAGCGGGATCGGGCCCGGGGACAGGGCGCACCGGCGCAGCTCGAAGGGAGGCACTCCGAGGTCGCTGCGGTCAGGACCCCAGACCTCGGTGATGACGGCGAGGTCGAAGGCGCGGATGCCGGGCTGGACGACGATCGCGACGCGGTGCATGGCGGTGAGTCTGCCACGCCCGCCCCGCCGGGCAGCACGGCTGTGGGGGCCTGTGGGGCACTGGCGGTGCGCCGGTGAGGGGGGAGGGCCGGGAAACCGGATCCGGGGCGTGCGGGGCCCCGGAGCGCCTCCTGGGGGTCGCGCACGCCCTGCGGGGCCGTCGCCGGGCGCGGCCCGGGGGCTGCGGGCGGGGTGTACGCGGTCCGCGGTGAGCGAAGGGAGGAGGGGCTGCCAGAGTGGCAGGATCCCATCGGTCGGGGTCCCCCGCGCCGCTGTTGCGGGGGCACCGGGCCGCCCAGGATGGAGCCATGACGAACAAGATCGAGATCGCCGCGAACAGTGCCCTCCTGGTCATCGACGTGCAGCAGGGCTTCGACGACGCCGCCTTCTGGGGGCCGCGCAACAACCCGGCCGCCGAGGCCAACATCGCCGAGCTGATGGACGCCTGGCAGGAATCGGGCCGCCCGCTGGTGCTCGTCCAGCACGCCTCCCGCCCCGGCGGAGCCCTCGCCCCGGACCTGCCCGGTCACGCCCTCAAGGACTTCGTCGGCGAGCGCGCCGGCCAGGCCGCCCTGCACGTCGTGAAATCGGTGAACTCCTCCTTCTACGGCACCCCCGACCTGGCCGACTGGCTCACCGCCCAGGGCATCGGACAGCTCGTCCTCACCGGTATCCAGACCAACATGTGCGTCGAGACCACGGCCCGGATGGCGGGCAACCTGGGCTACGACGTCCTCGTGCCGCTCGATGCCACGCACACCTTCGACCTGGCCGCCGGCCCCGGCCCGGACGCCCCGCGGCTGACGGCCGACCAGCTCGCCACCGCCACCGCCGTCAACCTGCAGGGTGGCGGCTTCGCCCGGATCGTCACCACCGCTCAGCTCGTCGAAGGGGCCCGCGCCCGGGCCGGCGCATAGCGCGGACCGCCCGGCGCACCGCCGGCCCGGCCCCCAGTGCGGGGGGCCGGGCCGGCGGGTGGTGCGGTGGTGCGGTCAGAGGACGTCCGACGCGATGTTCTGCGCCACCCGTTCCAGCAGCGGGCCCGCGTTCGCGATGCACACCGCCGGGTCGGGCTCGATCTCCGTGAGCGGGTACGCCCGGCGGATGCCGGCCGCCTGGAGGGCCTCCTGGGTGAGCAGCAGTCGGCCGCAGACCGCGACGACCTCCTTGCCCGCCGCGCGGGCCGCCGCCGCGACACCGGCCGGAGCCTTGCCGTGGAGGGTCTGCTCGTCCAACGAGCCCTCGCCGGTGATGACCAGCGTCGCCCGCTCCAGCGCCGGCGCGAAGCCGAGCACCTCGAGCATCAGCTCGATGCCGGGACGGAAGGACGCGCCGAGCAGCAGCGCCCCGTAGCCGATGCCGCCCGCGCCGCCCGCGCCGGGCGAGAGCGCCGCCTCCGCGGCCAGGGAGCCGATCGACTTCTCCAGGACCACCGCGAAGTGTGCCAGCGCCGCGTCGAGCGTCGCCACGTCCTCGGGCGACGCCCCCTTCTGCGGGCCGTAGACCGCCGGAGCGCCCTTCGGACCCGTCAGCGGGTTGTCCACGTCGCTCGCCAGGACGAAGTCGATCTCCTTGATGCGGGGGTCGACGCCCGACAGGTCGGCTGAGGCCAGCCCGGCCAGCGCGCCGCCGCCCGGACCGACGGGTTCACCGTTCGCATCCAGGAACACCGCGCCCAGCGCGGCCAGCATGCCCGCGCCGCCGTCGGTGGTGGCGCTGCCGCCCACGCCGAAGACGATCGAGCGCGCTCCCGCGTCGAGTGCGGCCTTCAGCAGTTCGCCGGAGCCGTAGGTGGTCGCCGTCAGTGGGGCGAAGACACCCGCCGGCAGCAGCTGGAGGCCGGAGGCCTCCGCCATCTCGACCACCGCGGTGCCCTCGCGCAGGGCGAAAGCGGCCGTGACCTGGTCACCGAGCGGTCCGGTGACCCGTACCTCCCGGCGTTCGAAACCGGCCGCCACAGCGGCCGCGACCGTACCGTCGCCGCCGTCCGCGACGGGGAGGGTCTCGATCTCCACGCCCGGTACGGCCTTGCGAAGGCCGGCCGTCACCCGCTCAGCGACCTGAACGGCCGTGAGCGAGCCCTTGAATTTGTCCGCGGCGATGAGCACGCGCGCGGTCTCAGTTACTGCTCCGTCCGTCACCTTGCTAATCCCTTGCTATCGAACAGTGCAGTCGCGCCGTGCATGAGCCTATCCGGAGGATCCTCCTATGCCCATGGGTGGCCTGGGCCACACCCGGCGCGGCATACCCCTAAATAGGGATATACGCCTGCATAGTGTGGCCGCATGAGCACGGATTCACTGGAACAGCCACGTCCGGATTCCCCAGGTGGGGGCTCCGGAGGACCCGGCGGCGGTACTCCCGGCGGCACTCCCCACTCCATTCCCGACGGCACCCCCGACCTCGGCGTGGTCACTGTCGGAGTGATCGCCGTCCTGGCCGTCGTCGCCTGGGCTGCACTGGGGAAGAGCTCCTTCGACTCCGCGTCGAGCACCGCGCTGGCCTGGGTCCTGAACAACTTCGCGTGGCTGTTCGTGATCGCAGCCGATGTGTTCCTCGTCATGTGCGTCGTGCTCGCGATCAGCCGCTTCGGCCGCATCCGCCTCGGCGAGGACGACTCGGAGCCGGAGTTCACCAACCTCGCGTGGATCGCGATGATGTTCAGCGCGGGCATGGGGATCGGCCTGATGTTCTACGGGGTGGGGGAGCCGCTCACCCACTACCTGAATCCGCCCCCGGCCTCCGGCGCGGCCCCCGGCACCGGTGACTCCGCCCGGGCCGCGATGGACTACTCCTTCTTCCACTGGACCCTCACCCCCTGGGCGATCTACGGCATCGCCGGCCTCGCCCTCGCCTACGCGACCTTCCGCAAGGGCCGCGGCAACCGCCTGAGCTCCGCCTTCGTCCCCCTCATGGGCGAGGAGCGGGCCAACGGACGGCCCGGCAAGGCCATCGACCTGCTCGCCGTCTTCGCGACCGTCTTCGGCACCGCCACCAGCCTGGGCCTCGGCGCCCTCCAGGTGGCGAAGGGGCTCAACATCACCACCGGGGTCGAGGACTCGACGACCCTCGAGCTGATCATCATCGGGTCCCTCTCCGCCGCCTTCGTGCTCTCCGCCTTCTCCGGCCTGCACAAGGGCGTCAAATGGCTCAGCACGATCAACATCGTGCTCGCCGCGTCCCTGATGCTCTTCGTCTTCGTCCTCGGCCCGACCGTCTACGTCCTCGACGTGATCCCGGCGAGCGTCGGCAGCTACCTGCACGAGCTGCTCCCCATGGCCACCCGTACCGGTGCCTTCACCGACAGCACGTGGCTCGGCGCGTGGACGATCTTCTACTGGGCGTGGTGGCTCTCCTGGGCGCCCTTCGTCGGCACCTTCATCGCCCGCATCTCGCGCGGCCGTACGATCCGCGAGTTCCTCGTCGGCGTGCTCCTGGTGCCCAGCGGCGCCACCGTCGTCTGGTTCTGCGTCATGGGCGGCACCGCGATCCGCCTCGACTCCACCGGCGCCGCCGACATGGCCGCCAAGCTCAAGGAAGGCACCGAGGCCTCCCTCTTCGCGATGCTCGACGCGCTCCCCCTGGGCACGGTCACCTCGTGGATCGCGATGGCGCTGGTGATGACGTACTTCGTCACCAGCGCCGACTCCGCCTCCCTCGTCATGGGCTCGCTCACCAGCCGCGGCTCCCTGCACCCGCCGACCTGGCTCGTCGTCACCTGGGGCGTGCTGATGGCCGGGGTGGCCGCCGTACTCCTCGTCGCGGGCGGCCTGAAGTCCCTCCAGACGGCCACCATCCTGGTCGCGCTGCCGTTCGTGATCGTGATGCTGCTGCTCTGCTGGGCCCTGGTGAAGGAACTGAGGGCGGACCCCGGCGCCGGACCCGTCCGCCACCACGCACTGCACGGCATGCGGGACGCGGTCAGGGCCATGGTCGGAGACGCCATCACCGAACAGGGCCCGGCCCGACACTTCCGCCTGCGCCGCGTCGCCGAGTCGAAGAACCGCGACCGCGCGGACGGACCGGGCGGCGCGGGATCCCCGGGCGCGTGACCCGGCCCGCCGGGGCGGCTGGGTAGGGTTGCGGCGTGACCACCACGGATGACTACGCCACCTACATCGCGAGCCTGCCCCGGGTGCTGGCCGGTGCGGCCGCGCTCTACCGGGACGCCGCGGGTCGGGTGCTCCTCGTCGAGCCCAACTACCGCGAGGGCTGGGCCCTGCCGGGCGGCACCATCGAGTCGGACCGGGGCGAGTCCCCGCGCACGGCGGCCCGCCGCGAGAGCGCCGAGGAGATCGGCATCGACGTGCCGCTGGGCCGGCTGCTCGCGGTGGACTGGACGCTCGGCCCGGACCGGCCCCCACTCGTCGCGTACCTCTACGACGGCGGCGTGCTCGACGCCGGGCAGCTCGCCTCCATCCGGCTCCAGGAGGAGGAGCTGATCTCGTGGCGGCTGGTGGAACCGGCAGACCTGACGGACTATCTGCTCGGATCGCTCGGTCCACGCACCCAAGAGGCCTACCGGGTCATGCTGTCGGGCGAGGGCGCAGCGGAGCTGGAGAACGGCCGCAGACCGCAGGCCTCGGGCCGCTGAGTCCCGCCCGCTCGTTATTCCGTGCCTACACCGAGCAGGACAGAATTCCGTAGATGATCACGATGTACGCCTGGCCCAGCACCGCCGACGGGCCCGACGCCCTGCCCATGGTCCACTTCACCACGGATCAGCAGGCCGGCGGTGAGGTCACCCCCGACGGGGTGCCGGTCTGGATGTTCGACACCGCGATCCACGACGGCGGTTGGGCCACTTTCACCGACTTCGAGGCCTGGTCCGTACCGGCCGCCGACTGGCGGGCCTTCTACCGCCGTGAGGACGACGTCCTCGCCGTCACCGGTCCCGGTTCCTGCGAGGGCTGGTACCAGGGCGGTCTCGGCGCCGACACGGACTGGGTGCGCGCGGCCACCGCCCAGCAGAGCGTGGTCCTGCTCGCGGCCCCCGTCCAGCACCCGTCCCTGTACGCCTACGCCGTCGAGGCGGGCGCCGCCTTCGCGCTCCTCGTCCCGCTCGTGGTGATCTAGGGCCTGTCGGGCTGGAGGGTTTCCGCGCCGGACTCGAAGGCGAGCAGGCGGACCTTGCGGCCGACGCCGCCGCCGTAGCCGGTCATGGAACCGGACGCCCCGATCACGCGGTGGCACGGCACGATGATGCTGACCGGGTTCTTCCCGTTGGCCAGGCCCACCGCGCGCGAGGCGTTCGGCTTGCCGAGCCTGGCGGCCAGCTCCCCGTACGACCAGGTCTGCCCGTAGGGGATCCGTACGAGCTGCTCCCACACGCTGCGCTGGAACTCCGTGCCATCCAGCCGGACCGGCAGGTCGAACGAGGTGAGCTCCCCGGCGAAGTACGCGGTCAGCTGCCGCACCACCTCCGGGAAGGGCTGCTCGCCGGCCGCCACACGCTCCCCGAAGGCCTCCTCGGCCGGGCGGTGGCGCTGCCCCGTCATGTAGAGACCGCTGAGGACCCCGCCGGTGGCGACGAGGGTGAGCGGCCCGTAGGGACTGTCGACGACGGTGTGCTGCTTGCCGCTGCTCGTGCCGGCGCTGCTCGTGCTGCTGCTCATGATGGTTCGTGCTCCTCGGAAGTCAGGCGGGCAGAACGTTGATCGCGTGGTCCTCGGTGGCCCACAGGTACTGCACGGCGTACGCGCGCCAGGGCCGCCAGCGCGCCGCGCGGGCCGTCAGCGCGGCGGGCGTGGACGGCAGCCCGAGCCCCTTCGCGGCCCGCCGGATCCCCAGGTCGGCGGGGAGGAAGGCGTCCGGGTCGCCCAGGGCCCGCATCGCGATGATCTCGGTGGTCCACGGCCCGAACCCGGGCACGGCGCCCAGCCGCGCCCGCGCCGACTCCCAGTCGCTGTCCGCGGCGAGCGGCAGCGAACCGTCGGCGAGCGCCGAGACGAGCGTGGTCAGGGTGGTGCGCCGGCTGCGCGGCAGGGCCAATGACTCGGGATCCAGCCCGGCCAGGGCCTGGGAGGACGGGAACAGGTGCGTCAGCCCGCCCTCGGGGTCGGGATCGGCCACCGGCTCGCCGTGGGCGCGCACCAGCCTGGCCGCGTGCGTACGGGCCGCGGCCGTGGACACCTGCTGCCCGAGGACCGCCCGTACGGCGAACTCCTCGGCGTCGACGGTCCGCGGCACCCGGCGCCCGGGGGCCTTGTCCACGAGCGGGGCCAGCAGCGGGTCGGCGCGCAGCTGCTCGTCGACGGCCTCGGGGTCGGCGTCGAGGTCCAGCAGCCGCCGGCAGCGGCTGATGGCGATGGTGAGGTCGCGCAGATCGGTGAGGGCGAGCCGGCAGGCGATGTGGTCCGGCCGCGGGGTGAGCGCGACGACCCCGGTGCCGTACGGGAGCCGGAGCGTACGGCGGTAGGCGCCCGCCCGCCACTCCTCGACCCCGGGGACGGCCGTCGCGGCGAGGTGGCCGAAGAGGTTGTCGGGGTTGAGCGGGGCACGGAAGGGGAGCCGCAGGCTGATGGTGCCGGGCACCCGGGCCCCGGCCGCCTCCCCCTCGCTCCGAGCCCGCAGCGGCCCCTTCCCGGCCCTGGTGCGCAGGTCGCTCGGGGCCAGGGCGAAGACCTCGCGGACGGTGTCGTTGAAGGTCCGGATGGAGGAGAACCCGGCGGCGAAGGCGATGTCGCCCATCGGGAGCTCCGAGGTCTCGATCAGCAGCCGGGCCGTCTGCGCGCGCTGGGCCCGGGCGAGGGCGAGCGGCCCGGCACCGAGCTCGGCGTTCAGCTGGCGCTCGACCTGGCGGGCGGAGTAGCCGAGCCGGGTGGCCAGCCCCGGAACGCCCTCCCGGTCGACGACGCCGTCCTGGATGAGGCGCATGGCGCGGGCGACGGCGTCGGCGCGGGCGTTCCACTCGGGGGAGCCGGGGGAGGTGTCGGGGCGGCACCTCTTGCAGGCCCGGTACCCGCTCTGCTGGCAGGCGGCGGCGCTGGGCAGGAAGGTCATGTTCTCGACCTTGGGCGGCACGGCGGGGCAGCTGGGCCGGCAGTAGATCCCGGTGGTCCTGACGGCGGTGAAGAACCATCCGTCGAAGCGGGCGTCCTTGGACTGGACGGCCCGCACGCAGCGCTCCGTGTCGGTGTACATGGCTTCCATCCTCCCGGGCGGGGGCCGCTCGGGCTGGCGGTTTTCCGACACCAAGCCTATGCGCCGGCCGCGCGCCCACCAGGTCCCACTGCTCGCCCCCGCGCGGGGCTCCGTCCCCACCCGCCCTTCCACCGTTCCCAGGGCTCCGCCCCGGCCCCCGGACCCGCGGACGCGGGAGGGCCCCCGGTCGCCTGGTGGCGGCCGGGGGCCCTCCCGTGTGTACAGCCGGATTACGGAGCCTGTGTGGCCCGCGCCTCGCGGCGGTTGTGGCGGAACGTGTTCGCCCGACGGGTCGTCGCGAACAGCGGAATGGTCGCCGCCAGAGCGATCTGCAGCGCGCAGCCCGTCTGGAGCAGCAGCCCACCGCCCGGCGCGTCGAACGCCCACGCGGCCAGCAGGCCCATCGCCGCGACGATCCAGCTCAGCATCGCCACCGCGAGGACACCCCGCGGCTTGGGGTACTCGACCCGGCTCACCATCAGCCAGGCCACCCCGACGATCGCCAGCAGCGTCGGGATGAACGGCAGCTCCAGCAGGACGATCGAGACGACCGTCAGCGCGCCGAAGGGGCTCGGCATGCCCTGGAACATGCCGTCCTTCATCGCCACGCAGCTGAATCTCGCGAGGCGCAGCACCACGGCCAGCAGCACCACGATCGCCGCCAGCGCCGACATCTTCTGCACCGCGTCGTCGGCGACCATGCCGTAGACGAGGACGAAGTACGCCGGCGCCAGCCCGAAGCTGATCAGGTCCGACAGGTTGTCCAGCTCCGCGCCCATCGGCGAGCTGCGCAGCTTGCGGGCCACGATGCCGTCGAAGAGGTCGAAGACCGCGGCGAGCAGCATCAGTATCACGGCCGTCGCGGCGCTGCTGCGGGCCATGCCCGACTCGCCGCTGCCGGTCAGGTGCGGGATGAGGATCCCGGTGGTGGTGAAGTACACCGCCATGAATCCGCACGTCGCGTTGCCGAGGGTGAGGGTGTCCGCTATCGACAGCCGCAGTGACAGCGGCATGTCGTCCTCGGCGGACTCCTCCTCGGAGGCCTCGGGCACCCATCCCGACGACGGGTTCGCCGGAGTCTCAGGGTCAGTCACGGTCAATTCGGGTCACCCCCGCGGTGGTGGCCTGTCCGACCTCGACCGCGACCTCGACACCCTCGGGGAGGTAGATGTCGACGCGGGAGCCGAAGCGGATCAGACCGATGCGTTCGCCCTGCTCCACCTTGGTGCCGGCCGGCAGGTACGGGACGATCCGGCGGGCGACGGCGCCGGCGATCTGCACCATCTCGATGTCGCCGAGCTCGGTGTCGAAGTGCCAGACAACGCGCTCGTTGTTCTCGCTCTCCTTGTTGAACGCCGGAACGAATCCACCGGGGACGTGCTCCACGGACGTCACCGTGCCCGCGAGGGGCGCGCGGTTGACGTGGACGTTCAGCGGGCTCATGAAGATCGCGACCCGGGTCCGTCCGTCCTTCCACGGCATGATGCTCTGCACCACACCGTCGGCGGGGGAGATGACCCGGCCCTGCGTGATCTCACGCTCGGGGTCGCGGAAGAACCACAGCATGCCCGCCGCGAGCGCGGTGGTGGGCACGGCCACTGCCGCCCAGCGTCCGGACTTCCGGGCCCGGGTGAGGCTGAGAGCGGCGGTGGCGACGGTCGGCAGAAGCCACGGCGATGCTCCGCGCGCGAGGCGTCCACCGAGGAGGCCGACGCGAGGTGCAGAGGTTTGGCTGTGGGGCATGGATGACCTTCGTAGCGGGTGATGCCGCGCCGCAAACGGGGGGACGGGACGGCGGCTTTACTGGAATGCTATCGGTTGCGCACAACAACTGGGCAAGCCAGAAGCCGAGTCGAAGACCACAGGCCAGTGACTGGTAGTGACACTTTTACGGAAAACCACTGGACGATTTACCGCAAAAGGGACTTTCAGCCCTGGAGTCGGTACTCCTCGAGCAGGCGTCGCCCGATGATCATTTTCTGGATCTCGGCGGTACCTTCACCGATGAGCAGCATCGGCGCCTCCCGGTAGAGACGCTCGATCTCGTACTCCTTGGAGAAGCCGTAGCCACCGTGGATACGGAACGCGTCCTCCACCACCTCCTTGCAGTATTCGGAGGCGAGGTACTTCGCCATCCCTGCTTCAAGGTCGTTTCGTTCCCCGGAGTCCTTTTTGCGTGCTGCATTCACCATCATCGCATGGGCGGCTTCGACCTTGGTAGCCATCTCGGCCAGCTTGAACTGGATCGCCTGGTGCTCAGCGATGGCCTTGCCGAAAGTGTGACGTTGCTGGGCATACGAGACACCCAGCTCGAATGCACGCTGTGCGACGCCGCAGCCACGGGCCGCCACGTTGACGCGGCCGACCTCGACCCCGTCCATCATTTGGTAAAACCCTCGGCCGGTCTCGCCGCCCAGGACCCGATTGGCCGGAATGCGCAGTCCGTCCATGATGAGCTCGGTGGTGTCGACCCCCTTGTAGCCCATCTTGTCGATCTTGCCGGGAATGGTCAGGCCGGGTCGGACCTCGCCGAAGCCGGCCTCCTTCTCCACCAGGAAGGTCGTCATCGACTTGTGGGGGGCGGTGCCCTCCGGGTGTCCTTCGTCACTGCGCACCAGAACGGCCACCAGGGTGGACGTGCCGCCGTTCGTCAGCCACATCTTCTGGCCGTTCAGGACGTACTCGTCGCCGTCCTTCACCGCCTTGGACGTGATGGCCGACACGTCGGAGCCGAGACCCGGCTCGGACATCGAGAACGCGCCGCGGACCTCGCCCAGCGCCATGCGCGGGAGGAAGTACTCCCTCTGCTCCTGCGTGCCGTGCTGCTTGAGCATGTACGCCACGATGAAGTGGGTGTTGATGATGCCCGAGACGGACATCCAGCCGCGCGCGATCTCCTCGACGCACAGCGCGTAGGTGAGCAGCGACTCACCCAGGCCGCCGTACTCCTCGGGGATCATCAGGCCGAACAGGCCGAGTTCCTTGAGACCGTCGACGATCGCCTGCGGGTACTCGTCGCGGTGCTCCAGCTCGGTCGCGACCGGGATGATCTCCTTGTCGACGAACTCCCGGACGGTCTTGAGGATGTCCCTCTGGTCGTCCGTCAGGCCGGCGGTCTGGGCAAGTCGGCTCATGGTTCTACTTCCCCTGTTCCTTCAGCGTGGGGCGGCCGGGCTGCTCGCCGCCGCGCTCCTTGATGTACGTCTCGGTCGGGACCATCACCTTGCGCCGGAAGACGCAGACGAGGGTGCCGTCCTGCTTGTAGCCCTTGGTCTCCACGTAGACGATGCCGCGGTCGTTCTTCGACTTCGACGGGGTCTTGTCGAGGACCGTGGTCTCGCCGTAGATGGTGTCGCCGTGGAAGGTCGGCGCCACGTGCCGCAGCGACTCGATCTCCAGGTTGGCGATCGCCTTGCCGGAGACGTCCGGCACGGACATGCCCAGCAGCAGCGAGTAGATGTAGTTGCCCACGACGACGTTCCTACCGAAGTCGGTCGTGTTCTCCGCGTAGTTGCTGTCCATGTGGAGCGGGTGGTGGTTCATGGTCAGCAGACAGAAGAGGTGGTCGTCGTACTCGGTGACCGTCTTCCCGGGCCAGTGCTTGTAGACCGCGCCGATCTCGAACTCTTCGTAGGTGCGTCCGAACTGCATGGTGCTACGCCTCCGGGATTTCGAACTTGGTGGTGCGCTGCATGCCCGCGGCGCGGCCCTTGCCCGAGATGACCAGGGCCATCTTGCGGCTGGCCTCGTCGATCATCTCGTCGCCGAGCATCGCCGAGCCCTTCTTGCCGCCGGCCTCGGAGGTGCACCAGTCGTACGCGTCGAGGATCAGCTCGGCGTGGTCGTAGTCCTCCTGGGAGGGGGAGAAGACCTCGTTGGCCGCGTCGACCTGGCCGGGGTGCAGCACCCACTTGCCGTCGAAGCCCAGTGCCGCCGCGCGGCCCGCGACCTCGCGGTAGCCGTCGACGTTCTTGATCTGGAGGAAGGGGCCGTCGATCGCCTGGAGGTCGTGCATGCGGGCCGCCATCAGGATCCGCATCAGGATGTAGTGGTAGGCGTCCGCGCCGTAGCCGGGCGGTTGCATGCCCACGACCAGGGACTTCATGTTGATCGAGGCCATGAAGTCGGCCGGCCCGAAGATGATGGTCTCCAGTCGCGCCGAGGCGCCGGCGATCTCGTCGACGTTGACCAGGCCCTTGGCGTTCTCGATCTGCGCCTCGATGCCGATCTTGCCGACCTCGAAGCCCATGGTCTTCTCGATCTGGGTCAGGAGGAGGTCGAGCGCCACGACCTGCTGGGCGTCCTGGACCTTCGGCAGCATGATGCAGTCGAGGTTCTGGCCGGCGCCCTCGACGACGGTGATCACGTCGCGGTACGTCCAGTGCGTGGTCCAGTCGTTGACGCGCACCACGCGGGTCTTACCGGTCCAGTCGCCCTGGTTCAGCGCCTCCACGATGGTGTGGCGGGCGCCCTCCTTGGCGAGCGGGGCGCAGGCGTCCTCCAGGTCGAGGAAGACCTGGTCGGCCGGCAGGCCCTGGGCCTTCTCCAGGAACCGGGGGTTGGAACCCGGCACCGCGAGGCAGGAGCGGCGCGGCCGCAGCCGGTTGACCGGGGAAGAGGGCGTGGTCATGCGGGGACCTCCGTGCTTGCAACGATGTCTGTGGAAACGCTGGGTTCGTCGGCGTCGCCGATCGGGTTGAGCTTGTTCGCCTTGCGGATCTCGTCGACGATACGGCCGATGATCTCCGTGATGCCGAAGTCCTTCGGGGTGAAGACCGCGGCCACGCCGGCCGCCTTCAGCGCCACGGCGTCGGCATTCGGAATGATGCCTCCGAGCACGACGGGAATGTCACCCGCCCCCGCCGCGCGCAGCCGCTCCAGCACGTCGGGGACGAGCGCGCTGTGCGAACCGGACAGGATGGACAGTCCCACGCAGTGCACGTCCTCGGCCAGCGCCGCCGAGGAGATTTCCTCGGGGGTCAGCCGGATCCCCTGGTAGACCACCTCGAACCCGGCGTCGCGGGCCCGCACGGCGATCTGTTCGGCGCCGTTGGAGTGGCCGTCCAGGCCGGGCTTGCCCACCAGCAGGCGCAGCCGGCCGGAGCCCAGTTCGTCCGCGGTACGGGAGACCTTCGCGCGGACGAGGGCCATGGGGGTCCCCTCCTCGGCGGTCACGGCCACCGGGGCCGAGGAGACCCCGGTCGGAGCCCGGAACTCGCCGAACACCTCGCGCAGGGCGTTGGACCACTCACCGGTGGTGACGCCGGCGCGGGCGCACTCCAGGGTGGCCTCCATCAGGTTCTCGTCCCCGGCGGCGGCCTCCTTCAGCCGGTCCAGGGCCTGCATGACCGTCGGGAAGACGAAGGGATCGCCGCCGCCCTGCCGGTCCGAGGACTCCTGGCGCTCGGCGCGC
This sequence comes from Streptomyces sp. NBC_00435, assembly GCF_036014235.1. Taxonomy (GTDB): domain Bacteria; phylum Actinomycetota; class Actinomycetes; order Streptomycetales; family Streptomycetaceae; genus Streptomyces. Next base: position 6,721,314 of record NZ_CP107924.1, read on the forward strand.
CAGCGGCCGATCCGCTCCACGGTCAGCGCCTCGACGGCCGGGTCCACCGTCATGATGGCGCCGTCCAGGTCGGCGGTGAGCGGGTTCTCCTCCGTCTGCTGGAAGCAGTTGACGCCGACGATCTTGTCCTCGCCGGCCTCGATCCGGGCCCGCCGCTCGGCGTGCGAGGAGACCAGCTCGCCCTTGAGGTACCCGGACTCGACGGCCGCCATCGCGCCGCCCATCTCCTGGATCCGGTCGATCTCGGCCAGGCACTCGGCCACCAGGGAGTCGACCTTGGCCTCGACGACGTGCGAGCCGGCGAAGATGTCCTCGTACTCCAGCAGGTCGCTCTCGAGTGCGAGGACCTGCTGGATGCGCAGCGACCACTGCTGGTCCCAGGGCCGGGGCAGACCCAGTGCCTCGTTCCAGGCCGGCAGCTGCACGGCGCGGGCGCGGGCGTCCTTGGAGAGGGTGACCGCGAGCATCTCCAGCACGATGCGCTGGACGTTGTTCTCCGGCTGCGCCTCGGTCAGACCCAGGGAGTTGACCTGGACCCCGTACCGGAAGCGGCGCTGCTTCTCGTTCTCGATGCCGTAGCGCTCGCGGGTCACCTGGTCCCAGATGCGGCCGAAGGCGCGCATCTTGCACATCTCCTCGATGAAGCGGACGCCCGCGTTCACGAAGAAGGAGATCCTGGCGACGACCTCGCCGAACCGCTCGGGCGGGACCTGGCCCGAGTCGCGGACGGAGTCCAGGACCGCGATGGCCGTGGACATCGCGTACGCGATCTCCTGCACGGGCGTGGCGCCGGCCTCCTGCAGGTGGTAGCTGCAGATGTTGATCGGGTTCCACTTGGGGATGTGGTTGACCGTGTACGCGATCATGTCCGTCGTCAGGCGGAGCGAGGGTCCGGGCGGGAAGACGTGCGTCCCGCGCGAGAGGTACTCCTTGACGATGTCGTTCTGGGTGGTGCCCTGGAGCTGGGCGATGTCCGCGCCCTGCTCCTCGGCGGCCACCTGGTAGAGCGCCAGCAGCCACATGGCGGTGGCGTTGATCGTCATCGAGGTGTTCATCTGCTCCAGGGGGATGTCCTGGAACAGCCGCCGCATGTCGCCCAGGTGGGAGACCGGGACCCCGACCCGGCCCACCTCGCCGCGGGCGAGGATGTGGTCGGGGTCGTAGCCGGTCTGCGTCGGCAGGTCGAACGCGACCGACAGGCCGGTCTGGCCCTTGGCGAGGTTGCGGCGGTACAGCTCGTTGGACGCCTCGGCCGTGGAGTGGCCGGCGTACGTCCGCATGAGCCACGGACGGTCCTTCTGGCGCTCTGTCATCTCAGGCTGTCCCTTAGGCCCTTGGGCGTCTCAGACGTTGCGGAAGCGGTTGATGGCGTCGAGGTGCGTGGCGCGCAGCTCGTGGTCCCGCACGCCCAGGCCCTCCTCGGGGGCGAGGCACAGCACGCCGACCTTGCCCTGGTGGAGGTTGCGGTGGACGTCGTAGGCGGCCTGGCCGGTCTCCTCCAGGGAGTAGACCCGCGACAGGGTGGGGTGGATCTTGCCCTTGGCGACCAGGCGGTTGGCCTCCCAGGCCTCGCGGTAGTTCGCGAAGTGGGAGCCGACGATCTTCTTCAGGGACATCCACAGGTACCGGTTGTCGTACTCGTGGTTGTAGCCCGAGGTCGAGGCGCAGGTGACGATCGTGCCGCCCTTGCGGGTGACGTAGACCGAGGCGCCGAAGGTCTCGCGGCCCGGGTGCTCGAAGACGATGTCCACGTCCTCGCCGCCGGTCAGCTCACGGATGCGCTTGCCGAAGCGCTTCCACTCCTTCTGGTCCTGGGTGTGCTCGTCCTTCCAGAACTTGTAGCCCTCGGCGCTGCGGTCGATGATCGCGGTCGCGCCCATCGCCCGGCAGATGTCCGCCTTCTGCTCGCTGGAGACCACACAGATCGGGTTGGCGCCGCCGGCCAGCGCGAACTGGGTCGCGTACGAGCCGAGTCCGCCGCTCGCCCCCCAGATCAGGACGTTGTCGCCCTGCTTCATGCCGGCGCCGTTGCGGGAGACCAGCTGGCGGTACGCGGTGGAGTTGACCAGGCCCGGGGAGGCGGCCTCCTCCCAGCTGAGGTGGTCGGGCTTGGGCATCAGCTGGTTGGACTTGACCAGTGCGATCTCCGCCAGACCACCGAAGTTGGTCTCGAAGCCCCAGATCCGCTGCTCGGGGTCGAGCATCGTGTCGTTGTGGCCGTCGGAGGACTCCAGCTCGACCGAGAGGCAGTGGGCGACGACCTCGTCGCCCGGCTTCCAGGCGTTCACACCGGGGCCGGTGCGCAGGACGACGCCCGCGAGGTCCGAGCCGATGATGTGGTACGGGAGGTCGTGGCGCTTGGTGAGCTCCGAGAGGCGCCCGTAGCGCTCGAGGAAGCTGAAGGTGGACACCGGCTCGAAGATCGAGGTCCACACGGAGTTGTAGTTGACCGAGGAAGCCATGACGGCGACCAGGGCCTCGCCCGGGCCGAGTTCCGGCAGCGGGACCTGGTCCAGGTGCAGGGACTTGCGGGGGTCCTTCTCGCGGGTGGTGAGCCCGGCGAACATTTCCGCCTCGTCCTTGTGCACGGTGATCGCGCGGTACGAGTCGGGGAGCGGCAGGGTCGCGAAGTCGGCGGCCGTCGCGGCCTGCGACTGGATCGCGTCCAGGATGTCCTTCACGGTATTGCCTCCGGCCATGCGCTGATGAGGGTGCGCTGAGGGAAACGGGTTGCGTGGTGCGGCGAAGCGGTGGTGCGGGAGTGTGGGCGCCGTCGATTCGGCTGGGGTGCTGCTGCGCGTTGCCTGTGGTGGGGCGGTGCGGGGGCCTGGTGACGCAGGCATCCGGGGCGCGTTCCGTACCGAGTGGGCCGGTCCGCGGGGACATCCGGACGAGATTCAACGTATGGCACCCCGTGTCACTCAGCAAGGCACCGCGTGCCAAAACTTTCTCTCATTTGCCGATTGACCTGCACGGATGAGCGATGATCGATCAGAGTTACCCGCGAGTAGGGGCAAGTCGGGCATACGCGGAAGGCCGCCCCCGGATCCGGGGGCGGCCTGTGTGACGAGGGTCGCTCGTGCTGCTTGGCGACTACTTGTTGCGCAGTGCCTCTTCGATGGTCCGCATGACCTCGTCCAGCGGGGCGTCCGTACGGGCCACCGCCACCAGGACCTCGCCCCGGGTGCGTACCGACGCCGGCTCGGGGGCGGGCGCCGGCGACGCGGTGTTCAGCGTGCGCCCCGCGCCGATCCCCGAGCCGAAGGTCTTGCGCACGATCGCGAAGGCGTGGTCCAGCTGCGCCTCCACGTCGCCCTGACCGCCCGCCCGCAGCCAGCGCCGCAGCACGTGGTTGTGGGCCGTGACCACCGCCGAGGCGGCGACCTCCGCCAGCAGCGGGTCGTCGTTGCCGTCGTGGTGGTCCTGCTCGTCGAAATGGGCCAGCAGGTAGCGCGTGAACAGCCGCTCGTACCGGGCGACCGAGGCGATCTCCCGCTCCCGCAGCGCCGGCACCTCCCGGGTGAGCCGGTAGCGCTCCACCGACACCGCCGGCGAGGCGGCGTACATCTTCATGACTTCCTTGATCCCCCGGCACACCGTGTCGAGCGGGTGCTCGTGCGCCGGTGCCACGTCCAGGACGGCCTCGGCGCGGGTCAGGGTGTCGTCGTGGTCCGGGAAGATCGCCTCTTCCTTGGACCGGAAGTGCCGGAAGAAGGTGCGGCGGGCCACCCCTGCCACCGAGGCGATCTCGTCGACCGTCGTCGCCTCGTACCCCTTGGTCGCGAAGAGCTCCATCGCGGCCGCCGCCAGCTCACGGCGCATCTTGAGCCGCTGCGCGGCCGCCTTGGTACCCGCCGGGGTCTCCGGGGCGTCGGAGGCCGAGGAGGTGCGGGGTGAGGTCTTGGCGGGCTGGGACATAGAGCGAAAGTACTTCATTCGAGCGGGAGAGCGCTCCCGAGGGGGGTCGGACAGGGAAGGATGCGGGGGAGAGCCCGCACTGGGCTCGGAAGGTACGACCTGCCGTGAGGGTCCGGCAGACCCGAGCAGCCCTCCCCACGCATCCGGCTCGTGTGCCTGCCGCCGCCTACCGGCGGGGGGCGTACTCACGGAATCCGCGGCCGGTCTTCCGGCCCAGGCAGCCCGCGGCGACCAGGTGCTCCAGCAGCGGGGAGGGGGCCAGGCCCGGGTCCCGGAACTCCTTGTGCAGGACCTGCTCGATGGCCAGCGACACGTCCAGGCCGACCACGTCGAGGAGCTCGAAGGGCCCCATCGGGTAGCCGCCGCCCAGCTTCATCGCCGCGTCGATGTCGTCGATGCCGGCGTAGTGCTGCTCGACCATCTTGATCGCGTTGTTGAGGTACGGGAACAGCAGCGCGTTCACGATGAAGCCGGCCCGGTCCCCGCAGTCCACCGCGTGCTTGCGCACCTGGGCGCAGACCCCGCGGACGGTGGCGTGCACGTCGTCGGCGGTCAGGACGGTCCGGACCACCTCGACCAGCTTCATCGCCGGGGCCGGGTTGAAGAAGTGCATGCCGATCACGTCCTCGGGCCGCGAGGTCGCGCGGGCGATCGCGATCACCGGGAGCGAGGAGGTCGTGGTGGCGAGCACCGCGCCGGGCTTGCAGACCTTGTCCAGGGCCTGGAACAGCTCCTGCTTCACCGCCAGGTCCTCGGCGACGGCCTCCACGGCCAGGTCCACGTCGGCGAAGGCGTCCAGCGAGCCCGCCGCCGTGATCCGGTCCACGGTGGCCGCGGCCGCCTCGGGCGTCAGCCGCCCCCGGTCCACCGCGCGCTTGAGGGACTTGCCGATCGCGGCCTTCGCCGCGTCCGCCTTCTCCTGGCTGCGGGCCGCGAGCGCCACCGGGAAGCCGGCCTGCGCGAAGACCTGCGCGATACCGCTCGCCATGGTCCCCGAACCGGCAACGCCGACCGTGTTCACCGGACGGCTCGCCCGGACCAGGTCCCCGTCCGGCGGGGTCTGCAGGTCGCGGACGACGACCTGGCTGCCGGGGGCCTCGTACGTGTAGAACCCGCGCCCGGACTTCTGCCCGGTCAGGCCCGCCTCGGCGAGGTGCCCGAGGATCGGTGCCGGGGCGTGCAGCCGGTCACCGGAAGCCGCGTACATGGCCTCCAGGACGGTCCGGGCGGTGTCCACGCCGATCAGGTCGAGCAGTGCGAGCGGGCCCATCGGCAGACCGCAGCCCAGCCGCATCGCCGCGTCGATGTCCTCGCGGGAGGCGTACTTCGCCTCGTACATGGCGGCGGCCTGGTTGAGGTAGCCGAACAGCAGGCCGTCGGCGACGAAGCCCGGCCGGTCGCCGACCGCGACGGGCTCCTTGCCGAGCTCGCGGGCCAGTGTCGTGACCGCCTCGACGGCCGGCGGGGCCGTCAGCACGCTGGAGACGATCTCGACCAGCTTCATCGCCGGGGCCGGGTTGAAGAAGTGCAGGCCGACGACGCGCTCTGGGCGCCGCGACTCGGCGGCCATCCGCGTCACCGACAGGGCGTTGGTGCCGGTGGCCAGGATGGCGGTGGGCCGGACGATCGCGTCGAGCTCGCGGAAGATCCGCTGCTTGAGCTCGTAGGACTCCGGGACCACCTCGATGACGAGATCGGCCTCGGCGGCGGCGCCCAGCTCGGAGAAGGTGCGGAAGCGGGAGAGCACGCCCTCGCGCTCCTCCTCGGTGAGCTGCTCCCTGACCACGGAACGGGCGGTGGCCGCGGCGAGGGAAGCGGTGGCCCGGCGGGCGGCCGCTTCGCTGGTGTCGATGCCGATGACCTCGCGGCCGGCCCGGGCGAGGACCTCGGCGATGCCGGAGCCCATGGTGCCGAGACCGACGACGGCGATGGTCTGCAGCGCCGGGCGGACGGGCTCGGCGGAGGGGGAGGAGGGGGAGGACTGACTGGACGTGGACGGAAGGTCCATCGCGGGACTCCAGTGGAAGAGGGTGACGACTGAGGGGGCGCGCGTCGCACGGCGCGCGCGGATGCCGTACGGAAGAGCCGTGCGGAGAAGCCCGGGCCGCAGATCCCCGAAGGAGGTGTCCGAAGGGAAGCGGCCAGTAGGGCGGAAACGGCGGAACCCTGTCCCGGGGTCGCGCCGCGAGGTCGTGCGTGAGTCGTGCAGAACCGACTGGCACGAGGTGGCTGCGTCACCAGGCCGCCCTCGTACGTGTTGTAGGGACAGTAACCCGTCGGTAACTGGTCCGCCAGAGCGCGGAGATGTGACCTGTACCGCCCAAATGTACCGATCATCGATCATCGATCAAACGGCAGTCCGGGAACCCGGCACGGCGACCCTCCCGGCCCCCTAGGGTGGCCGGGTGAACGAGGTCTTGGAGCGCCTGCGGGCGGAAGCGGGGCGGGCGCCGGGCGACGGGGCGCGGTACGAGGCACTGCTGGTGGCGGACACGGATGGCCTGGCGGCTTCCCTGACCTCCGCCGGGCTGCCCCTGTGGGCCCGCGAACTGGCCGCGTACCGGCTGGGGCTGGCCGGGGACCGGCGTGCCTTCGAGTCGCTGGTCCTGCTGCTCAACCACCGCGAGCCGGCGCGCTGCGAGGCCGCCGCGCAGGCGCTGGCCGTCCTCGGGGACCCGCGCACCGCCCGGGCGGCGGCGGCCCTGGCGACCAACGAACTGCGCACGGCCTACGCCCTGCACCCGGTCCGGCTGCTCGCGGCACTGCGCGCCCCCGAGTCCGCCCCCGCGCTGATCCGCACCCTGTCGCGGCTGCTCGCGCCGGGCGACCCGTACTGGCGGGTGGCCCTGGCCTGCGTGGAGGGGCTGGGGGCGCTGGCCGACCGGCGCGCCCGCGAAGTCCTCGTACGGGCCCAGTCGCACCCGCGGCTGGCGGTGGCGGCGACCGCGGCCCTGCGGGGGCTGGAGCTCAGCTAGCGAAACCGGTCTTGAAACCGGTCCCGAACCCGGCCCCGGAGCCGGTCCTGAACCCGGTCTCGGTCTCGCCCCGGGGTGCGGCCCCGGTTCCGGACCCGGTCGGCTCCGGGACGATCGCGAAGGCCTCGATCTCCATGAGCAGTTCGGGCCGGAACAGCGCCGCGACCTGGACCGCCGAGGAGGCCGGGAGGCGGTCCCGGGCGAACACCTCGTCACGGGCCGTGCGTACGGCGGGGAGGTGGGCGACGTCCGTGACGAAGTACGTCACCTTCACCACGTCCTCGAAGGTCGCCCCGGCCGCCGCCAGGCACCGGCGCAGGTTGACGAACACCTGCCGGGCCTGGGCGGCGGCGTCGCCCTCGCCGACCACCTCGCCCTTCTCGTCGAAGGCGCACTGCCCGGACACGGCGACGAACCGCCCGGTGCCCCAGACGACGTGGTTGTAGCCGGTGCCCGGGGCGACGCCCTCCGGGGCGGGGATCCGGGTGAGGTGGTCGTCGTGTGAAGTAGTCATGGGCACGATCCTGCCCGCTGCGGCCGCGATGGCCAAGATCGGGAAGGGCCGCCCCCGGGGCCGCCCCCGGAGGGCCGCCCCGGGGGCTTGCCCTTCCGGGAGCCGGCGCCCGCCCGGACTAGCCCCGGAAGCCGAGCAGGCCGTGCAGCGCCGAGCCGCCCGCCGACGGCGGCACCGCGCGGGTCGCGGGGACGGGCGTCGGGGCCGGCTGGGCGGGGCAGACGGCGTCCGTGGCCTTGCCCGTCAGCAGGTACGCCGACAGCTTCTCGTCCAGACACTTGTTGCCGCTGAGCGCGATGCCGTGGTTGCCGCCGCCCTCCTCGACCACCAGCGCCGAACCCGCCAGCTTGCGCCGCATGCTCACCGCGCCCTCGTACGGGGTCGCCGCGTCCTCCGTGGCCTGGAACAGGAGCGCCTGCGGGAGGGCTGTGTTGGTGACGTCGGGAGCCTGCAGCGGCTCGGTCGGCCAGAACGCGCACGGGGCGTTGTACCAGGCGTTGTTCCACGTCATGAAGGGTGCCTTGGCGTGCGTGCGCCACATGTCGGCCCGCCACTGGTTCCAGTCCTTCGGCCAGGCCGAGTCCCGGCACTGCACCGCCGTGTACACGCTGTAGCTGTTGCCCGCCGAGGGCTCCACCGCGCCGAACTTCTCGTACGCGGCGACCAGCGGCTTGGGGTCCGACTGCACGGCGTACGCGGAGAAGGCCGCCGCCAGGTGGGGCCAGTAGCCGTTGTAGTAGCCGCCCGGCATGAAGGTGTCCTCCAGCTCGGCCGGGCCCACCTTGGCGCCCGCCGGGGCCGTGCGCAGCGCGGTGCGCATCGCGTACCAGCGGGCCTCGACCTCGGCCGGATCGGTGCCCAGGTGGTAGGTGGAGTCGTACTTGGCCACCCAGGCCATGAAGGACTTGTGGCGGGCGTCGAAGGCCTGGTCCTGCGCCAGGTTGTCCTCGTACCAGACCCCGCCCGGGTCAACGACCGAGTCGAGGACCAGGCGGTGCACCCGGTCGGGGTGGAGCTTGGCGTACACCGCGCCCAGGTAGGTCCCGTAGGAGTAGCCGAAGTAGCTGAGCCTGTCGGCGCCCAGGGCGGTGCGCAGCACCTCGAGGTCGCGGGCCGCCGAGACCGTGCCGATGTACGGGAGGACGTCCGCGTGCTTGGTCCCGCAGGACTCGGCGAAGGACTTCACCCGCTCCAGGTTGGCCCGCTCGGTCTCCTCGTCCAGGGGTACGGAGTCGGGCCGTACGGGGGTGAAGTGCCCCGCGCCGCAGTCCAGTACGGGCTCGCTCTTGCCCACGCCGCGCGGATCGAAGCCGATCACGTCGTACTGGGCGGCGACGTCCTTGGGCAGCGCCGCGGCGATGTACCCGGCCAGGGAGAGGCCGCTGCCGCCGGGCCCGCCGGGGTTGACCAGCAGGGGTCCCTGGGAGCGCGCGGCGGTGTGGGGGACCCGGGTCAGGGCGAGGGAGATCTCCCGGCCGGCCGGGTTGTCGTGGTCGAGGGGCACCTTCAGGGAGGCGCACTGGAGCGTCGGATACCGGGAGGTCGCGCAGTTGGACCAGCTCAGGGATCCGGGTGCGGGGGCCGGTGCGGCCGGGGCCGCGGCCGTGACCGGGCTCGCGAGGGCGGCGGCGACGGCGGAGACCGCCACCAGGACGCCGGCACGCTTCAGAGCGGGACCGGGCTTCTTCATCGGGTGCAACACGGGGCCTCCCAGCCGAGGGTTCTGGGCGGAATCGTCCCGGAACCTGCGCCCGAAAGGGGGGATTGAGCCCCCTATTGGCCCGATGTGATGACCCTTCAGTCAGTCATACGGTCGTACGAATGCTCAAGGGGCCGGTGCTCAGAGCAGGCTCAGCTGGGTGGGCCCGGCGGGCGCGGGATCCGCCGGCCGCTCCGGTACGGGGATCCGCCGGTCCGGTCCGCGCCCACCGGGTCCGATGCCGAATTCGGCGGCGAGCTCGTGGACTTGGCGGGTGATCATCCGCTGGTGCCAGGTGGGTGCGTACGAGCCGCCCGCGTACATCCGCTCGTACCGCGGGACCAGGTGTGGATGGTGCTGGCCCAGCCAGGCCGTGAACCACTCGCGCGCCCCGGGCCGCAGATGGAGTACCAGGGGTGTCACGGAGGTCGCGCCGGACTCGGCGACCGCCCGGACGGTGGCCCGCAGCTGCTCCGGGGAGTCCCCGAGGAAGGGGATGACCGGGGCCATCAGCACCCCGCACTCGATGCCCGCGTCGGTGAGCGTGCGGACGGCCTGCAGTCGGGCCGCGGGGGAGGGGGTGCCGGGTTCCACCGTGCGCCACAGGGCGGTGTCGGTGAAGCCGACGGAGACGGAGATCCCGACGTCGGCGACGGCGGCGGCCTGCTGGATGAGGGGCAGGTCGCGCAGGATCAGGGTGCCCTTGGTGAGGATGGAGAAGGGATTGGCGCGCTCCCGCAGCGCCTCGATGATCCCGGGCATGAGCCGGTAGCGGCCCTCGGCGCGCTGGTAGCAGTCGACGTTGGTGCCCATCGCGATGTGCGCGCCGCTCCACCGGTGCGAGCCGAGCTCGCGGCGCAGCAGTTCGGGGGCGTTGGTCTTGACGACGATCTGGGAGTCGAAGCCGATGCCGGTGTCGAGGTCGAGGTAGCCGTGGGTCTTGCGGGCGAAACAGTAGACGCAGGCGTGGCTGCAGCCCCGGTACGGGTTCACGGTCCATTCGAAGGGCATCCGGGAGGCCCCGGGGACCCGGTTGAGGATCGACCGGGCGCGGATCTCGTGGAAGGTGATCCCCCGGAACTCGGGGGTGTCGAAGGTACGGGTGACGACGGAGTCCGCTCCGAAGAGCGCGGCCGGACCCGTGGGGCCCTCGGTCAGGTTGTTCCAGCGCATGAGCGCCTCCCTCGGTAGCTCTGGGCCGAGAATAGAACAAACGTTCCCATGATCGTGCGCGAGGCCCCGTGGCCGGCCGCGCCCGGCCCGTGCGCCGGTGGTGGCCCCCGCGGGCGCTGCCCGTGGACACCCTCCCCGTCCACCTCCGCGGCCGCGCCCGACCCGGATTTGGGCGCCCGGGCCGGAGGTGGTTGGCTTGGCGCGACGAGCGATCACCACTGCTGGAGGAGTAGCCATGGCGCAGGTCGAGGCCACCACGGAACGCATCATCGGGGCGGACGCGGAGACCGTGTTCGACGCGCTGGCCGACTACACCGGGACCCGCGGCAAGCTGCTGCCTGAGCACTTCAGCGAGTACGAGGTGCGCGAGGGCGGCGACGGCGAGGGCACCCTCGTCCACTGGAAGCTCCAGGCCACCAGCAAGCGCGTCCGCGACTGCCTGCTGGAGGTCAGCGAGCCCACCGACGGCCAGCTCGTGGAGAAGGACCGCAACTCCTCCATGGTCACCACCTGGACGGTCACCCCGGCCGGCGAGGGCCAGTCCAAGGCCGTCGTGACCACCGTGTGGAACGGTGCGGGCGGCGTCGGCGGCTTCTTCGAGCGCACCTTCGCGCCCAAGGGCCTGGCCCGGATCTACGACACCCTCCTCGCCAACCTGGCCGCCGAAGTCAAGGGCTGAGCAAGGCCGTTGCCGGTGAGGCCTGGGGCCGGGCCTCACCGGATCGGGTGAAACGAACCGCCCGGATCCCCACCCGGCCCACCGCGCGAGGGTGCGGAGCGGCCGGGCGTGGCCCCGGGGTCCGGCGGGGGCCGGAAGGTTAGGGTGGGTCCCTGAGCGCTACCGACCGCCCGGGGGCCCGATGAAGATCCTCATCTCCGCCGACATGGAAGGCGCCACCGGCGTCACCTGGCCCGCCGACGTGCTGCCGGGGACGCCGCAGTGGGAACGCTGCCGGACCATGTTCACCTCCGACGTGAACGCCGCCGTCCTGGGCTTCTTCGACGCCGGCGCCGACCAGGTCCTCGTCAACGAGGCCCACTGGACCATGCGCAACCTGCTGCTGGAGCGGCTCGACCCGCGCGTCGAGATGCTCACCGGCCGCCACAAGTCCCTCTCCATGGTCGAGGGCGTTCAGCACGGTGACGTCGACGGCATCGCCTTCCTCGGCTACCACACGGGCGCCGGGAGCGAGGGCGTGCTCGCCCACACCTACCTCGCCAACTCCATCACCGGGGTCTGGGTCAACGGGGTCCGCGCCAGCGAGGGTCTGCTCAACGCGCACGTGGTCGCCGAGTACGGGGTCCCCGTCGTCCTCGTCACCGGAGACGACCTGACCTGCGCCGACGCCGCCGGTTACGCCCCGGACGCGGTGACCGTCGCCGTCAAGGACCACGTTTCGCGCTACGCCGCCGTCTGTCGCACCCCCGCCCGCACGGCCGCCGACATTCGGGCCGCCGCCAAGCAGGCCGCCGCGCTGGCCGTCCGCCACGAGCCGGTACGAGGGGGGCCGTTCGCGGTGGAGGTCGAGTTCGACGCCGAGCACCTGGCGATGGCCGCCACCGTGGTGCCCGGAGTCGGCCGGGCCGGCGAGCGTAAGGTCGGGTACACCAGCGGGACGATGTACGAGGGGATCCGGACCTTCAAGGCGGTCACGACGATCGCCTCGGCGGCTGTGGAGGAGCAGTATGGCTGACATGTCCGACCCGGGCGGGAGCACCCCCGTCGATCAGGTGGCGCTCGACGAGGCCGTCGAGTTCACTTCCGGTCTGATCCGCATCGACACCACCAACCGCGGTGGCGGCGACTGCCGGGAGCGCCCCGCCGCCGAGTACGTCGCCGAGCGGCTGGCGGACATCGGGCTGGAGCCCACGCTGCTGGAGCGCACCCCGGGCCGCACCAACGTGGTGGCCCGGATCGCGGGGACCGACCCCACCGCCCCCGCCCTCCTCGTCCACGGTCACCTCGACGTGGTGCCGGCCGAGGCCGCCGACTGGAGCGTGGATCCCTTCTCGGGCGAGGTCCGGGACGGGGTGGTCTGGGGGCGCGGCGCCGTCGACATGAAGAACACGGACGCGATGGTGCTGGCCGTCGTACGGGCCTGGGCGCGGGCCGGGGTCAGGCCCCGCCGGGACATCGTGATCGCCTACACCGCCGACGAGGAGGACAGCGCGATCGACGGCTCGGGCTTCCTCGCCGACCACCACCCGGAGCTCTTCGAGGGCTGTACCGAGGGCATCAGCGAGTCCGGTGCCTTCACCGTGCACGCCGCCCCCGGCCAGGTCCTCTACCCGATCGCCGCCGGTGAACGCGGTACCGCGTGGCTGAAGCTCACCGCGACCGGCACCGCCGGGCACGGCTCCAAGCCCAACCGGGCCAACGCGGTCAGCCGGCTCGCCGCCGCGGTGGCCCGCATCGGCGAGTACGAATGGCCGGTCCGCCTCACGGACACCGTCACCGCCTGCATCACCGAACTCGCCGCCCTCCAGGGGATGTCGGTCGACCCGCGGGCCCCCGGATTCGCACTCGACCCGCTCCTCAACAAGCTCGGACCGGCCGGCGCCCTCGTCGGGGCGACCGTGCGCAACAGTGCCAACCCGACCATGTTCAGCGCTGGTTACAAGGTCAACGTCATCCCCGGCACCGCCACCGCCTACGTGGACGGCCGGATGGTGCCCGGCGGCGAGGAGGCGTTCGCCGCCACCCTCGACGAACTCACCGGACCCGACGTGCACTGGGAGTTCCACCACCGGGAGGTGGCCCTCGAAGCCCCCGTGGACGGGCGGACGTTCGGGATCCTGCGCGATTCGGTGGAAACCTTCGACCCCGAGGGGCACGTGGTCCCCTTCTGCATGGCGGGCGGCACCGACGCCAAGCAGTTCTCCCGCCTCGGCATCACCGGCTACGGCTTCTCCCCGCTCAAGCTGCCGCCCGGCTTCGACTACTGGGCCCTCTTCCACGGCGTGGACGAGCGGGTGCCCGTCGACGCCCTGCACTTCGGGGTCCGCGTCCTCGACCGAGCACTGCGCGCCCTGTGATGGAGATCGGCACGGCCCCCTACGGCAGCTGGCCCTCGCCCATCGACGCCGCGCTGGCGGCCTCCCTCGACGGGCGGCCCGAGTACGTCGGCGCGGTCGGCACCGAGGTGTGGTGGACCGAACCCCGGCCGACAGAAGGCGGCCGCCGGGCCCTGGTCCGCCGGCCCGCGGACGGCGGGCCCGCGCTGCCGGTGCTGCCCGCGCCGTGGAACGTGCGCAGCCGGGTCACCGAGTACGGCGGCCTGCCCTGGGCGGGTACCGAACGGCCCTCGGGCGGACCGCTGGTGGTGTTCGTCCACTTCGCCGACCAGCGGCTGTACGCGTACGAGCCCGACGCGCCCGGCGCTCCGGCCCCGCGCGCGCTGACGCCCGTCTCGATGGTGGGCGGCGGGCTGCGCTGGGTCGACCCGGTGCTGCGGGGCGCTGAAGTCTGGTGTGTGCTCGAGGAGTTCACCGGCGCCGGGCCGACCGAGGTGCGCCGCGTCCTGGCCGCCGTGCCGCTGGACGGGTCGGCCGCCGAAGACCGCTCCCGGGTGAGGGAGTTGACCGACGACGGGTACCGGTTCACCACCGGGCCCCGGATCTCCCCGGACGGGCGGCAGGCGGCCTGGCTGGTGTGGGACCACCCCCGGATGCCGTGGGACGGCACCGAGCTCAGGCTCGCCGAGGTCACCCCGGACGGTCGGCTCGCGCAGCCCCGTACCGTGCTCGGCGGACCCGAGGAGGCCGTCGCGCAGGTCGAGTGGAGCAGGGACGGGGCCCTCCTCGCGGTGAGCGACCGGGGTGGCTGGTGGAACCCGTACCGGGTGGACCCGGAGACCGGTGAGGCCGTCAACCTGTGCCCCCGGGAAGAGGAGTTCGGCGGAGCGCTCTGGAAGTCGGGACTGCGCTGGATCGCGGCCCTGCCCGGAGGGCTGATCGCCGTCCTGCACGGCCAGGGGTCCCCGGTGCTCGGCGTGCTCGACCCGGAGAGCGGCGACCTGGTCGACGCGGCCGGACCGTGGACGGCCTGGCAGCCCACGCTCGCCGTCTGCGGCGACCTGGTCTACGGGGTCGCGGCCAGCCCGCGCAGCCCGTACGAGGTCGTGGAGCTGGACACCGTCACCGGGCACGCCCGGGCGGCGGGCGGGCGCGGCCCCTCGGGGGCGGACCGGGTGGACCCGGCCTACTACCCGGAGCCGCTGAGCAGGACCTTCTCCGGCCGGGGCGGCCGGGAGATCCACGCCCACGTCTACCCGCCGCACCACCCGACGCTGCGGGCCCGGGCGGTGGAGCTGCCTCCGTACGTGGTGTGGGCGCACGGCGGCCCCACCGACCACGTGCCGCCCGTACTCGACCTGCACATCGCCTACTTCACCTCGCGCGGCATCGGCGTCGTCGAGGTCAACTACGGCGGCTCCACGGGGTACGGACGCGCCTACCGGGAGCGGCTGCGAGAACAGTGGGGCGTGGTCGACGTCGAGGACTGCGCGTCGGTGGCGCGCGCCCTGGCCGCCGAGGGCACCGCCGATCCGGACCGGCTCGCGATCCGGGGCGGCAGCGCGGGCGGCTGGACGGCGGCGGCCTCGCTGGCCGCCACCGGGCTGTACGCGTGCGCGGCGATCATCTACCCCGTACTGGACCTGGCGGGTTTCGCCGCGGAGACCCACGACCTGGAGTCCCGCTACGTCGAGGGACTGGCCGGCCCGCCGCAGACGCTGGCGCTGATCAGCCGCGAGCGCTCCCCGGTGGCCCGGGCCGAGCGGATCACCGCGCCGTTCCTCCTGCTCCAGGGCCTGGACGACCCGGTCTGCCCGCCCGCCCAGGCGGAGCGGCTGGTGGCCGCGATGCGCGGGCGGTCGGTACGGCACGCGTACGTCACCTTCGAGGGCGAGGGGCACGGATTCCGGCGGGCGGACACGATGGTCCGGGCGCTGGAGGCGGAACTGTCCCTGTACGCGCAGGTGTTCCGCTTCGACCGCACCGACATCCCCCGGCTGGCCCTGAGCGAGCGGTGACCGGGTCCGGCACGGTCCGCACGGTCTGACCGGCTGACCGGGCGGGCGGGGCTGACCGGCTGGCCGGGCCGGGCTGATCGGGCGGGCCCCGGAGTCCTGCCCGGTCAGCCCGTGTGGACCCAGACGCGGAGCGGGCCGATGGCGGTGAAGCCGTGGCGCAGCGCCGTGTCGAGGTCGTCCCCGGACTCGTAGCCGACGACGGCCAGGCCGGGCCAGATCCCGGCGATGCCGGTCAGCGCGCCCGTCCAGGCCTCGTCGTCCGGGGTTCCCTCGGCGCTGAACACGTTGGAGACCCCGACGACCTCCCCGGTGCGGTTGGCGGCGGCCCCGGCGAGGATCCGCCCTCCGGCGTCCCGGCCCGCGAAGAAGGCGATCTCCCCGGCGTCGCCGGAGAGCAGCCCCGGGTGGAACAGGCCGGTGCTCTCCCCGCCGTCCCACGCGGTCTCCCACGCCTCCAGCCCGGCGGCGGTGACCCGGTTCCACTCCAGGGCCGGGGCGGCGCCGGGGGCGCCCGCCGGGCGGTGGATCCACTCGGCGCCGAAGAGGACTTCGAAGCCGGCCGGAGCCAGGTCGAGCGCGGCGAAGCTGTCCTTGACGGAGGCGTGCGGAGAGCCGGTGTCGATGCCGGCGAGCAGGGCGGCCGTGTCGGTGTCCCGGGTGAGGGTCACGGCGTCGGGATAGTAGAGCGGGGTCGGGCGCGGGCTGCTCCAGGCCTCGGGGGTGAACGCGCCGTCGCGGCTGACCGCGGCGCACCACGCGGCGTTGTTGTACGCGGCCGCGTGGAGGAGCTCTTCGGTGTTCGGGGTGATGATCACACCGGGATGGTGCCACAGGTCCTAGCCTGGAGCGATGCCATATGTCACCTACCTCGTGGAGGGCGAACGGGTCGCGCTGCGCTCCCTCCGGCCCGCCGACGGACCCGAGTTCACCGCCCGGGTGCGCGAGAGCCGGGAACTGCACCGGCCGTGGTTGTCCCCGCCCGCCACGGTCGAGGAGTACGGGCCCTACGCGGCCCGGTTCGCCGAGAACTCCGGCGACGGCCCGGCGCGGGCCGGGTTCCTGGTCTGCGAGCGCGGCGCGGGCGGGGCCCTCGCCGGGTTCGTCAACGTCAACAACATCGTGCGGGGCGCGTTCCGGTGCGGCGCGCTCGGCTACGGGGCCTTCGCGCACGCGGCCGGGAAGGGGCTGATGCGGGAGGCGCTCGGCCTGCTCGTCGGCCACGCCTTCGCGCAGGACGGTCTTGGTCTGCACCGGCTGGAGGCCAACGTCCAGCCGGGCAACACCGCTTCGATCGCGCTCGTGCGAGGGCTCGGCTTCCGCCTGGAGGGGCTGTCGCCGGACTTCCTCCACGTCGACGGTGCCTGGCGGGACCACGAACGCTGGGCGATCACAGCCGAAATGCATCGTCCCGGGGCCCCGCATCGCACAGGATGAGTGCATGCGAACCCTCGTGCTCCTCGACGCGCCGTCCAACCTCGGCCTCAGGCCGCCCGCCCCGGGGACCGTACCCGGCGTCTACAAACTCGCCGGAGCCCTGCGAGAACAGGGCCTGCTGGCCCGGCTCGGCGCACGGGAGGGCGGGGTCGTCGTCCCACCGCGTTACGACCGCGGCGACTGGAAGGAGGGTGACGGAGTGTTCCACGCCGGGCCGCTCGCCGCGTACACCGTGGCCCTCGCCGACCGCATCGAGAACCACCTGCGGGCCGGGGAGTTCCCCGTCGTGCTCGGCGGCGACTGTTCCATCCAACTGGGCGCCTCGCTCGCCATGCGCCGCCTCGGGCGGTACGGGATCGCCGCGATCGACGGCTCCGCGGACTTCCGCCATCCCGGCAACGAGGCCGTCAACGGGCCCGTCGGCGCGGCCGGCGGCGAGGAGCTGGCGCTCGCCACCGGGCGCGGTCAGGCGGACCTGGCGAACCTGGAGGGACTCGCGCCGTACGTCCTCGACGAGGACGTACGGCTTTTCGGGCTGCGCGACGGGGATCCGGACCTCCCCGAACTGCGCACGGCCGGGATCTTCGCCGCCACGGTCGGGGCGATCCGCAACCGCGGCGCGGGTCCTGTGGCCCGTACCGCCCTGACGGGGCTCCAGCCCCCGGCCACCGCCGGGTTCTGGGTCCACCTGGACGCCGACGTGCTGGACCCGGCCGTGATGCCGGCCGTCGACAGCCCGGACGCCGGCGGACTGGTCCCCGACGAACTCGCCGAACTCCTCGGGGTGTTGATCAGCTCCCCGCGCTGCGTGGGACTCAACGTCACGATCTACGACCCGGACCTGGACCCGGACGGCCGCGCGGGAGCACTCCTCGCGGACCTGGTGGCCGGAGCGTTCGCGTAGTCCCGGCAGGGCGCCCGGCCGTCCCGACGGGCGCCCCCCGCGGTCAGACCCCGATCGCGCCGTCGATGCGCTCGCGCAACAGGTCCGCGTGCCCGTTGTGGCGTGCGTACTCCTCGATCATGTGGATCAGCACCCAGCGCAGCGAGACCTCGCCCAGCCACCCGTCCTTCCCGGACACGTCCAGGTCGGGAGCGTGCGCCGCGAACCGCTCGGCGAACGCCACCTCCGCCCGCCATGCCTCCCACGACCGCCCCACCACCGCGGGCTCGGCCACCGCCCCGCCGAAGTCCCCGTCGGGATCGTCCGCCGAGGAGAACAGGGCCGGCGCCTCCTGCCCGGCCAGCACCTGCCGGAACCAGCGGCGCTCCACGTCCGCGAGGTGGCGCACCAGCCCGAGCAGCGACAGCGTGGACGGAGGCACCGACCGGAGGACCAACTCCTCCCCGAGACCCGCACACTTGAGCTCCAGCGTCGCGCGCTGTGCCGCCAGCATCCCGGTGAGCATCCGCCGCTCGCCCCCGGTCGTGGGGAGTTCCACGAACCGGCTCTCGGCCTCGGCTCCGCCGAAGAACCCGGCTCGTCTGCTGCGCTCGCTCATGACCCCGATTGTCGATCACCGTCCCGCGCGGCGAAAGGCTTTGCGTAATCCTGACCGGTGGTGATCCGCCGAATCCCTGTGCACCGGCGGCCGCGGCGTGTTCCATTTCCCTCATGGCCACCACCGTCCGCCGCTCCGTACTGACCCTTCCCACAGCCCCGTTGGGCCCCGAGAACCCGCTGCCCGCCCTCCGCGCACCCGACGGCGTGCACGCGCTGGACGAGCGCTCGCGCGAGGGCCTGCCGCGCGACATGGCACGCCAGATCGGGTACGAGCC
Organism: Streptomyces sp. NBC_00435; assembly: GCF_036014235.1. GTDB lineage: Bacteria > Actinomycetota > Actinomycetes > Streptomycetales > Streptomycetaceae > Streptomyces. Next base: position 6,739,839 of record NZ_CP107924.1, read on the forward strand.
GCTGCGCTCGCTGCAGCCCGTCCGGATCCGGGACGGCTACCAGCGCCGGCGCACCGAGCAGGACATCGAGACGATCGTCATCGAGAACGCGCACCTGCGCGTCACCGTCCTGCCCGGACTCGGTGGCCGGGTCCATTCCCTCGTCCACCTCCCCACCGGACGTGAACTCCTCTACCGCAACCCGGTGTTCCAGCCCGCGAACTTCGCGCTGAACGGCGCCTGGTTCTCCGGCGGCATCGAGTGGAACCTCGGCGCCACCGGCCACACCACCCTGTCCTGCGCCCCGCTGCACGCGGCCCTCGTCCCGGCACCCGACGGAGGCGTCATGGTGCGGCTGTGGGAGTGGGAGCGGCTGCGCGACCTGCCGTTCCAGGTGGACCTGTGGCTGCCCCAGGACTCGGAGTTCCTCTACGTCGGGGTCCGCGTGCGCAATCCGCACGAGCGGCCCGCGCCCGTGTACTGGTGGTCCAACACCGCCGTACCCGAGGACCCGGGCACCCGCGTCCTGGCCCCGGCCGACGAGGCCTGGCACTTCGGGTACGAGCGGTCCCTGCGGCGGATCCCCGTACCCGCGTGGGAGGGCGCGGACCGCACGTACCCGCTGCGCAGCGAGTACCCGGCCGACTTCTTCTACGAGGTCGACGGCCGGTCCCGGCCCTGGATCGCCTCCCTGGACGCGGACGGGCGCGGACTCGTGCAGACCTCGACGGCCCGGCTGCGCGGCCGCAAGCTCTTCGTCTGGGGCGCGGGCGCGGGCGGCAGGCGCTGGCAGGAGTGGCTGACCGAGCCGGGCACGGGCGGCTACGCGGAGATCCAGGCCGGGCTGGCCCGGACCCAGCTGGAGCACGTCCGGCTGGAGGGCGGGGCGGAGTTCAGCTGGCTGGAGGCCTACGGGGCGCTGGCCGCGGACCCGGCTGCCGTGCACGGGGACGACTGGGCGGCGGCCCGCTCCTCGGCCGCGGAGGCGCTGGAGTCCGCGCTGCCCGGGGCGGCCGTGGACGCCGCCCACGCCGCCTGGCGCGCGTGCGCCGACACCGAACCGGGCGAGCGGCTGGCGTCCGGTTCCGGCTGGGGCGCGCTGGAGGTGCTGTGCGGCGGCCACAAGCTGCCCGGCACCCCCTTCACCGAGGACACCCTCGGCGAGGCCCAGGCCCCGTGGCTCGAGCTGTGGCGCACCGGGGTGTTCCCCGCGCCGCGCCGGGTCGCGCCGCCCGGCCCCAGCCTGGTCGCCCCGCACTGGCGGGACATGCTGGAGACGGCCCGGGCCGACCCGCTGACCGAGTACCACCTCGGGGTCGCCCAGTGGCACGCCGGGGACATCGCCCAGGCGGTACGCAGCTGGGAGCGCGGGCTGGCGCTGGCCCCGTCGCGTTGGCCGCTGCTGAGGTGCCTGGCGGTGGCCGACGACCTGGCCGGCGACCCGGCGCGGGCGGCCGGCTGGTACGCCGAGGCCTTCGAGGACCTGGCCCAGGAGAGCCGGGGCGGCGCGGGCTGGCTGGCCGCGGAGTCGGCGCTGGGCCGGGAGGCACTGGCCTCCCTGCTGGCGGCGGGCCTGGTGCCGCAGGCCCGCTCGGTGTGGGACCGGCTGCGCCCGGCCCTGCGCGACGAGGGCCGCTTCCGGCTGGCGGCGGCCCGGCTGCTGGCGGCGGAGGGCCATGTCGGCGCGGCCCGGCGGGTCTTCGAGGAGGGCTTCGAACTGGCCGACCTCCGGGAGGGCGAGGAGATCCTCTCGGAGGTCTGGTCGACGCTCACGGACCGGCCGCTGCCGGGCCCGTACGACTTCCGCATGCGCCCGCCGGGCGACTGAGGCCCGTCCCGGTCGTCAGGAGCGGACCGGGACGGGCGTCAGCGCGTGTACCGGCGGATGCGGTAGCGGAGCCCGGTCGTAGAGGACTGCCAGCCGCCGTCCTCGGCGACCTTCCACGCGGGGTCCGGCACGGGGGCGTAGGTGTCGCCGGCCACGGCCGCGTCGACCTCGGTCACCGAGAGCACCGTGGCCGAGGCCAGGGCGGCCCGGTAGATCTCCCCGCCGCCGATCACCCAGCACTCCGCGGCGGGGGCGGCCGGCTCCGGCGGGGCGGCCGCGAGGTCCAGCGCCCGGGCGATGGACCCGGCGCGCTCCGCGCCCTCGGCCGCCCACAGCGGATCGCGCGTCACCACGATGTTGCGCCGCCCGGACAGCGGGCGGAACCGCGGGGGCAGCGAGTCCCAGGTCCTGCGGCCCATCACCACCGGGTGGCCGAGGGTGGTCGCCTTGAAGTGCGCCATGTCCTCGGGCAGCCGCCACGGGATCCCGTTGTCCGCGCCGATCACGCCGTCGGTGGTCTGCGCCCAGATCAGGCCGACGCTCATACCGGCGTCCATGCCGTTGGTCATACCGCGACCGGGGCCTTGATGGCCGCGTGGTGCTGGTAGTCGAGCACCTTCACGTCGGAGTAGGCGTAGTCGAAGAGCGAGTCGGCCCGGCGCAGCTCCAGCGCGGGGAACTCGAACGGGGTGCGGGAGATCTGCTCGGTCACCTGCTCGACGTGGTTGTCGTAGATGTGGCAGTCGCCGCCGGTCCAGATGAAGTCGCCGGGCTCCAGGCCGGCCTGCTGCGCCACCATGTGCGTGAGCAGGGCGTAGCTGGCGATGTTGAACGGGACCCCGAGGAACAGGTCCGCGCTGCGCTGGTACAGCTGGCAGGAGAGCCTGCCGTCGGCCACGTAGAACTGGAAGAAGGCGTGGCACGGCGCCAGTGCCATCTTGGACAGTTCGGCGACGTTCCAGGCGGAGACGATCATCCGGCGGGAGTCCGGGTCGCGGCGCAGGGTGTCGAGGATCTCGGTGATCTGATCGATGTGGCTGCCGTCCGGGGTGGGCCAGGAGCGCCACTGCACCCCGTAGACCGGCCCGAGATCGCCGTCGGCGTCGGCCCACTCGTCCCAGATGGAGACCCCGTGCTCCTGCAGCCAGCCGACGTTCGAGTCGCCGCGCAGGAACCACAGGAGCTCGTACACGATCGACCGCAGGTGCACCTTCTTGGTGGTGACCAGCGGAAACCCCTGCGAGAGGTCGTAGCGCAGTTGGTGCCCGAAGACACTCCGGGTGCCGGTGCCCGTCCGGTCGGCCTTCGCCGTCCCGGAGGTGAGCACGAGCTTCAACAGGTCTTCGTACTGGGTATCCGCCACGGGCACCGAGTCTACTGTCCGATGCCCCGGTCCCCGGTCCCCGGTCCCCAGATCCCGGTCCCCGGATCCCGCGCCAGGCGCGGTCGACGTCAGCCGGTCACCAGGCCATCGGCGATCAGGCCGGCGAGGACCGCCTCGCCGACGGTGACGACCGCCGTCTGGGGGCGGATCATCACGGTGATCTCCTTGATCCGTCCGTCCGGGGCCGTCGCGTCCCCCGGGGCGAGGTACAGCATGTCGATGCCGTGCACCTGGCGGCCGTTCACGACGGTCCGGAACGGCAGGACCGTCGCGGGGCCCTCGGCGCCGTCGGCGGCGTCCTCGACGCTGCCCTCGAAGTGGCCGACGTAGCGGAAGTCCTCGAAGGTGCGCAGGAGGACGCGGAAGAGAGCCAGCACCGGGGCCTTGCCCTCGAAGGGCTTCGACTTCACCGGGCTGTTGAGCCGGACGTCCTCGGTGAACAGGGCGTCCAGGGCGGCGAGGTCGTGGCTGGCGACGGCGGCACGGAATCGGTCTGCGGTGCTCATGACGGCTCCTGGTCTCGGTGCGGGGTCAGGTCACTGGACAGTCATCGATGTGATTATTCAAGTTCTTGACTATCATGGCCAGGCGTTCCTGAGAAGACGACGTCGCGCACGGAGGAGGTGGACCGATGGCTCTGCGACACGCCGTACTGGCGGCGCTGCTCGACGAGGAGCTGAGCGGCTACCAGCTGGCGAAGGCCTTCGGCACGGGTGTGGCCAACTTCTGGCACGCGCTGCCGCAGCAGCTCTACACGGAGCTGGCCAAGCTGGAGCGGGAAGGGCTCACCGAGGGCCGGGAGGTCGTCCAGGACACCCGCCCCAACAAGCGGCTGTTCCGGGTGACCGACGCCGGACTGGCCGAGCTGGAGCGCTTCACGGCCGCTACCACCAAGCCCTCCGTCATCCGCGACGACCTGCTCGTGAAGGTCCAGGCCGCCGACCACGTCGACACGCGGGCGCTGATCGCGCAGCTCGCGGAGCGGATCGCCTTCGCCGAGGCCAAGACCGAGCTGTTCGAGGCGCTGCTGCGCAAGATGCGCGGCGAGCGGACCGAGGAGGAGTTCCTGCGCCACGGCGCACGGATCGGCCCCTACCTCACCTGCCTGCGCGGCCTGGAGTTCGAGCGGGCCAACCGCGCCTGGTACGTGCGCACCACGACCATCCTGAACGAGAGGCGGGCATCCCGTGCCCAGTGACGAGAGTGACCAGGGCCGCGGGACACGCTACGTGGCCCTCGGCGACAGCCAGACCGAGGGCGTCGGCGACGGTGACGACCGCACCGGGCTGCGCGGGTGCGCGGACCGGTTCGCGGAGCTGGTGGCGGCGTACGACCCCGACGTCCGGTACGCCAACCTGGCCGTACGGGGCCGTCTCGCGGCGGGCGTGCGCGAGGGGCAGCTGGGGCCGGCCCTCGCGCTCCGCCCCGACCTGGCCACCGTCGTCGCCGGGGTCAACGACGTGCTGCGCCCCCGGTTCGACGCCGACGAGGTCGCCGGGCATCTGGAGGCCATGTTCGCCGCGCTCACCGCCCAGGGCGCCCGCGTCGCCACCGTCACCTTCCCCGACATCGCGAAGCTCGTGCCGCTCGCCCGGGGCGCGGCCCCGCGCGTCGACGCGCTCAACGAGCGGATACGGCAGGCCGCGGGGCAGCACGGGGTGGCCGTCGCCGACTTCGCCCGGTACGAGGCGTGCACCGATCCCCGGATGTGGAGCGCGGACCGGCTGCACGCCGCGCCGCTCGGCCACGCCATGATCGCCGCCGGTGTCGCGCACGCCCTGGGGCTGCCCGGCAGCGACGACTCCTGGACCCGCCCGCTGCCCGGCCCGCCGCCGGTCGCCCCGGCCGGCCTGCGGGGCGTCGCCGGGGAGGTCCGGTGGGCCCTCGGCTTCGCCGGGCCCTGGATCGGCCGGCGGCTGCGCGGGCGCTCCTCCGGCGACGGCCGCACGGCGAAGCGGCCCGAGCTGCTTCCCGTCCGCGGCCTCGTGAGCCCGTAGCGGGGGCGGGCCGTCCCACGGGGGCGGGCCGTTTCCACGGGCGGGTGGTCCGCAGGGCGGGTGGTGCGCAGGGCGGGTGCATCTGCGGGGGTCAGGCGCGGGCGACGATCTCGCCGTTCAGGACCGAGAACCACGCGTCGGGGGCCGCGCCCCACGTGCGCCACGCGTCCGCGATGCCCGCCAGCTCCGCCTCCGTCGCGTGGCCGCCGCCGGTCGCGATCCCCGCGTAGGCCGAGGTGGTCGTGCGGTCCGCCCACAGCGCCGACCACCATGCCGCCTCCTCCGCGGTCGCGTAGCACCACGAGGTCGCCGTACAGGTGGTGTCGGTGAAGCCCGCCGCCCGCGCCCAGCCGCGCAGGCGGCGTCCGGCGTCCGGCTCCCCGCCGTTGGCGCGGGCGACCCGCCGGTACAGGTCCAGCCACTCCTCCAGCCCCTGGGTCCGCGGGTACCAGGTCATCGCCGCGTAGTCCGCGTCCCGTGCCGCCACGATCCCGCCCGGCCGGCACACGCGGCGCATCTCGCGCAGCGCCTGGACCGGGTCGCCCACGTGCTGCAGCACCTGGTGGGCGTGGACCACGTCGAAGGAGTCGTCCGGGAAGTCCAGTGCGTGGACGTCGGCCGCGGCGAACCGGATGTTGGTCAGGCCCCGTTCCTCCGCGTGCGCGGAGGCCTGCTCGATCACGTCCGGCGCCGCGTCCACCGCCGTGACCCGGCCGTCCGGCCCCACCAGCTCCGCCAGGTCCGCCGTGATGGTGCCCGGACCGCAGCCCACGTCCAGCACGGCCATCCCCGGCCGCAGCTCGCCGATCAGGTACGCGGCGGAGTTCCGGGCGGTGCGCCAGCGGTGCGAGCGCAGCACCGACTCGTGGTGTCCGTGGGTGTAGACGGCGGTCTCGTGCGGGGCGTTCGTGGCGTTCATGGGACCTGGCTCCTTCTTCGTCGAAGTGCTGCCGGAAGTGCTGTCGAGCGTTGGTGCCACCGTAAAGGATCAGTTCGTCATCTGAGATATGCGTTTTGACATGTGGACGCCACCCTTGTGTGACAAGGGGATTGGCGGGGTCGGTGGCAGGGCGGAGCAGGTGCGAGGACAGTGGGATCCGGGGGACGCGGGGGAGGGTACGACCCTGGCCAAGGACGGTGAGACCGATGCCGGACCCGCTGCTCGACCGGCACGCCGAGGCGCTGACGCTCTTCGGTCAGTACGTGCACGCGGTCTCGGACGCCCAGTGGGACGCGCCGACGCCCTGCGGCGAATGGAGCGTGCGCGACCTGGTCAACCACGTCACCGCCGAACAGCTGTGGATACCGCCCCTGGTCACCGACGGGCGCACCGTCGAGGACATCGGCGGCACCTTCAACGGCGACGTCCTCGGCACGGATCCGGGCGCGGCCTGGGACGAGGCCTCGGCCGCCGCGCACACCGCCTTCGAGATCCCCGGGGCGATGGAACGGACCGTCCTGCTCTCGTACGGGCCCGCGCTCGGCTCGGCGTACTGCTCGGAACTGACCGCCGACTGCGTCGTCCACAGCTGGGACCTGGCGCGGGCCATCGGCGCCGACGACCGGCTGCCGGACGGCCTCGTCGAGTTCTCCATCAAGGAGGTCATGCCCTACGCGGACGGCCTGGCCGCGAGCGGCATGTACGCCGCCCCGCTGGAGGTGCCGGCCGGGGCGAACGCTCAGACCAGACTGCTCGGACTGCTGGGGAGGAGTGGCTGAGGCCGCAGCGGCGACAACGGGCGACATGGGGCAAATAACCGTATAAAGGCATGGTCGGTGAGCGCGGGACGGCAGGAAGAGGTGGCGCGCGGTGTCGGGGATCCAGCGCACGACGGCCGAGGGCCGCGGCCCGGTCCGCTACGGTCCGCCCGCGCCCCAGCCGGGCCTGCCCGTCCTGCCCGAGCTCACCACCGTCCTGGCGGCGGCCGCCTGGCGTTCCGCCCCCGAACCCCCGGGTGGGGGAGTGCCCGTACGGGCCGCCGCGGCCCGGCACTGGGCCCGGCGCGGGCTGCCGACCGACCCCGACCAGGTGGCGACCGGACCCGGCGCGCCCGCGCTGCTGCTCGCGCTGCTCGGCGCGTACGGCGGCGACGTCATGCTGCCCAGGCCGTGCCCCGCGTGGTGGACCCCGCAGGTCCGGCTGCTGGGACGGCGGGCCTACCACGTCCCGACCCCGGCCGAGTGCGGTGGCGTACCCGATCCGTACGCCCTGCTGGAGACCGTGCGCCGGGTGCGTGCCGAGGGCGGCGACCCGCGCGTGCTGCTGCTGTCCGTGGCCGACGACCCGACGGCGACCGTCCCGACGCCCGAGCTGCTGCGGGAGGCCTGCGAGGCCGCCGCTTCGGCCGGGCTGTTCGTCGTCAGCGACGAGACCTGGCGCGACACCGTGCACCGGCCGGGCCCCGGTTCCCAGGGGCTCCAGGGTTCCCCTGGCTCCCGCGCCCTCCAGGGCCCCCGCGACACCCGTGGCGCGCACGACACCCTCGTCGTCCTCAGCCCCGCCGAGATGCTGCCGGACGAGACCGCCGTGCTCCTGGACCTCTCCGGGGCCCTGCTGCCCGCCGGTTGGCCCGCCGCCGTCCTCCGCTTCCCCGGCACCCCGCACGGCACGTGGCTGCGGGCCCGGACCCTGGACGTCCTCACCGCCACGGGCGGGTCCGTCGCGGGACCGGTCGCCGGGGCCGCCGCGCACGCCCTCGACGAGCCCCCCGCCGTCGCCGGACGGGCCGCCGCGGCAGCCGCCCTGCACGGTGCGGTGGCCGCCGCCGCGCACCGCGAACTGCTGGCCGTCGGGGCGCTCGCCCGGCCCCCGCAGGCGGGCCGGCACCTCTACGCCGACCTGACACCGCTGCGCGCGGGCCTCGCCCGCCAGGGGGTCGGCGACGCCATGGAGCTGGAGGACTGGCTGGGCGGGCGGCTCGGCGCGCCGACGCCCGGCGGGCAGCGGTTCGCCGACGAGCCGGTCGCCCTGCGGGTCCGGCTGTCGACCGGACCGCTGCTCGGAGCCACCAGGGAGGAACAGCTCGCCGCGCTCACCGCGGGCGACCCCCTCGAACTGCCCCACGTACGGGCCTCGCTGGACCGGCTCCGGTCGGTCCTCGCCGGACTGTCCGACTGATACGGAGACTTCTCGATGAGGGATCAGACGGACGCCCCGGAGGCCCCCGCCCCCGAGGCCCCCGCCCCGGACGCCCCCGCCGCCGCTGCCGAGGTCGGCGCCGTACGGCAGGTGCCGGTGCGGCCGGCGCAGGCTCCCGCGGGGGCGCGGCCGCTCGGCGAGCACCGGCTGTGGCCGCGCTCCTTCGCGGACCGGCTGACCACCCCGCTTCCGGGGCTCCGGGCGTTCGCCCGCCTCGCCCGGGAGGGCGCCTTCCGGCCCGACCCCGCGGGGCTGCGCGGCATCCCGGACCTCCCGTACGAGCCCGCCCCGCTGCCCGCGGTGGCCCCCGGGACGGTGTCCGTCACCTGGGCCGGGCACGCCAGCTGGATCCTGCGGACCGGCGGGCTGACCGTACTGACCGACCCCGTCTGGTCCCGCCGGATCCTCGGCACGCCCGCGCGGATGACCCCCGTCGGGGTGCGGTGGGAGGAACTGCCGCCCGTCGACGCCGTGGTGATCAGCCACAACCACTACGACCACCTCGACGCCCCCACCCTCAAGCGGCTCCCGCGCCGGACGCCCCTCTTCGTCCCGGCCGGGCTCGCCCGCTGGTGCCGGCGCCGGGGCTTCACCCGGGTCACCGAACTCGACTGGTGGGAATCGGCCGAACTGGGCGGCGTACGGTTCGACTTCGTTCCGGCGCACCACTGGTCGAAGCGGTCGCTGCTCGACGCGTGCCGCACGCTGTGGGGCGGGTGGATCCTCACCGATGCGCGGGGGGAGGTGCCGAAGCGGGTCTACTTCGCGGGCGACACCGGCTACGGCCACTGGTTCGGGGAGATCGGGCGGCGGTACCCCGGTATCGACCTCGCGCTGCTCCCGATCGGCGCGTACGCGCCGCGGTGGTGGCTGCGGGACGTCCACGCGGATCCGGAGGAGGCCGTGCAGGCCTGTCTGGACCTCGGAGCCCGGCGGATGGCCCCCATGCACTGGGGGACCTTCGCGCTCTCCGCGGAGCCCGTCATGGAACCGCTCCAGCGGGTCCGCGCGGCCTGGGCCCGCACCGGCCTCCCCCGCGACCGCCTCTGGGACCTCCCGATCGGCGCCTCCCGTGCGCTGTAGACCCCCCCCGCGGGGGTCCGGGGGCCGCCCCCGGCAGCGGCGCCCGGACCCGCATCCGGCTCCCCGACCGGCCAGGTCAGCGGCGGCGGCGCCAGAGCGTCGGGGCCGTGCTGATGACCAGGGTGAGGGCCACCGCCAGGACCACGCCCTTCCAGGGCTCCGAGAAGAGCGAGCCGCCCAGGATGCCGATCAGGCCGTAAGTGGCCGCCCAGGCCAGGCAGGCGGGGGCGTCGCCGCGGGCGAAACGGCGCAGGGGGAGCTCCGCGAGGAGGCAGGCCAGCATCACCGGGATGCGGCCGGCCGGCACCAGGCGGGAGACCACCAGGACCAGGACGCCGTGCTCGTCCAGCTTCCGCTGCGCCTGCGCGAGGCGTTCGGGGCTGGCCCGGCGGCGCAGGGCTTCCAGCCACCGGGAGCCGCCCCGCGAGCGCACCCCGCGCCGGCCCAGCCAGTACAGCGCCAGGTCCCCGGCGAACGCGGCCAGCGCGGACACCCCGAACACCAGCAGCAGGCCGAACGGCAGCGAGTCCTGGTGCAACGCCACCACCGCCGCCGTACTGACCAGCGCGCCCGTCGGGATGACGGGCACCAGCGCACCCAGCGCCACCAGCACGAACAGGGTCGGGTAGCCGACCGCCTGCTGGGTGGACTCGGGCGGGGCCTGGCCGGCCGCCTCCGCCAGCCGCAGCAGGGCGGAGGCCGCCGAGGGCATCGTCACGGCAGCCGCACCCGCTCGCCGTGCGCGGGCACCCGTACCGTCACCTTCGGTGCCTCCCGTCGCGCGCACCGGACGAACTCCTCGCCCGGCGCGTGGAACTCGTGCGGCCGCACCGCGTCCATCCCGATCGGCCAGTACGTCCCCCAGTGCACCGGAACAGCCGCCGCCGGCGCCAGCAGGGCCAGCGCCCGCGCCGCGCCCGCCGCGTCCAGGTGCCCGGGGCCCAGGTACGGCCCCCAGCCGCCCACGGGCAGCAGCGCCACGTCCACCGGCCCGACCTCGCCGGCCATCGCGTCGAACAGCCCGGTGTCCCCGGCGAAGTAGGTGCGGGCCGAGCCCTCGATCACGTACCCGAGCGCGGGCGCCCGCTGGGGGCCGACCGGCAGCCGGCGGCCGTCGTGCCGCGCGCTGACCGCCCGTACCCGTACACCGTCCCCCGCGGCGACCACGTCACCCGGCGTCATCTCGGTGACCTCCAGACCCCGGGTGCGCGCCATCCGCGCCAGCCCCGGCACCGCCCCCGGCGCCCCGCGCGGCACGAGCAGCCGGGTCCCGGGCGCGAGCCGTGCCAGCGAGGGCAGGTGCAGGTGGTCGGCGTGCAGGTGCGAGACGAGCACCGCGTCGGCCACCGCCGCCTCCGGCGGGGGCACCGCCCCGCGCCGGCGCCGCAGGTGCGCGAGCCGGCGCGCGAAGAGCGGATCCGTCAGCAGCCGGACACCGGAGTCCTCGACCGTGCACGTGGCGTGGCCCCACCAGGTGATCTCCACCGGCCCCTGATCCCCTCCCTCGTCCCCGTCACGGGTCCTGTCGAGCCTAAAGGCTGCCCGCCGAAACCGCCCGGAACCGGGCCCCCACGCCCCCTCCTCCCCGGCGGCGGATCGGAGTAGGGTCGGGCGGCATGGATGAGCTGCGCGTGGCCGCGATCGCCAGCCTGGCCCCGCTGGAGGATCTGGACGTCGATCCCTTCGCCGTCGACACCCGGAGCCAGCACGCCATGTGCGCCCGCTGGGCCGCCGACCGGGGCTACGTCGTGACCCGGGAGCTGTTCGTCTACGGACTGCGCGCCGACCACTGCGGACTCTGGAACGACATCGACGCCGGCCGTATCGACCTGTTCGTCACGGCCAACCACCGGGTCCTGACCCGCGCGTTGCGTTCCGTGGACGAGTTCAACGCCGAGTGCGAGCGGCGCGGGGTACGGCTGGAAACCGCCGGTCTCCAAGAGCCCCACTACACCTCCGCGATGAAGGCCGAGGTGCACCGCCGGCTCTCCATGCCGACCGCCGGCTACGACGGCACGTAGCGGCCCGCCGCCTTCCGTACGCATATCCGCCACCCGTGTCACCCGGCCGTCCGGGCGCCCCTGTGCGAGCCTGGACACCGTGGGTCGGGGGCTCGTCGACGCGGTGCGGGCCATGGTGGTGAGGCGGGTTCGGCGTGCTGCGAGGCCGGTGGCGGAGTGCGGGCGGCGCCCTGGTGCGGGTGGTCCTGGTCTGGGCGGTGTCCACCCTCACGATGCTCGCCCTGGCCGGCGTCCTCCCCGACTTCCGGCTCCAGGGCGGCGGCGACAACGACAGCATCACGCAGATCGGGCTGACGGCAGCCCTCGGCGCCGGGGCCTTCGGGCTGCTGAGCGCACTGGTCTGGCCGGTTCTCGTCCGTGCCCTGCTGCTCGTACCGGCCCTGGTGCTCGGCCTGCTCGTGTTCTTCCTCAACGGCTCCCTGCTGCTGATAGCCCTCAGCCTGATCCCGGCCGGCCGCGGCGAAGTGGCCCCGGAAACGGCCGTGGTGGTCGCCGCCGTGATGTCCGCCGTCGCCTCCGCGACCTCCACCGCGCTCGCCGTACGGGACGACGAGGCCTACCGGCGCCGGCTGTACCGGCTGGCCGACCGCCGCCGGCGCCGCCAGCGCCGCGAAGGGATGCCGGGCGCCGGCGAATGCGTGCCCGGCCTGGTGTTCCTGCAGCTCGACGGGGTCGGGTACGAGGTGCTGCGGCACGCGGCGGGCAGCGGTCTGATGCCGACGGTGGCCGACTGGCTCGACCGCACCCACCGCATCACCTCCTGGCGGACCGACTGGTCCAGCCAGACCGGCGCCAGCCAGCTCGGGATCCTGCACGGCTCCAACTTCGACGTCCCGGCCTTCCGCTGGTACGAGAAGGACACCGGCGAGGTGGTGGTGTGCAACCGGCCCACCAGCGCCGCCGAGCTCCAGCGGCGCGCGGTCGAACGCACCCGGGACGGCGGACTGCTCACCCTCGACGGCGCCAGCCGCGGCAACCTCTTCAGCGGCGGCGCCGACCAGCTCGCCCTCGTCCTGTCGGTCTCCGCCCGGCGGGGCCCGGACAACCGCTCCCGCGCCGGCTACTTCGCGTACTTCTCCGACCCGGCCAACGCCGTCCGCACCGCGCTCTCCTTCGTCGCCGAGGTGGGCCGCGAGATCACCCAGTCCCTGCGCGGCCGTGCGCGCGGGGACCGGCCGCGCGTCGCGCGCGGCGGGCTCTACCCGCTGATCCGGGCCTTCGCGACGGTGGTGGAGCGCGACGTCGTGGTGGCGGCGGTGATCGGCGACATGCTGGCCGGGCGCGCCGCGGTCTACGCGGACCTGGTCGCCTACGACGAGGTCGCCCACCACTCGGGCCCGCGCGCCCGGGACACCGAGCAGGTGCTCGCCCGGCTCGACCGCAGCCTCGCCCTCATCGCGCGGGTCGCCGAACACGCGCCCCGGGAGTACCGGATCGTGCTGCTCTCGGACCACGGACAGAGCCCGGGGGAGACCTTCCTGGCGCGGTACGGGCTCACCCTGAAGGACCTGGTCCGCGCGGGCTGCGGGCTACCGGTGTCCCGGCGGGCCGGCCGTACCCACAGCGGGGCCGAGGCGCGTGCCGCCGTACGGGCCGCCCTGCACCGGCCGGTCGAGGAGGAGGCCGAGGAGGCGCACCCCCCGGCGGGCCCGGACCCGGTGGTGCTGGCTTCGGGCAACCTGGGGCTGATCTCCTTCCCGGACCTGCCCGGGCGGGCCTCGCGGGAGCGGATCGAGCGGGCGCACCCGGCGCTGCTGCCGACCCTGGCGAACCATCCCGGGGTCGGGTTCCTGCTGGTCGACGGGGTGGTGCTGGGGCCGGCCGGGGTCGAGGCGCGGCTGGACGAGCCGGGCGCGGCGGAGGAACTGTTGGCGCGCTTCGGGCCGGGCGCGGCGCAGGCGGTGCGGCGGACCGACACCTTCCCGCACGTGGCCGACGTGATGGTGAACTCGGCGTACGACCCAGGAACGGGCGCCGTGCACGCCTTCGAGGAACAGATCGGCTCCCACGGCGGCCTGGGCGGGGAGCAGGGGCACCCGTTCCTGATGTGGCCGGTGGAGCTGTCCGATCCGGTGTCCGGGCCGGGCGGTGAGCTGGTGGGCGCGGAGGCCGTGCACGAGGTGCTGCGCCGCTGGCTCACCGAAGCGGACGGCCCCCAGATCCCGGTCCCGACGCCACCGCCGTCGACGTCTCTGGGGACACCGGCACCGGTGGCACCGGTGGCACCGGTCGACCCGCCCCCGCAGGAGCCCTAGGCACCCGGCTGCCGCGGCCCCCCGTACTCGCTCGCGGTGGAGAATCCCCGGTGGGAGCGCCGCACCGACGCAAGACCTTCCTCCGCCGTGCGGCCGTACAGGATGAAATCCGCTGATTTGGTGCCACCTCGGCGATACCTGAGCATGTGTCGACCTGTCCAGCATGTGAAACACCCGAGGCCCGCGACCTGTGAGCACCACCCCCGCCGTATCCCCCGAAGCACCCCCCAGGACCACCGGAGCGGCAGCGACCCCGCACGCCCGCCGCTTCGGCCTGCCGATCGCGACCTGCCTGGTCATGGGCAACATCATCGGCGGCGGCATCTTCCTGCTCCCCGCCTCGGTGGCCCCCTTCGGCACCATCAGCCTCGTCGCCTTCGCCGTGCTCACCGCCGGCGCGATCACGCTCGCGCTGGTCTTCGGCCGACTCGCCGAACGCCATCCGCAGACCGGCGGCCCGTACGTCTACGCCCGCGCGGCCTTCGGCGACTTCGCCGGATTCCTCGCCGCCTGGAGCTACTGGATCACCACCTGGGTCTCCAACGCGGCCCTCGCCGTGGCCTCGGTCGGCTACCTCTGCGTGCTCTTCCCCGCCGTGGGCGCGCACAAGTGGTCCATGTGCCTGGCCGCCCTCACCGTGCAGTGGCTGCCCGCGCTCGCCAACCTGGCCGGCACCTGGTACGTGGGCCAGGTCCAGCTGATCTCCACCGTGCTGAAGTTCGCCCCGCTGCTGCTGGTCGCCGTCGGCGGGCTGTTCTTCTTCGACCCCGCCAACCTCGGCCCGTTCCGGGCCACCGGCCAGAACCCGGTCGGCGCCGTCTCCGCCGCCGCCGCGATCCTGCTCTTCAGCTACCTCGGCGTCGAATCGGCCGCCGTCAGCGCGGGCGAGGTCCGCGACCCCGCCCGCAACGTCGGCCGGGCCACCATCCTCGGTACGGCCGGCGCGGCCGTCGTCTACCTCCTCGGTACCCTCGCCGTCTTCGGCCTCGTCGCGCACGAGGACCTGGTCGACTCCACCGCCCCCTTCAGCGATGCGGTCGACGCCATGTTCGGAGGTACCTGGGGCGGCACGCTCGTCGCCTGCGCCGCCGTCGTCTCGATGGTCGGCGCCCTGAACGGCTGGACCCTGCTCAGCGCGCAGACCCCGTACGCCGCCGCGAAGGACGGCCTCTTCCCGAAGGCCTTCCGGACGAAGCGGCGCGGGGTCCCGGTGGTCGGCGTGATCGTCACGGTGGTCCTCGCCTCGGCCCTGACCCTCTACAACTACACGGCCGGCTCCGACGGGGTCTTCGAGGCCCTGGTCCTGATCGCCACCTTCACCGCCACCGTCCCGTACCTGCTCTCCACCGCCGCCCAGATCTACTTCCTCACCTCCGGGCAGTCCGGGCGCGTGCACCGGGGCCGGCTGGTCCGCGACGCCGTCCTGGCGTGCCTGGCCTTCGCCTTCTCCATGTGGCTGGTCGCGGGCTCCGGCTACGCGGCCGTCTACCAGGGGGTCCTGTTCCTGTTCGGGGGCGTCCTCGTCCACGCGGTGATGTCCGCCCGGAAGCGGCGCGCGGCCCTCCGGCCCGCGACGTAGGTCCCGGAACACCCCGCACGCGTACGCAAGGACCGCCCAGCTCCCCGAACTGCGGAGGACTTCCCGCCCGCTCCGGCGCGAGCACGCCTTCCTGGTCCCGCAGGGCGCCTCCCTGCCGTTCACGCCCCGCGGACCGGTCTTCCGGCTGGTCTGAGCGCGCCGCGCGGGGAGGATCCGGCGACACTGGGGGAATGCACCGGACGTAGTGGAGGCCCTCATGGACAGGACACCTCCTCCGCAGGGGTACCGCACCTTCGTGAAGATCGCCCAGCAGCTGGCCAAGGGCGACGAGGTCTTGTACGAGGACCACGTACTGCTTGTCACGGCTGTCACGTGGAACCGGAGCGGCGTCTCCGTGTCGTTCGACCGCCGCGAGAAGATCCAGTACCCGGCGGCCCAGCGCTTCCTCGTCCGGCGCCCCGCCCAGTGGATCGCCCCGTCGTCCACGGGGCGCGCCGACGGCATGCCGGGGCACCTCTGAGCGGTCCCGTGACGACAGTGCCCCTGTCCCCGCCGCTCGGCGGGGACAGGGGCACTGTGCGAAGGCCGACTCAGTCGAGGTAGTCGCGCAGCACCTGCGAGCGCGACGGGTGACGGAGCTTGGACATGGTCTTCGACTCGATCTGGCGGATGCGCTCACGGGTGACCCCGTACACGCGGCCGATCTCGTCGAGGGTCTTCGGCTGGCCGTCGTTGAGGCCGTAGCGCATGGAGACCACGCCCGCCTCGCGCTCCGAGAGCGTCCCCAGGATCGACTGGAGCTGCTCCTGGAGGAAGGTGAAGGAGACCGCGTCGGCCGGCACGACCGCCTCGGAGTCCTCGATGAGGTCACCGAACTCGCTGTCGCCCTCCTCGCCCAGCGGGGTGTGCAGGGAGATCGGCTCGCGGCCGTACTTCTGGACCTCGATGACCTTCTCGGGGGTCATGTCGAGTTCCTTGCCCAGCTCCTCCGGAGTGGGCTCCCGACCGAGGTCCTGGAGCATCTGGCGCTGGACGCGGGCCAGCTTGTTGATGATCTCGACCATGTGGACGGGGATGCGGATGGTGCGCGACTGGTCGGCCATGGCACGCGTGATCGCCTGCCGGATCCACCAGGTGGCGTACGTGGAGAACTTGAAGCCCTTGGTGTAGTCGAACTTCTCCACGGCGCGGATCAGACCGACGTTGCCCTCCTGGATCAGGTCCAGGAAGAGCATGCCGCGGCCGGTGTAGCGCTTGGCGAGGGAGACCACGAGGCGGAGGTTGGCCTCCAGCAGGTGGTTCTTCGCCCGGCGGCCGTCCTCGACGAGGATCTCCAGCTCGCGCTTGAACGCGGGCTTGTGGTCCTCCTCCTCTTCGAGCTTGTACTCGGAGAAGAGGCCGGCCTCGATGCGCTTGGCCAGCTCCACCTCCTGCTCGGCGTTGAGCAGCGGCACCTTGCCGATGAGCTTGAGGTAGTCCTTGACGGGGTCGGCGGTGGCGCCGGCGACCATGACCGTCTGCGCCGGGGCGTCGTCCTCGTCGTCGTCGGACAGGACGAAGCCCGCGCTGCCGCCCGTCTTGGGCGTCTCCTTCTCGTCGCCCTCGTCGAGGTCCTCGGCCGCCCAGTCCTCGCCCTCGGCCACGGGCGGCTCGGCCTCGTCGCCGTCCTTGCCGGTCTTCTTCGTGGCGGCCGTCTTCTTGACCGCGGTCTTCTTCGCGGCGGTCTTCTTGACCGTCCGCTTCTTCGGCGCGGCGGCGGCCTCGGCCGCCACCTCCTCCTCGGTCCCGGAGGCCGACGGGTCGGATATCGCCGCGGCGGTGGCGGGGGCCGCCGTCTTGCGCGCACCGATGAGGCGCGGCGGCGCGGCAGCCTTCTTGGTGACGGCACGCGCCGGGGCGGCGGCCGCCTTGCGCGGCTTCTTGGCGGCAGTCTTCGTGGCGGGCGCGGCGCTGACGTGCAGCGCGACGCCCTCCTCGTCCAGGACCTGGTTCAGGCTGCGCAGGACCCGCTTCCACTGGTCCACCGGGATGCGGCCGGCCTCGAAGGCCTGTCGCACGTCATCACCGTTGATGTGACCCTGCTCGCGGCCGCGCTCGACAAGCGCGACCAGGGCCTCGGATTCGGCGATCTCCGTGGGGAACGTACGGGACGGGCTGAGCGACACAAGGAGCCTCTCGTTGCGAACAGATAAGGGGTGGCGGGACATCATCGCGCGAACTTGGGAAACAGACCCGAGGGGGGTCTGTATTCCGGGCCGCACGAGGACACCTGTCGGTTCATCGCATGCCCGAGTAGATTCGTTACGCGCTGAATTGAGTGACCTGCGCCACGCTGTGACCGGGCAACCGATCGGTGGTGGTCGCGTCCGCCCTTTTTGTCAGCCCGTTTTGCGGGCCTCGATGAGGAATCGGGCGGTGTGCGCGACGAACGGGCCTTCGTGCTCGATCTGTTCGTGCAGCTCGCGCAACCGGTCCCGATGCTGCCCGACCGTGAAGCCCGGCACCATCCAGATCACCTTCCGTAGAAAGTAGATCACGGCTCCGATGTCGTTGAACTCGGTCCGCAGCCGTTCCGAGCGCAGATCGACCACCTCCAGTCCCGCCTTCGTGGCCTCGGCGACCGCGTCGTCGGGGTGCCGGCCGCGCCGGACCGCCTCCGGCTGCGGGCCCAGGAAGTACTCGACGAGCTCGAAGACGCTCGCCGGACCGACCTGCTGGGACAGGTAGGTGCCGCCGGGCCGCAGCACCCGCGCGATCTCCTCCCACCAGATCGTCACCGGATGCCGGCTGGTGACGAGGTCGAAGGCCTCGTCGCCGAAGGGCAGCGGCGGCTCGTCGGCGTCCGCGACCACCACCGCGCCGAGCGGGTGCAGCAGTCGGGTCGCCCTGGCGATGTTCGGCGGCCAGGACTCGGTGGCCACCGTCAGCGCTGGCAGGGGCCCGGATCCGGCGAGGACCTCGCCGCCGCCGGTCTGGATGTCCAGCGCGGAGCGGGCCCGCGCCAGACGCTCCCCCAGGAGGCGCTGGTAGCCCCAGGAGGGGCGCTGCTCGGTGGCGCGGCCGTCGAGCCAGGAGAAGTCCCAGCCGTCCACCGAGACGGACTCGGCTTCCGCGACGAGGTGGTCGAATGTGCGCGTCATGTCTCGATCGTCCCAGGCCGGGCGCCGGTCATCCACCGGATTGCCGGGCCCGGGGGCCGCGGGGACTGCCGGGCCCCGCCGGGGTCGCCGGGTCGCCGGATCCCCGGGGTCTCGGGGGTCTCCGGGCGTTCGCCTACACTGGGCGGCGGGCCGTGACTGGCGTTCGGGTGGATCACCACCGGGGAGCGGCCCGGCGTGCTCCCGTACGTCGACTGCCGCGCGCCTGGGCGAACCGCGATCCCGCAGCGACGCTCAGGAGACCCCATGACGACTGCCCAGACCGTTCAGGCACAGGCCGTTCAGGCACAGACCGTTCAGGAACCGGCCGTTCAGGAACAGACCGCCCGGCTCATGGACGGCACCGCCCTCGCCCGCCGCATCTCGGAGCGGACCGCCGGCTACGCCGCGAAGATCACCGAGCGCACGGGTACCGCGCCCTGTCTCGCGACCGTGCTGGTCGGCGAGGACCCCGCGTCCGTCACCTACGTGAAGATGAAGCAGAACCGCTGCGCCAAGGCCGGGATCACCTCCCGCCACGTCGAGCTGCCGGCCGCGACGACGACGCAGGAGCTGGTCGCCACCCTGACCGCGCTCTCCGAGGACCCCGAGATCAGCGGGATCCTGCTCCAGCACCCCGTCCCGCACCACATCGACGAGCGGGCCGCCTTCGAGGCCATCGCCCCCGGCAAGGACGTCGACGGGGTCACCATGCACTCCTTCGCCGCCATGGGCTTCGGACTGCCGGGCTTCGTCTCCTGCACCCCCGGCGGCATCATGCGGCTGCTGGAGGCCTACGACGTGGACCTGACCGGCAAGCACGCCGTGGTCGTCGGCCGCAGCGCGATCCTGGGCAAGCCGGCCGGGATGTTGCTCCTGGAGCAGAACGCCACCGTCACCTACTGCCACTCGCGCACCGTGGACCTGCCGTCCATCGTGCGTCAGGCGGACGTGCTGGTCGCCGCCGTCGGCAAGGCCGAGTTCATCCGGGGCGAGGACATCAAGCCGGGCGCCGTGGTCCTGGACGCCGGCTACAACGAGGGCAACGTCGGAGACGTCCACTTCGAGTCGGCCGCCGCCCGCGCTTCGCTGATCACCCCGGTGCCGGGCGGAGTCGGCCCGATGACCATCGCGGTGCTGCTCGAGCAGACCGTCCAGGCGGCCGCCGCGCAGGCCGGGCTGGCGCTCGCGGACCTCTGACCGCGCCTTCGCGGGCCGAACGCCCCGGGCCCTCGGGCCCGGGGCGTTCCCGTTTCCCCCGGTAACGGCCGAAAGACCGATCCGGGCATCCGGTGCGAGCGCTGCAATGAATATGTGAACGCATCGATGGATATGCAGAAGACCTCGGGACCGGACGCGGACGCGGTGGCGGTGGGCGGGAAGCGCCACCCGCGCGGACTCGCCACCCTCGTCCTCGCCGAGCTGTGGGAGCGCTTCAGCCTCTACGGCATGGTCGCCATCCTCGTGCACTTCCTCGCCGCCTCCCGCGGCCACGGCGGCATGGGACTCCACGAGGGCACCGCCGAGGCCGTCGAAGGCGTCTACATGGCCATGATCTCGCTGCTGGCGCTGCCCGGAGGCTGGATCGCCGACCGGTTCCTCGGCGCCCGCCGCGCCGTCATGTGGGGCGGCCTGGTCATCATGGCGGGCCACGCCCTCATGGCCGTACCGAACCCGGTCTTCGTCTGGCCCGGCCTGGTCCTCATCGTCATCGGCACCGGGCTCCTCAAGCCGAACATCTCCGCCCTCGTCGGCCGGCTGTACGCCGCCGACGACGACCAGCGGCGCGACGCCGGATACTCGATCTTCTACATGGGCATCAACCTCGGCGCGGTCATCGCCCCGCTCGTCGTCGGCTACCTCGGCGAAGAGGTCAACTGGCACCTGGGCTTCGGCGCCGCCGCCGTCGGGATGGCCGTCGGCCTGGTCCAGTACGTCGTCGGCGGACGCCGGCTCTCGCAGCAGCTGCGCGCCGAACCCGTGGTCGGGCTCACCCCGGCCGAGCGGGCCAAGATGCGCAGGTCCTCCGCGTACGGCCTGGTCTTCACGGCAGTGCTGATCACCCTGCTGGCCGCCTCGCACGCCCTGAGCATCGACAACATCACCTTCGTGCTCACGATCGTCGCCGTCGTCGTACCGGCCGGCGTGCTGCTCTCGATGTACCGCAGCCCCAAGACCGACCGGGTCGAGAAGACCCGGCTGCGGGCCTACGTCTGGCTCTTCCTGGCCGCCACGCTGTTCTGGCTGGTCTACGACCAGATGGGCAACGAGCTGAACCTCTTCGCCGCCCAGAAGACCGACCTGTCCCTGCTGGGCTGGCACATCCCGGCCAGCTGGACCCAGTCGCTGCCCTCGCTGTTCGTGATCGTTCTGGCCCCGGTCTTCGCCGCCTTCTGGGTACGGCGCGGCAAGCACATGAGCACCCCGTTCAAGTTCGGCCTGGCCCTGCTGCTGACCGGCGCCTCCTTCGTGGTCATGTCGGGCGCCGCGGCCATCGCCTCCAGCGGGGTCAAGGTCTCGCTGATGTGGCTGGTGGGCGTGTACGTCATCCAGGTGATGGGCGAGATGTGCCTCAGCCCGGTCGGCCTGTCGGTCACCACCAAGCTCGCCCCGCGCGCCTTCACCAACCAGATGATGGGCGTCTGGTTCCTCGCGGCCGCCACCGGGGACGCGATCGGCGCGCAGCTGCCCCGGCTCGACGCGGTCATCGGTCAGAGCTGGAACTTCCTGTGGCAGGGCGCCCTGGTGATCGCGGCCGGCGCGGTGATGGTCCTCTTCACCAAGCGGCTCAAGGTGCTGACGGGCGAGGCGGCGGAGGCCGCCGGCAGCCGCGGGGCGGCACTGACGACCGCCTGAGGGATCAGACCGCCGAGGCCCGGCGCCGGGCCTCGGCCACGATCGGGGAGGCGTGGAACTCCCGGGCCAGCTCGGTCAGCGGCCTCGAGTCCAGGCGGTACGGGTTCGGGCAGCCCGGGCCGGCCTCGTCCGCGCAGGCGCCCACCCGGTCGGCCGCCGCCCGGCGCTGGCAGGCGGCCGCGAGCATGGCGGCGTCCGCCACCAGGCAGGCCTCCTCCTCGGGCCGGCCCTGGGCGCGCGCGGCCTCGTACGCCCCTTCGCGTACGGCGGGGTCGAACCAGTACACGAGGGCCAGGATGCCGTCGTCGATCACCGACTCGCGGTGGATCAACCGGATTCCGACCGGCGACCACCAGGTCAGCGGCACGGGCCGCATCCCGCACGGGGAGAACCCGCGCAGCGCCGCCCAGAGCGGCCGCAGCCGCCGGTAGCGGCTGTAGTCCTGCCAGGGCGCCGAACCGCCGACCAGCGGCACGAGGAACCCGGCGCCCACCAGCAGGGCCGCGGCGGCGGCCAGGGGAGGCGCGACGTACGTGGACAGGTGGTCCAGGTTCCGGCCGCTCCAGCGCGCGCCCACCGCCGTCCACTTCACGACGAGGAACGCCAGGTCGAACGCCCCGCCGAGCATGAGCAGGGCGAGCCCGGTGCGCAGCGGACGCATCGAGGGGTCGAGACGGCGCAGCCACTTCCAGCACAGCACCGTGAGCGCCGTGCTGCCCACGGTGTGCGCCGTGAGGTAGCAGGCGATCATCTCGCGCAGCCAGGGCGCGTTGGCGTAGTACGTGTCCATGTCGCGCAGCCGCTCGTCCGGAGCGTCGCCCATGGCGAACAGCACCACGATCGCCACCGCCACGGCTCCGTAGGCGACCACGGTCAGTCGGGTGGCCCGGAGCACCCCCGGGGTCGGGCTGCCGCTCCAGTGCAGGATCAGCACGATGCAGGCGCCGGAGAAGGCGGTGAGCAGGCTGTACACCAAGGGGGCCGAGAAGTTGACGACTCCGGTGAGCCGGTTGACGGCCACGATGGTCGGGGGAGCCGAGAGGAACACGGCGAGGGAGCCCACGACTAGCAGGGTGCAGACGGCGCGCATGAGGGGCTGGTCCCAGCCCCTTCGTAAGGTCGGCGCCTTGATGATCAGAGCCGTGGCGATCACCACGCCCGGCACGTAGAGGACCAGGCTTTCGATCACCGCGCCTGTCCGATGGGGTCGGCGGGGCCCGCGGTGTCGACCTCGGAGAGCAGGGAGGCGTCGGGGACGCCGGAGGACTGCACCGGGACCTCGACGGGGATCGCGGGGGCGGCCGGGCCGTCCTGGTCCAGGCCCGCGATCCTGCGCTCGGCGGAGGTCAGCGGCGCCGCCTTCAGGGCGCCCTGCCCGGAGGCGCGCAGCACTTCCCAGACCACGCCCGGGCGGACCCAGTACGTGGGCGCCCGGTTCATGGTGATCACCTGGAGCAGCGCGGCGGTGAGCGATTCCTTGGTGGTGGCGCCCGTCATCAGCCGGTCGACGTACGCGTTGAGCAGTCCGGCCCCGGTGCGCGGCTCCATCCCGGTGGCACCCGGGTACAGGATGTCCTGGGACGTGGCGAGGTCCCAGGCGACGGCCACCTGCGGGGCGATGGCCCGCTGCGCCTCGCGGCCGATGGACGGGTGCGCCAGTCCCTTGGCGCGCAGCAGCGTACGGACGGCCAGCAGGCCCTGGGCGGCGACCGTCATGCCCTGGCCGTAGAGCGGGTTGAAGGTGGCGACCGAGTCGCCGGCGGCGAAGAAACCGTCGGGGAGTTCGGCCTTCTCGAAGAAGATCCGCCGGTTGGCGGTGCCCTGGGTGACGGCGACGTCGGTCAGCGGCTTCCTGCCCTCGAGGAGCTCGCCGACGATGGGGTCGCGGACCCCCTTGGCGAACGGGATGAAGGCCTCGGGGTCGGCGGTGGGCTGGCCGCCGCGGGTGCCGGACAGGGTGGCCTGCCACTGCCCGTTCTCGATCGGGACGATCGTCGCGGTCTGGCCGGGTACGGGCACCCGGGGGTCGGACTGCACGTTGATGATGGGGAAGCCCATGGCGTGGGCACCCTCGGGCGCCTCGAAGATGCGGGTCGCGTAGACGAGCCCGGAGTCCACCCGGGCCTCCCTGAGCCCGCTGACGCCGAGCGCCTGCAGCCAGGCGCGGGCCCGGGAGCCGCGACCGCTCGCGTCGACCACGAGATCGGCGGTGACCAGACGGTTCTCCTCACCGTCGGTGTCCACCCGGACCCCGGTGATCCGTTCGGCCGTCCCTTCCAGGGCCCGGACCCGGGTCTGCTGCAGGGTGGTGACCCCGGGCAGTCCGATGACGCGGGAGCGGATCACCGAGTCGAGGAGGTCGCGGCTGCAGGAGATGTTGAACTGCATCTCGTCGTGGCGCGGCAGCCAGCCCTGGGCGGTCTTGGTGACCAGGTCGGTGGGCAGGCTCCGGCGGAAGGCGCCGGCGGCGGTCCAGTCGTCGGTGATGCCGGGCAGGATCTCCTCGATGGCGCGTGCGCCACCCGACCACAGGAGGTGGGTGTGGCGGGCCTGGGGGAGTCCGCGGCGCGGCTCGGGGCCGTCCGGCAGGGTGTCCGCTTCGATGATCGTGACCGTCGTGTGCTCGGCGAGGACTGCTGCCGCGAGCAAGCCGGCCAGACTGCCGCCGATGACGACGGCGTGGCGGGGCGGGGAAGACTGGGTCATCGTGTGGTGCTCTCTGTCAGGCCGTGCGAAGGCGCATCGGCGGAGGAAGTGCGGCGGCGTGGGGAAGGCGGTGGTCAGCCGGTGGGTGTGGTCACCGGGACCGTGCTCAACGTCCCCAGCCGAACGAGCTCTTGATCCGCTCGATCGCTTCGGGGACCTGTTCTTCCCGGGATGGTGGAAGGAACGCCTTGAGGATCTTGCCGAGGTGCAGTCCGAAGGTCTCCGCGCGGATCTCCGCCGGATCCTCCCGGTCGGCACGGGCGGCCGCCTGGCGGACCACGGAGCCCAGCCCGTGGTCGGAGCGCAGCAGTTCGGCGAGGCCGCCGTGGGGGCCCGTCAGCCGGGCGGCCACGGTCATGCCCGGGCCGTGGCGGCCGCAGGTGCCCTCGTCCATGTGCCACAGCTCGTGGCAGGCGATCACGAGCTGGTGTTCGGGCCGGGTCCGCTCCTCGATGACGAGGAGGTCCCGGTCGTCCATCCCCAGCCACAGCCCGCTGGCCGTGTCCGGGGGGAAGGAGGCGAACCGGAACTCCACCGGGCGCCCGCCGCGGAGGCCCGCGTAGGCGCCGCAGAGGCCTGCGAGGATGTCGGCGGCCTCAGCGGGTGGGGTCAGGTGCGCGGCGTCCAGCAGATCGTCGCCGAGCTTCCGCATGGCCCGTGTGGTCTTCATCGCGCTTCCCCCTCGGCGGTTCCTGCATGGGTGGTGAGGTCGTGGTCGCCGGTACGGTCCGGGGCGCGGCCCGCGGTTCCGTCGTGGCCCGCACGGCGTGGGGCGGGCGCGGAGGGCGTGGTGGGTGCGGCGGCGGGCCGGCCCAACTGTCCCTCCCGCGCCAGCAGATCGTCGAGGTGGTCGGCCAGCGACTTCCATCCGGCCGGGGAGAGCCGGCCCGCCCGGGTGACGATGCTGCGCACGTCGTGCGCCCGCATCACGGCGAGCATCGGGTTCTCGGCGGGCCGTTCCGCGGCGTGCATGTCGCGTTCGATCCCGGTGAGGGCGTCGGCCAGCGCCTCGGTGTCGTCGGCGAGCAGGAACCCGCTCTCCACTCCGTAGAACCGCTGGATCCCGGCGGCCGCCGCGAGGTTGGGGAGCCCCTCTCCCTGGGCGAGGCGGGTCAGCGACTGGCCCGACGCGTCGAAGGATCCGGCTATGGCTGAGAGGGAGTGGGCCTGCCCGTCCGCCCGGGGGCGGGTGCGGCGCAGGTGCTCGAAGCGCCGGCGCACCTGCTCCTTCAGCGGGAGTTCGGGCGGATTGCCGTCGAGCGTGAGGCGGATGCCCTCCGGGGTGATGCCGGTGAGGTACGAGAGGCGCTCGAGGTCGTCCGCGGCGCCGTCCGCCCGGCCCCCCGGGCCGGAGCCGCTGGTGGCCAGGGCCCGCTCCACCGCGCTCTTGCTGTCGGCGAGCAGGAAGCCGGCGTAGACCCCGAAGAACCGGTGCACGCCGGCCGCGTGGCCGAGCCGGGGCAGTCCGGTGCCCGCGTTGAGCGGGCCGAGGGATGCGCCGGGGGCGTCGAAGTCCTCGGCGATGGCGGAGAGCGACCACTCCCGGCCGTGTTTGTCGCGGCGGGTGGCGCGCAGCCGCAGGAACCGCCGGTGCACCCGCTCGCACAGCGGGAGCTCGGCGGCGGTGCCGGCCAGCACCCGGGGGACGCGGGCCGGATCGACCCCGGACAGATGGCTGAGGCGCTCCACCGCGAGCACCTGCTCCGGGTCCCGGCCGCACCGCTCCGCCAGTGCCGCGACACGGGCCCGGGCCGCGGTGAGGTCGGGTCGGGCGGCGGCTAGCACCGGGTGTTTCTCCGTCAGTAGAGAGAAGGTTCGATCTGGTTGCTCTGTGTGAAGCCTATCCCCCGGTTCCGTTGCGGAACAGGGTGCCCCCCAACCTTTCTTGCCGTCCGTCTCAAAAAAGGTGGGGACGCGGCATGCGCACCACGGCCCCGGCGCCCCTCGGCCGGCTGCTCGGAGTCGGGCAGGGGCTGCCGCTGGGGCCGGGCCGTCCTCAGCCTCGTCGCCCTCCTCCAGCGGCTGGCGCCGCGGGCACGCTCAGGGAATCAGTGACCGCAGGTACTTCGCCGTCGCCGGGTCGGCCGGGAGCAGTGTCTCGATGGCCAGCTCGGCGACGGTCACGTCCATCGGCGTGTTGAAGGTCGAGATGGAGGAGACGAAGGAGAGCAGGTGTCCGTCGTGCTCGATCCGCAGGGGGAGCGCGATGTACGGGACCGCCTCGTCCGGTCCGGTGCCGTCGCCGGTGCCGTCGCCGCCGGGGCGGTCCGGCGACGCGGCCACCGGATACGCCGCCACCTCCTCGTACAGGGCGCGCAGCGGCGCCGAGCGGGCCAGTGCGATCTGCCGCTCCATCTGGGCCAGCAGGTGACCCCGCCACTCGGGCAGGTTGCGGATCCGCGGGGCGAGACCCTCCGGATGCAGGGTCAGCCGCATGGCGTTCAGCGGTCCCGCCAACAGGTGCTCGGGCAGCCCCTCCATCAGCATCATGATCCCCCGGTTGGCCGCCACCACGTCGTACGTGGAATCCACCACCAGCGCCGGGTACGGCTCGTAGCCGGTCAGCAGCCGCTCCAGCCCCTCGCGGAGCACGCCCATCGAGGGGTCGTCCAGCGGGGTGTGCGCGTACCGCGGCGCGTAACCGGCCGCCAGCAGGAGGGCGTTGCGGTCCCGCATCGGTACGTCCAGATGGTCCGCGAGGCGCAGCACCATCTCCTCGCTCGGCCGCGAGCGGCCGGTCTCCACGAAGCTGATGTGCCGGGAGGAGGAGTCGGCGCGGCCCGCCAGCTCCAGCTGGCTGATCGCGCGCCGCTCCCGCCAGGTGCGCAGCAAGGTGCCTACCGTCAACGGCGCAGCAGTCGTCATGCCACGACGTTAGCCCAGCCGGGTCACCCCAGGTCGAAGACGTTCCGCAGGCCCAGCCGGTAGCGCCACAGGTCGTGCCGTTTGAGGGACTCCACCTCCGGGGCCCGGTACAGCGGTTTCACCGTGCACCGCCCGGCCGCCGAACCGTCTCGTTCCAGGAGGGAGTTGACCGCCGCGCGGGCCGAGGCGTTGGCTCCTTCCATCGTCGCCAGGTCGATGTCGACGGACACGTAGTCCCCGCTGAGGAAGAAGTTCGGGATGCGGGTCCCCGCGCTCGGTCGGTTGTGGAAGGTCCCGGTCGGATGGATCAGCAACTGGTCCTGGTTGGTCGGGTGCGGCGTGCCGATCCCGTCCACCCCCGGGTCCAGGAACCACGAGTGCAGCTTCCCGTCCGACAGCAGGGTCTGCCCGGTGTCGTTGAGCGAGGCCTTCAGCTGCGCCCACACCTCGCGTGCGACCTCCTCGCGGGTGCACTCCTTGGCCGTCTTCCCGTACAGGATCCCGGGTTTGTCCCACTCGGAGATGTCCACCGACAGGCAGTCCACCGCCGTGCCGTCCCCGTAGTCGGCCGGGAAGTTGCGCGAGGTCCAGTGCTCGGCCTGCTGGATCGCGGTCAACGACCAGGGCGAGTCGATGCAGTTGAGGTGTCCGTGCACGAGGGCCGCGCGCTCGGTGAGGTAGAACTGGATGCCGGTCATCCAGTCGGTCTCCAGCAGGTCGCACCTCCCGAGCATCGGGTCGGCGGCCCGCAGCGCCGGGCTCCAGGTGCGGCGGGCGTGCTCGACGGGCAGCGCGCTGACGTAGTGGTCGGCGGTGACGGTCCGCGCGGCGCCGGCCGGGTCCTCGACCAGGACCCCGCTCACGCGGCCGTCCCCGTACCGGACCTCGCGCACCGTCCAGCCGATCCTGAACTCCACGCCGAGCGAGCGCAGATGGGTCTCCCACGGGTCGATCCAGGCCTCGTTGGTCGGCAGGTTCAGGATCCGGTCCGGCGGGCCGTCCGCGCCGCGCCCCAGCAGGTTGAAGACGAAAGCCTCGCCCAGCGTGCCGACCGTACGGGTGGAGGCCTCCTCTGCCTTGGTCGCCACGATGTTGCGCGTGACGCCGATGGCGAGGATGCGCTGGTACTCGCTCGACATCCGGGCGGCCCGGGTGAACTCCCACCACGGGGTGCGCTCCCACTGCTCGTCGCGCCGCTCGTCGCAGCTGGTGAGGAAGACGAGCGCGCGGTCGACGAAGTACGCGGTCTCGTGCGGCGGCAGCCGGACCAGCGACTGGAGGATCCCGGTGAGGGCCCGGCGCAGTTCTTCGGGGGTCAGCTCGGCGGGGGAGTGCTCCGGCCAGGGGATCGGTGCGCGCAGGTCCTCGCGGCCGCCCGCCCGGGCGAACATCATCTCGCGCGGGGCCACCAGGTTGTCCCAGACGCCGTTGGCGTTGCCGGGGAAGGGGATGCGCCGCATCGTGTCGGGCAGGTTGTGGTAGATCCCCGGGATGAAGCGGAAGCCGTGCTCGGCGGGGAGCGGGCGGCGCCCGCCCCGGGCGCTGTCGGGCACGTTCATGCTGCGGGCCTTGCCGCCGAGCGCCCGGCGCTCGTACACGGTGACGGCGTAGCCGCGTTCGGCCAGCTCGTGCGCGGCGGTGAGGCCGGCGACCCCGCCGCCGAGGACCGCCACGCTGCGGGGCGGCCCGGCCGCGGCGGGCCTGCCGGCGGCCTTCGCCGCGACCCCGGCGGCTCCGGTGGCGGCTTCGGCCGGGGTGGCCAGGGCCCCGGCGCCGGATAACGCGCCCGCGGTGGCCGCGGCCCCCGCGATGAACGTGCGCCTGGAATTTCCTGTGCGCGTCACGATGATGCTCCCTCGGTACCAGCGGCACCGCCAGCGGTATTACCAGCGGTAACAGTCACGTCCGGCGCAGGAGCATAGGGGCGCCACGATGGTCACGGAAGGCGCGGAAGTACCCGCACGCACTATGGCGCGAAACCTTCCCTCCAGCCCGAGCTGTGGGAACCTTGACCTCACGTCAGGTCAATCGGGCAGTCGCGTACGCGTATGGGGAAGGAGCCTGCGGATGTCGAGCGAGCCGCTGTCGCAGAAGGAGATCGAGGACCGGTTGCGGGAACTCCCGGGCTGGGCCTTCGAGGACGACCGCATCTTCCGCACCTACCGGCTGGGCAGCCACTTCGCGGCGAGCGCCCTCGTCAGCCACATCGCCTCCGTGCAGGAGGAGTTGAACCACCACTCCGACCTCACCCTCGGCTACAACACCGTCCGCGTCTCCATGAACACCCACGACGCCGGGGACGCCGTCACCGACGCCGACTTCGCCCTGGCCGAGCGCGTGGAGTCCCTCGCCCCCGCCCACGGCGCCGCCTGATGCCGTGGGCCGTGCCGCCGCGTGACCCGGTGCCGCGGGCCCTGCTCGACTACGACGCCGAGGCCGGGGCCTACGACGCCACGCGTGGCGGGGTCCCGCGCGCCGAGGCCGCGGCCGCCGCTGTCCTCGGCCTGCTCCCGCCGGTCACCGCGACCCTGCTCGACCTCGGCTGCGGCACCGGCATCGTCACCACCCGCATCGCCGCCACCCGCCCCGGACTGCGCGTCCTCGGGCTGGACACCTCGCACGGGATGGCCGCCGTCGCGCTCGCCCGGGGGGTCCCGGTGGTCCTCGCCTCCGGGACCCGGCTCCCGGTCCGCGCGGGCTCGCTCGACGCGGTGAGCGCGGTCTGGCTGCTGCACCTGCTGCGGGCACCGGGTGCGGTGGCCGCCGTGATCGCCGAGGCCGGGCGGGTGCTGCGGCCCGGCGGGGTGTTCGTCACCACCGTCGACAAGGACTCCGCCCACGACGTCGGCAGCGACATCGACGCCGTGCTCGCACCCCACCTCACCCCGACCCCCGCCGACGCCGCGGCGGAGGTCGCCGCCCACGCGGCACCGGCCGGCCTGCGCCCGGCCGGTGAGGCCCACTTCACCGGCCACGGCCAGGGGCGCACCCCGCGCCGGAGCGCGGCCGCGCTGCTCGCCGGGCAGTACGCCTCCCGGGTCCGCCCGCGCGGAATCTCCCCGCGCGAGCTCGCCGACCGGCTGGAACTCCTCCCGGACCAGGACACCCCGCGCGCGGAACCGGCGTACCGGCTGCGCGCCTTCGTACGGGACTGACCGGCGCGGGCCCGGCGCGGGGGCACGGACGGCCCGGCACCCGCGCCGGGACACGGCCTGACAGGCCCTAGACCGGCTCCAGGCGCCACCACTGGGCCGGTGAGTCGGTGTCCTCGTACTGGCGGGCCCGGCCCTCCGCGTCCGCCTCCAGCGGCAGGCCGCTGATCGCGGCGATCAGTGAGACGACGCCCGGGTCGTCGAGGTGCTCCTCGACGACCCACTCCTGCGCCCCGAAGGCGTTCGCCTTCCACACCTGGACCCGGCTGCCGCTCTCCGTCGAGGCGTTCGCCACGTCGAGCCGCTTGCCGTTGTGGACGCTGACCAGGTGGAAGATCCCGCCGCCGCTGTGGACCGGCGTGATCTCCCACAGCCGGGCCGCGGCCGGCTCGCCGTCCGGCCCGACGCACACCCGGTTGCCGCTCTCCACCTGGAGCAGCAGCCCGCTCGCCGCATTGCGTACCCGGTACACGCCGTCGGGCGCCGTCCGCTCGCTCATCGAGGAGCTCAGAAGTCGAACTCGGCCGGGTCGGGACCGATCCGGCGGCCCGCCGCACTCGCGCCCAGGGCGTCCAGCGCGGCGATGTCGGCTTCGTCCAGCTCGAAGCCGAAGACGTCCAGGTTCTCCCGGATCCGCGCGGGGGTCACGGACTTGGGGATCACGACGTTGCCGAGCTGCAGGTGCCAGCGCAGCACCACCTGCGCGGCCGAGCGGCCGTGCTTGCCGGCGATCGCGGCGACGGCGGGCAGGGTGAGGAGCTCCTTGCCCTGGCCGAGCGGGGACCAGGCCTCGGTGGCGATGCCGAGCCGGGCGTGCACGGCGCGCAGCTCGTCCTGCGGGAAGAGCGGGTGCAGCTCGATCTGGTTCACGGCCGGGACCAGGGAGCTCTCCGCGCCGAGCCGCTCCAGATCGGCGGGGCGGAAGTTCGACACGCCGACGGCCTTGGCGCGGCCGCTCGCGGCGATCTCCTCGAAGGTCTTCCAGATGGTCAGGAAGTCGTCGCGCATCGGGCGCGGCCAGTGGATCAGGTACAGGTCGATCTCGTCGAGGCCCAGCTTGGCCAGCGAGGCGTCGAACTCGCGCAGCACGCCGTCCCGGCCCCAGGTCTCGGACTTGCCGTTCCACAGCTTGGTGGTGACGAACAGATCCTCGCGCGGCACCCCGGAGGCGGCGACGGCCTTGCCGGTGCCCACCTCGTTGCCGTAGATGGCGGCCGTGTCGATGCTGCGGTAGCCCGCCTCCAGCGCGGTCGCGACGGCCTGCTCCGCCTCCGCGTCCGGGACCTGCCAGACGCCGTAGCCGAGCTGGGGCATGAGCGTGCCGTTGTTGAGCTTGATGCCGGGGACCTGGTTCACGTCGGTCGTTCCTCGAGTCGTCGCTGGTACGGGTGCTGACTGCTGGTACGAAGGCTCGTACGACCGGCGACAACCGGACTCCCGCGTGGCCTATTCCCGCCGCACGGGTGAAATCCGTACGGCGGGAATGGGCCAGCGCCCCCTGGGCCGGGGCCTCACGCCCCCAGGTACGCCTCCCGCACCCGTGCGTCGGCCCGCACCTCGGCGGCCGTGCCCTCGGCGAGCACCGTTCCCAGGTCCAGGACGACCACCCGGGTGCAGAGATCCATCACGAAGGCCACGTTGTGCTCGACCAGCAGCACCGCGCAGCCCTCCTCCGCGGCGAGCCGGCGCACGACCGCCGCCAGCTGCTCGCGTTCGGGAGCGGACATCCCCGAGGCGGGTTCGTCCAGCAGCAGCACCCGGGGCGGATCGGCGACGGCCCGGGCCAGCTCGACCATCCGGGCCCGTCCCACCGGCAGTCCGCCGGCGTACGAGTCCCCGAGCGCGCCGATGCCGCAGTCGGCGAGCACCCGCGCGGTCCGCTCCCGCCGCTCCCGCTCCTTGCGGCGCCGGGTGGGCGAGGCGACCAGATCGGCGGCGAAGCCTCCGCCCCCGCCCCGCCACTCCTGCGCGACGAGGACGTTGTCCGCGACGCTGAGCTGCCCGAACAACTGCTGGCGCTGGAACGTCCGGCGCATCCCGTGCCGGGCCCGCCAGACAGGCGAACGGCGGGTGATGTCCGTCCCGTCGAGCATCATGTGCCCCTGGTCGGGGCGGCGGATCCCGGACAGGACGTCGAACAGCGTGGTCTTCCCGGCCCCGTTCGGCCCGATCAGCCCGCACACCTCGCCGGCCCGGATCCCGAGGTCGACGCCGGTCAGCGCCCTGACCCCGCCGAAGCGGACGCTGATGCCGCGGGCTTCCAGCACGTGGTCGCGCTCGTGCTCGCTCATGTCGCCATCCCCAGATAGGCCTCGGTCAGCCGGTCCGCCTCCACCTCGGAGCGAGGGCCGCACCAGGAGACACGGCCCTGGGAGAGATAGGCGACGGTGTCGGCGATCCCGAGGATCTCGGCCGCCTTCTCCTCCACGAGCAGCAGCGCGGTCCCGGCGGCGCGGAGCTCGGTGAGCAGCCCGTACACCTCGTCCACCACGCGCGGTGCGAGCCCCAGCGAGGGCTCGTCCGCGATGAGCACCCCGGGCGGCCGCTGCAACAGCGGTGCCAGGGCCAGCATCTGCTGCTCCCCGCCCGACAACGCCCCGGCGGGGACGGTACGGCGCTCGCGGAGCCGGGGGAACCGGTCGTAGACGGCATCGCGTTCGGCCGGGTCCTTCAGGTACAGGGCCAGGTTCTCCTCGATGCTGAGGGAGGGGAAGATCCCCCTGCCCTCGGGCGCGAGCAGTACCCCGGCCCGGGAGCGGCCCACGGCTCCGTCGCGGGTGGCGTCGCGGCCGCCGACGTGGACGGTCCCGCCGGTGACGGGCAGCGCGCCGGCCGCCACCCGGCAGGCGGTGCTCTTGCCGGCTCCGTTCGGGCCGAGCACCGCGAGGATCTCCCCCTTGCGGACGAGGAGGTCCACACCGTGCAGCACGAGCCCGCCGTCGTACCCGGCGGTCACGCCGCGCAGCTCCAGGGCGTGCGCGGGTCCCCTCCCCGCGGGGCCACCCCCCACCGAGGTCGGCGCCCCGGTCCCTCCGGACCCCCGCGCCTCGAACGCCGGCGGGGCTGAATTCCAGCCCGCCCGGCGTTTGCGGGCCGGGGCCCGGGGCGGAGCCCCGGTTTCGGGAAGGGGCGGGGTGGGGGAAGGCCCCGCGGGGCCTTCCCCCCCCCCGCCGCCGACCCGGGCCGAGGGAACACCCCCGGCGTCCCTCCGGCCCCCGGCATTCCCCCGGCCCCCGACCGCCCCGCCGGCCAGGGCTGCCGCCCGGCGCTTCGCCAACCGGACCGGGACGGCCGCGCAGTAGCCGTCCGGGTCGTTGGCCAGGGCCAGACCCGCCAGCCCGAACAGGATCACCGGCAGGTGCGCCGACTCCGTCACGTAGTCCGCCATCACCCGCGGAGCGACGGCGAAGACCAGCCCCGCCACCACCGCGTACTGGGGCCGGCGGACCCCCGCCGCGACGACCACCGCCAGCCACACCAGCCCGGTCATCGCCGTGAAGTCCGTGGCGGTGATGCGGGTGTTGTACGAGGCATACAGCACGCCCCCGAACCCCGCCAGCCCCGCCGACAGGGTGAACAGCAGCAGCTTCGTCCGCAGCACGGACACCCCGGAGGCCATCGCGGCCGCGGGGGCCGACCGTACGGCGAGCATCGCCCGGCCCGAAGGGGAGGCCCGCAGCGCGCTGAGGCCGGCCGCGACCAGGGCGACCACGACCACCAGGGCCACCCCCAGCGCCCGGTCGTCGGAGAGGTCCACCGGACCGACGACCGGGCGCGGCACGGACCACCCCGAGTCCCCGTTGCGCAGCCACCGCATCTGGAACAGCACCTGGTCCGCGAGGAAGGCCAGCGCCAGCGTCGCCAGTGCCAGGGACCGCCCGCCGAGCCGCAGCGCGGGCAGTGCGACCAGCGCTCCCAGCACGGCGGCCACGCAGGTCCCGACCGCCAGTGCCGCCACGAACGGCCAGCCGCGGCTCATCAGCAGCCCGGCCACCAGCGCGGCCCCGGTCACGAAGGTGCCCTGGGCCAGGGACACCATCGCGCCGAGCCCGGTGACCACGGTGAAGGACATGAACACCAGGGCCAGCGCGAGCCCCTGGGCGAGGAGCCCGCTCCAGAACGGCGTGGTCACGGTGTAGAACGCGATGCCCAGCGCCAGGCCCAGGCCGGCCCACACCCCCCACCGCCGACCCCACGAGGCCCCGGCCAGGTGATCCACCGGGGCCACGTCCACGGCGGCGGTCCCGGCGGTCCGGGCCCGACGGGTGAGTACGAGGAGCCCTCCGAACAGGATCAGGAAGGGCACGGCCGTCCTGAACCCGGTGATGGAGTCGGCGAACGAGGCGTAGCCGACGACCAGGTTCTGCAGCACCCCCAGCCCCAGCCCGCCCGCGAACGCGAGCGGTACGGAGGCGAACCGTCCGATCACCGCGGCCGTGGCGGACACGAACAGGAACAGGGTGAAGTCGTGCGCGGACAGCCCGAGCAGCGGTGTCGCCAGCACCCCCGCCAGCCCGGCCAGTCCCGAGGCGATCATCCACGCCACCGAGGACAGCCGGTCGGCGTCGATCCCGCGCAGCTCGGTGAGCGAGCGGTTGTCGACGGCCGCGCGCAGCCGCAGCCCGAGCCGGGTGTGTCGCATCAGCACCCACAGGGCCACCGCCACCGCGGCCGTGGCCAGCCAGGTGATCAGCTGGTCGGAGTCGATGCCCACGTCGGCGGTGAGCTGCCAGGACTGCGCGGGGCTCGGTCCCACCCCGGGCAGCCCGAACTGGTTCTCCGCCGGCTCGAGCGGAGCGCCCGCGTCCCGCAGCAGTTCCACCACCCACAGGCCGGCCGCGGGCAGGGCCACCAGCAGGCCGATGGTGGCCACGATCTGCGCCGTCTCGCCGACCCGCGCGAGCCGGCGGAACATCAGCCGGTCCAGTGCCCAGCCGAGTCCGGGCGCCAGGACGAGGACCACCAGCAGCGCCGCCGGGACGGCCGGCCAGCCCAGCCCGGAGTGGAGTTCGTAGAAGGCGAGCGCGGACAGGTAGGCGGTGGCCCCGTGCGCGAAGTTGAACAGCCCGGACGCCGAGTACGACAGCACCAGCCCGGTGGCGAGCAGTGCGTACAGGGCGCCGGACACCAGACCGCTCAGTACGAAGGCGAGCAGATCTCCCATGCGGATTCCCGTACCCCTACTTGAAGGGGATGGGCTCGTAGCACTTGAACGGTACGGAGACCTCGTACGCGCCGTTCTTCAGCTGGACGAGCGCCCCGCAGCCGAAGCTGTCCTTCTGGCCCTTGGGCTCCGAACGGTCGCCCACGAGCGTGGCGTTGTCGGAGAAGCCCTGCGCGGCGGTCTGGAAGGACTCGACGGTCAGGTCCTTGCCGGCCTTCTGCGCGATGGACAGGAAGAGGTCGGCGGACATGTAGCCGGTCAGCATGTGCATGTTGAGCGGTACGTCCTTGCCGCCCGCGGCGGCCTTGATGTCGGCCTTGAACTGGGCCATCTTCGGGTTCGTCGACTCGAACGGCTCGAACTGCAGCAGGACGTGCACGCCGTCGAGGGCCTGCCTGGTGGCGTCCTGGGCGAGCAGGCCCGGGTCGTAGTCGGTCGGGTCGGAGAGCAGCCCCTTGTACCCGCTGCGCTTGAGCGAGGTGAACAGCCCGATGTTGTTGGGGGTCTGCATGACCGAGACGACGGCGTCCGGGGCTTTGCCGTCGTTGCTCCCGAGGATCTCCTTGACGTACGCCGACCAGTCGCTCGGCACGGCGGTGCCGGGCACCGAGGCCTTGGCGTAGACGACCTTGAACCCGGCACTGGTGAAGCCCTGCTGGAAGGTGCGCACGCCGAACTTCCCGGCGTCGCTGTCATTGGCGATGATCGCGACGGACTTGCCCTGGGCTCCGCCGAGCACCTTGCCGATGCCCTCCGGCCAGGTCTGGTTGATCGTTCCGCCGGGGGTGGGGACGAGGCAGCCGTTGAATCCGTAGATGTACTTGGGGCCGCAGAAGGAGGGGAGCGTGCCCCAGCCGAAGGTGGGGACCTTCTCCTGTTCCAGGAAGTCGGCGCCGGAGAAGGTGACCGAGCTCATCGGGGAGACCGCGAAGACCTTGTCCTGCTGGACGAGTTTGCGGGCCGAGGCCAGGTTCTTGGCGGGGTCCTGCCCGTCGTCCTCGGCGCCGATGTAGTCGATCTTGCGCCCGTTGACGCCGCCCTCGGCGTTGGCTCTCAGGTAGCGGGCCTTCGCCCCGAGGTCGGTGTCCTTCTTGCTGTAGCCACTGGCGCTGGTCATCGACACGATGCCGCCGACCTTGATCGATTCGGCGCTCACACCGCGGGAGGTGCCGGCGGCTCCCGGCTTGGCGGGGGAGGAGCTGTTGGAGGCGGAGTTGCAGGCGGATACGAGCGCGAGCGTCGCCGCCGCGGCGGCCAGGGTGCGGATCGGTCGCAACATGTGTGGATCCCCTCCGTCGGAATCCCCGCATTCTGTGCGCGACCTGACGCATCGTCAATATCAACGACAAGTAAAGTGACGGCCCGTCAGGTAACGGTTCGGACCGGTGGGCCGATCGCGTCGTACGCCCGTCAGGACTGGTAGAGGGCCGCCACCTCCTTGGAGTAGGCCTCCTCTATCGCCCGCCGCTTCAGCTTCAGCGAGGGGGTCAGCAGCCCACGCTCCTCCGAGAACTGTTCGGCCAGGACACGGAACGTACGGATCGACTCGGCCTGCGAGACCAGGGTGTTGGCCGCCACCACCGCCCGGCGCACCTCCGCCGTCAGATCGGGGTCGAGCACCAGGTTCGCGGCCGGCAGCTGCGGGCGGCCGCGCATCGCCATCCAGTGTGCGACCCCCTCCATGTCCAGGGTGAGCAGGGCCGCGATGAAGGGCCGGTCGTTGCCCACCAGGACGCACTGCGAGACGAGCGGATGCGAGCGGACCCGCTCCTCCAGGGCCGTCGGCGCCACGCTCTTGCCGTTGGAGGTCACCAGGATCTCCTTCTTGCGCCCGGTGATCGTCAGGTACCCGTCCGCGTCGAGACGCCCCAGGTCCCCGGTGGCCAGCCAACCGTCGCGCAGGACCTCCTCGGTGGCGCGCGGGTCGTTCAGGTACCCGGCGAAGACGTGGCGGCCGTGCAGCCAGATCTCCCCGTCCTCGGCGATGTGCACCGTACTGCCGGGGATCGGCCGCCCGACGGTGCCGTACTTCGTGGCCCCGGGCGGGTTCGCGGTGGCCGCCGCGCAGGACTCCGTCAGCCCGTACCCCTCGAAGACCGTGACCCCGGCACCGTCGAAGAACAGCCCGAGCCGCCGCGACATCGCGGACCCGCCCGACATGGCGTGCCGGACCCGGCCGCCCAGGGCGTCGCGGACCTTCCCGTACACCAGCTTCTCGAACAGCTGGTGCTCCATGCGCAGCTTCGCCGAGGGCCCGGGCCCGAGGCCGAACGCCTTCTGCTCGCGCGCCTCCGCGTACCGTACGGCCGTGTCCACCGCCCGGTCGAAGGGGCCGGTGCGGCCCTCCGCCTCGGCCTTGCGGCGGGCGGCGGCGAACACCTTCTCGAAGACGTACGGGACCCCGAGCACGAACGTCGGCCGGAACGCGGCGAGGTCCGGCAGCAACTCGGCCGCCGCCAGCACCGGCTGGTGCCCGAGCTTCACGCGGGAGCGGACGGCCGCCACCTCCACCATCCGCCCGAAGACGTGGGCGAGCGGCAGGAACAGCAGGGTGGAGGGCTGTTCGCCCGGCCCGGCCTGGAAGACGGACTCCCAGCGGGTCACCATCGTGTCGGCCTCGAACATGAAGTTGCCGTGGGTCAGCACACAGCCCTTGGGACGCCCGGTGGTCCCCGAGGTGTAGATGACGGTGGCCGTCGCGTCGGGAGTCACGGCGCCCCGGTGGCGGTGCACCACGTCCTCGGCCACCTGCAGGCCGTCCTGGACGAGCCCGTCCACCGCGCCCGCGTCCAGCTGCCACAGCCGGCGCAGCCGCGGCAGCCGCTCGATGACCGACCCGACGGTCATGGCCTGGTCCTCGTCCTCGACGATGCAGGCCGTGCACTCGGAGTCGTACAGGATCCAGTGGACCTGCTCGGCGGAGGAGCTGGGGTAGACGGGGACGGGCTGGGCGCCGATCGCCCACAGGGCGAAGTCGAAGAGCGTCCACTCGTACCGGGTACGGGACATGATCGCGACCCGGTCCCCGAAGCGGATGCCGTGCGCCAGCAGCCCCTTGGCCAGCCCGACGACCTCCGAGGCCAGTTCGCCCGAGGTCACGTCCCGCCAGACCCCGTCGCTCTTGCGGCCGAGCACGACCCGGCCGGGGTCCTCGCGGGCGTGGAGGAAGACGACATCGGCCAGACCGCCGACGGGTGAGCCCGTGACGGCCGGTGGGACGGTGATCTCGTGCAAGGTCCCGCTCCTCTCCGTGCGGCGCGGTGACGCTATCCCACGCCTCCCCGCAAGTGATCACGGAAGGGAGACCTCCACAAGACCTCCCCAGCGGCGCGTCTAGGCCGTGACCACGGAAAGGTTGAAGTCCACCGGGCCGAGCACCCCGTAGAGGCGCAGCCACAACGCCATCAGGGCCTCGGTGGCGCGGGCGCTCGACAGGTCGCCCAGATCGATGATCTGGGAGGGCCCCCAGCCGAAGGAGCGCAGCAGTGCGGCGGTCTCGGCCTTCGCGTCGGCGTCGTCGCCGCTGACGAACACGTTGTGGTGGCCGGGCACGCGGCCGGGCTCGACCATGACGGCGTTGTTCATGGTGTTGAGGGTCTTGACGACCCGGGCCCCGGGGAACGCCTTCTGGAGCTGCTCGGCGATGCTGTGGCCGTCCGGGGTGACGACCCTGGGGGGAAAGCCCTCGGAGAAGTCCAGTGCGTTGGAGACGTCGACGACGGTCTTCCCCTCGAGGTTGGCGGCGCCGGCGGCCTCCAGCACGGCGAGGGAGACCAGCCCGCCGGTGGCGTTCACGACGAGCTCGGCGGAGGCGGCGGCGTCGGCGAAGGTCCCGTGGGCGCCGCCGGTCTCACCGGCCCACTTCCGGGCATCGGCGTTGTCCGCCGTCCGGGATCCCATCGTGACCTGGTGTCCGACCGCGACGAGCTTCCCGGCCAGCTGCCGGCCGACCTCGCCGGTCCCGAGTACTGCGATCCTCATGTGCGCCCCGTCCCCGTATCCCGATGTCCCGTTCCGTACGAATCGCCGCTCGGCGCGGGCCGGTTGGCGTAGGGCGACCCTAGGCGTACGCGCTCCCGCCCGGCAGCACATTCCGGCCGTGGCCGGGTAACGATTCCCGACCACCCCACCACCGGCGCCCGGCCCCGCGGCCCGCGCCTCAACTGCCGGCGGAGCTTGATTTTGGCCGGTGCAGGTCTGCACGTGCTTGCGGTGAGGCGGGCTGGAATGCCCGCAGGGCAATTCCAGCCCCTCCGGCGTTTGAGGAGCGGGGTCTGGGGCGGAGCCCCAGGGGCCTCGGGCGGAGCCCGGGTCCAAGGGTCCGGGCTCCGCCCGGGGAACGGTGGAGGGGCGGGTAGGGGACACCCCCGCAGGGCAGCGGCACCCCGGTCCCGGTCCCGGTCCCGGTCCCGGTCCCGGTCCCGGTCCCGGACCGGTCGGTCGGGAGAGCCGCGTCCCCAGCCCGGGCGCGGAGCCCCAGCGGGAGCAGGCCCGACCCCCGCGGCGCACCGCCGGGTCCTGGTTGTGCGGGGCACCTCCGGCGCCGGGTTCGCGGACCCCCGCTACGCGGCGCGCGTGAGTCGGTCCGCGCCCGAGAGGATCGCCGCGGCCAGGGCTTCCGCGGCGGGTGACACGCGGGGGCCGCGCAGCAGCGCGAACTCCACCGGGCCGAGCTCCGGCAGGCCGCCCACGCGGGCCAGCCCCGGCGGGATCAGCCCCCGGGTGTGGGCCATCACGCCCAGCCCCGCCCGCGCCGCCGCGACCAGACCGCTCAGGCTGCCGCTCGTACACGCGATCCGCCACGGCCGCCCGTCCGCCTGCAGTACGTCCAGCGCCCGCGCCCGGGTGATCCCCGGCGGCGGGAACACGATCAGCGGAACCGGCCGGTCCGGGTCCACCCGCAGCCCCTCCGCCCCGATCCACACCATCCGGTCCCGCCACACGAGCCGTCCCCGCTCGTCCCCGTCCCCGCGCCGCTTGGCGAGTACGAGGTCCAGGCGCCCCGCGTCGAGCCGCTCGTGCAGGGTTCCCGACAGCTCCACCGACAGTTCCAGCTCCACCTCGGGGTGCTCGTGGCGGAAGGACTCCAGGATCTCCGGCAGCCGGGTCAGCACGAAGTCCTCCGAGGCGCCGAAGCGCAGCCGGCCCCGGATCCGGGTCCCCGTGAAGAAGGCCGCCGCGCGCTCGTGCGCCTCGAGGATCGAACGGGCGAAGCCGAGCAGGGCCTCGCCGTCCTCCGTGAGTTCCACGCTGTGCGTGTCGCGGAGGAACAGCGGTCGGCCCGTGGCCTCCTCGAGCCGCCGCACGTGCTGGCTGACCGTGGACTGCCGGACGCCGAGCCGGGTGGCGGCCTGCGTGAAGCTCAGCGTCTGGGCGACGGTGAGGAAGGTGCGCAGCTGAACGGGGTCGTACATACCGGACACCCTACGCCCGTTCATCGCGATTCGTGATGACAGTCAGAGCGGTGTACGGGTTTCCCGATCACCACCCCACCGTCCACGATGGAAGGGAAGCCCGACCGACCCCGCCCCGACCCCGCCCCGACCCACCCCAGCCGCCCCGAGCAAGTGAGCATCCCCATGCGCCGCCCGCACCTCCCCGCCCGGCTCCCCGTGGACCCGTTCATCCTGGGCCTGCTGGCCACCGTCGGCGTCGCCGCCCTGCTGCCCGCCCGGGGCGCGGCCGCCTCCGTCGCGGAGGCCGCCTCCACCGCGGCCGTGGCCCTGCTCTTCTTCCTCTACGGCGCCCGGCTCTCCACTCGTGAGGCCCTCGACGGCATGCGGCACTGGCGGCTCCATCTCACCGTGCTCGCCTGTACCTTCGTCCTCTTCCCCCTCCTCGGCCTCGCCGCCCAGGTGCTGGTCCCCACCCTCCTGACGCGCCCGCTCTGCAGCGGCCTGCTCTTCCTCTGCCTGGTCCCCTCGACCATCCAGTCCTCCATCGCCTTCACCTCGATCGCCCGCGGCAACGTCCCCGCCGCCATCTGCGCCGGTTCCTTCTCCAGCCTCATCGGCATCTTCCTCACCCCCCTCCTCGCCGCCGGCCTGCTCGGCAACAGCGCGGGCGGCTTCTCCCTCGACTCGCTGCTGAAGATCGTCCTCCAGCTGCTCCTGCCCTTCCTCCTCGGCCAGGCCCTGCGCCCCTGGGTCGGCGGCTTCCTCGTCCGCAACAAGAAGGTCCTCGGCTACGTGGACCGCGGCTCGATCCTGCTCGTCGTCTACTGCGCCTTCGGCGCGGGCGTGGTCGCCGGGATCTGGCACCAGGTCAGCGTCCCGCGCCTCGGCGTGCTGATGGGGGTGGAGGCCGTGATCCTGGCCGCGATGCTGCTGGTCACCTGGTACGGGGCGAAGCGCCTGGGATTCGGCCGCGAGGACCGGATCGCCATCCAGTTCGCGGGGTCGAAGAAGAGCCTGGCCGCCGGACTCCCCATGGCCAGCGTGCTGTTCGGCGCGCAGGCGAGCCTCGCCGTGCTGCCGCTGATGCTGTTCCACCAGATACAGCTGATGGTCTGCGCGGTCCTGGCGCGCCGCCGGGCCCAGGACCCGGAAGCCGCGGAAGCGGCAGAGGCCGCGCAGGCCACCCGGGCCGCGCAAGCCCCGCAGGCAGCACCGACCGCGTAACCGCCCGGCCACCCCTTCGGCCCCTGGGCCGGGCATGTGGCGGAGGTCTCGCGAACCCCCCAACACCCCGTCCCCCCGGGCCCGGTAACGTGCGGCGGTGACCTGGATACGCCCGCTCTCCGCCCACGCCCCGCGCCCCTGCACCCTGGTGGTCTGCCGGGGCTGCTGCTGCGGCGACCCCCGCAAGAACCCCGGCACCGACCACGCGGGCCAGCTGGCCCGGCTGCGCGAGGCCGCCGCGGCCTCCGGCGGGCGCCTGGCCGTCCGTACGACCGACTGCCTCGGCCCGTGCGCGCAGGCCAACGTCATCGTGGTGCAGCCCACCACCGAGGCCCGCCGCCGGGGCGCCCGCGCGACCTGGTTCGGCTGGGCCCTGGACGACACCGCCACCGACGAGATCATCGCCTGGGCCGAATCCGGCGGCCCCGGAGCCACCCCCGTCCCGCCGACCCTCGATCTGCACCGCATCGACCCCCCGATCCCGAAGCCGGCCGCACCGGGCTCCCGCCGCGGCCGCCGGGGGCGCTGAAAAGCCGACGGGGGCGCGCGGGGCCCGGTCGGGACGCCGTAAGCGCGGAGGGGGTTCGGGGGCCGAAAGCGTTAGAGCGGCGAAATGTCGCCTTCTTCTAGCTTCGGGGTGTCAGTCGAACCCCCCCCATGGCAAGGAGCTCCCCCCATGAAGATCAGCAAGCGCATCGCCGCCACCTCGGCCGCCGTCCTGCTCGGCACCCTCGCCCTCGGCGGTGGCGTCGCCAACGCCGCGGACGGCGGTGGCAAGGCCGCGCCGCAGAAGACGGTCGAGGCCGCCCCGGGCGCCGACCACGTGGCCGCCAAGAAGATCGAGCCCGCCTCCAAGGCCAACCCGTACAGCCAGACCGTCGAGGCGAAGCCTGGCACCGCGCACACCGGGGCCGGCGTCCCGGCCGACAAGCGGAAGTAGTCCTCGGCGGGGCGGGGGCCGGCATCGGCCCCCGCTCGATGCCCCCGCCCCGCGGCGGCCTCACTGCGCCAGGACGATCCGCTCCTCGCCCGCGTAGATGTTCATGTCCCCGCCCCGCAGGAACCCGACGAGCGTCAGCCCCGACTCCAGAGCCAGGTCCACCGCCAGCGAGGACGGCGCGGAGACGGCCGCGAGGACCGGAATGCCCGCCATCACAGCCTTCTGCGCGAGCTCGAAGGAGGCCCGGCCCGACACCAGCAGGACCGTGCCCGCCAGCGGCAGCCGCCCGTGCCGCAGCGCCCGCCCGACGAGCTTGTCCACCGCGTTGTGCCGCCCCACGTCCTCCCGTACGTCGATCAGCCCGCCCTCCGCCGAGAACAGCCCGGCACCGTGCAGCGCGCCCGTGCGGTCGAACACCTTCTGCTCCGCGCGCAGCCGGTCCGGCAGCTCACCGAGGACCCGCGCGCTCACCCGTACGGGATCGTCCGCGAGCCCCGGGAACAGGGTCGCCGTGCGCACGGCGTCCAGGCTGGCCTTCCC
The DNA here is from genome assembly GCF_036014235.1 of Streptomyces sp. NBC_00435. Lineage (GTDB taxonomy): Bacteria > Actinomycetota > Actinomycetes > Streptomycetales > Streptomycetaceae > Streptomyces. The sequence continues at coordinate 6,783,045 of NZ_CP107924.1, forward strand.
GCACAGGCCGCACGAGGAGGTGGTGTAGACGTTCCGCTCCAGCGTGATGTCCGGCACCGGAACTCCCGGGGCCAGCTGTACGTTCACCACGTTGTAGGTGTTCGATCCGTCCTCGGTGGCGCCCTCGCAGTAGGTCACCGCCCGGACGTCGGAGGCCGAGCCGAGGACGCCCTCGCTGGCCAGGAAGCCCACGGCGAGCGCGAAATCGTCACCCGGGGTCCGCATCGTGATGGCCAGCGGTTTGCCGTTCAGTCGTATCTCCAGCGGCTCTTCGGCCACCAGGGTGTCCGCCCGGGAGCCCGCCACGCCATTCCGGATCCGGACGACGCGACGGCGTTCGGTGACCCGTCCCATGTGATCAGCCCACCCGTTCTGTCCTTGTCATGCGCCTGGGTCGTCCATTCTCCCGGATCCGCTTCGGGTACCTTCCCCGGCTGGAAGATCCTCGGGAAGCTCCAAATTCAGGGCACCTAATCCTGTCGGGTCACGCGCCCTCGTACCCGTCGGTAGCAGGCAAAGCTGGTACATCCTGACTGCCTTACAAGGGGGGACCCCGCCCATGACCGGTTCACGCGTGGTGGCGCTAGGGCACTACCAGCCCGCGAAAGTGCTCACCAACGAGGACCTCGCGGCCATGGTGGACACCAACGACGAGTGGATCCGCTCCCGCGTCGGGATCAGGACCCGCCACATCGCGGGCCCCGAGGAGCCGGTCGACGAGCTGGCCTACCAGGCCGCCGGCAAGGCCCTCGCGAGCGCCGGACTGACCCCGGACGACATCGACCTCGTCCTCGTCGCCACCTCGACCGCGATCGACCGTTCCCCCAACATGGCCGCCCGCGTCGCGGCCAAGCTCGGCATGGGCGGCCACCCCGCCGTCATGGACATCAACGTCGTCTGTTCGGGCTTCACCCACGCCCTGGCCACCGCCGACCACGCGATCCGGGCCGGCGCCGCCACCCGCGCCCTGGTGATCGGCGCCGACAAGATGACCGCGATCACGGACTGGACCGACCGCACCACCTGCGTCCTGACCGGCGACGGCGCCGGCGCGGCCGTGGTCGAGGCCTGCGAGGAGCCGGGCATCGGCCCGGTCCTGTGGGGTTCGGTGCCCGAGATGGGCCATGCGGTCCGCATCGAGGGTTCGCCGCCGATCTTCGCCCAGGAGGGCCAGGCCGTCTACCGCTGGACCACCAGCCAGCTCCCCCCGCTCGCCCGCAAGGTCTGCGAGAAGGCCGGGGTCACCCCCGAGGACCTGGCCGCGGTCGTCCTGCACCAGGCGAACCTGCGGATCATCGAGCCGCTCGCCGCCAGGATCGGCGCCGTCAACGCCGTCGTCGCCCGCGATGTCGTCGACTCCGGCAACACCTCGGCCGGCTCCATCCCGATGGCCCTGTCCAAGCTGGTCGAGCGCGGGGAGATCCCCTCCGGGGCGCCCGTCCTCCTCTTCGGCTTCGGCGGCAACCTCTCCTACGCCGGCCAGGTCATCCGCTGCCCGTAGCCCCGGCCCCGGCGGAGCCGGCCCCGGCTCAGGCGGAGCCCTCCGGCCGAAGCGAAGCCCCGGCCGAGGCCGCCGGCCGCGTGCCCCGGACCTCCGCCGCCAACGCGGCCAGGAGCACCAGGACGAGCCCGCTCAGCTGCCAGGCGGCCCCGAGCCGCATCCCGGCCCCGGCGGTCGCCAGTACGGGTGCCACCGCGAGCGCGCGGAACCGTACGGGCCGGATCCCCAGCACCAGCCGGAAGGCGACGTCCCCGGCCAGATAGCAGGCGACGCCGCCCGCGAGCGCGAGGGCGGGGCCGGCCGGCAGCTGTTCGCCCAGGTGCCCGATGCTCTTCTTCACGCCCGCCGAGAACGCGGCGATGCCGAGCAGCATCGGGATGAAGGCGTAGTAGTACGCGCGCAGCGCCAGCTTGAAACGCCGTTCCGGGGGAGTGCTCGCGAAGACGTGCTCGGCGCGCCCCTCGTCGCGCACGAAGTACATCCACCACAGGGCGGCCCCGACGGCCAGCGTCAGGAAGGCGCCCGCGGCGATCCCGAAGGTCAGCGGCAGCGATCCCACCCCGATGCCGATCGCGATCACCGATTCACCGAACACGATGATCAGCAGCAGCCCGTGCCGCTCCACGAAGTGCGCGGCGCCGATCCCGCCGAGTTGCTCCTCGATGGTCGTCCCGGCGGCCGCACCGGCTCCGGAGGCCGTCGCCCGCCGCGAGATGGCGGGCGTGACGAACTGGAACAGCAGCGCCAGCGCCCACAGCCCCAGGGCCGCGGCCCCGTCGAAGAGCCCGGCGGCCGTCACTGACAGCGCCGACAGCGAGTTCGGCAGCGCGAACCACAGCACCCCGCGCCCGTGGGCCTGGCTGTACAGCGCGCTGTGCGTGATCACGACGACCAGGTAGCCGAGCCCGAAGGCGACCCCGCCGTCACCGAAGGCCGTCGGCACGGCCAGCGCGCACACGAGGAACGCGCCCATGGCGAGCAGGAGCAGCAGCCGGCGCACGGGCCGGTCGGGGGGCACCTGGTTGGTCAGGTAGGCGTAGCCGCCGTACATCCAGAACAGCACCGTGAAGATCAGCAGCACCCGCGCGGCGCCGCGCGGGGTGAGGTCGTCCGCGAGCAGCACCGTCAGCTGGGTGATGGTGAAGACGAAGACGAGGTCGAAGAAGAGCTCCAGCGTGCTGACGCGATGCTCGGATTCCATACGTGATTCCCCCTGGACTCAAACGTGCGGCGCCCATCCGATCGCCTCGGAACGCCGCTGTCCAGCGGGTATCAGCATCCGGGAGCTCTCGGGTCCCGGCGACCCGGTGACAGGGGAGCGCGTCAACACCGCCACCAGTGGCGAGACGTAACGTCTCGCTCGGCCCGCGGGGTCCGCCCCGGACATGCCCGCAGGTCAGCGCGGCGCGTCGAACCCAGGCCGGTCGAAATACCTGGTCGGAACCCCGCCGAACCTTTGCTATTGTTGTCCATGTCGCCGCGGGAAACCGGGGCCGATCACCTGGTCCGGGTGGCGGAATGGCAGACGCGCTAGCTTGAGGTGCTAGTGCCCTTTATCGGGCGTGGGGGTTCAAGTCCCCCCTCGGACACAAGCGAGAACCCCACTTCGGTGGGGTTCTTTTGCGTTCCACTGTGGGAGGGGTCCCCGTGTCCGGAGTCAAGGCCGAACTCGACGAGCTGATGCGCGTCTTCCTCGGCGCGTTCACCAATACCGCCGGCGCGCGGCCGAACCTCGACGCGATCCGCGAGGTGTTCATTCCGCAGGGAATGATCATCAAGAACGTCGGGGCCGAGCCCGTGGTCTACGACCTCGACTCGTTCGTCGAGCCCCGGGAGAAGATCCTCACCGACGGGACGCTGACCGAGTTCCACGAATGGGAAGTCGCCGAGCGGACCGAGATCTTCGGGTCGATCGCGCACCGGTTCAGCGAGTACGGCAAGTCCGGTTACCTCGAAGGCGAATGGTTCGAGGGCTCGGGCCGCAAGACCACCCAGTTCGTCCGGACCCCTGCCGGCTGGCGGATGAGCGCGATGGCCTGGGACGACGTGTAGCCCGCCAACCGGCCGACCCGGCCGGGCCGGTGGCGGCCACGTGCCGCGAAACGCCGTACGGCCCCCCGCGGACCGCGGGAGGCCGTACGTTCCTACCGTGCCGACGGCCTGGCGGTCCGGCGGCCCAGTGTTCCGGTGCTGGGGGATTCGTTACGCGACCGGCTGCTGCTGGGTGACGCAGTGGATGCCGCCGCCGCCCCCTCCGAGGCTGTCGATGTTGAGCTGCTCGACGACCCGGCCCGGGAAGATCTGCTGGAGGGTCCTCCTGGCCGCCGCGTCCGCGGTGCTGTCACCGAACTGCGGGGCGATGACCGCGCCGTTGCACACGTAGTAGTTGGCGTAGGCAGCCACGAAGTCGGGGTTGGTGGAGCGGATCCTGTCGTAGTCCGGCCCCTGCAGCTTGGTCACCGCGACCGTGTGGCCCTGGGCGTTGGTCGTGGTCGACAGGATCTGGTACTGCCGGCGCGCGTCGTTCGACCAGGCGTCGGTGTCCTTCGCGAGCGGCATCTGTACGAGCCCCGCCCCCTCGGCGAGGAACCGGGAGGTCGCGTCGACGTGGTCGTCGGTGATGTCCCTGCCGAGGACGCCCTTGAACCAGACGACCTTGGAGGCACCGAAGGCGGCGCACATGGCCGCTTCCAGTTGGGCCTGGCTCACACCCGGGTTGCGGTCCGGGTTGATCAGGGAGCTGCGGGTGGCCATCAGGGTGCCGGCGCCGTCCGTCTCCACCGCGCCGCCCTCCCCGGTGAAGGAGGCCGTGCTGAACGGCACTCCGGCGTAGGCGGCGACCCGCCCGGCGACCAGGGCGTCCTTGGCGTGGGTCTGCTGGTTGCCCCAGCCGTTGAAGTTCAGGCCGACCGCGTCCAGGCCGCCGGATCCGTTGGTGCGGAACACCGGGCCGCTGTCGCGTATCCAGCAGTCGTCGACCGGGATCGTACTGATGACGGTGACGGCCGAACCGCAGGCGCTCTTCGCCTTCGAGAGGCTCGCGGCGTTGGCACACATGACGACCGGCTCGTACTTCGCGATGGTCTTCGCGATGAGCGCGATGTTCGCCTGGACCCCGGAGAGCTTGCCGCCCCAGATGGCGGAGCTGTCGGGCCACGCCATCCAGGTCCGGGTGTGCCGGACGGTGTCGATCGGCACGGCGAAGCCCCCGGCTCCGGCCCCGGCCGCCGCCCCGGCCGCCGCCGCGGCCGACGGACGGACGGCTGCGAAGGCCTGCCCGCCGACCGATGCCAGGGCGGCCCCGGCGGCCGTGAGGCCCGCGGCCGTGAGGAACCCGCGTCTGTCCAGCTTCCTGGCTACGTGCTCGTTCATCTCTGATCTCCGATCAGTCATGAGGGGTGCGCGAATGCGTGGATCTGATGAACCGATGGGCGTGGGCGCCGCCGCACCCGCGCCCCCCTTTACAGAGCGCGGCGCGCAGCGGCGATGCGCCGGGGGTCCCACCCCGGGCGGGGTACGGATTCCAGGAGCAGGCGCGTGTAAGGGTGCTGGGGGTCGGCGAGTACCTGTGCCGTCGGGCCCGACTCGACGATCCGGCCGCTCCGCATGACGATCACGTCATCGGTGACGCAGCGCACGACGCCGAGGTCGTGCGTGATGAACAGGTAGCCGATGCCGGTCTGTTCGCGGATGTCGAAGAGCAGGTTGAGGATCTGCGCCTGCACCGAGACGTCCAGGGCGGCCACCGCCTCGTCGAGGACGAGGACGGAGGGCTCGACCGCCAGCGCGCGGGCGATCGCCACGCGTTGGCGCTGTCCGCCCGACAGCTGCCGGGGCAGGGCGTCCGCCTCGCGGGAGCCGAGCCCGACCTGTTCGAGCAGTTCGGTGATCCGGCGGGTGTGGTCGGCGCCGGGGAAGTGCAGTCTCAGGGTCTCCCGGATCGCCCCGCCCACCGTGGTGCGCGGGTCCAAGGACAGGAAGGGGTCCTGGAAGACCATCTGGATCTCCCGGGCCCGCTCCAGGCGCCCCGCCTTTCCGCGCCGGTGTTCGCCCCGGTCACGGCCGTGGATCAGGACCCGGCCCGAGTCCGCGTGCTCCAGGCCGACCACGATGCGGGCGGTGGTCGTCTTGCCCGAGCCCGATTCGCCGACGATGCCCAGGGAGCCGCCCTCGGCCAGCCGGAAGGACACGTCGTCCACGGCCCGGACGCTGCCGTAGGCCCGGTGCAGGCCCGCGACCTCGAGAACGGTCCGCGGCCCGGCACTCCGCGCGGGCTCGCCCGGGCGGGGCGCCGGGGTCGGCCCGGTGGGCTCGCTCGTCAAGATCCTCACGGTCCTCATGGGTGGAGTTCCTTCCGCTGCGTCCCCGCCCGTTCCCGCTCCACGATCAGGTCGCCGTGGTGGCAGGAGGCGAGGCGTCCCGGTTCGCCGGCGACCGGGAGCAGTGCCGGCGCCTCCCGGGTGCACACGTCGGTCGCGAGCTCGCAGCGCGCGGCGAAGGGGCATCCGGTCAGCCCCTCGCGCAGGCTCGGCGGCCGGCCCTCGATCGCGGCGAGCCGCCCCCGGGGCGCGTCCAGGCGCGGGGTGGAGTTCAGCAGCGCGACCGTGTACGGATGGCGGGGACGGGCGAACAGGTCGTCCGCCGGGCCCGTTTCCACGATCCGGCCCGCGTACATCACGTACACCCGGTCGCTGATCGCGGCGGCGAGGCCGAGGTCGTGGGTGACGAACAGCAGCCCGGTGCCGAAGCGTTCGCGCAGATCACCGAGGAGGGCGACCACCTCGGCCTGCGAGGTGACGTCCAGTGCCGTGGTGGGTTCGTCGGCGAGGATCAGCGCGGGATCGCCCATCAACGCGGCCGCGATGACGACGCGTTGCAGCATGCCGCCGGAGAGCTGCCCGGGGTACTTCCGCAGCGCCGCGGCCGTGAGGCCCACGGCCTCCAGCATCGCCACCGCCCGCTCCCCGGCGGCCTCCTTGGAGGCCTTGGCGGTCAGGCGCAGGCTCTCGGTGAGGAAGTCGCCGACCCGGCGCATCGGATTGACGGCCGCCCGCGGGTCCTGGAAGATCATCGCCGCCGTGCCGCTGCGCAGTACCCGCAGCTGGGCGGAGGACATCGTCAGCACGTCGTCGCCGGCCACCCGGACCTCGCCCTCCGTGCGGGCGCCGCGGGGGAGCAGCCGCAGCACGCTCCGCGAGGTCAGGCTCTTGCCGGAACCGGACTCGCCGACCAGTGCCACGGTCTCCCGCGCTGCGACGGTGAGGTCGACTCCGTCGAGGACGGGCCGGGCGGTGTCCGGCAGGTGCAGTCGCAGCCCCTGGATCTCCAGGGTGCTCAGCGCTCTCATCGGTCCCTCCTGGAGACCTTGTCGGCCCAGCGTTCACCGACGACGTTGAAGGCGACGACCGTCAGCACGATGGCCGCGCAGGGCACGACCGCCGAGAGCGGGTAGCCGGCCTGGATGGCCGCGTTTCCGTCGAAGACCATGCGGCCCCAGTCGGGGGTCAGGGCCGGTACGCCCAGTCCGAGGAAGGACAGACCGGCCAGGTCGATCAGGGCGTAGCCGAAGTTGATCGTGGACTGGGCGAGGACGACGGGCATGACCGCGGGGACCACGTGGCGCAGGCAGATCTGCGTCCCCGAGTGGCCCTGCACCCGGTACGCCTCGACGTACGGGCGGGAGCGTTCGGCGAGGACGAGGGAGCGGGTGAGCCGGCTGACGTAGGGCAGGTAGGCGATGGCCAGGGCGAGGACGGGTGCGAGCAGCCCCTCGCCGTAGACCGAGACGATCAGGATGGCCAGGAGCATGCCGGGGAAGGCGAAGACCAGCTCGGTGCTGCGGGAGAGCACCGAGTCCAGCCAGCCGCCCCGCCAGGCCGCGGCGGTGCCGATCGCCACGCCGGTCAAGGTGGAGAAGACGACGACGCCGAGCGGGCCGAGGAGTGAGGTGCGGGCTCCCAGGACCAGCCGCGAGAACGTGTCGCGCCCGGAGGAGTCGACTCCGAGGAGGTGGTCGGCGGAGGGGCCCGCGAGGGCGTTGCCCAGGTCGACGGCGTTGGGGTCGTAGGGCGCGGTCCAGGGGGCGAGCACCGCGACGAGGACGACGAGGGTGACGAACCCGGCGCAGAGCAGGGAGAGAGGGGCGCGGGAGGTCCGGAGCCGGGCGAGGCCCGGCCGGCGCACCAGGACGGCGCTCACGCGGCCTTCTTCGAAGGCCCGAGGGAGACCCGGGGGTCGACCAGCGGATGGAGCAGGTCGACGACGAGGTTCACCGTCATGAACAGCGCGACCATGATGAGGGAGATGGCCTGCACGGTGGGGAAGTCCTTGGTGGTGGTGGACAGTTCGAGGAGCTGACCGATGCCGCCCACGCTGAACGCCGACTCCACCAGCACGGTGCAGACCAGCAGGGTGGAGACGATGAGCCCGCCGGTGGTGAGCACGGTCCCCAGCGCGTTGCGGAACACGTGCCGGCGGATCACCAGGCTTTCGCGGACGCCCCGGCTGCGGGCGACCGTGACGTGCTCCTGGCCCAGGACGTCGAGCATCGCGGCGCGGGTGACCCGGGCGAGCATGCCGATCAGGTAGAGCGCCAGCGCGACGGCGGGGAGGGTCAGGTGCCACAGCATCGACCCGAACCCGTCACCGGCGCCCCCGGTGGGGAACCAGCCCAGCCGCACCGCGAACAGGCCCTGCAGCAGGACGGCCGCGACGAACGACGGGGTGCCGATGGCGAAGGTGGTGGTCACCAGGATCGCCGAGTCGGCGGCCCCGCCGCGGACCGCGCCGATCCAGCCCAGGAGCAGCCCGAGCACGAGGACCAGCACGAGCGCCATCGAGATCAGCATCAGGGTGTTGGGCAGCCGGTCGGCCAGCAGCCGCGACACGTCCGTGCGGTACGTGATCGAGCGGCCGAAGTCCCCGTGCAGCACCTGGCCGAGCCAGCGCAGGTACCGGACGGCGAACGGGTCGTTCAGGTGGTAGTGCTCGTTGATCGCTTCCAGGGCCTCCGGGGAGGCGGAGCGGCCACCGAGCAGGAAGCTCGCCGGGTTGCCCGGGGCCAGGTACAGGGCGCCGAAGATGACGAAGGAGGCGCCGAGCAGGGTGGCGGCCATCTCGGCCAGCCGCCGTACGGCGAAGCGCAGGAAACTCATCGCGCGGCCGCCCCGACGTCCGCGGCCCACGGGTAGTAGAGGTAGGAGATGGTGGTGGGCGCGCCGGTGATCCGCTTGCCCAGGAAGACGGCGGTCGGCCATTCGGCGACCGGGATCCACAGCAACTGGTCGGACGCCTTCTTCTGCAGTTCGACGGCCGCCGAGAAGCGCTTGGCGGGGTCGTACTCGGACCGGGCCTTGTCGGTCAGGGCGTCGTAGGCCTCGTCGCTGTAACCGGCGTAGTTCTGGTAGGCCCCGGTCTTGAAGTTGCTCAGCAGGTCCATCGGGTCCGTGACGGAGTCGTAGTACGTCTCCGGGAACATGTCCAGGCCCTCGCGCGCCTTGGCGTCGGTGAACAGCGAGGTGAAGGCGTTGGGGGCGATGGTCTTCAGCTCGACCTTCAAGCCGATCTTGGTGCCGGCGTCCTGGACCGCGGTGGCCAGCAGGGACACGTCCTGGCCGATCGAGCTGGTGGCGATGGTCACCGTCTTGCCGGTGGCGCCCGCCTCCTCGATCATCCGCCTGGCCGCGTCTATGTTCTGCTCGGGGGAGGGGAGACCGGTGAAGGCGGAGGTACGGAGGTTCTCGGGCGCCGCGGCCCAGGCGGCCTTGGTGGTGAGCGAGGTGGTCACGGTGCCCGCGCCGCCCAGACCCGCCTTGACGAAGCCGCGGCGGTCCAGGGCCAGGGACAGGGCTCGGCGGACGCGGACGTCGCCGAGGGCGCCCTTCATGCTGGTGACGTTGACGTTGACGGTGCTGAGGCCCTCGCCGAAGTAGAGCGTTCCCGCGCCGCTGGCACGCAGCCGGGCGTAGCTCTCGGTGGGGATCAGGTAGCCGCCGTCGGCCTCGCCGCTCAGCAGGGCGTTGGTACGGGCGGAGGGGTCGGTCAGGAAGGTGAAGACGGCCTTCGCGGACTTGGCCTTGGTGCCCCAGTAACCGTCGAAGCGCTGGAGCTCGACCGACTGGCCCTTGTTCCAGGTGCCCAGCTCGAAGGGGCCGGTGCAGTCGAGGCTGCCGGTGGTGCCGTAGTTCTCGCCGGCCTTCTCCACGCCCGCCTTGGAGGCCACCACGCCCGCGGCGGTCGCCATGTACTGGGGGAACTGCGAGTCGGGCTGCTTCAGCGAGACCGTCACCTGGAGCGGGCCGGTCTTCTTGACGGACTCGACGTTCTCGAACTGGCTGGCCCAGGCCGCGCCGTTCGCGGGGTCCGTCTGCCGGCCGAGGCTGAAGACCACGTCGTCGGCGGTCATCACGGAGCCGTCGTGGAAGTGCACGCCCGCACGCAGGTCGTAGACCCAGGTGAGGGGGGTCGGGTTGGTGGCCTTCTCGGCCAGGCCCGGGACCGTGGTGAGCTGCGGGGTCCACCGCATCAGGCTCTCGCAGACGTTCGACAGGATCGTGTTCTGCGGGTAGTCGAAGGCCGCGATCCAGTCCAGCGTCGGGGGTTCCGCGTACAGGGCCCAGGTGAAGGAGTCGAGTTCGCCGGCGGCGTCGGGGGTACCGGCGGACAGCGTGAAGGCGGTGTCCGTCTTGGCGCCGCCGTCCTTGGGCGGGCCGGCGCAGGCCGCGAGCAGGCTGACCGCGGCCAGCGCGGCGACGGGGAGCGCGTACCGGCGGCGGGTGGACCGGCTGCGGGTGGACCCGGCGGCTCCGGTCAGGGGAAGGGCTCTGGGCATCGGTGCTCTCTTCCATGCGGGGCGGGGAGGTACGGACCGGGTGGCCCGCGGAGGCGAGTGGAGGGACTCGGGCGGGCCGCCGGCCCGGGCACGGCGAAGGGGGCGAGCGGATCAGGCGGTACGGCCCGCGGCGGGGACCTGCTGGGTGATGCAGTGCACGCCGCCGCCGCCGTACGCGATCACGCGCGAGCGGACTCCGACGACCTTGCGGCCGGGCAGTGCGGCCGCGATGACGGCGAGGGCGCCCTCGTCCTCGGGGGTGTCCGCGACCGGGACGACGACTCCGCCGTTGGCGATGTAGAAGTTCAGGTAGCCGACCTCGGTCTCCGTGCCGTCGACGTCGACGAACGAGCTCTGCGGCAGGTCGATGATCGTGAAGGGACGGCCGGCGGCGTCGGTGGACCCCTCCAGGACGGCGCGGTTGGCGCGCATGCGCTCGTAGTCGGGGTGGGCGGGGTCGCTCGGCAGCTGCACGAGCACCGTGGCGGGGGCGACGAACGCGCAGACACCGTCCACGTGGCCGTCGGTCTCGGTGTCCAGCAGACCGCCGTACGGCAGCCAGATCACCTTGGTGACACCGAGGCGGGCGATCAGCTCGGCCTCGATCTCCTCCTTGGTCATGTCCGGGTTGCGGTTCGGGTGCAGCAGACACTGCTCAGTGGTGATCAAGGTGCCCTCGCCGTCGACGGTGATCGCACCGCCCTCGAGGATCATCCGGGAGTCGATCCGGTCCACACCGAAGTGCTGCAGCAGGGCCGCGGCGATCTTGTCGTCGGTGTCGTAGGGGAAGTGCTTGCCGCCCCAGGCGTTGAACCGGAAGTCCACGCCCGCCCGCCGGCCGTCCTGGCCGAGGACGAAGATCGGGCCGGAATCGCGGAACCAGGAGTCGTCCAGCGGGAGCTCGATCACGTCGACGCCCTGCCCGCACAGCGCACGGGCCTCGTCACCGGCGCCGGGAAGGGCGACCATGGTGACCGGCTCGAAGGCGGCGATCGCGGCGGCGACCTGGGCGTACTCGGTCTTGACCTCGTCGAAGACCTCGCCCCACAGTTCCTGACGGGTGGGCCAGGCCATCAGGCAGCCTTCGTGTTCGGTCCATTCGGCCGGCATCCGGAAACTGGTCATGATCTCTCCTGTTTGAAAATTTAGTCAGTTCGTGAGGGAGTGCCCGCATCCTCCACCGAACTGAAAATTCAGTCAATGGTTCTGGCCAAGCTGTTGCGGAACTGGCCACGCGGCGTGTCGGGCGGTGCGCGGGCAGTGGGCCAAATGGGCCGGATCACGGCATTGCCGCGGGAAAACGGGCCCTGATGTTACGGTCAGGAAAAGCCCCAGGTGACGAACCCGGCGGGTAGAGTGACCCTTCGTGTCAGACCGTCGAACGGAAATACTCAGGGCCGCCACGCGAGTGATCGCGCGCCGCGGTGTGCGCGGGCTCCGCGTGGGAGAACTGGCCGCCGAAGCGGGCGTGTCCACCTCGCTGATCTACTACCACTTCACCGACCGTGCGGGCATCCTGCGCCGGACGCTGGAGTTCATCAGCGACCGGGCCGAGCGCTACACGGCCGAGCGGGAAGAAGACCCGGACGACCCGGAGAGCCCCCGCGAGGAACTGAAGCGGACCCTGCTCCTGGAACTCCAGGACACCCCGGAAGTACGGGAGAACAGCACCGCCTGGGGCGAGCTGAGGGCCAGCGCCGTCTTCGATCCCGACCTGCGCGAGGACGTGGCCAAGGCCACCCACAGCTGGGTCCACGAGATCTCCTACCTCCTCGCCCAGGCCCGGCCCACCGGCACGGCCCCCGAGCACGCGGCCGCCGCGGAACGGCTCACGGCCCTCCTCGAAGGCCTCAGCGTCCGGTGGCTCAGCGGCTCGCTGCCCCTGGAGCACGCACGCCGGCTCCTCGCCGACGCCATCGACGGGGAACTGGCCGTCCAGGGCCTGCCGGGCTCCGGAGCAGGAACGACCAGATGAGCACTGCGGCCCGCGGGGACGGGGGCGCGGCCCTGCGCACCGCCTGGACCGGCGGCCGGCTCGTCGGGCTGGGCTACTGGCAGTGCTACGCCCGCCCGACCCACCGGCCGCGCGGCATGCCGGCCTCCGGCGGGATCCGAAGCCGACGACAGGCCCTGGACGACGGGCCCTAGAGGAAGTAGAGGCGGCTCAGCGGGATGGACTCGGCCGGCTCGGAGACCAGCGGCTCCCCGTCGAGCGACACCAGGCCCGTTCCGGCGTGCACATCTACGCTGCCGGTCCGGCTGTTGCGGAGCATGTCCTTCGGCCCGATGCCTCGGGTGCCGCGGACGGCCACGCGCCGGCGCCGGGTGGGCATCAGATCGCCGTTCTGTGCGGCCGCCTCGGAGACGAAGGCGACGGAGATGTCGGCCGGGGTGGCTCCGTAGGAGCCGAACTGTGGTCCGAGGACCAGTGGTTCGCAGGTGTCGGTGGCGGCGTTGGGGTCGCCGGTGACCCCGTAGGCGGGGAAGCCCGACTTCAGGACGAGCTGTGGTTTGGCGCCGAAGAACTGTGGGCGCCACAGCACGATGTCGGCGAGTTTGCCGACTTCGATGGAGCCGATCTCGTGGGCGAGGCCGTGGGCGATGGCCGGGTTGATGGTCAGCTTGGCCATGTAGCGCAGCACGCGGGCGTTGTCGTCGCCCTCGCCGTCGCCGTCCAGGGGGCCGAGCTCGCCCTTCATCTTGGCGGCCATGGCGAAGGTGCGGCGGATGGTCTCGCCGGCGCGGCCCATGCCCTGGGCGTCGGAGGAGGTGATGCCGATCGCGCCGAGGTCGTGCAGCACGTCCTCGGCGCCCATGGTGCCGGCCCGGATGCGGTCTCGGGCCATGGCCGCGTCGCCGGGCAGGTCCGGCTTGAGGTCGTGGACGGAGACGATCATGCCGTAGTGCTCGGCGACCGCGTCGCGGCCGAAGGGCAGGGTGGGGTTGGTGGAGGAGCCGATGACGTTCGGTACTCCGGCCATCTTCAGGACGTTGGGGACGTGGCCGCCGCCGCAGCCCTCGATGTGGAAGGCGTGGATGGTGCGGCCGTCCAGGACCCGCAGGGTGTCCTCGACCGACAGGCACTCGTTCAACCCGTCACTGTGCAGGGCGACTTGCACGTCGTGTTCCTCGGCCACGCGCAGGGCGGTGTCCAGGGCGCGGGTGTGGGCTCCCATGTCCTCGTGGACCTTGAAGCCGCAGGCACCTCCCTCGGCGAGGGCCTCGATGAGCGGGGCCGGGTCCGAGGAGGAACCGCGGGCCAGGAAGCCGATGTTGACGGGCCAGGCGTCGAAGGCGTTGAAGGCGTGTTTCAGCGCCCACGGGGAGTTGACGCCCACACCCCAGACCGGGCCGAACTCCTGGCCGATGATCGTGGTGACGCCCGCGGCGAGCGAGGCCTCCATGATCCGCGGGGACAGCAGGTGCACGTGGGTGTCCACGGCGCCGGCGGTGGCGATCATGCCCTCGCCGGAAACGATCGAGGTGCCGGTACCGACGACCACCTCGACCCCGTCCAGGGTGTCGGGGTTGCCGGCCCGGCCGATCGCGTGGATACGGCCCTCCCGGATACCGATGCTGGTCTTGCGGATGCCGAGGACGGCGTCGATGACCAGCACGTTGCTGATCACCACGTCGCAGGTGTCGCGGACGGCGGCGGCCTTCAGGTGCAGTCCGTCGCGGGCCGTCTTGCCGAACCCGGCCAGGAACTCGTCCCCGGGCTGCTGCGAATCGGACTCGACGCGGACCGTCAGGCCGGAGTCACCGAGGCGGACCCGGTCCCCGGCGCGGGGGCCGAAGACGGAGGCGTACTCGTGCGGGTCGATGTGCCGGCTGCCGGGGGCGCAGTGCGCGCTGTGGTCGGTGTGGGGGGTCTGCCGGCTCATGCGGTCGTCCCTTCCGGGCGGTCCTCGGCACCGGCCGGAGCCCCGCCGTCCCCGGCGGCGCCCAGGTAGCCGCAGGCCGCCGCCCGCTCCAGCGCGAGGGACTTGGCGCCCGGCGCGTCCAGCGGTCCGTCCACGAGGCCCGCGAAGCCGATCGCGATGCGGTCCCCGCCGATGGGGACCAGGCCGACCTCACCCTCGCCCTGCGGGTCGAACCGTACGGACGAGCCCGCCGGGACACACAGCCGCATGCCGTACGCCGCGGCGCGGTCGAAGTCGAGGCGCGGGTTCGACTCGAAGAAGTGGAAGTGAGAGGTGACGCTGACCGGCACGCCGGAGGTGTTGCGCACGGCCAGCCGGACCGTCGGTTCGGTGGGCCCGTAGCCCTCGCCGTCCCCGGGCAGCCGGGCGCCGGGAGCGTCGGCCCCGAGCGAACCCGCCTGCCGGAAGGGATCGTCGATGACGCAGAGCCGGGTGCCGTCGTCGAACACGGCCTCGACCTGGATCGAGGTGACCACGTCGGGCACCCCGGGCAGTACGTCGTCGGCACTGAGCACGTGCCGCCCGGCGTCGATCGCCTCGGCCAACCGTCGGCCGTCGCGCGCCGCCTCGCACACGGTGTCGGTGATCAGTGCGGTCGCCTCGGGGACGTTGAGCCTCACGCCGCGCGCGCGGCGGGTACGGGCCAGTTCGGCCGCCGTGAAGATCAGTAGCCGGTCCCGCTCGGTCGGTGTCAGTCGCATCGCATCGGCCTCGTCTGTGAAGGGAAGGGGCGGATCAGGGGCCGGGGTCCGCTGCGGGAACGGGCCGTGGCGGCCGTGTAGGCGTCCGGGGCGCACACGGCGACGGGCTCGAAGCGTGCGACGGTCAGGCCAGGACAGCCAGGTACGGGCGTGGCGGACGTCGTCCCGGTCCACCCACCGGCCCGGCAGCTCCGCACTCGCCGGCCGGTGGGGGAGTCGCGCATCGGTGGATCTCCGGATCGGACGGGGGTGCCGAGATCGGCCGTGGCCAGACTCTGCCACTGACTGAAAATTCAGTCAAGACATGAGGCGTGAGTGATCTTCTGAGGTGACCGGTGGGTGTCGGCGTTGAGGTCAGGTGTCGGGCGTGAGGTGTCGGATGTGAGGTGTCAGGAGAGGTGCCAGGCCTCAGGCGCGGACGAGGCGGTCCAGCTCGGCGGCGATGGCCGACGCCATCAGCTCACGGGCGTGCGCCAGGGGCAGGCTGCCGCTGAGCCAGCGCGCGCTCAGCCCCTCCACGAGGGCCGTCAGCCGCTCGGCGGCGCCGGTGAGCGCCGAGTGCCCGGCCGTGGGCCGGACCCGGCTGAGCAGCTCGGTCACTTCCTGGATCCATACGCGGGTGGCGCCGGCGAGTTCCTCCCGCAGGTCGGGGTCGAACACCGCGCTGGCCCGAAGCTCCCCCCAGGCCGTGCTGTTCTCCCGGACCCCGGGGGCGTCCTGGAACTCCAGCAGGAGGGTCTGCTCCAGCTCGCCCCGGGCGTCGAGCGGCGGCTCGGCCGGATCCCGCTCCGTCGTGTACCGCTCCGCGCGGTCGTTGATGAACTCCAGCGTCGCGCGCAGGATCCCCGCACGGTCCTTGAAGTGGTAGTAGATCAACGCCGTGGACACACCCGCCTCCGAGGCGAGCTCCTCCACGCGCAGGCCGCGTACGCCGCGCCGGGCGATGACCCGCGCGGCGCCTTCCATGATTGCCGTTCGACGATCAGCCACGGTCCGACACCTTACCCGGAGCGTGGCCGACCGGATCAGGGCCGGCGGGCGGTCGGCGGGGTCAGTCGTCCAGGGCGTGGACCACCAGCCGGTCGGGCAGTGCGGCCTCGCCGCGGAGCTGGTCGGACGGCATGTCGATGTGGAACCCGGTCAGTTCGGGCATCGCCGCCAGCGGGGAGACGTCGATCTCGCCCTCCGCGGCCAGCTTCCCCCTGAAGCGGCAGACCCGGAGGTTGGGGAAGGCGTGCGGCAGCCGGTCGATCACCTGCTGCGTGACGTGCACGCCGACGTGGTCCCGCAGGTGCAGATCGGCGACATGCGGCAGGACGGTGCCGGCGGGAAGGGTCGTGAACGAGAGCGCGTCCAGAGCGAGGGACTCGAGTGAGGGGAGGCCGGAGATCTCCCGCCAGTCTGCGGCGGACGGCGGACCCGGGACATTGAGGGACCTGAGCCCGGTGAAGCGGTGGAGTCCCGTGAGCCCGCGCTCGGCAAGGGCCTCACCCGCCACGTGCAGCTGCCGCAGGGGCGCCCGCGGATGCAGGTGGTCCAGGGACCAGCCGAGGGGGGCGGAGCTTCTGATCCGCACGTGGGTGAGCTCCGTCAGGCTCTCCAGCGGGCGCAGGTCAAGGGCCGTCATGGTCTCGATGTGCAGATCCCGGAGCGGGAGCCCGGCGAGAGGGGACAGATCGACGAGGTGGGGGCAGTCGGCGGCCGTGAACATGCCCAGGTCCGGGTGTCCGGCGAGGGATCCCAGATCCCTGACCGGGTGTTCCATGAGCCGCAGCCCCGTCAGGGTGTGCCGGGAGAGGTAGGAGCCGAGGGCTTCCACGGACACGGCGGCCCTGACGTCCAGCGAATCCGCACGCACAGTCAGGCGTTCCAGCTCGTGCAGCTGCTCGTCGGAGGTGACGGTGTAGTTGAGTCCGTCCGGGTCCAGCCGCGCGATCACCTCCTCCGCGTACCGGGTGGTGTCGTAGCGCGACCAGGCCCACACGAGCTGGCGCCGCACGGGCAGGGAGGGGTGCCCGGCGTACCGGGCCAGGAAGGGCAGGGCGGCGTCGGAGGTGATCCGGGAGGCCGCGACCACCGTCCAGGACGCCTCCATCTCGCTGAGGCCCTCGGGGCCGGGCAGGAGGTCCAGGATCAGCGGGCCGACTTCGCTCAGGGCGCGGGCCTCGATGTCGCCACGCGGCGGGATCAGGTGCCGGGTGCGCTCCTCCACGGCCTCCCGGACGGAAGGCTCCAGGGTCGTGGCGTGTTCCAGGCAGGCGGCGGCGAGCAGGTAGACGCGGAACGCGGTGCGCTGATCGCGGGCGCGGTCGCCGATGGCCAGCAGGTCCCCGAAGAACGCGACCCGCTCGCGAGGCCGGGCGAGGGCGACCGCCATGCGGATGACGTCCTCCCACTGGTCGTCGTCGGCGTGCGAGGCGAGCAGACCGAAGTCGCCCTCCTCCACCGCGGCCCGCGCGCCCAGGAAGTCCTGGAAGGTGCGGTGGACGAAGTCCACGGTCCCCGGAGCCGGTTCGCGCAGGAGCCCGCTGCGCTGGAGGAAGTGCTCGAACACGGTCGGCGCGTCACCCAGGGCAGCCGCCTCGGGAACGGCGGGCAGGGCCCGGCCGATGATGTCCTCAGCCTGCGAACGGTCCATCTCCGTACGGCCGTTCTTGATCAGCCAGTAGGCGAGCCGCTGGAGCAGGTCGAGCTGCGGCTCCTCCCGCAGATCGGGGACCTTCATGTCCCGCTCCCGGTCCCGGCGGCTGATCAGCATCGACAGCGCGGCCTCGTACAAGTCCTTGCGGCCGTGCGGGAGATAGCCC
Source organism: Streptomyces sp. NBC_00435 (assembly GCF_036014235.1). Taxonomy (GTDB): domain Bacteria; phylum Actinomycetota; class Actinomycetes; order Streptomycetales; family Streptomycetaceae; genus Streptomyces. Next base: position 6,800,807 of record NZ_CP107924.1, read on the forward strand.
CGCCGGTCGCGGTGGAGCGCGCAGATCAAGCCGCACATCAGCGGATTGGTGGCCAGCCTGCCGAGGTCCCCCTCGGTGCGGACGGCGGTGAGCAGCTGCGCCTCGTAGCCGTCGAGTTCGGTGGCGTCGCCGCAATCGCCGCGGGCCGCCGCGTGCCAGCGCCTGATGAAGGTGGCGGTGTCGGCGGGCCCCATGGCGGACAGCGCCAGCTCGCTGAACCCGTCCTCGGCGAGCCAGTCCTGGCCCACGGCGGACGGGCGGGAGGTGACCAGCCAGCGGTTGTCGCCGTCGTACGTCCCGATCAGGTCCCGCAGCCAGTGACGGGTCCGTTCCCGCTCGGCCTCCGGAACCTCGTCGATGCCGTCGACCAGGACCAGCCCCCGCCCGGCGGCGAGGACCCGGTGCTCCCAACCGGCGGGCTGGGCGCCCGCCAGGGGGCAGCCGGTCGCGGTGAGGAAGTCCTTGGGGGCCGGCAGCCGTTCGCCGTGCCGGGTGAGCGTGCGCAGGGGGAGCACGAAGGGGATCCGGTCGCGGAGGTACGCGGGCCGGTCCCGGCGGTCCTGCTGCGCCGCGGTGACGGCCAGCCACTGGGCGAGCGTGGTCTTGCCCGAACCGGCCTCGCCCCGCAGCAGGACCCGGGGGGTGCGGGCCAGTGCCCGGTCCGCGGGCCGGGGCTCGGCCGGGCGGTGCGCCCTGTCCCGCACGGAGAGGGACTGCCACGGCAGACCGGCGGCCTTCAGACCGGACACCGCTTCCGATTCCGCTTCCGGGCTTCCGCCCGGCGCCACCGCCTCGAGACTCAGGTACGCCACGTCCAGTGGCCACCGCGCCGGCGAACTGCTCAGGTCGATCCCGTAGATGGTGAGCTTGGCGTGCTTCTTCGCCACGTAGGGCAGGTACTCCGCCTCGAACGCGGCGTCCACCGCGTCGGGCAGCGGGCTGCGCCGGATCAACTCGTCCGTCTTCGCCGTCAGTTCGCCGACCGCGCGGGTCTGCCCGACCAGTGCGTGCGCCGTGAAGGTCTTGCGCTGGGTGAAGAACTCCAGGATGTGCAGGGTGGCGAGGCCCAGCAGGGCCTCGTAGAAGTACGCGGCGTCTGCGGAGAGATGCCGCTCCGGGTGGTTCCCCGCGCGGCGCAGCTCGCGGGCGAAGGCCTCCGGGCCGAGGCGGACGGCGTCGACATCGGTGATCGTGAGGTCGCCGAGGGCGTGCAGCGTCGTGGCGAGGGCGTCGGTGACCGCCTCCTGCTCGTCCGCCGGTACGCGGCGTTCGCCCGTACGCTGCGCCTGCTGGACCAGGGTGGCGGCCAGGTCGCGCACGTCGGACTCGGTGAGGGTGCGCTTCTCGCCCTTGAACGAGACGTACCCGGAGAGCCGGACCGGCTTGTCGACCAGGCCCGCCCCGGGGGACTCGGTGACGAAGAACTTCCTGACGAGCGGGCCGACCACGGCCGAAGCCAGCCGGAGCCCGATGGCTGTGGGTTCCACGTGTGCCCCCCGTAGAGCTGTGACCGCTGCCGCCACGATTCTAGTGCGCCGGAGCGCGCCGACAGGGTGCGGGCGCGGGGAACCGGGGGCGGGCGGGCTGCGGCATCATGGGCCCGGGACCAGGTGAGGGGGAGCTCGGTGGCACAGGACGAGGTGGACGAGGTGCGCGGCAGTGTCGTGGTGGCCGGGCGGTACCGCCTGGAACAGCGGCTGGGCCGGGGCGGGATGGGGACCGTCTGGCGGGCCACCGACGAACTCCTCGGCCGGCCGGTCGCCGTCAAGGAACTCCACCTGGGTGAGGGCGACGGGGCCGGAGCGGCCGCCGGGGCCCTGCGCGAGGCGCGTGCCGTGGCACACGTACGCCATCCCCATGTCGTCGTCGTCCACGACGTGGTCGAACACGACGGGCGCCCCTGCATCGTCATGGAACTGGTCGACGGCGCTTCGCTCGCCGAACTGATCTCCAGCGGGAAGACCCTCACCCCGGCCGAGGCGGCCAGGACCGGGCTCGCACTGCTCGGCGCCCTGACCGCCGCGCACAGCAGGGGAGTGCTCCACCGGGACGTCAAACCGGCCAACGTCCTCATGGAGGCGGGGACCGGGCGGGTGGTGCTCACCGACTTCGGGATCGCCCGGCTCGCCGGTGCCACCACCATCAGCCAGACGGGCGCGTTCGTCGGTTCGCCCGAGTACACCGCCCCCGAACGGATGCAGGGCGCCGAGGCCGGTCCGGCCGCCGACCTGTGGTCGTTGGGCACACTGATGTGTGCCGCGCTGACCGGCGAGTCGCCCTTCCGGCGCGATTCGTTGGGCGGCATCCTGCACGCCGTCGTGTCCGCCGAGATCCGCCCGCCCGCGCAGGCCGGCCCGCTGCTGCCGGTCATCCGGGGCCTGCTGGAACGCGACCCGGAGCGCAGGATGACGGGGGCCGAGGCGGACCGGCTGCTGACGGCGTACCTGGCCGGCGGCGGCACCGGGCCCGCCGACCGGATGCCGGCACCGGTACCGGGACCCGGTGCCGCACCCCGACCGGCCGTGGACTCCGAGGGGTTGACGGCACCAGCCGTGGCTCCGCGCCCGACGGCCAGACAGCTCGTCGCCACCCGGCCGGGCCTGCGGCTCGGGCTGATCGGGGCCTGCGCCGTCCTGGTGGCGGCCGCAACGGTGGCCGGCACCTCGCTGCTCGGAGGCGGGGAGGAGGAGCAGGAACAGGGCCGGACGTCACGGAGCGCTCCCGTGGCCGGCGGCTCGGGAACCCCCGCACCCCTGACCCCGAGCCCGAACCCGAGCCCGACTCCGACCCCGGCGGGCGTGACGCCGGGGGAACTGCCCCCGGGGTACCGGACCTTCGCCGATCCGCAGGGCTTCGGCATCGCCGTACCCGCGGACTACCAGCGGGCCACCGACGACCAGCGGGTCTTCTACATCTCCCCGGACGGTGCCTTCCGCATCGGGATCCGGGTGAAGATGCCGGTGCCCGGCGGCCCGCTCGGCGTGATGCGGCAGGCCCACGCGAACGGCCCGGCCACCAACCCCGGCTACCACACGGGCTCGGTCGTGTCGACGACACACCACGAACTCCGGGCCGCCCTGTGGGAGTTCACCTGGGACGGCTTCTCGGCGTCCGAGGGCGCCCGGCACAGTTACGACCTGTGCTGGGACGAGAACGGCCGGATGTACGACATCTGGGTCTCCGCGCCCGTCGGTAAACTCGCCGAGGCCCGGCGCCACTTCGACACGGCCGTGGCCACTTTCGTCCCCGGTACTCCGGGGTCCGTGAGTCCCTGACTCACCGTCAGGTCCGCAGCACCACCAGCCCGTCGGCCGTGCGCAGACTGCCCGGCACCAGCGGGGCGAACGTCCGCGGCAGCGCCAGCCCCGACGCACCGCCGCCCTGCGGGGCGTCGAAGAGGTACGCCGCCCCCGAGGCGCTGTCGCTGACCAGATGCGGCCCCCCCGTCCCGGCTTCGGCTCCGACCCCGGACCCGCCCGTGCCCCGCGTCAGCGGCGTCCGGAAGAGACTGCGCAGGTGGCGCAGGGTCTCCGTGGTGACCGGCACCGGACCCGGCAGCGCACCCGGGACCTCCGGGGCCCCGAGGCCGTCCGAGCCGTCCGGCGCGGGCCCGGGGTCCACGGACTCCCCGGGGTCCGCACGGTCCAGGGAGTCCGGGGAGTCCGTGGCGTCCGGCGGGATCGCCCCGGCGAGCAGCAGCGCCAGCAGCACCGGGACCGCCTTGCGCCGCAGCGCCCCGGTGGCCCGCTCCAGCCGGTGCGCGTGCCCGCCCGGAAGCGACAGCGCGAGGCTGCCGGCCGCGTCCCCGATCGTGAGGGGTACCGCCGCGCACACCACACCGGGGGCGTATTCGCGAAGGTCGAAGACGGGCGCCCCGGGAACCACCGCGTCCAGGGCCGTGAACAGGGCCCGGCTGTCGGTGATGGTCCGCTCGGTGAGCCGGGCGGGCCGGTGCCGGGCCACGTGGTCGGCACGGCCGTCGTGGTCGAGCTGGCTCAGCAGGCATTTGCCCACCGCGCTCGCGTGCGCGGCGTCCCGGAAGTCCACCCACTCCCGCACGGGCGGGGCCCCGGGGCCGTCCGCCATCTGGGTGATCCGGACCTCCCCCTCCGCGTACCGGCTCAGGTACACGGCCGCGCCCGCGCTGTCCCGGGCCAGGGCCAGGGTGCGCTGCAGCTGGTCCGCGAGGCCCCGGCCGCCCGGGGCGGCGAGCCGGTCGAGGGCCGGCCCGGGGGCGTACACCCCGACGCCGGACCGGTACGCGTACCCCTCCTCGCAGAGCATCGACAGCACCGGTCCGAGCTCCGCCTCGGCCAGACCGGCCTCCCGCCCGAGCCGGCCGGCCCGTACGCCGAGCGGCCGCCGCTCCAGGACCCGTACGACGGCCAGGGCGCGGCGCGCCGCCGCCAGGGCCTCGCCCCCGCCGGGCTGGACGACGGTCCCGCGGGCCGCCGCCGTCAGCGCGGGGTGGCGCAACGGACCCGCCCCCAGCCTGGGCGGCCGCGCCGGGGCCACCGCCGGAAGGAACGCGTCGAGCGCCCGGGACACCCCCGGTCTGGGCAGCGGCACCGGGCCCAGGTCCGGGTCGTACAGCTGGTCGACGTAGCGCAGGACGGCCGCCTGCGCGCACAGCCGTACCTCGCGCAGATCCCGGTGTCCGTGCGGCCGGAAGCGGCGCCGTCCCAGCTCCAGGGCCCAGACCCGGGCGTCGTGGTGCTCGCCGCGCCGGGAGTGGTCGAGGAAGAGGCAGTAGGCGGCGTGCGCGGTCCGGCTGCGCCCGGACCCGGCGGCGAACTGCCACCAGAACCGGGCCCCTTCGCGCAGGCCGGCCAGGTGCAGCAGGCAGCCGAAGACGACGGCTCCGGGCAGGTCGGCGTGGCCCCCGCTCTCGAACGCGTCGAGTCGCTCCCCGGCCCCCGTGGCGCAGACGGAGGCCAGACAGGCGGCCTTGAGGTCACGCCCGGCCCGCTCGGAGTCCAGCGGCAGGTCCCGCGCGGGATCGCTCCAGCCCAGTGCGCGGCGCCGGCCGTGGGCCGAGCCGCGCCTGGGCGCCGGAGCGGAACCGGGCTTCGCCGGCGGCTTCGGACCCAGCGCCGGGAACCCGGCGCCCCGCAGCAGCCGGGCCTCCGCCGCGCCCAGGTCGTAGTGCGGATAGCGGTCGCGCACGCTCGCCCGGGCCAGGAACTGCTCCAGGGAGCGCGGGAGTCCGCCGTCCTCGCGCCGGGTGCCGCGGCTCGTGTTCCGGCTCATGATTCGGCGGACGTGTCGAGGAGCCGGGCGAGCCGCCGCTGGGCCTGGCCGAGCTGCGAGCGGACCGTCGCTTCGTCGACACCCATGATCGCGGCGGCTTCGCCGGGGGTGCACTGGAGCCCGTACCGCAGCAGCACGGTGTCGCGCTGGCGTTCGGCGAGTCGGGCGACGGCGGAGTAGAAACGGATGGTGTCGGTGAGCACCTCGTACTGGTCGGCGTCCGCATGCACCTCCTTGAGCGCTGCCTCGAAGGCACTGGTGTCCATCGGCTCCGGCCAGGGACTGCGGCGGAACTGGCGGTCGATCAGGCGCTGTTTGAGGACGGTCCACGCGTAGGCGTCGAGGCGGTCCATGTGCAGCATCCGCAGCCATTCGCCCATGATCGAGTCGAAGGCGGCGTCGACCGCCTCCTCGGCCGCGGCGTCGGAGCCCAGCTGCAGGTACGCGAACCGCATGTAGGCCGGACGCCGGTCGGCGTGGAAGGCCCAGTACGACAGGCGTGCCGTCGAATCCCACTGGGTCATGGGAGTCGGCCGCCGTCGCCGGCTCGGCAGACCCACGGCCCCGCCACCGGACTCCTCCGGTCCGCTGCCATCGCTCACCGCTCCACCCCATCCCGTGTGCGCGGCAAGGAAATCAGCGCGGGCGCATCCGGAGGGCGCAGAGACGAAACCTGGAGGAATTACGTTCAGTGATGACCGCGTGCTGATCGATGTCGACCACACACACGCCCAACCAGCGCAAACGCATATGCCCCCCTCCTGTGCGCTCCGTTCCGGGCTCCGCCGGGGCGTACGGCGTGTGACCATCCCAAGATTCACTCGTTTGTCGGAGCGTGGGCACAACACAGCGATTCGGCTCCACCGCCGTGGAGCATGCCGAGGCCGTCCTCGTCGAGCAGTACCCCCGGCTGGTGCGGCTCGCCTACGTGACGCTCCCGATCACCCTGGGCCGCCATACCCGGGTACTCCTCGCGCACAGGGCGGTCCAGCGTGCGCTCCCGCGCGGGGGGCGCGGCAGCACCCAGGCCCCGGCCGGTCCCGACGGTCCGGGCGCTCCGCTCACCGAGGTGCGCGTACGGGTCCTGCGCGCGAGCCTCGCTCCGTCCGGCCGGGCCCGCACCGCCGCGGCCGGGCTCGGATGGCCGCCGGCGCCGCCCTTCGTGTGGGGGCTGCGGCTGTGGCCGCCGGCGGGCGGGATCGACGAGCTCGCCCGGTCGCTGGGCGGGGCGCCGGGGCCGGTCCGGGCCGCGTACGTCCTGCACGGCATCGACGGACTCCCCGAGGAGGCGGTGGCCCGGCTGCTCGCCGCGGCCGGGGTGGCGGATCCCGGGGACGCGGTGGCGCTGGCCGCGCGGATCCACGGGACGGGCGGAGTCCCGGAACAGGGCGGGCCGGCGACGGGCGCGGGTCCCGCGGCCGCGGCGGTTCCGGCGACGCCCGGGGTCTCGCGCCCCGGGACCGGCGCACGTCCGGGACCCGCACCCGGGGTGTCGCCGTCCGGAGGGGTCACCGGCGGGGAGCCGGGCGGGGAAACGCTCCTGCATGCCGTGCGCGGAACCGGGTTCGACGCCACCGTGGTCAGCGTCCGCCCCACCGACCTGCTGCGTCGGCGCCGCCGGACCCGCGCGGGCTGGACCGCCGCGATCGCGCTGGCCCTGGCCGCCGGGGTCCTCGCGGCCGACGGTTCGGCGCCGCGCCCCGAGGCCTCGCCGTTCGCCGGACCCGCCGCCGCCGGCGTGTTGGACCCCGACCGGCTCGTCCGCGTTCCCGCCGGGGCCTGGGCCGACACCGCCCGCGTCGACTTCACCGCCTGGCCCGCGCGCGGCGCCCGTACCGCCGACCGGGGGCTGCTCGCCCGCGCCCTCGCGGCCTGGGCGGCGCGACCCCGCGAGGTGGCGGTCACGGCGGCGCCGGGGACCGCGACCGACGGGCCCCTGCGCGCTCCGCAGCTCCTGTACGCGGGGGACGTCGCGGGCCGGGCGGTGGTGGTGCTGAGCGACGGGGACCGGGTGGTGCGCTACGGCGAAGCCGCCGACCGGCCGCGCGGGCGGGAGCTCGCGTTCGCCCGTACCGACGAGGCGAACGTGACCACCGCGGCCGCGCTGACGCTGACCCGGTCGGCCGGAGCCGGTGGTGAGGCCGGAGCCGGGGGTCGGGCCCGGTACCTGCTCGCGCCGTGGATCGCGAAGGCCGCCACCCGCGACCTGCTCCGGGCGCAGGACACGGCCCGGCCCCTGGCCGTCTCCGTCGACGGGGTCACGGGGGAGACCGCGGTACCCGCCGGCGACGGCTCCGGTGGAGCGTGCGGGGCCCGGCCCGTACTGGAACTGACCTCCTCCGCCCGCATCGTGGAGAAGCACGCCTTCGTCCTCGCCGACCTCGGCGCGCTGGCCCCCGTACACCTCACCTACACGCCGCTGCCCGACGGTCCGGCCGCGGTCGCCGCGCGCCAGCCGCGCGAGGCCACCGGTCCGGCCGCACGGGCCGCGTGGGCGCCGGCGGCCTGCCGGCTGCGGGAGTACCGCGACGGCGGGGTACGGGCGGTCAACATCTGGGACTTCGCCGACTCCGAACTCCCCGACGGCGCGGGCCGGGCCGTCTGGACCTGCACCCGGGCCTCCGGCTGGTCGGGCCCGGGCGACGTCATGGTCCAGCTGCGTCCGCCCGCCGGGCCCCCGCAGGACGTCGCACGGTCCCGGTCGACCGCCGCGTGCGGGCGCTTCGGGCAGCACGTGCTCGCGGGCACCCGGTGGCGTTCGCCGGCCGGCCGCTGGTACCTGCTGGCGGCGGGCAGCCGCGAGGTCACCGGCATCACGGCGGACGGCGCCGTCCGCGCCGAGGCGGCCGGGCGGACCCTGGCCGTCCCCGTCGCCGGACCGCAGGGCCCGGCGCCCACCCTGACGGGCCGGCTGGCGAGCGGCGCCCGGATCACCGCGCTGGACGGCGGCGCGGGCGGCCGCGACTGACCGCCGGCGGTGGCGAGGGGTCGTCGCCGACGGGGTGGAGGCGCGGTGGACGGCGGTCCGGTGGCCGCTTCCCCCGCTGTACCATGGCCGCAGCGCGAGGGCCGTGACGGAGTGGTCACAGCCCTCGCTTTTGCGTTGCACCCACTGTTTTCGCGTCGCACCCACTCACGTCCACTCACGTCCACCCGAAGAAATGCGGGGCGTGGCGTTTCGGCGGTTCGATACGATGAACCGCACGTCACGTTGTACCGGCATATATGAAATGGAGCATCCGAGGATGGCTCGACACCTGATCACCAGCGCGCTTCCCTACATCAACGGGATCAAGCACCTGGGCAACATGGTCGGGTCGATGCTTCCGGCGGATGTGTACTCCCGGTACCTCCGCCAGCGCGGCCACGACGTCCTCTACATCTGCGCCACCGACGAGCACGGCACCCCCGCCGAGCTCGCCGCGAAGGAGGCAGGCATCTCGGTCGCCGAGTTCTGCGCGCAGGCCCACGACGCCCAGAAGGCGGTCTACGACGGCTTCGAGCTGTCCTTCGACTACTTCGGCCGCAGCTCGTCCGCGCAGAACGCCGAGATCACCCAGCACTTCGCGCGCAAGCTCCAGGAGAACGGCTTCATCGAGGAGCGCGCGATCCGGCAGGTGTACTCGCCGGTCGACGGCCGCTTCCTGCCGGACCGCTACGTCGAGGGCACCTGCCCGCACTGCGGTTACGACAAGGCCCGCGGCGACCAGTGCGAGAACTGCACCCGCGTCCTGGACCCCACGGACCTGATCGAGCCCCGCTCGGCCATCTCCGGCTCCACCGAGCTGGAGGTCCGCGAGACCAAGCACCTCTTCCTCCTCCAGTCCGCGCTGCAGCACGAGGTCGAGGCCTGGGTCGCCGAGCACGAGGAGGAGTGGCCGCAACTGGCGTCCTCCATCGCCCGCAAGTGGCTGACCGAGGGCCTGCACGACCGCGCCATCACGCGTGACCTGGAGTGGGGCGTCCCGGTCCCGGCCGACACGTGGCCCGAGCTGGCCGCCGACGGCAAGGTGTTCTACGTCTGGTTCGACGCCCCGATCGAGTACATCGCCGCGACCAAGGAGTGGTCGGACGCCGACCCGGCGAACCGCGACTACCAGGCCTGGTGGTACGAGGCCGAGGACGTCCGCTACACCCAGTTCATGGCCAAGGACAACGTCCCGTTCCACACGGTGATGTTCCCGGCCACCGAGCTCGGCACCCGCGAGCCCTGGAAGAAGGTCGACTACGTCAAGGCCTTCAACTGGCTGACGTACTACGGCGGCAAGTTCTCCACCTCGCAGAAGCGCGGCGTCTTCACCGACCAGGCCCTCGACATCCTGCCGGCCGACTACTGGCGCTACTTCCTCATCGCCAACGCGCCCGAGTCCGACGACTCCTCCTTCACGTGGGAGCACTTCACCTCCACGGTGAACAAGGACCTCGCCGACACCCTGGGCAACTTCGTCAACCGCGTGCTCTCCTTCTCGCGCAAGCGCTTCGGCGACGACGTCCCGGCGGGCAACGCCGCCGGCGAGGCCGAGGCCAAGCTCGGCGCGCAGATCGCCGAGCTGCTGGCCGAGTACGAGGGCCACATGGACACCCTGCAGTACCGCAAGGCGGCCGCCGCGCTGCGCGCCCTGTGGTCGGCCGGAAACTCCTACCTGGAGGAGAAGGCCCCCTGGCTGGAGATCAAGACCGACCCCGAGGGCGCCGCGCTCACGCTGCGCACCGCGATGAACCTCATCCACCTCTACTCGGTGGTCTCCGAGCCGTTCATCCCGGCCTCGGCGCGCGCCATGCGCTCCGCGTTCACGCTCGCCGACGACACGGCGACGTGGATCACCCCGGAGCAGGCCGCGTCCCTCGACGCGGTGCCGGCGGGAACGCCGTTCACCGTGCCGCCGGTGCTCTTCGCGAAGATCACCGAAGAGGACCTGGAGTCGTACCGCGAGCGGTTCGGCGGCAACCCGGAGGCCTGAGCCTTCCGGCCGGTCGACTGACACAGGGGCGCGACCCGTTGGGTTCGCGCCCCTGTGGCGTGTCCGCGCGTGTACCCGTGGCGCTTCGTGCGGTGTTTCGTGCGGCGCTCGTGCGGGGGTAGGGAAAACCCCACCCCGGACAGTCCACTTGGGCGTGCAGACCGGGCCGGTCCGCGCGGCTGGAATGGAGGCATGACCCCTTCCCGCGCATCCCTGGCCTTCCGTGCCTCGCGGACCTCCCGCGCCTTCCGTACGTCCGCGGCCTCCCGGTGGACCGCCGGCTGGCTGCTGGCCGCTGCGTGGGCGCTGTCCTTCCCGCTCTTCTCCCCCCTCGGGCCGCACCGGCTGTGGGGCGGCTGCGCGGCCGCCGGCTACCTGGCCGCCGCGGCCCTCGCCGCACGCCGGCCGGGCGCCGCCCTCGCCGCGGCCCTGACGGGAGCGGTGGCCGTCCCGCTCCTGTGGCTCGTGCTGAGCGGACAGGGTCAGTCCGAGGTGATGGTCATCGAACGCTCCGGCCGGCTCCTGCTGGAGTCCGGCCGGCTCTACGTGGACCACCCGGCCGGGGTCGAGGAGTACACGCCGTACCTGCCCGGCACGGCCCTCCTCGGCATCCCGCACGCCGTCCTCGGCGGCCCGCTCGGCGATGCCCGCCTCTGGTGCGCGGCGGCGCTGTTCGGCTGCGTGACGGCCGGGCGACGCCTGCTCGGCGCGGAGCGCGCCGGCTGGGTGCCGGTGCTGCTGGCCTCACCCGTGGTGGCCCTGCCGCTGACCGTGAGCGGCGTCGACCTCCCGCTGGCGGGGCTGCTCTGCCTGGCCCTGGCGGCCGCCGGAGCCGGACGGCCGGTCCTGGCCGGGGCGGCGCTCGCCGGGGCGTGCGCGCTGAAGTGGACGGCGCTGCCCGCGGTGGCGGTGGCGGTCGCCTTCCTCGCGGTCTGCCGGGGCCGCGGCGCGGCGGTGCGCTGCGCCCTGGTGGCGGTGGGCGGCTCGGCCGTGCTGATCCTGCCGGGTGCGCTGCTCCAGCCGGCGGAGCTGTGGCGGCAGGTGTTCGCGTTCCCGACGGGCCTCGCCGAGGTACCCACCCCGGCGAGCAGTCCGCTGCCGGGGCACCTGCTGGCCGAACTGGCGCCGTGGGGCTGGTACCTGACGGTGGGCCTGCTCGTGGTGGGTGGCCTCGCGGTCGCGGCGTCCCTGCTGGTGCGGCCGCCGCGCACGGTGGTGACGGCCGCCGACCGGCTCGCCATCGGCCTCACCCTGGCCTTCGCCCTGGCCCCGGCGGGGCGCTTCGGCTACCTCGCGCTGCCGGTGCTGCTCTGCGTATGGGCCCGCTCCTGCGCGGTCCCGGGGGTCTCCCGCGTCGTGGCGGGCTCGCGGCGGCCCGGGATCCTCCGGCCGGCGCCGCCGGGCGGCGGCCCCCGGGCCGGGGAGCCGTCACGCCCGCCCGGCGCTCCACAGCGCTAGGGTTCCGCGCTAGCACTGGTTCCGCGGGCTCCGGTCCTCCGTGCCGCGGAGGTGGGCCAGGACCGCCAGGACGCGGCGGTTGCCCTCGGTCGGGTCCAGGTCGAGCTTCATGAAGATGCTGCTCGCGTGCTTGACGACGGCCGCCTCCGTGACGAACAGGCGCGCCGCCAGGGCCTGGTTGTTCAGGCCTTCCGCCATCAGGGCCAGCACCTCCCGCTCGCGCGGGGTGAGCCGGGCCAGCGGCTGGCCGGCCGCACGGGAGCTCAGCAGGACGCGGACCACCTCCGGGTCGATGACCGTCTGGCCGTCCGCGACGCGCAGGAGGGCGTCCAGGAACTCCGCCACCTCCCCGACCCGGTCCTTGAGCAGGTATCCGAGCCCGCCGGAGCCGCCGGCCGGGGACGTGGCGGTGAGCAGCTGGGTCGCGTACGCCGTCGCCACGTACTGGGACAGGACCAGTACGGGCAGCGAGGGGTCGCGCCGGCGCAGTTCGAGCGCGGCCCGCAGGCCCTCGTCGCGGAAGTCCGGCGGCATCCGGACATCGGTCACGACCGCGTCGGGACGCTGCCGCGCCACCGCGCCGAGCAGGTCACCCGCGTCGCCGACGGCCGCGACGACCTCGTGACCGCTGCGCGTGAGCAGTTCCGTCAGCCCGGCGCGCAGGAGGACCGAGTCCTCGGCGAGGATCAGCCGGAGCACGGTACCTCCACGCGGAGTTCGGTCGGTCCGCCCGCCGGACTGGAGACCACCAGCCTGCCCCTCAACATCGCCACCCTGTCCGCGAGACCCGCCAGGCCCGCCCCCGCGCCGGGATCGGCCCCGCCGCGGCCGTCGTCGGTGATGGTGAGGGTGAGCCGGTCCCCTTCGACCCTACCGGCGACGGCGACGCGCGAGGCGCCGCTGTGCTTGGCCGCGTTCGCCAGGGCCTCCGTGACGGTGAAGTACGCCGTGGTCTCGACGGAGTCGGCCAGCCGGGGCAGGTCGAGGTCCACGGTCACCGGCACCGGGTGGCGCAGCGCCACCTCGGCGACGGCCGCCGCGAGCCCGTGGTCGGTCAGCACCTGGGGGTGGATCCCCCTTACCAGGTCCCGCAGTTGGGCCAGCGCCAGCTTCGCCTCGCCGCGCCCCCGGGCCACCAGCTCCGCGGCGCCGGCCCCCTCCGGCAGCCCCCGCAGTTCCATCTCGGCCAGGCCCAGGGTCATGCTCAGGGCCACCAGCTGCTGCTGCGCCCCGTCGTGCAAGTCCCGCTCGATGCGGCGCCGTTCCGCCTCGAAGGCGTCGACCAGCCGGATCCGCGAGCGGGTCAGCTCCAGGATCCGGGTGTCCTCCTCGCGCGGTCCGAGCAGGAGCCGGGCCGTCTTGACCTGGGCTCCGGCGAGCAGGGCCCCCGCGTATGCGGTGACGGCGAGCCCGGCCAGGCCCGCGGCGGTGCCGCCCAGGGCCTCCAGGGGGCTGGAGACCGCCTCGCCGGGGATCAGCATCACGTGGTCGGGGGCGACGGCCCAGGCGATGGCGGGCGTCGCCACGAGGATCAGGGAGAAGGCGAGCAGCGAGACGACCCCGAAACCGGCCGGGGCGAAGACCGTTCCGAGCAGCGCCGCGTAGCCGAGCTCCCGCCACGTGGCCCGCTCCCGCAGCCGGGTCCGCAGCCACGCGGCCGCGCCGGCCCCGGCCAGCGAGGTGTGCGGATCGGCCACGGGCAGGGGCTCCACGAAGCGCAGCCGCCGCCGTTCGAGGCGCCCGAGCGGCACCGCCGCGGACACGGCTCCGAGCAGCATCAGCAGCCCGATGCCGGCCACGGCCGTCAGGACCCCGAGCCCGGTCAGGACGGCCAGCGCGATCAGTACCGGGTAGCCGAGCAGGAAGCCGCTGCCGAGGTAGCCCCAGCACCGCCAGGGCCACCAGGAGCGGAACAGGAAGCGGCCCGGCCGACGCATCGCGGCCCATGCGGAGACGGGCGGGCCCGGGTCCTGGGGGGCGGGGGAGTCGGACGGCATGTGCCCACCCTAGGGGGTGGCTTCACCCAGTGTTGCGGGACGTGAGGCCGCTTTGCCCTTCATCGGTGCGGGGTCCGCGTCCGGCGGGGGCGCCGCCGGCCGGGGACCGGCGGCTACATCGCCGCGCCGAGTGCCAGGAAGCCGCAGATCAGCACCAGCAGGATGCCGAGCAGCGGCCAGACGAAGCGCAGGTACTTGTCGTAGCCGACCTTGGCCAGTGCGACACCGCCGATGGTCACGGCGGTGGTCGGGACCCAGAGGTTCATCCAGCCGCTCGCCGACTGCCAGGCCGTCACCATCAGTGCGCGGGAGACGCCCGCGAAGTCGGCGAGCGGGGCCAGGATCGGCATGGTGAGGGTGGCGTGGCCGGAGGTGGAGGGGATCAGGAAGGCGAGGGGGAGGTTGACGAGGAACACGAGGATCGCGAAGACCCCCGAGGAAGTTCCCTTGACCACACCCTCGATGGAGTGGAGCACGGTGTCGGTGATCTTCGAGTTGTTCATGATGACGGTGACCCCGCGCGCCAGCATGATGACCAGGGCCGGGGAGATGAAGTCGGCGGCGCCCTGGATGATCGTGGAGCTGAGCTTGGCCTCGCCCATCCGGGCCACCAGGCCGATCAGTACGGCCGCGCAGATGAACAGCGCCGCCAACTGCGCGAAGGACCAGTCCAGCTCCCAGGAGTACGGGGCCGCGTCCGCCTCGCCGGTGAGCGCGCTCGACCACGGGACCACCGAGAAGATCATGAAGGCGAAGACGAGCACCAGCAGGACCAGCACCGTCTTGTGGAGACCCGTCAGCTCCGGTTCCACGTCCTCGGCGCCGGTGGCCTTCTGCTCCCGGTCCCCGGGCAGGAACCCGCAGATGGACTTCGAGGGATCCTTCTGGACCCGCCGTGCGTACCGGATCACGTAGAGGACCGTCACGGCCGTCAGCACGATCCACATGAGGAAGCGCAGCCCGATCCCGTCACCGAGTGAGATGTCGGCCGCGGAGGAGGCCACACCAGTCGCGAACGGGTTCACGGTGGAGCAGAGCACGCCGACGCCCGCGCCGAGGATGGCGGCGCCGACGGCGACGAGGCGGTCGTAGCCGAGGGCCAGCATCATCGGCACCAGCAGGCCGTAGAAGCCGAGCGTCTCCTCGGCGAAGCCCTCCACCGTGCCGAGCACGGAGAACACCACCATCACCGCGGCGATCAGCAGCCCGCCGCGCTCGCGCAACCGGTGGGCGAGGCGGGCGATGCCGCGGTCCAGGGCGCCGGTGGCGAACACCACGGTGATGAACGCGCCGATGGCGAGCACGAAGAGGAAGACGCCCGCGCTGCCGTACAGGTCACCGCTGAAGGTGGGGCCGACCTGACCGGTCTTGGGGTCCTGGAGGCCGTAGAGGCCGTTGACGGGGGAGAGGAACAGGTCGTTCAGGCGGTCGGTGAAGCTCCGGGCGCCGTCGACCCGGTGGTACGTGCCGGAGACGGGGGCGCCGCTGTCGCTGCGGTCGTACTGGCCGGCCGGGACGAGGAAGGCCAGGAGCCAGACGGCGACGGTGACGATGCCCAGGATGGTCAGCGCGCTGGGGAAGGCGAACTTCCGTGGCGGCGGCTCCTCCTGCGGAGCCGGCGCGACCGGGGCCGGGGGCGGGGGCGCGGTGGTCACCGGGCACCTCCGGAGGTGCCTTCGGCGCCGCCCGGGGAGCGGTCGGTGGTGGCCGGGGAGCGGTCGGCACGGAAGTCCGCCGCGTACTCCCGTACGAAGGCGGCCATCGCCAGCACCGTGTTGCGCACCTCCGAGAGCAGCACCCGTTCGTTCGGCGCGTGCAGGTTGCACATGCTGTCCTGCGCGCCGAACAGCAGCACCTCCGCGCCCGGAGCCGCCTGCGCGAGGCCGTTCACCAGCGGGATGGAGCCGCCCGTGGCCACATAGGAGGCCTCCGTGCCCCAGGCCTCCTTGAGCGCGGTCAACGCCGCCCGGTACGCCGGCCCGCCCGTGCGCGCCTCGAAGCCGGGGCCGGTGTCACCCGGGGTGACCGTGAGCGGGATGCCGAAGGGGCGCTGTGCGCGCAGGTGTTCCACCAGCGCGGCGCGGGCCTCCCGCGGGTCCTGGAGGGGATGGAAGCGCAGGTTGAGCTTGGCCCGCGCGTACGGGACCACCGCGGAGGCGGCGCCCGCCACGTCGGGCGCGTCCAGCCCGATGACGGTCAGGGCGGGCCCGCTCCACAGCCGTTCGCCGAGCGAGCCGGTGCCGATCAGCGGCAGGCCGTCCCGCACGGAGGCGAGGTCGCGGAACTCCTCCTCGGTGTAGGTCGTTCCCTCCCAGGGATCGCGGCGCAGCCCGGGGACAGCCACGTCACCGTGTTCGTCGTGCAGGGTGGCCAGGGCCCGGAGCAGGACCAGCAGGGCATCGGGTGCGGCGCCGCCGAACTCCCCGCTGTGCCGCGCCTCCGCGAGGGTGCGCACCTCCACCATGACCTCGCACGCCCCGCGCAGGCCGGTGGTCAGGGTCGGGGTGCCCGGGCGCAGGTTGCCGAGGTCGGCGATGACCATCGCGTCGCACGCGAACCGGTCCGGATCGGTGGGCGGGTAGTCGTCGAAGGGGCTGCCGTACTCCTCCTGGCCCTCGATCACGATCTTGATCCCGACGGGTGGGCGGCCCCCGTAGAGCCGCAGCATGCCCAGGTGCGCGATCACGTTCGACTTGTCGTCGGCGATCCCGCGCGCCCGCAGGGCGCCGGGGACGCCGGGGACGGGGGTCGGCTCGAAGGGCGGGGAGCGCCACAGGGTCGGATTGCCGGCGGGCTGGACGTCGTAGTGCCCGTAGAGCAGGACGGTCGGGGCGTCCGGGTGCGGTGGCGGGATCTCGCCGTAGATGACCGGGGCGGTGTCCGGGAGGTCGATCCGCTCGATGGTGGGGACGCCGGCGTCGCGCAGGAGTCCGACGAGCAGATCGTGCGCCTCCTCGACGGGTTCCGGCGGGTATCCCGGGAAGGAGACCGAGGGGATGGCCGCCAGCCGTTCCAGATCGGCCCGCAGGCCGTCCATCAGGGCGTCGACCTGTCCTTCGAGGGTTTGCGAGCCGTCCGCGTCCACCTGCCACCGTCCCTGTGCTCGCCGGGCGACCCCGCTGAGCTGCGGGATCGGGTTATCCGATCATCGGCGTGAGGAGCGGCCGGTGCCGTGGCGGACTGGGCCGGGCGGGTGAACGGCCGCCCCGGCAGGTGCCTCGGGGGGACGGGCCGGAGCCGGGGGCGCGGCCCGAAGTCGGCTCCCGGGCATGGATCTTGACCTGTCTGCCGCGTATCGAAGCACCGTCGTGATCGTTTCTTCAGACGTAGCCCTCCATCCCTGCTGCGGAATCGGGAGAACGCGCGGTGACCGCTTGGCAGTACTTCGCCGGGGCCGGCCTGGTGGCGGCGCTCTGCCCGCTGCACGGTCACGTGGAGGTCGCCGGGGACGGCCACGGGCGCGGCGCCCGGGTCGACCTGTGCGTCCCGGCCGGGCCGGAGCGTCCGCGGCCCGCGGCACGGCCCTCCCCGGGGGTGGCGGTGCCGCCCGGCCGGCCTCGGGGGACCCTGCCCGGCTCGGCCGGGCCGACGGTGCGCCACCCGGGGCGGGGGCCCCTCGTTTCCCCAGCGCCCCTCGCGCCTGTGCGGCCGGGCATGGTGGCGGAGCCCGGCCCGGGGTCGACGGCGGAGGCAGGGGCCGGGGTGGCGCAGCCGCCGGCGGCCGCGGCGGACGGGGCCGCGGGCGCGGAGGCGGCGGCCGGCGGAGCGGTGGCTCCGCACCGGGGCGCGGCGGTGGCCGCGGCCGGGGGCCGCTTCCACGTGCGCCCGTACCACTCCTCGGCACTGGCGCGGCGCGGCCCGGACGGCATGTCCACCCTGATGCTCATGGTCGTCGTCACGACCCCGGCGGTGCTCGCGGCCGTCGCGCTGCGGCCCCGTTCCAAGAGCCGCCGCTGACCGTTCAGTCCGTTCATTCAACCTACGGAGAACCCTCGTGTCCGAATGGCTGGTCCTGGCCATCGCCATGGCGCTCGTCTGCGCCCTCGTCCTCGCCTTCACCGCGATCCGGCACCGCCGGGTCGCGGCGGACGAGGACACCAGCGAAACCCCCGACGTCATCGAGTACATGGTGATGATGGTCGGCGTGGTCTACGCGATCGTGCTCGGCCTGGCCATCGCGGGCGTCTGGGAGGCGCGCGGCGCCGCCGAGGACAGCGTGCGCCGCGAGGCCCAGTCGCTGTACGAGGTCACCCAGCGGGCCGACGTCTACCCGGCCCCCGTCCGCGACCGGATCCGCGGCGAAGTGGACGCGTACGTGTCCCACACCGTCAGCGTGGACTGGCCGAGGCTCACCACGGGGGCTCCCGCCTCCCCGGAGGGCGGCGAACTGCTCGGCAAGCTGCGCAGCGACGTCACCCACCAGAGCCCGGGCAACGAACTGCAGGCGCAGGCCTACCAGCCGCTGCTGGACCACATCGCGGCCGCCGACGACGCCCGCCACGAGCGGACGCAGAGCGACGAGTCGACGCTGCCGGGAGTGGTGTGGCTGGGGCTGGTGGCGGGCGGGCTGGTCACGGTGGGGCTGATCTTCACCCTGCAGATCCGGCGGTCGGGGCGGGAGCTGCTGCTGGCGGGGCTGTTCAGCGCGCTGATCGTGTTCCTGCTGTTCATGGTGTGGAGCTTCGACGCGCCCTTCGGGCGGGACGGGATCGATTCGGCGGCGCCGTTCCAGGACCTGTTCCCGGCGGTGTCCATGGCCGCCGGGCGCTGAGCCGGCCGGGCGACCGGGCCGGGGCTCAGCTCCCCGACAGCGCCGCCTGGCGCCGGCACTCGGCCACCACGGGGGAGTTCCGCAGGGCGTACGAGATCCGTACGAGGTCGCGCGGACCGTCGGCGGCCGGCGGGGCCCCCTCCTCGCTGGCCCCGATGACCCGCCCCTCGGGGTCGGCCGCCCGGGCGCGCACGGCGGCGGCGACCATGGCCGCGTCGGCGACGGCCCGCGCGGTCTCCTCGTCGGAGCCCGCGGCGAGGGCCCGCGCGAGGGCGTCGTCCCGGTGGGACTGGTCGAAGTAGGGGCCGAGGTGCAGGAACCCGTCGTGGATGTCCGACTCGCGCTGGATCATCCGGAGCTCCGCGGCGGTCCACCAGGCCATCCGCACGCCGGGGGCGCCCTCGGGGCCGGAGGTCCGTACCTCGTGCCAGAGCGTGCCGAGGCGCCGGTAGGTGGCCCAGTTCTGCAGGCTGTCAGAAAGCCGCTGGCAGACCAGCGGGAGGACGAACCCGACGGCGCTCACGAGGGCGCCGAGGGAGGCCACGGGCGGGGCCACGGAGGTGCTCAGCCAGTCCAGGTCGTGGCCGGCCCAGCGGGCGACGACGGCGGTCATCTTGGTGGCGTCGTAGCTGAGGTTGAAGAGGTACCCCAGGACGATGATCATCAGGCCGCCGCGGAGCCAGCCGCGCACCTGGAGGGACCACCGCCAGCACATGGCGACCATCACGAAGGCGGCCACGTTGTGCGCCACGAGGTAGAGCGCGATCAACTCCCGCATCAGGGGGGTGTTGGCGTAGTACGTGTCGAAGTCCCGCAGCCGCTCGACCGGGGCGTCACCGACGATGAACAGCAGGGTCAGCGCCGCGATCACGGCGGAGTAACCGAGGATCCAGCGGCGCGAGACGCGGCGGGTCTGTTCCGGCGGGCCGCCGCGCCAGTTGACGATCAGCACGAGGCAGGCGGCGCTGAAGGCGGTGATCAGGCAGTAGACGAGCGGGGCGGAGAAGTTGGGGACGCCCGTCCAGTGGTTGACCGCCTCGATGGTGGGTGGAGCGGCGAAGGTGAACACCGCGCCGGCCAGGGTGAGCAGGGCGCAGACCGATCGCAGCAGCGGGTCGCGCCAGTTGTTCCGTAGCGCCGGCAGCTTGAAGGCGAGTGCGGTCGCCATGGCCGCTGCCGGTATGTAGTAGTCCTGGCCGTTCAACGGTCGTTCCTGTGCCCCCGGTATCCGAGCGACGCCTCGATGCGGCCCGCCAGCTGATCTCTTTGTGCCGGTGCACGATGGCTCGCCGATCCGGCGAGCCAGGTCCTACACCTGCTGCCCAGCAGTAAACCGAAGGTTTCCGCTTCGGTCTCCTCCTGGACGTCGGCGCGCGTACGCGCGGCGACGCGTCGTACGGTCTCGCCGATGTCGGCCTCGTCCGACAGCAGCCGGGCGGCGACGGCGGCGCCGTCGACGTGGTGGCTGCAGTGGCCGGCCTTCATGTGCCACAGCTCGTGACCGAGGATCACCAGCTGGTGGTCGGGTGCGGTCCGCTCCTCGATGACCACGAGATCGCGGTCCGCCATGTCGAGCCACAAACCGCTGGCCGTTCCCGGCGGGAACGAGGCCATCCGGAACTCCACCGGGCGGCCGCGGTGCTTGCTCATGCCCTCGCAGAGGGCGGCGTAGAGGTCCACAGGCTCCACGGGCGCGGTCAGGTTGATGCCTGCCACGAGCTCCCCGCACAACCGCCGCTGCTCTCTGCCTATGCTCACCGTTCTCCCCGTCGGCGCGGATCCGGATCAGGACTCAAGGATCAGACCCAGACTTTCGACTGGGTCAGGATTCGTTCGGTTTGACGCTTTCGAGAAGCATGTCCAGCCATTCGGTCACCTTGTCCCGGTGCTTGTCGCTGGGCAGTTGGGCGGCTCGCCAGGCGATGCCCCGTACGCCGTGGTTCTGAAGAAGTCTTGCCAGCGGATCGCCCGCCGAAGCGGCCGGAGCGGAGGCGGTTTCCCGCGCGCGGCCCGCGAAGTCCTGGAGCAGCTGCTGCTCGGTCCGCTGGAGCGCGTCCGTGAGGGCGTCCGCGTCGTGGGCGGTGAGGAAGCCGGCGTGAACCCCGAAGAAGCGCTGGATCGCGTCGCAGTGCTCCATGGTAGGCCTGCGATCGCCGTTGATGAGCGCACCGGCCTGCTGGCGCGACATGGCGGCTCCGTCGGCGATCTCCTGCTGTGTGTAGCGGCGGCCGTTGGGCTTGACGCGCGTGCGCCGCAGCAGGTCGAGGCGCTGGAGGAACCGGGTCTGGAGATCGGGCTCGCCGGCGGGTCTGCCGTCCAGCAGGTTCCGTACCACGTCGGTGGGTACGCCCGAGGCCTCGGAGAGGCGGCGCAGGTCGAAGACCTGGCTCAGGTCGCGACCCATCTTGCCCGCGAGTTCTGCGACGCGCGTGACGGTGGCTGCCAGGAGCGTGTTGGCCACCGCGACGGGAGCCGGGAAGCCGTCTGTCACCAGTGGTTCTCCTAGATCGCGCGAGGTCGGGGTACGGACACGTGGTCGGCCCCTGGAATCTATCCGCTCTCTCTCCGTAGGGCTAGAACTTGCCACAGCTGTGGCGGGAATGAGCTGTCAAGAGGCTGGAATTGCCACAATAGTTGACACTCGAATGAAGTCGGTAGCAGGATCGCCACACGGAAATGAAGATCCAGACCGTAATAAAGAGGGGGAGCTCTCGGTGCCACATCTCGCAGCGGTGGGCCCGTCCGATGGCCTCGCCCACATCGGTGGGGAGCGCCTCGCGGGCGAGGAGTCCGCACGCGGCGCCGTGCGGTCGGAGCGACGCAAGGAGATTTTGCGCCAGCGCCGGGAGGAGTTGGGGCTGAGCCAGGAGGACATGGCGGCCCGGCTGCGCATCAGCGTGCGCGCGTACGGCAACTGGGAACGCGGCCTGGTCAAGGAGTGGACGGACCGCAAACTGCTCGCCCTGGCCGAGGCGCTGGAGATGGGCGAGCGGCAGTGCTTCTGGCTCTTCCGGGTCATGGTCGACCGCGACCCGCCGCCCACCTGGCGCGCGGCCGAGGAGAACAGGCTGCCCGAGGACCCGGCGCAGCGCGACTACCTGTGCGACTACGCGGCCCTCATGGAGGCCGTGCCCTACCCGAGTTTCCTCGTGGACCACCGCTGGGACGTGGCCCTCACCAACTCGGCGTTCGACCGGCTGTTCCAGTCGGTGCGCCCCCACCCGACGGCCCTGCCGGACGACAACTTCCTGCGCTTCGTGCTCTTCCACCCGGACGCGGCGGCCGTGCTGGAGGACCACGAACCGGCCTGGTGCGTACCGCTGCTGGCCCGGTTCGCGACCGCCCTCGCCGCGGCCCCGGAGGACGAGGGGCTGCGCAGCATCCGCCAGGAGGTGGCCCGCGACCCGTTCATGGAGGCCGCCTACCGGTACGGAGTGCCGCACTGGCTGACCACCCACGGGGCCGAAGCCGCCGAGCAGGACGGGGCCGTGCGCACCGTGCGCCACCCCGACCCGGGCTGGGGTCTGGTGCGGTGCCGGATGGTGGCCGAATCCGGCCCGATGCTCGATGCCATGGGACTGACCCGGATGACACTGATCCTCTCGGCGCCGCAGGGGCTGCCGACGGGGCCGGTACCGGGCGGTCCGGGCGCGGCGGCGCGTCCGACGCCGCGGCTGCGGGCCGTGCCGTCGCCGGTGGACTGACCCCGCGGGAGAGACTGGTGCCACGAAATGTGGCACTGGCGCGGGGACTGGCACTGGTGCCGGGACCGGCACTGCGAAGGGCGGTAAGGGCGTGCGGCTGACGATCCTCGGTGGGGGCGGTTTCCGGGTACCGCTCGTGTACGGAGCCCTGCTCGGCGACCGGGGTGAAGGCAGGGTGTCGCACGTGACCCTGTACGACGAGGACTCCGGCCGGCTCGGTGCCATGGCACGGGTGCTGGCGGACCAGGCCTCCGCCTCCGCCGGTGGGACCGCGGGCGCTCCGGTCGTCACGGCCACCACCGATCTCGACGAGGCCCTGCGCGGCGCCGACTTCGTCTTTTCGGCCATTCGCGTGGGCGGGCTGGAGGGGCGGGCCGCCGACGAGCGGATCGCCCTGGCCGAGGGAGTGCTGGGTCAGGAGACGGTGGGCGCGGGCGGGATCGCGTACGGCCTGCGGACCGTGCCGGTGGCCCGTGAGATCGCTCGCAGGGTGGCCCGTACGGCCCCCGACGCGTGGGTCATCAACTTCACCAACCCGGCCGGAGTGGTCACCGAGGCCATGGCCGAGGAGCTCGGGGACCGGGTCATCGGCATCTGCGACTCGCCCGTCGGGCTCGGGCGGCGGATCGCCCGGCTGCTCGGCGCGCGGCCGGAGGAGGCCTGGATCGACTACGTCGGCCTCAACCACCTGGGCTGGGTGCGGGGGCTGCGGATCGGCGGGCGCGACGAGCTGCCGCGGCTGCTGGCCGACGCCGGGGCGCTGGAATCCTTCGAGGAGGGCCGGCTGTTCGGGGCCGAGTGGCTGCGCTCGCTCGGGGCGATCCCGAACGAGTACCTCCACTACTACTACTTCAACCGCGACACCGTACAGGCGTACCAGGAGGCCAAGCAGACGCGCGGGGCGTTCCTGCGCGACCAGCAGCGAGGTTTCTACGCCGAGGCCGGGCGGCCGGATCAGGCCCCCGGGGCGGCGCTGGCCGCCTGGGACCGGACGCGGGCCGAGCGCGAGGCGACGTACATGGCCGAGAACCGCGAGGTCGCGGGGGTCGGCGAGCGCGAGGAGAGCGACCTGGAGTCGGGCGGGTACGAGAAGGTGGCCCTCGCCCTGATGCGCGCCATCGCCCGGGACGAGCGCGCCACCCTGATCCTGAACGTGCGCAACCGAGGGACGCTGTCGGTGCTCGACGCCGGGGCCGTCATCGAAGTGCCGTGCCTGGTCGACGCCAACGGGGCCCACCCGGTGGCCGTCGACCCGCTGCCGCTGCACGCGGTGGGCCTGGTGACCTCGGTCAAGGCCGCCGAGCGGGAGGTGCTGGCGGCCGCGGCGAGCGGGTCGCGGGCGGACGCGGTCAAGGCCTTCGCGCTGCACCCGCTGGTGGACTCGGTCGGGGTGGCCCGGCGGCTGCTGGACGGGTACGCGGCGGAACATCCGGGGCTGGGCTACCTGCGCTGAGGCCGGGGCCGGGGCCGGGACCGTGGCCGTGGCCGGGGCCGGGGCCGTGGGCGCCGGCGCCCGGGCCCGGCGGCACCCGGACGGCCCAGCGCCGCATGCGGCCGGCCGGGTGCGCTGTGAGAGTGCGAGATGTGACCACAGCCTCCGCCGTACCCGCCACGGCCCCGCCCGTCCTCGACCGGCGCAGGCGCAACGTCATCTTCGTCACGATCATGCTGGGCGTGCTCCTGGCGGCACTCGACCAGACGATCGTGGGTACGGCCCTGCCCACGATCGTGGCGGATCTCGGCGGCGGGGACCACATGTCGTGGGTCGTGACCTCCTACCTCCTCACGGAGACGGTCGCGACAGTGCTCGTAGGCAAGTTCGGCGACCTCTTCGGCCGGAAACTGGTCTTCCAGGTCTCCGCCATCGTCTTCATCACCGGCTCGTTCCTGTGCGGACTGGCGAGCAACATGACCCTGCTCATCGTGTGGCGGGGCGTGCAGGGCATCGGCGCCGGCGGCCTCATGGTCACCGCGATGGCCCTGATCGCCGACGTGGTCCCACTGCGCGAACGGGGCAAGTACCAGGGTGCGATCGGAGCCGTCTTCGGCGTCGCGACAGTGATCGGACCGCTGCTCGGCGGACTCTTCACCGACCACCTGACCTGGCGCTGGGCCTTCTACGTCAACGTTCCGATCGCCATCGCGGTCGTCGTGGCCGCCGCCCGGACCATCCCGTCCGTGCGGGCCGCCGGGAAGCCCGTCATCGACTACCTGGGCATCGCGCTGGTAGCGGTCGGCGCCAGCGCCCTGATCCTGGCCACGAGCCTGGGCGGCAACGAGTACGCCTGGGGCTCGGCGCTCATCGTCGGTCTCTTCGCGGGCGGCGTGCTGGCCCTGGCGCTCTTCTGCCTGGCCGAGACCCGGGCCGCCCAGCCGATGCTGCCGATGCGGCTGTTCCGCAACCCCGTCTTCTCGGTCTGCTCGGTCCTCAGCTTCGTCGTCGGCTTCGCGATGCTCGGGGCGATGACCTTCCTGCCGACCTACTTGCAGTACGTGGACGGGGATTCGGCCACGGTCTCGGGCGTACGGACGCTGCCGCTGGTCATCGGCCTGCTCATCGCGTCGGTCTTCAGCGGCAACGTCACCAGCAAGACCGGCCATTACCGGATCTTCCCGATCGTGGGCTCCGCCGTGATGGGTCTCGGGCTCTACCTGCTGTCGCGGATGGGCCCGGGGACCGGCGCCTGGCTGGAATCGCTGTACATGTTCGTCCTCGGCGTCGGCATCGGCCTGTGCATGCAGGTACTGACCATCGCCGTGCAGAACACCGTGGACTACGCCGACCTCGGCACGGCGACCTCCGGCGTCACGTTCTTCCGCACGCTCGGCAGCGCCTTCGGGACCGCTGTCTTCGGCACGATCTACGCCAACACCCTGGGACCCGCGCTGACGGAGGCCGTCGCCGAGGCCGCCCGGGTCACCGGGCAGGACCCGCTGCAGCTCGCCAAGGCGGCGCAGAGCCCGCAGGGGGTGAACGCGCTCGATCCGGCGGCGGCCGGACCGGTCGTCGCCGCCTACGCGGACACCCTGCACACGGTGTTCCTGTGGACCGTCCCGGTGGCGGTGGTGGGCTTCGTCGTCGCGCTGTTCCTCAAGCAGGTCAAGCTGCGCGACAGCGCCCGGGCCGGCTCCACGGACATGGGCGACGGGTTCGGCTCGCCGGCCACGGCGTCCGGGGACTCCTCGAAGCTGCTGGAGCTGGCCGTGGGCAAGCTGGTGCGGAGCATGGGGGCGGACACGGCCCGCGGGATCGTGGCGGCCTCGGACACCCGGCTGGACATGGCGGGCGCGTGGGCGGTGATGCAGGTGGACCTGATGACCCGCACGGTCGGTCACGCCAGCCTCGGCTTCATGGCGTCGCGGCGCCACCTGCCGCCGGAGGTGCTGCTGCCGGTCTTCGAGCGGATGGTGGAGGAGGGCTACCTGACGCGCCAGAACGGCTTCTACACGCACACCCCGGCGGGGGAGCGCGAAGCGGGAGTCATCTCGGACGCCTGGGCGAAGTGGCTGGGCGACCAGCTCGAGAAGGACCGCGGCCGCCCGCGCAGCGCCGAACTGCGGGCGGCGGCGGACGCGATCGCGAAGCGGCTGCTGGCGGAGGACCTGGGGGACGGCAACTTCGCGCCGCGTGCGATGGCGGGGCGGCCGTAGGGGCCGGTGCGGTGCTGTCGCCGAGGAGGGTGAACCGGGGAACTCCGGGGAACTTCCGGGCGGATGCGGTCGTCTGATCAGGAGAGGACGGACGGTCGAGGGGGGTGCCGGGCATGACGATCACTCTGGCGGAGGAGATCACGCTGCTGTCGCTGGACGACGAGTCCGGGTCGGTCAGGCAGCGGCAGTCGGTGGGCTGGGCGGTGGCGGGCGCGATCCTGCTCGAACTGGTCCTCGCGGAGCGGGTGCTGGTGTCGGGCAAGTACTTGGAGCTGGTGGACACCTCGCCCACCGGGGAGGAACTGCTCGACGGCCGGATCGGGTTGATGGAGACCTGGATGCGGGGCCGGAGCAAACGCCGGGTGACCGACTGGCTCACCAAGGACCAGGCCAGGGCGATCGGCGCGGCCGTGGAGCGGCTGAGCGGGCGGGGCGTGGTCGTGGAGGAGCGGCGCAAGGCACTCGGGGTGTTCCCGGTGCGGCGCTATCCCGAGGCCGACGGATCGGTCGAGCGTGCGCTGCGCGAGCGGCTCGCGTCCGCCGTCCTCAAGGGCGCCGAGCCGGACGAGCGCACCGCGAGCCTCATCGCCGTGATCCATGCGGCGGCGCTGCACGGGCTGGCCTTCCCGGGCCGTCCGCGCAAGGAGATCGTGGCGCGTACGGCGGAGATAGCCGACGGGCAGTGGGCGGCCGAGAGCATCCGCGGCGCGATCCGCGACATGCGGTTGGCGATGGCCGCGATCACCGTGGCGACGGCCGCGGGGGCCGCGGCGTCGGGCTAGCCGGCGCGGGCGGGCGGACGGGGAGGGTCGGTAGGCCGGTCGGGTCCTTCCGTCTCTTCGGATCCGTCGGGTCAAGGGGCCGTGGTCGTCGGGTAGTCGTACGAGGGCGGGTGCGGGAGGGCCGGTACGAGCCCGGGCCGCCAGGCGCGCAGGACCGCCACGGACGGGGCGTAGAGCGCTGCCGGGATCTCGGCAGGGGCGAACCACGACCAGCGGGCGATCTTGTGGGGCTCGGTGACCGTGGCGGTGCCCTCGGCGGCGGAGGTGACGGCCGCGGCGGTCAGCTGGGTCACACCGGACGTGGCGTCGATGTGCACCGACAGGATCCGGATCTCCTCGGGGGCGGCCCGCAAAGCGGTCTCCTCGGCCAGCTCACGGGCGGCGGCCTGCTCGAAGCCCTCCCCGGGGTCGACCTTGCCGCCGGGCAGCTCCCAGCGCCCGTCGTGCGCCTGGCCGAGCAGCACCCGTCCGTCGCGGCCGACCACGACCACGCCGACTCCGACGACGGCGTTGGGGCGGGGGACGGCGCGCTGGCGGTGCCCGGGCGGGTCGGACCGTCCGGCGGGTTCTGTGTGGTGCTCGGTGGACATGGCTCCATTGGCCGGTTCGGTGCCGTCCTTTGTCAACCGGGGCCGCATGCGGGGCCGGGTGGTGCGCTGCCGGGTCGGTGGGGGAACGCCGGGTGGCCGCAGCCGCCGGTGCCTGGCTCCGACCCTTCGCATAGGACAACTGTGCGGGTTTCGGCCAGGCCCGGTGGGTGCAGGCTTCCGGCGGTCTGATCGTCGTACGACTCATCGGCTCGGGGGGCGCAATGGCACATGTGCTGGTTGTCGGCGGAGGCATGGGCGGGCTGGCCACCGCGCTGCTCGCGGCACGTCACGGACACACCGCCGAGCTCTTCGAGCGTGATACGAGGTCTCCCGGTACCGCGCTCGACCGGGACTTCTTCGGCTGGCGCCGGCCGGCGGTACCGCAGGCGAACCAGCCGCACGTGCTGCTCGGGGCCGCGCGGAACCTGCTGCGCGAAGAACTGCCCGACGTCCACGCCGAGATGCTCCGGCTGGGAGCACGGGAGCGGCACGAGCTGGACTGGTTCGAGGCGCGCCCGCCGGAGCGGCCGGGCGACGAGGACCTCGTGATGCTCCAGGCCCGGCGCATCGTGCTGGAGAGCGCGCTGGCCACGGCGCTGCGCGCCGAGCCCGGGGCGGTCACGCGGTACGGGGAACCGGTGAACGGGCTGATCTCGGCCGAGGGAAGGGATGCGGCGGACGGAGCGTCAGGGGTCCGAGTGACGGGCGTGACCACGGAGGCGGGCGCCTACCAGGGCGACCTCGTCGTGGACGCGGGCGGCCGCCGCGGCGGTTCCGAACGGTGGCTCGCGGCGGCCGGCTGCCGGCCGGGCGTCGTGGAGCGGCACCGCACCGGACTCGCCTACTTCTGCCGCTGGTACCGGCTTCCCGAGGGCATGGCCGAGGGGCCGCGCCGCCCCTGGGCGGTGACCGGGGGCAGCTTCGCCGGGTGCGCCGTCTTCCCGGCCGACAACCGGGCGTTCGCCGTGACGCTCTTCGTGCACACCGGGGACACCACGCGCTCCGCGCTGCGCGAGCCCGCCGTCTTCGAGGCCGCCGCGCGGTCCTTCCCGCCCGGCGCCGCCTGGCTGGGCCTGGGCGCCGAGCCGCTGTCCGGGGTGCTGGCCATGGCCGGCCTGGACAACCGCTGGAGCGCGCTCGTCGATGAACGGGGTCCGGTGGTGAGCGGGTTCGTACCCGTCGGGGACGCCGTCACCCACACCAACCCGACGCTCGGACAGGGCACTTCGCTCACCCTGTGGGCCGCGCGCAGGGTGGCCCGTACGGCGCACCGGGATCCGGGATCGGTGCGGTTCGCCGCCGAGTACCACGCGTGGGCGGTGCGCACCCTCAAACCGTGGTTCGACTTCCAGGTCGTCGCGGACACGGCCATCGGGGAGCGGTTCGCGACCCGGGCCGGGCGTACGGGGACGGCCCGCGAGGTGGCGGCGCTCTTCGAGTGCGCGCTGGAGGACCCGGAGGTCATGCGGGCACGGGCCAGGGTCCGGCACCTGGCCGATCCGCCGGAGCGGGCGTACGCCGATCCGCGGATCCGGGCGCGGGTGGCCCAGTGGCTGGCGGACCGGCCCGGCTACGCGCCGAACGCGGTCGGACCGAGCCGGGCGGAGTGGGAGAAGTTGACGACGGGATGACCGGCCTCCCCCCGGCCCCGGGGAGGCGGGTGGCGGGAGGCGGGGTGCGGAGGGAAGGCGGGCAGGCCTACTGAAGCCCGAGGCTGTCGAGTGCGTCGGACACCACCCCGGGATTGCTCACTTCGTGGCTCGTGTCGTTGTCGATGGTGGTGTCCTCTTGGGCGGTGGCTCCACCGCCACTGCCGGCGTTCCGCGACTGGCCCTGGTTGATGGCCCAGTTGCCGCCGCCGTCGGCCTGGGCCGCTCCGCCGAAGGACAGGACTGCGCCTGCCAGGGCGACGGCGGCGAGTACACGCTTCATGTCGTTCATGCCCGGCCAACGATCATGACCGGGCCCGGTCACTGCCCGAGGGTGGTCGCTTCGGCTTCCTTTCCGGGTGCTTCCGCGGTGCCCGCAACGCGGCCCCGAGCCGTGGTTCTTCACTCGCCTTACGCGGCCGACCAGTCGGTGACCGGCTCCGCGTGGGAGAGGGCCGTCTCCCGGTGGCCGACGAATCGCCCGGCCTCGGCCGCGGGCAGCATCCGCGCTCCCTGGAGGCGCCTTGACCGTCGTAGCCCAGGACGGCCGGGCTTCCGGTTGCCCACTCCCGTGCGGCGCAGTGCGGCGTGGTGCGGTGTGGTGCCGTGTTCGATGCCTACGTGTCCTTCGTGCCGAGCACCTCGCCCAGGTCGTAGCTCACGACTTCCTCCAGCTGGGCGTACGTACAGCTCTGCGGCGTCCGGTCCGGCCGCATGCGGCGGAACTGCGCCGTGTGGCGGAAGCGGTCGCCCTCCATGTGGTCGTAGGCCACCTCGCAGACCCATTCGGGGCGCAGGGGCACCCAGGACAGGTCCTTCTTCCCGGTCCAGCGGCTCTGGGCTCCGGGCAGCCGGGCGCTCTCGTGAGCGGCCTCCTCGGCCCAGGCGGCCCAGGGGTGCCCCCCGGGATCGGGCATCCGGAGCGGTTCGAGCTCGTCGATCAGCTCGGCTCGGCGCTTCATCGGGAAGGCGGCGCAGACGCCCACGTGCTGGAGGACGCCGTGGGCGTCGTACAGGCCCAGGAGCAGCGATCCGACAATCGGACCGCTCTTGTGGAAACGGAATCCCGCGATGACGGCGTCGGCCGTACGCTCGTGCTTGATCTTGAACATGAGGCGGGCATCGGGCCGGTAGGGGAGATCGAGGGGTTTGGCGACGACCCCGTCGAGCCCGGCGCCCTCGAATCGCTCGAACCACTCCTGTGCCAGCACGGGGTCGGTGGTCGCGGGCGCGAGATGCACGGGGGGCCGAGCGGTGGAGAGCATGCGGGTCAGGGCGGTGCGGCGGTCGGCGAGCGGCGTGTCGAGGAGGGCCTCGTCGCCGAGGGCCAGCAGATCGAAGGCGACGAACGCGGCGGGCGTCGTCCCGGCGAGCAGCTTCACACGGGAGGCGGCGGGATGGATCCGCTCGCTGAGCCGGTCGAAATCCAGCCGGCCGTCGTGGATGACGACGATCTCGCCATCGACGACGCAGCGGTCGGGCAGATTGGCCTTCAGTGCTTCCACCAGCTCGGGAAAATACCTGGTCAGGCTCTTCCCGGTGCGGCTGCCGATCTCGATCTCGGCCCCGTCCCGGTGGACGATCGCGCGGAAGCCGTCCCACTTGGCTTCGTACTGCATGCCCGGCGGGATCCTCGCCACGGACTTGGCGAGCATCGGCTTCACGGGTGGCATCACCGGCAGATCCATGTCTCCGATTCTGCGGTGGTCCGCCCGGACCCGCTCGGTGTGCGGGCCCGCCCGGGCCCGCCTACCGTGGCGCACATGGGTGCAGCGGGCAATGCGATCGAACTGGAGGCGGGCGGCCGGACCGTGCGGCTGTCCAGCCCGGACAAGGTGTACTTCCCGGAGCGCGGTCTCACCAAGGGTGACGTGGCCGCCTACTACCTCGCGGTCGCGGACGGGATCACCCGCGCCCTGCGCAACCGGCCCACGACCCTGGAACGGTTCCCCGACGGGGTGGAGGGCGAGTCCTTCTTCCAGAAGCGGGCCCCGAAGAACCTGCCCGACTGGATCCCCACCGCCCACATCGCCTTCCCGAGCGGGCGCACCGCCGACGAGATCTGTCCGACCGAACCGGCCGCCGTCCTGTGGGCCGCCAACCTCGGCTGCCTCACCTTCCACCCCTGGCCGGTGCGCCGCGAGGACACCGACCGTCCTGACGAGCTGCGCATCGACCTGGACCCGCAGCCGGGCACCGACTACCACCACGCGGTCGCGGTCGCCCACGAACTGCGTGCCCTGCTGGAAGAGTTGGGCCTGCGCGGCTGGCCCAAGACCTCGGGCGGCCGGGGCCTGCACGTCTTCGTCCCGATCGCGCCGCGCTGGACCTTCACTGAGGTCCGCAGGTGCGCCATCGCGATCGGCCGGGACCTGGAGCGCCGGATGCCGGGGAAGGTCACCACCGCCTGGTGGAAGGAGGAACGGGGTGAGCGGATCTTCGTCGACTACAACCAGACGGCGCGCGACCGCACCATCGCCTCGGCCTACTCCGTCCGCCCCCGCCCGCACGCCCCGGTCTCCGCACCGCTGCGCTGGGACGAGCTGGACACGGCGGAACCGCGCGACTTCGACATCGTGACGATGCCGGCGCGCTTCGCCGAACTGGGCGATCTGCACGCGGACATGGACGAGCACGCCTTCGCCCTGGACGCCGCGCTGGAACTGGCGGACCGCCACGAGCGCGACCACGGACTCGGCGACATGCCGTACCCCCCGGACTACCCGAAGATGCCGGGCGAGCCGAAGCGCGTCCAGCCGAGCCGCGCGAAGCACGAGGACTGACGGGTGGTCGCGCGGAGCCGTAAGGGCGTGGCGTGCGTTCACCGGTCGTGACATGATCGGCCGCATGACCGCGTCCTCATCCTCCGTGTGCGAGAGCGACCACCGCCCCGCACGGTGAACCGGCTCGACCCGGCGGCCGCGCCCATCGGCGGCTCCGGCAAGCCGGCGAGCAGGTACGGCGCCGCGCCGCACGACGCCAGTCCGCACGACGCCAGTCCGCACCGCCCCGGCAGCCTTGCGGCGGCGCGCTTCCTGGCCGGCCTCGAGAGCCTGCGGACGGCCCCTTCCGCGAGCCGGCCGGCGCTCGACGCGGCCCTGATCCAGGACGCCGGGGGAGCCGCGCGGCATCTCGCCTACGCCGGTGAGCGCTGGGAGCGGGTGCTGTCGGAGCTGGGGCGCGAGCGGGACACGTACGAGATCGTGGGACGCCTCCTGGCCGACCCCGTGACCCGGGACCTCGGCGCCGGACTCGGCCGTGCGGC
Organism: Streptomyces sp. NBC_00435; assembly: GCF_036014235.1. Taxonomy (GTDB): domain Bacteria; phylum Actinomycetota; class Actinomycetes; order Streptomycetales; family Streptomycetaceae; genus Streptomyces. The sequence continues at coordinate 6,832,885 of NZ_CP107924.1, forward strand.
GTGTCAGACCTGGCGGGCGGCCGCGGTCGAGTTGCTGCCCCTGCTCGTCCGGTACCGCGGCCAGGACACCGGCCGGGCCATGACCGAGGCCCTCACCACGGCATCGGTGTCGCGGCGGGCGGTGAGCGCGCACGGTGACCTGCTGGCCGGGATCGGATTCACCCCGGCCCCGAGGCCCAGGGGGCGGGGTCGCGGTGCCACCGTGTACGACGCGGCGTCCGCCGCCGAACTCCTGGCGGCCAAGCCCATGGGGCTGGCCAGGCTCCCCGGCGCCCCGAGGATCTTCGGGGCCCTGCTGGACGCGGGTCCGCTGACCTTCCGGCAGGCCGCGCAACTGTACGGCCTGACCTTCGAACGGCCGGGCCACACACAGGGCGTGTGCGCACCGCTCTGGCTCAGGCATGCGGGACCGTCGGCCCTGCCACGACTCCTCGGCCTGATGGTCCCGTACCTGGACGACTACGCGATCGGCGAGTTCTACCTCGAGGGGCTGGCCGGGATGGGCGGACAAGCCCTGCCCGCGCTGCCGGCCGTGACGGCGCTGATCGAACGGCGTACGCGCATCCCCACCCTCGACTCGACGCGGGACGGCGAGATGATGCTGGACGAGACCCTGCTGAAGGCCGCGCTCGACGCCCGGTCCGCGATCCTCGCCGACGGAGCTGGAGCCGGAGCCGGAGCCGGATCCCGAGCGGTCCCTGTCGCCGGACCCCGGCGACCGTAGCCCTTGGGCGTGCGGCCCGGTCGGGGTGCGGGCAGGGGTCCGGGCCTTGCGGGTCGTACACCTCGTCGTCGATCGTCGGCCCATGGGAATCCTGATGACCTGTCTGGTCTCGCTGGCCGGTGTGAACATCGCGCTGGGGCTGACCCGGCTGTGGCGCAAGTCGGTGGAGGCCCGGATGGTCCGGCAGGTGCGGGCCTGGCCGGGTCTCGACGCCTACCACGCGGAACTGCTCGGCGCTGCCGAGCCGTTGTGCTCGACCGACCACCAACCCGGCAGACTGGTGCGCAACTCCTACCGCGCTGCCGAAGTGGCCGTCCGGCTGATGCGCGAGGACGGCCTGCTCCAGGGGGACGGCATCGAGTTGGTGGAGACCGCGGCCGAGCCCGCCCATCCGGTCACCGCGGCCGCGTTCCGCGTCATTGGCCGGTACCAGGCAGTCGGCGGCCGGCCACGCCTCGGCGACATCGGCCACGACCACGGATTCCAGGCGGCCGTCCGTACCCACCTGAGGGAACTGTTCACCCACGCCCCGGCCACCCGCCGCCACTTCGGCAACACGGTCAGGGACGTGGCCTTCTGGTCCTACGGCCTCGGCGCCGCGGCTCCTGCCGTCCACGCCTTCCTCCTCCTGCGCCGCGCGGCCCCCACCGACCCCGAGGTGGTGGAGGGCTCCTTCGTGCTGGCCTCCCTCGTCTTCGTGGCGGCCCTGATCGTGCTCACGGCCCAGGCCGGCAACACCTGGCATCCCCTCGAGGACCCGGAGGTGCCGATCGCCCTCGAGGAACCGGCCCCACACCGCGAAGACCCCGCGGCCCCCTAGCCTCCCCCACCCAGGTGGGCCTTGGACGGGATCAGAATCTCTGAATTCGAGTCGACTTGGCACGCCGCGCCAGGGATCCTCGACGTGAACCGGACCGAGGAGACAGGTTGATCACGGAGTATCAGCGGCGCCTGCGCGATCGCTGCCTTGCTGCCCCCGTCATGTCGGCCCCGGCGCCCTGGCCGCCAGCCCTGGAGCGCGGGACCCCCGTCGGCGGCCTGCTCGGCATCGGCTTCGCGGTCCACCCGGACACCGGACACGACCTCGACATGGTCGTGTCCCACGACGGACGCGGACTCTTCGACGCAGCCGCCGGCGAGAAGATCGCGCGCGACCGGCATCCCGACCCCGCCACCAGCATCCCCGGCGCACACCCGGACCTCGTCCGCCCTGGCCTCGGCCCCGTCGCAGGCACCGGGATCCGCATCGCCGGCCTCTTCGGTGGCGGTCCGCACGGCACCGCCCCGGAAGGTTGTCGCGACCAGCAGCGACTTCACCCTCTGGACCCGCCCTCTGAGCCGCAGCGAGGGCTGAACCGCCGTCGGAGCGCGTTCGGGCACTTTGTCGTCCAACCTTTCGCCCGGGCCGGGTGGCGCCTCCACGACTGAGTCGGATGGCAACCGGCAGGGGTCCAGGGGGCTGCTCCGGATCTAAAATAACACGAACGATCGTGCTAATATATTCATCGTCCTGACCCCGCCAGCAAGCTGGCCACTCTGAGGAGATCCGGAGAACCGGGCATGCACCCCATGGCTTCACTCCTGAGCACGACCCTCAACATCACCGTCCGGGTAGCCCCGGGCCCGGTCGGGCGGGTGGCGTTCGCACTGTTCGTGCGGCCGCTCGGCCGGCCGAAAGTGCGGCCGGGCGAAGCGGAGGTCATGGCCCGGGCCGTGACCGGCCGGCTCGTCGTGGACGGGATACCCGTGACCACGTACCGCTGGGGCGACGGCGGCCGTCCCGTCCTCATCGTGCACGGCTGGAGCTCGCGCGCCTCGCGCTTCGCGGGCTTCGTCGAGGCGCTGCGGGCCCGGGGACGGACCGTCGTGGCCTTCGACGCACCCGGCCACGGCGAGTCCGGGGGCCGGTCGACCACCATCCTTCGCCAGCGCGAGATCATCCGCCAACTCCACGCGCGGCACGGAGGCTTCTCGGACGTCGTGGCCCACTCCTTCGGGGTGGTGTCCACCTTCTTCGCCCTGCGGGACGGGATCCGGGCCGACCGGATCGTCGCCATCGGGGCCGTCGCGGACTTCGACTACCTCGCCGAGCGGTTCCGCGGGCTGACGGGGTTGAACCAAGCCGTCGAGGACGCCATGCGCGGCCACGTCCAGCGCCGCCTCTTCCCGGACGAGCCCGGTGTCTGGCCCCGGTTCGACGTCTGCCACCACCCCGAGGAGGTCCCCTCGGAGATCCTGCTCGTGCACGACGCCGACGACGACACCTCGCCACCCGGCCAGTCCCGCGCGATCGCGGCGGCCTACGGGGAGCGGGCCCGGTTGATCGAGACCCGCGGACTGGGCCACCGCCGCATCCTGGCCGCCCCGGAGATCATCGGGGCCGCCGTCGAGTTCCTCGGCGCGGACCCGTCCCGGACCGCCGCGCACTCCTCGGCCCCGGCCGCAGTTTCGGGGGCCGCACGATGACCGCCACCCGGCCGCCTGAACCCGCCTCCGTGGGTGCGGAACTGCCCGCGTCGCCGCCCGTCCCCGACCCCGGCACCGATGCCGGCTCCGCCCCCGCCCCCGCCCCCGGCCCCGGTGCCGGGCGGGTCCTCGGGCTGGCCAGTGCCGTCACCTTTCTCGCCTTCCTCGACGCCACCGTCGTCAACGTCGCCTTCCCCGACCTGCGCAGGGCCTTCCCGGAGGTGTCGCTGGCCCGGCTGACCTGGGTCGTCAGCGCCTACGCCGTACTGTTCGCGGCCCTGCTCGCCGCGGCCGGCCGACTCGCGGACACCCTGGGCCGCCGCGCCCTCTTCCTCGGCTCGACCCTCGCCTTCACCCTGACCTCGCTCGCGGCCAGCGCGGCTCCCACCGCCGACCTGCTGATCCTGGCCCGAGCCCTCCAGGGGGCGGCCGCCGCCGGGATGATCCCGGCGGCGCTGGGCCTCGTACTCACCCACACCCCGCCCGCTCGCAGGGCCGCGGCCCTCGGTGCGTGGTCGGCGGCGGGCGGCCTCGCCGCGGCCGTCGGGCCCAGCATCGGCGGACTGCTCGTCGAGTGGTGGGACTGGCGCGCGATCTTCCTCGTCAATGTCCCGCTCGGCCTGGCGGTCGCCTGGGCCGCCGCCCGCGTCGTCCCACGGGAACCGCGCACCGGCCGCCGGCTCCCCGACCCCGTCGGTACGGCCGCGCTCGCGGCCGGCATCGCGGGAGTGGTGGCCGGGCTCTCCCAGGGCGCGGACTGGGGCTGGACCGACCCGAAGGTGCTCGTCCTGATCGTCGGGGGCGCCCTGGCCGGCACCCTCGCCCTGCACCGCTCGCGGAGCCATCCCGCCCCCGCGGTCGACCGGGACCTGTGGCGCGACCAGCTCTTCGCCCGGGCCAACATCGGCGCCGTGTTCTTCGGCGCCGCCATGTACGCGTGGCTGCTGACCGGGCCGTCCTACCTCATCGACCGCTGGAACTACTCGGTCCTGCAAGCCGGTTTCGGCGTCACCCCGGGCGCGGTCCTCGCCATGGCCGGTGCGCTCGTCGTCGGCCGCCGGGTCCCGGCCCGCTTCCAGTGGGCCGCCGTCACCGTGGGATCGCTGCTCTTCGCCGCCAATGCCCTGCTGCTGTGGGGCTGGGTCGAGGACTCGGCCTCGTACGCCCAGATCTTCCTGCCCGCCGGACTGCTCGGCGGCCTCGGTATCGGCACGGTGGTGACCGCGCTCTCCACGACGGCTTCGGCCGGTCTCCCGCCGCAGCGCTTCGCGGCCGGCACCGGACTGCTGATGACGGCCCGCCAGCTCGGCGGGGCGCTGGGCGTCGCCGGTACGGCGGCCCTGCTCACCGGGGCCGGCGCGGGAGCCGGTGACCACTGGCGCGGAGTCTTCCTGCTGATCGCGCTCACCGCGCTGGCCGCGGCGGCCGCGGGCGGCACGATGCGGCTCAGCGGTCGGACGAGGCCGGGAGGCTGACGGCGGGGGCGTCGACGGCCGAGAATCCGGCGACCGGGAATACGAGTACGGGCGGCCGCTCCGGGAGTTCTTCCGGGGCGGCCGTCGCCGCGCGCAGCCGGGAGAGGATGCCGCGGGCGGCCCGGTCGTAGGCCGTGGCGTCCTCGTGCAGCACGGAGAGCGCGTTGGCCAGCTCCATCATCGCCATGATCTCGAACGCGAGCTGCTGCACGTCCACGGAGCCGGCGGGCTCGCGGAACCCGCCGGTCAGGCGTGCCTCGTCCAGCAGCCGCTCGATGTAACGCGTCCAGTCGCCGCGGATCCCGGCGATCTCGTCGTGGACGGGCCCGGGGCGCGAGTCGTACTCGGCGGCGGCGGAGTAGAAGAAGCAGCCGCCGGGGAAGACCCGGCGTCCGGAGTAGCGCAGCCAGCTCTCGCACAGCCGCCACACCTTGGCCAGACCGGCGGGCTCGTCCCGTACCGGCCGCACGACCTGTTCGACGAAGACCGACCGGGCGGCCCGCACGGTGGCGAGCTGGAGGTCCTCCTTGGAGCCGAAGAGGGCGAACACACCGCTCTTGCTCAGCCCGAGATCCGTGGCGATCCTCCCCAGGGACAAGCCCTCGAGGCCGTCCACCGAGGCGACGCCCATGGTCCGTTCCAGGACCGCCCGCCGCGTCTGGTTCCCGCGCTCCACGCGTCCGTCTGCCATGTCCCCCATGGTACCGAAATCATCGAACGGACGGTCGTTCACTCAGTGGGGACGGCCACCGGAACCGGTTCGCCGGCGCCCCGGAACCGCTCCCCGTGAACGGATGTTGATCAGGCGTTGATCGGACGTCCATCGCCTGCGGACAGGCTCTGCGGCATGTCGATGAACACCGCCGCCACCCATACCAACACCACCGCACCCGCCTGGTACGAGCTCGCCCTCTGCGCGCAGACGGGTCCGGGATTCTTCTTCCCGGAGCCCGGCTCCTCGCTGCGCGACGCGAAGCGGCTGTGCGGGGCGTGCGAGGGCCGGAAGCCCTGCCTGGACTACGCCCTGGCCAACGATGAACGCTTCGGCGTCTGGGGCGGGCTCTCCGAATCGGAACGCCAGGCCCTGCGCTCCCGCCGCCCCTGACCGACCGTGGGCGTCACCCCGGCGCCTCCAGGATCCGAGAGGTCCCGGCACCGGCAGCCGCCGGACGGGGCCGGGGGTCGTGGAACCCGAGCGTGAACCGGTACGGTCGCGGCCCGGGCCCTGGGCGGCGAGGGGGCTCGGGCACAGCTGGACCCGCTGCTGGACGCCGTCGAGGAGCTCGCCGGACAGCCCGGACAGCGGCTGGTCCACACCCCGGTCGGCCTCCGCCCCGACGGCCCGGAGGCCGTCTCCACCTCGCTGGGCAACCAGTCATGGGCGGGCGCCGCCTGGCGGAAGGCCGCGGACGGCCTCTTGGAGTTCCGCGTACTCGGCGGCGCTGCGGCGCACGCCCTCGCGTACGGTCCTGATCCGCCGGGCGAGCTGGCCGATCCCGACCTCGAGCGGGGGCATGACGCGAAACCCTGGCAGAGCGGGGCTCTGCCAGGGCAATCGTCGTCACCCGCCCGGGGGAGCGGAAAGCGGTCAGGCCTTGCGGGCCGCGATGCGCGCCGCGCGGGCCGCCAGCCGCTCGTCGAACTTGCGCGCCTCGGAGTCGAGGCCGTCCATGAAGAGCCCGAGCTCCTCCTGGGCCTTCTGGCCCTCCGGGCCGAGGCCGTCGATGTCCATGATCTTCAGGAAGCGGATCACCGGGCTCAGGACGTCGTCGTGGTGGATCCGCAGGTTGTAGACCCCGCCGATCGCCATCTGCGCCGCCATCCGCTCGAATCCGGGCATGCCGTGTCCGGGCATCCGGAAGTCGACCACGACGTCGCGCACGGCCTGCATCGTCAGGTCCGGGGCGATCTCGAAGGCCGCGCCCAGCAGGTTGCGGTAGAAGACCATGTGCAGGTTCTCGTCCTGCGCGATGCGGGCCAGCATGCGGTCGCAGACCGGGTCACCGGACTGGTGGCCGGTGTTGCGGTGCGAGATGCGGGTCGCGAGCTCCTGGAAGGCCACGTAGGCCACGGAGTGGAGCATGGAGTGGCGGTTGTCGGACTCGAAGCCCTCCGACATGTGCTGCATCCGGAATGCTTCCAGCTTGTCCGGGTCCACGGCGCGCGAGGCCAGCAGGTAGTCGCGCATCACGATGCCGTGGCGGCCCTCCTCGGCGGTCCAGCGGTGCACCCAGGTGCCCCACGCGCCGTTGCGGCCGAAAAGCGAGGCGATCTCGTGGTGGTAGCTGGGGAGGTTGTCCTCGGTCAGCAGGTTCACGACGAGCGCGATCTTGCCGATCTCGGTGACCTTGGACTGCGCCGGGTCCCAGGCTTCGCCGTCCTCGAAGAAGCCGGGGAAGTTCCGGCCGTCGCTCCACGGGACGTACTCGTGGGGCATCCAGTCCTTGGTGACCTTCAGATGGCGATTGAGTTCCTTCTCGACCACCTCTTCCAGCGCGAACAGCAGCTTGGCGTCGGTCCACGCCTCCGAGCTGCCGAGGTGGGGAGAGGTGATCGTCACGGGTACTCCTGAGTGCAAAGCGAATTACCTACGGTTCCGTAGCCTACGGAGTCGTAGGTTAAGCGCGACATCAAGACCAGCCAAGCCCCACAGGGGAACCTGTCCGGTTACGTGCCGTTATCTGTGCAGTTTGAGGGGGGTCCGGCGTGGCTTGAAGGGGCTAAAGTCACGCCAGAAGGTGGTCGGCGGCTCCGGCCTTGACGGCGGAGACCAGTGCACGGAGTGCGTCGATCGAGTCGGTCACGTAGACGGCGGACCCGGTGGTGCCGATGTAGGCCCTCCCCTCGGGGTCGCGCCCGAAGCGGAAACAGTTCGCCCCTTCGCTGCAGAAGGCCTCGTCCCACACGATGCCGGCCGTCGCCGGAGGGGTCGCGGGTGCGGTCGCGGTCGTGGTCGTGGTGCCCATGTCGTTCTCTCGTCTCCTCGTCGGATCCGGACGGGTGGTCGGTCGGCCGGGTCGGCCCGGTCAGAGGGTCTGTGCGATGGCGCGGATGAAATCACGGGAGTCGCCGGCCGGCAGCGCCAGGGAGCGCAGCCGCTCCAGCAGCCCGCGGTAGCGGAGCAGCTTCATCTGCGAATCCAGCAACATCGAACCGTGCGAACTGTCGAGCTGTACGGTGTCCAGCTCGCCGATCTCGGCAACGGCGTACGTGAAGGACTGGCCGGCGCCGGGGAAGCCGCCGGCGGTGAACGGAATCACCCGCACGGTCGTGAGCGCCCGCTCCGACTGCTCCAGCACGTGCTCGAGCTGGGCCCGTGCCACCTTGGGTCCGCCGAACTGCATGCGCAGTGCGGCCTCGTGCACGACCGCTTCGTACAGCGGCGGCGCCTCTCGCGCGAACACCTGCTGACGGTGCATCCGCAGGGCGAGCCGTGCCCGCAGGTCGGGCTCCGGCAGCGGTGGGTCGGCGGTGTCGAAGACGGCCCGCGCGTGCGCCTCGGTCTGCAGCAGGCCGGGTATGTGCGTGGTCACGGCCGTGTGCAACTCGGTGGAGTGGTGCTCCAGTTCGCAGATGTCCAGGAGTGCGGGCGGCAGCATGCCCCGGTGCTGCTCCCACCACCCCTTGTCCCGCTCCTGCGCCATCGTGGCGAGCAGGTCGACCAGGCCCGTGTCGGGACAGTCGTAGTTGAAGGCGAGGGTGCGGACACGCTCGGCGCTGATGCCGATCCGACCGGATTCGATGTTCGGGATCCTGGTGCGGTCCACGCCCATGAGGGCCGCGGCCTGCTGGACCGTCGTGCCCGACTGCTCGCGGAGTCTGCGCAGCTCGGCGCCCAGGCGCTGCTGGCGTGCGGTCGGTGTGCTCCTCGGCGGCACGTGTCCCCCCTCTCCTCCGGCCGGGGCGTGCGGGAGTGCCCCACGAGTCCGGAAATGACATGAGAAATCATCAAGTCGTCGTACAAGTAGTAGCACTGTGCACCACGTTGCGCTACGGTCGGTAGTGCAAGTCTCACACGGGGCGACCTCGGGGTCCCGTATGACCACACGGCGTACGACCACACGGCAATGACACCTTGGAGCAGCACGATGACGGGCACCCTCCGTGACCTGCGGGCGGTCCACGAGTTCCGGCGGGCCCCGCTGGAGGCGGAGAAGCTGAGCTACTCCATAGGTCTGCCGGGCAGCGCCTACTGCGCGGGCAGCGCCCGGGGCGCCCTACGGTCCCTGCTGACCCGGCACGGGCTGCCCGACCTGTGCGACAACGCGGCCCTCGCCGTCTCCGAACTCGTGGCTTGCGCCTACCGGTTCACGCCGGACAAGGAGATGATGCTCAAAGTCCGCTGGCAGTTCGACGCGTTGCGCATCGTCGTCTACGACCAGCACCCGGCGCACTCCTCGCCCGGGGCGAGCGAGGAGTGCAGGCGCCGCCGCAGCCGCGGGATGTGGCTGCTCGCGGCGGTGGTCGGGGCCTGCGGCGGGGACTGGGGGCTCACCCCGGTCCTCACCCCGATGGGCGGCACCAAGTCCTGGGCCCTACTGCCTCTGCCTCTGCCCCTGCCGCTGCCCCTGTCGCTCCCGCGCTGAGGGCTGTCCCGGGTCACCCGGCCCCGGTGTCCGCATCACTCGTGCCACAGCGACTCCCGGACCTCCTCGGCCGTGGTGGGCCGCAGCCCGCCGTCGAGCAGCAGCCACCGGGTGATCCCGATCGACTCCAGGAACGGCACGTCGTGACTGGCCACCACGAGCGCCCCTTCGTAGGCCTCCAGCGCGCCGGTCAGCTGGCCCGCACTCGCCAGGTCCAGATTGTTCGTCGGCTCGTCCAGCAGGAGCAGCTGCGGAGCCGGCTCCGCGAGCAGCAGCGCCGCCAGCGCCGCCCGGAACCGTTCGCCACCCGACAGGGTGCCGGCGGGCCGGTCCGCCTTCGCGCCCCGGAACAGGAAGTGCGCGAGCCGGGCCCGGATCAGGTTGTCCGTCGCGTGCGGGGCGAACCGTGCCACGTTCTCCACGACCGAGCGCCCGTCGTCCAGGACGTCGAGGCGCTGCGGCAGGAACCGGGTCGGCACGTGCGTCACCGACTCGCCGGACAGCGCGGCCAGTTCTCCCGCGATCGTCCGCAGCAGCGTCGTCTTGCCCGATCCGTTGCGGCCCACCAGTGCGATCCGTTCCGGACCGCGCAGCTCCCACTCGCCCGCCACCTCGGCTCCGTGGGCCAGGCGCAGGGGTCCCAGCGTGAGCACGCGGCGGCCCGGTGGGACCTGGGTGGCGGGGAGTTCGATCCGGATCTCGGCATCGTCGCGCACCGCCAGGGCCGCGTGGTCGAGACGATCCCTGGCCTGCGCGAGCTTCTCGGCGTGCAGGGTGCGGTGCTTGCCCGCCGACTCCTGGGCCGCGCGCTTGCGGGCACCCATGACGATCTTCGGCTCGCGCTTGTTCTCGAACATCTTCTGGCCGTACCGCTTTCGCCGGGCCAGTTTGACCTGGGCTTCCGTCAGCTCGCGCTTCTGGCGCCTTACGTCGCCCTCCGCCACCCGGACCATCCGTCCGGCCGCCTCCTGCTCGGCCGCGAGCAGCTCCTCGTAGTCCGTGAAGTTGCCGCCGTACCAGCGGACTTCGCCGTCATGCAGATCGGCGATCTGGTCCACCCGCTCCAGCAGCTCCCGGTCGTGGCTGACCAGGACCATCACCCCGGACCACGATTCGACGGCCGCGTACAGCCGGCGCCGGGCCCGCAGGTCGAGGTTGTTGGTCGGCTCGTCGAGCAGCAGGACGTCCGGACGGGCCAGCAGCAGCGCGGCCAGCCGGAGCAGCACGCATTCCCCGCCGGACAGTTCGCCGGCGGTGCGGTCCAGCCCGATCCGGGCGAGGCCGAGCTGGTCGAGCGTGGCCAGGGCCCGCTCCTCCACGTCCCAGTCGTCACCGACGGCCGTGAAGTTCGCCTCGGTGGCCTCGCCCGCCTCGATGGCGTGCAGGGCGGCCCGCGCGGTGTGGATGCCGAGGGCCTCGTCCACCCGCAGGGCGGTGTCGTAGGTGACGGTCTGCGGGAGGTGGCCGATCGTCCCCGAGACGGTCAACTGACCCTCCCGCGGCGCCAGTTCCCCCGCGATGAGCTTGAGCAGGGTGGATTTCCCGCAGCCGTTGAGGCCGATCAGGCCGGTACGGCCGGGGCCGACGGCCAGCTGGAAATCGTCGAACACGGGTGTTCCGTCGGGCCAGTCGAAGGACAGCGCGGAACAGGTGATGAACAGGGGAGCAGGACTCATGGAGGCCTCCAGGTTGCGTGAGTGGTGAGTGCAACGCGGGGAGACAGCGGGCCGTGGGTGATGACGGTGACCGGTGTCCCGGACCTCAGACGAGCAATGTCCTGCTCCGTTTCGACGGCGATGGGGCGTCTACGAAGCTACGGGCGGCAGGGGGCGCCCGCAAACGAATAACGGGGAGCCGCCCGCGCCGGCCGGCGGTCGGGCCGCCGTGCGGCGGTCAGCAGGAGTCGCGCATCAGCTCGGCCAGGCTCTGGTCCATGTCGAGGTAGAGGTGCTCCAGGCCGGGCGGCACGACCGTCGAGGCGCGCTCCAGGAAGCGGTGCAGATCGGCCGTCACCATGAGCACGATCGCGACGCCCTCGGGGGCGTGGAACTCGACGGTGGTCCGGTCGGCGTCGTACGGGCGCACGCGCACGTCCCCGTAACCGGACGGGCGGTCCAGCCCGACCTCCAGCAGCTCGCGCGAGAAGGTCCAGGAGACCTCGACGCCCTCCAGGGTGGCGGGCGCGGGGAAGGCCATGCGGACGGCGAAGGGATCCGACCGGTCGTAGCAGAGCGTGACGGGGACGGTGTCGACCTTCGGTGCGGTGGCGACCAGTCGGGCCTGCACGGCCTGCTCGATGACAGTGATCAAGGCTCGCTCCCTTGCGGCGGATCTCGTGCCGGGCTGCGGGGTGGGGTCCGGCAACGGGATAGACGCTCGAATCGGTGAATCCGTGCACGCGGGATTGAGTGAGCTGTGTCACCGAATGGCCTGAAGATGCCTGTGTGATCGCACAGGGTGACGGGATGGCAAGGGTTCCGGCCCCGCGTGCGGCTCCCGGAGCGGGCGCAGTACGGCTGGTTCCCGCTCACTCCACAGGCCCAAGCAGCGGTCCGGGACCGCCCCGCGCACCCCTCAGAGCACCGGGCTCTCCCGCACCGTCGCCAGGTCCGAGGAGGTCTTCGTCGCTCTGAACTCCGTGATGCGGTAGGCGCAGACGCCCGCCACCGTGAAGGGGTCCTCGGACTTGATCTTCTCGATCGCCGCGCGGGAGACCCCGCCGGCCAGGATCACGCCCCCGTCGCGCTGGACCTTGCGGCCCGAGGCGAGGAAGATGCCGGCCGCGTAGTAGCCGTCCAGCCAGGCGAGGTGCGCGTCCATCTCGGCTTCGACGGCTTCCATGGGGGCGGTGTAGGTGAGCTCCATGACGTACATGATCGCCAGGCTACTCTCGCACCACTATGACGAGTGCGAAGACTCCCGCCGACGAGGCCGAGGCCCGGGCGGTACAGGACGAACTGCGCGGGCGTGTCCTGCTGGCCGAGACCGGACCCCCGCCCGGCGAGGGGCTGATAGCGGGGGTGGACGTCGCCTACGACGACGAGCGCGACCTGGTGGCCGCCGCGGCCGTGGTCCTCGACGCGGCCACCCTGACGGTCGTCGAGGAGGCCACCGCCGTCGGCCGGGTCAGCTTCCCCTACGTGCCCGGACTGCTCGCCTTCCGCGAGCTCCCGACAGTGCTCGCCGCCCTGGAGGCGCTGAGCGTCACGCCCGGCCTCGTCGTGTGCGACGGGTACGGCCTGGCCCACCCGCGCCGCTTCGGGCTCGCCTGTCACCTCGGGGTGGTCACGGGGCTGCCCGCCATCGGTGTCGCGAAGAACCCCTTCACCTTCACCTACGAGGAACCGGGCGCCCGGCGCGGTGACCTCTCCCCGCTGCGCGCCCCCGACGGTGAGGTCGTCGGGAGGGCGCTGCGCACGCAGGACGGCATCAAGCCCGTGTACGTGTCCGTGGGGCACCGGGTGTCGCTGGACAACGCCTGCGCGCACGCCCTCGCGCTGAGCCCCCGCTTCCGCATCCCGGAGACCACCCGGCACGCCGACTCCCTGTGCCGGCGCGCCCTGCGCGAGGCCACCGCCTAGCCAGTGCTCCGACCGGGCCGGGGCCCGGGAAACCTCCCCGGCCCTCAGTCCGTGGTGGCCGCCACCCGGAAGCGGATGCCCGCCTTCTGGAGCCGGTCCAGCAGGGCGTCGCCCATCGCCACGGCGGTGGTCAGCTGACCGGAGCGCTCGGGCAGGGCGTCGTACGCCAGGCTGAGCGCCGACTCCGCGACCATCTTCGCCGTCTCCCCGTACCCCGGGTCCCCGCCGGACACCTCGGTCAGCACGCGCCGCCCGCCGCCCTCGCCGACGAACCGCACGCTGAACCAGCTGCGCGCCCGCCGCTCGGCGTCCGGGCCCTGACCCGGCGCCCAGTGGCCCGCCAGCCACCGCCGTACCGGCGGGACCTGCGCCAGCGCCACCGTCGCGCCGATCGCCGCGGTGCCGCCCACCGCGACGGGCAGGTGCCGCACGGAGGCGTAGTGCCGGTAGCGGAAGTCCGGCCCGTACCGCTCCAGCGCGGCCGCGGACCGGGCCACCACCCCGGCGTCCAGGGTGGGCAGCGGCAGTGCCCAGTTCCCGGTCTCGCGGCTGAAGCGTGGTGCGCCCAGCGGCCCCCGGGCCCGCCGCCCCAGCAGGCGCGGCTCGTGCAGCCGGCGGGCCCGGGCCGCGGTCAGGGTCTGCGGACCGCGGCCCATGGAGGTGAGGGCGGTGGTCAGGGTGCCGCCGGAGAAGATCGCGTTGGAGCGTACGAACCCGTCCACCCTCAGCGGTACCCCGACGGGCAGCTGCTGCACCGTGAAGTACGCCCCCAGGTCGGCCGGAATCGAGTCGAAGCCGCAGGCGTGGACGATCCGGGCGCCGGTCTCGCGGGCCCGCGCGTCGTGTTCGACGTACATCCGGTCCACGAATTCGGGCTCTCCGGTGAGGTCCACGTAGTCGGTGCCCGCCTCGGCGCAGGCGGCGACCAGTCCGGCTCCGTACCAGACGTACGGTCCCACGGTCGTGGCCAGCACCCGGGTGGCGGCGGCCAGTTCGCGTGTCGCGGCGGTGTCCTGGGCGTCCGCGCGCAGCAGCGGCAGGTCCGCGCAGCGCGGGTGGGTGGCGGCCAGCCGCTCGCGCAGCCGCTCCAGCTTCGCGAGGTCGCGCCCGGCGAGGGCCCACCGGCAGTCGGCGGGGGCGTGCGCGGCGAGGTACTCGGCGGTCAGCGCCCCCACGAAGCCGGTCGCTCCGAAGAGCACGATGTCGTACTCCCGCTCCGCGGTGCGCGGTTCGTGTCGAACATCTGCGTTCATCGGGCGCCTCCCAGACGGTTTCGGTGGTGGCTGAGGCTAGCGTGAGCGGCGACTGTTCGTGCGAGCAGGTGCGACCTGCGGCGAGTGGAGGTTCGAGTGAGGGCTGCGGTGCGCAAGTGGGAGGCGGTCCGGGAGTTTGCCCGGGGGCTGCCCGGGGCGGGCGAGGAGTTCCCGTGGGGCCTGAGGACTGTGTGGTGAAGGTCAACAAGAAGATCTTCGTCTTCCTCGGGAACGCCGACGGCCCGCCGCCGCCCCGGATCTCCGTGAAGCTCCGGGACGAGGCCCTGCACGGCCACGCCATGACCGCCCCCGGGGCGGAGCCGACCGGGTACGGGCTGGGGAAGGCCGGATGGGTCTCCGTGCCGCTGGGGGAGAAGGGCGCGCCCTCCGCGGAGGTGCTGTGCGAGTGGGTGGAGGAGAGCTACCGGACCGTGGCCCTCAAGCGGCACGTCGGGGAACTGGACGCGCGGACCGCGGGGCGAAACGCGCCAACCGGCTAAGCGCTTGCTCTTGTGCTGAGTGGAACAGGTTCCTAGCATCACTGGTGTTACATCAGTTGTGTCACACAGTGGCGGCAGTGGTGACACCGGATGCTGGGGGCTCGATGGCAGTGACAGGGAACGTGCCCGGTGGCGGCGGCGGCGGCCCGCTCGCGGGCGTGCGCGTCGTGGAGCTGGCGGGCATCGGGCCGGGCCCGTTCGCCGCCATGCTCCTCGCCGACCTGGGGGCCGACGTCGTCCGTGTGGACCGGCCCGGCGGTGGCGGCCTCGCGGTGAACCCGGCCTACGACATCACCAACCGGAGCAAGCGTTCCGTCCTCGTCGACCTGAAGTCCGCCGACGGCCCGACCCGCGTCCTGGACCTCGTCGAGCGCGCCGACGTGCTCATCGAGGGCTTCCGTCCCGGGGTCGCCGAACGTCTCGGCGTCGGCCCGGCCGACTGCCACGCCCGCAATCCGCGGCTCGTCTACGGCCGGATGACCGGCTGGGGCCAGGAAGGCCCGCTCGCCCACACCGCCGGGCACGACATCGCGTACATCGCCGTCACCGGCGCCCTCGGGATGATCGGCAACCCGGGCGAGCCCCCTGCCGTCCCCGCCAACCTGGTGGGGGACTACGCGGGCGGCTCGCTGTACCTCGTCATCGGCGTCCTCGCCGCCCTCCAGCACGCCCGCACCCCGGGAGGCGCGGGCCAGGTCGTCGACGCGGCGATCGTCGACGGGACCGCCCACCTCACGGCGATGATCCACGGCATGCTCGCGGCCGGCGGCTGGCAGGACCGGCGCGGCGCCAACCTCCTCGACGGCGGCTGCCCCTTCTACGGCACCTACGAGACCTCCGACGGCGGCCACATGGCGGTCGGCGCGCTGGAGCAGCAGTTCTACGACACCTTCGTGGAGCTCCTCGGCATCAAGGACCAGGCCCCCGCCCGCAAGGACCTGGCCCGCTGGGGCGAGCTCCGCGAGGCCGTCGCCGAGCGCTTCAGGTCCCGTACCCGCGAGGAGTGGACGGCCGTCTTCGAGGGGACCGACGCCTGCGTGGCGCCCGTGCTCTCGCTGCGCGAGGCACCGCACCACCCCCACCTCGCGGCCCGGGGCACCTTCGTCGAGGCCGCCGGGATCACCCAGCCCGCCCCCGCACCCCGCTTCTCCGCCACCCCGGCGGCCGCCGTGGGCGGCCCCGCGCTGCCGGGCGCGCACACCGAGTCCGTCGCGGCGGACTGGGACGTACCGGCGTTGCTGGGGAAGGAGGGCTGATGGAGCTCTCGATGATGCTGGACTACTCCGGGGACCCGCGCCGGGCAGCGGACGCGGCGGCAGACCTGGAGGCCGCCGGGCTCGACGCGGTGTGGGTCGCCGAGGCATGGGGTTTCGACGCCCCGACGATCATGGGGTACCTGGCCGCCCGCACCGAGCGGATGAAGATCGGCTCGGCCATCCTCAACGTCTACTCGCGCACCCCCGCGCTCATCGCCCAGACCGCCGCCGGCCTCGACGCGATGTCCGGCGGCCGGGCGCTGCTGGGACTCGGTGCCTCGGGCCCGCAGGTGGTCGAGGGCTGGCACGGGAAGCCGTACGACAGGCCGATCGGCCGGACCCGCGAGACGGTCGAACTGTGCCGGCGCATCTGGCGCCGCGAGACCATCGACCACCACGGCATCACCGACATGCCGCTGCCGGCGGACAAGGGCGGCCGGCACGGCAAGCCGCTGAAGATGCTGACCCGCCCGGTCCGCGCGGACATCCCCGTCTACGTGGCCGCGCTGGGGCCCGCCAACGTGCGGATGACCGCCGAGGTCGCGGACGGCTGGCTGCCCACGCTCTTCGTGCCGGAGAAGGCCGGCGAGGTGTGGGGGAGCGCGCTCGCCGAGGGCACGGCCCTGCGCGCGCCCGGGCTCGGCCCGCTGCGCACGGTGGCGGGCGGACTGCTGGCCATCGGCGCGGACGCGGCGGCCGTACGGGACCTCGCGCGCCCGCAGATCGCCCTGTACGTCGGGGGCATGGGCGCGGTCGGCAAGAACTTCTACAACGACCTGGCCGTCGCCTACGGGTACGGGGACGCCGCCCGCCGGATCCAGGAGCTCTACCTCTCCGGGCACAAGCGCGACGCCGCGGCCGCCGTACCGGACGAGCTGTGCGAGCTCACCACGCTGTGCGGACCCGAGAGTTACGTGCGCGAGCGCGTCGAGTCCTTCCGGGCCGCCGGAGTGACCATGCTCAACGTCACGCCCGTCGGGCCCGAACCGGCCAAGTCGATCGAAACCCTCAAGAGCTGGCTTTAGGAGCCCCGATGCAACGCCGCATCTTCGACGCCGACCACGAGGCGTTCCGCGAGACCGTCCGCACCTTCCTCACCAGGGAGGTGCTGCCGCACTACGAGCAGTGGGAGAAGGACGGGATCGTCAGCCGCGAGGCCTGGCGCGCCGCCGGCCGGCAGGGGCTGCTGGGCCTGGCCGTCCCGGAGGAGTACGGGGGCGGCGGGAACACCGACTTCCGGTACGCGGCGGTGATCGCCGAGGAGTTCACCCGGGCGGGCGCCGCCGGACTGGCGATCGGCCTGCACAACGACATCATCGGCCCCTACCTGACCTCGCTGGCCACCGAGGAGCAGAAGCGCCGCTGGCTGCCCGGGTTCTGCTCCGGCGAGATCATCACCGCCATCGCGATGACCGAACCGGGCGCGGGATCCGACCTGCAGGGCATCCGGACCACCGCCGAGGACGCGGGCGACCACTGGGTGCTCAACGGCTCGAAGACCTTCATCTCCAACGGCATCCTCGCCGACCTGGTGGTCGTGGTCGCGAAGACCACCCCCGAGGGCGGGGCGCACGGGATGTCCCTGCTGGTCGTGGAACGCGGCACGGAGGGCTTCGAGCGCGGCCGCAACCTCGACAAGATCGGCCAGAAGGCCCAGGACACCGCCGAACTGTTCTTCAACGACGTGCGCGTGCCCAAGGAGAACCTGCTCGGCGAGCTGAACGGTGCCTTCGTCCACCTGATGACCAACCTCGCGCAGGAGCGGATGGGCATCGCCATGGCGGGCATCGCCGCCGCCGAGTACCTGCTGGAGATCACCACGCGGTACGTGAAGGAGCGCGAGGCCTTCGGACGGCCGCTCTCCAAGCTCCAGCACATCCGGTTCGAGATCGCCGAGATGGCCACCGAGTGCGCGGTCACCCGTACCTTCCTCGACCGCTGCATCACCGACCACTCCAACGGGGAGCTGGACCACGTCCACGCCTCGATGGCGAAGTGGTGGGCCACCGAACTCCAGAAGCGGGTCGCCGACCGCTGCCTGCAACTGCACGGCGGCTACGGCTACATGACCGAGTACCGGGTGGC
This sequence comes from Streptomyces sp. NBC_00435, assembly GCF_036014235.1. Lineage (GTDB taxonomy): Bacteria > Actinomycetota > Actinomycetes > Streptomycetales > Streptomycetaceae > Streptomyces. The sequence goes on from NZ_CP107924.1 coordinate 6,850,811, forward strand.
CCGGGCCTTCACCGACGGCCGCATCCAGACCATCTACGGCGGCACGACCGAGATCATGAAGGAGATCATCGGGCGTTCCCTGCTCGGCTGACCCCCGCGCACCCCGCTCCGACCCTCCCTTCCCCTTCCCCTCCCTCCCCGAGCTCGCCCTCCGCACCCCCGAAAGGCTTGACCAGTGAGCACCGAAGCGTACGTATACGACGCGATCCGCACGCCGCGCGGACGCGGCAAGGCCAATGGCTCCCTGCACGGCACCAAGCCGATCGACCTGGTCGTCGGCCTCATCCACGCCCTGCGCGAGCGCAACCCCGGGCTGGACCCCGCCACCATCGACGACATCGTGCTCGGAGTCGTCAGCCCGGTCGGCGACCAGGGCTCCGACATCGCCCGGATCGCGGCCATCGCCGCCGGGCTCCCGGACACCGTGGCCGGACTCCAGGAGAACCGCTTCTGCGCCTCCGGTCTGGAAGCCGTCAACCTGGCCGCCGCGAAGGTCCGCTCCGGCTGGGAGGACCTGGTCCTCGCGGGTGGCGTCGAGTCGATGTCCCGGGTCCCGATGGCCTCGGACGGCGGAGCCTGGTTCAACGACCCGATGACCGGCTGGGACACCGACTTCGTTCCGCAGGGCATCGGCGCCGACCTGATCGCCACGATCGAGGGATTCTCCCGCCGTGACGTGGACGAGTACGCCTCCCTGTCGCAGGAGCGGGCCGCCGCGGCCATCAAGGACGGCCGCTTCGCCAAGTCGGTCGTCCCGGTCACCGACCGCAACGGCCTGGTCGTCCTGGACCACGACGAGTTCGTCCGACCCGGCACCACCGCCGACACCCTGGCCAGGCTGAAGCCCTCCTTCGCGGACATCGGCGAACTCGGCGGCTTCGACGCCGTCGCGCTGCAGAAGTACCACTGGATCGAGAAGATCGACCACGTGCACCACGCCGGCAACTCCTCCGGCATCGTCGACGGCGCCGCGCTCGTCGCCATCGGCACCCGCGAGGCGGGAGAGCGCAACGGCCTGACGCCCCGCGCCCGGATCGTCTCGGCCGCCGTCTCCGGCTCCGAGCCCACCATCATGCTCACCGGCCCCGCCCCGGCCACCCGCAAGGCCCTCGCCAAGGCCGGGCTGACCATCGACGACATCGACCTCATCGAGATGAACGAGGCCTTCGCCGGCGTCGTGCTGCGCTTCGCCAAGGACATGGGCATCTCCCTGGACAAGGTCAACGTCAACGGCGGCGCCATCGCACTCGGCCACCCGCTCGGCGCCACCGGCGCGATGCTGCTCGGCACGGTCGTCGACGAACTGGAGCGCCAGGACAAGCGCTACGGGCTCGTCACCCTCTGCGTCGGCGGCGGCATGGGCGTCGCCACCATCGTCGAACGCGTCTGATCCGTCCTGAACCCTGATCCCACCCCTGACACGGAAGTAGCGAACATGAGCGAGTCCACCACGATCCGCTGGGAACAGGACGAGACCGGCGTCGTCACCCTGGTCCTCGACGACCCCAACCAGTCCGCCAACACGATGAACCAGGCCTTCAAGGACTCCATCGCCGCGATCGCGGAACGCGCCGAGGCCGAGAAGGACTCCATCCGGGGCATCATCTTCACCTCCGCCAAGAAGACCTTCTTCGCGGGCGGCGACCTCAAGGACATGATCCGGCTGCGCCCCGAGGACGCCCAGCTGGCCTTCGACACCGGCACCCAGATCAAGAGCTCGCTGCGCCGCATCGAGACCCTCGGCAAGCCCGTGGTCGCCGCCATCAACGGCGCCGCCCTCGGCGGCGGTTACGAGATCTGCCTGGCCTCCCACCACCGCGTGGCCCTGGACGCCCCCGGCTCCCGGATCGGCCTGCCCGAGGTCACCCTCGGCCTGCTCCCGGCAGGCGGCGGCGTCACCCGAACCGTCCGCCTGATGGGCATCGCCGACGCGCTGCTCAAGGTGCTGCTGCAGGGGACCCAGTACAACCCCCAGCGCGCCCTGGACAACGGTCTGGTCCACGAACTGGCCGCCACACCCGAGGAGATGCTCGCCAAGGCGCACGCCTTCATCGACGCGAACCCGGAGTCGAAGCAGCCGTGGGACGTCCCCGGCTACCGGATCCCGGGCGGCACCCCGTCCAACCCGCGGTTCGCCGCCAACCTCCCGGCCTTCCCGGCCAACCTCAAGAAGCAGCTGAGCGGGGCCCCTTACCCGGCGCCGCGCAACATCCTGGCCTGCGCCGTCGAAGGCGCCCAGGTGGACTTCGAGACCGCGCTGACCATCGAGGCCCGGTACTTCACCGAGCTGGTCACCGGACAGACCGCCAAGAACATGATCCAGGCCTTCTTCTTCGACCTGCAGGCCGTCAACGCCGGCCGCAGCCGTCCGCAGGTCGTGGAGCCCCGCAAGGTCGGCAAGGTCGCCGTCCTCGGCGCCGGCATGATGGGCGCGGGCATCGCCTACTCCTGCGCCCGCGCGGGCATCGAGGTGGTGCTCAAGGACGTCACCCCCGAGGCCGCCGCCAAGGGCAAGGCGTACTCCGAGAAGCTCCTCGACAAGGCGCTGTCCCGCGGCCGTACGACCGAGGCCAAGCGCGCCGAGCTGCTCGCCCGGATCACCCCGACCGCCGAGGCCGCCGATGTGGCGGGCTGCGACGCCGTCATCGAGGCCGTCTTCGAGGACACCGCCCTCAAGCACAAGGTGTTCCAGGAGATCCAGGAGTACCTCACGCCCGACGCGCTGCTCTGCTCCAACACCTCCACGCTGCCCATCACGGGCCTCGCGGAAGGGGTTTCGCGGCCCGCCGACTTCATCGGGCTGCACTTCTTCTCGCCCGTCGACAAGATGCCGCTGGTCGAGATCATCAAGGGCGAGCGCACCGGCGACGAGGCCGTCGCCCGCGCCTTCGACCTCGTACGGCAGATCAGCAAGACCCCGATCGTGGTCAACGACTCGCGCGGGTTCTTCACCTCGCGCGTCATCGGCCAGTTCATCAACGAGGGCGTCGCGATGGTCGGCGAGGGCATCGAGCCCGCGTCCGTCGAGCAGGCGGCCGCGCAGGCCGGGTACCCCGCCAAGGTGCTCTCCCTGATGGACGAGCTGACGCTCACCCTGCCCCGCAAGATCCGCAACGAGACCCGCAAGGCCTTCGAGGCCGAGGGCCGGGCATGGTCCGAGCACCCCGCCGACACCGTCATCGACCGCATGGTCGACGAGTTCGGGCGCCCCGGCCGCAGCGGCGGCGGCGGTTTCTACGCGTACGACGAGAGCGGCAAGCGCGCCGGGATCTGGCCGGGGCTGCGGGAGCACTTCACCAAGCCCGGGTACGAGATCCCCTTCCGGGACATGAAGGAGCGGATGCTCTTCTCCGAGGCGCTGGACACCGTCCGCTGTTTCGACGAGGGCGTCCTGACCTCGTACGCCGATGCCAACATCGGTTCCATCATGGGCATCGGCTTCCCGGCCTGGACCGGTGGCGTCATCCAGTACATCAACGGCTACGAGGGCGGCCTGGCCGGGTTCGTCGCCCGCGCCCGGGAGCTCGCCGAGCAGTACGGCGAGCGGTTCGACCCGCCGGCCTCCCTGGTGGAGAAGGCCGGGCGCGGGGAGAAGTACGAGGACTGACCGGCCGCCGCGCGGTCCCGGGGCGAGCGGGCCCCGGGACCGCGGGTCCGCGTGGGGACGCGTACCACGGCCGCGCCTACCACGGCCGCGCCGGCGGCCGGGCCGTGAGCGGCTCCGTCAGTCCGGGCTTCACCGCGGTGTTGTGGACCGCCGCCACGGCCCGGACCTACCGTTCGGGCTCGGCTTCCGAGACGAAGGCGGCCCGGAGCTCCTCCTTCAGCGAGCGCTGGAAGGCGGTCACCAGCGCCTGCACCACCATCGGCTGCATGTGCGCGGACAGCGCCTTCATGGTCTCCACCCGCTCCGGATCGCTCTCGCCCTCCGTGAACGGCCCCCACACCTCGTCCCGGAACAGGGCCGTCAGCTGGTGCGCCGTCGTCCGCGCGTGCTCCAGCAGCACCTGTCGCGCGGCCAGGATCGTCTCGTGGGCGATCGGTACGTCGAGCAGGGCGACCCCGAGCCGCAGCAGTCCCACGTCGACCCGGAACCCCTCCGGGGTGGGGGCCAGTACGTTCATCGCCGTCAGCCGCCGCAAGTCGCCTTCCGTCAGCGTCCGGCCGGCCCGCTTCTCCAGCTCCGCGAGCGAGGACTCCAGTGCCGCGTCCGGCGCCCAGGTCGCCACCAGTGCCCGGTGGATCGCCAGGTCGTGGGCGCTCAGGTCGTCGGGGAGCGCGTCGAGGTAGCGCTGGCAGGCGGACAGGGTCATCCCCTGGTGCTGCAACTCCTCGATCAGCGCCAGCCGGGACAGGTGTTCCGGCCCGTAGTGGCCCACACGACGGGGTCCGATCACGGGAGGGGGCAAAAGCCCGCGGGTGCTGTAGAACCGTACGGTGCGGACGGTCACACCCGCCCTGGCCGCCAGCTCGTCGACGGTGAGCGACGACGGCTCCGGTGCCTGGGTGGTCATGTGCTCTCCGCCTCGCTCACTGATCAGCACGTCCTTGAATCAGCACTGTTTCGATCGACACAGCTCGTGTTCAACAGTATTGCTGTCGCACCAACGATGTGAAACGGCCAGGAGCTGCCCATGACCACGAAACTCCGACTGCCCGCATCCTCCGACGAGCTCACCCTGCCCGCCCTGCTGGCGCGCAACGCCGCCGAGCACGGCGATCTTCCCGCCCTCTCGTGGCGCGAGGGCGAAGGCTGGTCCACCCTCAGCTGGTCGGACGTCCGCCGCAAGGTGGCCGTCCTCGCCGCCGGCTACGCCGCCGCGGGCGTCGAGCGCGGCGAGCACGTGCTGCTGATGATGGGCAACCGCCCGGAGCACTGGCTCACCGACCTCGCCCTCGTGCACCTCGGCGCCGTGCCCGTCACCGTGTACGGAACCTCCGCGCCCGAGGAGATAGCCCACATAGCCCGGCACAGCCGGGCCCGGCTCGCCGTGGTCGAGGGAGCCCGGGAACTGGCCCGGTGGGAGCCGCTGCTGGTCGATCCCGGGCTCCCGCTGGAACGGCTCGTGGTGGCCGAGGCCTCTGAAGCGGGCCCGCACTCCACCTACGCCTCCCTGTACGCCGGCGGGGTCCACCTGCACCGCTCCGAGGCCTTCGAGAAGGCGTGGCGGGAGTCGCGGCCCGGGGACCCGCTGACCGTCGTCTACACCTCGGGCACCACCGGGGACCCCAAGGGCGTCCGCCTGACCCACCGCAACATCCTGCTCCAGTCCCTGCGGCTGGACCGGCACATCGAGCTGCCGGAGCACGCCGAGCACATCTGCTACCTGCCCTTCGCGCACATCGCGGAGCGGATCCTCGGCATCTATCTCCCGCTCCTGCGGGCCGCCCACGTCCGGCTGTGCGCCGACCCGGCCGCCGTGTCCGCCGCGGTGCGCGAGCTGCGTCCGGTGCAGTTCTTCGGGGTGCCGCGGGTGTGGGAGAAGCTGGCCGCCTCCGTACGGGCGGTGCTCGGGCGGCTTCCGCAGGAGCAGCAGCGCGCCATCGAGGCGGCGAACGGCCTGGCGCGGGAGCGTGCGGGGCACCGGGAGCGGGGCGAGGAGGTCCCGGCGGAGCTCGAAGCCTCGTACGGCCGGGCCAAGGAGCGGGTGCTGGACCCCTTGCTGACGCTGGCGGGCATGGACCGGCTGGTGTGGACGGCCAGCGCCACGGCGCCGATGCCGATCGACGTGGTCCGCTTCTGGGCGGGCTGGGGGATCACCATCATGGACGCGTGGGGGCTGACCGAGACCTCCGGTGTGTGCACGGTCAACAGCCCGGACGGCTTCCGGCTGGGCTCGGTCGGCCGTCCGATCGAGGGGCTGGAGCTGCGGATCGGCGCGGACGGGGAGATCTTCACGCGTGGGGAGACGGTCTTCGGCGGCTACCTGCTGGCGGACGGGTCGGTGGAGAGCGCCTGCGACGGTGAGGGCTGGTTCCCGACGGGGGACATCGGGCGCGTCGACGGGGACGGGTTCCTGTGGCTGACCGACCGCAAGAAGGAACTGATCATCACCTCGAACGGCAAGAACGTTTCGCCGGCCCTGGTGGAGAACACCGTCAAGGAGCACCCGCTGATCGGGCAGGCACTGGTGCACGGCGACGGCCGCTCCTACCTCGTCGCCCTCCTCGTCCTGGACCCCGAACTGGCCCCGGCCTGGGCCGAGGCCCACGGGATCGAGGCCCGCACCCCCGCTGAGCTCGCCGAGCACCCGGCCGTACGGGAGGAGATCGCCCGCGCTGTCGGGGCCGCCAACGCACGGCTCAACCGCACCGAGCAGATCAAGCGCTACCGGCTGCTGCCCGGGGAATGGGGCCCGGAGACGGGGGAGCTGACCCCGTCGCTGAAGCTGCGCCGCCGGGTGGTCCGGGAGAAGTACGGGGAGCTGATCGAGGGCCTGTACGCGGAGTCGTCCGTGGCCTCCCGCCCGGAACCCTCCCCGGAGTCGCGTTCGGAGCCGCACCAGGCCCCGTAAGGACAGAGTCACCCGGACGGCCCCGTCCCGGTGAGCGGCCGGGCGCTCACCGGGACAGGGTGAGGGGATGTGTATATATGTCGTATTCGTCCCCTCGCCCGGCAAGTCGGGGTGAGCGCCCGTGGGTGTACTGCGTGACCATCCCGAGCTCGCCCTGTTCCTCTGTCTCGCCGTCGGCTACCTCGTCGGCAAACTGCGTGTCGGCCCGATCACCCTCGGCGGTATCTGCGGCACGCTGATCGTCTCGCTGCTGCTCGGCGCCTGGGCCAAGATCGAGATCGACGCCGATGTGAAGACGATCTTCTTCGCACTCTTCATCTTCGCGCTCGGCTACATGGCTGGACCGCAGTTCTTCGCCAACCTCAACCGCAGGAGCATGCGCTTCTTCGCGCTCTGTCTCATCGAGCTCGTCAGCGTGCTCGGCCTCGCCTACGTGCTCGCCAAGACCTTCGACCTCGACGTCGGCACCGCCTCGGGCATCCTCGCCGGCGCGGCCACCGAATCCGCCGTCGTCGGGACCGCCACCGAGGCCATCGGCAAGCTCCCGGACCTGACCGCGGACCAGATCTCCACGTACCAGGGCCACGTGGCCACCGCGTACACCGTCTGTTACCTCTTCGGCCTGGTCACCATCGTCATCTACACCAGCCAGATCATGCCGATGCTGCTCCGGATCAACCTGCGGGACGCCTCGCGCGCGCTGTGGGAGAAGATGCGCGGAGGTGGCGGCGGCGCCCTGGAGAGCGACGAGCGCGAGGCGCTGCCCGGCCTGGTAGGGCGGACCCACCTGGTCACGCTCGCCGACGGCCGCACCGTCGGAGACCTGGAATCGGCGTTCGGCGGCGGGGTGACCGTGGAGGCCGTCAGGCGTGGCTCCAGGAACCTCACCCCCACCCCGGAACTCGAGCTCACCCTCTCCGACCTCGTCCTCGTCGTCGGCCGGCGCTCCGACGCCATCGCGGCGGGCCGGGCCATCGGCCCCGAGACCCCCGGCATCCCCGGTGTGGACACCCCGCTCGCCACCAGCCAGGTCGCGATGACCGATCCGGTGGTCGCCGGGAAGACGCTGGACGAGATCCGCGGCGAATACCCGGACTTCGCCCGCAGCGGCGTGTACGTGACCGACGTGCTCCGCGGCGAACAGCACCTCCCGGCCAACGGAGAGACCGTCGTCGAACGCGGAGACGTCGTCACCCTCGTGGGCGCCCGCTCGGGCCTGGACCGGATCGTCGCGAAGATCGGCACGGTCGCCAGGAACGACGCCACCGACTTCATCTACCTCGGTCTCGGCATCGCGCTCGGCTCGCTCATCGGCCAGCTCGTGGTCCGCCTCGGCGGGGTCCCGCTCTCGCTCGGCACCGGCGGCGGCTGCCTGATCTCCGGTCTGCTCTTCGGCTGGTTCCGCTCCCGCCGGCAGACCTTCGGCGCCTTCCCGCCGCAAGCCGCCACCACCATCAAGGACATGGGGCTGGCGGTCTTCATCGCCTGCACCGGGCTGACCTCGGGCCCGCAGGCCTGGCCGCTGCTCAAGGAGTACGGGGCCCTGCTCCCGTTCGCCGGGATCGCCATGGTCCTCGTACCGGCCACGCTCTCGCTGCTCGTCGGACGCAAATTCTTGAAGATCGAGAAGCCGCTGCTGATCGGCGCCATCGCCGGACAGCAGTGCTCCACGCCCGCCATCACCTCGGTGACGCAGGTCGCCCAGAGCTCGGTGCCGATGCTCGGCTACACGATCACCTACGCCCTGTCCAACTTCCTGCTCCCCCTCACCGGGCCGATCCTCGTCGGCATCCTCGGGGCCTGACCCCCCACCAGGACGGGTATCCGCATGATCGACTTCCTCAGCCGGAACATCTTCAAACCCCATCCCGAACTGCTGGTCTTCATCACCGTCGCCTTCGGCTTCCTCGTCGGGAAGCTGCGCTGGAAGGCCATCGGCCTGGGCGCCGTCACCGGCTGCCTCGTCGTGGGCCTGGTCTTCGGGGCCCAGTTCAAGATCACCGTCGACGGGACCGTGAAGAACCTCTTCTTCACGATGTTCCTCTTCGCCCTCGGCTACAAGGTGGGCCCGCAGTTCTTCCGCGGCCTGAAGAAGGACGGCCTGCCACAGGTCCTCAACGCCGTGATCGTCTGCGTCACCGGCCTGCTCGTCTCCTGGGGTTTCGCCGTGATGCTCGGCTACGGTCCGGGGCTCAGCGCCGGACTGCTCGGCGGCGCACTCACCCAGTCCGCCGTCATCGGCGTCGCACAGGACGCGATCGGCAACCTGCCCGGGCTCAGCGCGGACCAGGTCACGGAGCAGCAGAACCTGGTCGCGGTCGGGTACGCGGTCACCTACCCGCTCGGCACCATCCTGTGCGCGATGCTCCTCGCCAACGTGCTGCCCCGGCTCTACCGCCGCGACCTGGCCGCCGAGAGCGCCAAACTCGCCGAGGAGCTCGACGCGCCCGCCGACAACCCCGACCTGCACGAGGGGTACTACGAGATCGTCCTGAGGGCGTACACCATCCAGCGGCCCGATCTCGTCGGGCGGACCATCGACGACTTCGAGAACCAGCAGAAGGAGCTGGGCCACCGCATCTACCTCACCCGGATCCGGCGGGACGGGAAGATCATCGACCACACCCAGCAGACCGTACTGGTCGAAGGCGATGTCGTCGCCGTCAGCGCCCTGCGCGGTTCCCTCGTGGAATTCGACGCCCGCACGCACATCGGTCCCGAGACCGACGACGTCGAACTCCTCGGCTACCAGACCGAGAACCTGCACGTGGTCGCCTCGGAGAAGGCGCAGCTGGGCAAGAGCATCGCGGAACTGCGCGCCGAGCCCTTCATGGTCGGGGTCTACATCGACAAACTCTTCCGCTCCGGCGCGGAGTTCCCGTACCGGCTCTCCACCCAGCTGGAGCGCGGCGACACCCTGATCCTCTCCGGCCCCAAGCGCCTGGTGGACCCCGCGGGCAGAGCCATCGGCAAGCCCGTCCCGACCAGCTTCGCCACCGACATGATCTGGGTGGGCCTCGGCATCTTCCTCGGCGGCTGCCTCGGCATCCCGGCGCTCACCGCGGGCGGGGTCCCGATCTCGCTGTCCACCTCGGGCGGCGCGCTCATCATGGGTCTCGTCTTCGGCTGGATCCGGGGCAGGTACCCGACCTACGGCAACGTCCCGCCCGGCGCCCAGTGGTTCATGGACACCTTGGGGCTGTGCCTGTTCATCGCGGTCGTCGGGCTCAACGCCGGGCCGAGCTTCACCAGCGGGCTCGCCACCGCCGGCTGGGGGCTGCTGCTCTGGGGCGCGGTCATCACGCTGATCCCGCTGCTGGTCGGCTTCCTCGTGGGCCACCACGTCCAGAAGATCCGCTTCCCGATCCTGATGGGCGTACTGGCCGGCGGCCAGACCACCACGGCGGCGATCGGGGCGGTCAACGAAACGTCCAAATCACAGGTGCCGACGCTCGGTTACACGATCCCCTACGCGATCAGCAACGTCCTGCTGACCATCTGGGGCGCCGTCATCGTCCTCCTCAACCACTGAACGCCCCCGACCGAACGTCCCTCGACCCAAAGGAACGAACCACCGTGCCGGAGACCACTTTCAGCCGCGAGGAGATCCAGTCCTTCGCGCAGCTCAGCCCGTTCGAGCTGAAGGACAAGTTCATCCAGCTCGCCACCGCCGCCCAGGCCGACAAGCCGGGCCAGAAGGACACCACCGCGCGCGCCATGCTCAACGCGGGCCGCGGGAACCCGAACTGGATCGCCACCGGGCCGCGCGAGGCCTTCTACGCGCTGGGCTACTTCGCGCTCGAGGAGTCCCGGCGGGTGTGGACCGCCGACAACCTCGGCGGAATGCCGGAGAAGAAGGGCATCGGGGAGCGGTTCGACTCCTGGGCCCGGCGCCACCCCGACCTGCCGGGCGTGGAGATGCTGTCCGCCTGCGTCCAGTACGCCCTCTCGCGCTGGCCGTTCGACACGGACGCCTTCGTGCACGAGCTCACCGACTCCATCACCGGCGACAACTACCCGGTCCCGGACCGGATGTTGAAGCACACGGAGCAGATCGTGCGCGGCTACGTCGCTGACGAGATGTTCGACAGGAGGCCGCCGCAGGGCAACGAACTGTCGCTGTTCGCGACCGAGGGCGGCACGGCCGCCATGTGCTACATCTTCGACTCGCTGATGAAGAACGGGATCCTGCGAAAGGGGGACAAGATCGCCCTGCTGACCCCGGTGTTCACCCCGTACATCGAGATCCCCGAGCTCGACACGTTCGAGTTCGAGGTGGTCAACGTCTCCGCGAGCCTGTTCGCGGAGAGCGGGGTGCGGCAGTGGCGTTACCCCGAGGAAGAGGTCGCCAAGCTGGCCGACCCCTCCGTGAAGCTCGTCTGCCTGGTCAACCCGAGCAACCCGCCCTCGCTGGCCCTGAGCGACCGGGTGGCGAACCAGATCAGGGACATCGTCGCCACCAGCAACCCGAACCTGCTGATCGTCACGGACGACGTGTACGGCACCTTCGTGCCCGGCTTCCGCTCGATCGCCGCCGACCTGCCGCGCAACACCCTGCTCGTGTACTCGTACTCCAAGCACTACGGCTGCACCGGTTGGCGGCTCGGCGTCATCGGCCTGCACGACGACAACGTCATCGACGCGATGATCGCGGGCTTCCCCCAGGACCAGAAGGACCGGCTCGCCAAGCGGTACGGCACGCTCACCCTGGAGCCGGAGAAGATCCGCTTCATCGACCGGCTCGTCGCGGACTCCCGGTCGGTGGCCCTCAACCACACGGCCGGCCTGTCGCTTCCGCAGCAGACGATGATGACGCTCTTCTCGCTCTTCGACATGCTGGAGGAGGGCCAGGCGTACAAGGAGCGCATCCGGCAGATCGTCCACCGCAGGCTCGACCTGTTGCTGGAGGGCGCCCAGATGAAGATCTCCGAGGACGACAAGCGGGCCGGGTACTACATCGAGCTCGACCTGCTGGCCGAGGCGGAGCGGGTCCACGGCAAGGACTTCGCGGACTTCCTGGAGAAGAACTACGAGCCCGTCGACCCGCTGTTCCGCCTGGCCGAGCAGACCTCGGTGGTCCTGCTCAACGGCGGCGGCTTCGACGGCCCGCAGTGGTCGGTGCGCGTCTCGCTGGCCAACCTCGACGACCTGGACTACCTGAAGATCGGCCACCACCTGAGGGCGATCTTCAACGACTACGCGAGCGAGTGGGAGCGCTCGAAGGCGGCCGGCTAGGGCCAGTCGTCGCGCGGCAGACGGGAGTTCGACGAGAGACCCCGGGGCCGGGTGCCCCGGGCCCGGGGTGCCCGCCGGATCGCGGCGGGCACCCCCGGGGGCCGATCAGCGCCCGATCAGCGGGTAGTGGTCGGAGAGGTTGGTGTAGGTGTACGAGGTGCCCCAGCTGGAGACGGTCCAGGGCGCGGACTGCTCCTTCACCACGTTGTTGTCCCAGTTCGCGGGGCGCGCGTTGCCCTTGCGGTAGAGCACGTAGTCCAGGTCCTCGCGCGGGTCGGTCGGGTAGCGGTAGTTCGCTATCGAGTTCAGCGCGGTGTCGAAGGAGTACGGGTGCCCCGTGCGGGTGTCGGACGGTGCCAGGTCGGCGTCGGCCAGCATGGAGGCGAGCTCGGGGGTGCGCGAGTCGACGTTCATGTCGCCCGCCACGATGACCTGTTCGTTCGCCGGGATGTTCTTCCCGTCCAGGAACGCGTCGATGCTCCGGAACTGGCGGGAACGCATCTGCGCCGCCTCGCCCGCGTCGCAGCCCGGGTCGGTGGACTGGGCGTGCGTGCCGACCACGTGGACCTTGGTCCCGTTCACGTTCAGCACGACGTAGGCGAAGCCCTTGTTGGACCACCAGTCGGCGCCGCAGGCGTCCTTGTAGACGACCTGTTCCTTGCGCAGGATCGGCCACTTGCTGAGGATCGTGACGCCGCCGTCCTCCGGGGTGGTGGAGGAGTAGGCGCCGCCCGTCGCGTCCCAGCCGCTCTTGCTGCGGCCCACGACGGGGGTCTGGTTCGGGTACTGCGCCGAGGCGTTGGACTTCAGCGCGTCCGAGGCGCCGTTGTCGAAGGCCTCCTGGAGCACGACCACGTCGTGGCCCTGGAAGAAGGAGGCCTTGGGGATCTCCGTCGCCCGGTGGTCCTGGCCCCAGTTCGGGTAGAGGTTCTTGCTCATCAGGAACGTGTTGTACGTCAGAACGCTGAGCCGCGGTGCGGCGGCGCTCTCCGCGGCGGTGGCGGCCGGAGCCGTGGTCGCGGCGAGCGATCCGACGGCGATCGCGGCGACGACCGCGGCGGCGGCCCTGGCCTTGCGGGGCTGGATGTGGGGCATGGAGTTCTCCCTCGTTCCTGTGGGGGAAGATCGGCTCCGCCATCCAAGCAGCCACGGTTACCTCTGGGTAACACCCATGACACGACTTTCTGTCCGGACCACGACAAGGTGGGGTCGGCGGCGGAACGGAGCCGGTCAGTCCGCCGTGGAGGTCCACGTGAAGCCGGAGAGATCGCCCTGCTCGGAGGCGCTGGAGGCAGCGTCACGGAGCCACCGGCGCCGCAGGACGACGCGCAGCAGGGCGTGGACCACGAGGGCGAACGCGGTGAGGCAGGCCAGGGTGACGGCCGCGATCGCGAGCAGGGTGGGCGCCGCGTCCTCCAGCCAGGCCGACGGGGACAGGTTCATCGCCGCAGGATGCACCGTCCGGGGGCCCGGTGGAAGGTGCGGGACCACCGTCATACTGGGAGAACGGCGAGGTCTACACCCTGGGGGCGCACTCATGAGCACGACGGAGCACCCGGCGGAGCGATCGGCACAGCCGGCGGCGCCCGCGGGCCCGGCGGCACGGCGTGCGTCCGGCGGCCGGACGGACCCCGAGCCCCCGCCGCCCGGCGGCGTGCTCTGGACCATCGCCGGAGACGTCCGCGCGCTGCTCATGCTGCCCGCGGCCTTCACCATGCAGGTCGCGCACCCCGCGATCGGGGCCGGCGTCGACGAGCACTCCGTCTTCCGCACCGACCCCTGGGGCCGCGGCGAGCGTTCCCTGCGCTCCGTCCAGCTGTGGGTGTACGGCGGATCGGACGCCGCGGCCGAGGGGCGCAGGGTGCGCCGGCTGCACAAGGAGATACAGGGCACCGACACCCGGGGCCGCCGCTACCACTCCCTCGACCCGGCCTGCTACGCCTGGGTGCACGCCACCGGCTTCCCGGTCTACCTCTACGCCGGGCGCTACCTGCTGCGCCGCTTCACACCCGCCCAGGAGCGCCGGCTCTACAGCGAGTGGCTCCAGGTCGGCCGCATCCTCGGCCTCCACGACCGGGACATGCCCCGGAGCATCGAGGAGTACTGGCCCTACTACCACCGGATGCTGGCCGAGGAGATCGAGTCCACCCCGGTCGCGCGCGAGCTCGTCGCCACCGACGCGCCGCTGCCCCGCCCCGGGGGCGGCCCGCTGCCCGTCCGGATCCTGCTGCGCCTGACCTGGCCGGTTCTGCGGGCCGCCTTCCTGCACTTCCGGGCCTTTGTCAGCGTCGGCTACATGCCGCCCGAGGCCCGCGCCGCCATCGGTCTGGAGTGGACCCCGGCCCAGGAGCGCCGCCTGCGCCGTTTCAGCACGGCCGTACGCATCCTCGTACCCCTCCTGCCGGAACGCCTGCGCTACCTCCCGATCGCCCGCGCGGCCCGGGCGCGCCGGCGCGCCGGGACCCCCTGAGGGGTACCGGCGCGCGAGGGGACCGTACGGCCGTGGTTTCTTCCGTACGGTCCCGGCACCTTGGCCGCGCCCGCGGATCAGTGGCCTTCGTGGACGGAGTCCGTCGCGGCGATCTTCTTCCAGGACTTCGGCTCGGCCACCGGCTTCGCGGCCGGGGCCCGCAGGGTGCGGGCGCCCGGGACCTTGGCCGCCGGGTTCAGGTCCGAGAGGGCCGGCTTGCCCGGGGTGTAGAGCCAGGTCTCGAAGAGCTGCGCGAGCGGCTGGTTGGAAATCTTCTCCGCGTAGCGGACGAAGTCACCGACCTTGGCGTTGCCGTAGGCGCGCTCGGTCGGCCAGCCCTTGAGGATCTGGAAGAACTTCTCGTCGCCGACCTTGTTGCGCAGCGCCTGGATGGCGATCGCGCCCCGGTCGTAGACGGCCCCGTGGAACTGGTTCTCCGGGCCCGGGTCGCCCGGCTTCACCTGCCAGAACGGGTCCTCCGCAGCACGCAGCTGGTACGACCAGTCGGCGAGCTCCTGCGCGGTGCCCTCGCCCTCCTTCTCCGACCACAGCCACTGGCTGTAGCGGGCGAAGCCCTCGTTGACCCAGATGTCCTTCCAGCCGTCGACGGACACGCTGTCGCCGTACCACTGGTGGGCCAGCTCGTGCACGACCACCGAGACGTTCGCGCCGTTCGCGAACTGCTTGGGGCTGTAGAACGGCCGGGTCTGCGTCTCCAGGGCGAAGCCGCTGGGCACGTTCGGGACGTAGCCGCCCAGCGCGTTGAAGGGGTACGGGCCGAAGACGCCCTCCAGCCACTCGGCGACCTCGCCGGTGCGCTCCACGCTCGCCCGCGCCGCGCCCGCGTTGTCACCGAGGTCCTGGCTGTAGGCGTTCAGGATCGGCAGCCCGCTCGACGTCTTGTCGGTGGTGATGTCGAACTTGCCGATCGCCAGGGTGGCGAGGTACGTCGCCTGCGGCTTGTTCGAGCGCCAGTTGTAGCGGGTCCAGCCGAGCCGTGAACTCTGCGACTGCAGCACGCCGTTGCTGATCGCCTGGGTGCCGTCGGGCACGTTCACCGAGACGTCGAAGGTGGCCTTGTCGAGCGGGTGGTCGTTGCTCGGGAACCACCAGACCGCCGAATCGGGCTCCTGCGCGGCGATCCCGCCGTCCGGGGTGCGCTGCCAGGCCGACCAGCCGTCGACCTTGAACTCCGAAGGCTTGCCCGCATACTTGACGACCACGCTCGACTGCCGGCCGCGCTGGAGCGGGGTGGCCGGGGTGACCTCCAGCTCCTGGGTGCCCGACTTGGCGAACTTCGCCTTGACGCCGTTGACCCGGATCTCGCTGACGTCCAGGCCGAAGTCCAGGTTGAAGCGGGACAGGTCCTGCTTGGCGGTGGTCAGCAGGGTGGCGGTGCCCTCCAGCAGGTCGGTCTTGGGCTGGTACTGCAGGCGCAGGTCGTAGTGGGAGACCTCGTACCCGCCGTTGCCGCTGGCCGGGTAATAGGGATCGCCGATACCCGGGGCGCCCGGACCCGAACTCGCCGCCGACGCCGGGATCACCAGCAGAAGGGAAGCGGCGAGCACGCTGGGGGCGATGACTTTGCGGTGCACCTTGAACTCCAATGGGTAGGGGAGTGGCTTCCGTTCGACCGTATTCACGCCCGGGACCTCACGTCATGTCCATGGCCCCTGCTGTCACACGATCGCCACGCGTCTGAAAAACGCCCGTACCGGACCGGGCGGCGCCGGAAATCTCGCGGCCGGTCCCCGGCCTGCACCGATCGATGTCCGTATCTGCAATTCAGCCGTCATTGCCGCCGCGTTCCACGGGTCCTAGCGTTGCCGTCGTGGCCCCGCACGCCGGCCGCCACCCCCACCCTCTTGAGAACGGCATTCCTATGGCTACCACCACCCTGCGTCAGCTCAACGGCTTCGACGAGACCCCCGCGACCTTCGAGAACGCGGTCCTCGTCCTGGTCGACTACCAGAACACCTACACCGGCGGCGTCATGGAGCTGGACGGCTGGGAGCCCGCGCTGGCCTCCGCCGCGCAGCTCCTCGCCCGGGCCCGCGAGGCGGGTACCCCCGTCGTCCACATCCGCGACGGCGGCTACGGCATCGACACCGAGCCGGGCACCATCCACGCGTCCGTCGCCCCCCGGGACAACGAGGCCGTCGTCACCAAGTCCGTGCCCAACGGCTTCCACAACACCGATCTCCACGGGATCATCGAGGCCACCGGTCGCAAGAACCTGATCATCGCCGGGTTCATGACCAACATGTGCACCCTCTTCACCACCGAGGGCGCCTTCCTGCGCGGCTACGCCCCGACCGTCGTCGCCGACGCCTCGGCGACCCGAGCGCTGGAGAGCCCGGCGGGCGCCCTGACGGCGCAGCAGATCCACCAGGCGGCCCTCGCCACGGTCACCGAGCTCTACGGTGTGGTCGTCGCCACCGGCGCCGAGCTGAAGTAACACCGACGCCGCAACACCGGCAACGGGCCCCCCTCTCCCGCAGACGGCGCGGAAGAGGGGGACTTCCGCGTTTCCGGCCTGATCCTTTCCCCGGGCGGGGGCAGGCCGGGCGGGGGCAGGCCGGCGCAGTGGCCGGGCCGGGGCGGCGGCCGGAGCCGTGTTCCGGAAGGCACTCCCTCACCTGCGGCCCGTCGGAGCAGCGCTCTTCACTGCATACCAAGCAGTCGTTAGCCTGCCCCGCATGACCCTTCCCGAGCACGCCGCCCGCCGCTGTTGGCACGGGGCGATCAACCCGCTGCACTCCACCGTCTACTTCTCGCCCGACCTCGGCAAGGAGTTCTCCGCCCTCGGGATCACCGACTGGGCCGCGGTCAACCTCTCCTCCCGGTCGGCCGCCATGGGCGCGGTCGGCGCGGGCACCGTGACCGCCACCTTCTACAACTACCGCCACGACCTGGTCGCCCGGCACCTGCCGACCGTCTGGGAGACGGCGACCCCCGAACAGGTCCTCGCCGCCCGGCTGCGGGCCGCCGACTCCACGCTGCGCCGGCTCCTCGGTCCCGGGACCATCGAATCCCCCGAGATCGCCGAGGCCGCCGAGCTGGCGATGCGCGCGACCGAGGCGTGCACCCGGCACGCCCGTACGCTGTACTCGGCCCACGCGGACCTCCCCGTACCCGAGGAGCCGCACCTGCGGCTCTGGCACGCCACCACCCTCCTGCGCGAGCACCGCGGGGACGGGCACCTCGTCGCCCTGCTCACCGTAGGCCTGGACCCGGTCGAAGCCCTGGTCAGCCACACGGCCACCGGGCGCGGCATGACCCCGAAATACCTCAAGTCCATCCGCGGCTGGAACCAGTCCGACCTCGACGCGGCCACCGGCCGGCTGCGCGACCGCGGCCTGCTCGACGCCGGGGGCGGGCTCACCGCCGAGGGCGCGGCGCTGCGCGAAGCACTGGAGACGGAGACCGACCGCCTCGACGAGGCCCCGTACGAGCACCTCGGCGCCGCCGGACTCGCCCGGCTCGCGGAGCTCGGCGGTGGCTTCACCATGCAGGCCTTCGCCGCCGGAGCCTTCCCCGGGGACCTGCTCGGCAGGGCCTGAGACCCGGGCCGGACAGGGCTCCCGACGTCCGGGGCCGCCACCTGCCACAATTGGCAGCCTTCCGACGCAGCACGCAGCACCATCACGTACACGTACGAAGGCAGGCGGGACCGCACAGTGACCATGTCCATCGAAGGCAGGATCGCCGAGGAGCTCGGCGTACGGGAGCGGCAGGTCAAGTCCGCCGTCGAGCTGCTCGACGGCGGCTCGACCGTGCCGTTCATCGCTCGCTACCGCAAGGAAGCGACCGAGATGCTCGACGACGCCCAGCTGCGCACCCTGGAGGAACGGCTGCGCTACCTGCGCGAGCTGGAGGACCGGCGCGCGGCGATCCTCTCCTCCGTGCGGGAGCAGGGCAAGCTCGATGCCGAGCTGGAGGCCCGCATCAACGCGGCCGACACCAAGGCCCGGCTGGAGGACATCTACCTCCCCTTCAAGACCAAGCGCCGCACCAAGGCCCAGATCGCCCGCGAGGCCGGCCTGGAGCCGCTCGCCGACGGCCTGCTGGCCGACCCCTCGGTGGAACCGGCCGCCCGGGCCGCCGCGTTCGTGGACGCGGACAAGGGGGTCGCCGATCCGGGCGCGGCCCTGGAAGGGGCCCGCTCCATCCTCACCGAGAAGTTCGGCGAGGACGCCGACCTCATCGGTGAACTGCGCGAGCGGATGTGGGGCCGCGGCCGGCTCGCCGCGAAGGTCCGCGAGGGCAAGGAGGAGGCGGGCGCCAAGTTCGCCGACTACTTCGACTTCACCGAACCCTTCACCGCACTGCCCTCGCACCGCGTGCTCGCGATGCTCCGCGGGGAGAAGGAGGACGTCCTCGATCTCACCCTGGAGCCCGAGGAGCCGAGCGAGACGCCCGGACCCTCCACCTACGAGGGCATGGTCGCCCGGCGTTTCGGCATCAACGACCGCGGCCGCCCCGGCGACAAGTGGCTCGCCGACACCGTTCGCTGGGCCTGGCGCACGAAGATCCAGGTGCACCTCGGCATCGACCTGCGCACCCGGCTGCGTGCCGCCGCCGAGGACGAGGCGGTACGGGTCTTCGCGTCCAACCTGCGCGACCTGCTGCTCGCCGCACCCGCCGGCACCCGCGCGACGCTCGGCCTGGACCCGGGTTTCCGCACGGGCGTGAAGGTGGCCGTCGTGGACGCCACCGGCAAGGTCGTGGCCACCGAGGTGATCTACCCGCACGTGCCCGCGAACAAG
Source organism: Streptomyces sp. NBC_00435 (assembly GCF_036014235.1). Lineage (GTDB taxonomy): Bacteria > Actinomycetota > Actinomycetes > Streptomycetales > Streptomycetaceae > Streptomyces. The sequence continues at coordinate 6,869,800 of NZ_CP107924.1, forward strand.
TGGGACGACGCGCTCGCCAAGCTCGCCCGGCTGGCGAAGGAGCACGCGGTCGACCTCGTCGCCATCGGCAACGGCACCGCCTCCCGCGAGACCGACAAGCTCGCCGCGGACCTCATCGCCCGCCACCCCGAGCTGAAGCTCACCAAGGTGATGGTCTCGGAGGCCGGCGCCTCGGTGTATTCGGCCTCCGCCTTCGCCTCGCAGGAACTCCCGGACATGGACGTGTCGTTGCGCGGCGCCGTCTCCATCGCCCGCCGTCTGCAGGATCCGCTCGCCGAGCTGGTGAAGATCGACCCGAAGTCGATCGGAGTCGGCCAGTACCAGCACGACCTGTCCGAGGTGAAGCTCTCGCGCTCGCTCGACGCCGTGGTCGAGGACTGTGTGAACGGCGTCGGCGTCGACGTCAACACCGCCTCCGCACCGCTGCTCTCGCGGGTTTCGGGCATCAGCGGCGGACTCGCCGAGAACATCGTCGCGCACCGCGACGCCAACGGCCCCTTCCGCAACCGCAAGGGCCTCAAGGACGTGGCCCGGCTCGGCCCGAAGGCGTACGAGCAGTGCGCGGGCTTCCTGCGGATCCGCGGCGGGGACGACCCGCTGGACTCCTCCAGCGTGCACCCCGAGGCGTACCCGGTCGTCCGCTCCATGGGGAAGACGGCGGGCAGCGAGGTGGCGGCCCTGATCGGCAACACCGGCGTGCTGCGCTCGCTGCGTCCGGAGCAGTTCGTCACCGAGGCCTTCGGCCTGCCGACGGTCACCGACATCCTGCGCGAACTGGAGAAGCCGGGCCGGGACCCGCGTCCCGCGTTCAAGACGGCGACCTTCAAGGAGGGCGTCGAAAAGCTCGGCGACCTGGCCCCCGGGATGATCCTGGAGGGTGTGGTCACCAATGTGGCCGCCTTCGGCGCCTTCATCGACATCGGCGTCCACCAGGACGGGCTGGCGCACGTCTCCGCGCTCTCGAAGACCTTCGTCAAGGACCCGCGGGACGTGGTCAAGCCGGGTGACGTCGTCCGGGTGAAGGTCATGGACGTGGACATCCCGCGCAAGCGGATCTCGCTGACGCTGCGGCTCGAGGACGAGGCGGAGCGCGGCGCCGCCGGCGGCGGCGGTGCCGGCGCGCCGAAGCAGCGCGAGGAGCGGGGCGAGCGGGGCGAGCGGGGCGGTGGCGGCAAGCCCCCGCAGCAGCGCGGTGGCCAGGGCGGCTCGCGCGACGGGGCCAGGGGCGGCTCGCGCGACGGCGGCAGGGGCCAGCGCCAGGGCGGTCAGGGCGGTCAGGGCGGCGGAGCTCCGGCGCCGGCCAACAGCGCGATGGCCGACGCCCTGCGCCGTGCCGGTCTCAGCGGCCCCGACGAGCGGGGCGGCCGCAAGCGCTAGCAACTCGTGGCAGCTCATGACGGGTTGGCCGAATAGGCACCTCACATGGGGACATACCTTGCCAACTCCGCTGCAAGATCTGTAGGCATGACGGAACGCCCGTTCGTCTTTCGGCGAACGGGCTTCCGTGTTTCCCCTCAGGACCGCACTCCCGAGGTCGCCTTGAAGGCAAAGGACGTCATGCCCCTGCCCACGCACGCCTATCATCGCTGCCCGAGAAAGGGTCCGAAGAGGGAACACATGCGCCACCCGCAACTCAGTCTGCGTAAACGGTGCGAGTCGATTCTCAGCCGTCTTGAACTGACAGACCCTTTCTCCCTCGACGGACTGTGCGACCGGATAGCCGAGCAGCGGGGTCGCCCCATCCGGCTCCACCCCCTGCCCAAGGAGGCGGCGGAGTCCGGAGTGTGCGGACTGTGGGTCGGTACCGCCAGCGTGGACTACGTGTTCTACGAGGCCCAGACCACCCCGCTGCACCGGGAGCACATCGTGCTCCACGAGATCGGCCACATCCTCTTCGGACACAACTCCCTGGAAGCCGCGGACACCGGGGCCAGCGGGGGCGCGGACGGCACGGGCGCAGGCATCGCCACCGTGCTCGGGCGCACCAACTACACCACCCACCAGGAGCGGGAGGCGGAAATGCTGGCCAGCATGATCCGCATCCGCACGGGATCGCGCGGTCCGCGCCTCGGCCACGCGGCCACGGGCCGGGACACGTTGGCCCGGCTGGAGTCCGCGATGGGCTACGAGCGGCGGGGGCGGGGGCCGGGCCGCCATGGCTGCTGATCTCACCGCCTTCGGCGACGCGCTCGCCGTCCCCAGCGTCGTGTTCCTCTGGCTCGCCGTCCTGCTCCGCGCCCCCGGCGCCCTGCGCGCCCCGCACCAGCGGGGCCTGTGGCTCGCCGTCGCCACCGCCGCGGCCGCCATGACGCTGAACCTACCGGACGTCGTCGCCTACGCCATGGGCCGCGACCCGGCCTACGCCCACACCATCGGGCTGGTCCGCAACCTCACCGGTGTCCTCTCCGCGGGCGCCGTGCTCTACTTCGTGGCCGCCGCCACCCGGGGCCGCCGGCTCCAGATCGCCTCCGGCGCCGGCACGGTCCTGTGGCTGACCGCCCTCGTCGCCCTGGACGCGGCCGCGCCCGTGCACGGCACGCACACCATCCCGCCGGCCGGCGATCCGGTGCCCTCCCTCGGCTACTGGCTGGTGCTGATCTCCGCGCACCTCCTCGCCAACAGCGTCTGCGTGTCCGTCTGCTGGCGCTACAGCCGCCGCACCGAGAGCCGGGGCCTGGCCGCCGGACTGCTGCTCTTCGGCCTCGGCACCGCGCTCGCCGGGGTGTTCTGGTTCGTGTACCTGCTCAAGGCGCTCTTCGGGTTCACCTGGGCGATGCCCGCGAACCCGCTGCTGATGAACGCGCACGGCCTGCTGCGCGCCGCCGCGATCCTCGTCCCGACCCTGTTCACCTTCCGCCGCACGGCCGCCGACACCGCCACCGCCTGGCGGCTGTGGCCGCTCTGGCGCGACCTGGTCCACGCCGTCCCGCACGTCGCCCTCAACGAGCCGCGCGCGGGCCGCCTGCTGGAACTGCTGTGGCCGCCGGTCCCGCGCAACCTGCTCGTCTACCGCAAGGTCATCGAGACCCGCGACGCGATCCTGATCCTGGGGGAGTACGTGGCCCCGGGCGTGCCGGAGCTCGCGCGCGGCCACGTCGCGGGCAGCGGTGTGCCCGAAGCGCGGCGCAGCGCGGCCGCGCTGGCCTGCGTACTGAAGGAGGCGCGGCAGGCGAAGCTGGCCGGGATCCCGCAACAGCGGTGCGAGGGCGACGCGTTGGAGCTGCCGGCCGCCCTCCAGACCTCGGCCGGGGGCGGAGACCTGGAGGGGGAGGCCCGCTTCCTCGTGGACGTCGCCCGGGCCTACGTCTCGCCCGCCGCCAGCGGCTTCACCCCATGAGACCCCGGGCGCCCCGGCACGACACGGCGCACCCGCACGCGTGCCCGTGCCCGTACTCGTATCGGTATCCGTATCCGCACGAATCGCTCGACCGCCAGGAAATGGAACTCCCTTGACCGCCACCACCGTACTGATCACAGGGGCCAGCGCCGGACTCGGCGCGGCCTTCGCCCGCGGCTTCGCCGCCAAGGGCTGCGACCTCGTCCTCGTCGCCCGCGACAAGGCCCGCCTCGAGGCCGTCGCCGCGGACCTCGGCCGGGAATTCGGCACCGTCTGCGAGGTGCTGCCCGCCGACCTGCTGGACCCCGACAGCCTCGGGACCGTCGTCGAACGGCTCGTCGACCCCGCCCGGCCCGTGGACATCCTGGTCAACAACGCCGGCTTCGGACTCCCCGTGCCGTTCCCCTACAGCCCGGTCGAGGACGAGGAACGGATGCTCGACCTGCTGGTCAAGGTCCCGCTCCGGCTCACCCACGCGGTGCTCCCGGGCCTGCGCGCGCGCCGCCGGGGCGCGGTGGTCAACGTCTCCTCGGTGGCCGGACTCCTGCCGACCGGGACCTACGGCGCCGCGAAGGCCTGGATCACGGCCTTCAGCGAGTCGCTGCGCGTGGACATGGAGCCGTACGGGGTGCGCGTGCTGGCCGTGGTGCCCGGGTTCACCCGCACCGAGTTCCAGGAGCGTGCCGGGATGGACGTCAGCGCCCTGAGCGACGCGGTGTGGCTGGAGCCGCGCGAGGTGGTGGCCCAGGCCCTGAAGGACCTGGCCCGGCGCCGGCCGGTGAGCATCACCGGCCGCCGCTACCAGGCGTACGCCCTCGCGGTCCGCCACCTCCCGCGCACCTTCGTGGCCCGGAAGATGGCCCGCACACGGCGCCCCCCGGTGGACGCGGTCTAGGCGGCCGGGCGGCCCGTCACGGTACGGTCCGGCGCCGGCCGGGCCGAGGGGGCACGGGGTTCCTGTCGCCCCGTCCGGAGCGGCCACCAGGAGCGCCGTCCACGAGGCCGCCGGCCGCACATGGGCATCGCGGTCCTCCAGCCAGGGCCGCACCCACGCGACGGTCGCCTCCGGGTCATCGGATCCCGACAGCGCGCCCGCGGCCGGCAGTCGGACCGCCGCCCGAGCGGCTTCTCCAGCTTTGCCCAGGCGGAGGGCCGCAGCCCCGGTACCAGCGGCCCGTGCTGCCCGAGGTCGACGGGCGGGATCAGAGCTCGGTGACGCTGCCGTCCTCGACCCGCAGCCGGCGGGTCACGTGGACCGCGTCGAGCATCCGGCGGTCGTGCGTGACCAGCAGCAGGGTGCCCTCGTAGGCTTCCAGGGCGGACTCCAGCTGCTCGATCGCCGGAAGGTCGAGGTGGTTGGTGGGCTCGTCCAGCACCAGCAGGTTCACCCCGCGCCCCTGCAGCAGCGCCAGCGCCGCCCGGGTGCGCTCGCCGGGGGAGAGGGTCGCCGCCGGGCGGGTCACGTGCGCCGCCTTCAGGCCGAACTTGGCCAGCAGGGTGCGGACTTCGGCCGGCTCGGTGTCGGGCACGGCCGCGCAGAAGGCTTCCAGGAGTGGCTCATCGCCGAGGAACAGGCCACGTGCTTGGTCGACTTCACCGACCAGCACGCCCGAACCGAGGGTGGCGGAGCCCGAGTCCGGCGCCAGCCGGCCGAGGAGCACGGCCAGCAGGGTCGACTTCCCGGCCCCGTTGGCGCCGGTGATGGCGACCCGGTCGGCCCAGTCGATCTGCAGACTGGCCGGACCGAACCCGAAGTCCCCGCGCCGCACCGCCGCTTCGCGCAGGGTGGCCACCACTGAGCCGGAGCGCGGGGCCGCCGCGATCTCCATGCGCAGCTCCCACTCCTTGCGCGGCTCGTCGACCACGTCGAGGCGCTCGATCGCGCGCTGCGTCTGGCGGGCCTTGGAGGCCTGCTTCTCGCTCGCCTCGCTCCGGAACTTCTTGCCGATCTTGTCGTTGTCGGTGGCCTTGCGGCGGGCGTTCTTGACGCCCTTGTCCATCCAGCCCCGCTGCATCGCGGCCCGGCCCTCCAGCGCGGACCGCTTGTCGGCGTACTCGTCGTACTCCTCGCGGGCGTGGTCGCGGGCCCGCTCGCGCTCCTCCAGGTAGGCGTCGTAGCCGCCGCCGTAGAGGTTGATCTGCTGCTGGGCCAGGTCCAGTTCGAGGACCTTGGTGACGGTGCGCGTGAGGAACTCGCGGTCGTGGCTGATGACGACCGTGCCGGCGCGCAGCCCCTTCACGAACTGCTCGAGGCGCTCCAGACCGTCGAGGTCGAGGTCGTTGGTCGGCTCGTCCAGCAGGAAGACGTCGTAGCGGGACAGCAGGAGCGAGGCCAGTCCGGCGCGGGCGGCCTGGCCGCCGGAGAGCGCGGTCATCGGCAGGTCGAGACCCACCGCCAGCCCGAGGTCGTCGGCGACCTCCTGGGCCCGCTCGTCGAGGTCGGCGCCGCCGAGGTTCAGCCACTGGTCGAGGGTCTCCGCGTACGCGTCGTCCGCGCCCGGCGTGCCGTCCACCAGGCCCTGCGTCGCCGCGTCGAGCGCGGCCTGCGCCGCGGCCACGCCGGTGCGCCGGGCCAGGAACTCGCGGATCGACTCGCCGGGGCGCCGCTCGGGCTCCTGGGGGAGGTGCCCGACGGCGGCGGTGGGCGGGGAGAGGCGCAGCTCACCGGTCTCGGGAGCGTCCAGCCCGGCGAGCATCCGCAGCAGGGTGGACTTCCCGGCGCCGTTGACGCCGACGAGGCCGATGACGTCGCCGGGCGCGACGACGAGGTCGAGATCGGCGAAGAGCGTGCGCTCACCGTGCGCGGCGGTGAGCTTCTTGGCGACGAGGGTTGCAGTCATGATCTGCCGATCCTATCCGCGCCCCGGCCCTCCGGGTCCCGGGGCCGGGGAGCGGTGCTGCCCGGCCCGCGGCCTCAGGCGCCGAGCAGCCGCAGGCCCGCCCACAGGGCCGTCACCGCTGCGGCGAGCGCCGGGACCGTGGTCAGCAGGCCGAGCCGGGTGAAGTCCCCGAGCCGTACGCCGTCGTACCCGTCCTTGTGCAGGATCCGCCGCCACAGCAGCGTGGCCAGCGATCCCGCGTACGTCAGGTTCGGCCCGATGTTCACCCCGATCAGCACCGCCAGCACCGGCCCCGCACCACCAGCCGAAGCCACTGGGAGCAGGGCGAGCACCGCGGGCAGGTTGTTGATCAGGTTGGCCAGTACGGCGGCCGCGGCCGCCACCGCGAGCAGCGCGGGCAGGGAGTCCCCGGCCGGGGTCATCCACTCCAGCCCGGCCCCCAGCCCGTGGTCCACGACCGCGCGCACCACCACACCCAGCGCCAGCACGAACAGGCAGAAGGCGGGCGCCGCCGAGGCCAGGATCCGGACCGGGGTGGTCTCCCGCCGCCGCAGCGCCCGTACGGCCAGGACGAGCGTGCCCGCGAGCGCCGCCCACGCGGGGCTCGCCCCGGCGAAGGAGGCGAGTGCGAAGCCGGCCAGGGTCAGCGCGAGCACACCGGCCGCGAACCGGGGCAGCGGCGCGGGGTCCGCGGCTTCCGGGACGTGCTCCGGGGCAGCCGCCAGGTCGCGCCGGAAGAAGCGGCGGAAGACCGCGTACTCCACCCCGATCGCCGCCAGCCACGGCAGGGTCATGAGCACCGCGAAGCGGGTGAAGGACAGCCCGCTCGCGGCGAAGGCGAGCAGGTTCGTGAGGTTGGAGACCGGCAGGAGGAGCGAGGCCGAGTTGGCCAGGTGCGCGGTGGCGTAGACGTGCGGCCGCGGCCGGGCCCCCAGCCGGGAGGCCGTGGCCAGCACCACCGGGGTCAGCAGCACCACCGTCGCGTCCAGGCTCAGCGCGGCCGTGACGACCGAGGCGACGGCGAACACCCCGCCGAGCAGCGCCACCGGCCCCCGCCCCGCCGCCCGCCGGGCCACGGCGGCGCCGGCGGCCCGGAAGAGTCCCTCGTCGGCGCAGAGCTGGGCCAGCGCCAGGATCACCGCGAGGAACCCGACCACCGGCAGCAGCTCGCGCACCTGCGCCCACGCGTCGGCGGCCGGTACGACGCCGAGTACGACGAGCAGCCCGGCCGCGGGCACGGCAGCGGAGGCCTCGGGCAGCCCGCGCGGACGCAGTACGGCGAAGGCCAGCACGCCGAGGAGGAGGACGACGGAGAGGGACGCGGCGACGAGGGGATTCAGGACGGGCTCCGGAGCGGGGAGGGGAGGACGGGGTGGGGCAGGGCCGGACACGGGACCCGTGGCGGCGGGCCTGGCGCCGCAGCTGCGGTGCGGGCGGCGCCACGGCACGGTGCCGGACGCCAGGCTAGACGTGCGGCCGGGCACGGTGCCGGACGGGACCCCGGGCAGCCGGTCCGCGGCAGGATCATGACAGGGCCGTTCCATGGCCGGATAGGAGGGATCCGCGTCATTGCGGCCATGGGTCGCGGTGTCACACGATGAGGTCATGTCACCCCGAAACGTGCTCGTCCTCCTCTACGACGGCGTGCAGAGCCTGGATGTCACGGGACCGATGGAGGTGTTCTCCGGCGCCGACCGCCACGCCGGGCCGGCGCGGTACGTGCTGCGGACCGTCTCCCTGGGCGGCACACCGGTCCGCGCGAGCAGCGGGCTCGGACTGGTACCGGACGGGGACCTGGAGAACGAGCGCCCGGGCGCCGGGACCACTCTGCTGGTGCCCGGGGGCCGGTACAGGGGGGACTTCGAGCCAAGACTCACCGACTGGCTCCGCGCGCACGGGGGTCGCGCGGAGCGCCTGGTGTCGGTCTGCACCGGAGGGCTGCTGCTGGCCGAGGCCGGGCTGCTGGACGGGCGGCGCGCGACCACGCACTGGTACGTGTGCGACCGGATGGCCCGGGACTACCCGGCCGTCACGGTCGAACCCGACCCGATCTACGTCCGGGACGGACCGGTGGCCACCTCGGCCGGGGTCACGGCCGGCATCGACCTGGCGCTGGCACTGGTGGAGGAGGACCACGGGAGGCGGCTCGCGCTGTCCGTGGCGCGCCATCTGGTGGTCTTCCTGCGGCGGCCCGGGAACCAGGCGCAGTTCAGCGTGCAGCTCGCGGCGCAGACGGCACTGCGGGAGCCGCTGCGGGACGTGCAGCACTGGATCACCGAGCACCCGGGGGAGGACCTGAGCGTGGACGCGTTGGCGGCGCGGGCCGCGCTGTCCCCGCGGCACTTCGCGCGGGCCTTCCAGGCGGAGACCGGGGTGACGCCGGGGCGGTACGTGGAGCGGGTACGGGTGCAGCACGCGCGGCGGCTGCTGGAGGAGGGCGGCGAGGGCGTCGCCCAGATCTCCCGGGCCTGCGGCTACGGCAACCCGGAGGCCCTGCGCCGGGCGTTCGTGAAGACCCTGGGTCAGTCCCCGGCCGAGTACCGCCGCCGTTTCGGCACCCCCGACTGACGGCCGGCCCGCCCGCCCGGCGGACGAACCGCACCCCGCCAGGGCGCCGGTCCCGGACCGTCCCGATCGCGACACCACAGCAACGCGACACCACCGCGGCACGACAGCGCCAGAACCCGGTAACCCGACAACCGCTCCGGAGGAGCCATGCAGATCGCCGTACTGCTCTACGACGGATTCACCGCACTCGACGCCGTCGGGCCCTTCGACACCCTCGGCCGGCTCCCGGGCGCCGAGACCGTCTTCGTGTCCGAGCGGCCGGGTCCCGTACGGAACGACAACGGGCTGCTCGCACTCGTCGCCGGGAAGGGACTCGACGAGGTGACGCGCCCCGACATCCTCGTCGTCCCCGGCGGGCCGTCCTCCGACGCGGAGATGAAGAACCCCGTCCTCCTCGACTGGCTGCGCACGGTCGACGCCTCCACCACCTGGACCACCTCCGTCTGTACCGGCTCGACGCTGCTCGCCGCCGCCGGCCTGCTCGACGGGCGGCGGGCCACCAGCCACTGGCTGTACCTGGACCGGCTGCCCCCGTACGGAGCGGAGCCCACCGGGGAGCGGGTGGTCTTCGACGGGAAGTACGTGACGGCGGCCGGGGTGTCCTCGGGGATCGACATGGGGCTCGCCCTCCTCGGCCGCATCGCCGGGGACGAGTTCGCGCAGACCGTGCAGCTCATGACCGAGTACGATCCGCAGCCGCCCTACGACGCCGGTTCCCCGCAGAAGGCGCCCGCCGAAATCGTCGCGCGGCTGCGCGAGTTCACCCCCGCGGCGGAGTCCAGGTAAAGGCGGGCGCGCGCCGCTCCAGGAACGCGGCGACCCCCTCCGCGACGTCGCCGCTTCCGGCGGCCTGGGCCGCCCAGTGGGCGGCCCGGTCCGTGCGGCCGTCCGTGAACTCCTTCGCGGAGGCCTGCGTGAGCTGCGAGCGCGTGGCCAGGATCCGCGTGAACTCCGCCACCCGCTTCGCCAGTTGGCCGGCCGGCAGCAGCTCGTCCAGCAGGCCCGTGCGCAGCGCCCGCTCGGCGTCGATCAACTCCGCGGAAAAGAGCAGGTACTTGGCGGTCGACTGCCCCACGAGGGACGCCAGCCTCCGCGTGGACGAGGGCGGGTACACGATGCCCAGCTTCGCCGGGGTCACGCCGAACGACGCCCCCTCCTCCGCGAAGCGCAGATCACAGGCGGCGGCGAGCTGGCTCCCGCCGCCCACGCAGAAGCCGCGGATCGCGGCGAGTGTCGGCTTGGGGAAGGCGGCCAGCGCCTCCTCCGCCGCCACGGCCAGGGCCTGCGGATCGTCGTCCCCCGTCAGGGAGGAGATGTCGGCCCCCGCGCAGAACGTCTCGCCGGCCCCCGTCAGGACCAGGACCCGTACGGCGGGATCGGCCGCGAGCCCGGCCAGCAGCTCCGGCAGGCCGCGCCACATCGCCGCCGTCATGGCGTTGCGCTTGGCGGGGTGCGAGATCACGACGGTGGCGACCCCGTCGTCGACGGAGGAGAGGAGGGCTGCGTCCATGCGCCGGATGCTATCCCGGACGGTCAAACCTATGATCAAAAGACCGGTACCCGGCAGCTCGGTGGACCGGCAGTCGGGAAATCCGTCCGGGGGGTGCTGAAAGGTGGCGCGTCCATGGGCGCAGACCGTACCGAGCGTGCGGACCGTAATGGTCCCCGGGCCATGGAGGGCGACAAGAAGAAGGTCAGCCGCAGCTTCGGGGTGATGGCCCTGCTCGGGGTGCTCCTGGTGCTGGCCGGGCTGGTGGGCCTCGTCTACACCGGCGTCGCCACCCTGACCACGATGTTCCTCTTCGGCTGGCTCCTGCTGGCCGGCGGTGTCGTGGGCCTGCTCCAGGCGATCCAGTCCCGCAAGAGCAACTACTTCTGGCTCGCCGTCATCGTCGCCGCGATCAACATCGCGGCCGGCTTCGTGATCCTGCGCCGCCCCGAGGCGAGCGCCGAGGCGCTGACCATGTTCGCCGCGCTGCTGTTCCTCACCGGCGGGGTGTTCCGGCTGGCCGGCGCCGTCGTGGTGCGCGGAGCCCACCTCGGGCTGACCCTCGTCCAGGGGGCCTTCGGCATCCTGCTGGGGCTCCTGATCCTCGCCAACTGGCCCGGCAGCAGTCTGTACGTGATCGGAACGTTCTTCTCCCTCGCGCTGCTGTTCGACGGTCTGAGTCTGATCGCCGTGGGCATGGGAGCCCGCCGCATCCTGGGCTTGGTCAGGGAGGACGAGGTTCCGTTGACCCCGGGAGGGACGGGGGACGTAGTGACCGAACCGCGCGAGGCGGCCGGGAACTGGCCTCCAGAAGATCAGGAACGGTCGAACAACTGACTCTGTCATACGCCAGTGGTCAGAAAGTGTCCGATTGATGCTGACTTCTGGTCAGTGGTCCGGGCCGGAGCCCCGTGGTCCCCACTCTTGACGTGTGCAGACGATCGAGCGTGAAGACGGGGGCCGGGAAATGGATGTCAGCGGGAGCGTCCCGCCAGTCAAGGGGGACGAGCCGGAGGTCGCGGCCGCCCCCCTCGCCTACGAGGGAGTGTGGCGATTCACGGCTCCCGCCGTAGAAGAATCCGTTCCGCAGGCCCGCCGCGCGGTCCGTGACCTGCTCGGCCGCCAGCGGGTGCCGGCGGACCGGGACCTGGTCTACTCCCTGCTGCTGATCGTCTCCGAACTGGTGACGAACTCGGTCCGGCACGCGGCCCTGCTCTCGCCGGAGGTCGCGGTCGAGGTCGCCATCGGCCGGGAGTGGGTACGGGTGGCGGTCGAGGACAACCACCCGTACCGCCCGAAGGCGCTGGAGGCCGATTTCGGCCAGACCGGCGGCCGGGGGCTCCTCCTCGTCAGGGAGATCACGCTGGAGGCCGGCGGGGTCTGCGACGTGGAACACACTTCTACGGGCGGCAAGGTGATCTGGGCGGCCCTGCCGCTCACCGGGGCGGCCGCCTCACCGGCCGCCACCCCGACCTCCGCGGTCTGAGGAGCCCGCACGCACCGGCGTACCGGCTACCAGCCCGCCGCGTCACCCGTGAGCTCGCGGATCGCCGGCCGGGCCGCGTCCAGCACGGTCATGAACCAGGCCGAGAAAGGCACCTCGGCGTGCCGCTTCACCAGCTCCTCGGCGGTCACGAAGGCCGTGTCAGCGATCTCCTCCGGATCCGGCCGCAGAGCCGCCTGCGCGAGTCCCACGAACAGGTGGTTGTACTCCTGCTCCACCAGCCCCGACGCCGGGTCCGGATGGTTGTAGCGCACCGTCCCCGCCTGCGCGAGCAGTGAGGGCGAAAGCCCCAGCTCCTCGTGGGTCCGCCGGGCCGCGGCCGCGAACGGCGACTCCCCGGGGTAGGGGTGACCGCAACACGTGTTCGACCAGACGCCGGGGGAGTGGTACTTCCCGAGGGCGCGCTGCTGGAGCAGCAGCCGGCCCTGCTCGTCGAAGAGGAACACGGAGAACGCCCGGTGCAGCTGACCGGGCGCCTGATGGGCGGAGAGCTTCTCCGCCGTGCCGATGGTGTTGCCGGACTCGTCGACCAGTTCGAGCATGATCGGCTCTTGAGCGCCGGTGCCGGTGGTCGCGCTGTTCGCGGCGGTGGCTGGTGTGGTCGGCATACCCATCCTTCGCTTCGGACTTCGACCTTCAGTCTGCCGTACAAAAGAGGTTTGTCCGCACTTCGGCGATCCGCGCATGTCTGCCCCCCGCCGCGTGATAAGCGGCGCAGGGCAGACCGCTCACCTGCTTCAGACTCCGAAGGGTGCCGGGTACTTGATCGTGCCCGTCGGGACCGGTGCGGAATCGTCGAGGACCAGCGCCATCATCGCCTCGTCGGGTACGTCGAAGGGTGCCCGGATCCCGAAGTGCGAGGCCGGCGCGAACCCGAAACGCGCGTAGTACGCGGGATGCCCGAGGACGAGCACCAGCTTCTCCCCGCGCCCCGCGGCGGCCGCGAGCAGCGCCCGTACGACCGCACTGCCGGCGCCCGAGCGCTGGACCGCGGGGCCGGCGGCCACCGGCGCGAGTGCGAGGGCCGGCGCCCCGTCCACCTCGCACCGGGTCAGCAGGGCGTGCGCCGCGACCGACCCGTCCGGGCCCTCGGCCACGTAGGAGAGCCCGGGCAGCCAGGAGACGTCGGCACGCAGCGCGTCCACGAGATCGGCCTCGGCCGGGGTCCCGAAGGCGGCCGAGTTCAGCGCGTGCAGGGCGGCCGCGTCCGCGGCGTTCTCGGGGCGGACGGGCCAGGCGCCGCCGTCCCCGGCCGTCACTGGGCGCAGGACGTAGGCCGTGTACCCGTACTCGTGCCCGTGCCGCTCCCGTACGGCGACCTCCTCGCGTACGAAGCCCAGCGCGGCCGCGGCCTCCGGCCCGGAGGGCTCCGGAGCCCGGGCCGCCCGCTCGCCGAGCGGGCCGTAGTAGGCGGCCCAGTCGGAGTCGGGCTGCCGGTGGACGGCGAGCACCTGGTACCCGGCGGCCTGGACGGCGGCCAGGTTGCGGGCGGTGGAGCGCAGCGCGTAGTGCGGGTCCCAGAAGGCGCGGACCCCGGTGGAGGGCTCGGGGACGGTCCATTCGCATTCGCTCAGCACCAGGGTGCCGCCGGGGGCGAGGAGCCGCTTCCACCGCGCGAGCGCGGTGGCGAAGCCGATGTTGTAGGCGGAACCCTCGGCCCATACGAGGTCGAAGGAACCATCCTGATGGGGGAGGGCGCCCATGTCCGCCTTGACGGCATGGACCCGACCGGCGAGCCCGCGGGCCGCGGCAGCCGTACGGAGCTCGTCGAGGAAGCCGTCGTTGAGATCGACGGCCGTGACCTCGGCGCCCCGGCTTCCCGCCTCGGCGGCGAGCAGCAGGGCGGCGGCACCCGGACCGCAGCCCAGGTCCAGGACGCGCGGCCGCACGGGCAGCGGTCCGCACAGGGACAGCAGGTGGCGGGTGGTCGCGTCGGAACCGGGGGACTGCCGGGGCAGGCCGCGGTGCAGCTCGAAGAACGCCTCGAAGAAGAGGTCGCTCCGGGTGCTGAAGTCGGTGGTGTAGGGGTTGCTGGTGTTAGCGGTGTTGTCGCTGTGGTCGGTCAACGTGAACCCTTGAAAGGGGGCTCCGGCCGATCCGGGGCACACCCCAGCGCCAGCTGGGGGCAGTAGCTGCGATCAGTGCGATCAGGCCCGGCCGGACGCCCGGAAGGAGAGGGGGACGTACCGGAGTTCGCTGCGCTGGGCGGCGACGCCTGCGACGGTCATCAACCCCACCTCTTTCTCTGTTCCGTGACGTTCGGGCGGTTAGCACACTTTTGCGGCACTCGTACCTGTCTGCGGCGAGCCTAACAGCAGCCGGGGCCGGGGCGGTTTGTGATCGCTCCTTCTCATCGTCAATGATGATCGGAACGGGGCCCACTGCACCGTGATTTTCGGCTTATCGGGGCGTAAACGGGCGGTGAACCCCTGCTTCCGTTCATCCGATAGCCTCTGCCGACGTGCCGCCGCCCCATCGGGCGTGCGCGTTCCCGTGTTCGTGCAAGGAGTGAGTTCGTCTGCCGACCGTCATCCTTACCGGCCTGCCGGTGCCCGGATCAGCGCTCGCCGACGAGCTGCGCTCCCTCGGCTTCGACGTCCGCCCCGCCGCCACCCCGCCGGACACCGCCGCCGCGCTGGCGCTCGTACCCGCCGACCAGCGGGTGGCCGTCGTGGACAGCGAGTTCGTCGGGCACGTGCACGCACTGCGCCTCGCGCTGACCGACCCGCGGTTCGACGCCTGCGCCGTCACCGGGGCATTCGCCGTCCAGCCCGGCGCACGCGCGGCCCTGGACCGGGCCGCCGCGCTCGACGCGTCCGCCCCCGTGGGCAACGGCCCGTACCCCGACCGGCTCGCCGCCGCCGCCGAGGCGGCCGGCACCCCCGTCCACCGCCCCGAGCTGGGCACCCTCGTCGCCGCCGTCCCCCGGACCGCCGCCGAGCGCGACACGGTGGCCGCCGCGGTGGGCGCCGTCGACGACGAGGCCGCACGGCTGCGCACCGCCGTGAAGTCCCGCGACGGGTTCTTCACCACCTTCTTCATCAGCCCGTACTCGCGCTACATCGCCCGCTGGTGCGCGCGCCGCGGCCTGACCCCCAACCAGGTCACCACTGCCTCGCTGATCACCGCGCTGATCGCGGCCGGCTTCGCCGCCACCGGTGACCGCTGGGGCTACGTGGCGGCCGGTGTGCTGCTCCTCGTCTCCTTCGTACTGGACTGCACGGACGGGCAGCTCGCCCGCTACTCGCTCCAGTACTCGACGATGGGCGCCTGGCTCGACGCCACCTTCGACCGCGCGAAGGAGTACTCCTTCTACGCGGGCCTCGCGCTCGGCGCGGCCAGGAACGGGGACGACGTCTGGGCCCTGGCCCTGGGGTCCATGATCCTGATGACCTGCCGCCACGTCGTGGACTTCGCCTTCAACGAGGCCAACCACGACGCCATGGCCAATACGAGCCCCACCGCGGCCCTGTCCGACAAGCTCGACAGCGTCGGCTGGACGGTCTGGGTGCGGCGCATGATCATCCTCCCGATCGGTGAGCGCTGGGCCATGATCGCGGTGCTGACCGCCGTGACCACCCCCCGGATCGTCTTCTACGCCCTGCTCGCCGGCTGCGCCTTCGGCGCGCTCTACACCACCGCCGGCCGGGTCCTGCGCTCCCTGACCCGCAAGGCGACCCGTACCGACAGGGCCGCCCAGGCCCTCGCCGACCTCGCCGACTCGGGTCCCCTCGCCGAGCTGGCCGCCCGCGTCACGGGCCGCCCGGCGCCGTCGCTGCGCCTGCTCTTCGCCGTGCTCGGCTCGGCCCTGGTGGTCTCGGCCGCCTGGATCGAGCCGTTCGGCTCCTGGAAGGTCGTCTCCGCCGCACTGCTCTACGCCGTGCTCAGCGGCAGCGTGGTCTCGCGGCCGCTCAAGGGCGCACTCGACTGGCTGGTCCCGCCGCTGTTCCGGGCCGCCGAATACCTCACGGTCATGGGGCTCGCCGTCAGGGCGGACGTCCCCGGGGCCCTTCCGGCGGCATTCGGACTGGTCGCGGCGGTCGCCTACCATCACTACGACACGGTCTACCGCATCCGCGGTGGCACCGGCGCGCCCCCGCACTGGCTGGTGCGGACGACCGGCGGGCACGAGGGCCGGGTGCTGCTGACCGCGGTCCTGGCCTCCGTCCTGGCGTCGCGCGCCGTGGACTTCCCCGTCGCGCTCACGGCCCTGGCCGTGTTCGTGGCACTCGTGGTGCTCGTGGAGAGCATCCGCTTCTGGGTTTCCTCCGGGGCACCCGCCGTACATGACGAAGGAGAACCAGCATGATCGGCCTCGTCCTCGCTGCCGGTGCCGGACGCCGCCTGCGTCCCTACACCGACACCCTGCCCAAGGCCCTCGTGCCCGTCGGCCCCGAAGGCGACGAGGAGAGCATCACGGTCCTCGACCTGACGCTCGGCAACTTCGCCGAGGTCGGTCTGACCGAGGTCGCCGTCGTCGTCGGCTACCGCAAGGAAGCCGTGTACGAGCGCCGGGAGGCGCTGGAGGCCAAGTACGGCGTCAAGATCACGCTGATCGACAACGACAAGGCCGAGGAGTGGAACAACGCCTACTCCCTGTGGTGCGCGCGTGAGGTCCTCAAGCAGGGTGTGATCCTCGCCAACGGCGACACCGTCCACCCCGTCTCGGTCGAGAAGACCCTCCTCGCCGCCCGCGGCAACGGCCAGAAGATCATCCTCGCCCTCGACACGGTCAAGCAGCTGGCCGACGAGGAGATGAAGGTCATCGTCGACGGTGACAAGGGCGTCCAGCGGATCACCAAGCTGATGGACCCGGCCACCGCCACCGGCGAGTACATCGGCGTCACCCTGATCGAGCCGGAGGCCGCCGAGGCGCTGGCCGAGGCCCTGAAGACCACCTTCGAGCGCGACCCCGACCTCTACTACGAGGACGGTTACCAGCAGCTCGTCAACGACGGCTTCACCATCGACGTGGCTCCCATCGGTGACGTCAAGTGGGTCGAGATCGACAACCACGACGACCTCGCCAAGGGCCGGACGATCGCATGCCAGTACTGACGAGGCTGATCCCCTCGCCCCTCGTCGTCGACATCAGTCGCGGGGCGATGGACGACCTGGCCGGACTCCTGGCCGACCAGCGGATCTCCGCCTCCGGCAAGCTCGCCATCGCGATCAGCGGAGGTTCCGGCGTGGCGCTGCGCGCCAAGCTGGAGCCCGTACTGCCGCACGCCGACTGGTACCCCGTCGTCGACGGGACCATCGACTCGGCGGTCAAGCTGGCCGACGACATAAAGGGCCGCCGCTACGACGCGGTCGTGGGCCTGGGCGGCGGGAAGATCATCGACGTGGCGAAGTACGCCGCGGCGCGGGTCGGGCTGCCCATGGTGGCCGTCGCCACCAACCTGGCGCACGACGGGATCTGCTCACCGGTCGCCACCCTGGACAACGACAACGGCCGGGGCTCCTACGGGGTCCCCACGCCGATCGCCATGGTGATCGACCTCGACGTGATCCGCGACGCCCCGGTGCGGTTCGTCCGCTCGGGCATCGGCGACGCGCTCTCCAACATCTCCGCCATCGCCGACTGGGAGCTCTCGCACGAGATCACCGGCGAGGCCGTGGACGGCCTGGCGGCCGCGATGGCCCGCACCGCGGGCCAGTCCGTGCTGCGCCACCCCGGCGGCTGCGGCGACGACGAGTTCCTCACCGTGCTCTCCGAGGCGCTCGTCCTCACCGGCATCGCCATGTCGATCAGCGGTGACACCCGTCCCGCCTCGGGCGCCTGCCACGAGATCAGCCACGCCTTCGATCTCCTCTACCCGGGACGCTCCGCGCTCCACGGCGAGCAGGTCGGCATCGGCGCCGCCTTCGCCATGCACCTGCGTGGGGCCCAGGAGCAGTCCGGGCTCTTCGTCGAGGTGCTGAGCCGGCACGGCCTGCCCGTTCTCCCCGAGGAGATCGGCTTCAGCGTCGACGAGTTCGTCGCGGCCGTCGAGTACGCCCCCCAGACCCGCCCGGGACGTTTCACGATCCTGGAGCACCTCAACTTGTCCGCAGCCGAGATCAGGGACGCTTACGCCGACTATGCCAAGACCATCCGTAGCTGAACTCCGGCCCGTCGTTCACCCGCCGGGCGTCAAGGACCGGCGCAGTGGCGAGCACTGGGGCGGACGCCTCTACATGCGCGAGATCTCCCTGCGCATCACCCGCGTCCTGGTCACCACCGAGGTCACGCCGAACCAGCTGACCTACGTGATGACCGTCGCCGGCGTGCTCGCGGCCCCGGCCCTGCTGGTGCCGGGCGTCTGGGGCGCCGTCCTCGGTGTCGTGGCGGTCCAGATGTACCTGCTGCTCGACTGCGTCGACGGCGAGGTCGCCCGCTGGAAGAAGCAGTTCTCGCTCTCCGGCGTGTACCTGGACCGGGTCGGCGCCTACCTGTGCGACGCGGCGGTCCTGGTCGGCTTCGGCCTGCGCGCCTCGGACCTGTGGGGCAGCGGGCGCATCGACTGGCTGTGGGCGTTCCTGGGCACCCTCGCGGCGCTCGGCGCGATCCTGATCAAGGCCGAGACCGACCTGGTCGGCGTGGCCCGGCACCAGGTCGGCAAGGAGCCGGTGAAGGAAGCGGCGTCCGAGCCGCGCTCGTCCGGCATGGCGCTCGCCCGCCGGGCCGCCTCGATGCTGAAGTTCCACCGGCTGATCCTCGGCATCGAGGCATCCCTGCTCATCCTGGTGCTGGCGATCCTGGACCAGGTCCGCGGCGATCTGTACTTCTCCCGGCTCGGTGTCGCCGTGCTGGCCGGCATCGCGCTGCTCCAGACGCTGCTGCACCTGGTCTCGGTCCTGGCCTCCAGCAGGCTCAAGTGACGTCGCCGGTGCGGCTGGGCGCCGTCATCATCACCATGGGCAACCGCCCCGACGAGCTCAAGGCGCTCCTCGACTCGGTGGCCCGGCAGGACGGAGCACCGGTCGAGGTGGTCGTCGTGGGCCAGGGCGTACCGCTCACCGGCCTGGCCGACCCGGCGGCGGGCGTGCGCACCGTCGCACTGCCCGAGAACCTGGGCATCCCCGGCGGCCGCAACGTCGGCATCGAGGCCTTCCGTTCCGGTGACGGCGCGGGCTTCGACGTGGACGTCCTGCTCTTCCTCGACGACGACGGACTGCTGGAGCGCACCGACACCGCCGAGCTGTGCCGGCAGGCCTTCACCGAGGATCCGGAGCTCGGGATCATCAGCTTCCGGATCGCCGATCCCGAGACCGGTGAGACCCAGCGCCGTCACGTGCCCCGGCTGCGGGCCTCCGACCCGATGCGCTCCTCGCGCGTGACCACCTTCCTGGGCGGCGCCAACGCCGTCCGCTCGACGGTGTTCGAGCAGGTGGGCAACCTTCCGGGGGAGTTCTTCTACGCGCACGAGGAGACCGATCTGGCCTGGCGGGCGCTCGACGCCGGGTGGCTGATCGACTACCGGGCGGACATGGTGCTCCTGCACCCCACCACGGCCCCATCCCGCCACGCGGTCTACCACCGTATGGTGGCCCGCAACCGGGTATGGCTCGCCCGCCGCAACCTGCCTGCCCCGCTGGTCCCGGTCTACGTGGGCGTCTGGCTCCTGCTGACGCTCCTGCGCAGGCCCTCCGGTCCGGCGCTCAAGGCCTGGTTCGGGGGGTTCAAGGAGGGGTGGACCACCTCCTGCGGTCCCCGGCGCCCCATGAAATGGCGCACGGTCTGGCGGCTGACCCGGCTGGGCCGACCGCCTGTCATCTGACACGTTCGGGTCTGAGACCATGGCGCGATCACGTTCCGACCGACTCAGGCCCGATGCCACCTTCTGCCGCATCATGAAGACGGAAAGTTTCATCTTGTGAGTGACACAACCCAGGACGGCGCCCTCGCCACGAGCAGGCCGCTGTCCGAAGACGCGGGGCTGAGCTCCGCGGAGCTCGCCAGGAAGTACGGCCTGTCCGTCAGCGGGGCCCGCCCCGGTCTGACCCAGTACGTGCGCGAGCTGTGGGACCGGCGCCACTTCATCATGGCGTTCTCCCGGGCGAAGCTGGTAGCGCAATACAGCCAGGCGAAGCTCGGTCAGATCTGGCAGGTGGCGACCCCACTGCTGAACGCGCTGGTCTACTACCTGATCTTCGGCCTGATCCTGAACGCCGGCAAGGGCATCCACAAGGACGACTACATCCCCTTCCTGGTGATCGGCGTCTTCGTCTTCACCTTCACGCAGAGCTCGCTGATGGCGGGTGTCAGAGCCATCCCGGGCAACATCGGCCTGGTCCGCGCCCTGCACTTCCCGCGCGCCTCGCTGCCGATCTCCTTCTCGCTCCAGCAGCTCCAGCAGCTGCTGTTCTCGATGATCGTCGTGTTCGTCGTCACGATGGCCTTCGGGAACTACCCGAGACTGTCCTGGCTGCTGGTGATCCCGGCGCTGGTCCTGCAGTTCGGATTCAACACCGGCCTCGCGCTGATCTTCGGACGGATGGGTTCCAAGACCCCCGACCTCGCGCAGCTCATGCCGTTCGTCACGCGTACGTGGATGTACGCCTCCGGCGTCATGTTCTCGATCAGCGAGATGCTCAAGGGCAAGCCCCAGTGGATCTCGGACGCGCTCCAGTGGAACCCGGCCGCGATCTACATGGACCTGATCCGCTACGCGCTCATCGACGGGTACGGCCGGGAGAACCTGCCGCCGCACGTCTGGGCCTTCGCCGTCGGCTGGGCCGTGCTGATCGGCCTCGGCGGCTTCGTGTACTTCTGGAAGGCTGAGGAGCGTTACGGCCGTGGCTGAGAACAACCAGGGGCACGTCCCCACCGTCATCGCCGACGACGTGCACATCGTCTACCGCGTCAACACCGGCAGCTCCGGCAAGGGCAGCGCCACGGCGGCGCTGAGCAAGATAGTCCGCCGGGGCAAGGGCGACGCGCCGGGCGTGCGCCGGGTCCACGCCGTGCGCGGAGTCTCCTTCACGGCGTACCGGGGCGAGGCCATCGGCCTCATCGGATCCAACGGCTCCGGCAAGTCCACCCTGCTGCGCGCCATCGCGGGTCTGCTGCCCTGCGAGTCCGGCAAGGTGTACACCGACGGCCAGCCCTCGCTGCTGGGGGTCAACGCGGCGCTGATGAACGACCTCACCGGTGAGCGCAACGTGGTCCTCGGCGGTCTCGCGATGGGCATGAGCCGCGAGCAGATCAGGGAGCGCTACGAGGACATCGTCGACTTCTCGGGCATCAACGAGAAGGGGGACTTCATCTCCCTGCCGATGCGCACGTACTCCTCCGGTATGGCCGCGCGTCTGCGTTTCTCCATCGCCGCGGCGAAGGACCACGACGTCCTGATGATCGACGAGGCGCTGGCCACCGGTGACCGGAAGTTCCAGGTGCGTTCCGAGGAGCGCATCCGCGAACTGCGAAAGAGCGCCGGCACCGTTTTCCTGGTGAGCCACAACAACAAGTCCATCCGCGACACCTGCGACCGGGTGCTGTGGCTGGAGCGGGGCGAACTCCTGATGGACGGGCCCACCGAGGAAGTCGTCTCGGCGTACGAGAAGGCGACCAGCTGACGGATTCCCACCGACGGCCCCCACCGCGTCCGGCGGCGGGGGCCGCGGCATGCCGTGCGGAGTCCCGTGCACCGGGACGCTCCCTTTCGCGCGGCGGCGCGCGGGCGACATTCGGTAGTGGAGCGAATACCCGTCGGGCCGTCGCGGCGTTGTACAGCGTAAGCTGGGCCAGTCCTCAATCGCGGGCAAGAGGGGACGATTCCCCGCAGGTGAACAGCCTGGGGAGCCCCGGTGAAAACCCGGCGGCGTGTCCGAAATAGGATGTATTGGGTTGGCAGTGTAGAACGGGAGATGTGACGGCAATGGCTACGGGAATTCTCCGGCCCCCAGGCACGACGGCCGTCCCCGCCCCGGGCGGCGGGCGGTGACCCCGGGGCACGGCATCAGCCACCGGCCGCACGAGCTCCCCGACGCCCCCGCCACCTCCCTCCAGGCCCACCCGGACGCCACCCTCGGCAAGGCGCGATCAGAGAACTTCCCCGTAGCCCCCGTCTTTCTTCCCCGCGCCTGGCGCGGGGGCCTGATGGCGGTCTACGGATGCGCCCGCCTGGTCGACGACATCGGCGACGGTGACCTCGCCCCGGGCGGCCGCGACGCGGTCCTGTTCGGCCTCGACCCCGCGGCCGCGGACGACCGGCTCGCCATGCTCGACGCCTGCGAAGCCGATCTGTGGCGCGTGTTCGGCGGGACCGACGGGCCCCCGCGCCACCCCCTGATGCTGGCCCTGCAACCTGTCGTACGCGCCCACGCGCTCACCCCAGAGCCGTTCCTCGCGCTCATCGAGGCCAACCGCCAGGACCAGCGGGTCGCGCTGTACGGGACGTACGGCGACCTCATCGGCTACTGCGAGCTCTCCGCGCAGCCGGTGGGCCGCCTCGTGCTCGCCCTCACCGGCACCAGCACCCCCGAGCGGATCCGCCGCTCCGACGCCGTCTGCACCGGCCTGCAGATCACCGAACACCTCCAGGACGTCGCCGAGGACCTCGGCCGGGACCGGATCTACCTCCCGGCCGAGGACATGCGCCGTTTCCACGTGACGGAGGCCGACCTCGCGGCACCGTCCGCCGGAGCCTCCGTACGCGCCCTGATCGCCTTCGAGGCCGAACGCGCCCGGGAGTTCCTGAACGAAGGCGTGCCGCTCGTCGGCAGCGTCCACGGAAGGCTGCGGCTGCTGCTCGCGGGCTTCGTGGGAGGCGGGCGCGCCGCCCTGCGAGCCGTCACCGCCGCCGGCTTCGACGTACTGCCCGGCCCGCCCACGCCCACCAGGAGCGGCCTGCTCCGCGAGGTGGCCGCCGTCCTGCGCACAGCGCCGAGAAAGGGGTGAGCCCGACCGTGGAGGGCCCCACACACGCGTCCGAACCGGGCGCGCCCACAGCGATGTCCGCACCGGACCCGATGTCTTCACCGGCCGCGATGTCCCCGCCGATCTCAGCGGCCTACAGCTACTGCGAGGCCGTGACCGGCTCGCAGGCGCGCAATTTCGCCTACGGCATCCGGCTGCTGCCCACCGACAAGCGACAGGCGATGTCCGCCCTGTACGCCTTCTCCCGGCGGGTCGATGACATCGGCGACGGCACCCTGCCGCCCGAGGTCAAACTGACCCGGCTGGAAGAGACCCGCACCCTCCTCGGACGGATCCGCGCCGAGGAGATCGACGAGGACGACACCGACCCGGTCGCCGTCGCCCTCACGCATGCCTCGCGCCGCTTCCCGATCCCCCTCGAAGGACTCGACGAGCTCATCGACGGCGTCCTGATGGACGTGCGCGGCGAGACCTACGAGACCTGGGACGACCTGAAGGTCTACTGCCGCTGCGTGGCCGGGGCCATCGGCAGGCTCTCGCTCGGCGTGTTCGGCACGGCGAACTCCGCCGGGACCGGCGCGCACGACGCGGCGCGTGCCGGTGAGTACGCCGACACCCTCGGCCTCGCCCTGCAACTCACCAACATCCTGCGGGACGTCCGCGAGGACGCGGGCAACGGACGCACCTACCTGCCCGCCGAGGACCTCGCCAAATTCGGCTGCTCCGAAGGCTTCCGCAGCGAACGGATGCCCCCCGGCTCCGACTTCGCCGGGCTCGTGCACCACGAAGTCCGGCGCGCCCGCGCCCTGTTCACGGAGGGCTACCGGCTGCTCCCCATGCTCGACCGGCGCAGCGGCGCCTGCGTGGCGGCCATGGCCGGCATCTACCGCCGCCTGCTCGACCGCATCGAGCGCGAGCCCGAGGCCGTACTGCGCGGCCGGGTCTCGCTGCCGCCGCACGAGAAGGCGTACGTCGCCGTCCGCGGCCTCTCCGGCCTCGACGCGCGGACCATCTCGCGCCAGAGCACCAGGCGGCGGCTCTGACCGCGGCGGGCCGGCGCGCCGAGCCGGCGAAACGGACGGGAGCAACCCCAGGGTGCCCGGCGGCGTCTGCCGGGGCGACAGAGGAGGACGCATGACCGAGAACCACGCCGTGGTCGTCGGCGGTGGGCTCGCCGGCGTCACCACCGCGCTGGAACTCGCCGACGCGGGCCTGCGGGTGACCCTGCTGGAGAGCCGGCCCCGCCTCGGTGGCCTGGCGTTCTCCTTCAAGCGCGGTGACCTGACCGTGGACAACGGCCAGCACGTCTACCTGCGCTGCTGCACCGCCTACCGGTGGTTCCTCGACCGGGTCGGGGGCGCCGGCCTGGCGCCCCTGCAGGACCGCCTCGACGTGCCCGTCCTCGACGTGGCCCACCCCGGTGGCCCCCGGCTCGGCCGGCTGCGCCGCAGCGCCCTGCCCGTACCGCTGCACCTGGCCGGCTCCCTCGCCCGCTACCCGCACCTCTCGCTCGCCGAACGGGCGAGCGTCGGGCGCGCCGCGCTCGCGCTGCGCCGCCTCGACCCCGCCGACCCGGCGCTCGACGGCCTGGACTTCGCGACCTGGCTCGGCCGGTACGGCCAGTCCCCGCGCACCATCGAGGCGCTGTGGGACCTCGTCGGCATCGCCACCCTCAACGCCACCGCCGGCCAGTCCTCGCTCGGCCTGGCCGCCATGGTCTTCAAGACCGGGCTCCTCTCCGAGAACGGCGCCGCCGACATCGGCTGGGCCCGCGTACCCCTCGGGGACCTGCACGACACCCTCGCCCGCGAGGCCCTCGACGCCGCCGGGGTGCGCACCGAACTGCGCACCCGGGTCACCGGCATCTCCCGTACACCGGAAGGTGGTTGGCGGGTGGACACCGAGAGCGAGTCGCTGGACGCCGCCGTCGTCGTCCTCGCCGTCCCGCAGCGCGAGGCGCACGGCCTGCTCCCGGCCGGTGCGCTCGCCGACCCCGACAAGCTCCTCGACATCGGCACCGCGCCGATCCTCAACGTGCACGTCGTCTACGACCGCAAGGTCCTCAAGCAGCCCTTCTTCGCGGCCCTCGGCT
The DNA here is from genome assembly GCF_036014235.1 of Streptomyces sp. NBC_00435. Classification (GTDB taxonomy): domain Bacteria; phylum Actinomycetota; class Actinomycetes; order Streptomycetales; family Streptomycetaceae; genus Streptomyces. Next base: position 6,894,494 of record NZ_CP107924.1, read on the forward strand.
CCCCGGTCCAGTGGGTCTTCGACCGCACCGAGTCCTCCGGACTGCCCGACGGCGGCCAGTACCTGGCCCTGTCCCAGTCGGTCGCCCACCAGGACATCGACGAGCCCGTCTCGGTCCTGCGCGCTAAGTACCTGCCCGAGCTGGAACGGCTGCTGCCCGCGGCGCGCGGCGCCAAGGTACGGGACTTCTTCGTCACCCGGGAGCGCACCGCGACGTTCGCTCCCACCCCCGGCGTCGGCCGGCTGCGGCCCGGAGCCCGGACCGACACGCCGGGGCTCTACCTCGCCGGTGCGTGGACCGCGACCGGTTGGCCCGCGACCATGGAGAGCGCCGTCCGCAGCGGACTGAGCGCGGCCCACGCCGCGCTCGCCCCGCTGGGCCGCCACCGCGAACACCCCTTGCAGGAGGCGGCATGACCACCATCGGCGCCATCGGCGCCACCGGTACCAGCACCACCGGCAACGCACCACGCACCGCAGTACGTACAGGAACCAGAGGAGAGCCAGTGAACCCGGGGAATCCGGCCGTCGAGAACACGGACGCCCGTACGGGCCCGGCCGGCGGGGAGAAGGCGGACACGATCGCCCTCCTCGAGCGCGGCCGTACGCTCTCGACGCCCGTGCTCCGCGCCGCCGTGGACCGGCTCGCCGCGCCCATGGACACCGTCGCCGCCTACCACTTCGGCTGGATCGACGCGCACGGCAACCCTGCGGACGGCGACGGCGGCAAGGCCGTCCGCCCCGCCCTCGCCCTGCTCTCCGCCGAGGCCGCGGGAGCCGCGGCCGAGGTCGGCATCCCGGGAGCCGTCGCGGTCGAGCTCGTGCACAACTTCTCGCTGCTGCACGACGACCTGATGGACGGCGACGAGCAGCGCCGCCACCGTGACACGGTGTGGAAGGTCCACGGACCGGCCCTCGCCATCCTGGTCGGCGACGCCCTGTTCGCCCTGGCCAACGAGGTGCTGCTGGAGCTCGGCACGGTCGAGGCCGGCCGCGCAGCCATGCGCCTGACCACCGCGAGCCGCAAGCTCATCGACGGCCAGGCGCAGGACATCTCCTACGAGCACCGCGAGAGCGTCAGCGTCGAGGAGTGCCTGGAGATGGAGGGCAACAAGACCGGCGCCCTGCTCGCCTGCGCGGTCTCCATCGGCGCCGTGCTCGGCGGCGCGGACGACCGTACGGCGGACAAACTGGAGGAGTACGGCTACCACCTCGGGCTCGCCTTCCAGGCCGTCGACGACCTCCTCGGCATCTGGGGGGACCCGGAGTCCACCGGCAAGCAGACCTGGAGCGACCTGCGCCAGCGCAAGAAGTCCCTGCCGGTCGTCGCCGCCCTCGCGGCCGGCGGACCGGCCTGCGAGGAACTCGCCGAGCTGCTCGCCGCCGACGCCAAGAGCAACGACTTCGAGAACTTCTCCGAGGAGGAGTTCGCGGCCCGCGCGGCGCTCATCGAGGCCGCGGGCGGCCGTCAGTGGACCGCCGACGAGGCCCGCCGCCAGCACGCGGTGGCGATCAGGGCACTCGACGACGTGGACATGGACCAGCGGGTGCGCGACCAGCTCGTGGCGCTCGCCGACTTCGTCGTCGTGCGCAAGAGGTGATCGCCACCCGCTCGCGCATATGAATCGCGAGTCGCCGGCCGGTACTACCTGCCAGTAGTACCGGCCGACGGCACACCCCAGGACAGCAGAGGACACTGCACGCAAAGGGGAAGCCATGACAGCGACGACCGACGGCGGCGCCAGTGCCTGCGGCGCCGACCCGGACGACAGCGCGGCCGCGGGGCCACCGGGCCACGGACCCGGCGGGACGAGGGCGGTCCGGGAGGCCACGGCCCGGGCGGTCCAGGACCTGCTCGACCGGCAGGACGAGGCCGGCTGGTGGAAGGGCGACCTGGAGACCAACGTCACCATGGACGCCGAGGATCTGCTGCTGCGCCAGTTCCTCGGGATCCGGGACGAGGCCACCACGCGGGCCTGCGCCCTGTTCGTCCGCGGCGAGCAGCGGGACGACGGTACCTGGGCCACCTTCCACGGCGGCCCTTCCGACCTGTCCGCCACCATCGAGGCCTACGTGGCCCTGCGCCTGGCCGGTGACGCGCCCGACGCCCCGCACATGGCCCGCGCCTCGGCGTGGATCCGGGCCCACGGGGGAATCGCAGGCGCCCGCGTCTTCACCCGCATCTGGCTGGCGCTGTTCGGCTGGTGGAACTGGGACCACCTGCCCGAACTCCCGCCCGAACTGGTCTTCCTGCCGCCCTGGGTGCCGCTGAACATCTACGACTTCGGCTGCTGGGCCCGCCAGACCATCGTCCCCCTCACCGTGGTCTCCGCACTGCGCCCGGTGCGCCCGGCCCCGTTCGCCCTGGACGAGCTGCACACGGACGCGCGGACGCCGAACCCGGTCAAGCGGCTCGCGCCGATGACCAGCTGGGACGGCGCCTTCCAGCGGATGGACCGGGCCCTGCACGTCTACCGCCGCTTCGCCCCGCGCCGGGTGCGCAGGGCGGCGATGGCCAGCGCCGGCCGGTGGATCGTGGAGCGGCAGGAGAACGACGGCTGCTGGGGCGGGATCCAGCCGCCCGCCGTGTACTCCGTCATCGCCCTGCACCTGCTCGGTTACGACCTCCAGCACCCGGTGATGCGCGCCGGACTGGAGTCCCTGGACCGGTTCGCGGTGTGGCGCGCGGATGGCGCCCGCATGATCGAGGCCTGCCAGTCCCCGGTGTGGGACACCTGCCTGGCGGCCATCGCACTGGCCGACGCCGGACTGAGCCCCGACCACCCTGCCCTGGTGAAGGCCGCCGACTGGATGCTCGGCGAGGAGATCGTCCGCAGCGGGGACTGGGCCGTGCGCCGGCCCGGGCTGGCCCCGGGCGGGTGGGCGTTCGAGTTCCACAACGACAACTACCCCGACATCGACGACACCGCCGAAGTGGTCCTCGCCCTGCGCCGGATCAAGTACCCCGATCCGGCGCGACTGGAGGGGGCCATCGCGCGGGGGGTGTCCTGGAACCTCGGCATGCAGTCGAAGAACGGCGCGTGGGGCGCCTTCGACGCCGACAACACCAGCCCCTTCCCCAACAAGCTGCCCTTCTGTGACTTCGGCGAGGTCATCGACCCGCCGTCGGCCGACGTCACCGCCCACGTCGTCGAGATGCTCGCCGTGGAGGGCCGGGCGGGCGACGCGCGCACCCGGCGCGGGATCGCCTGGCTCCTCGCCGAACAGGATGAATGCGGCGGCTGGTTCGGCCGCTGGGGCACCAACTACGTCTACGGCACCGGCTCGGTGGTACCGGCCCTGGCGGCCGCCGGGTTCGCCCCCTCGCACCCCGCGATCCGGCGGGCCGTGGCCTGGCTGGAATCCGTACAGAACGAGGACGGCGGGTGGGGTGAGGACCAGCGCTCCTACAAGGACCGGTCCTGGGCCGGGAAGGGCGCCTCCACCCCTTCGCAGACGGCCTGGGCGCTGATGGCCCTGCTGTCGGCGGGGGAGCGCGGGGCGGCGTCCGTGGAGCGGGGGATCGCGCACCTCGTCTCCACCCAGCGCGAGGACGGCACCTGGGACGAGCCGTACTTCACCGGGACCGGCTTCCCCTGGGACTTCTCCATCAATTACCACCTGTACCGGCAGGTCTTCCCGCTCACCGCGCTCGGCCGGTACCTGTACGGAGAACCGTTCGGCCCCGGCGGCCGGTACGCGGATCCGGCCGCCCTGCCGAACGCTGCCCCGTCCACCGGGGAGGCCTGATGGCAGGCCGACCCGCCGGGAGCCCGCCGCCGCTGCTGATCGCCTGCGCGCTGCGCATCGAGCGGACGGCCCTGCGCAGCGGCCGCGACACGGGCGCGCCCGACCGGTACGAGATCCTGCGCACCGGCATGGGCCCGCGCGCGGCCGAGCGTGCGGTCGGCCGGGCACTGGACGGGCCGCGGCTGCGCGGGGCGGCGGTGCTCGCCACCGGATTCTGCGCCGGGCTGCTGCCCGGCATGAGCCCCGGCGACCTGATCGTCGCCGAGGAGACCCGGGACCCGCGCGGCACGGTCGCCTGCACCGGTACCGCCCTGCTCGCCGAGGCGCTGGCCCGGGCCGTACCCGGCCGGACCGTACACCTCGGTGCACTGACCGGATCCGACCACGTCGTCCGGGGCCAGGAGCGCGCGCAGCTGCGCGCCACCGGCGCCATCGGGGTCGACATGGAATCGGCGGCCACGCTGTGGACCGCGGCCCGGGGCGGGGCCGCCGCCGGCGCGGACCGCCCGGTTGCGGCCGTCCGGGTGATCGTGGACGCTCCGGAGCATGAGCTCGTCCGTATTGGCACTGTTCGCGGAGGAATATCAGCCTTTCGCGTACTGCGCGCACTACTGCCCGCGTTTTATGACTGGCACCGTTCTTTGCTGCTCCCCAGGAGGTGAGCCAGATGGCCATGCCACTGCGACAGACCATCAGGGTCGGGACGTACCTGCTCGAACAGAAGCTCCGCAAGCGTGAGAAGTTCCCGCTGATCGTCGAGCTGGAACCGCTCTACGCCTGCAACCTGGCGTGTGAGGGGTGCGGCAAGATCCAACACCCGGCCGGGGTGCTCAAGCAGCGCATGCCCGTGGCCCAGGCGGTCGGCGCCGTGCTGGAGTCCGGCGCGCCGATGGTGTCCATCGCGGGCGGTGAGCCCTTGATGCACCCGCAGATCGACGAGATCGTGCGCCAGTTGGTGGCTAAGCGGAAGTATGTATTCCTCTGCACCAACGCGATGCTGCTCCGCAAGAAGATCGAGAAGTTCACACCCTCCCCCTACTTCGCCTTCGCCGTGCACATCGACGGACTGCGCGAGCGCCACGACGAATCGGTGGCGAAGGAAGGCGTCTTCGACGAGGCGGTCGCGGCCATCAAGGAGGCGAAGAGCCGCGGATTCCGGGTGACCACCAATTCCACCTTCTTCAACACCGACACCCCGCAGACGATCATCGAGGTGCTGAACTACCTCAATGACGACCTGCAGGTGGACGAGATGATGATCTCGCCCGCCTACGCCTACGAAAAGGCCCCCGACCAGGAACACTTCCTGGGTGTCGAGCAGACCCGCGAACTATTCAAGAAGGCCTTCTCGGGCGGCAACCGCAGGCGCTGGCGCCTCAACCACTCCCCGCTCTTCCTGGACTTCCTGGAAGGCAAGGCCGATTTCCCCTGTACCGCCTGGGCCATTCCGAATTACTCGCTCTTCGGCTGGCAGCGCCCCTGCTATCTGATGAGCGACGGATACGTGCCCTCGTACCGGGAACTGATCGAGGACACCGACTGGAGCAAGTACGGCCGCGGGAAGGATCCGCGCTGCGCGAACTGCATGGCGCACTGCGGGTACGAGCCCACCGCCGTCCTGGCCACCATGGGCTCCCTGAAGGAGTCGCTGCGCGCGGTCCGCGAGACCATGGGCGGGAACCGGGACAGGTCGGCATGAGCGAGGTCCACGCGGGCCGGGTGGGGGAGGCGGGCGGCCGGGTCCGCGGCAAGGGCTTCGACCTGGGCGCCCTGCTGGCCGAGCGCGGCGGCGAGCGGTACGAACTGCACGCCCGTCACCTCAACCACCAGCTGCCCCGGATGCTTCACACCATCGGCTTCGACAAGGTCTACGAGCGGGCCGAGGGGGCCCACTTCTGGGACGCCGAGGGCAACGACTACCTCGACATGCTGGCCGGGTTCGGGGTGATGGGCCTGGGCCGCCACCACCCGGTGGTCAGGCAGGCCCTGCACGACGTGCTGGACGCCCAGCTCGCCGACCTCACCCGCTTCGACTGCCAGCCGCTGCCCGGGCTGCTGGCCGAGAAGCTGCTCGCCCACAGCCCGCACCTGGACCGGGTCTTCTTCGGCAACAGCGGCACCGAGGCGGTGGAGACCGCCCTGAAGTTCGCCCGGTACGCCACCGGGCGGCCCAGGGTCCTCTACTGCGACCACGCCTTCCACGGGCTCACCACCGGCTCGCTCTCGGTCAACGGCGAAGACGGCTTCCGGGACGGCTTCGCGCCGCTGCTGCCCGACACGAAGATCACGCTCGGCGACCTGGGCGCGCTGGAGCGCGAGCTGCGCAAGGGGGACGTGGCGGCCCTCGTCGTCGAGCCGATCCAGGGCAAGGGGGTGCTCGCCGCACCACCCGGCTTCCTGCTCGCCGCGCAGGAGCTGCTGCACCGGCACAAGGCGCTGCTGATCGCGGACGAGGTCCAGACGGGCCTCGGACGCACCGGGGAGTTCTACGCCTACCAGCACGAGGCCGGGGTGGAACCGGACCTGGTGTGCGTCGCCAAGGCCCTTTCCGGCGGCTATGTGCCGGTCGGCGCGACCCTCGGCAAGGACTGGATCTTCAAGAAGGTCTACTCCTCCATGGACCGGGTGCTCGTCCACTCCGCCAGCTTCGGTTCCAACGCCCAGGCGATGGCGGCCGGACTCGCGGTGCTCTCCGTCATGGAGGACGAGCGGGTGGTGGACAACGCCCGCGCGATGGGCGACCTGCTGCGCGGGCGGCTCGCCGTGCTCGTGGACGAGTACGAACTGCTCCACGAGGTACGGGGACGCGGGCTGATGATCGGCATCGAGTTCGGTCGGCCGTCCTCGCTCGGGCTGCGGAGCCGTTGGACCATGCTGCAGGCGGCGCGCAAGGGGTTGTTCGCGCAGATGGTCGTGGTGCCGCTGCTGCAGAAGCACCGGATCCTCACGCAGGTATCCGGGGACCACCTGGAAGTGATCAAACTGATCCCGCCGCTCATCGTGGACGAGGCGGACGTGGACCGGTTCGTCGGTGCCTTCCGTGAGGTCATGGACGAGGCGCACGGTGGTGGCGCGCTGATGTGGGACTTCGGCAGGACGCTGGTGAGGCAGGCCGTCGCCAACCGCTGAGCCGGCGGCGGGGGCGCGCCCCGGGCGGACGGCCTGCCTCGTGGTGCGTCAGTCCAGCAGCCGGTCACGGAGCCGGCCGAGGGTCTCGGGCGTGAGCCCGAGCCCCTCGGCGAAGTAGCGCTCCACGCCGCCCCACTCCTCGTCGATGGTCGCGAAGGCCGTGGTCAGGTACGGGGCGCGGGCGTCGAAGAGCGGGGCGAGCAGCTCCATCGCCTCGGGATGACGGGCCTCCGGGGTGCCGCTGGCCCGGCGGACCCGGTAGCGGTTGTGCGGAGCGTTCGACTCCAGGTAGTCCGCGACGATCGCCTCGCGCTCGACGCCCAGCGCGAGCAGGGTGACGGCGATCGAGAGGCCGGCCCGGTCCTTGCCGGCGGCGCAGTGCATGAGGGCCGGGACACTGTCCTCGGCCAGCGCGTGCAGGACCCGGCTGTGTTCGGCGGTACGGGTCCTGATCATCTCCCGGTACGAACGGGACATCCGTGCGGCACCCTTGCCCCCGCCCAGGAGCTCGCGGAGCTGGGCCAGGTCCCCCTCGCGGACCATCTTCCAGAACTCCCCGCCGGCGGCCGGATCCGACAGCGGAATGCCGACGTTGCGCACGCCGGGCAGCTCCACGTCCGGGCCCTCCAGTGCCTTGTCGGCGCCGTTGCGGAAGTCGAAGACGGTGTGCAGGCCGAGCGAGCGGAGGAACTCCGCGTCGGTTTCGGTGGCATGCGCGAGATGTCCGCTTCGGAACAGTCGTCCCGACTTGACCCGCCTGCCGTCCGTGGTGGGCAGGCCGCCCACGTCGCGGAAGTTGCGCACTCCGGTCAGTACCGGCTCCGTGCGCGGACTCTGGGGTATCGGCTGGGTCACAGGGCTCCTCCGTGTCGTCCGTGTCCGAATTGCGTTGTTTGCAGACAACTTGCCATAGCGAGAGGCGAGATCGGACACCTCCCGTGAGCCAGATCATACGGTGACCGTGAGTGCCTGATCGTGAATGCTGAATTGCCTTGCCGGGGCGGTCGTTGAGCGGTCGGAATGGACGCAGGGTGACGGGAAATCAGGCGGCCCGTCATCTTCAAGATTCTGTTGGGGAATTCGTGACTTGTTCCGCGCGGTCGGCCTCGATTACGTTCGCGATCGATCCGGACGGACCGCCTAATCCTGCCGCCGCCCGGAAACCGCACCCGACTATTCACGTTCGCGGCAGGAGCGGGGGAACCAGGTAAGCCGCTGTTCCGGACTTCCTTCGGGATCTTTACTCGGGACAGCTCGGGGTGAAGCCGTACATGTGCTGTTCACCGGCGCATGGACGGCCGGACATCTCCAGTCCGAACCCGACAGCTCACCTCGCAGGCGCCGGAGAGGAATCCGCCATGCCCGCACCGGGAAAGCACCGCCGTCCCAAGTTCAGCCCGATATCCCGTGGGTTCGCCGTCGCCGGCACCGGTGGCGCAGCCCTCGCGCTGCCGCTGCTCGGGGCCACCGGAGCCCATGCGGGGGGTGTCCCGGCCGCCGCGCCCGCCGCCGCTCCGGTCCAGGCTCCGCAGGTTCCGGCCGCGCTCCAGGCCGCGCCCGCCGCCCCGCAGAGCGCCCCCGCTGTCTACACCGTGGTGCCGGGCGACTACCTCTCGAAGATCGCCGAGCGCCAGCACCTCACCGGTGGCTGGCAGCGGCTCTACGAGGACAACCATGCGGCCGTGGGCACCGATCCGTCGCTGATCCACCCGGGCCTCAAGCTGACGCTCGGTGCGAAGGGAGCGGCCCCGGCCGCCGAGTCCGCGCCGGCCGAAACGCCGGAGCCTGCCGGGAAGTCCGCTTCCTCCCCTTCTGATGACTCGGCTTCTGACGAATCGACCGATTCTGCCGATTCCGCCAACTCCGCCGAGTCGGACGAATCTGCCGATTCCACGGAATCGGACGAATCTGCCGATTCTGCCGATTCTGCCGACTCCTCCGACGAGGCCGCGGCCGGGTCCGCCCCCAAGGCGCCCGCCAAGCAGGAGCAGGCCGCGCCTGCCACCGGCTTCGTCGCCCCGGTCAGCGGCGGTACCTCCACCGCGTACCGCACTGCGGGGGCCATGTGGTCCAGCGGCTACCACACGGGTGTCGACTTCAACGCGAGCACCGGCACCACCGTCAAGGCGGTCGGCGCCGGCACCGTGGTCTCCGCCGGGTGGGGCGGCGCGTACGGCAACGAGGTCGTCATCCGGCACGCCGACGGCAAGTACAGCCAGTACGGTCACCTCTCCCAGCTGTCCGTCTCCACGGGCCAGAGCGTCACCGCCGGGCAGCGCATCGGGCTCTCCGGCGCCACCGGAAACGTGACCGGCCCGCACCTGCACTTCGAGATCCGTACGGGCCCCTCGTACGGCTCGGACATCGACCCGCTGGCCTACCTCCGGTCCAAGGGCGTCAGCATCTGAGACATCGCCGGAACGCGCGGGGGGACCGCGTGTTCCGGCAGGGCGTGGATACCCGTCGCCGCCGTAATCATCGGCGTCGCCAGGTGTCCGCGGCGTGCGGGCCGGGGCCGGAGGGGGGTCGCGGCCCGCACGCCTGTTATTCCTCATCGGGCGGGTGTTGAAGATCACGGTCAGTAAGTCCCTGGCTACGGTCGCGTAGGTCATGATCAGGGGTGAAGGATGGGCTCCCGTGGCAGCGACGACGACATCCAAGACCAAGACCATTGGCTCGTACGCGGCGATCGGGGACAGTTTCACCGAGGGCGTGGGGGACCCGGGACCCGGGGACACGTTCCTCGGCTGGGCGGACCGGCTCGCCGTCCTCCTGGCCGATCAATGCGAGGAGCACGAGGACTCCGGCGAATTCCGCTACGCGAACCTCGCCGTACGGGGCCGCCTGCTGGACCAGATCGTGGCCGAGCAGGTTCCGCGGGCCAAGGAGCTCGCCCCTGACCTGGTGACCTTCTGCGCGGGCGGCAACGACATCATCCGGCCCGGCAGCGACCCGGACGACGTGGCCGAACGGTACGAGGCGGCCGTGCGCGACCTCACCGCATCGGTCGGCCTGGTCGTGATCACGACCGGCTTCGACACGCGGGACGTACCGGTCCTCAAGCACCTCCGCGGCAAGATCGCGACCTTCAGCGCGCACGTCCGCTCCATCGCCGACCGGTACGACTGCCCCGTGCTCGACCTCTGGTCACTGAAGTCCGTACAGGACCGCCGGGCGTGGGACGACGACCGGCTGCACCTCTCGCCCGAGGGGCACACGAGGGTCGCCCTGCGCGCGGCCCAGGTGCTCGGCCTGGACACGCCGGCGGATCCGGACCAGCCGTGGCCCCCCATGCGGCCGCGCGGCTCGGTGGACGTCACCCGGGACAACATCCAGTGGGCGCGGGAGTACCTGGTGCCGTGGATCGGGCGCCGGCTGCGCGGGGAGTCCTCCGGGGACCACGTGGAGGCCAAGCGGCCGGACCTGCTGCCGCTGTAGGACCGCGGGCGGGGCCGTACAGAGGCAGGTGGGGGCGGGTGGGGCGGGGCTCTGGGCGCGTTCGGGGGCGCGGAGCGGAATCCTTGGGGAGTGACAGGCGTTGGGATGGTGGTAACCATGAGAACGCCCTGCCCGCATCCCCCCACCCAGGAGGCGCCTTGACCGGCTCCCGTCCCTTGCGTCCACGGCTGCGCGCGCTGCGGCCCGAAGCCTTCGGCGCGGACCCGTCCGGTGCCCGGCTGGAGCGGATCCGGCGCTCGCCGAACTTCGCCGACGGAGTGTTCCAGAACCCGATCGGTACCCGGACCAGGCCCTCCGGGTCGATGGCCGAGTTCGCGAAGATCTACTTCCACAAGGAGCAGCGGCTCCGGCGCAGCCCCGGCGCGCCCATCCCGGTGTATCCGACGACCCTCGCCGAGCTCGCGAAGCCCCCGGCCGGTGGCCTGCGGCTGACCTGGATGGGCCACTCCAGCGTGCTCGCCGAGATCGACGGGCGCCGGGTGCTCTTCGACCCGGTCTGGGGCGATCGGTGCTCCCCCTTCCCCTTCGCCGGCCCCAAGCGGCTGCACCCGGTGCCGGTCCCGCTGGCCTCGCTGGGCGAGGTCGACGTCGTCGTGATCTCGCACGACCACTACGACCACCTCGACCTGCCGACGATCAAGGCCCTGGCCGGTACGGACACGGTCTTCGCGGTCCCGCTGGGCGTCGGCGCGCACCTGGAGCGCTGGGGTGTCCCGGCCGGCCGGCTGCGCGAGCTCGACTGGAACGAGACCACCGAGGTCGCCGGGCTCTCGCTCACCGCCACCCCGGCCCAGCACTTCTGCGGCCGCGGACTGCGCAACCAGCAGTTCACCCTGTGGGCGTCCTGGGTCGTCGCGGGCGACGAGCACCGGATCTACCACAGCGGGGACACCGGCTACTTCCCCGGCTTCAAGGAGATCGGCGCCACCCACGGGCCGTTCGACGCCACGATGATCCAGATCGGCGCGTACTCCGAGTTCTGGACCGATATCCACATGACGCCCGAGGAGGGCCTGCGCGCCCACCTCGACCTCCAGGGCGGCACGCCGCACGGCACGCCGCACGGCACGATGCTGCCGATCCACTGGGGCACCTTCAACCTGGCCCCGCACCCGTGGGACGAGCCGGGGGAGGGCACGGTGGCCGCTGCGGAGCGGGCCGGGGCGGCGATCGCGCTGCCCGTACCGGGACAGCCCTTCGAGCCGGGCGCGGCGGACGCGCCGAGCGCGCCGTGGTGGAGGCCGTTCGTGGCCTCGGGCCCGCCCGTACCCGTCACCGGGTCCCGGACCGCCCCGGCGGTCGCGCGGCCGGCCGCGGTGACCCATGAGGAGTCGGAGGCGGTGGGCTCCTAGGGCGTCCGGGCGGTCCTGGCGCCGGACTCCCCGGCACCGGGCCCGCACTGCCCCTTCACGCAGCACGTGCCCCGCTCCACCCGTCCCTTTGCGGCGCCGGTGGGGCGGGTGGGGGGCGAGGCGCGGGTGGGGGTGACGGGAGGCGGCGTACGCTCGCGGGCGCCGGGGAGTGCGCGCTCCCGGCGTATTCGGTCTCTCGTACGAGCGCTCCATCGGGAGCGGGAAGCACCCGGGCGAAGTTCCCCAACTGGCCGCCCTGGGACGGAGCGTGCGGTCTAGCGTGGGTATCCGGTGATCAACACCGGGTCCCGGGACGCCCTGGGTCCGGGCCCCACTGACCGAGGACGCAGATGTCCGGACTCCGCGCCGCCCGCCACTCCCCGTCGAGACATGCCGTCACCGGTCCCGGTCGGCAGATACGTCCTCAGCTGATCCGCGCCGCCCTGCTGCCCACGCTCGCCGCCGGGCTCAGCGGCGCCGCCGCGGTGATCTTCACGCTCCAGCTCGGCGGGGGTGCGGGCGCCCGGGACGACCGGCTGTGGCCCGTGCTCTCCGGCTGCGCCCTGCTCTTCGCCGCCGCGTTCGCCGCCGCCCTGCTCGGGGCCCAGCGCGCGGCCAAGACCGTCAGCGACCGCTGCGAGACACTGCGCCGCTCCAGCGTCCGCGGCCGCCAGGAGCTGCGCACCACCGCCGACCGGCTGGAGCGCGGCGAGCCGCTCGCCAGGCCTACGCGCGGCGGACCGGCATCGCCGTCCCTCGGTTCCGGGACGGCGGGGGTGGACGAGTTCTGGCTGCTCTCCCAGGAACTGCGCGGCGCCCGCGAGCAGGCCCACGCCACCCTGGTCCGTCTCGGCGGGCCCGTCACGCCCTCCGACAGCGACCGCAAGGTCGAGGTCTTCGTCAATCTCGCACGCCGTCTGCAGTCCCTCGTCCACCGGGAGATCTCCCTGCTGGACGACCTGGAGGACACGGTCGAGGACCCGGACCTGCTCAAGGAGCTCTTCCACGTCGACCACCTCGCCACCCGGATCCGCCGCCACGCCGAGAACCTCGCGGTCCTCGGCGGCGCCGCCTCGCGCCGCCAGTGGACCCGCCCGATCGACCTGAGCGAGGTCCTGCGCTCCTCGGTCGCCGAGGTCGAGCAGTACACGCGGGTCAAGGTGGTGCCCCCGGCGGGCGGCACGGTACGCGGCCACGCCGTCGCCGACGTCGTGCACCTGCTGGCCGAACTGATCGAGAACGCCACCGTGTTCTCCGCCCCCGACACCGACGTCGTGGTGCGGGCCGAGCGGGTCACCGCCGGCATCGCGGTCGAGGTGGAGGACCGCGGCCTCGGCATGCCGTCCGAGGAAGCGCAGCGGATGAACGCCCTGCTCGGCGACCCCGACCAGATCAGCGTCCGGCAGCTGCTGGCCGACGGGCGGATCGGCCTGTTCGTCGTCTCGGCGCTGGCCCGCCGGCACGGGATCGCCGTCGAACTCAAGTCGAACATCTACGGCGGGGTGCTCGCCGTGCTCGTCCTGCCCCAGGAACTGCTGGGGGCGGAGGCCCTGAGCGCCGCCGCCTCCCTGGGCACCACCGACGCCCTGGGCACCGCCGATGTCCTGAGCGCCACCGACGGTCCGGGCGGGTCCCGGGCGACCACGCGCGGGACCGGGGAGGGGACGGGCGCGCCGCCACTGGAGCCGGTGCGCGTGAGCGTGCCCGGGGCGGAGCCTTCCTGCGCCCCGCCGGCCGTACCGGGATGGGCCGCCGAGGTCCCGGGCACCGTACCCCGTAGGACGGACACGGTCGCGGAACCGGCGTGGACCGCGGCGGCGCCACCGGCACCGCCACTGCCCGTACCCGCCGCCCGGACCGGTGAGGAACGGCCGCCGCTGCCCCGGCGGCGGGCTCAGGAGCACCTCGCGCCCCAACTGCGCGAAGCCCCCGCACCGCGCGCCACGGGCGTGGACCAGCCCGTGCACGACCCGGGCCTGATGGCCGCCTTCCAGCGGGGCTTCGGCCTCGCCCAGTCGGAGCACCAGAAGTGACCCCGGCCTCTCACCCGACAGCTAAGGAGCGAACCCCCATGGGCGGCGAAGTGGCGACCACGACCAGTCGGCTCTCGGACCTCGACTGGCTGCTCAGCGGCCTGGTCCAGCGGGTGCCGTACACGCGCAGCGCGGTACTGCTGACCGCCGACGGGCTCGTCACGTGCGTGCACGGGCTCGACGCCGACAGCGCCGACCACCTCGCGGCGCTCGCCTCCGGGCTCTACTCCCTGGGGCGCAGCGCCGGGTCCCGGTTCGCGGACGGCGCCGAGGTGCGGCAGGTGGTGGTCGAGCTCGCCTCCGCCCTGGTCTTCGTCTCGGCGGCCGGCTCCGGCACCTGCCTGGCGGTACTGGCGGACCGGGAGGCCGACGCCGGTGTGCTGGGCTACGAGATGGCGATGCTGGTCAAGAGCGTGCGCCCGTACCTGGCGGCCCCGCCGAGGCGGCCCGCCGCCGACGCGGAGCGATGAGGGCCCGCGCGAGGGGGCCGGCGGCAGCACCGGGGGGCCGGCACGAGGGGGCCCGGCACGACACGCCGTGGCTGGACGATTCGGCGGGCCGCGTGATGCGCCCGTACACCGCGAGCGGCGGGCGGACACGGGCGGCCGTCGCCCTCGACCTGCTGTCCCTGGTGACGGCGACCGGCGTACGCCCGCGCGCGCCGCTGGGAGCCGAGCACACCCTCGCGCTACGGCTGTGCGCCGGCTCGGCGGCGGTCACCGTCGCAGAGGTGGCGGGGCACCTGCGGCTGCCCGCGGTGGTGGTCAAGGTGCTCCTCTCCGACCTGATGGAACACGGGGCCGTGACCGTGCGGGCGCCGTGTTTCCCGAGCGGCGGCTCGTTCGCCGCCGACGACCAGTCCCTGCTCCGGGCGGTGCTCGATGGCCTGCGCAAACGGCTCTGAGCCGCCCGCCCACGGATCCTCCGCGACCTTGAAGATCCTGGTCGCGGGCGGGTTCGGGGCGGGCAAGACCACCTTCGTGGGGGCGGTGAGCGAGATCGAGCCCCTGAGCACGGAGGAGCTGCTGAGCGGGCTGAGCGAGGCCGCCGACCCGGTGGACGGGGTCGAGGCGAAGACGACCACGACCGTGGCACTGGACTTCGGCCGGATCACACTGGACGAGCGGAACGTGCTCTACCTCTTCGGCACGCCCGGCCAGCAGCGCTTCTGGTTCCTCTGGGAGGAGCTGTGCACGGGCGCGCTGGGGGCGGTGGTGCTCGCCGACACGCGCCGCCTCGCCGACTGCTTCCCCGCCGTGGACTTCTTCGAGCGGCGCGGGATCGGCTTCATCGTGGCCGTCAACGAGTTCGACGGCGGGCACCGCTACGGAGCCGACGAGGTGCGGGAGGCCGTGGGGCTCGGGCCGGAGGTACCCGTGGTGCGCTGCGACGCGCGTCTGCCGAGCTCCGGAACGGGGGCGCTGGCGACCCTCGTTCGCCATCTGCTGGACGTGAAGCATCCGGAGTACTCGAGGTACGCGGAGCGACGGGATTGGGGGGAGAGTGCATGACCTACTACGAATCGACCGGGCACCTGCTGCTCACGCCGGTGGACCGGGAGGCGCCCGCACGCGTGCTCCGGCTGCGTGAACTGGGGCTGGGGGAGCGGGCGGACGGCGAGCTGGACGCCTTCGCGCGGCGGGTCGCGGACGCGCTGGGCGCGCCCTACGCCGGGATCAACTTCATCGGTGAGGAACGGCAGTTCTTCGCCGGCCTGCACCACGCGACCGACGCCCCGGCGAGCGGTTACCCGGCGCGGGTGCTCGCCCGGGACCACGGCTACTGCCCGCACGTGGTGGTGCGGCGGCGCGCTCTGGTGCTCGAGGACGTACGGGACTTCGCGCGTTTCGCGGGCAACGTCGTCGTGGACGGGAGCGGGGTGCGCTCCTACGTGGGCGCCCCGCTGACCGACCGGCGCGGGATCGTGCTGGGAACGGTGTGCGCGGTGGACGTGGTGCCGAGGCGGTGGGGGCTGGCGGGGCTGGCGACGGTGAAGGAACTGGCGGCGGAGCTGGTGGAGCTGGTGCACGCGCGGGAGGACCGGTGCGGGTGACGCCGTGGGCGCTGGGCGCGGGGGGCCGGGCGCTGGGGGCCGGGCGCGGGGGGCGCTCCGGCGCGGAGGTGTTTGTCAGTGGTCGGGTCTACGGTCGGATACGAGGGATCACCGGCACCTGAAGAAGGCTGGAGAGGAGTCGCCGATATGGCCACGACGGCGGAGGACGTCCGCACGATCGCCCTGTCGCTGCCCGGCAGCAGCGAGAAGCTCGCCTGGGGCATGCCGACCTTCCGGGTGGGCGGAACGGACGGGAAGAGCGGAAAGATCTTCGTCGCGCTCGGCGACGACGACACCTCCATCGGGGTGAAGTGCCCCAAGGAGGACCGCGAGGAGCTGATCGGGGCGGAGCCGGAGAAGTTCTTCATCCGGGCGGGCCACGACGACAACTACGCGTGGCTCCGGGTGCGGCTGGCGGCGGTGGAGGACGCGGCCGAGCTGCGATCGATCCTGACCGACTCCTGGCTCCAAGCGGCCCCCAAACGCCTGATCGCGGCCCACCCGGAACTGAGCGGCTGAGGGGACCGGTCAGGCACCGGTGAAGGCGGCGATCCGCGCGCGCAGCGACGCCGGGTCCAGGCCGTGCGCGGCCGTGTGCTCGTCGATCGTGCCGTACCGGCGCAGCTCGGCGCGGGCGACGCCGAGGCCGAGCACCCGGTGCGGAACGGCTTCGAGCGCCCGGGCGGCGGCGCTGGTGGAGGTTCCGGCGAGGTACGGCTCGACCAGGACCACCTCGGCCGTGCCGTGCCCGACGGCGGCACGCACCGCCTCGTCGTCGAAGGGCCGTACGGTCGGCGCGTACAGCACGCTCACGTCCATGCTCTCGGTCGCGGCGAGCACGTTGTCGAGCAGCGGGCCGACGGCGACGACGACCCCCGCACGCCCCTCGCGTACGGTCTGGAAACCCAGCCCGGTGACGGGGCGGGCCCTGGCGTTCGACCGCGCGGAGAGCCGGACGTAGACCTTGTCGTCCCCTGCCGCGTAGGCGTGGCGCAGGAGTGCCTCGGCCTCGTCCGGGTGGCCCGGGACGTGGACGGTCCAGCCGTCCAGGGTGTCCAGCAGGGCCACGTCGCCGGGCGCCATGTGGGTGAAGCCGCCGGCCGGCCAGTCGTAGCTGGCGCTCGCGCTGACCAGTACCCCGCCGGTGCCCTGGTGCCCGAAGTCGAGCTTGATCTGTTCGAAGGGCCGCTCCACGAGGAAGCTGGCGAAGGTGTGCACGACGGGCCGCAGCCCCGTGAGGGCCAGTCCGCCGCCCACGCCGATCAGCAGCTGCTCCCGGATGCCCACGTTGACGACCCGGTCCGGATGGCGGTCCTGGGCGGGCCGGAAGCCGTCCATGGTGATCTCGGCGAGCACGAGGGCCAGCCGGGGATCCTCGTCGAGTGCGTGCGACGTGACCGAGATGAATCGTTCGCGCATGGTGTCCATGTCTCCCCCTGGAATGCGGATTCCGCGGATCCCGCGGTGCGCGCGGGGTCGCGTGAGTCTGGTCAGTACTTCTTCTCGACCCGGGCGACGACGGCGTGCGGCCGGCCCGGGTGCGGTGCGGTGCAGGCGGCGTACAGGGCCGCGTGGTCCCGGCCGTCCACGGTGGCCGTCGACCAGCCGGCCGCCTCGAAGCGGGAGGCGATGCCGCCCCGCCAGCCGTGGGTCGCGGAGTCGTTGTCGATCACGATCGTGTGCAGCCGCTCCAGGCCGGCCGGGCCGGCGTAGGCGATCGCCTCGTGATTGCTTCCCTCGTCCAGCTCCGCGTCGCCGATCAGTACCCACACGGCCGGATCCGTCAGCCCCTGGGCCCGCAGCCCGAGCGCGCTGCCGACGGCGAGCGGCAGCCCGTGCCCGAGCGATCCGCTTCCGATCTCCACTCCGGGGAGCAGGGTGCGGTCCGGGTGGTGCCCGAGGGGCGAGTCGTACGCGCCGAACCCGCTCAGCCAGTCGACGGGGAAGAACCCCTTGGCGGCGAGGACGGCGTAGTAGGCCATCGGCCCGTGCCCCTTGGAGAGCAGGAACCGGTCCCGCCCGGGATCCTCGGCGCTCCCGGGCCCGACGCGCAGGATCCGGTCGTAGAGCACCCACAGGGCGTCGAGCGTGGAGGTGGCGGCGGGCCCGTGCTTCTCGGCCCCGGTCATGAGGGCCATGAGCGGCCCTAGGTCTTCGTAGCGGAACCCGGTGTCCGCGGCGGCTGCCTGAGTCATGTACCGATCCTTCAACCCCAAGCGCACTTGAGGTCAAGTGCCGTCCGCTGCTCCCGCCGGAGGGAAAGGTGCGCACGACCACCTCCCGAAGTGCGGTATTGTTCTCCTGCGCGTTCAACTAGGGGAAACCCCAGGTCAACGGGCATCGGGACGTGGCGCAGCTTGGTAGCGCACTTGACTGGGGGTCAAGGGGTCGCAGGTTCAAATCCTGTCGTCCCGACTTTGCTTTTAGCAGGTCGGAGGCCGTTCTCTCACACATGGGAGGACGGCCTTTTCCGTGCCCGGAGTCCTGGTGGTCGCGGTGTTGTGGCCCGCCCGGTTCGGGGCTGGTCCGCCATGGTGCTGAACACGGGCGGGGCGGGGGAGCGGGGCTGGTTGAGGGCTTCGTAGGCTGCCTGCCGCGTGAGGTCGCCGTAGCTGTTCGCGGTCGTCGACGCCCGGCAATGCGCGGTCCGGGTCGCCGACCGGCGTCGCTCTCCCTGATGAGCCGGTGCGGTCAGGGCTGCCGGATCGCGGAGACCTCGAACTCCAGCACCACCTTGTCTTCGACCAGGACGCCGCCGCCCTCCAACGCGGCGTTCCAGGTGATGCCGTAGTCCTTGCGGCTGATCGGCACCGAGCCTTCGAATCCGACGCGCAGATTGCCGTACGGGTCCGTGGCGCTGCCCTGGAATTCGAAGTCGATGCTGATCGGCCGGGTGACGTCCTTGATGGTGAGGTCCCCGGTCAGCCGGAAGTTGGCGCTGTCGAGCTGCTCGACGCCGGTGGAGGCGAAAGTGAGGTTGGGGAAGTTCGAGGCGTCGAGGAAGTCGTTGGTGCGCAGGTGGCCGTCGCGCTGCTCGTTGCGGGTGTCGATGCTCGCGGCCTTGATCGTGACGGACACGGAGGACTTGGAGGGGTCCTCGCCGTCGAAGTGACCGCTGCCCTCGAATTCCTTGAACGCGCCGCGGACCTTGGTGACCATCGCGTGCCGGGCCACGCCGTATCCCCAGGCCCGAGGACCTGGTCCGCCGCGCTGTACGCCGTGGCCGGCCCACTCGTCACCGGCACCATGGTGGCGGCGGTGCGTCAGGTCCTGCACGGTCCGTTGCGGCCTGGGCGGACGGTTCGTGGCGCCGGACGTTGGGAGTTACGTCTGGGGCCAGCGCATGGGGAGACGTGTCGCGGTACGAACGAGGTCGGCGACGGCACGGGACCGGCTGTGCGTTGGCCAGGCGATTACGGTGGTGACCGTCGGGGCGTCGAGCACGGGCACGGCGGCGAGGTCCCGGTGCAGTTGGGCTCGGCATGATTCTGGTGAGACCGCGCACGCACGGCCGAGCGCGACGAGCTGCAGCAACTGCGCGTGGTCGCGGACGCGCGGGCCGGGGCCCGGCGGGTAGGTGCCATCGGGGTCAGGCCAGCGCGGCAGGGGCAGGCCTGGTAGCCCGGTGATGTCCGCCATGTGCACATGGGCCCGGACGGTGAGCGGATGCCCGGCCGGCAGGACCACGACCTGACCCTCCGTGCTCAGCTCTTCGGTGTGGAACCCAGCGGTCGAGTCGAACGGCCGGTGCAGCAGCGCCACATCGGCCCGGCCCTCGCGCAGGAGCCGTGACTGTTCGGCCGGGCCGCACAGGATGACCTCGACTGGCACCGCGCCGGGTTCAGCGGCGTACGCCTCGAGCAGCTTCGCCAGCAGTTCTCTGGACGCGCTGGCTTTCGTGACCAGGACCAAGCCAGGACGGCCGGACGCGGCAAGGGCGGCGCGGCGGGTCCGGCGCTCGGCGGCATCGACCGCGGCGAGGGCCGCCCGGCCCTCGGCCAGCAACACCGAGCCGGCTTCGGTCAGCGTGACGCTGCGGCTGGTCCGGTCCAGCAGCGCCGCCCCGAGCCGGCGCTCGAGCTGCTGGATCGCCCGTGACAGAGGCGGCTGTGCGATCCCGAGCCGTTGTGCGGCGCGCCCGAAGTGCAGCTCTTCAGCGACAGCGACGAAATATCGCAGTTCCCGGGTCTCCATACGGCGACGTTACTCCGGATCGATACCTGGACGGTATCGCTGCCCACCCAATCGGTGTTGGACCCCCGCCGGACTCCGGGGCAACCATTGTTCCTATGAGCGAACGGACGATTGCGCTGGTCACCGGTGCGAACAAGGGAATTGGCTTCGAGATCGCCGCGGGCCTGGGAGCCCTCGGATGGAGCGTCGGTGTCGGCGCACGCGACGATCAGCGCCGAAGGGCCGCGGTGGACAGACTGCGCGCGGCGGGCGCCGACGCGTTCGGCGTACCGCTGGACGTGACCGACGACGCCAGTGCGACCGCCGCCGCACGGCTGATCGAGGAGCAGGCCGGGCGCCTCGACGTGCTCGTCAACAACGCCGGCATCTCCGGCGGCATGCCGCAGGAGCCCACCCGGGTCGATCCCGCCACCATCCGGACGGTCGTCGAGACCAACGTCATCGGCGTCATCCGCGTCACCAACGCGATGATGCCGCTGCTGCGCCGTTCCGCCGCACCACGGATCGTGAACATGTCCAGCAGTGTCGGCTCCCTCACCCGGCAGTCAGGAATCGCTGCTGACCGGACGACGGGTCCGGTGGCCGCGGCGTATGCGCCGTCGAAGGCGTTCCTGAACGCTGTCACCCTCCAGTACGCCCGGGAGCTGAGCGGTACGAACATCCTGATCAACGCCGGCTGCCCCGGCTACGTCGCCAGCGACCTCAACGGCTTCCGCGGCGTGCGCACCCCCGAGCAGGGCGCGGCGATCGCCATCAAGCTCGCGACCCTGCCCGACGACGGCCCGACCGGCCAGTTCTTCGAAGACGCTGGCGTGGTGCCCTGGTGATGTGCGCGGCGGTCATCACCCGCCGGGTGAGGCGGCTTCCCCCGCGGTGCCGAGGGGAAGGCACCCGTCGCCCGTCGCCCGCCACCGTCATGCGCATGCTGCACGGACACGACGAGCCCACAACCGTGAGGGAACCCGCGCGCTGACCTGCGGCTCAGCGCTCGGCGTTGTATTCGGCGCGTACTACCGGGACTCCCCGAGGGGTGATTGATCCACGACCGAGACGGCCTCTGCCTGGTGGTTCAATCCTGGGTGAGTTCGGTCAGGGCGTCGAGGCGGGTCGGCGTCCAGCCGAGCTCGAGGCGGGCCCGGGCGCCGCTGAACTGCTGGTCGAGGGCGAATGCCTCCGCGATCGGGCCCATCCGCTGTACGGCCTCGTCGAGGGTCAGCGAATCGATCCTGCCTGGGCATCCGGCGGCGTGGCCCAGGGCTCGGGCGACATCGGCCAGCGGAAGGTTCTGGCCACTGACCCCGGCGTAGACGGCACCGGCCGGGGCGTTCAGGGCCAGGACGTACAGTTCGGCGATGTCGTCCACGTGGATCAGCGCCCAGCGGTTGGTGCCGTCCCCGATGCAGGGCACGGCACCCGCGGTGCGCCCCGGCTCGACGAAGAACGACTGCGCCAGTCCGCCGGAGCGGCCGTAGACCAGCCCCGGCATCACCACCACCGGGTGGTCCCCGGTGCCTGTCCGGGCGAGCACCCGCTTCTCGTTCTCCAGCCGCCAGGCGGTGATGCGCGGCGGGTTCAGCGGGGCGTCCTCGTCGACGACCCCGTCGGTGTCGCCGTACACCCACACCCCGCCCGTGTGCACATAGGGGCCGTTTCCCACACCGTCCTGCAGTGCCTCCGCCGCCGCGCGGTCGACTTCCGCGGTGCCCTCGGCGTAGTCCACGCCGAGGTGGATGACCGCGTCGGCCCGGCGGGCCGCCTCATGGAGGACATCGGTGTCGGTGAGTGCCCCCGCGACCGGGGCGGCACCAAGACCCGACACGGTGCGTGCCGCTTGCTCGCTGCGCGCCAGCGCCGTCACGCCGATGCCGTGCCTGGTCAGTGCCCGGATGGTGGAGCGGCCGATGTAGCCGGAGCCACCTGTGATGAAGATCTGCATCGCTCTGGATCGCTCGCTCTCAGGGTCCTCGTCGGTCGGCGGCGGGGATTGCGTCGCTCCTCAACCCTGGCTCGTGCCGCGGTCGGCGTCCAAGACCTCTTCCGTCAGCGGTGATGCCCACAGGGCATCAGGCATCAGGGCATCAATACTGGGCGGCGGCGGTGTCCGCGAACTCCCTGAGCAGAGGGGAGCTGCGGTCGGCGCTCCAGGCGAGGCAGACCTCGCCCGGGCCGATGTCGTCGATGGGAACGTGCGCGACATCGGCATGGGTGTAATAGACCGCGGTGGAGCGCGGAAGGACGAGGACGCCGCCGGACGTCGCGACGTGTTCGAGCTTCTCCTCGACGGTGGAGAAGGAGGGCCGCGGCCCTGCTCCTTCACCGCCGGTCCGCTCGGGGAGGTCACGCCACTCGGGGACGGCGTCGGGGTCCTGGAGCAACCGCTCGGAGGCCAGATCCGCGATGACGAGGGACTCCTTGCCCGCCAGCCGGTGGTCCGCCGGCAGGACGGCGACGCGGGGCTCCCGGAAGAGCGGGCGCAGCTCCAGACCGCGACGGTCGACGGGCAGCCGTACGAAGCTCACGTCGAGAACGCCCTCGTTCACCCCTTGGACCTGGTCGCCCCATGAGGTGCGTACCACCTGCACGCTCAGCTCGGGATGCCTGGCGGAGAAGGCACGCACCGCGCCGGTCACGCTGATTCCGGGCATGAAGCCGGCCGTGAACGTCGAGGATCCGTGGGCGGCCTGCCGGACCCGGCGGCACAGAGCCCGCGCGCCGGCCAGCAGCGGGCTTGCGTCCTCCAGCAGTTGACGGCCGGCGGCCGTCAACTCGGTGGTCCGCCTGTTCCTGGTGAACAGCTCCGCGCGCAGCTCCTGCTCCAGCGCGCGGATCTGCCGGGAGAGCACCGGCTGCGTGATGTGCAGCCGCTCGGCTGCCCGGCCGAAGTGCAACTCCTCGGCCGAAGGCCGTGCGCGGGGTTACCTCGAAGACCAGGGCCTCGCCCGCGTCGGGATTGACGAACACGCCGTCACCGATGTCGAAATGCCATTCGGTGCCGTACTTCGCCTCCCAGGCGTCGGCGAGCCCGCGCAGCCGGTCAGGATCCGTGACGCGGGCCGCATCGCCCTCGACGACCAGGTCGAAGCCCTCGTGAAGGGTGTTGTTGCCGGTGGTGAGGACGACGTGCGCGTTCGCGCGGAGGTTCTTGGCCTTGCGCTCCTGTGGGCCGGTGCAGAAGTGCAGCGCGCCGCCCGCCCAGACGCCGATCAGCGGGGTGACGTGTGGCCGCGCGTCGGGGCGTACGGTCGTCAGCCAGTACAGCTGCGCTGAGGCCAGTCGGGTGACCGCCTCGGACCACGGCACGGCTGCCGCCATCTCGTGGCTGTAGCGCTCGTCGAGCTCGGCACGGGGTTCCTTGTCGGGCATGGGGTGTCCTCCTGTCGCGGTCACTCACCAGCGTGTGTCCCACTGCCCCGGCCGTCCACCGCGGACGGCGGGCGAGGTGCCGTGGGCGCGGTGAAGGCCATCCTCGTCGACCACCGGCTGGTCGTCGCGACGCTGGGCGGCAGCGCGATGTCGTTTCCGCGCGTGGGGCAGTCCGTGGCCTCCTTCCAGGTCCTCGGCCAGGTCGCGCTGGTACTGGAGGAGTTCGCGGCCGGATTCTCGGGAAAGGCCAGCCCGGTACACCACTTCTGGCACAGCCTCGACATCGCCCACACCCGGTTCTCGGGACGTCACATCGACCAGCTGTCCGATGTCGACAGCGCGTACCGGGCCGGAGCCCGACGAGCCGGCGGGGACGCCGCCGGATTGGCCCGTCCCGGTGGCGTCACCGACCCCCGCCGGCCGCTTCCGCACGAATCCGCCCGAGCAGGCTCCGGGAGGATTGCCTTTCGTGCGTCCGGAGCCGGTCCGGTTCTGATCACCGATTCGTTGGGTGGTCATGAGTTCATTTGATGGCGACGCGCCCTGCCGCGGGATTGCCCGGCGCGCCGTGGTCGGTGCCGCACTCGGCCTCGGGTCGGCCTCGTGGTCGTCCGAGGCGCGTGCCTCGACGCGGGCGGCCTGGGGTCCGGAGATCTTCGGCTGCGAGGAATGGGGTGCCCGGCCCCCCACTGAACCCGTCACGGTGCTCGCGTCACCGCCCCGGCTGATCGTGGTGCACCACACGGCGACGGCCAACGTCGAGGACTACTCCCTGCTGCGCGCCTTCGCCCTCGCGCGGGCGATCCAGACCCACCACATGGACACCAACCGGTGGATCGACACCGGCCAGCACTTCACCGTGAGCCGTGGCGCGTACGTCACCGAAGGCAGGCACCGCAGTCGCGCCGAACTGTCGCGCGGGACCATGCAGGTCCGCTCCTCCCACTGCGTCGGCCAGAACGACGTGGCCGTGGGCATCGAGACCGAGGGAACCTACTCAAGTACGGAGCCACCAGCGGGGCAGTACCAGGCCCTGGTCGCGCTGGGCGCGTACATCTGCGGGCAGTACGGGCTGGATCCGTACGACATCAGAGGGCACCGGGACTTCAACACCACCGAGTGTCCCGGTGACCGCCTGTACGCACTCCTGCCGCGCCTGCGCGAGGACATCGCCACCTTCCTGCGCGGAGACCCCCGAAGCGCGGGATGGACGTACTGACCCCTCAGCCCGGGCTCGTCCCGCCACCCCCGGCGGGACCCCGCCAGACGTCCACGATCGTCGCGAACGAGCCCAGCAGTCCGGCGTCCCGGACCAACGGCCGCAGGACATCGGCGTCGCTCGCGCGCATCCGGAGCACGTCCGCCGGCCGCAGGGTCAGCAGGAGCGGTTCGGCATGCGCGCCGAGCCACTCCCGCTGCCCCAGTTCGTGAGCCAGCCGGAGCAGTCCGATGACCAGCCCCGGCTCCCGTTCGTCCGCGGGCAACGCCTCGAGCAGCGTGCGCCCCCGCTCCAGCACCGCGCTCCCCGGCCCCCACGCCCCCTGCGCCCAGATGGGGGTGCTCCCTGCCTCCCGCAACAGCTGGTGCAGGCGTTCCCGAGGGCCGCGGAACAGCGCCGCGTACCGGCGCACGTGACCGACGAGGGCTTTCAACTCCGCCTCCACCTGCTCCTGCTCCCGATCCCGATCGACCCGCGCCAGCCCGCGGATCACGTACTCCTCGAGCACGGGCCACAGCCCACCCCACTGCGCCCCGTCGCCGGCGGCACCCGGCCGGATCACCTCTACGAGGAGGGAGTGGACGAGTTCCTCCGGCAGCCGGGCGGCGTCATGGACGAGGTGGCGTACGAGGATGTCCGTGACGGCCGGGCGCTCCGGCTCGGGCAGGTGTCGCAGCACGTCCAGGACGTCGGCATAGTGCGGGGCGAGCGGCTGAAGCGTGTCCCGGCACAACAGGGCCATGAGGGCGTGCGCCCCCGACACGGCCCGCCGCTCCTCGTCGACGCGGTACGTGCGCAGGGTGTTCGGCAAGCTCCGCAGGAGAGGTGCCAGAGCATGGAGAACGTGCTGCACGTCCGTGTCGCACAGGAGGGACAACCGCGTGATCAGATCGGCGGCGTCCACCCCTCGTGCGTCGTGGTGAGCACCCGGCCCCAGCACTTCGCGGCGCAGGACCCAGGACACGTCGCCCGCGAGTTCGGTGGTCCCCTGAAGGGAGATCCGCAGGTCGCCCGTGCGGCCACCGCCGGCCGCGTCGGCGGCCCGCTCCACGGACACGGAACGGGCGAAGGCTTCCCAGGACGCCTCACCGAACTGGGAACGCCAGAACTGTGCGCACCGCCACCACCCGTCGACGGGATCCGCAACCGCCAGGAAATCAGAGGCCCGGACGCCGTCTTCGACGACGAGGGCCAGCAGGAGGAGGTTCGCCTCGTAGATCGCGTCCCGTTCGGTGCGCCCGCGATCGGCTGGACGGTACGTGAGGCCGGACGGCCCGTGACCGGTGCGGTCGTCCGTGTGGAACAGGGTCCGCAGGAGCCCCGGCAGTCCGCGGTGCCAGCGCGGTCCGGCTGGTCCGGCCAGTTCCCGGAGGGTGTCGAGGACGTGGGTGCGGTCGCTGAGCGGGACGAACGACAGCAGGGCGCGGAGCACCGTGTCGTCACATTCCGCCGCCGCGGCGGTCATCCGTCCCAGCTCGTCGCAGACCAGCCGGGCGACCAGGTACTCACCGAACGTCGCGTGGAGGAACTCGTACGAGCGCAGGCGTCCCTCCGCGACCACCGCCTGTGCCTCGTGCACGAAGAAGAACCGGCCGAAGAGCAGGGCTGAGCCGGCTTCGCCGAGCAGACCACCGAGATCGCAATCCGCCTCGTCGGCCGTGAGGCTCTGCCTGCGGCGGTTGAACATCCCGATGGCGACCGCGCCCAGTCGCCCGAGCTCCTTCTCGACCGCTTCGGCTTCGGCGGAGGGCGGCAGCGGGTCGTCGTGTTTGACGACCTGGCGTCGGACGAACTCCACCAGGAGCCGCTCGTACAGATCGACGCGGCGGATGTCCCGGCCGCCCAGTCGGCGCAGCGGATTCCCGGCCGCGTCGTACAGCGCGAGCATGAGCAGGAGCAGCGAATGGCGCGCCAGATCCCGGTACGGGCGCACCACGTCCCACGAGAGCGGTTCGACGTCGTGTGTGGCGAAGTAGCGCCGGTTGGCTGCTTGCCAGACCTCCAGCCAGCAGACGATGCGCGCGTCGTCGAAGGGCTCCAGGCGCAGGACGGTGGAGGCCGTGGGGGTCAGTACCTGGTCGGCGACCACGGTTCGGCTCGTCACGATGAAGACGACCGGCCGGCCCAGCTCGTGCTCGCGCTGCTGGAGTTGCTCGATACTCCTCAGGTAGCGCCACTGCCTGCTCATGTCGAGCCGGTCCGCGCCCGCCTGTATCAGCTCGTCCAGCCCGTCCAGCAGGACGACTCGGACGGCCTCGCCGGAGGGCAGCGCGTCAGGCCAGGGCGCCCGCTGCCCGGTCGACCTGAACAGGGCCCACTCGAGTTGTTCCTGGATGTCGAGTTCGGTAGGAACGTGCCGGAGCTCGACGTGCAGGCAGGAGAACTCCGACTGCGGTAATCGGGCCGCGACGAGTTTCATCAGCAGAGACTTCCCCGAGCCCGGGTGGCCGAGCACCAGCAGGGGCGCCTGGGTGGCCTGGTGGCTGAGGAGGTGCGCGGCAAGGAATCCCGCGATGTCCTCCTCGAGGGGTCGGCCGTCCCACCAGATGTCGGCGGACAGCCTCCAGTCGGCCGGGCGTCCGGCCACGCGGAAGGCCGGGTTCACGTAGCCGGCCGCCAGGGAGGGAATCACCGGCCCCGACCCGTCGGCAGCGGCGATCGGTGCCCGGAGGAGTTCCCGCTGCCGCGCGGTGGCCGGGTCGGCGTGGGTGAACTCCTTGAGGAGCACGCCCAGTCCGATGAGTCCGACCCGGTCCGCGGTGGGCTGCTGCCGCTCCGCCCCTTCGTCGGGGTCGTACGTCTCGGAAGTGAGGCGCAGCTCGGGGCAGTCCCAGGTGACCGCCGCGTGCAGGGACTCGTAGCGGCGCAGGGACAGGTGTGCGAGTTCCTCGTGCGACGACCCGCTGAAGCCGCCGAATGCCATGAGGTCGGCGGATGCCGCGTAGGCCGTTGCGATCTCGGCACGGAGTTCGGACGGGGACCGGACGCGGGTGGAGCCGAGCGTCACCCGGCCGAGCTCCTCGAGCACCTGGGCCTGGAGGTCCACCTGCGCCGTCGCCTCGGCGTCGCGTACTGCCCCGAGCCGACCGACCGCGTCGCAGAAGGCGCTGACAAGGAGGACCGTGTCCGCCGCGCACAGCAGCGCTGTCCTCGCGGTGCCGCTGCAGGAACGGACCCGGGCGCCGAAACCCTCAAAGAGTCTGAGCGGCTCGCCGGGTCCCCCGCCGAGCAGGCCGAGCGGTTCCAGGATCTCCGCGTCCATGCGCTGGAAACCGTCCTGGTGGGCCACCAAGACCTCGACGGCGGATTCGAAGTCGAGCGGGACGGCCTCCGGCAGCTCGATGGGCAACCGCTCCTGGGAGTGCCGGTGCCGACGGTGCCGCCGGCCCTCCGCCGTCTCCTGCAGTTCGGCGAGGCGTGCGCGCCACCAGGCCGGATCCAGGACGAGGCTGGGCGGGGAGTGGGAGCCGACCCGGCTGCGGCAGTGGTTCACGATGGGCAGGATCTCGTCCAGTTGGGGCGCCTTCGCGCGCTGGCCGTTCAAGAGCATGGAGACGGCCGAGTCGCTCCGGTTCAGCACCCGGGCGAGCTCCGTCTGCGACACACCGCAGCCGCGCACGGTGCGGCGGAGTGTGGCGCAGAAGTCCGCCACGGCGCCCGTCGCATCCGCCATCCGGTACCCCCCGTTTCAGCTGCTTTCGGGAAATCCGCCGCCAACGTATGTCGTGACCTGTGCCGATGTCCTCGTCTTCGGTCTTCTTCAGTGATCGGCCGCACGGGAGCGGGGTGGTCGCAGACTCGGACCCCGGCCGTACCTGGCGGCCGTCCGAGAGGAAGGAACCCGCGTGCACTGGCTGACCTCACACGCGATCGTGCTGCCTGCCCTGATGTTCACGGCGCTGTTCACCGGCGTGGTCCTCCCGGCCGTGTGGTCCTCGCGTGCGGCTCGCCGCCGTGCCGCGGCGGCCGTGCTGAGCCAGATCCTGATGGCGTTGCGGCGGCGCCGTTGATCGTTCCCCGCGGGGCGGCTGAGCCAGTCGTGGGTGGCTCGCCCTGGCCCGGGCGACCCCAGCGCTGCTGGGGGGTTGGCACTCGGACAGGAGGATCTCGGGGTGTGCGCGATGAGGGGTGCGTCACTAGTGGATCTTGACTCTTGACGGGTGCACGGCACCTCGCAATGATCATGGTTCCCTCGGGTTCGGGGGCACGATCCATGACTTGCACAGAGGATGAAGAACGTACATGAAGCGCCTCCTGATGAAGACCGCGATGGTGACCGCCGCGACGGTCGCCGCAACCCTCATTCCGCTGGCCGGTACCTCGTACGCGGCGGGCTGCTCGGGTGCGGGCTGCGACAACCTCGGTCCCGTCGGGCAGGGTTGTGACGCCGATGCCGTCACCCAGCGGTCCGTCGGCGGTGACCCCCTGAAGGCGGAGCTGCGCTGGTCGGCCAAGTGTCAGGCGGGCTGGGTGCGGGGCAGCGACAACGGCAACGGCAACAACTGGTGGGACCACTACGCCTACATCGAGAAGCACAACGGCATCGGCGGCCCGCTGATCCGCAGCCTCCAGGTCAAGATCCCTGTCGCGGGGTCCGACTGGTCCAACATGGTCGGCGGCACCAACTACTACTACCGCGTCTGCGTGACGACCTCGAGCCCCGACTCGTTCGCCTGCTCCTCCTACTTCTAGCCGGACCGGTCGAGCGGCTGGGGCGCTTGTCAGCCACTTGACGTGATCACGACGGCTCGTCATGATCAAGTGCCCCTCGTCCTGAGGGGTGTGTTCAGAAGACTGCACAAAGGGTGAAGTACGTACATGAAGCGCCTCCTGATGAAGACCGCGATGGTGTCGGCCGCGGCGGTCGCCGCCACCCTCGTTCCGCTGGCCGGCACCTCGTACGCGGCCGGCTGCTCCAACGCGGGCTGCGACAACCTCGGCCCCGTGTCGCAGGGTTGTGACGCCGACGCCGTCACGCAGCGGAGCGTGACCGACGGCGAGCGCAAGGCCGAGCTGCGCTGGTCGTCCAAGTGTCAGGCGGCGTGGGTCCGGGTCACCGACACGGACGGTTCCGGCAGCGACTGGATCCCCAAGTACGGCTACATCGAGAAGCACAACGGCGTCAACGGCCCGCTGATCCGCAGCCTGGCCGTCGCGATCCCCAACCCGGGTTCCGACTGGTCCAACATGCTCGGCGGCAACTACTACTACCGGGTCTGCACGACCCAGGGTGGCAGCGGCGCGACCATCTGCTCCAGCTACTTCTAGCCGGACCGGGCCGTGTCGCGGTAGAGCGCACGCGGTGTTCCAGGCCGCTCTCCCCTCGGGGAGGGCGGCCTTCGCGCGTCCGCGGGGCCGGCGTCGCACGGTCGGGGCGCCGACCGGTCAGGGCTCCGGGACGGGGCGGCCGGCGTGGAGTTCGAGGGGTCCGGTGGCCGTGCCGCGGGCCCTGAGACACGCCTTGATCTGCCGGCGGAGGGCGGGTTTGACGAAGCGGCGCAGCTCGGCCGCGGGTACCGTCCGCCACTGGAGGAGCTCCGTCGCGGGCAGGCGGATCCGGGCCAGGGCGGCGGAGTCGAGGATGCCGCCGTCGTAGAGGAACCGGACCCGGGCCGGATAGCCGGGCCGGTGCGACCAGTTGACTGCGAGCAGGCGGCCGGGGGCGAGGTCGAGCCCGAGCTCCTCGCGCACCTCGCGGCGGGCGGCCGCGCGCGGGATCTCGCCGAGGTCGCTGTCGATGCCGCCGCCGGGCAGGTGCCAGTGTTCTGGATCGCCGTACGCGGGCTGCACCAGCACTACCCCGCCCGCGGAGTCGGTGAACAGCACGCTCGCCGCCGTGAGGGCCTTGGGGCGGGCGGCCCGGTGGCCGGCGGTGTCGAAGGCGCCGGCGTGTTCCAGTTCCGCCCGGCGCAGGGGGTCGAGTCCGGCCGGGGAGCCGGGCTGGGGGACACCGTCGATCAGGTGCGCGAGGGAGCCGGAGTACAGCGCGGCGAGGGAGGCGCGCAGGCGGGGTGCGGTCCGGGCGGGCAGGGCCCCGTAGGCCTCCTCCGGTGAGAGCCAGCGCGCCTGGGTGATCTCGCCGTCCGGGAAGGAGATCGCGGAGGCCTCCCCGGGCGTGAGCGGGCCTACCAGGTGGACGTGGACGACGAGGGAGCGGCCGAGCGGGCCCGGCGGGCGCGAATCCACGGCGAGCAGCCGTCCCACCGGCACGCTCAGGTCCAGCTCCTCCTTCAGCTCGCGGGCCAGGCCCTCCTCCGGGGTCTCGGTGTCCTCCACGCCCCCGCCCGGGAGCTCCAGCTCCGTCTTGTACGAGGTGGTGAGGACGAGGACCCGCCCGCGCGGGTCCAGCACGATCCCGGTCGCCGCCACCAAGGGGGAGGGGTGGGCGGCGTAGTAGGCGCGGACCGAGTCGGCGTACGGGGGTTGTTCCGGCACGGGGGCTCCTGGAGGTGCGGGGTCGCGGGCGTGCGGGGCTCGGCGGTGAGGGGGATCCGGGTGCGGGTCGTGGGTCGGGGGCGTGGGTCATGGTCATCCGTACCCACTCGGGTGGTGTCCATGGGGTGGACCTGTGGCACTGGTGGCAGGCCAGATGTCAGGGATTGGCTCTCCTGGGCAGGCCAATCCGGTTCCAGACTGGAGGCAGGTTGCCGGGATTGGTCTGGTGCCCCGCGGAAGGAGACACGTATGTCCAGCGAGTTCACCCTCCTCGGCGACCGTGCCGAGCGCACCCTCCAGCAGCGCCGCGAACGCCAGGTCCCGGCCGCGTTCCCCGCCCTCCGCGAGTGGGTCCAGGGGCTGGTCAGGGCAGTGCGGGAGCCGGTCCGACGAGCCGTGTGGTGGTCGGCGCGAGCGGTTCCCTCGGCAGCCTCGCCGCCCTGCGCGCCGGGGCCTGCGAGGCCCGGCTCGGCGGGCGGGAACTGGTCGCCGTAGTGGCCTGGTCACCGCCCGAGGGGGAAGGGATGTTCGCCCGGTTCCCCGACCGGTCGTGGGCCGCGCTGTGGGAGGCGGAGGCGGCCCGGAACCTCGAGCGGGCCTTCGAGGAGGCGTTCGGCGGTGACCCGGAAGGGGTGACGGCCGTACGGCGGTGCGTGCTGCGGGGTGACCCCGGCCGGGCCCTGTGCGAAGTGGCCGGGCGGCCGGACGATCTCCTCGTCGTCGGGGCCAGGCCCGGGCGGCGTTACGGGGGCCGGGTGGGCCGGTGGCTGCGCGGGCACGCGGTGTGCCCGGTGCTGACGGTGCCCGCACCCGCGCTCCCCGGCTCCTGGCTGAGGAGGCTGCGGCGGGCCACGCCGGAGGACTTCGGTGCCGCGGCCGCCGGGGTCAGGCCCGGGCGAGGAGCAGGCCGCCCATCGTGACCATGGTCGCCGCGACGAATCCGTCCAGCACCCGCCAGGCGGAGGGCCGGGCGAACAGGCCGCTGAGCAGCCGGGCACCGTAGCCGAGCGCCCCGAACCAGGTCAGGCTCGCCAGTGCGGCCCCGATGCCGAACGCCCAGCGCAGGTCGCCCCGGTCGGCGGCGAGGGAGCCGACCAGCAGCACGGTGTCGAGGTACACGTGCGGGTTGAGCCAGGTCATGGCCAGGCAGGTCAGTACGGCGCGGCGGGTGGAGACGCCGGCGCGGGCG
This sequence comes from Streptomyces sp. NBC_00435, assembly GCF_036014235.1. Lineage (GTDB taxonomy): Bacteria > Actinomycetota > Actinomycetes > Streptomycetales > Streptomycetaceae > Streptomyces. The sequence goes on from NZ_CP107924.1 coordinate 6,926,669, forward strand.
GTGGCGGGGTCGGTGCCGGCGCCTTCCGCGGTGAGGGCCGCGCCGGGGGCGGGGCGCAGCACCCGGCGGGCGGCGAGGAATCCGTAGCAGATCAGGAAGGCGCCGCCCACGAGGCCGACCAGCGTGAGGGCGGGCGGCCAGGCGGTGACGAACGCGCCCACGCCGGCCACGCCGAGCGCGATGAGGGCCGCGTCCGAGACGGCGCAGATGGCGACCACGGCGAGGACCGAGTGGCGGCGTACGCCTTGGCGCAGGACGAAGGCGTTCTGGGCGCCGATGGCGACGATGAGGGAAAGGCCGGTGCCGAAGCCCGCGAGGCCCGCCGGGATGATGCCGTGTGTCATGTCTTCGACCGTAGGCAGCGGCGGGGTGAGTAGTACAGCTAAAGATTCTTACCTAGCATTAGCCTTTGTGATGGATGAGCTGCCTGCCGACCAGGTCCGGACCCTGCTCGCGGTGATCGACGAAGGCACCTTCGACGCCGCGGCCGCCGCCCTGCACGTGACCCCGTCCGCCATCAGCCAGCGGGTCAAGGCGCTGGAGCAGCGGACCGGGCGGGTGCTGCTGATGCGGACCAAACCGGTGCGGGCGACCGAGTCCGGGGAGGTCGTCGTCCGATTCGCGCGGCAGCTGGCCCGGCTGGAGCGCGACGCACGGGCCGAGCTGGGCATGGCGGAGGGCCTGGGACCGGTGCGGCTGCCGATCGCGGTCAACGCGGACTCGCTCGCGACGTGGTTCCTCCCCGCGCTGACCGGGGTGCCGCAGGACCCGCCGGTCTGCTTCGAACTGCACAGGGAGGACGAGGGGCACGCGACCGAACTGCTGCGGGACGGACGCGTGATGGCCGCGGTGACCTCGCAGCCGGTCGCCGTGGCCGGGTGCACGGTGCGGCGGCTGGGCCTCGCGCGGTACCTGCCGGTGGCGAGCCCGGAGTTCGCGGCCCGGCATCTGCGGGGGGAGACGGAGTGGGACCTCCGGGAGGCGCCCGTCGTCGTCTTCGACCGGCTGGACCTGATCCAGGACGAGTTCGTACGGATGGTGACGGGGCAGGCCGGCGCCCGGGCGTCGGAGGTACGGCACTACGTGCCGACCTCGGAGGGGTTCTGCGACGCGGCGGTCGCCGGACTGGGCTGGGCGATGGTGCCCGAGGCGCAGGCCGGACCGCGGCTGGAGGCGGGGAAGCTGGTGGTGATCGCGCCCGGGCGGTCGCTGGACGTGCCGCTGTACTGGCAGCAGTGGAAGCTGGACTCGCCCGCGCTGGCCACGGTGGCGCGCGCCGTGGCGCGGGCGGCTGAGGGTGCGCTGCGGCAGCCGGCCGGGGCGGGGTAGGACCCGGGCGGGCCGCTCACGGGGGCGTGGCCTGCGGGAACCGATCGTGCAGGGCATAGGCTGCGCGCATGGAGTCCTACACGATCGGCCAGGCGGCGCGGCTGCTCGGCGTCAGCGTGGACACGGCCCGACGGTGGGCCGACGCGCAGCGGTTCCCGACGCGCCGGGAGGGCACGCGGCGGATGGTGGACGGGCCGGACCTGGCCGCGTTCTGCGTGGAGGCCGCGCAGGAGGCCGACGACGGCGACGAGACCCCGTACACCTCGGCGCGCAACGCCTTTCCCGGCATCGTGACCGGTGTGAAGCTGGGCACGGTCGACGCGCAGGTGGAGATCCAGGCCGGACCGCACCGCATCGTGTCGCTGCTGACCCGGGAGGCCGTGGAGGAACTCGGCCTGGAAGTGGGCGCGCGGGCCACGGCCCGGGTGAAGTCGACGAGCGTCTTCATCGACCGCGCCTGAGCCCTGGCGGGGCCGCTGGGCGGGGGCGAGGGACCGGGGCCGCTGGTCCTCAGCGTACGGACGCCTTCAGGTGGTCGGCGGCCTCGCGCGCCGCGTCCAGCGCGCCGGCGCGGGCGGCCTCACGGTCGGTGTCGGCGCGCGTGTAGGTGACGTTGACGACCATGTTGCTCAGCCGGAAGCAGACCTGGGCGGCGACGGGGCGTTCGGGAGCGGAGGAACGGAAGCGGACGAACGCCTGGTCCCCGATGCCGGTGACCTCCGTCGGGGTGGTCTTCTCCCAGCCCAGGGTGTTGGCACGGTCCTCGCGGAGGTCCTCGGCGGCGAGTTCCTCGGTGACGACGAAGGCCCGCAGGAAGACCGAGGCCCGGTTCGGGCCCTCCTCGCGCGGGGCGGACCAGCTGCACGATCCGTCGCCGTCGCGGCCGCCGTAGGAGGTGGGCACCAGCCGGTGGACGGTCTGCGGGGACACCAGCTCGCAGGAGTGCGGCTCGGCGGCGAAGTCGCCCGGATGGGTGCGCTGCCAGTGCTTCCACGCCGCGAGGGCCAGCCCGGCGGCGAGGAGCGGGGCGATCAGGACGAGCGCGATCAGCGTGGCCCGCTCACGCGGGGGGCGGCGCGCGGGTCTGCCGGGGGGTGTGGTCACCGCGGCAGCATAGGGGCCGGATCCGAGGGCTGCACAAACGTTTCCGCAGGCTGAGGCGCAGGCTGACGCGCAGCCTTCGATGAGCCGTCGTCGAGGCCGGCCCGCGCAACGGCGCCGCATGCCGGCACAGCCCGGCGCCGGACCGCGCCCGGCGCGGTGGCACACTGGCCGGTGATCAGCCGAAGGGGAGTACGCCGTTGTCCATGTTCAGGAACCTGCGCCGGGCCGTGAGCCGCGGCTACCGGCGGGCCGTCGACCTCAGCCACCCGGCGCGCTCTCCGCTCGGCAGCGCCGTCGTCAACTGCATCGTCTACCGCGACGGGGTGCGCCAGGACGGCTGCGCCGACGCCGAGGAGGCGCTGCGCAGGGTCCGCAAGACCGGCGACGGCTTCGTCTGGATCGGCCTGCACGAGCCCTCGCAGACCGAGCTCGCCGGGCTCGCCGAGCTGTTCGGCCTGCACCCGCTCGCCGTCGAGGACGCCGTCCACGCGCACCAGCGGCCCAAGATCGAGCGCTACGACGAGACCCTGTTCGCCGTGCTCAAGACCGTGCGGTACGTGGAGCACGAGGAGCTGACCGCGACCAGCGAGGTCGTGGAGACCGGCGAGCTCATGGCCTTCACCGGCGACGACTTCGTCATCACCATCCGCCACGGCGGCCGCGGCACCCTCGGATCGGTCCGTGAGGAGCTGGAGGCCACCCCCGACCACCTGGCCAAGGGGCCGGTCGCCGTCCTGCACGCGATCGCCGATCACGTGGTCGACGAGTACGTGGCCGTCACGGACGCGGTGCAGAACGACATAGACGCCGTCGAGACCATGGTGTTCAGCGAGCACGGCGGCCGCGGCGACGCGGGCCGGATCTACCAGCTCAAGCGCGAACTGCTGGAGCTGCGGCGGGCGGTGGCCCCGCTGGGCCGGCCGCTCCAGCAGCTGAGCACGCTGCCGATACCGGTCATCCCCCCGGAGATGCGCACGTACTTCCGCGACGTCGCCGACCACCTGACCCGCGCCACGGACCAGATCGGCGCGTACGACGCCCTCCTCGACTCCATCCTCCAGGCCCACCTCGCGCAGGTGACCGTCGCCCAGAACGAGGACATGCGCAAGATCACCGCCTGGGCGGCCATCGTCGCCGTCCCGACGATGGTCTGCGGGGTCTACGGCATGAACTTCGACAACATGCCCGAACTGCACTGGACCTACGGGTATCCCGTGGTGGTCGGGGTCATGGCCGTCGCCTGCTTCGTCATCCACCGCGGGTTCAGGCGCAACGGCTGGCTCTGACCACCGGTCCCGTCACGGCGCCACCGTGCGACGGAAATTCCAGTGGGGCCGGGCGCCGACGCCGGATAGGGTCCGCGTGTTGGCGCGGCCGTACGGTGGGCACGGGAACGGGCAGGTCGGACATGGGACAGACGAAGGCGACGACGGCGAGCGCGGCTACGACGCGGACCGCGGCGAAAACGCGGACCGCGGCGACGTCGGTGGCGACGGTGGAGCTGGTCGGGGAGCGGGTGCGGCTGGAGCCACTGGACCTCCACCACCACGACGGTCTGTGCGAGGCGATCCGCGACGGGAGCCTGTGGGAGCTCGCGGTGACGACGGTCCCGCACCCGGACGAGGCCCGGGGCTTCATAGAGGACGCCGTCGCGGCGCGCGCCGAGGGCACGCAGATCCCGTACGCGACGGTGGACGCGGCGACGGGGCGGATCCTCGGGTCGACCCGGCTGATGGTGATCAACACCGCGAACCGGCGGCTGGAGATCGGCTGGACCTTCCTCGCCGAGTCCTGGCAGCGGACTGGCGCGAACACGGAGGCCAAGCTGCTGATGCTGACGTACGCCTTCGAGACGATGGGGATGAACCGGGTCGAGCTGCTCACGGACGTGCGGAACACGAAGTCGCGGGCGGCGATCACCCGCCTCGGCGCGACCCAGGAGGGCGTACTGCGCCACCACATGGTCATGCGGGACGGCTGGATCCGCGACACGGCCGTGTACAGCATCACCCGCCCGGAATGGCCGGACGCGAAGCGCGGCCTCGAGGCCCGCCTGGCGGGTCGCTCCGCGGGCTGAACGGGGCCGGCCCGGAGCGCGGTCAGCGTTCCGCGCGGGTCAGGAAGTGGGTGGGGGCGTCCTCGTACGTGGCCAGGCGCCAGCCCGCCGCTTCGAGGGCCGGGCGGAGGTTCGGTTCGGCCAGCGGGTCCTGTGGACTGACGGCGCGGCCGTGGCGGGCGGCGCGTTCCGCGCGGCCCGAGGGATGGAAGAGCAGGAGCTCTCCGCCGGGGGCGGTGACCCGGGCCCACTCGCGCAGGGCGGTGCCGGGATGCGGCAGGTGGTCCAGGAGGCCCGCGGCGAAGATGCCGTGGACGGCGCCGGCCGGGAACGGGAGCCGCCCGCAGTCGGCGAGCAGCAGCCGTCCCGGCCCGCCGTGGCCCGCACGGGCGGCGGCCGCGAGCATGGCGTGCGTGAGGTCGACGCCGATCACGGTTCCGGCGGCTCCGACCAGGCTCCGTAGCGCGGGCAGGGCGCGCCCGCTGCCGCAGCCCAGATCGAGCGCGCGCTGTCCGGGCCGCAGCCGCATCCGGGCGACGGCGGTCTCGTACGCGGGGGTCTGGTAGGCGAACCGCTCCTCCCAGGCGGCGGCCCGGGGCGTGAAGAAGGCCCGGGTGGCGGTGGTCTCGGCCCGCCCGGCCACCAGCTCGGCGAAGCGGCGCAGCAGTTCGCGGTCGGCCTCGGCGGGTACGGGCAGCCCCCACGCACTGGCGCCGACGCGGAATCCGTGCGGCGCGGCGCCCCCGCCGAGCAGCGGATCGGTGGCTCCGCCGCAGGTGCCGCCGGTGCCGGCCGCCTCCGCGAGCAGCCGCGCTCCGTCGCCGAGCGCGAGTACGGGCACCTCGGCGGCCAGCGCGGGCCCGACGAGGGGGAGCGCGGCGGGGGTGGCGGTGGGGGAGAGGATCACCGCGTCGATCCCGGTGAGGGTGGCCGGCAGCGGGTCGTCGGCGTCGGGCCGGCACAGGCGGATCAGCAGACCGGCCGCCTCGATGGCGTCGGTGGGTGCTTCTCCGATCACGAGGACGGCCATCGGCGCCTCCATTTCTTGCGCATGCCTCCGCACCCGATCCCGCGCGTGCACCTGCATGTGAGCGTCCAGCGGCCGAAAGGGACCGCATATGCGTAAGCATGCCTCTCTTCTCCTCTCATATGCCAGAGCGTGGTGCGTCGAATGCGGCCAGGTCGAACGGGGCCTTCCGGGGTCTTGAGGTGGCGGGGCGTCTGGTAGTAAAGTTTCCTAACGAAGTCGCCCGAGCATCAACTCCCTTATGGAGGTACCGTGTTCACCCCCCACCGCAAGCGACTGGCCGTCAGCGCCCTGTTGGGTACTGCCCTTCTCGCCGTCCCCGTCACCGCGCACGCGACCGCCGCCCCCGCCGTGGCACCGGCGACCGCGCAGGTGTCGGCGGCCGCCGTCGGACTCGACGATCCGGTGAAGAAGGACATCGCCATGCAGATCGTCTCCAGCGCCGAGAACTCCTCGCTGAACTGGAAGGCGCAGTACAAGTACATCGAGGACATAGACGACGGCCGCGGCTACACGGGCGGCATCATCGGCTTCTGTTCCGGTACCCACGACATGCTCGAACTCGTCCAGTACTACACGGACATCAAGCCGGGCAACGTGCTCGCCAAGTACCTCCCCGCCCTGAAAAAGGTCGACGGCAGCGATTCGCACTCCGGCCTCGACCCCAACTTCACCAAGGACTGGGTGAAGGCCGCCTCGGACGCCGACTTCAAGAAGGCCCAGGACCACGAGCGCGACCGCGTGTACTTCAACCCGGCAGTGAATCAGGGCAAGTCCGACGGGGTCGGCGTGCTCGGGCAGTTCATCTACTACGACGCCATCGTCATGCACGGCGACGGCGGCGACTCGACCAGCTTCCGCAACATCCGCAAGCGCGCCCTCTCCAAGGCCAAGCCCCCGGCCCAGGGCGGCAACGAGACCACCTGGCTCAACGCCTTCCTCGACGCCCGCGTCTGGGCGATGAAGCAGGAAGAGGCGCACAGCGACACCAGCCGCGTCGACACGGCGCAGCGGGTGTGGGTCAAGAAGGGCAACCTCAACCTCAACACCCCCCTGGACTGGAAGGTTTACGGGGACTCGTTCCACATCGGCTGACGACTCCGAGGAGCGTGGGGCGGCGGTCCGGGACGAACTCCCCTGACGTTCCGGGCCGCCGCCCGCCGCGGGCAGTTGCCGCCCGCCGCCGCAGCCACCACCCCACCGGCACGGCCGCGCCCGCCAGCCCGTACGCCACCGGGACCGTCGCCCCGCCGAACGCGCGGACCGAGACGTACGCGGCCGCCCCCGCGAGCGCCACCCCCAGCCACTCCGCGCGGCCGTCCAGCGCCACCAGGGCGACCAGCAGCAGCGCGTACCAGGAGTACCCCGGAGTCATCAGCAGGAACGCCGTACCCGTCACCAGCAGGGCCGCGCTCCAGGGGTGTCGCGGATCCCCGCGCCGCCAGACGTACGCCACCACCGCCAGCATCCCGGCCGCGACGGCGGGCACCGACCAGGAGTCGGGGAGCAGCAGGCGCAGCAGCGCGTAGCGGCCGCCCGCGCCCGGGTCCTCGTACCCCTCCTCCTGCGCGTAGCCGCCCAGGTACCCGAAGACCGACCCGCGCGAGACGAGCACGTACGGCAGGTACGCCAGCCCCGTCACCGCGGCCGCCGGTACCAGCAGCGCCGCCGCGTCCCGCCACCGCCGTACGCCGGCCAGCGCGCCCGGAAGCAGCACGGCGGGCAGCAGCTTCGCCGCGACCGCCAGCCCGAACAGGGCCCCGCCGAGCGGCCGTCGGCGTACCACGGCGCCCAGCGCCGCCACCGACAGCAGCACGCCGAGGACGTCGACGTGCGCGTTGTTCACCGCCTCCACCGCCACCGCCGGACACCAGGCCCAGTACGCGACCGTACGGAGCCCCGCGCCCCGACGCCGCTGGACCAGCAGCAGCGCCCCCGTGACGGCGAGCGCCAGCAGCGCCCCGCCGGTCTGCAGGCCCTTGTGGCGCACGCCGGGCGGGGACAGGGCGTGGACCAGCCCGAACCAGCCCTCGGCGACGGGCGGGTAGACGGTGTGCACGGCCGGCCGGTTGATCCGCGTGCAGACCCCCGGCCCGATCCCCACCCGGTCCGGACGGGCGCAGTCGGCCCCGCCGCGCGGGAACAGCCAGTCGTCGCGCAGGGCGCTCAGCGCCGGATCGGCGGGGGCGTGGTCGTACGGGGAGATCCCGGCGGCCTGCACCCGCCCGTCCCAGGCGTAGCGGAAGGAGTCGGTACTGGTCAGCGGCGGCCCGGCCAGCCCCGCCGCGCAGCAGGCCACCGCACCCGCCAGCACGAGCGGGACCACGTACCGCCCCGGAACCCGCCGCAGCGACCAGACGGCCGCGCCGAACAGCGCCCAGGCGGCCGCGTACCACCACGTGAGCCGCGCGGGATCGGCGAAGTAGCCCTCCTCGCGGACCGCCGGCACGAGGACGGCGGTGAGCGCGGCGAGCAGCAGCAGGGTGAGGCAGACCCGGGCGCGGGCGCGGGTGGGGACACGGGCTTCGGCGCGGGCATGTACACGGGCATGGAGGCGGGCTGCGGCGCGGGCGTGGTTCATGCGGGCAGCCTGGCAGCGCGGGCCGCCGCCGGCCGGGCGGCCGGGCCCGGCGTCCGCGTTTCGTAAGGTGTCGGGCGCCCCGCGCGGGGCCCGCCGGCGCTCTGATGGAGGGCATGACTCCCCCTGCGCCTCCCTCCGCACCGACGACGCCTCCCCCGCCCCCGCCGTCCGGGCCCACCCCGCGGGAGTCCGCCCCCGGCCGCCGGTTCACGCTCCGGCCGCCCTCCTTCACCGGCCGGCTCCACGACGCCCGCACCGCCACCGCCATCGGCCGCTGGCTCGGCGCGGCCTTCACCGTCTGCTTCGTGACCGGCCTGATCAGCCACTACCTCCAGCACCCGCCCGGCTGGGCCGCGGACCTGCTGCCCAGCCGCCCGGTCTGGGGGTACCGGCTCAGCCAGGGCCTGCACATCGCCGCCGGGCTCTCCGCGATCGTGCTGCTCCTGGCGAAGCTGTGGACGGTCTACCCGCGGCTCTTCGGGTGGCCGCCGGTGCGCGGGGTACGGCACGCGCTGGAGCGACTGTCGGTCGCGGTGCTCGTGGCCTCCGCCGTCCTCGAGGTCTTCACCGGGCTCCTCAACATCGCCGAGTGGTACCCGTGGCCGTTCGGCTTCATCCAGACGCACTTCGCCCTCGGCTGGGTGGTCACCGGCTCGCTGCTCCTGCACATCGCCGTCAAAGCACCCGAGATCAGGGCCCATTGGAGCAGTCGTTCACCCGGCACGCGCCAACTTCCCGCCCAGGACGGCCCGGACCGGCGCTCGCTGATGCGCGGGGTCGGCGCCGCCGTCGGAGCCGTCACCCTCACCACGGCCGGGCAGTCCTTCACCCCGCTGGCCCGCCTGGACCTGCTCGCACCCCGCCACCCCGACCGCGGACCGCAAGGACTCCCGGTCAACCGGACGGCCGCGGCCGCCGGGATCACGGAGCGGGCGGTGCGGGACTGGCGGCTCGAGGTGCGGGGCCCCACCCCGTACACGCTGACGCTCGATCAACTCCGGGCCCTGCCAAGGGCGCGGGCAAGGCTGCCGATCGCCTGCGTGGAGGGCTGGAGCGTGGAGGCGCGCTGGAGCGGCGTCCGGATCCGCGACCTGATGGCGCGGGCCGGCGCCCCGCCCGGAGCGGGACTGCGGGTCACGTCGCTGGAGGCGGAAGGCGCGTACCGCGTGACGGAGATGGGCCGCGAGTACGCCGGGGATCCCCTGACGCTGCTCGCGCTGGAACTGAACGGACAGGTCCTGACCGCCGACCACGGGTACCCGGCGCGCGTCGTCGCGCCGAACCGGCCCGGAGTCCTGCAGACCAAATGGGTCACCCTGCTGGAGGTGCTGTGAAGGGCGTGCGGGGGGTACTGGGCTGCGCCGGGCTGCTGTTGATCGCGACCGGCGGACGGCTGCTGTGGGGGCTGCCCGATCCGTTCGGCGTCCTGGTGTGGCTGGGCGGCGCGCTCGTGCTGCACGACGGGGTCCTCGCGCCGCTCGTCCTGGCCGCCGGACTCGCGGTCGCCGCCGGGCCCGCGCGGGGCGTCGTACGGGGAGCCCTGCTGACGGCGGGCGCGCTCGTCCTGGTCACCCTGCCCCTGCTGCTGCGGCCGGGGACGCCGCCGAACCCGTCGGCGCTGCCGCTGCCCTACGGCCGGAACCTGGCCGCCGTACTCGTCGCGGTGGCGGTGGCCGCCGGGGCGGTGGCCCTGGCCGGCCGGTGGCGGCGGCAGCGGCAGCGGAGGCCGGGGCGTCCGGAGTCACGCTGAGGGGTGCGGGGGTCCTACGCGGCCCCCGTAAGGCGGGTCAGTACGGCGAAGGAGCGGTCCGCCACCGTCCAGTGGGCGGCGGGGTTCCAGCCCACGGCCGTCGCGTAGCGGGTCAGGGCGGCCGGACCGACCCGGGCCCAGGGGAACGGCGCACCGAGACCGCCGCGCCCGTCGGCCACCCGGACCTCGCAGTGCTCGTCCACATCGGCCTCGGCGTGCGCGCACTCCACGATCAGCGAACCGGTCGCCGCCAGCACCTCGGCCATCCGCCGCAGCAGCGCGGCCGGGTCGCCGCCGATGCCGATGTTGCCGTCGATCAGCAGCGCCGTTCCCCAACGCCCCTCACCCGGAAGGGAGTCGAAGACCGAGCGGTGCAACGCGGCGCCGCCCGAGCGGGCCGTCCGGGCCACCGCCTCCGGGCTGACGTCGATGCCCAGGGACACGTGCCCCCGGGCGGCGAGCGCGGACACCAGCCGGCCGGGGCCGCAGCCGATGTCCAGGACGCTGCCCCGGCAGCGCCGCAGCACCGTCAGGTCGGCGCCGTCCGGAGCCTCGCACCAGCGCTCCACGTCCAGCGGGAGCAGCCAGCCGTCGCCCCGCCGCAGGTAGAGCGGACCCCGGCCGGTGCGCAGGGCGACCGTGTACGGGTCGGCGGACCAGGCGGTGACCGGCCCGGCCGCTGCCGGTACCGTGCCGGCCGGCCGGGCCGCCCCGGGCACCGCGCCGGCCGGCAGGGGGGAGTCGGCCGTGCCCGGCCCGGGGGAGGTGAGCGTGGTCATCGGGGGACCGGCCGGGTGATCTCCGCCAGCCGCGCGGCGAAGGCGCCCGCCGGGGCCCCGGCGGCGACCGCGCGGGCGTCCTCGGCGGTGTCCACGTCACGCAGGACAGGGAGGCCGCCGGTCCGGAGTCCCGCCGCGCGCAGGCGTTCGTACTGGACCGCGCCCGTCTCGGGGACCGACATCGGTACCCCGCGCAGCAGCGCGGGGGCCGGTACGGCCAGCCCGAGCGCCCAGAACCCGCCGTCGGCGGCCGGTCCGAACCAGGCCTCGTGCGCCGACCAGTCGACCTCCAGCAGCTCCGGGGTGACCTGCGGGGTGTCCATGCCGATCAGCAGCGCGGGCCCCGTACAGGCCCCGAACGCGGCGGCGAGCCGCAGGTCCAGGGTCCCGGCGCACTGCGGGACCACCTCGAAGCCGGGCGGCAGCCACGGGCCCGGCCGGCCCTCCAGGACCAGGACCCGGCGCGCCGCCGGGGCCGCGGCCACGGCGGCGAGGGTGTCGGCGAGCGCGGCCTCGGCCAGCCCGGCGGCCTCGGCCGGTGTGAAGGGCGGAGTGAGCCGCGTCTTGACCCGGCCGGGGACCGGTTCCTTCGCGATCACGAGCAGTGTGGTTCCCGTCATCGGACACCTCCGGCGGGGGCGCCCGCGCCGGACCGGCCCGCGCCCCGCCCGGCGGGTTCCGCGATGCCGGACCGGTCAGCGGCCCCGCCGGCGGGTTCCGCCAGGACCCGGCTCATGTCGCGCACCGCCTGCCACGTGCCCCGCCAGGTGCCCGTCACCTTCGACTTCCCCGACCGCGGCAGGTACGGCACGTCCACCTCCCGGATCCGCCAGCCCGCGTCCGCCGCCCGGACCACCATCTGCAGGGGGTAGCCGGAGCGCCGGTCGGACAGGTCCAGCCCGAGCAGGTCCTCCCGGCGCGCGGCCCGCATCGGGCCCAGGTCGCGCAGCCGCAGTCCGGTCCGCCGGCGCAGCAGCCGGGCCAGCGCCAGGTTCCCGGCCCGCGCGTGCGCCGGCCAGGCGCCGGGGCCCCGCGGGCGGCGGCGGCCGAGCACCAGATCGGCCTGGCCGGAGGCGACGGCGGCCACGAAACCGGCCAGCAGTCCCGGATCCAGGGAGGCGTCGCAGTCGCAGAAGCAGACCACGTCCGCCTCGGCTGCGAGCAGCCCGGCGTGGCAGGCGGCGCCGAAACCGCGCCGGGACTCGGTCACCACGGTGGCTCCGAGCGCCCGCGCGAGCTCGGCGGAACCGTCGGTGGAGCCGTTGTCCACCACCAGGGCCCGCCAGCCGGCCGGGATGCGCGCGAGGACCCAGGGCAGGGCACCGGCCTCGTTCAGACAGGGAAGTACGACGTCTACCGTCACGGTTTCGCTCACCGGTTCACCGTATGAACGGGGCCCCCGCGAAAGGGCCTCCGACTCCTTACGAAACGCGGACGTCGCCCCGCGCGGAGGCGTCCGCCGGTCCCGCGCCGCTCCCGCGGGTGGGAGGGTGGACGGCATGAGCGGCACGAGCGGCATGAGCGGTACGGAAGCGGCACCCGCACGGATCCTGGTCGTCGACGACGACCCGACGGTGGCGGAGGTCGTCACCGGCTACCTGCGGCGCGCAGGCTACGCCGTGGAGACGGCGGCCGACGGCCCGGCGGCGCTCGCCCGTGCCGGGCTGGTCCGGCCGGACCTGGTCGTACTGGACCTCATGCTGCCGGGTCTGGACGGGCTGGAGGTGTGCCGCAGGCTCCGCGCCACCGGCCCGGTACCCGTGATCATGCTGACGGCGCGCGGCGACGAGGACGACCGGATCGCGGGACTGGAGCTGGGCGCCGACGACTACGTCACGAAGCCGTTCAGCCCCCGCGAACTGGTCCTGCGGGTCACCTCCGTGCTGCGGCGCGGCGCGGCGGGTGCCGGAGCGGGGGGCGGCGTACGGCAGGGCCGCCTCGAGGGCGCCGGGATCACGCTGGACCCGGCCACTCACCGGGCCTCGAAGGACGGCCGTGAACTGGCGCTCACCGTACGCGAGTTCGACCTACTCGCCCATTTCCTGAGGCACCCCGGGCAGGCGCACGGGCGGGAGGAGCTGATGCGCGAGGTGTGGGGCTGGGACTTCGGGGACCTGTCCACGGTGACCGTGCACGTACGGCGCCTGCGCGCCAAGGTCGAGGAGGACCCCGGGCAGCCGCGGCTGATCCAGACGGTGTGGGGCGTCGGCTACCGCTTCGAGGCCGGCGCGGGCGAGGTGTCCGCGGCATGAAGGACATCGTGCTCATCGCACTGTTCGCGTTCGGCGGGGCCGTGTGCGCGGGAGCACTCGGCGCGGTCGTGCTGAGGCTGGTGCGGCACCGGTCCGTGGCGGTGTCCCTGGCGGTGATCGCCGCCGTGGCGGTCGCCGCCATGCTGGCCGGGACGCTCGCGGTGGCCCGGGCGATGTTCCTCTCCCCGCACGACCTCGGGGTGGTCACCCTCGTCGTGGCGATGGCGGCGGTGGTCTCGCTGGCCACCGCACTGCTCCTGGGACGGTGGGTGGTGGCTCGGAGCCGGGAACTGTTTCTGGCCGCACGGGACTTCGGCGACGGGGGCAGCTTCGCGGCGCCCACGGGGCTGGCGACGGCCGAACTCGCCGCACTGTCGCGGGAGTTGGCTGCGACGAGCGAGAAGTTGACGGCGTCCCGGGAGCGGGAGCGGGCGCTGGAGAAGTCACGGCGGGAACTGGTGGCCTGGATCTCGCACGATCTGCGGACCCCACTGGCGGGGTTGCGGGCGATGTCCGAGGCGCTGGAGGACGGCATGGCCGCGGATCCGGGGCGCTACCACCGGCAGATCCGGACGGAGGTGGACCGGCTGAATTCCATGGTCGGGGACCTGTTCGAACTGTCCCGCATCCACGCGGGCGCGCTGGCGCTGAGCCCGAGCCGGATGTCCGTGTACGACCTGGTGGGCGACGCGCTGTCAGGGGTGGACCCGCTGGCGCGGGAGCACCGGGTGCGGCTGGTGGGCGACGAGGTGGACCGGGTGCCGGTGGAGGTGGACGGCAAGGAGATGACGCGGGTGCTGGCGAACCTGCTGGTCAACGCGATCCGGCACACCCCGGCGGACGGGACGGTGGCGATCGCGGCCGTGCGGCGGGAGGGCGCGGTGGTGGTGTCCGTGACGGACGGCTGCGGGGGCATCCCGGCGGAGGACCTGCCGAGGGTCTTCGACACGGGCTGGCGGGGCACGTCGGCGCGGACGCCGGTCCCCTCGGCCGGGGCGGGCCTCGGGCTGGCGATCGTGCGCGGCATCGTGGAGGCGCATGCCGGGCACGCGGTGGTGCGGAACGTGCCGGGGGGATGCCGGTTCGAGGTGACGCTGCCGGTGCCGGCCTGAGGCGATGGCCCCGTGCGGGCCCGCTGTCGGGGGCCAGCCCCCCCCGGACCCCGTGCGGGCCCGCTGCCGGGGGCCAGCCCCCGGACCCCCGGCGCCTCAATCGCCGGCGGAGCTGAAGCGGCCCGGTGGAGCTCAGACCGCCTCGCGTTGGGGAGCGTGGGCGAACTCCGTCATGCCCGAGGCGAAGTCGGTCCGGGGGTGCCAGCCCAGGTCCGTGCGCAGGCGGTGGGAGTCGGCCGTGATGTGGCGGACGTCGCCGAGGCGGTACTCGCCGGTGATCACCGGGAGTGGGCCGCCGTGGGCCGTGGCGAGGGCGGTGGCCATCTCGCCGACCGTGTGGGGGGCGCCGCTGCCGGTGTTGTACGGCGTGCACGCGCCGGACGGCGTCGACGCCTCCAGGGCCAGGGCGTTGGCCTCCGCGACGTCCCGGACGTGGACGAAGTCCCGCCGCTGGCCGCCGTCCTCGTACACCCGGGGCGCCTCGCCCCTGGCCAGCGAGGAGCGGAAGAAGGAGGCCACCCCCGCGTACGGGGTGTCGCGCGGCATCCCCGGGCCGTACACGTTGTGGTAGCGCAGCGCCACCGCCCGGCTGTTCACGCACCGCGCCCACGATGCCGCCAGGTGCTCCTGCGCCAGCTTCGTCGTCGCGTACACGTTGCGCGGATCCGTCGGCGCGTCCTCCGCCACCAGCCCCGGCGCCAGCTCCGATCCGCAGCCGGGGCAGTGCGGTTCGAAGCGGCCGGCGGCCAGGTCCTGGACCCGGCGCGGGCCCGGGCGGACGACCCCGTGGCGCGGGCATTCGTAGCGACCCTCCCCGTAGACCACCATCGAGCCCGCCAGGACGAGGTCCCGGACCCCCGAGTCCGCCATCGCGGCGAGCAGTACGGCCGTGCCGAGGTCGTTGTGGGACACGTACGCCGGGGCGTCCGCGAAGTCCTTGCCGAGGCCGACCATCGCGGCCTGGTGGCAGACGGAGTCCATCCCGCGCAGGGCGGCCCGGACGGCATCGGGGTCCCGTACGTCGGCCCGGACGAACTCGGCGCCGTACGCCGGGGGGACGAGGTCCAGGACGACCGGATCGTGGCCGCGAAGACGCAGAGTGGTAACGATGTGGGAGCCGATGAACCCGGATCCTCCGGTGACGAGTACGCGCATGGCGGGGACGCTACGGACCGTTGGGGGCGGACGGGGGGTCCCACGCCCCGCCGTAAGACTTCCGTCAGCTCATTTCGTCACAGTGGGTGACCCGTTCGGGCCGGTGCGTCCCAAGTGGCGCCCGGTACTGGTGTGTTTAGGGCCCCGAGCGATGAAAAGTAACCCTTTTGGTGCCTTGCTCAGTGGCTTGACCTCGGCGTAAGCGGGGCATAAGTTCTGCCCCGGCTTGCTTCATCAGGACGGGCCGCGAACAGGTCTCTTGGGGGGACTCATGCACTACTACACCGATGTTCTGAAGAAGTACGTCGACTTCTCCGGCCGCGCCCGCCGCCAGGAGTACTGGATGTTCTTCCTCTTCAACCTGGCCGCGCTGATCATCGTCGCCATCATCGACAACGTCATCGGCACGTACCCGCTGCTCTACGGCATCTACGCGCTGGCCGTGTTCCTTCCGGGCCTGGGTCTCGGCGTCCGCCGCCTGCACGACACGGGCAAGTCGGGCTGGTGGCTGCTCATCGCCTTCGTCCCGCTCGTCGGTGGCATCTGGCTGATCGTCCTCATGGCGACCGAGGGCCAGCCGAACCCGAACCAGTACGGCCCGAGCCCCAAGGCGATCCACGCCTGAGCAGGTCCGTGACCGGTAGTGCCGAAGCGCCGCCCCTGGCTGGAACCAGCCGGTGGCGGCGCTTTCGCCGTTCCCGGAACCCCGCGTCCCGCACCCCGGCGCCGTCCCGCGCTCCTGTCACTGAACGTGACACGCGTCTCCCCCCGGCTTGCGCGGGGGGCTGTCCGGACCGACCCGATCACGAGATATCTTGATGTCGAGCAATGTTGCAGACGAGAGACGCAGACTGTGGAGCGGAGCATCCGGTGACTGACTCGACCATCATCTACACGCACACTGACGAGGCCCCGGCCCTCGCGACGTATTCGTTCCTGCCTGTGGTCCAGGCATACGCGTCGACGGCCGGTGTGAATGTCGAGACCCGTGACATCTCCCTGGCAGGCCGCATCATCGCCAGCTTCCCCGAGTACCTGGAAGAGGGCCAGCGGATCGCGGACGCCCTCGCCGAGCTCGGCGAGCTGGCGAAGACGCCCGAGGCCAACATCATCAAGCTGCCCAACGTCTCGGCGTCGATCCCGCAGCTCAAGGCCGCGGTCGCCGAGCTCCAGGCCCAGGGCTACGCGCTTCCGGACTACCCGGACGACCCGAAGAGCGACGAGGAGCGCGAGAACCGCGCCCGTTACGACAAGATCAAGGGCAGCGCCGTCAACCCGGTCCTGCGCGAGGGCAACTCCGACCGCCGTGCCCCCGCCTCGGTCAAGAACTACGCCAAGGCGCACCCGCACCGCATGGGCGCCTGGACCCCCGAGTCGAAGACGAACGTCGCCACCATGGGCGAGAACGACTTCCGCTCCACCGAGAAGTCCGCCGTGATCGCCGAGGCCGGCACGCTCCGCATCGAGCACGTCGCCGCCGACGGCGCCGTCACCGTGCTGCGCGACTCCGTACCGGTACTCGCCGGTGAGGTCGTGGACGCGTCCGTCCTGCACGTCGACGCGCTGCGCACCTTCCTGAACGACCAGATCGAGCGCGCCAAGGCCGAGGGCGTCCTGTTCTCCGTGCACCTCAAGGCCACGATGATGAAGGTCTCCGACCCGATCATCTTCGGCCACGTGGTCCGCGCCTTCTTCCCGAAGACCTTCGCCCGCTACGGCGAGACCCTGGCCGCCGCCGGCCTGTCCCCGAACGACGGCCTCGGCACCATCCTGAACGGCCTGGGCGCGCTGCCCGACGCCGACGCGATCAAGGCCTCCTTCGACGCCGAGATCGCCGAGGGCCCGGCCCTGGCGATGGTCGACTCGGACAAGGGCATCACCAACCTGCACGTCCCGTCCGACGTCATCGTCGACGCCTCGATGCCGGCCATGATCCGCACCTCCGGCCACATGTGGGGCCCGGACGGCGCCGAGGCCGACACCCTCGCCGTCCTGCCGGACAGCAGCTACGCCGGCGTCTACCAGGTCGTCGTCGACGACTGCCGCGCGCACGGCGCGTACGACCCGTCCACGATGGGTTCGGTGCCGAACGTCGGCCTCATGGCCCAGAAGGCCGAGGAGTACGGCAGCCACGACAAGACCTTCGAGCTGGCCACCGCCGGTACCGTCCGCCTGGTCGACGCCTCGGGCGCCACCGTCCTGGAGCAGGAGGTCGCCGCCGGCGACATCTTCCGCGCCTGCCAGACCAAGGACGCGCCGGTCCAGGACTGGGTCAAGCTCGCCGTCACCCGTGCCCGCGCCACCGGCGTCCCGGCCGTCTTCTGGCTCGACGAGGGCCGCGCGCACGACGCGCAGCTGATCGCCAAGGTCAAGACGTACCTCGCCGACCACGACACCGAGGGTCTGACCATCAAGATCCTCTCGCCGGTCGAGGCCACCGCGTACTCCCTGGAGCGCATCCGCCGCGGCGAGGACACCATCTCGGTGACCGGCAACGTGCTGCGCGACTACCTGACCGACCTCTTCCCGATCCTGGAGCTGGGCACCAGCGCCAAGATGCTGTCGGTCGTCCCGCTGATGAATGGCGGCGGCCTCTTCGAGACCGGCGCCGGCGGCTCCGCGCCGAAGCACGTGCAGCAGCTCGTCAAGGAGAACTACCTGCGCTGGGACTCGCTCGGCGAGTTCCTCGCGCTGGCCGTCTCCTTCGAGCACCTCGCCACCACCACCGGCAACGCCCGCGCGCAGGTGCTGGCCGACACCCTGGACCGCGCGACCGGCACCTTCCTGAACGAGGACAAGTCGCCGAGCCGCAAGCTGGGCGGTATCGACAACCGCGGCAGCCACTTCTACCTCGCGCTGTACTGGGCGCAGGAGCTGTCGCGCCAGACCGACGACCCGAAGCTGGCCGCCGCGTTCGACCCGCTCGCCAAGTCGCTGGCCGAGTCGGAGGAGAAGATCGTCGGCGAGCTCATCGCCGTCCAGGGCTCCCCGGCCGACATCGGCGGCTACTACCAGCCGGACGCCGCCAAGGCCTCGGCGATCATGCGGCCGTCCGCGACGCTGAACCAGGCGCTCGAGCTCCTCGGCTGAGTTCCACCGCTGCCGGGCCGCACCGCTGAGGCGCGCCCCGGCTGAGCTCCACCGCTCCACGGGTCCGCCCCGGTCGGCAGTCGCCGGCCGGGGCGGAGTCGTTCCCGGAGTCGGCCGGGGCGGAAACCCGGTTGTGGACACCGCCTCGCGGGGGTTACCAAGGGCGCATGATTCAAGGGAGAACGGCCGGGCTGCGCGCCCGGCACGCCGACGACGTAGCCGTGCTCCACGCCGAGCTGTACGAGGACGTGGCGACACGCTCGCGCGCGGACAGCCGGCCGTGGCGGCCGCTGACCGCCGACCACTCCCCGTACGCGCCCGCGGGTCCGGCCGATGACGTGGCGTTCTTCTCGGTGGTCGAGCTGGCCTCGGCCGAGCTCGCGGGCGAGGCCGTGCTGTGGGGCATCGACGCCCACAACCGCTCCGCCCACCTCGGGATCTCGCTGCGGCCCGGCAGCCGCGGCCGCGGTCTCGGCGCGGACACCGTCCACCTGCTGTGCCGGTACGGGTTCACCGTGCGCGGGCTGAACCGGCTGCAGGTGGAGACCCTGGCAGACAACGCCGCGATGATCGGCGCCGCCGAGCGGGAGGGGTTCCGGATCGAAGGCACCCTGCGGCGCTCCGCGTGGGTCACCGGGGCCTTCGTTGACGAAGTGATCCTGGGACTGCCGGTCGAGGAGTGGCGGGGCGCGTAGCCACCGCCGGGCGGTCAGAGCCGGTGCACCCGCTCCGGGGCGAAGGGGAGCGGGTGGCGCCCGGCGGCCAGGATCCGCAGCCCGGGGGCCACGGAGAGCAAGTCGCGCAGCCAGCCCAGGGTTTCCGCCGCCAGGTGGTCGCAGCCGTCGAGGACGAGCAGCATGTCGCGCTCCGCGAGCCACGACGCCGCGTCCGGGGTCCCGTGCGGCAGGAAGGGCATGCCCGGTACGCAGCCCAGCGCGGCGGTGAGATCACGGACCCCGAAACGGTGGTCCATGGCGACCACGGCCACCCCGTCGCAGAAGTTGGACGCGAGCCGTTGCCCGATCTCCCGCACCAGCAGGCTCCGCGGCTCCCGGAACCGTCCGGTCACGGTCAGCACCCTGCCCCGCCGCACGGTGGTGAGCAGGCGGGACAGCTCGGCGGACGTCGCCGGAAGCGTACCGGCGCCCATGGAATCCCTCATCGGCACGATGCCCCCCATGCATGCGTGACCATACGCGGCAAGAGGGTTGTTTCGAGCCGCATGGAGACGATTATGCGCCAGTTTCATGGGATGGCTAGGGGAATTTCCTATTCCGGTGAATGGCCCGTGGCGCCCGATCATCGCAGCGGTTGTACAGGTGACATTCCTATGTCAACCACCTGTCCACGAGGCTGCGAAGAGGTGTCGTCGAGGTGTGCGTCCGGGGGGCCGGTCGTCCCGCCACGGGCTGAGTTCCCGAAGTCGGTGTGATGTACGTACCGGGTCCCGTCACACTGGAACGGTTGTCCGGGGGGCGGGAATGGGCTGTACTGCTGTGAAGCAGGATGCGGGGGCATATGCGGGGAGGGACCAAGATGAGTACGGACCAGCGGCGGGCTGGGCGGGGTGCGAGACGCGCGTCGCACCGGCGCCGTCCGGTTTTCCGGGGCCGCAGGCCCCTGCTGGCCATCCTCCTGTCCGCCTTCTTCCTGGTCGGTGTCTGCGCCGCGACCGGAATCGCCTGGGACCCCCTCAGGGGCGCCGGCCGTCCGTACGCCTCGAGGCCGGTGTTCGACGACGCCCTCGTGCCCGGTGACCCTCGTAACGGCGACGCGCCCGCCACCACCGGCCCGAGTGCCTCGTCGTCCGCCGGCGCGAGCCCGGGGGCGACGGCCTCCGCCAAGCGCACCCCGCAGTCCGGTACGGACAGCGGGGTGCGACCCGCCGGGGCCCTGCCCTTCGATCTGCCGCAGCAGTCCGCCCTGCGTTCCGGGGCCGCCGGCAAGAAGCTGGTCTTCGCCCACTACTTCACGCCCTACCCGCTCTCCCTCGACAACGCGAAGGCCGACTCCGACTACTACACCCGCAACTACCTGAACCCGGAGGGCGAGAACGGCAAGCACGAGCGGTACGGCGGCCTGCTGCGCGACCGGCCGCTGCCCGTCGAGCCCAAGAGCGGCAACTGGGAGCTCGCCAACCTCCAGCAGGAGGTGCGCACGGCCCGCGCCGCCGGCATCGACGGATTCACCCTCGACATGCTCTCCCTCTCGGGGAAGAACTGGGAGCGCTCGAAGCTCCTGATGGAGGCCGCCCGTTCGGTGGACCCGGCCTTCAAGGTGATGCTGATGCCGGACATGACCTCGCTGGGGACCGGCGACCCGCGCGTACTCGCCCGCGCTCTGGCCGACCTCGCCGCGGCCCCGGCCGCACACCGCCTGTCCGACGGTCGGCTGGTCGTCTCGCCCTTCAAGGCGGAGGCCAAGAGCGTCGCCTGGTGGACCCAGGTCATGGACGTGCTGAAGTCCGAGCACGGCATCCGCACCGCCTTCGTCCCGCTCTTCCTCGACTTCGGCGCGCACAGCGGCGAATTCGCGCCCATCAGTTACGGGTACTCCGAGTGGGGCAGCCGGAGCTACGTCGGCCAGGAGAGCTCGACGCGCGACGTGCGCCGGGCCCACGACGCGGGCAAGATCTGGATGCAGCCCGTGTCGGTCCAGGACGCCCGCCCCAACCAGGGCATCTACGACGAGGCCGGCAACACCGCGACCCTGCGCGCCACCTGGACCCGGGCCATCGACGACGGGGCCGACTGGGTCCAGCTCACCACCTGGAACGACTACAGCGAGGGCAGCCAGTTCGCCCCGTCGCAGCACAACGGCTACTCCTACCTCGATCTGTCCTCGTACTACCTCACCAAGTTCAAGACGGGCAGCTGGCCGAAGATCGTCCGGGACACGCTGTACCTGACCGCGCGCACCCAGTTCGCCTCCGCCGACCCGAGCGGCAGCCAGTCGCTGGTCATGTCGCTCCGCAAGGGCAGCGCCGCGGCCCGCGACAAGGTGGAGGTGCTGAGCTTCCTGTCCGCGCCCGCGAGCATCCGTACGGCCGTCGGGACGGCCGCGGACGCGCACGACGCCCCGGCCGGGGTGCACTCCGAGCTGCTGCCGCTGAAGACGGGGCGGAGCTCGGCGACCGTGGCGCGCGGCGGCAGTACCGGGGCGCGGGTGGAGCTGGGCTACCCGGTGGACCGCGCGGTGGAGGTCCAGGACCTCCAGTACTACGCGGCCACCAGCGGCCGCCGTTAGGCGGGCGAGCGGCCGCGCAGGGTCCGCGCAGGGCCGCCGGGGGGCGTAAGACTCAGGACCTTCGTCACCCCATATGTAGTGGTGGCTCGACCGGGACATATCCATATGTAGTGTTGGTCCTGCCGGTTCGGCGGGGCTCCGCTCCTCCGTGCGCATGTTCGCGCACGTCCACCCCGACCGAGGCAACAGGGAACCCGGTGGGAATCCGGGACTGCCCCGCAACGGTGAGTCCGCTCCGGCGGACGAGTCCGACACCTGCCGGCACGTGATCCATCTTCCGTGCCGAGCCTCGTGGGAGGGCTGCCGTGACTGCTGTCGTCGACGCCGTAGAGACCGTGACCGAGTACCTGGACCGCCGGGACTGGCGGGTGAACGCCAACGCCAACCAGGGATACTCGCTCGGCGGCCTCATCCTCAACGCCGCGGGCAAGATCACCGCGAACTACTGGCTGGAGCAGGTCTACCCCGCGGACGTCGCCCGCGCCCACCGCGAGGGCGATCTCCACATCCACGACCTGGACATGCTCTCCGGCTACTGCGCCGGATGGTCCCTGCGCACCCTGCTGACCGAGGGCTTCAACGGAGTCCCCGGCCAGATCGACTCCGCCCCGCCCCGGCACCTGTCCTCGGCCGTGGGCCAGATCGTGAACTTCCTCGGCACCCTGCAGAACGAATGGGCCGGGGCCCAGGCCTTCTCCTCCTTCGACACCTGCCTCGCCCCCTACGTCCGCCTCGACGCGATGACGTACGAGCAGGTCAGGCAGTGCGTGCAGGAGCTCGTGCACAACCTGAACGTGCCCTCGCGCTGGGGCACCCAGACCCCCTTCACCAACCTCACCTTCGACTGGACCTGCCCGGAGGACCTGCGCGAGCAGGTCCCGGTGGTCGCGGGGGAGGAGGCCGGGTTCACCTACGGCGAGCTCCAGGCCGAGATGGACATGATCAACCGGGCGTACATCGAGGTGATGACGGAGGGTGATGCCACCGGCCGGGTCTTCACCTTCCCCATCCCGACCTACAACGTCACCCGGGACTTCCCCTGGGAGAGCGAGAACGCCGAACGGCTCTTCGCGATGACCGCCAAGTACGGGCTCCCGTACTTCCAGAACTTCATCAACTCCGAGCTCGAACCGAACATGATCCGCTCCATGTGCTGCCGGCTCCAGCTGGACCTGACGGAGCTCCTCAAGCGCGGCAACGGCCTCTTCGGCAGCGCCGAGCAGACCGGTTCGCTCGGGGTGGTCACCCTCAACTGCGCCCGGCTCGGGTACACCCACGCGGGCGACGAGGCGGGGCTGCTGGCCGAGGTGGACCGGCTGTGCGAGCTGGCCAGGGACAGCCTCGAACTCAAGCGGATCACCGTCCAGGACCTGATCGACGGCGGTCTCTTCCCTTACATCAAGCGGTACTTGGGCACCCTGCGCAACCACTTCTCCACCATCGGCGTCAACGGCGTCAACGAGATGATCCGCAACTTCAGCGCAGACGCGTACGACATCACCGCGCCCGAGGGCCACGCGCTCGCGGTCCGTCTCCTCGACCGGGTCCGGGACCGGATGGTGGACTTCCAGGAGAGCACCGGCCACCTCTACAACCTGGAGGCCACCCCGGGCGAGGGCACCACGTACCGCTTCGCGAAGGAGGACCGGGCCCGCTTCCCCGGCATCCTCCAGGCCGGCACCGAGGCCAACCCCTACTACACGAACTCCTCGCAGCTGCCCGTCGGATGGACCGACGACCCTTTCGAGGCGCTGGAGCGCCAGGACGAACTCCAGGGCAAGTACACGGGCGGCACCGTCCTGCACCTGTACACCCCCGAGCGGATCCCGACGGCGGAGGCCTGCCGCGCGCTCGTCCGGCGTTCGCTGGAGACCTTCCGGCTCCCGTACCTGACGGTCACCCCGACCTTCTCCATCTGCGCGGACCACGGCTATCTGGCCGGGGAGCAGCCCGACTGCCCCACGTGCGGGGCGGTGTGCGAGGTCTGGACCCGGGTCATGGGCTACCACCGCCCGGTCTCCTCCTTCAACATCGGCAAGAAGGGCGAGCACGCGAAGCGCCTCCACTTCAAGGCGGCGGTGTGACCTCCGCCGTACCGTCCGCCGCTGCGGCGGGCGAGGTCGTCCGCATCGGTGGCTGGTCCCGGCTGTCCACCTGCGACTGGCCGGGCCGGCTGGTGACCACGGTCTTCTGCCAGGGCTGCCCCTGGCGGTGCGGGTACTGCCACAATCCCGGCCTGCTGCCCGCGCGCGGGCCCGCCGCGGTCTCCTGGGTCGAGGTGCTCGCCCACCTCGTCCGCCGTACGGGGCTGCTCGACGGGATCGTCTTCTCGGGCGGGGAGCCGCTGCTCCAGCGCGGGCTCGCGCAGGCGGTACGGGAGGCACGCGCGCTGGGCTTCCGGGTCGGCCTCCACACCGGGGGAGCCTTCCCCCGGCGCCTGGCGCGGCTGCTGGACGCGGACCTGCTGGACTGGGTCGGTTTCGACGTCAAGGCCCCGCCCGGCCGCTACGAGCGGGTCACCGGCACCGGCCACGCGGCGGCCTCCGCGGAGCGCAGCCTGCGGCTCCTCCTCGCCTCGGGGGTGCCCCACCAGCTCCGCACGACGGTGGACCCGTCCGTCCTGGACCCGCCCGCCATGGCCGACCTGGACGACTGGCTCGCGGGACTGGGCGCCGGCGCCACGCTCCGCCAGACGATGCGCCCGCCGGCCGCGTAGTGCTGTGGCGCGCCTCCCCGCGTCCCGCCGGGTGCGCGGCCCCCGCGCGGGGCCGTGCGCAGGTCGAGCGGGCCGCCCCTGGCCCTGCGCGTCCGCCGGGTTCAGCCGCGCGCGTCCGCCGGGGTCGGGGCCGGGGCGAACTCCGGCTGGTCCAGCAGCCGGAGCCAACTGCCGTCGGGCTGGCGGCGAACGACCTGGGCGCGGGCCCCGGTGCCGTCGCTCGGCGGTGTGGAGGTCAGGGCGATGCCGTCGCTCAGCAGCGTCGGCAGCGGCGGCTCCGGGGCGAACCGGGGCCGCTGCTCCAGCACCTTCGCCCACAGGGCCCGGATCGCCTCGCGGCCCACCGTCAGCTCGCCGGGCGGGAAGGCCATCACCGCCTCCTCCTCGTAGAGGGCGGCGACCCCGGTCGCGTCGCCGGCGTTGGACCGCTCGACGAACAGCCGGGTGATGTCCTCGGGCCGAAGGGCCTTCTCGTACGACGCGTAGTCGAACCGCGCTGCGTCCGGCATTGCTTCCTCCGCTCGGGCCAGGGGTTTCTCGGGTGTGCCCCAAGCCTCGCGGCCACGTGATCAGAAGTCCAACAGCTGGTTGTGCTGGGAACTAGAATTGCTGGTCATGGAACTCAGGCAGCTCGAGTACTTCGTCGCCGTCGCGGAGGAACAGAACTTCACCCGCGCGGCCGAGCGCGTCCACATCAGCCAGTCCGGGGTCAGCGCCCAGATCCGCCGCCTCGAACAGGAGCTGGGCGCGGAGCTCTTCGACCGCTCCGGCCGCACCGCCACCCTCACCACCGCCGGGCAGGCCGCCCTGGAACACGCGCGCACCGCGCTCGCCGCCACCGGGGCCCTCGCCCAGGCGGTGGGGGAGGTGTCCGGCCTGATCCGCGGCCGCCTCACCGTCGGCATGGTCGTCGGCTGCACCGTCACCCCGCTCTTCGACGCCCTCGCGGACTTCCACCGGGCCCACCCCGGCGTGGAGATCGCCCTGCTGGAGGACAACTCCGACCGCTTGGTGCGGGCGGTGCGCACCGGCGCCCTCGACCTCGCGCTCATCGGCAGCGCCGCCACCACCCCGGACGGGCTGGAGGCGCTGACCGTCGTCAGCGAGCGGCTCGTCGTGGTGGTGCCGCCCGGGCACCCCCTGGCCACCGCGGACCGGGTCACCCTCCGCGACCTGGGCTCCCACCCGCTCATCTGCATGCCCCCGGGCACGGGACTGCGTACGGTGTTCGACCGGGCCTGCGCCGCGCAGGGGCTGCACCCCGCGATCGCCCTGGAGGCCGGTGCGTCCGACGCCATGGCCGACCTCGCCGCGCGGGGCCTGGGGGTCGCCGTCCTGAGCGCCTCGATGGCCGGTTCCTACCGCGACCGGCTCACCGCGCGGACCATCGACGACGTGCGGATCCCGGCCCTGCTCTGCCTGGTCTGGCGCGACGCGCACGGGCCCGCCGTACGGGAGCTGCTCCTGCGGTGCCGCCGGGCCTTCGCGGCCCCGCCGCCCGCGGGCGGGGGTGTCGCTCCGGGCGGTGTCGGGGCATGATCGGGCCGACAGCCGCGCCGCACCCACGGAGGTCCACGTGACCGAGCCAGCAGAGCCCGCCGACCGTACCGACCGTACCGACCGCACCGGCCGTACCGGCCGCACGGACCACGTCGACCGGGGCGGCGCCGCCGGGCCGGCCGGGGCCGGCTCGCCCGGCGGGTCCATACGTCCCGCCGAATTCCCCGGCGGACGCGGGCTGTTCCGGCTCGACCACGCCGTCAGCCACCTCAACCACGGGTCGTTCGGCGCGGTCCCCGTACCCGTCCAGGAGACGCAGGCGGCCCTGCGGGAGCAGGCGCACGGCGACCCCGACGCCTTCTTCCTCGACGCCCCCGACCGACTCGTGGAGGCCCGGTCCCGGATCGCCGCCCGTCTCGGCGCCGACCCGGACGGGCTGGCCTTCATCTCCAACGCCACCGAGGGCGCCAACGTCGCCCTCGACGCCGTGGAGTTCGCCGCCGGCGACGAGATCCTGGTCACCGACCACGGCTACGGCACCGTCGTCGCGGCCGCCGCCCGCCGGGCCCCGGTCACCACCGTCGCCCTGGACCCGCACCTCCCCGACGAGGACGCCGTACGGGAAGCCGTGCTGGCCGGGGTCACCCCGCGGACCCGGGTCGCCGTACTCGACCACATCAGCTCGCCCACGGCCCGGCTCATCGCCTCGCCGCGGCTGCTCGCCGAACTCGCGGAGCGGGGCATCACCACCATCGTGGACGGAGCCCACGCCCCCGGCATGCTCCCCGACCCCCTCGGCGGGGGAGCCGACTTCTGGTTCGGCAACCTCCACAAGTGGGGCTACGCCCCGTCCGGCACCGCGCTGCTGTCCGTCGCCCCCCGCCACCGCGACCGGGTCCGGCCGCTGGTGCCCTCCTGGGAGGACCACCACGGCTTCCCGCGCTCGGTCGAGAACCGGGCCACCTTCGACTACACGGGCTGGCTCGCCGCCCCGGACGGGCTCGACCTCCTGGAGCAGCTCGACGCCGTCAAGGTACGGGCCCACAACAGCGCCCTCGCCGGCTACGGCGCGGCCCTGCTCGCGGCGATCCCCGGGATCACCGCGCTCCCGCACACCGAGGGGCTCGCCCTGCGCACGCTGCTGCTGCCGCCCGGGGTCGCCGAGACCCCGGCCGACGCCCGCGAGCTGCGCGAGCGGATCGCGGCCGAGCAGCGGATCCGGGTACTGATCTGGCCCTGGCCGGGCGGCGGCGGGATCCGCATCAGCGGGCAGATCTACAACCGGGCCGAGGAGTACGAGCGGCTCGCCGAGATCCTGCCCGCCTACCTGCCGTAGGTCCGGACAACGCACACGACCTAGCCGCGCCGGAGCAGGTACGTGTCCATGATCCAGCCCTTGCGGGCGCGGGCCTCGGTGCGCAGCTCCTCGATCCGGCCGGCGACCTCAGCCAGCTTGCCCGAGACCAGGATCTCGTCGGGGGTGCCGACGTAGGCCCCCCAGTAGATGTAGAGGTCCTGGTCGAGGAGGGCGGTGAAGGCGTGCCGGGCGTCCAGCATCACCACCACGTCGTCCACATCGGCCGGCCAGCCCTCCGCCAGGCGGCGGCCGGTGGTGATCTGGACCGGGCGGCCGACCCGGTTGAGGTTGGTCCGGTGCCGGGCCAGCAGCGAGGAGATGCTGCTGATGCCCGGGACGACCTCGTGCTCGAAGGCGACCCGGCCCTTCTCCAGAACCTCGTCGAGGATCGCGAGCGTGGAATCGTAGAGCGAGGGATCGCCCCACACCAGGAACGCTCCCGTCTCGCCCTCCGCCAGCTCCTCGGCGATGAACCGCTCGAAGATCTCGGCCCGTGCGCTGCGCCAGCCGTCCACGGTGGGCGTGTAGTCGGAGGGGGTCCGGTCGCGGTCGGGGTCGCGGCCCTCCACCAGCCGGTGTCCGGGGCGGGCGTGCGCGTCGAGCATCGCCCGCCGCAGCCCGGTCAGATCCGCCTTCTCCTCCCCCTTCTCCAGGATGAGGAATGCGTCCGCCGCGCCGATCGCCCTGACCGCCTGGAGGGTCAGGTGGTCCGGGTCGCCCGCGCCGATGCCGATCACTGAGAACTTCTTCACCGGGCTATTCTGCCCGTCATGCGCGTCGCCCTGTTCGTCACCTGCGTCAACGACGCGCTGTACCCGCGCACCGGCATCGCCGTGGTCCGCCTCCTGGAGCGGCTCGGGGTCACCGTGGACTTCCCCGCCGCGCAGAGCTGCTGCGGGCAGCCGCAGTACAACACCGGCTACCGGCACGAGGCCGAACCGCTGGTCCGGCGGACCGCCGAGGCCTTCGCCGGGTACGAGTACGTCGTCACCCCCTCGGGTTCCTGCGCGGCCATGATCCGCGGCCACTACCCGCGGATCGGGCGCGCGGCCGAGGCGGAGGGGCGGGGCGCGGGCCTGGCCGCGCTGGCCGAAGGCCTCGTGCCGCGGGTGTACGAGCTCACCGAGTTCCTGGTGGACGTCCTGGGGGTGACGGACGTGGGCGCGTACTTCCCGCACACCGTCACCTACCACCCGTCCTGCCACGGTCTGCGGGCCCTCGGGCTCGGGGACCGGCCCCGGCGGCTGCTTGCCGCGGTGCGCGGCCTGGAACTGCGCGAACTGCCCGGCGCCGAGGAGTGCTGCGGCTTCGGCGGGACCTTCGCCGTCAAGAACCCGGACGTCTCGGCCGCGATGGGCGCCGACAAGGTCGCGGGCGCGGTGGCCACGGGCGCCGAAGTGCTCTGCGGGGCCGACAACTCCTGCCTCGTCCACCTGGACGGAATCCTGCGGCGCGAGGGCGCCCCCCTGCGGGCACTGCACCTCGCCGAGATCCTGGCCGCGACCGAGCAGGGGGAACCGCTGCGATGACGGGTACGGGCAGGGGGACGGGTGCGGGGCCGACGGGGCCGGCCGGCACATTCGTCGGTATGCCGGCCTTCCCGGAGGCCGCGCGCGAGGCCGTCCGGGACGAGGTGCTGCGCGCCAACCTGCGCCACGCCACGCACACGATCCGCGACAAGCGGGCGCTCGCCGTCGCCGAGCTGGAGGACTGGGACCGGCTGCGCGCGGCCGGCAAGGCGGTCAAGGACCACACGCTGGCGCACCTCGACCGGTACCTGCTGGAGCTGGAGGCCTCCGTCACCGCCGCGGGCGGCACCGTCCACTGGGCGGCCGACGCGGACGAGGCGAACCGGATCGTCACGGAGCTGGTCCTGGCCACCGGGGAGCGGGAGGTCGTCAAGGTCAAGTCCATGGCCACCCAGGAGATCGGCCTGAACGAGGCCCTGGAGTCGGCCGGCATCGCCGCGTACGAGACCGACCTCGCCGAGCTCATCGTCCAGCTGGGCCACGACCGGCCCTCCCACATCCTGGTCCCGGCAATCCACCGCAACCGCGGTGAGATCCGCGACATCTTCGCCGCGGAGATGGGCGGTTGGGGACGTGCGGCCCCGGAGGGACTGGGCGACGACCCGCGCGAACTCGCCGAAGCGGCCCGCCTCCACCTGCGCGAGAAGTTCCTGCGCGCCAAAGTCGCCGTGTCCGGCGCCAACTTCATGGTCGCCGAGACCGGCACGATGGTCGTCCTCGAGTCCGAGGGCAACGGCCGGATGTGCCTGACCCTGCCCGAGACCCTGATCTCGGTCGTGGGCATCGAGAAGGTGATCCCGACCTTCCGGGACCTGGAGATCTTCCTCCAGACGCTGCCGCGCTCCTCGACGGCCGAGCGGATGAATCCGTACACGACGATGTGGACCGGGCTGGGGCCGTCGAAAGGGGCCGACGGGGACGGGCCCGCCGCCTTCCACCTCGTCCTGCTCGACAACGGCCGCACCGACACCCTCGCCGACGAGGTCGGCCGCCAGGCCCTGCGCTGCATCCGCTGCTCCGCCTGCCTCAACGTCTGCCCCGTCTACGAGCGCGCCGGCGGCCACGCCTACGGCTCCGTCTACCCCGGCCCGATCGGCGCCGTCCTCAGTCCCCAGCTCCGGGGCACGGGCAGCGCGATCGACGCCACCCTGCCCTACGCCTCCACCCTGTGCGGGGCCTGCTACGAGGTCTGTCCCGTCGCCATCGACATTCCCGAGGTACTGGTCCACCTCCGCGAACGCGTCGCCCAGGGCGGCCCGGTGACCCGCGAGGGGGTCCGCGTCCGGATCCGCCCGGCGCGGGGCCACGCCGCCGAACGGGCCGCGATGCGGGCCGCCCGGCTCCTCCTCGACCGCCCCGGCGCGCTGCGCGCGGGGGAGCGGCTGCTGGCCCGGGCACGCCGGCTGAGGCCGCGCCGGCTACCTGGGCCCGGGCGCGCCTGGACGGACAGTCGGGAGCTGCCGGAGCTCCCGGAGCGCTCGTTCCGCGACTGGTGGGCGGCGCGGGAACGGGAAGGACGCCCATGAGCGCCAAGGACCTCATCCTGGCCCGCATCCGGCGGGCCCTGCCGGAGCCGCGCCCGGACTCCGCGATCCCCCGGGACTACCTCCAGGTCCACGGCGCCCGCACCCCGGCCGAGACCGTCGACCTCCTCGCCGCGAACCTCACGGAGTACCGGGCGAAGGTCCACCGGGTGGACGAGGACGGCATCACCATGCTGCTGATGCGGCTCCTCGCCGAGCGGGGTTCCGAGTCGGTCCTGGTACCGGCCGGGTTGCCGCCGCACTGGACGGCGGCCGTCGACCCGACCCGGATCCAGGACAGGGCCGCCTCCACCACCTACCAACTGGACGCGGTGGACAGCGTGGTGACCGGCTGCACGCTGGCGATCGCCGAGACCGGGACGATCGTCCTCGACGGCGGCCCCGGGCAGGGGCGACGCCGGATCACCCTGATCCCGGACCACCACATCTGCGTCGTCCGGGTCCCCGGCCAGGTGGTGGACTCGGTCCCGCAGGCGCTGCCCCTGCTGGACCCCGTCCGGCCCCTGACCTGGATCTCGGGCCCCTCCGCCACCAGCGACATCGAGCTGGACCGGGTGGAGGGCGTGCACGGCCCCCGCACCCTGGAGGTCGTACTCCTCGGCGCACAATGAGGGGCATGTCCGCACACATCGCCCTCACCGCCCTCGTGGTCCACGACTACGACGAGGCCATCGACTTCTACACCCGCGCCGTCGGCTTCGACCTCGTCGAGGACACCGCGCGCCCGGACGGCTCCCGATGGGTCGTGGTCCGCCCGCAGGGCGCCGCGGAGTCCGCCCTGCTCCTGGCCCTGGCGAAGAACGACGACCAGCGTTCCCGGGTCGGCGACCAGACGGGCGGCCGCGTCGGCTTCTTCCTCCACACCGACGACTTCGCCGCCGAGCACGCCCGGATGACGGCCGAGGGCGTGCGCTTCCTCGAGGAGCCGCGCCACGAGACGTACGGCTCGGTCGCCGTCTTCCAGGACCTCTACGGCAACCGCTGGGACCTGCTCCAGCCCGCGTAGGCCCCCGGCCGGGCGGTTCGCAGCCGCCGCTCAGCCCGTGAGGCGCGGCGCCTCGGTCGCCGCGTCGACGACGGCGCCGCCCTCCACCCGCCCGGCCAGCGCCCGCGCCCAGCCAACGATTCCGGCCAGGTCCACCGCGGGGACGGCAGTGCCCCCGGCCCCGTGGAGCCCGGCCAGGGCATCGGCTCCGCGGCGCAGCAGGCGCGCTCCGCCCACGGCGTTCCCGCGCGCGGCGTGCGTCAGGCCGACCGCCAGCTGCGCGAGCGCCCGCCACAGTGGCGCCTGGGCCTCGGGCCCGGACTTCCAGGCGTCCTCGAACACCTCGTGCGCGTGGAACGGCATCCCTGCGTCCAGCAGCCGCTGCGCCTCGGCGAGGGTCCCGGCCGGTGTGCGCACCACCCCCTCGGGCTGCCGCTCCACGCCCTCGGCCCCGTAGGGCAGGGGTCGCCCCAGCCCGTCCCTGGGCCGCGCACTGCGCGCCCGCCCCTCACCGTCCCGATCCCGTGCGTTCACCTCCTCATCCTGCCTGCCGCCGATTACTGGTGCATGCACACCCCGCGTCGTGGGGTAATGTTCTGCATGTGCCGCAGGGACGGGGGAAACCCCAGATCAGAAGCACATCGGGACGTGGCGCAGCTTGGTAGCGCACTTGACTGGGGGTCAAGGGGTCGCAGGTTCAAATCCTGTCGTCCCGACTTTGCTTTATGCAGGTCGGAGGCCGTTCTCTCATCCATGAGAGGGCGGCCTTTTCCATGTCCGGAGTCCTGGTGGTCGCAGCCACGCTGGCCGGTCCGTCCGGCGACCGGTCTCCTCGGCTTCGGTGAGTGCGTCGTCGATGGTGTCGACGGCTTACCGAGATCCTGCGCCACGGCTACGTGGACGGCCACCTCGCGGAGGTAACCAACTCCTCGGGCGTCCCGCTGAGCTTCGCCTAAGACGAGCTGGGCCGGATCACCTCCTGGGCGGACACCAACGACCGTCACTTCGAGTACGTCTACGACGAGCGGCATCGCTGCATCGCTCAGTCAGGCACCAACGGCCACCTGAACGTCCGGTTCGCCTACGAGCACGGCCTCACCACCCACACCGACTCCCTGGGCAACCGAACCCTGTACGTGATCAACGACCACGCCCAGGTGGTCGCTGAGACGGATCCGTCCGGAGCCACGACCCGTTTCGGCTACGACGGCCGCGGCCGCCTGGCCGCGGTGACGGACGCCCTCGGCCACACGACCACAGTCCGCTGCGACCCGGCGGGCCGGCTCGTCTCGGTCACTGATCCCGGGGCCGGGACGACGGCCCATACCCGCGACTCCTGCGGCCGTCCCAGCACGATCACCGACCCTTCAGGCCGTACGACCCAGCTGGCCTGGAGCGTCGAGGGCCGTCTCCTGCGCCGGATCAGCGCCGACGGGAGCTGCGAATCGTGGACCTACGACGGCGAGGGGAACTGCCTGACCCACACGGACGCGGCGGGCGGGGTGACGGCCTTCGAGTACGGCGACTTCGACCTCCTCACCGCCCGCACGGCGCCGGATGGAGCCCGGTACTCCTTCACCCACGACACTGAACTCCGCCTGGTCGCGGTCACCAACCCCGAGGGCCTGAGCTGGCGCTACGCGTACGACGCGACGGGCCGACTGCAGTGGAGACGGACTTCGACGCGCGCACCCTCACATTCACTTACGACACCCTCGGCCGCCGCACCGCATTGAGCACCGCAGGCCGCACACTCGCCTTCGAACGAGACGCAACCGGTCGGGAACTGGCCCGTACCGTGGGCGCGGGCCTCTCCCTCACCCAGGAGTACGACCTCGCCGGCCGACTCACCGCCCAGACGGTCATCGGCCAGGACGGACGCACCCTCCAGCGCCGCGGCTACGGTTACCGGGCCGACGGCTGTCTCACCGGCATCGACGACTCTCTGACGGGCCCGCGCACCTTCACCCTCGACACGGTGGCCCGCGTCACCGCAGTCGATGCCGCTCGCTGGTCGGAGCGCTACGCCTACGACGAGGCGGGCAACCAGACCCACGCCACCTGGCCGGAGCGCCACCCGGGCACGGAATCCCAGGGCGGACGCACCTACTCAGGCACCCGTATCACCCGCGCGGGCGCCGTCCGCTGCGAGCACGACGCCCTGGACCGGGTCACCCTGCGGCAGAAGACCAGGCTCTCCCGCAAACCGGAGACCTGGCGCTACGAGTGGAACGCGGAAGACCAGCTCGCGGCCGTCATCACCCCGGACGGCACGCGCTGGCGCTACACCTACGACCCGCTGGGCCGCCGCACGGCAAAGCAGCGCCTCGCAGCCGATGGCACAGTGGTCGAGGAAACGCTCTTCACCTGGGACGGCACCACCCTCTGCGCACAGACCAGCGGCCCGCTCACCCTCACCTGGACCCACAAGGGGCTCCACCCCCTCACCCAGACCGAGCACATCGACGACGATACGGTCGACGACCGCTTCTTCGCGATCGTCACGGACCTGGTCGGCACGCCGAGCGAGCTCCTGGCCGAGGACGGCAGCACAGCCTGGCGCACCCGCAGCACACCGTGGGGCACCACCACCTGGAACCGCGACGCGACGGCCTGCACCCCACTCCGCTTCCCGGGCCAGTACTACGACCCGGAGTCCGGCCTCCACCACAACCTCTTCCGCACCTACGACCCCGAAACGGCCCGCTACCTCACCCCGGACCGCCTCGGCCTGTCCCCGGCCCCCAACCCTGCGGCTTACGTCCACAACCTCCACACCCGGTCCGACCACATGGGCCTGGCCCCGGACGAGTGCCCGGAGCGTGGCCCGTTCGACTTCCGGGAGCCGCACCCGGACCACGCGCCGAAGCAGAGCCTTGTCGACGCGATGCGGTCGGCGCCCCGGGGCGAGTACATCGACTGCACCGAAATATCGACCTTCATCATGAAGCGGGCGGAGGGCGAAGGGGAGATCGTCCACTGCATCACCCCATCGGGGAACATCAAAACTCCTGAGGCCGGGGCCAACGGAATCACCAACGCAGACTATGTATTCCATCAGGTGTACACCGACGGCCGGTACACATACGACCCGACCTTGAGTCTGGACCCGATTCCACGGGGAGACTACGAGAGGGCACTTCGATCCCAGAACGGTGAGCGGGTCATAGGATTGAACGGCGAGGCCGACCTCGGAGAGTTGAGAAGACTGCACAGGGAGACGGAGTGGCGATGAAGGGCGACGGAGACCGGCCATCGCGCTTCCATCGGGCCAGGAACGCCCTCGAACGATTCGCTCCGGTGGTCTGGATGAAGTCCATGAGCGAAACGAACAACATCACCGGGCTGATCCAGCTTCCCTCGCTCGGCTGGCGTTTCAGCGAACCTCATCCCGAACTGCAGGAGATGTTCCACTCCGTGGCACGCGAGGCACCACGGAACATTGGCTGGTCCTTCACGGAAAAGAAGAACTCCGTGCTTGTGCCGTCGCGGCTGATCACCGAAGGCGGACCGGATGGGGACTGGAACGACCTCAGAGGCGAAATCAGTCAGAACGATCAGGCATTCTGCGTTGCCGCCTCGGAAGACATCGAGCTGATCATCGACGCGATCGCCGCCCAACCGGCACCGCCGGCTGCCGCGCGAATCTCCGTGTTCCAGATCGCGAAGAGTTCTGAGGAGGAGCTGGTGTGCGTTGCGGAGGCATTCACCGGCGAGCCGGAGGTGGGGATGGTGTTCCGGGCCGTCGGTACACCCGGTGTCGAGGTGCGGCTGACCGCGCTGAGCTGGTATCCGCCCCGACCGGAGACCAAGCGGCACGGCCCTCTCGCCAAGGTCACTCTCATGGGCGAGGGAGCCGGACTGATCGGCCGCAAAGAGCTGCTCGTCAGCTTCCCCGGCGCCGACTGACGACGGGGCGGCCGACCTCGGGTTCCGCGGCCTGGACAACGACAAGAACTGGCGGATCCTCACCAAGCTCCGCACCGACCCCGCCCGCGCCACCCAACTCCTGCGCGCCCTACTCCTCCTCCTGACGAACCTCGAAGTCAACCGCTGACGGACGATCTTCTCCGCGGACTGCTGCCCACGACCTGCGCGAGTACACCGCGAGCCGATCACACCAGCCCTCTGATCAGCGACTTCAAGTTGGCGGAGGCTCAGTGTCCTGCACTGCGGCGTGCCATGGAGTTTGCCCTTGCCTGACGCAGAGGTGTGACAACTGAGGGGGATCTTTTCCGTCGGTCCCAGCGGGACCTCGTCGGTGAATGTCCTACCGAGGGGAACGATGCGGACTTCTCCGCGTGCGGACGGCACGCACGCAGGCTATCGACCGCCACTGACCATCGGGGTGAGTTGCGGCTCGTGCCCACCTTGGCTGCCTCGGAGGGGTCTGCCGCGAGTACTCCTCTGAGGCGTCCCTGGGGACCAGTTGGGGACCACACGGTGTGCGCGATGCCACACGATAGATCTCTCCGTACACAACTTGAGCCCGTGCAGATCATCCGGGTGGGCCACTGGAGGCCAAGGGGTCGCAGGTTCAAATCCTGTCGTCCCGACCATGCTTTATGCAGGTTGGAGGCCGTTCTCTCACACACGAGAGGACGGCCTTGGGGCGCCGGGTGATCAGGTCCCCGTCGATCACGGGCATCAGGGACATGCCGCAGGAGACGATGGTCGTCGGTGACGTCGTCGGGGTTCCCGCCGAAGGCGGCGATGTTCTCCCGGACCCACTCCAGGGCGAAGATCTGGTCGCGCACTCCCCAATTGGCGGGTAGCGGAGCGTCGGGGATGCAGCCGAAACCGTCCACGCCCAGGCGGTAGTTGAGGGTGAGGCAGACGACGCCGTCACGGGCGAGGTGGCCCCGTCGTAGGCGGTCGCGGCGGAGGAGCCGGTGGTGAAGGCGCCGCCGTGGATCCGCACCATGACGGGGAGCCCCGCCCCGGCCGTGGCGGCCCCCGCCCGATCAGCGTCGAGGGTCTTGTTCATGCCGCTTCGCGACGGGGGGCGTCCAGGGCGGTGAGTTCCTCCCCGGACAGGCGCAGGGAGCCGGCGGCCACGTTCTGGGCGAGGTGGTCGGGATCGCCGGTGCCGGGGATGGCCAGGACGTGGGGGCCCTGGTGCAGGGTCCAGGCCAGCCGGATCTGGGCCGCGCTCACGCCGTGGGCGCGGGCGACGGCGTGCACCTCGCCGCTGTCGTCGGTGGTCGCGCCGGCCGTGCGTCCGTTGCCGGCGATCGAGTAGAACGGCACGAACGCGATGCGCTGTTCACCGCAGACTTCCAGGAGCTCCGCCTGTTCCGGTGACGCGCCGATGCCGTACATGTTCTGGACGCAGACCACGGGTGCGATGGTCCGGGCCTCGGCGAGGTGATGGGGGTGGATGTTGGACAGGCCCAGGTGGCGGATGAGCCCGGCCTCGCGCAGTTCGGCGAGTGCGCCGAAGCGTTCGGCGATCGAGTCGGTGCCGACGATGCGCAGGTTCACTACGTCGAGGTGGTCGCGGCCGAGCTGGCGCAGGTTCTCCTCGACCTGGCCGCGCAGCTGCTCGGGAGCGGCGTGCGGTAGCCACTGCCCCGAGGGATCGCGGCCGGGGCCGACCTTGGTGGTGATGACGAGGTCGTCCGGGTAAGGGGCCAGCGCCCGGTTGATCAGCTCGTTGGCGGAGCGCAGCGGCGAGAAGTAGAACGCGGCGGTGTCGATGTGGTTGACGCCGAGCTCGACCGCGCGACGCAATACCGCTGTCGCCTGGTCGCGGTCGCGCGGGACGGCATCGGCCGCGAACGCCTCGCCGGTCTGCGGAAGGCGCATCGCGCCAAAACCGATCCGGTTGACCGTGCGGTCTCCGAGCGTCCAGGTGCCCGATGCCGCCGCGTTGATCGTCTGTGTGGTCATGGTGGGATGATCTCCACCCGATAGGGTGGCACGCCATTGATTCACACATGCCTGAATCCATTGGGGTGGTCGTCTTGGCGGAGCTGGCGTTCTCGGCGAGCGATCTGGCGCAGGTGCGGTTCGCCGTCTCGCCGATGTGGGAGGTGGCGCCCAGCTTCCGGCTGCTGCGGTCCGGCACGGCGCATCCACTCCACCGGTCCTGGGCCGACCAGGTACGCCCGCGCCTGATCGCCGCCGGGCTTGATCGCGGCTGGCTCTCGGAGCTGATCCCGCCCACCGGATACGTCCCCGACTTCCTCAACCCGGCCCCCGTCGGGCCGGCTCCCGCACCGGAGGCGGAGTGGGAGGCGATCCGGGCCTCGTCCGCCGACCGGGTGCGCCAGGACCTCGACCACTTGGCCCGTCATCAGGGCGGCCTCGGTCCTCGACTGCGGCTGCTGCACGCCGATCCGCGGACCCGCCTGGCGAAGGTCACGGACGAGCTCGAAGCGTACTGGGAGCTGGCGCTGGCCCCGTACTGGGCGCGGATCCGGACGATGCTGGACGCCGACGTCTTCTACCGGGCCCGCACGGTCGCCGAGTACGGCGCGCACCGCCTCTTCAACGACCTGCACGCCTCGCTGATCTGGGACGACAACGGGCTGCGGATGGCGCACCGCAAGCAGCCGCTGACCCGCGAGACGGCAGGCACCGGGCTGCTGCTGATCCCCACGGCCTTCACCGGCCGGGGGCTGCGCACCCGTACGACACCGCCGGATCCACCTCAGCTCGCCTATCAGGCCCGTGGTGTCGGCTCCTTGTGGCAGACGCGGCACGCTCCCCGGGGTGACGCCCTCGCCGCCGTACTCGGCCGCTCACGGACCCTGTTGCTGACCGAACTGGAGACCCCGGCCTCCACGACGCAGCTGGCCCGGCGCACCGGGCTCTCCACCGCCGGGGTCTCCCAGTACCTCACCGCGCTGCGCGACGCGGGCCTCGTCAGCGCCCACCGCGCCGGCCGCTCCGTCCTCTACACCCGCACCGCCGCGGCCGAGACCCTCCTCGATGCCGTGGTCACCGCACGTCCCGGAGTGCCGTAGAGTCAGGTTCACCGACGCGGGGTGGAGCAGCTCGGTAGCTCGCTGGGCTCATAACCCAGAGGTCGCAGGTTCAAATCCTGTCCCCGCTACTGCCGCAGGAGGCCCGGATCCCATGGATCCGGGCCTCCTCCGTGTCCGGCTCAGCCCTGGCCCCGGCCTCTCCCGCCGCCGCGGACCGCACGTGCGCGTAGCGGCCGGGCCGGACCCCGTCAGGAGGACTGGTCCGTCAGGATCGCCGGGTCCGACAGGCCGGCCGCGCCCGTCTCGACCTTGCCGGCGAAGCGCCGCAGGAAGCCCGGTGTCCCGGACGCGGTGACCGTCACGTCGTACCAGCGCCGCGTGTTCTTCAGCGGGACGCTGTACGTCACGGTCGCGCCCCTGGCGACGGTGAGGCGCTTCGGTCCGCCGCCGTAGGCGTTGGTGAGCGTCAGCGCGGCGGTGGCCCCTCCGGCATTGGTGAGGGTGAGGTCCAGGTTCCCGGTGGCGGCGTTGTGCCGTGCGGTGACCTCGGGGCCGGGCGTGCTGCCGGGGTTGCGGAAGCCGCGCAGGAAGCCGTTGGGGCCGTGCACGGTCAGGTCGGTGGACCCGGCCGAGTAGCGGGTGTTCCAGGTGTCCGCGATCGACTTGCCGGCTTCGGTGGTGTACGTCCAGGGGGCGTCGGTGCGGTTGCCGGAGGTGACGTAGAACTGCGCGCCCAGGGCCGGGCCGCCGCTGAACGTCAGCCGAAAGGCGCCTTGCCCGACCAGCGCCGAACCGTCCACGTACGGGGCGTACTTCAGCGCACGGGTCTGGCGCAGGCCCTTCTCCTGGCGCGGCACGGCGCCCTTGGCCGGCGGGGTGGCCCGGAAGTCGGGGTGCCGCTCGCGGTCCGGCGGGTACCAGGCGCCGGTGTCGGGCAGCGGGGCCGCGGCGGGGTCCTTGCGGGCGAAGTCGAAGGCGGAGGTGAGGTCTCCGCAGACGGCACGGCGCCAGGGCGAGATGTTGGGCTCCCGCACGCCGAACCGCTTCTCCATGAAGCGGATGACCGAGGTGTGGTCGAAGGTCTCGGAGCAGGAGTAGCCGCCGGTGCTCCACGGGGAGACCACGAGCATCGGTACGCGCGGGCCCAGTCCGTACGGCCCCGCGACGTATCCGGCGGCGCCGGGGAAGACGTCCAGGGAGGTGGGCGTGGTCGACAGACCCTGCGCGGCACTGGCGGGGGCGTAGGGCGGGACG
Organism: Streptomyces sp. NBC_00435; assembly: GCF_036014235.1. Taxonomy (GTDB): domain Bacteria; phylum Actinomycetota; class Actinomycetes; order Streptomycetales; family Streptomycetaceae; genus Streptomyces. The sequence goes on from NZ_CP107924.1 coordinate 6,965,967, forward strand.
ACGTGGTCGAAGAAGCCGTCGTTCTCGTCGTAGGTGATGAACAGAGCGGTACGGGCCCACACGTCGGGGTTGGAGGTGAGGGCGTCCAGCACCTGCGCGATGTACCAGGCGCCGTAGTTCGAGGGCCAGTTGGAGTGCTCGCTGAACGCCTCGGGGGCGGCTATCCAGGAGACCTGGGGCAGCGTGCCGGCGGCGACGTCGGCGCGCAGCCGGTCGAAGTACCCCTCGCCCGCCTTGGCGTCCGTACCGGTGCGGGCCTTGTCGTACAGCGGGTCGCCGGGCCGTGCGCCGCGGTAGTTGTCGAAGTAGAGGAGGGAGTTGTCGCCGTAGTTGCCGCGGTAGGCGTCGTTGATCCAGCCCCAGGAGCCGGCGGCGTCGAGGCCGTCGCCGATGTCCTGGTAGACCTTCCAGGAGATCCCGGCGGCCTCCAGGCGCTCGGGGTAGGTGGTCCATCCGTAGCCGGCCTCGGCGTTGTTGAGGACCGGGCCGCCGCCCTTGCCGTCGTTGCCGGTGTGGCCCGACCAGAGGTAGTAGCGGTTGGGGTCGGTGGAGCCGATGAACGAGCAGTGGTAGGCGTCGCAGACGGTGAACGCGTCGGCCAGGGCGTAGTGGAAGGGGATGTCCTGGCGTGTCAGATGGGCCATGGTCGCGGGCGTCTTGGCGGGCACCCAGTTGTCGTACCTGCCCTGGTTGAAGGCGCTCTGGCCGCCCGCCCAGTCGTGGTTGAGGCCCTGGAGGAACTCCATGCCGAGGTCCTCGGAGGGCGGCCGGAAGGGCAGCGTCTCCTTCGTGCCGTCGGACTGGTGCCAGACGGACTTGCCGCTGGGCAGGGTCACCGGGCGCGGGTCGCCGAACCCGCGGACGCCGCGCAGCGCACCGAAGTAGTGATCGAAGGAACGGTTCTCCTGCATGAGCACCACGATGTGCTGCACGTCGGCGATGGAGCCGGTGGTCCCCTGGGCGGGGATGGCGGCGGCGCGCGCGATGCTCTCGCCCAGCATCGTGAGGGCGGTGGTGCCACCGGCGAGCTGCAGGAAGCGGCGGCGGTTGAGTTCTGCCATGACGGGAACGACCTCTGCGTTTTGAGGGGTGGTTGAGCACCCCCAGCACAGCGTGCCCGGGATGCCGGAGAGGGAGCCTGGCGTGACGCCGACGGGTACGCCAGTCGAACGGCAGCCGGATTTCTGTGGGGTTCGGCCGGTTCTGGACGGTGGGAGGAAAAGCCTTGGACCGTACGGGCGCCCGTGCGGGACACTCCGTCTCCTGACCTGACGGTCCGACAAGGCAGGGTTGGGATGGGATCGCCCGAATCGCACGGAAGTTCCTCGAATGGAAGTCCGCCGCGCAGGAGTCCGGTACTCCTCGCGCTTCGTTACTACGGACGGGAGCTGGTCCGCCTCAAGCGGCTGACGGTGCCCGCGATGCTGCTCCCGGCGCTGGGCAACATCGGCATCCACTACATCGCGCCACTGGTCGTCGCGAAGCTCGTCGGCCGGATCGCCGCGGGGAACGCGGGCGGCGGCGCCATCGCCTGGACGATGCCCTACGTCCTCGCCTTCGCCGGGGTGCTGCTGCTCGCGGAGGCGGCGTGGCGCATCGGGCTGCACTGCCTGAACCGCCTCGACGCCCGCGGCATCGAGCAGCTGTACGTGACCGGCATGGACGAGCTGTTCGCCAAGGACGCCGCGTTCTTCCACGACAACTTCGCCGGATCGCTGACGAAGCGGGTCCTGAGCTTCGCCTCCCGCTTCGAGGAGTTCGTCGACACGCTGACGTTCTCGGTCATGGGCAGCTTCGTGCCCCTGGTGTTCGCGTCGGTGGTGCTGTGGCAGTACGACCCCCTGCTCGTCGTGGGGCTCCTGACGATGATCGCGGTCACGGGGCTGTGCGTGGCACCGCTGATCCGTCGCCGCCAGGCGCTCGTGGCCCAGCGGGAGGAGGCGATCGCCAGGGTGTCGGGGCACGTGGCGGACAGCCTGATGAACATGGACACGGTCCGGGCGTTCGCCGCCGAGTCGCGCGAGGCCGCCGAGCACCGGTCCCGCGTCGCGGAGTCGCGCCGGCTCACGCTGCGCTCGTGGGACTACGGCAACCTGCGCATCGACACGCTGGTCGCGCCGATGTCCGTACTGACCAATGTGCTGGGTCTGATGCTCGCCATCGTGCTCGGCGGCGGCGCGCACGGCGTGGAGGCGGTCATCGTGGCCTTCACCTACTACGCCAACGCGACGCGGATCATGTTCGAGTTCAACCAGATCTACCGCCGCCTGGAGAGCTCGATGACGGAGGCAGCGCAGTTCACCGAACTGCTGCTGACCCCGCCGACCGTGCTCGACCCGGTCGAGCCGGAGCCGCTGCGCTCGCAGGCCGCCGATGTGCGCTTCGAGCGGGTGACCTTCGCCCACGCGGGAGCGGCGGCGCTCTTCGACGGCCTGGACCTGGCCGTGCCCAGCGGATCGAAGATCGGCCTCGTCGGCCGGTCGGGTGGCGGCAAGACCACGCTCACCCGGCTGCTGCTGCGGATGACGGACATCGGCGCAGGCCGCATCCTGATCGGCGGGCAGGACATCAGCAGGCTCTGCCAGGCCGACCTGCGCAGCCTGATCGCCTACGTTCCCCAGGACCCGGCGATGTTCCACCGCACGCTGCGGGACAACATCGCGTTCGCCCGCCCCGACGCCACCGACGCCGAGATCCGCCGTGCCGCCGAGGCGGCGCACGTCACGGAGTTCGCCGACGCCCTCGAGGAGGGCTTCGACACCATGGTGGGCGAGCGCGGGGTGAAGCTGTCCGGCGGACAGCGCCAGCGGGTCGCCCTCGCCCGGGCGATCCTGCGCGACGCACCGATCCTGCTGCTCGACGAGGCGACCAGCGCCCTGGACTCCGAGAGCGAGATCCTGGTCCAGGACGCGCTGTGGCGGCTCATGGCCGGCCGGACGGCGCTGGTGGTGGCACACCGTCTCAGTACGGTCGCCACCATGGACCAGCTCGTCGTCCTCGACCGCGGGCACATCGTCGAGCAGGGCACGCACCGGGAACTGCTGGCCGCGGAAGGCGCCTACGCCAAGCTGTGGCAGCACCAGTCGGGCGGCTTCTTCGACGACACCACCGCGGGGGCCGACCTGCGTTGAACCCGGGCGGGGAGGATGCCGTCGTGCCGCTGCGCGGCACGACGGCCCCCGGCCGGGGCCGCGCCGCCGTGCGCGTACTGACGGCGGCGAGTACTGCTGTCATGCAAGTACTGCCTTCATGCAAGTACTGCCGTCATGTCAGTACTCCGCCGTCATGGCGAGCTGGCGCTCGCGGTCCTGTCTCAGCAGCCGCGGGATGGCGCCGCTCGGGGCCACGCCCAGCTCCGAGAACAGCAGCTCCCGGTAACGGCGGTACCGGCGGTGCGCGTCGGCCACCTCGCCGACCCAGAGGCACGACTGGACGGCTATGCGCCGGGGCCCCTCCCGCAGCGGGTCGGCCTGGGCCGCCGCGTCGGCCAGTTCGAGGACCGCGGAGTGCTGGCGCCGTTGCAGGAACTTCTCGGCGAGGTGCTCCAGCGTCTGGACGCGCTGCAGTTCCCACTTCTCCTGGAACGGCGCGAGCCAGTCGTGGTCCCAGCCGTACAGCAGGGGGTGGCGCAGCACGCTCCACGCGTGCGGCAGCTGGTCGTCGCTCACGGCCTGCGGACCCGCCCCGGACACGGTCGAAATCAGCCTCGCCGCCGCCCGGTAGTCCACCTCGACGTGGTCGGCGAGGGACACGGTGGTGTGCGAGGCGTGCAACAGCCCGCCGGCCGTCGCCTGGTTCAGGCGCCACAGCGTCTGGCGTAATCGCGTCGCGGCACGGTCCGGCGGGACGTCCGGCCAGAGCCGCGCGGCGAGGTCTCCGCGGCGCATCGGGCGGTCGCTGAGCACCAGGGCCGCCACGAGTCGCTGCTGGATGTCGCTGAGGTCGGCGACCCTCTGATCCGTGCGGCAGACGAAGTCTGGCAGGAGCGATATGTGCACGAGACCGAAGCCGATGGGATTCATCGCACCTCTCGGGTCGTCCGGCGGGCCGTCGGCCGCCGGCTGGGCGTGTCAAGGGTCTCCGCTGCCGATTTCCACGTTCGCTTCACATGAGCTTCACAACAGCCGTGGAATGAGGGTGAGGCACGCTATGGAGATCGTCAACCACCCGCGGACAGCAGGTTCCTGGCCCCCCGATCCGGGCCCGGACGCGTGGTCGCCCGCGCGCGTATGTCGCCGCCGCTCCTCCGCCGCAACCCACATTCGTGGGGTTGTTTCACCGATCCGCCACGCGCAGTCTCGGTGGCGTCCCCGTATCGATCGTGACAGCGAAAGGGTGGAAACATGACCTTCAACGCACTGGAGTCCCTGCGTGCCGCCGGCGTTCTCGGCGGCACGATGGCGCCCGCCCTCGAAGAGTTCTACGCCAGCCTGACCCCCGAGGAGACCAAGGTCCTCATCTCGACCAAGACTCGCCTTGCGGCGATCCTCCCCGACGTGGTCGCGCACTCCCAGGACTGGTCCTCGCCCGAGGCCACCAAGGAGGGCTTCGACGCCGCGATGCTCTGTGCCTGCGGCCTCTGGTCGGGCTCCGGCCAGGCCGAGAACTGACAGTTCACAGGCGGGGTCCGGCGGCCACCACCGCGTCGGGCCGCGCCTGTGCCAGCCCCAGAGAGGAGCGGGATGCGCGGGAATCTGGTCCGGAACCTGTCGTTGTTCGAGGTGCCGAACGACCTGACCTACTTTGTGCACGACGAGGACCACCTCGTCGTCAACCCGGAAGTGGCCGCCCGGTGCGTCCTGTCCGGACGTGAGTTCCGGGTCCTGCAGGCCCTGGCGGCCGCACAGGCCCGGGGGGAGCAGCCGGCCCTGGAGGCGGACGCGGAGACGGAGCGCGTCCTGGCCAAGCTCATCCTGAACTGGATCGTGTACTTCAACGGCAACAGGCCCCAGGTCAGGCTCGGTGAACCGCCCCTGCGCATCGCGTACTACGCCATCACCGACGGCTGCAACCTGCGCTGCCCCTACTGCTACGCCTCGTCCGAGAAGTGCCTTCCGGGCGAGCTCGACACCGCCGAGTCGCTGGACCTCGTGTCGCAGATCGCCGAGTTCGGCAGTGAGACGATCGTCTTCACCGGTGGCGAACCGATGCTGCGCAAGGACCTGTTCCAGATCGTCGAGCACGCCAACCGTGCCGGCCTGAAGTCCAACGTCATCACCAACGCGACGATGATCCGGACCGAGGCGACGGCGAATCGGTTCGCCGAGCTGTTCAACATGGTCACGGTGAGCCTCGACGGCGGCACGGCCGAGACCCACGACCGCACCCGCGGCAAGGGTGCGTTCGCCAAGACGCGCAAGGCGATCCAGCTGCTGAACGCGGCCGGTGTGAAGCCCGCCATCAACCACATCGTCACCAGCGAGAACGTCGAGGAACTGGAGGACTTCGCGTCCTTCCTCGACGGGATCGAGATCCACAGCGTCCGCCTGATGAACCACAACGACCTGGGCCGGGGCGCCGGAGACGACTACGACTTCGGATGGCAGGACCACCTGAGGGTGCAGGAGCTCGTCTGGACCTCGCCGGTCGCCGGCAAGTTCAAGCCGGACGGGCCGAGGCCGGTGACCCCGTGCTCGGTCAAGGGCAACTGCGGCATGGGCGGCAACGAGATCTACGTCAACTCACTCGGTGACATGTACCCGTGCAAGCTCGTCACGGGCAAGGGCGAGTACGCCGGCAACATCAGGAAGCAGCGGCTGTCCGAGATCTTCGCCAGCCCGGTGCTGAGCTCGATGCGCAAGAGCACCGTGTACGGCGGGGAGTTCCACTCCGACTGCGAGAAGTGCTACATCAAGGCCAACTGCGGCGGCGGCTGCCGGGCCGCGCACATGTCGGAGTCCGGGGACCTGCGGCGCAACAGCCGTCACCTGTGCCGGATCCTGCGCCACGGCATCACCACCCAGCTGTGGACCGAGACCGGGGTGACCCGCGCGGAACTGGCCGCCGGCGGCGTCGACATGACCGTACCCCGGATGGTCGCCACCGGCGAGGTGCACGTGGCGCACGAGCAGTGGAAGACGTGGACCCGCACGCCCGAACCCGCGATCAAGGTCGGTGAACTGATTCCCATCATGCCGGTGAACAGGAGGCTGGGCGATGTCCCTGCACATCAGTGACGCGGTCATCTGGCAGGAGACCCCGGACGGCATCTCGCTCTACCACAGCGAGTCCGGGGACTTCCGCACCCTGAACGCGACCGCCGCCCAGATCTGGGCGCTCGTGGAGAGCGACGGGGACCGGGAGACGGTCATCAACAACCTGTCCCTCCTCTTCGCGGGTCACAACGCCGTACTGACGGCCCGCATCCGCGCGGAAGTGGACGCGTTCATCAGCTCCATGGTCGAGGCCGATCTGCTCCAGGAGACGGAATACCCGCGCCCATGACCAAGGCCGTCGTCCTCGGCGGGGGCTTCGCGGGCGTACTGGTGGCCAGGGTGCTTTCCGGCCACGTCGACGAGGTCACCGTGGTCGAAGGCGGCCGCTACCCGGTGGGCCCCGGGCCCCGGCCCGGGCTGCCGCAGGCGTACCACAGCCATGTCCTTGTCACGGCCGGGGCCGAAGCCCTGGAGACGCTGCTCCCGGGCACCCTGGACGCGCTCCTGGACCGGGGTGCGCACCGCCGGGGCCTGCCGGAGGGCGCACTGATCCTGAGTGCGGACGGCTGGTTCCGCCGCCACGAGACGGGCGCCTTCCTGGTCTCGTGCAGTCGCTGGCTCATGGACCACGTGGTCCGGCAGCGGGCCCTGACCGGCGGTGCGGTGTCCGTGCGGGACGGCACCCGGGTCCTCGGGCTCGCCGGAGACGCCGCCCGGATCACCGGAGTCGTGGTCGCGGGGGAGGACGGGGCCGGCGAGACCCTCCACGCGGACCTCGTGGTGGACGCCACGGGGCGGCGCTCGCGCGCCGGCCGGTGGCTGGCCGCGCTCGGTGCGGCCGGCGTCGAGGAGGAGGTGGTCGACCCGGGCCTGGCGTACTCCACCCGGATCTACCGGGCCCCCGCCGACCTCACCGCCGGGATCCCGGCGATCATGCTCCACCCGCGCCCGGAGAACGGCCTGCCGGGGTACGGAGCGACCCTGCTGCCCGTGGAGGACGGCCGGTGGATCGTCACGCTGACCGGCACGCGCGCCGCCACGCCGCCTGCCGACGAGCAGGGATTCACCGAGTGTGCACACGCGCTGCGCTCCCCGGTCGTGGCGGAGCTGCTGGCCGCGGCCGAGCCCCTCGGCGGGGTCCGGCCGTACCGGGCCACCGCGAACCGCAGGAGGTACTACGAACGGGGGCCCCGGCCCGAGGGGTTCCTGGTCGTCGGCGACGCGCTGACCGCGGTCAATCCGGTCTACTCGCACGGGATGTCCGTAGCCCTGCTCAGTGCCGTACGGCTGGACCTCGAGCTGGCACGGCACGGCGCCGGCCCCGCGGTCCTTCCCGCGCTGCAGGCCGCCGTGGCGGAAGTGGCCTCCGCGTCGTGGCGGATGGCCACCGAACAGGACCGGGTGCGGCCCGGCACACAAGCCCTCGCGTCCGCCGCGGCGCACCGGATGAGGGCCAGGATGTCCCGTGCCGTGCTCACCAGCCCGCCGCTGATGACACGGCTCTTCCGGTCCCAGACGCTGGTCCCCGTACCATCCCCGGCGACCGCCGCCGACCCGTCGCTCCCGCGCGGGCCGTCCGTCGCCGACCGGCCGCCGCTCGGTACCGACGAGGCGGTCGCGCAGTTCCCCGGACTCGCCGAGTGGTGGTTCTCCGGGCGCCGGAGCCACCCGTCCACCGGGGAAGAGAGCCGTGACGACTGAATCCGTACCGCTGATCCCGCACTCCGTCCTGTTCGGGAACCCCTCGTACCTCGTCCCCGAGATCTCCCCGGACGGGACCCGGTTGCTCTACCTCGCACCGGACGAGGGCGTGCTGAACGTGTGGACGGCGCCGGTGGACCGGGCGCAGGAGGCCACCGTCGTGACGCACGACCGGGGGCGCGGCATCCGGACGTACGGCCTGTGCCACGACGACCGCACCCTGTTCTACCTGCGCGACGAGAACGGCGACGAGAGCTGGCGGGTGCACCTCGTCGACCTCGTCTCCGGGGAGGAGCGCTGCGCCACCCCCTTCGACGGGGTCCAGGCGCGCGTGCTGGCGCACAACCGGTGGCACCCGACCACCATCCTGATCGGTCTCAACAAGGACCGCCCGCACCTGCACGACGTGTACGCCCTGGACCTGCCGACGGGCGGGCTCACCCGGGTCGCCGAGAACCCGGGGTACCTGAGCTGGATCATCGACACCGACCTGAGGGTCCGCGGCGGCACGGCGATGAGACCCGACGGCGGCACCGCCGTCTTCCTGGACCCGCCGCAGGAGTCCGGCGGCGCACCGCCTCCCTGGCTCGACGTCCCCTACGAGGACGCCCTGGGAACACGGGTCATCGGCTTCTCGCGCGACGGCGCCGCGTGCTACCTGCTGTCCTCCATCGGGGCCAACGCCGGCCGCCTCTTCGAGGTCGACGTCACGACCGGCCGGCGGACCCTGCTCGCGGAGGATCCGGTCCACGACGTCAAACAGGTCGAGATGGACCCGGTGACCCGCAGACCGCAGGCGGTGCTGTTCGCCAAGGACCGCGACGAATGGGTCTTCCTCGACGAGGAGTTCGCAAAGGACCTCGCCCGGATCCGCGGCGAGCTCGAGCTCCGCTCGGTCGACGGCGAGGTCTACGTCGACCGCACCGACCGCTCGGGACGGCTGTGGACGGTCTCGGTGGTGACCGGAGCCGGTCCCGTCCTCTACTACGTCTACGACCGGTCGGACGGCGGGCTCCGGTACCTCTTCAGCCACCAGACGGAGTTGGAGCGCTACCGGCTGGCGAGGATGGAGCCCTTCGAGTTCTCCGCGCGCGACGGGGTCACGGTGCACGGCTACGTGACCTGGCCCCCCGGCGCCGAACGGCGGGGCCTGCCCGCGGTGGTCAACGTGCACGGCGGACCCTGGGCGCGGCACACCTTCGCCTTCGACGAAGAGGCACAGCTGCTGGCCAACCGCGGCTACGCGTGCGTGCAGGTCAACTTCCGGGGTTCGACGGGCTACGGCAAGCACTTCCGGAACCTGGGCGCCAAGCAGTGGGGCGCCGCGATGCAGACCGATCTGCTCGACGCGGTCGGCCACCTCGTCGCGGACGGGGGGATCGACCCCGCACGGGTCGCGATCATGGGCTGCTCGTACGGGGGCTACGCCGCGCTGGTCGGCGCGGCGTTCACCCCGGACGTGTTCACCTGCGCCATCGACCTCTGCGGCCCGTCGAACCTCCTGACGATGCTGGCGGCCGGCGCCCCCTACCGGACTCCGCTCCGGTCGTTCATGCACGCCCAGGTCGGAGATCCGCAGACCGAACGCGACATGCTGTGGGAGCGGTCCCCGCTGTCACGGGTCGACGACATCCGCATACCGGTCCTGGTGGTCCAGGGCGCGAACGACGTCCGGGTCCCGCGGGAGGAGGCCGAGCAGATCGTCGCGGCGCTGTCGGCCAAGGGACTCGCCCACGAGTACCTGCTGTTCCCCGACGAGGGCCACGGCCTGGCCAGGCCCGCGAACCGGCAGACCTACTACGCCGCGGTCGAACGGTTCCTCGCCGAGCACCTGGCCTGATGCCCGCGGACGGCCCCGTCACCGGGGGGACAGGACCGCCCGCACCAGATTCGGCAGGTACAGGCGCGTCTGGGCCTCCTCGTGCGAGGCCCGGACGAAGCCGCGGCCCATGAGCGCGCTCAGGTCCTCCACCACCTGGTTCAGGGGCCGGTGCAGCGCCTCGGCGGCTTCGGAGGCCGTCAGCGCCCGGCCGAACCGGACCAGCTCATGGAGGAGCGCGCGGTGGGCGGCGTCCAGGTGCTCGAAGCAGGACCGGAGCAGACCTCCGATCGTCTCGGGAACACCGGCCGCGCGCGTCGCCGCCGGCAGGTCGAGCAGGTGCGGGGTCGGCGCGTCCGCGAGCTGCCGCGGACTGAGCACCCCGGATCGGGCCGCCGCCGCCTCCAGCGCGACGGGCAGCCCGTCCAGCCTCCGGCACAGCCGCACCACCGCCCCGGCGTCGGCCGGGCCGAGCGCGAAGCCCGGCCGGACCTCCGAGAGCCGGTCCACGAGGAGCCGTACGGACGGCACGCCGGCGAGGGCGTCCAGCGACCGCGTCGCGTCCCAGTCCGGCCCCGGGGTGGCGAGCGGCGCCACCACGGTCCCCTGGACGCCCGCGACGTGCCACGGCGTACGGGAGGTGCTGACCACGCGGATGCCCGGACAGTACGCCAGCAGTTCCTCCACGCCGACGGGTCTCCTCGTGTCGGCGACCCCGTCGAGCACGAGCAGCACCTCGTGCCGGCCGATGAGGCGGCAGACCGCGGAGACGTCCTCCGTCCCCGATTCGACCAGCAGCCGTAACGACTGCAGCAAGGAGCCGAAGGCCGTGCCGTGACCGTCCAGGGCCGCGGCGGCGGCCCCGATCCACAGCACCGGCCACCCGCGGCGGGCGCTCAGCCGGGCCGCCACCTCCGCGGCCACCCTCGACTTCCCCACTCCGGGGAGACCCGAGATGGAGATCATGCGGCGGTGGTCCGACTCCAGGGCGCTCACCATCGCCCGCACCTCGGTGTCGCGCCCGAGGAGCGCGTTGACGGACCGGGGCACGCCGAGGCAGGGATCGGCACCGGCCGGCCCCTGACGCTGGCTGCCCAGGCCCGCGTTGACGAACAGCTCCCGGGTCAGCCCGTCGAGCCCCAGGGCGTCGGCGAGCAGACGTACGGTCTGCATCCGCGCGTTCACCCGGCCCGACTCCAGGGCGCGGATCGTGCGCGGGCTGATCGTCGACAGATCGGCGAGCGTCCGCTGCGTCAGTCCGGCCTGGACGCGCTTGAAGCGGAGCAGTTCGGGAAACGACGGAGCTTCGGCCTCGGCAGTGTGGACCATGGGCCAGGAGCGTAGGAGCGGCCCGTTCCGTCCGCGTCTCGGGTTCGTCGCCGGCACGTCTGCGAATCCGTCTCCGTCTGCGGTCAGCCCGTCTTCGAACTGGGGTGCGCACTTCGGTCCAGCAGGTCCAGGGAGATGGTCAGCAACGAGACGGCCAACGGGTCGGAGGAGTCCATGACCGCGTGCTCCGACAGCCGCGCCGCCAGCTCGCCCACGCGCGGCAGCGCCCCCGCGCCGCGTTCGCCGCGTCGCAGCAGCGAGAGGCTCAGCGCGGCCTGCGTGGCCAGCAGCCCCAGCAGTTCGATGTCGTCGAGTTCCCGGCCGGGTGCGTTCGACCCGTGGGTGTGGCGGTCCAGTACCTCGAGCACACCGATGCACTCCCCGTCCGCGATGAGCGGGGCGGCCATGATGCTCGCGGGTACGTACCCGGTGGAGGCCGCGGCGTCGCGGGCGAAGCGGTCGGAGCCGGTCACGTCGTCCGTGATCAGGGGCTGGCCGCTGGCCGCCACCCAGCCGGCGATGCCGGTGCCGGGCTCGAACCGCTGGCCGACCAGGCCCTGTTCGCCTTCGCCCGCGACCGCCGCGAAGATCAGCTCACCGGTGTCGGGGCTCACCATGAACACCGACGAGGCGGCGGCGCCGTAGATGTGGCGGGCCACCGAGACGACGGACTGCAGCAGTTGACGTTCGGTGGCCATGAGATCGTGTGGCCAGGGTTTCATTCTCCGCCTCCTTGGACCGATGTGTTCGCTGGTGGGTGTGCGGTCACGTTCGCGGCGCAGTGGTAGAGGACGCTCTTGAGCTGGAACGGTGTGAGCCACGGATGCTTGCTCAGGACGAGCGCCGCGATCCCGGCCATGTGCGGCGCCGCGAAGCTGTTCCCCGTGTTGCGCACGGTGCCGCCACCCGGGCTCGCCACCGGCACGCGCACCCCCCGGGCACGGAACTCGACCGGCGGTGCGGCGTTGTAGTAGAAGCGCATGCTGTCCGGCTCGGCGTGGCTGGCGACCGAGATCACCGAGGCGAAGTTCCACGGGAAGCTCTCGATCGGCAGGTTGTGCGCCGCCGCCACCACGGTCGTGCGGCGGAAGTAGGCGCGGTCGCACAGCTCTGCCAGCCGGTCGCGGAACTCCGCCCTGTTCGTCGACAGGCTCATGCTGATGACGTCGAAACCCTCCTCGACGGCGAAGGCGAGCCCGGCGACCAGCGCGGAGGCACTGCCGGACCTCCCGTCGCCGAGCACCTTGAGCGAACTGAGCGAGACCCCCGGCGCGATGCCGCGGATGATCCCCGCGCACGCGGTCCCGTGCCCGGCGCCGTCGAGCGGCTCGCACTCCTCCACGCGCGGCGCCCGGCCCTCGGCCGTCACCACGCGCCACGCCCGCTCGACCGGACCGACCAGTGGATGCGTCCCGTCGACGCCGCTGTCGAGCACGCAGACGCGGACGCCCTCGCCGCTCGCGCCCGCCCAGGCCCAGCGGGAGTCGAGGCCGTCGAACAGCGCCGTCCGCAGGGGCTCACCGGGATCACCGTCGGCCGGCATGCTCCACGCGGGCATCCCCGAGGGGTGCGGCTGCCGTTCGCGCCGCCAGGGCGCGCCGTTCACATCCATGTCCGCACCGTCCCCAGGGGCTTCGTCGCACCGACCGCCTCGTAACTCCCCGCGGCCAGAGCGGCCATGCGGCCGGCACCGGACGGGTCTCCCAGGGACCGGTGCGCCCGGGCCAGGTCGAATTGGACCTCACCGCGCAGACACGGATCGTCGATGTCCTCCAGCAGGGCCAGCACCTCGGCGCGCATCGGATCGGTACGGCCCTGCGCGGCGGCGGCCAGCACGGCGGCCGACATGCACAGGATCCGCCCCCTGACGTCCATCTCCGTGCGGCGGCCGAGGAGTTCACCGATCCGTGCGGCGGACTCGGCCGCCTTGTCCTGCCGGGCACACTCGCGGGCCGCCTGCACCCGCATGGTCAGCGCGACCGGCACGTAGCCGGCGTGCTCGAGGGCGTCGGCCGCCCGGCCGAAGCGCCGCTCGGCCTCCACGTGCTCACCCTCCAGCGAAGCGGCCAGACTGGCGACCTGGTCGACCAGCACCCGGCCGATCGTCAGCCGGAGCTGGTCGACGGCGGACTCCGCCTCGGCCAGCGCCGAGCGGGCGCCGAGGCGGTCCCCGGTCAGTGCCAGGCAGCGCGCGCGGGCGGCCAGCGCGGGCAGCGCCAGGAAGCGGTCGGCGGCGAACCGTTCGAGGAGCTCCGCGCAGCCCGACAGCTTCTCCTCGATCGGGGTCGGCGACCACTGCCGGATCTCGCACAGTGCCACGAGGAGACGGTCCTCCTCGTACGCGTCACCGATGGCCCGGGCGTGCGCGAGCGCGGCGAGCGCCGCCTCCTCGGCCGCACCGAACCGGCCGTGGTCCAGGTGGAGCAGCATCCGCAGCTGCTCGAACCGGCACCAGGCGAACCGGTCGGGCTGGTCGCCGTCCAGTTCGGCCCGCAGCCGTTCCACGTCGACCGCGGTGACCTCGCCGAGCCGTGCCGTCAGCAGGTAACGCTGGACCTGGACCAGGCAGGCCCGCCGCCCGTCGCCGGCCGGGCCCTGCCGGGCGGCCTCCGCGACCACGTCCAGTGCGCGCCGGGTGTCCCCGGAGAGCATGAGGGCGTCGCTGAGCCGGACCGCCGCGACCGACCGGCAGCGGTCGGGGCCGCCCCGCGCCAGCGCGAGCGCCCGGCCGAGCAGTCCGATCGCGGTCGGCACGTCACGCTGCCGCAGCGCCACGGTGCCCTCGGCCAGCAGCGCCTCACCCGCCTGCCGCGTCAGCCACGGCAGCTCCGTGTCGTCGGGGCGCAGGCCCTCGAGAAGCCGTGCGGCGGCCTCGAAGTGGAATCCGGGACTGAAGCCGTGTTCGGCGAGGCGTCGGTGCCAGGTGATGCGCTGCTCCTTCTCCAGCCGTCCGTACGCCACTTCGTGCACCGGCTGCTGAACGAAGCGGTACCCCCCCTCCTCCGCCGTGCCGTGGAAGAGCCGCTGCCCCGCGAGCGCGTCGACCTGCTCCGCGACCGCCGCCTCGCCGAGCAGCGCGAGCTGTTCCAGGGTGAAGGAGGGGCCGATCACCGAGGCCGCGCCCAGCAGCCGCCCGGCGGGCCCGGGCAGCCGGTCGATCATCGCGCCCACCATGGCGGTGATGGTCGGCGGCACCTCCTCGACGGTGCGACCGTCCCGCAGCCAGTCCATCATCAGCCGGATGTAGAGCGGATTGCCCGCGCTGTACAGGGCGACCCGGTCGACCACGTCGAGGTCGTGCAGTTCCACTTCCTCGCCGCTGCTGCGCCCCGCCAGCGCGATCGCCAGCCGCGCGCTGTCGATCTGGACCAGTGCGCCGACGTCGATCACGTCCTCGCCGCGGAGCAGGGGGCCGCCGGGACCGGAGGCCCCCGCGGCGCCGGCCAGCTCCGGTCTGGCCACGCAGACCATCAGCAGCGGCACGTCCCGGAGACTGCCGGCCAGCTCGCCGATGAGCCGCAGGAGCGACTCTCCCGCCCACGCGAGGTTGTCCCACACCACGACGAGCGGGGTGGACGCCGCGGCGGTGAGCAGTTCGCGCGCCGCCCAGGCCACCTCCTCCACGCCCGGCCCCGGGACGGCGGTGGCGAGGCGGGAGCGCGAGGCGTCGCGCAGCCCCGTGAGCACCCCGGCGATGCGCTCGTCGGATCGCAGCAGCTCCGCGCTGGGCGGCGCCTGCCGCGTCAGCGCGTCCAGTACCTCGACGAGCGCCGCGTAGTTGCCGTTCGTCCCGTAGGACTGGCAGCTGCCGAACACGGCGACGGGAGCGGCCCCGGCCGCGACGAGGTCGTCCACGGTCTCCCGGACCAGCCGGGTCTTGCCGATGCCCGGTGGCCCCAGCACGGTCACCAGCTCCGAGCGCCGGTCGCGGGCCACCCGGTGGTAGATCTGGCGCAGCCGGTGGCGCTCGGCGCTGCGGTCCACCATGGGCGCACCGTCGCACGCCCGGCCGGCGACGGCCTCACCGGTCACCAACAGCACCGGAACGGGTTCGGCCTTGCCCTTCAGCGTCACCGGCGGCACGGGGGTCATGGTGTAGTGCGGGCGGGCCAGATGGGCCACGGTCTCGTTGACGACGATCTCCCCGGCGACCGCCAGCGACTGCAGCCGGGCGGCTAGGTTGACAACGTCGCCGATGACCCGGATGCCCGCCCGGGCCGAACGCGTCACCAGGGCCTCGCCGGCCGCGATGCCGCAATGGACCTCGACCGGCGCCGCGTCGGTGGCCGGTGTCCGCAGTCCGCGGACCTCGGCCCGGATGTACGTGGCGGCCCGCAGCGCCCGCAGCGCGTCGTCCTCCTGGGAGGTGTCCGCGCCGAAGACCGCCATGACGGCGTCGCCGATGAACTTCTCGACCACGCCGCCGTGTTCCTCCACCGCGGCCCCGCAGATCTCGTAGTACTGCTCCAGGAGCTGCTGCAGCGGCTCCGGATCGACTCGCTCGGCGAGCCGCGTCCATCCGACGAGGTCGAGGAAGAGGACGACCACCAGTCTGCGGCTCACGCGTGGTCCTCCTCGAAGGTCGTCCGCCCGTCCGGTGGACCGGGTCGGTGCCGGGGCAGGTGCCCCTTGCCGTAGCAGGTGCCGTTTGCAGGTGCCGTCGCGGTGGCCGTCCTGGCCGCCGCGGATCAGAGCAGTTTCAGGTCGTGCGCCCACACATCGGCATCCGTCCCGGCGTCCGCCTCGACCAGCCGGTGCTGGACCGATACGACGACGGCGGCCTCCTCCTCGGTCAGGCCCGCCAGCACCTCGCGCTGCGCGGTGCTCAGCTGGTCGACGGGAAGTCCCGCTTCGCGCAGGGCTGTCAAGGGATCGAACACGTCACTCACCTCTTCCACAGGGCCGCACGGCGGCGGCCAGATATCGATCGGCAGGATCCGGTTGACATAGCAGTAGGCCACCAGCTCCGCCCTGTTCCGGCAGTTGAACCGGTCCAGGAGGACGCTGATCTCCTCGCCCACGGTGTGCCTGCTCAGGCGCAGCGCACGGGCCACGCGGTCGGTCGTGTGCCCCTGCGCCACCATGGCCACGAGTACCCGGCCCCGGCCGGATATCTCGGCACCCCGTATCGCCGTCATCAGCACGAGCTCCTCACGACGCGTTCCGTACGAACAACTCGCGGATCATGACGGCGGCCATGAACGAGACGCCGTGCCAGCGCGCCTTGCGTTCGAACCAGAGCCAGTCGCCGTCCGGGTTGACCTCCAGGAACACCGGCTCCCCGGTGTCGGAGACCAGCAGGTCGAACGCCCCGTAGCGCAGGTCCCACGCGGCGCACAGGGTGCGCACCGCGTCGGCCACCGGCCGCGGGCAGTCGACGCGCGTCACGGTCACGCTGCCGGGATCCGTCATCAGGCTCGACGGATCGGCCTTGCTGACCTCGAAGGCGCAGAGCCCGCCGTCGAGTTGGTACACGCGCAGCTCGCGGGCGTGAGGCACGTACTCCTGGACCACGACCGGACGGTCACCGGCCGCCGGGGCGGCCGACCCGGGTTCCCCCGCCACCGCCTCCCGGCCGACGACCGAGGGCAGGTACGCCTTCCAGTTGCGCCGGTCCGCTTCGAACAGCCGGAAATCCGGAGTCTTGACCACGAGGGTCGGGCCGCTCAACCCGCGTGCGCCCGCCGGGACATCGTTGGTGACGACGGTGCGCGGCGTCCGCACACCCAGCCCGCGGGCCAGGGCCAGCCGGTCCGGGCCGGCCGCCGTGGAGCCGGGCAGGGCCACGGTGGCCGCCGAGGCCACCTGCCGGAGGAACCCGGACCAGGACTCCGCCCGCAGCGGTGTCATCGAGCCCGGCGGCCGTGCCTGCGCCACCAGCGCACAGGCCGAGGCGTGGCGCACCCAGACCACGGCCGGCCGCACCCGGCGCCCGGCGATGTCCAGCAGACCGGTGTCCAGGTCGAGCGCCATGGGCGTCGAGAGGAGTTCGTCCTGCTGGACCAGAACCGTGGGGGTTTCCAGCGGTCCCGTCAATGCGTCGCGAACGATCTCCAATTCACGGCCGCCCGCGCAATTAACAAGAACCACAACGGATTTGCCGTCGCGGTCTTCCGCATGTCCTGAACGGCTCATGCAGCGAATGCTAGCCAACGCGGACGGGCGGAGGGGGGCAGAGCAGAGGCAGTTCAAAGGCAGCTTGGTTCTCCGCCGCGCCCGTCCTGTCCGACGGGCGTAACGTCCACCCGCAGCTACTCGATCGGCATTCCTGATACCTGGTGAAACACCAATCACATTGTGGAGGGCGGACCGTGGCGAACGGTGTGGTGAACGCCGAAGAGCTGACCAAACGATACCGGGGGAAGGATACGCCGGCCGTCGACGGCATCTCCTTCGAGATCGCCAAGGGCGAGACCATCGGGCTGCTGGGACCCAACGGTGCCGGGAAGACCACCCTGATGAAGATGATCTGCGGCGTCACCCCTCCCACCACCGGGAGCATTCGGGTGTTCGGTGTGGATCCGGCCCGCGATCCGGTCGCCGCCAAGAGCGGGATCGGTGCGATGCACCAGTCCGCCCCCTACGACGAGATGCTCTCCGCTCTGGACAACCTGCTGATCGCCACCCGCTTCAAGGGCCTGTCCTGGCGCACCACCCGGCCCTGGGCGCTGGAGGTGGCGGAGTACCTCGGGCTGAAGGACGCCCTGTCCCAGCTCGTCTTCCAGCTGTCCGGGGGGCAGCGCCAGCGCCTGCAGCTCGTACGGGCGCTCCTGACCATCCCCGAACTCCTCATCCTCGACGAGCCCTCGGCCGGACTGGACGTGGCCGGCCGGCACCAGATCGAACGGTTCGTGCGGTGGCTCCGGGAGGAGAACGGCATGACCGTGATCTGGACCAGCCACATCATCCAGGAGCTGGAGCGCAACGCCCAGCGCGTCCTGGTCATCAACAAGGGCAAGGTGGTCCGCTTCGCCCAGCCGAGCGAGCTGGTCCGGGAGTTCGGCGGCGCCCACCTGCTGGTGAAGGTGGACGACGCCGTCGCGGCCAAGGTCGTCAAGGAATGGGCCGGCGCCGCCGGTCTGTCCGCGACCGCCGAGGATGCCGAAGTACGCATCGAGAACGCGCAGGTCCGGGACGTCCTGCCGCAGCTGTCACGGCACTGCCACGACTCCGGAGTCGCGATTTCGGGAATCTCCACCGTCACCGACTCGCTGGAGCGGGTATTCCTGCGCATGACCGGGAACGAGGGCTGAGACCGTGTCCGACTTGGCATTCAAGAACACCGCACCGGTGGCGTCGGGGAAACCGGCCGACTTCACCGCCGTGTTCTACCGTGAATACGCGCTCCTGGCCCGCAACAGGGTCAACCTGATCCTCGGGCTGACTCCGATGCTCGTCTACCTGCTGCTGGTCAACACCTCCCTCGGCAATGTCGTCGGGAACATCACCTACCGGGGAGAAACACTTCCGTTCTCGGTGTTCCTCCTCCCCATGGTGCTGTCCATGTCCGTGGTCAGCGCCTCCGGGACGACCGGCATGGCGATGTTCCAGGAGGAGATGAGCGGAGTGTCGACCCAGCTGTGGAGCTGGCCGCTGCGCCGCTCGCGCTTCCTGGCGGGCAAGCTGCTGGCCGGGGTCTCGCTGGTGCTCGCCCAGAGTCTGCTGGCCCTGGCCGTCGCCGCGGTCATCTTCGACTACCCGTTCCACGCCTCCCACTGGATCTGGCTGCTGCTGGCGCTGGTGCTCTCGTCGGTGGCCTTCAACGGGCTGTACCTCGCGGCGGCGGTCCTGATCAGCGACTACCGCACCTTCATGGTGCTCACCAGCGTGTCCGTGCCCGTCCTGGTCTTCGCCGCCCCCTCGCTGTCCACCTCGCAGCAACTGCCCACCGTGCTCCGGTGGATCTCGACGGTGAACCCGGTGTCGTACGCGGTCACCGGGATGCGCGATGCCGCGATCTTCGGCCTGGGGGAGGCCTGGCCCTCCCTGGTGGTCCTGGCGGCCGTGGCCCTCGTCGCCAACTTCGTCGCCGGCCGTGCACTGCTGCGCCGCACCCGCAACCTCTGATTCGCAGCCTCTGACCCGCTGGGAGCCCCTCATCGTGCAGACCGACGATTCACCCCTGTCCTGGCTCGCCTCGCCGCAGGACCGCTCCGTACTCCGCCTGCCGGGGACGAACAGGGCCCGGCTTCCCGCCGCCACCTGGGAGATGGCGACCCGGGCGGCGGCCAAGGTGGGCGTCACCCGGGTCGCCGACATCACCCGGCTCGACAGCATCGGCATCCCGACCTTCCAGGCCGTCCGGCCGTTGTCCCGGACCCTCGCCGTCTCCCAGGGCAAGGGGATGACCTCCGAACTGGCCCGGCTGTCGGCGGTGATGGAGTCGGTCGAGACCTGGCACGTGGAACAGCCGGTGGAGCCCGCACTGACGGCCGCTCCCCGCGACATCGCCGCGCGGCTCGGCTACGAGGTCTCCGCGCTGGCGCCCTGCGTACCGAGCCTGCTGCACGACGGGCTCCCGCTGGAGTGGATGGCGGCCAGGTCGCTGGTCGACGGCGCGCCGACCTTCGTCCCCGTGGACACCGTCCGGCTGACGCTGGAGGAGAACACCGACTGGAACCCGCCGGTGTTCTTCGAATCGACGAACGGACTGGCCAGCGGGAACACGCGGGTGGAAGCCGCCATCCACGCACTCTGCGAGGTCATCGAGCGGGACGCAATGACGGCGGCGCTCACCGGGGGCGGGGAGATGGGCGTGCGCGTCGACCCCCGGACGTCGGGATCGGCCGAGGCCCGGGAACTGTGCGAGCTGATCGAGCGGGCCGACGTCACCCTGGAGGTCCGCCTGGTGCCGTCGCCCACCGGTCTGCCGTGCTTCCTGGCCTGGGTCGCCTCCTTCGAGTACCCGGCCGCGATGTACGGGTTCGGCTGCCATCTCAGCCCCGACATCGCTCTCACCCGCGCCGTCTCCGAGGCGGCCCAGGCCAGGCTCGCGTACATATCGGGGGCGCGGGACGACCTGCGGGACGACTTCGGCCACGTGGACGCGGCCCGGCTGGAGAGCGCCCGGACCGCCCCGGCGGCCGGCATCGGGGACCTGTTCCAGGAGCCCGTCCGGCACGACAGCCTGGTCGGCGATCTGGAGTACGTGGTCCGGCAGGCGGCCACCGCCTTTTCCCACCCGCCGGTCGTCGTCGACCTGACGCGGGACGAGATCGGGGTCCCGGTCGTCAAGGTCGTGGCGCCGGGCAGTCGCGTATGCGCGGAGGTGCTGTAGTGAGCGGATCCAGGGTGGTCGTCTACGCCGGGCCGACGATCTCCGCGGCCGACGTGCACGCGGTGCTCCCGGAGGCGGAGGTACGCCCGCCCGCCGGCCGGGGAGACCTGCTGGCCGACCAGTGGCGGCCGGGAGACGTGGTCGTCGTCATCGACGGCTACTTCCGGGAACGGCGCTCCGTCGGCCACAAGGAGATCCTCCAGGTGCTCACCGAAGGCGCCGAGGTCATCGGCGCCGCGAGCATGGGCGCGCTGCGAGCGGCGGAACTGGGCCCGTGCGGGATGCGGGGAACGGGCGCCGTCCACGAGATGTACGCCTCGGGCGAGATCGACGGGGACGACGAGGTCGGTGTGCTGCACGGCCCGGCCGAGCTGGGGTACCCGGCGCAGACCGTGGCGCTGGTCAACCTCCGCTACGGCTGCGAGGAGGGGGCCGAGACGGATCTGGTGCCGATGGCCGCCGGACGGCGGATCGTCGCGGCCGCCGCTGCCCTGCCCTTCACCCACCGCGGCTGGAAGGACATCGAGCGGGCACTGGAGGACCAGGACCACGACGCCCTGCGGACGCTGGAGGAGATGATCGGCTCGGGCGTCTGGGACCTCAAACGGCTCGACGCCGTGGCGGCGCTGCGCGGCGTCGCGGACCGGGGCGCCGGGCCGGCCGCGCCGGCCACGGTCGACGTACCCTTCACCGGGATCAGCCGCACCCAGTCCCTGGTCCGGCGGACCCGGCGCGAGTACGCACCCGGCCGCTGGATGTCGGACCTCGACGTGCTGGACGCGGCCCGGCTGTTCGACGACGGCTACCCGGAACTGCACGAGAGCGTGTCGAACGCCCTGCTGGAAGACCTCGCAGGCGCCCGGGGCACGACCCTCGAAACGTACGCGGCGGCCAAACTGGGGCTCGACGGCACATCGCCGCTGCCGGACTCACTCGCCCGCTGGTTCACGGAACGGGAACGGGCGGAGCTCACCGGCACGGACCGGATCCGGCTCCTCATGGTGCGGGTGTGGCCGGTATGGCAGTCGGTCGACTGGAGGCCGGCAGTCCTGGAACGCCTGCGGGAGTCCGAGCGGTGGGAGGAGTGGTGCGAACTCGTCGCCCGGGCGGACGAGGCCACCGAGGCGGCCCGCCCCCGGCTCGTGGTCCCGCCGCCGGGGATGTGCGCGAAGCTCTTCCTGCGCCACTGGCAGCGGCGCGGCACCTCACCCGACGTCGAAATGGCCCGGCGGGGCTTCTCCGGCCCCGACGGGCTCGGCGGAGCGGTCACGAGGTTCTTCGCCTACGACATCCGGCGCGGCCGCGAACGGGGGAGCTCAGCCGCCCGGTGACCCGTTGACCCGCGGTGTGCGGGTGCCGGGACGGTGGTCACCGGGGTGTTCCAGCCCGAGATCCTCAGGCGCGCGGCGGATCCCCGCAGGTCGGCCGTGCGGTAGCTCGCCGTCAGGGTGGTGGATTCGCCGGGCCAGAGACTGACCTGGTTGTCGGACCAGCGCACGGGCAGCACGGGCACGCCCCGGCCGTCGACGAGGTGGACGTCGGTGAGGAGCGCGGGCGTGCTGCCCGTACCCGCGTGCCGCAGGGTGACCGTGGTGGTGGAGGTACCCGAGGCGGTCGTGGTCACCGCCTTCGCGGACACCGGGGTCGCGGCCATGGAGCGCAGCCCCGTGAGGTCCGCGTACCCGGTGGTGGGGGTGTGGTACCAGTCGCTGGCCGCGTAGTCGAGGACGTCGGGCCGGGTCGAGAGCCAGTAGACGTTGCGGCTCGTCTCCCGGCCGGCGCCGTCGCTCAGCACGAGACGTGCCAGGTAGGTGGCGGGCAGCCCCGCCACGGCGGCGGGCAGGGTCAGCGCGGTCGTCCTCGCGCCGTCCCCGGCGACCGAGATGCCGCGCACGGTCCGGTCGTACTTGGGCACCCCGGCGGGGGTGAACAGCGTCACCCGGGCGGTCAGCCCGGACGCGGGGGCGTGGCGCCGGTTGACGACGGCCACGGTGCGGTCGTCGTACGAGTACTGGACGTGCAGCGGCTCGTTCGCCTTCTTCGCCCCGAAATAGGCGCCGCCCTGGTCGAGGTGACGGTCCAGCAGCTGCCAGTGGAGCGAGGTCCAGCCGCTGTTGAACATCCAGTAGACGACCCCCGTCGAGGGCCGGTCGACGTCCTTGGCGTTGCGGGCGTACGCCTCGAACTGGGCCCGTACGTTCTCGTACTGGGCGAGCTGCGCCTTGCGGACGTAGTCCTCAAGTGAGCGTGGTGCGCCGTAACGCGTGCCGAGGGCCTCGCCGTACAGCTTCAGCGTGCCGAAGGTCCGCGAAGGGGAGCGGTGGTACTGGCGCGCCGACGGGTCCCGCCACAGCGTGTCCAGTTCGGTGGGGGACATCATGCGGCGCAGGGTGTCGAGGGTGGGGATCGAAGGTCCCGCGCTGGTCTCGGAGTTGAAGCCGGTGGCCCCTCCCTCGCGCTTGTCGTACCAGTAGCCGGGCGGCACCCAGTCGTAGGGGCCGGTCATCCTCATCCCCGAACTCCCGGTCAGGGGAGCCGAGGCGGCGGTGGCCGCGGACACCACCGGGGTGCGCCAGTCGGCGGCCCGCAGCGCGTTCACGTACCCCTTCTCGATCCGTGCGTCCGGCGCGAAATCACTCCCGATGAGGAAGGAGGCCACACTGGGGTGGCCGCGCAGCCGGGTGGCCTCGGCGGCCATGGAGGCGGCGGCCACCGGATAGGCCTCCTCCTCCCAGGGCTCCCCGGCCTCCGTGCCGTTGACCTGCCCCTCCCACTTGCCGCAGCACTGCCAGCCCGGCAGCGTGAGGATCCCGTACCGGTCGGTGAGGTCGAAGAACTCGTCGGGCTCGATGTGTCCTTCGAGGCGCAGGGTGTTGAGCCCGAGGTCGAGGGCGTACTTCAGCCGGTCCTCCACGTATCCGCGGTCCCAGCGCAGGAATTCGTCGGGTGACCAGCCGCCGCCGCGGACGAGCAGGGGGCGCCCGTTGACGGAGTACTGGCGGGCGCCGTCCCTGTTGAGCGGGGCCCGCACCTCGCGGATGCCGAAGCTCTGGGTGGCCGTGTCGGAGAGCGTGCCCGATACCGTCGCCGTCAGCCGCAGCCCGTACAGCTCCTGCCCGCCCATGCCGGCCGGCCACCACACACGGGGGGAGCCGAGCCGGAGTTGGGGGTGGGAGGCGGGAGTGAAGGCGACCGTCCGCCGCTCGTGGGCGCGCAGTGTGACGTCCTGGCGGAACGAGGCGTGCGCCGCGTCGACGGCGCCGGACACCCTGGCGGTGACCGGGACGGCGGAGTCGTTGCGCACCTCGGCCTTGACGGTCAGCTCGGCGGAACCGAGTGAGGGCAGTGCCAGGCTGGTCACGACGTGGACGTCGCGCAGGGCGACCGGCCCGCCGCGGCGGACGAGCACGTCGCGGACGATGCCCATGTTCGCGTCGGGCGGCGGCTGCAGCCAGTCGAGCCAGCCGGCGGTGAGGTGCTTGTGGGGGTTGTTGGGTCGGATCAGGAAGGCCACGGTGTTCGTGCCCGCCCGTACGAGAGCGGTGACGTCGAGTTCGTGGTGGGTGTACGCGCCGGTCACCTGAGCCGCGGTGGCGATCCGCCGGCCGTTGACGTACACGTCCGCAGCCGAGATCACCCCGCTGAAGTCCAGCAAGGTGCGGGCGGTGGTGTCGGCCACGACGAAGTCGGAGCGGAACCACCACGGGGCGGTGAAGTCCTTTGCAGGGATGCGCTGTTGGTTCGTGGAGTAGAAGGGGTCGGGATACGTTCCGCGGGCGAGCAGGGCCGCGAGTACGGTCGAGCGCCGGCCGGCCGGGTACCAGCCGCCCGTCCGGTAGCCGGGGGAGGATACGGCGGCCGGTGTGTCGGCGACCCGGGCCGTCGACTGCACGGCGTACCCCGACAGCGGGGTCGTGCTCCCCGGAGTCGCCGCGACGGTGGTCACCGCGGAGGCGGGGGCGGCAGTCCGGCCCGGGGCGGGATCCGGTGCCGGGCCGGCGGCCGTCAGGGCGCACAGCACCCCGAGGACGGCCAGGGCGTGGGCGCGGAAGCGGACTTGGACGCGGGTACGGACACGGACACCACGAGTGCGGGTGCGGGTGCCCGTGCGGAGGCGGGTGAAGGTGCGGACGCGGGCGCGGACTGGGCGGTGCGGCACGGCGCTCTCCGAGCGGGCTGGTCGTCACGAACGCCCCGACGTTAGCCCCGCCGCCCGGGCCCCGGCCGATCGGCGCGCGCACCGGGCCGGGGTGTCGGTCCGGGTCGCCCGATCGGCGGCGGCGGTCGCGGTCCGGATCGCCGCCGCTCCGGGCCGGCGTCAGCGGGCTGCCGGTGCGGCCCCCGTCTCCACCCCCGCCCCCGCCCGCGCCCCCGCGGGCTCCGGGAGGCGCCTGGCCAGCGCCCAGGCCAGCAAAGGGAGCACGGCCAGCGGCAGCAGGGCGGTGCGCAGCGAGGTGGCGTCGGCCGCGGCACCGATGAGGGGGCTCGCGAGGCCGCCGACGCTGACGGTCAGGCCCAGGGTGACCCCGCTCGCCGTGCCCATGCGCGTCGGGAGGTAGTCCTGCCCCAGGGTGACCTGGAGGGAGAACGGTACGTACAGCGCGGCGGCGGCCAGCGCCGAGCAGACGTACACCAACGGCAGCGGGAGGAAGAGGACGCCCGCGACGGCGGGTACCGCGGCCGCGTAGGAGCGGTGGACGGTGGTGACCCGGCCCCAGCGGCCGGCCAGCCGGCCGCCGAGGAGGGTGCCGCCGGCGCTCCCGGCGAAGAGGGCGAACAGGGCTGCGGCTCCGGCCGTTCCGCCGCCGCCGCGCTCGCGGACGTACAGGGCGATGAAGGTGCTCAGGCCGATGAAGACCACCGAGCGGACGACGACCACCAGGCAGAGCCGCAGGAAGGCGCGCCAGTCGTCGCCGGGCCGCCGGGCAGGGACCGGGACTCCCGCCCCTCCTGATGGCGAACCCTTCGTGGAAGGCGGCCAGTTGAGGAACACTCCGAGCGCCGCCGGTGCGGCCAGCAGCCACCACCCCGCCCGGCCCGGCAGGGCCAGCGCGCCGACGACGAGCAGTGGAGCGCACGCGAAGCCGATGTTGCCGCCGAGCGCGAACCAGCTCATCGCGCCGTGCCCGGAGCCGCCCATCGTGCGGACCAGCCGGGCGGCCGCCGGGTGGTAGGCGGCGACGCCCAGCCCGGACAGGGCGACGGCGGCGAGCGTGGCCGCGTACCCGGCGTCGAGTCCGACCAGCGCCACGCCCAGCCCCGCCACCGCGGTGGCCAGCGGGATCAGCCAGGGCATCGGCCACCGGTCCGTGAGCGCTCCGAACAGCGGCTGGACCACCGAGGAGAGCAGCGAGGCGGCCAGCACGATGCCGGACGCGGCGGCGTAGCCGTACGCGCGCTCGGAGACGAGGAAGGGGACGAGCGCGGCGACGGCGCCCTGGTAGACGTCCACGCAGGAGTGGCCGGCGGAGAAGGCGGCGGTACGGAGCCGGACGAGGGCCGGCCCGGAGGTCGGCGCAGGCGGAGGTGTCGGAACACGGGTCGGTGCAGGTCCAGTGGAGGTCACCGGTCGAGAATCGCTCTCGCCGGGGGCGGCCCGCTTCCGATAAATTGCCGGGTGATGCAGAAAATCCGCCACACCCCCCGCGCAGCGACGAGCATCCGCGAGCTCGACACCCACAAGGGCATCGATCCGCACCGGCACGACGACCACCAGATCTGTTACGCGGGATCCGGGGTGGTGGCCGTCACCACCGACGCCGGTACCTGGGTCGCCCCGCCCACCCGCGCCCTGTGGATCCCGGCCGGGACGGTGCACGAACACCGGGCGTTCGGCCGCGTGGACCTGCACTGCGTCGGCCTGCCGACCCGCCTCAACCCGCTGTCGCTCGCCGCCCCCGCCGTGCTGGCCGTCGGCCCCCTGCTGCGCGAGCTGATCCTGGAGTACACCCGGACCCCCCAGGACGACAGCGCCGAGCGGCGCCGGATGCTGGGGGTGCTGCTCGACCAGCTGCGGGCCTCACCGCTGCAGCCGCTGCACCTGCCCGCTCCCACCGATCCACGGCTCGCCGCGGTCTGCGCGCTGCTGCACGCCGATCCGGCGGATTCCCGCGGGCTGGCGGAGCTCGCCGCACAGGCCGGGGCCGGGGCCGGGGAACGGACCCTGAGCCGGCTGTTCCGCGCGGAGCTGGGCATGACGTTCCCCCAGTGGCGGACCCAGCTGCGGCTGCACCACGCGCTGCGGCTGCTGGCCGTCGACACCCCGGTGACGGCGGTCGCGCACCGCTGTGGCTGGTCCTCGGCGAGCGCGTTCATCGACGTCTTCCGCCGGGCCTTCGGGCACACCCCGGGGACGCACACCAAGGGGCACTGAGGCCGGCTCCGAGCGCCGGGTCCCGCCGCGCAGTCCGCGTTCCGCCGGGAGAGCATGGAGGGAGGACCGGATTCGGGGCCGGGCGACGATTCGGGCCAGGAGACCGGGAGGACCCCGTGGCACAGACCCGGACGACAGACGTACTGATCACGGGGGCGGGCCCGGTGGGGCTGAGCGCGGCGGCCGAGTTGCGCCGGCACGGCGTGAGCTGCCGGCTGGTCGACCTCCTGCCGGCCCGGCTCCCGTACGCGAAGGCGGTCGGCATCCAACCGCGCACGCTGGAGATCTGGGACCGGATGGGCCTGGCCCGTACCGTCCTGGAGGCCGCGGTCGAGCTGGGCGGACAGCTGATCTACGTGAACGGCCGAGAGCAGGCCCGGATCGCGATGGAGCTGCCGCCCGAGGTGCCCTACCGGTTCGCCGCGCTGCC
The DNA here is from genome assembly GCF_036014235.1 of Streptomyces sp. NBC_00435. Classification (GTDB taxonomy): domain Bacteria; phylum Actinomycetota; class Actinomycetes; order Streptomycetales; family Streptomycetaceae; genus Streptomyces. The sequence goes on from NZ_CP107924.1 coordinate 6,993,051, forward strand.
GCAGTACGAGACCGAGCGCCTCATCGAGGAGTACGTGGCCGCCCTGGGCACCGTCATCGAGCGCGGCACCGAACTGCTGTCCTTCACCCAGGACGCGGACGGGGTCACCAGCCGGCTGCGCACCGCCTCCGGCGCCGAGGAGGAGCTGCGCACCCGGTACCTCATCGGGTGCGACGGAGCGCACAGTACGGTGCGCAAGGGGCTGGGTCTCGCGTTCGAGGGCGGGGCCTTCCCGGAGGGGTACATGCTGGCCGACGTCGAAACCGACTGGGACCTGCCCCACGGATACGCCGTACGGTCCACGCACTACGGCGCCGACGGGGCCATCGACGACGTGCTGGTCGCCGTACCGCTGCCCGGCGCGAACCGCTACCGCATGACGATGCGGATCCCGCCCGAGCTCACCGCGGAGCCCGGTGAGGCGGGGTCCGGCGCGCCGGGCCGCCCGGTGACCGGGGACGGCGTGGAGCACGGGCTGGAGCGCGGCGGCCGGGTCCCCGATCTGTCCCACATCCAGGCCGTCGTCGACCGCCTGGCCCCGGCCCCGACCACGCTCTCCACGATGCGCTGGTCGTCCGTCTTCCGGATCAGCCACCGCATCGTCGACCGCTACGGCGACGGTCGGGTCTTCGTCGCGGGCGACGCGGCGCACATCCATCCGCCCACCGGCGCCCAGGGCATGAACACCGGGATCCAGGACGCCTGCAACCTGGCCTGGAAGCTGGCCCTCGTCCTGCGGGGAGCGGCGGGTCCCGCCCTGCTCGCGGGCTACGACGCCGAGCGCCGACCGGTCGGCGAAGAGGTCGTCGGCCGGACCGTGCGGCACGCGTCCGGGCCGGGGTTCCACGACGACTCGGACGACTCCGGGACCGTGCTGCTCCGTGAGGCGCAGTTGCTCGTCGGCTACCGGGGCGGGCCGCTCGCCGGCAGCCCCTACGGACCGGCCGACGCCCCCCAGCCCGGCGACCGGGCCCCGGACTGCGCCGGGCTGACCGTGCCCATCGCGGCCTACCCCTTGCGGCTGCTCGACGTCCTGCGCGGGCGCACCGGCCACGTGGCGCTCCTGTACGGGGCCGACGCCGCCGACCTGGCCGGGGCCGCCGCGGGGACCCTGGCCGCGCAGTCGCGGCTGCCCGGCCTGCGGACCGTGGCCGTACTCGCCCGCGATGCCGCCGAGGAGGCGTCCGGCGCCCTGGACGTCCCCGGGTACCGGGACGCCGCCGGGGAGTTCGCCCGGTTGTACCGGCCCGACGGCCCGACCGGTTTCCTCGTACGCCCGGACGGATACCTCGCCGCCCGCTTCGCCCTCGCCGACACGGCGGCGGCCCTGTCCGGCTACCTCACGGCCCTGTCCGGCTAGACGGTTCGGCCAGCGGCGACCCCATCGGGGCGCCGCCGGCCGGGCGGCCATACTGGCCGGTGTGAAGACCGAACGCGACACCAGCGGCGACACCCGCGAGGACACCGTGCTGTGCGCCGTCGAAGGCCGCACCGGGGTGATCACCCTCAACCGCCCCAAGGCCCTCAACGCCCTCACCCACCCCATGGTGCTGCGCATCACCGAGGCCCTGACCGGCTGGGAGCCCGATCCGGCGGTGGACCAGGTGCTCATCCGCGGCGCGGGGGAGCGCGGGCTGTGCGCGGGCGGGGACATCCGGGCCATCCACGACGACGCCAAGGCCGGCACGAGGGCCTCGGCCGGCTTCTGGCACGACGAGTACCGGCTCAACGCGTACATCGCCCGCTACCCCAAGCCCTACGTGGCCCTGATGGACGGCATCGTGATGGGCGGCGGAGTCGGCGTCTCCGCACACGGCAGCGTCCGCGTGGTGACCGAACGCTCCCGCGTCGCCATGCCCGAGACCGGAATCGGTTTCGTCCCGGACGTCGGCGGCACCCACCTGCTCGCCCGTGCCCCCGGCCGGCTCGGCACCCACCTCGCCCTCACCGGCTCCGCCGTGGGGGCCGCGGACGCGCTGCTGTGCGGGCTCGCCGACCACTTCGTCCCCGCCGACCGGCTGCCCGCGCTGACCGCGGAGCTCGCCGGAGCCCCCGCCCACGAGGTGCTGGCGCGGTACGCGGCCACGCCCGGGCCCGGGCAGCTGGCCGCCTGGCGGGGCTGGATCGACCACTGCTACGCCGCCGCCACCGTCGAGGAGATCGTGGACCGGCTGTTCGCGTACGGGGATCCGGCGGCCAAGGAGGCTGCCGAGACGATCCTCGCCAAGTCCCCGACCGCGCTGAAGGTGACGCTGGAGGCCGTCCGCCGGGCCGCCGCCCTCGGCGGCCTGGAGCCGGTGCTGGAACAGGAGTTCCGGGTCTCCTGCCATGCGCTGACCTCGCCCGACCTGGTGGAGGGCATCCGGGCGCAGGTCGTCGACAAGGACCGCAGCCCGCGCTGGTCCCCGGCCACCCTGGGCGAGGTCACCGGGGAGGACGTGGCCCGCTTCTTCGCCCCGCTCGCCGGCTGAGCCCCTGCCCGCCGGCTGAGCCCGCCCGGCCGGTGGAGACGGCCTAAGGTCTGCCGAGAGGGCGGTACCGGGGGGTGGTACCGGCGGGCGATACCTGGGGGTGGTCCCGATGATGTTCGGATACTCGGACGAGTGGTGGGTGCTGCTGCTGTACCCGGCGGTGCTGTGGGTGCCGTTCGGGCCGTTCGTCATGGCCGGGCTGGGGGTGCGGTGCGCCCGCGCACCCGGCCCGAGGCCCCGGCTGTGGTCGTTGCTGGTCCCCCTGGTGCCGGTGCTGACCTCGGCGGCCGTCATGGCCCTCCCGCCGAGCCGGTGGGACCGGCCGGTACGGGTGGACGGCGCGGTCGTGCCGCCGGAGCAGCTGTACGACTTCCTCGGCTACCTGGCCGTGTACGTCGGGGGCGTCACCCTGCTGCCCTGGCTGCTCGGCTACGGCGGCACGCGCCTGCTGCGCTTCGTACGGGCCCGGCGGGATCCGGAGGGGACGGCCTGAGCGGTCCCGGGGAGGCCGCTCACCGGTAGCCGGTGGTGTCCGCCGGGCGGTCCGGGTCTTGGACCTCGACCATGTACCGCCAGGCGTCCGGGCGGCTGCCGTCCACGTCCGTGAAGCCGTAGACCCCGGCGAGCTGTCCGCTGGAGAGCGACTGCCCGTTCCAGCGCGGGAGCTCCGGGTCCGCGGCCAGCGCAGCGACCGCGCGGCCGACGTAGAAGGGGGTCTCCGAGATCCCGAAGTGCGGGATCCGCTCCAGTGCGTCGCGCCAATTCGCCTCCGTGACCCCGAAGGCGTCCAGCATCATCTCCGAGCGCAGCCAGCCCGGGGTCAGGGCCACCGCCGTCGCTCCGCGCGGCCCGACCTCGTGCCCGAGCGCGAACGCCATGCGCAGCACGGCAGACTTGGCGATGTCGTAGAAGAAGGAGACCCGGTAGCGGCTCGCGTTGTACTCCGCCGTGCCGTCCGTCATCTCCACCACCAGCCCGCCCGGCTCGCGCAGCAGCAGCGGGAGCGCGTGGTGGCTGGTGACGGCGTGGGTCTCCACCGCCAGCCGCAGCAGCCGCAGTCCGTTGTCCAGGTCGTGCTCCCAGACCGTGCTCTCCCACTCGAAGAGCCGCTCGCCGCCCCAGATGTCGTTCACCAGTACGTGGAGGCGGCCCTGTTCGGCATCGATCCGTCCGACCAGGGCGGCGACCTGGTCGGGCACCAGGTGGTCCGTGACCACCGCGATCCCGCGCCCGCCCGCCGCCGTGACCAGCTCGGCCGTCTCCTCGATCGTCTCCGGCCGGTCGTACTCGGAGCGCCGGTCCCGCGTGCTGCGCCCGCTGACGTACACGGTCGCTCCCTGCGCCCCCAGTTCGACCGCGATGCCCCTGCCCGCACCGCGGGTCGCCCCGGCCACCAGAGCGACCTTGCCCTCGAGGGTCCTGCGCACTTCCGTCATGACCGCGAGCCTACGACGCGCACGCGCGGCGGGCCCGGACGGCGCGGCCGTGTCCGGGTGACCCCGGCCCCGGGACGAGACGGGTGCGGGACGGACTTGAACAACCCGCCCTCCAGGCCGCACTGTTGGCCGAGTTCCGTCCATATTGTCAGGAGACCGGCTTGTCCATCGATCCCGCCCGCGCCGCCCACGCCTCCGCCCCGGCACCTGCCGCGGCACCCGCCCCCGCGTACGTCATCGACCCCGCGGGCGGCTGCCCGCACGCCCTCAACGCCCGGCTGCGCGCCCAGGGCGCCGTGGCCGACGTGGTGCTCCCCGGCGGGGTGCCCGGGGCGGTGGTCCTCGGGCACGAGGCGCTGAGGGAGTTCCTCGCCCACCCCGATGTGGCCAAGGACGCCCGGCACTTCCCGGCGCTGCACGACGGCACCATCGCCCCGGACTGGCCGCTGCGCGTCTTCGCCAACGCCCAGGGCATGCACACCGCCGACGACGCGGACCACCGGCGGCTGCGCTCCCTGGTGGGCAATGCCTTCACCGTCCGCCAGGTGGAGCGGCTGCGCCCCCGGATCGAGGAGCTGACAGCCGGTCTGCTGGACGACTTGGACCGTGCGGCGGCCCAGGCTCCGGACGGGGTCGCGGACCTGCGCACGCACTTCGCGCTCCCGCTCCCGATGGGTGTGATCTGCGAGCTGCTGGGCGTGGACCCCGAACACCGGGGGCGGCTGCACGAGCTGTCCAACACCGTGATCATCGCGACGGACACCACCCCCGCCGAGGTCATGGCGGCCGTGCGGGAGCTCGTCGAGCTGATGGCCACCATCGCCGCCACCCGCAGGGCCGCCCCGGGCGAGGACCTGACGAGTGCGCTGATAGCCGCCCGCGACGGAGACGGGGACCGGCTCAGCGAGGCCGAACTCATCGGCACCATGCGGCTGATGCTGGTCGCGGGACACGAGACCACCCTCAACCTGATCAGCAACGCCGTGCGCGCCCTGTGCACCCACCGCGACCAGCTCGCCCTGGTCCTGGAGGGGAAGGCCACCTGGTCGGACGTGGTCGACGAGACCCTGCGCTTCGACGGCCCGGTCAGCTGGTTCCCGTTCCGCTACCCGACCCGCGACCTGGCCATCGGCGCAACGGTGATCCCGCAGGGCACCCCGGTCCTCGCCGCGTACACGGCGGCCGGCCGCGACGAGGCCTTCCACGGGCCGGACGCCGACCGCTTCGACCTCACCCGCCCCACGGCGGCCCGCAACCTCTCCTTCGGACACGGCGCCCACTACTGCGTCGGCGCGCCGCTCGCCCGGCTGGAGGCCACCATCGCCCTGGAAGCCCTCTTCACCCGCTTCCCCGACCTGGACCTGGCCGTACCCGAGCCCGAACTCCCGCACCAGCGGAGCTTCATCGGCAACAGCGTGGAGTCACTGCCGGTCCGGCTGGTCCGGCAGGTACGGAGCGGGACGGCCGGGTAGGGCCCCCGAAGCCCGGCGGCCCCCGCAGCCCGGTCGGCCCCGCAGCCCGGCCGGGCCCGCGAGCCCCGGCCGGGCTCAGCGGGGTAGCGTGACGAGACCCGTCTCGTACGCGGTGATCACCAGCTGGACCCGGTCCCGGGCGCCCAGCTTGGTGAGCAGGCGCGACACGTGCGATTTCGCGGTGGCCACGGAGATGAAGAGCTCCCCGGCGATCTCGGAGTTCGACAGGCCGCGTCCGACCAGCGTCAGGACTTCCCGTTCGCGCTCGGTGATGCCCTCGATCGGCCTCGGGGAGCGGGCCGGGGCGGCTTCCGGGCGCCCGGCGAACTCCGCGATCAGGCGGCGCGTGACACCCGGAGCGATCAGCGCGTCGCCGGCGGCGACCACACGGACCGCCGCGAGGATGTCGTCGATCGCCATGTCCTTGACCATGAAGCCGCTCGCTCCGGCCCGCAGCGCGCCGTAGACGTGGTCGTCCTCGTCGAAGGTGGTCAGCACGAGGACGCGGGCGGTCGCCGGACCCGAGGTGATCAGCCGGGTGGCCTCGATCCCGTCCATGCCGGGCATCCTGATGTCCATCACCACCACGTCGGGGTCGATGTCCCCGGCCAGCCGCACCGCCTCGGCGCCGGTGGACGCCTCGCCGACGACCTCCAGGTCGGGGTGGTCGGCCATGATCACGCGCAGGCCGGACCGCACCAGTGGCTGGTCGTCGACGAGCAGGACGCGTACGGGACCGCCGGTCATCGTGCCTCCACCGGAACTCCGGCCGCAGCGGGCAGGGGCAGCCGGGCCGCGACCCGGAACCCGCCCCCGGGTCGTGGTCCGGCGCTGAGCCGGCCCTGCAGCAGGGCGACCCGCTCGCGCATGCCGACGATCCCGAAGCCGTGGGCCGGGCCGTCCTCGGTGGCGCCGCGCCCGTCGTCGACGATTTCCACGGATAGTTCCCCGTCCCCGTAGTCGATGGCCACCCGGCAGTGTCCGGTGCCCGCGTGGCGAACCACGTTGGTCAGCGCCTCCTGGACGATACGGTAGGCGGACAGCTCGATGTCGGCCGGCAGCGGGCGCCGTTGCCCGCCGAGGTGCACGTCCACGCGTACGCCGGCGTCCGCCGTCGCCGCCGCGAGCCGCTCGAGGTCCGCCAGGCCTGGAGAGGGCGTGAGCGGAGCCCGCCCCGAATCCGCTGTGCCCAGGCCGTCCAGGCCGGCCCGGCGCAGGGCCACCAGCGTGCGCCGAAGCCCCGACAGGGTCTCCCGGCTCGTGGTCGACCGCGCCCGTCACCGAGCCGCCCGCCCGCTTCGGCGACCTGCTGGCCTCCGAGTGGATCAAGACGCGGTCCCTGCGCTCCACCGGGCACGGGGCAGGCGTCCCCCTCACCCATCCCGGAGTGTTCCGCGCGCTGGTGGCCTCGGCTTCGGAGCCCTGATCAGGCACGGCGCCACCACCATGGTCACCAGCGCCTTCGTCCTGGTGATGCTGTCGCCGGTCTTCTCGCAGAGCGCACGCTGGTCCGCCGCCGTGAGCCACTCGATGCCGGCCACGGCGTGGAAGCGCCTGGTGCAGAGCTGGGAACCGGATCCCCACTCGCTCGCCTACGACGCCACCGTCCCCGGCTCCTGGACCGTGTACGTCCTCTGGCCGCTGATCGCGGTCGCCCTCGCGGTGGTCCTCGTACGGCGCCGCGACGTGTGAGACGGCCCACGGGTCTACGGGGTCTGCGGGGTCTGCGGGCCCCGGGCCTACCGGCCCACCGCCGGCGGGGAGATCTCCGTGCTCAGCCAGCCCAGCGCCTCGGGGTACATCCCGATCCAGGTCTGGAAGTTGTGTCCGCCCTGCGGCCTGACCAGGGTCTTGAGCCGGACCCCGGAGTCCTTGGCCGCCCCGGTGAAGGCCGTGAGCTGTTCCGGCGGGCTGTCCTTGTCCTGCGCGGACGTGGCGAGGAACAGTCCGATGTCCGCCTTCTTCGTGTGCTCGACCAGCCACATCGGGCTGTTGCGCTCCCGCAGCACCGGATCCTGGAGCACGTCCGGGTCGCCGGTCAGCGGATCCGGGTCCAGGGCCGCGCCCGCCCGGAACGCCTTCGGGTACTGGAGCGGCAGCTTGGCCGCGCAGAACGCCCCGGTCGAGATGCCCATCAGTCCCCAACCCCTGGGCTCGGGGAGCGTGCGGAAGTTCTTGGCGACCAGGTCGGGCACGTCCTGCGCGAGCCAGCTCGCCACCTTGCGCGCGGGAGTGTTGGTGCAGTCGGTGTTGACCCCTCCGGGGGCCACCTCGGGGATCACCAGGATGAACGGGTGCGCCGCGCCCAGTTGGACCAGCTGTTCCAGGGCGCCCGGCATGTTGCCGATGTCGATCCAGGAGCGCGGCGAGCCCGGGTAGCCGTGCAGCAGCATCAGCACGGGGAAGCGGGTCTTCTCCGCGCCCGGCGCGTCGTACTCCGGGGGAGTCCACACGATCACCTGGCCGGCGAGCTTCGAGTGGGAGCCCCGGAAGTACGTGCTGCGGGTGCCGTCGCCGCCCTGGGTGAACTTGGCCCGCCCCAGCGGCGGCCCGGTCATGGCGGAGTTGTCCTGCCCGGTGTCGGTGCCCAGCAGGTCGTCCCAGGAGGAGTAGAGGCCGTAGCTGCCGTTGATCCAGGTGGCCACCACGCAGATGGCGGTGAGCTGGCAGACCCCGATCATCACCAGCCGGGCCGGCCAGCGCACCCAGCCGGGGCCGGGGATCCGGTTCCACAGGAGCAGCGCGGCGAGCATCGCGAGTGCGGTGACCACGATCAGCGTGACGAGGAACGACGTACTGGTCAGCTCCACTGCGCCGGCTCCTGACGTGCGGACGAGGAAAGGAGAAATCCGGACAATACGTCAAATCTACGGTGCGTGCCGACCGGGGGAGGGGTGGTGTGCGCCGTGTCGGGGCCGGCTCTTGGCTCGAAAGCGTGAGCGAATGTGACCTTCGTTCGGGGCGGGTCGGACGGCATGCAGGTCAGGGCTTTGGTCCTGCGGTAGATTCACCGCCTGTTCATCGGCGCGCCTCCGGGTATTTCGCGCGCGCCGGTGTCGTATGCGGCATGATCGACGGGGATATGCGGAACACGCGGAAAATCACCAATCGCCGGATTCGCTCCGGAGCGCGGGCCAGGGTGTCGCCGATGGCGGCCGCGCGCGCGGGCTACCAGGTCAAGCTGCTGGTCGACCCCGACCGGGTGCTGGATCGCGACGGCCTGCCCACGGAGGCCGCGGCCGCGGCGCTGTCGCTCGGCGCCCCCGGGCGTGTCGAGGTCGCGCAGTACATGGACGACGCCGGGCTGAGCCTGGGCGGCCAGGGCTGGATCGTCCGCATCCGGCGCCACGACGACGAGAACCGCATCCGCCTCGCCTACAAGGCCCGTTTCGACATCGACGGCGACGGTGCGGACCCGGTCGCGGTGCGCCGCGTGATGGACCGGGCGAGCGGCCACAACTTCGGTGTCGGCGACCACAATTACTCGGTGCAGGTCAACCTCAGCCACACCCGCGCCACGCTCGACTTCACCAACAAGAAGTGCCGGCCGGTACCGGGCCTGGCGCCCGGCGAACTCCCCGGGCTCGACGCCTCCCGCGCCCTCGTTCTGGACCGCCTGCCCGGGAAGCTCGCCAAGTGGGCTGCGAAACCTGCTGGTTGGGCGGAGTCGGTCACCGCTTCATCCCGTCTCCACGGCCCCGTAAGGCAGGCCAACTACCCTGGACGGATGCTCGATCACGCGATGGAGACACAAGTCAGCCGGATCCGGACCGCGTCCGGGGAGCTGGCCTGGTTCGCCGAGATCACGGCCAAGGGGCGCAGCCTGCGGGAGGCCGTGGAGCTGCGCTCCGACCTGATGGGCAAGCTCCGCGCCGAGGGCTGGCTGCTGGAGCGGGACGCCTTCAAGACCGACCTGGTCCTCGGCCGGTGACCACGCCCGGGACCGGCCCGATACCCGGTCCGACGTCCGGTCCGCCCTCCGGTGCGCAGTCCAGTCCGGCCTCCGGTCCGACGCCTGCTCCGGTGCGCGTGGCCCACCTGGCCGACCTGCACATAGGGTCCGCGCTGCGCGGGCTCGCGGACTACCCCGGGGCTCCCGCGGTCGACCCGTACGAGGCCCCGTACGAGGCCCTGCGCGCGGCCGTGCACCGCATCGTCGGGGGCGGCTACCACGGGGTGCTCGTCGCCGGGGACGTCTTCGACCGCCGCCACGCCGACGCCCGCGCGCTGGCCGCCTGCCAGGACGCGCTCGGCGCCTTCCACGAGGCGGGCCTGCGCACGGTGGTGGTCTCGGGCAACCACGATGCGGAGACCCCGCTGCCGCCCAAGCTGCAGCTCCCGCCGTCGGTGCGCTGGCTGGGCGCCGACGCCCCCGAGTCGGTGCTCTGGCCCGACCTCGGCGTCACCGTCCACGGACAGTCGGTGGCGGAGCCCGATGAACGCCGCGACCTCGCCGCCGGATACCCCGGCCGGGTCCCCGGCACCGTGAACATAGGGCTCCTGCACACCAGCCTGCACGGCGCGTGGAGCCGCCGGATCTGTGCCCCGACCGATCCCCGGACGCTGGCCCGCGCCGGATACGACTACTGGGCGCTCGGCCACGTCCACCACCGGCTCGTCCCCGGCGCCGGCGCGTTCGCGGTGTACCCGGGCAACACCCACGCCCGCGGCCCCGGCGAGCCGGGCGGGCGCGGTTTCACCGAGCTGCTGATCGAGGGCTCCGGCCCCGGCGGTGACGGCCGCCGGATCGGGATCCGGCAGGTGGACACCGCCCCGGTGCGCTACGAGACGCTGCACCTCCCGCGGCAGGCGAGCGCCGAGGCCGAGCTGCGGGACCGGTTCGCCGCCGTCGCGGAGCCGCCCGGGGGCGGCGCCGTCATCTGGACGCTCAGCTCCGCCACCCCTCCCGGCCTCCTCCGCACGGCCCGCGCCCTGGCCGGCCCGGCCGCGATGGTCTGCCCCGCCCAAGCCGTGGCCTCCGGCTCCCGCGGGGGTTCCTGACCCGTCGGGTCAGCTCCGGACCCGCACCGGTACGGAGTGCCACCCGGTGGCCCCGTCGGGGAGGGTGCCGGCGCGTTCCCCCGTCTGCACGGCGTCCGTACGGTCCGTGGCGCGGACCTCCAGGACGTGCCGGCCGGGAGCCGCCTCCCAGGGCCACACCCACTGGCGCCAGGTGTCGTCCCCGTCGGCGTCCCCGAGCCGGGCCTCCCGCCAGGGGCCCGCGTCCACCCGCACCTCGACCCGCGCGATGCCCCGGTGCTGCGCCCAGGCCACTCCGGCGACGGCCACCGGGCCCGCCGCGAGTTCGGCGGAGGCACGCGGGGTGTCGATGCGGGACTGGGTCTTGACCGGAGCCCGCTGGGCCCAGGACCGGCGGACCCAGTAGGCGTCGTACGCGTCGAAGGTGGTCAGGCGCAGCTCGCGCAGCCATTTGCACGCGGAGACGTACCCGTAGAGGCCCGGCACGACCATCCGGACGGGGAAACCGTGCTCGAAGGGCAGCGGCCCGCCGTTCATCCCGACGGCCAGCAGTGCCTCGCGGCCGTCCATCACGGCCTCCACAGGGGTGCCGAGCGTCATCCCGTCCACCGAACGCGCCACCAGCTGGTCGGCGGGTCCGCCCCGCGACGGCGGCCGGACCCCCGCCTCGCGGAGCAGGTCGCCGAGGCGGACGCCGAGCCAGCGCGCGTTGCCCGCGTAGGGGCCGCCGACCTCGTTGGACACGCACGTGAGGGTGATGTCGTGCTCGACCAGGGGGCGGGAGAGCAGCTCGCGCAGATCCAGGGTGAGGGGCCTGGCGACTCCGTCGCCGTGGATGTCCAGCCGCCAGGTGTCCGCGTCCACGCGCGGGACGACCAGGGCGGTGTCCACCCGGTAGAAGTCCCGGTCCGGGGTGAGGAAGCGGGCGGTCCCGGGGATCCGCAGGTCCGCCCCGGCCGGTACCGGCGGGGCCGGTACGGCGGGTTCCGGCAGGACGAGGCCGGCCCGCGAGGCCGTGGCTCCCGCGGAGCCGAAGGCGCCGAGCCGCCGCCCGGCGTACGCAACCCCGGCCGAGACCACCAGGGTGGCGAGGGCGAGGCGGCCGAAGCCGCGCCGGTCCAGGACCGCGGACCGGCCGGGGGCGCCGGACCCGCCGGGCAGCGGATGGGACCCGGGTCGGTTCAAGGCTGTGACCAGCAGGTACAGCACCCCGGCAGCCGCGAGCCCGCCAGCCGGCGAGGGCAGCGCGTCCTTCCAGGACGCCTCCGGGCGGCTGAGCGCGGCCGCCGCGCCGAGCGCCCCGAAGGCGGCCGCGAGCGCGGTGCCCGCGCGCGGGTGCCGTACGGCGAGCAGCCCCGCCGCGATCGCGACGGCGGACAGTACGGCGCCGATGCCGAGGGCCAGGACCAGCTTGTCGTCCGTCCCGAACTGCCGGACCGCCCATTCCTTGAGGGCGGCCGGGGTACGGTCGACCACGGCTCCGCCCACCGCGGCGAGCGGGGCGGCCTCGGGCCGGACGGCCACCGCGACGAGCTGCGCCAGGGCCAGTCCGGCGAACGCGGCCAGCAGCCCTCCGAGCGCGCCGAGCGCGTACCGCTTCGAGGTTCCCGCACGCGTCATCCGGAGTCACCGTCCGCCCGGTCCGGTGGAACTGGTACCCCCGGCTTCCAGCGTGCGCCCGAACACCCGGTCCGGTCACGTGCGGGGGTGGTCGGACCCGCTCTCGCCGTCCGGGGGGAGCGCCGCCCGTTGGATGCCGGTCCCCCCGCGCTTGCGTAGTTCCACGATCCCGTCGGTCAGCCGTTCCCGCAGGTCGGAGCGGAGATCAGGATCCTGCACCTGGTCCCCGGACCGCGTTAACCGGTCGGCGCCGGGGTCGGTGGCACGGGCGGCTCCGGTGGCTCCGCCGGTGAGGAAGGCCAGCAGCTCCAGGGTCGGGGAGAGCAGGTGCGGGTCGGTCTCGGACACGGCGGGAGTCCTTCCGGCGGTGGTCGGCGGTGGTCGGTCGGTGGGTCGGCGGTGGCGTCGCCCGGCGGCGACGCAAGGGGCGGTCACCGGATCGTCCCGGTGACCGCCCCTGATCGATTTCCGTCAGATTCCGTCAGTGAACCCAGGGCCCCGCCCGCCCGGCGGGCAGTCGGCCCGCCAGTCCCCCGGGAGAGTGGGGAGATTCCCCCCGGAGGGTGAGCGGCCCGTCATCCGGGGATCTGCACCGCCCTTCTGGTGTAGGTCATTCGACCTCGGGCAGCGTGGCCGCGATCCCGGATGCCAGGGCGTACGGGTCCCCGGACGGCCGGTCCGGGTGGCGGGTGGTGAGCCGGGCCCAGTCGTCCTCGAAGGCGTGCCAGTCGATGGCCTCCGGCGCCGCCCGCCGTACCAGCGCCTCCTCCAGCGAGGTGAAGTAGGCGGACCAGCGTCGCGCGTACAACTCGCTGATCAGGCCGCTCCATTCGCGGTTCGCGTAGTCGTGCAGGAAGCCACCCTCGCTGGTGCTCCGGCGGCCCCACACACTGAGGATCGAGCGGGCGTCGTACTCGTACCGGTCGGCCTCGGCCGGGTCCGCGCCGTGCGCGCGGGCGGCCGACAGCCAGGACCCGAGCAGGAAGTTCGGATCCGAGCCGACGAGCGTGTCCAACTGCTCCTCCCGGTGGGCCCAGTCGCCGGTCAGCTCACGGAACAGGGTCAGGTCCCGGGCCTCGTAGGCCGCCTTGATCCGGGGCAGCAGCACCCGCGAGTGGTTGGCGAGGGCCTGCCGGGCGGTGTCCACCAGGTCGAAGCGGTAGGCGCTGGAACCGCGCAGGCGCGGATCCACCCTGAGCAGGTGGTCCAGTGCCCGGCGTACCGAACCGGCCGGATAGCGCATCGACTTGGGGCTCCAGTAGGCGGATCCCACGGCCGCCAGGCCCGGCCGGGCCGCGAAGAGGCTGTCCTGGGACTCCGACCAGAGCCCCGAGGAAGTGCTGTACGGCCCCATGCGCAGCTCCTCCCACGCGGCGGAGGCCGCGGCGTCGGGGGCGCCGTACCGGCGGGCCGCGAACTCCGCGAACCACTGGCGCTGGTCGATCGGGCCCGGCTCCCACGCCAGGTCGGTGAAGAGGTCGAAGGCCGCCGGGTTGGTGCCGGTGGCCTCCGGCAGGTAGGCGATGCCGGTCAGCGCGCTGCCGGGCTTCGTGCGCCAGTCCTGCAGCCGTTCGATCCACACCGAGGTGTTGGCGCCGATCGTCGTGTGCCCGCCGAAGTTGTAGATCGAGCCGATGGCGTAGGGGGCGCCGCCCCAGCGGGTCTCGCGGTCCAGCCTGTTGTACCGGTCCGAGAGCCCGTCCAGGATCAGCAGCTTCGAGGTGTCCACTCCGGAGAGGAGTTCCTTGGTCGGGTCGTCCTGCCAGCCCAGTACCGCCCACAGCGCGCCCGGGTGGGCCGCCCACAGCGCCTGCTGCACCGCCCTGGCAGCCGCCTTCACATCGACCGAGCCGGTCTGCCCGCCCTCGTGCAGCGGGCTCATCCGGTACATCGTGCTGTCCCCGAACACCGCCCGTTGCTCGGCGTAGTAGGCGGCGGCCAGCCTCCCGAAGACCGGTGAGACCGGGTCCAGCCAGTCCGGCCGGTCGAAGCCCGCCCAGTCGCCCTGGGGCACGGTCTCCGCGCCCGGGTTGCGCTCGGCGAAGGCGGGCGGCACGGTACCGAAGTAGCCCGGCAGGACCGGGGTCATCCCGAGACCGCGCAGCTGGTCGGCGATCCTTCCCCCCAACTCGGCTCTTGTGCGCATCAGTTGCTCGGAGACGGGGCCACCGAAGCCGCTCAGGTTCTGCAGCAGCCACCAGCTCTGGTGACCGGGACCCGGGATCCACTCCCGCAGTTCCTCGGCGGTGGAGCCGAACCGCTGGAGTGCCCGGTAGTACGGGTACTCCGCGCCGACCTGCACGAACACCTCGTTGATGCCGTGCAGGGCGAGCAGGTCGATCTGTCGCTGGTGCTGCTCGAAGGTGCGGTACGGGCCCGCGTAGCCGTCGTCGGTGTCGTTCAGCGCGTACCGGTGCGTCACCTGCGCGCTCCGGGTGACCGGGGCGCCCACCGCCGGCAGTACGGCGGGCAGCAGGCCGATGCTGTCGCCGGGCCAGCCGATGTCGGCCCCCGCCACGTGCTGGAGGTACCAGCCGACCCCGGTGAGCAGGGTGGCGCCGCTGGAACCCCGGACGGTGATCGCGCCGGCCGTGCCGGAGACGGTGAAGGCGTCGGCCCCGGCCGGGGCTTCGGGCACCAGCGTGAACTGCCGCGCGTGCCGCGGCAGCAGCCGCTCCAGGGAGGCCCGCGCGGGAGCGGCGTCGAAGGTCCGCGGCCGGGGTGCGGAGGCGTCCGCTGCGTGGGCTCGTGCGGGGGCCTGGGCCTGGGCCTGGACCGGGGGCTGGGCGGGGGACTCGGTCCCCCGTGCCGCCGCCCCCGGTGCGGTCCCGGCGACCGCCAGGGTGAGCAGGGCCGCGGGCAGTGCGGCCAACGTGATCCGGCGGCGCACCCGCCGGTCCCGCCGGCGTCGTGGGGTCGGGACCGGCATGCGCGTCGTCCTCGTCTCGGTCGGCTCTGGTGGGTGGTTGCTCATCCGCTTCCACATGGGTGCGGGCCTCAGACCGGCAGCGCCCACGCCTGGTCGACCTGGTGGTCGCCGCAGGGGGCCAGCCGCAGTCGCTCGGCGGGGGTGCCAGGCTCGACGGGGGCGGCCGCGGGGGCGGGCGCCGTCAGGCACAGGCCGCTCGCGTCCTCGACCAGTGCTCCGTCCCGGCGGGGCGTCCAGCTCTGTCCCGGCTCCCGGCGCCGCTGGCCGGAGGAGCAGTCGGCCAGTTCCACGAGCTCATCCGAGCCCACCGACAGGCATTCGCCGGCCAGCCGCAGGCTGCCGTCCCGGCCCAGTGTCCACCGCTGGTCCGGCGCGCCCGTGCAGGTACCCATGACGACGGCGCCGACACCGGTGGTGCTCGCCCCGTCGGCGCACGCGGCGCCCGTGCCGGTGCCCCGCCCGGTGATCTGCCCGGTGGGCACGGCGGGCGCGCACCCGGCGCGCGGGGTGAGTCGCCAGACGCCCGTGTCGTGCGCGGCCAGCGTCCCGGTCAGCGCGTCGGACACCTCGTGGAGCTGCCCCTGCCAGAGCTCCTTCGCGCCGACGGTGCAGGAGGCCAGCCCGATCTCGTCGAGCGGTACGCGGATGTCGCGGGCGGCGCCGGACCGGTTGAGGACGGCGACGGCGCGGTCCCCGTTCGCGAGCGGCCGTACGAGGATGTCGAAGGTGGCGTTGGAGGAGACCACCGCGCCCTGCAGGCCCGCCGGATCCTGGTCCAGCGCGATCAGGTCGCTGTTGCCGAGGGCGGCGAGCCCGGCCGTGCTGAGCTCGGAGACCTGGGAGGAGAGGATGAACGGCGCGGCCATCATGGCCCACAGGCCGACCTGGCTGCGGCTCTCCGCCGCGGTGAGCCCGGGGGCGCCCGCGATGAGGAAATCGGGGTCGTTCCAGTTGCCGGGGCCCGCGTACCTGCCGAGCCAGCGGTTGTAGCCGTAGTTGCCCATGACCGAGCTCCAGCGCGAGGTGTCCGGCGCCGTCGGTTTGTAGACCTTGATGTCCCGGCCCTCGCGCCACAGCTGGCCGGTCTCGCCGACCCAGTCGATCACCTTGTGCCAGTCGGAACCGCCCCACTCGCCCTGCTGGAAGTAGGCGGGCGCGGAAGCGGACAGCACCATGTCCCGGCCGCTCTCGCGCAGCGCCCTGGCGACCGAGTTGTAGGCGTCCCGGTAGGCCTGCTCCTTGGTCCGGCCTTCGGGGACCCAGAGGTTGCAGCCGTCCATCTTGACGTAGTCCACCTCCCAGGAGGCGAACTGCCGGGCGTCGCGGGCGTAGTGGTCGGGGCCGCCGCCGTCGGGGGAACCGCTGCCGGGATAGCGCTCGCAGGTGAGGTGGCCGGCGTCCTCGTAGATGCCGAACTTGAGGTTCCTGGCATGCAGGTACTGGCCGAGCCAGGCCATGCCGTGCGGGAACTTCTCCGTGTCGACGACCAGGGCGCCGTCCGCGTCGCGGCTCTTCTCCATCCAGCAGTCGTCGACGGTGACCGTGTCGTAGCCCTTGGCGGCCAGGCCCGTGGACACGAGCGCGTCCGCGTTCGCCACGACCTTGGCCTCGTCGATGTCGCACATGTAGTGCGCCCAGTTGTTCCAGCCCATGGGCGGGGTGAGCGCGAGCGGGGTGTCCGACGTCGCGGTGGGCTCGGCCGTCGCCGGGGCGGGGCAGAGCGCGAGGGCGAGCAGGGCGGCCGCGGTCAGACAGGGGAGCGACGCACGCAGGCGAGGCGGCACGGAGTCTCCTAGACGAGGGGGCTGTCGAGCGCTCAGTGCAGCGGTGTGACTACCCTCTGTCAACATAAGTCGAGGGTTATTCCCCAATGACCAGCAATATGGGCGCAGTCGATGTCACACGAAGGGGTTGGGGCGGGGTTCGGTACAGCGGATGTGACAGTGGCTGTGACGCTGGAAGTGACGCTGGCTGATACGGTGTATCTCATGCCGAGGAGATCAGCCGCCCTGGACCGTGCGACGCCCGACGCGATCGCCGCCGCCGCCCTGCGGATCCTCGACGACCAAGGGCCCGGCGCGCTCAGCTTCCGGGCCCTCGCCGACCGGCTCGAGGTCTCGCACGCCACCGTCCAGCGCCGCTGCGCCGACCTCGCCGGCCTGCTCGACCTCTGTACCGAGCACCTCGCCGCCCAGCTGCCCGAGATCCCGGCGGGCACCGGCTGGGCCGAGGCCACCGAACAGCGGTTCACCGCCCTCTACCGGCTCCTCGCGGCCCATCCCGGGCTGCTGATCCTGCGCGGCGGGCGTCCCTGGCTCGGACGGCAGCTGCTGGCCCGGCTGGTGGAACCGGCACTCGCCGACAGCGTGGCCGCCGGGATGACCCCCGCCGTCGCGATGACCGTCTACCGGCGGATGTACCTGCTGACCCTGGGCAGCGCGGCCTTCGTCGACCACCGGGATCCGGCCGCCGCCACCGCCGCCTCGCGCGCGGCGCTGGCCGCCCTGGACCCCGCCGGGTTCCCGGTGCTCTCGGGCGCCCTGGCCGACGTACTGCCCGCCCTGACCGACCACGAGGTGTACTACGGCGCCCTGCGCCAGCTGATCGAGGCAGCCCGGCCCGCCGGAGCCTGACGGCGGGTCGGTTCGAACGACAGGGAGTGGGTTCATGGAACAGCAGCTCGACTACGCCGCCGTGCGCGCGGCCGCCGGCCGGATCGCCGGGGCGGTGCGGCCCGTCGCGGTGATACCGGCGGGCGGGGGGATCTCGTACGCGCTGGAGTACCTCCAGCACACCGGCTCCTTCAAGGCCCGCGGCGCCCGCAACTTCCTCGCCGCGCACCGTGCCGCCGGCAGCCTTCCGGACGCGGGGGTCACCATCGCCTCCGGCGGCAACGCCGGCCTCGCCTGCGCCTGGGCGGCCCGCGCCGAATCGGTACCCGCCACCGTGTTCCTGCCGGTCGGAGCCCCGCGCGTGAAGGTGGAACGGCTGCGCGGCTACGGGGCCGACGTACGTCTCGTCGGCGACCGGTACGCCGAAGCCCTCGCCGCCTGCCGGGAGTTCGCCGCCGGGAGCGGGGCGCTGAGCAGCCACGCCTACGACCACCCGATGATCGCGGCGGGCGCCGGGACCCTGCTCGACGAGATCCGCGCCGCCCTGCCCGGCCTGGACGCGGTCGTCGTCGCGGTGGGCGGCGGCGGGCTGTTCGCCGGGATCGCCACCGCCGCCCGGGAACACGGCGTACGGGTGGTCGCGGCCGAGCCGGAGAACTGCCGCGCCCTGAACGCGGCCCTCGAAGCGGGCCGGCCCGTGGACGTCCCCGTGGACTCGGTGGCCTCCGACTCGCTCGGAGCGACCCGGGTCTCCGCGGACGCGCTGGCCGCCGTACGGGCGGAGAACGCCGTATCGGTCCTGGTCCCGGACGCGGCGATCACCGCGGCCCGGCGCGCGCTCTGGGAGGAGCACCGCATCGTGGTCGAAGCGGGCGCCGCCACCGCCCTCGCGGCCGTGCGCACCGCGCCCGGGCCGCTGGGCGACCGGGTCGCCGTAGTGCTGTGCGGAGCGAACACGGACCCGTCGGACCTGGGCCGCGCACCGTCCTGAAGTACCCCGCTCCGAAGGCCGGGCCGCCCTTCGCGCGACGACGGGAGTCCGACGACAGGCCCTAGGATGACCGCATGCTCCCGCCACTGCGCCGCCAGGCCCTCGTACTCGCCGCGCTGGTACCGCTGTTGGCCGTCTGCGCGGCCGGATGCTCCGGTGGCGCGCGGGACGCGGCGGGGTCCCGGTCCGGCGCCCCGGGTGCCACTGGGACGGCTCAGGACGCGAAGCCGCCCACCCCCAAGCCGGCCGGAAGCCCCGGGGACATCCTCGTGGCGGGGCGTCCGGTCACGGGCTGGCAGGCCTCGGGAAACCCCAAGGCCCCGTTCAGGCGCATCTACACCGACGGGGAGCTGTACGCACCGGTCACCGGCTACCGGTCGCTGGCCTTCGGTGCCGCCGGAGGGCTCGACGCCGTCCTGGCCGAGGACATCGACGCCGGCAGGGACGTGGCGACGACCATCGACCCCGCGGTACAGCGTGCCGCCTTCGACGCGCTGCGGGGCCGGCAGGGTGCCGCGGTCGCCCTCGACGCGGAGACCGGCGCCGTCCTCGGCATGGTGAGTGCCCCGTCGTTCGACCCTGGCTCCTTCAGCGGGTACGCGCAGGCCGACGAGAAGGCGTGGAAGGCGCTGCAGGCCCAGGGTTTCGACGGTCCGTTGAAGAACCGGGCGCTGCGCGACGCCGAGAACCCGGGGGCGGCCGTCCACGTCCTCGTCGCGGCCGCCGCCCTGGAGAACGGCCTCCTCCCGTCCGTGGACGCCCCGACCCGCGGCGCGGCCGTGTACCTCGCGCCGAACAGCACGACGGAGTTCTCGGGCGATCCGGCCCACTGCGCCGATGCCAGCCTGCGGGTGGCCCTGCGGTACTCCTGCGCGAACGTCTTCGCCCGCATCGCCTCCGAGCTCGGCGCCGGCGCGCTGGCATCGACGGCGACGGCCTTCGGATTCGGCGATGACACGATGGACACCCCCGTGCGTGCCTTCGCGAGCACCTGGCCGCGCGAGCCCGGGAATCCGACCCAGCTCGCCCTCATGGCCAACGGCCTCTCGGAGGTCAAGGCCACCCCGGTCCAGCTGGCCGTGGTGACGGCCGTGCTCGCCAACGGGGGCAACCGGGTCCATCCCCGCACGGTCGCCGGTCCGAGGACACCGGTGCCCGCCGAGCGCGCCGTCTCCCGGCGCACGGCGGACCAGCTGCAGTCGGCGCTCGGAGCCCGGACCGGCGCATGGGTTCCCTCGGCCTCGGTCTCCTGGGCCCTGTCGTCCACCCGCTCCCCGTCCGGCCGCCCCCTGGCCGTCGTCGTCTGCCTCTCTTCCCCCACCGACAGCACCGCGCAGGCGGGCCCGATCGCGGAGCGGATCGCCGGGGCGGACAAACGGTAGCTCCCGTCAGGCGGAGCCGTCCTCGCGGACCACGACGACCGTACTGGCCGCGTACTGGACCACCTGCTGGCTCACCGAGCCCAGCAGCGCGCCCTTGACGCCGCCGTAGCCGCGGGTGCCGACGACGGTGAGGGCGGCCTCCTTCGAGGCGTCGACCAGCACCTGCGCGGGCGCGCCCTGCTCCACCCGGCGGAAGACCGGAACGCCCGGCGAGGTGCCGACCGCCTCCGCCACCGTGTCGGCCAGCTTCTGCCGGGCCGCTTCCTCGGCGGTGACCAGATCGCTCTGCTCGGAGGCGCTCACGCCGAAGGGGTTGGTGTTCCATTGCCAGCTCATGACGGCGTGCACCCGGCCGCCGATGGCCTTCGCCTGGGCGACTCCCCAGCGCAGGGCCTGCTTCGAGTGGTTCGAACCGTCCACGCCGACGACGATCAGGGGCTCGGTGTTCTGGGTCACGACGAATCCTCACGTTCATCCGAATGATCGTTCTCATCCTGTATACACGCCGGACCTGGCCTGACCTCGAACGACGATCGTCGCGCGGACCGAAGACTTTGGAGTACAGCGCGGCGGGCCCCCGCTTGCGAGAGTCAGGAGGGACGAACGGGAGCCGTTCGCCGGACGGACGAGGAGCGGGACGTGGCACGACGCAATGGATGTCTGATCGGCTGTCTGGTGGCCGGGGTCCTGGGGATCGGACTGCTCGTGGTGCTGCTCTTCGGGGTCGGCAAGCTGGTGGACGTGGCCGACAAGACCCTGGTCGACCCCAAGGTGTACGAGGCCGTCAAGGTCGGTGACTCCGAGTCCGAGGTCCGCGCGAAGCTGCCGTCGGGCGAGAGCTTCGTCAAATCGACCCTCAAGGACGGCGGCCCCGCCGAGCCCGCCGGCAGCCAGTGCGCCTGGTACCTGTCGAGCGCCGGCGACAGCGACACGGTGCTGCGCTTCTGCTTCAAGGACGGCAAGCTCGCGGAGAAGGCCGACTACCGCCTGAAGTAGGGCCTCCGGCCCCTGCCCGCCCGGGACGCCGATCCGGCACAGGGCGCGGTACGGGCCCGCCACCCTGACCGAACTCGCGGCGGGAACCCGGCTCCTGGTCAGGGGTCTACTACGGGGCGCACGCGCGGCGCACGTCCGCGATCAGGGGCACGAGCCTGCCGGCCGTACGGGCCGGGAGACGCGCGGCCTCGGAGGCCATCCCGTCGAGTACGGCCGCCCGCTGGTCCGCGTCGCACAGCGAGAGGTGGAACAGGAGGTGCCGGCAGGCGCGGGCCGTCGTACCGGGAGTGGCCGCCCGCCTGCGCATGGCGGTGAACGCGGCCCGGGCGAGCTCCCGCGGATCCGGCCGGGGGTCGACGCCGGTCTGGACGACCAGAGCCGCGAGGTTGAACGCCGTGAGGATCCGGACCTGTTCGATCACGGCGGGGTTGCCGGCGACCTCCGAGGAGCCCCTGGGGTCGCGGAACAGGACTCCGGGGGAGGGGTGCCCCGCGCGCACGGAGCACAGCCGGGCGAAGGCCTCCCTGTCGTCCGCGTCGGCCATGTCGCCCACGGCCGCGAAGTCGATGCCGTAGTAGCGCTCGTACGGCGTCCCGCGCAGCAGCCCGGCGGCCACCCGCGCGGCCGGCAGGACCTGCGCGTTCACGCGGCCGGAGTACGACTCCGTGAACGGCTCCACGGCGAACGACACGGTGACCCCGGCCGCCCGGGCCAGCTCGGTCAGTCCCAGGACGAGTGATCTGCCCGGGTCACTGAAGGAGCCGGTGCCGGGTCCGGCGCCGGTCCCGGACCCGGCGGACGGCGCCATCGCCAGGGCGGCCAGCCCGCGCAGGGCCGGGCCGAGCGGCCCGGGGCCGGGCGCGGGCGGTCCCGCCACGGCGCGGATCCAGGGAAGCTCGGCGAGCCCTGCGAAGTTCCACAGCAGGTGGTTGTACCGGGCGCCGCCCTGGTACAGCTTCGCCAGCAGGGTCCGCAGCGCGGCGTCGGTGACCCCCGGGTGGTACGCCCGGGCCAGCTCCTCCCCGACGGCCTGCGGCACGCGTACCCCGGACAGCCCGGCCTCCCATGCCGCCCGCGCCTCCTCGGCAGCCGCCAGGGCGACCGGCGCGCCGTCGGCGGGCAGCGCCGAGTCCGGACCGGCCTGGGCGAACGGGCCCCGCAGGAGGGCGCCTTGGCGGACCTGCTCCTGGCGCAGCAGGGTGTGCTCGGGGGAACCGGGGCGCCCGCGCCTGGCGACCGTCGAGTTGACGGCGTGCCGCAGCAACCCGGCCTGTCGAGCGCTCAGTTCGCGGCCCTCGACGGTCTCCTCCAGCGCCCGCCGCAGGATCGCCGGGTTCGACTTGGGATCGCGGTGGCGGCCGGTCAGGGGGTGGGCCGCCGCCAGGGCCCCGTACCGCTTCAGCAGCTCGGCGCCCTCCGCGCGCGCGGCGTGGGAGTCGTACGCGTACATGCCGTGAGCCAACGCGCGCAGCCAGTACGTGAGCAACTCGTCCTCGAAGGGCCGCCATACGGTCAGCGCCTCGCGCTGCGCCGCGACGGCGCGGTTCGGCCGCCGGCGCGCGAGCAGCCGGGCCGCCTCGCGGGCCGCGCCGGTGACCTCGGGGCCGTTCGCCTCGGGATCGGTGGCCCGGGGGCGCGGAGTGCAGGGCAGGTGGTCGGCGAACGGCTCCAGGAGTGCGGTCAGTTCGGCTGCGGCTTCCCGCTCCCCGGTCCGTGCGAGCCATGCCACGCACAGCAGCGCGGCCTCCTCGGGTGCGTGGATCTCGTAGCGTCCGCTCTCCAGGAGCGAGCCGAGCCCGGCGAGACCGGGTTCGCTGAGGCCGTACGCGAAGAGGGCGCGCCGGGTCTGCGGTAGGCCGGCCAGCCGGGCGGCCTCCCGCTCGTACGGCCGTATCCGCGCGTGCGCCGCGCCGGGGCGGGCCCAGTCGGGCCACGTGGTGTTCTCGTTCATCGCCGGCGTGGCAGGTCCTGCCCCTGCGCCCTCCGACTGTGCAGGTCGGTGCTCTGGCTGCTGAGCTACACGCCGTGCGCCGAACCTACAGCAGCCGGGTCCGCCCGGGCCAGGGGGTTCGGCGGACGTCCGGGGCGCCCCGGACCGGGGGCCGCCAAAGCCGCTTCGCGATATGCGAGATAAACCGCATTAGTGCACGTCCTCGTAGGCCGCTGGGAGGAACTTGGTGGTGGACGGTCCGGAAAATTCACTATCGAATCGACATCACGCCAAAGTGAATGTTGACTAAAGCGCATCAGTGCAGGTCATAGGCCTGGTGATGGAGTGACTTTCGGACTGTCCGTCTCGCCTCGTCGTAATTCAGGACGCACAAGTGCCGGCCGGTCGGGACTTTGGCCGTGTTGACGGGGCCTTGAATCCGGGTGAGTTTGGGCGCAGCGCTCCGGCGACGAGGCCGGAACTCCCCCTGAAGGCGGCGACGATGACGACCCGTAGGAACGTGAAACGCACAGCCATCACCATGCTCGTGGCCGGCGCCTTCTTCGCCACCTCCGCGTGCGGCCTGAGTGGGGGAGCCGGGGACGTGAAGGAGGGGGAGAGGACCGGAAAGGTGTCCGGTCGCATCACGTTCCGCACCCTCCAGCTGAAGCCGGTGTTCACCTCGTACGTGCAGGGCGTCATCGACGCGTTCGAGGAGCGGTACCCGGACGCGAAGGTCACGTGGGAGGACGTGCCGGGCGACGGCTACAACGAGAAGCTCGTGGCCGACGCCCAGGCCGGGGCCCTCCCCGACGTGGTCAACCTCTCCACCGACTCCTTCCAGCTCCTCGGCGACCGCGGCATGCTCGCCGATGTGGCCGGGCTCGACCCGGAGGTCGCGAAGGAGTACGTCCCGGGCGCCTGGGAGCAGTTCAAGCTGCCGGGCAAGGGCGACGGCGTGTACGCGTACCCCTGGTACGTGACCCCGGAGGTCCTCACGTACAACGAGGAGCTGTTCGAGAAGGCCGGCCTCGACCCGGCGAAGCCGCCCACGAGCGTGGAGCAGTTCTTCGACTACGCCGAGCGGATCGCCGCCGGGTCCGGTGGCCAGTACTCCGCGTTCATGGCCGATCCCAAGGGCCGGCTGCCCGGGGACTGGCAGAAGATGGGCGTCCCGATCCTGAACGAGAAGCAGGACGCCTTCACCTTCGACACCGACAAGGCAGTCGAGTGGGCCGACCGGATGAAGGACCTGTACGCCAAGGGCGCCATGCCCAAGGAGTCCCTGCTCAAGAGCGACGACATCAACCAGCTGTACGGCAGCGGGAAGATCGTTTTCGGTCCCGGTTCCCCGGGTTTCGTCAAGGACATCAAGCAGAACGCCCCGCAGGTGTACGCCAGCACGCGGGTCGCGAACGCCGTCACGGGAAAGCTCGGTCACATCGGCATCTACGCCCAGTCCCTCGGCATCAGGAAGGACACCAGGCACATGGACGCGGCGACCGAGTTCGCCAAGTGGGTCACCAACGGCCGCAATCAGGTGGAGTTCTCGAGGAAGGCCACCATCTACCCCTCCAACGCCATTGGTCTGGCAGACCCGTACTTCACCGACAAGGGCGACGCCACGGACGCGGAGACCGTGGCGCGTGCGGTCGGAGCCGAACAGCTCAAGACCGCCGGGCTCGACGCCAACACGCCCGTCCAGTGGACCAACCAGGTCGGTGACGCGGTCGTGCGCGAGATGCAGAAGGCCATCAACGGTGAGCAGGACACCAGGACGGCGGTGCGGAAGGCGCAGGAGGAGGCGAACAAGCTGCTCGCCAGGACGGTGCGGCAGTGACGGCCGAGAAACCCCTGATGACCAAGAGGGCCCTGGTGGCCAAGAAGCCCCTGACGGCGAAGAAGGCCCTGGCGGCCATGGAGGCCGAGAGGGGACTGGGGCACCGCAAGTGGTGGACCCCCTACCTCTTCCTCGCCCCCGGCCTCGTGATGGTCACGATGTTCAGCCTCTGGCCGTTCGTCAACACCGTGATCCTCTCCTTCACCGACGCGCAGATCCTGCGCGGCGGCGGGTTCGTCGGCTTCGACAACTACCGCCGCGCCTTCGCCGACTCCGACTTCTGGGTCGCCACCGGCAACAGCGTGCTCTACCTCGTGGTCGTCGTCCCCTGCCTGGTCCTCCTGCCGCTCGCCCTCGCTGTCCTCGTACAGCGGCAGGTCCCCGGCATCGGTTTCTTCCGCTCGGCGTTCTACACCCCGGTGATCGCCTCGGCCGTGGTCGTCGGCCTCATCTGGCAGTGGGTGCTGCGCAGCGACGGTCTCGTCAACACCCTGTTCCAGAGGCTGAGCATCGTCTCCGAGCCGATCCCGTTCCTGACGGACAGCACCATGCTGCTGGTCTCCGCGATGATCGTGACCGTGTGGAAGGGCCTCGGCTACTACATGGTCTTCTACCTGGCGGCCCTCGGGAACGTCTCCCCCTCGCTCCTCGAGGCCGCGGCGCTCGACGGCGCCGGTCCCGTACGCCGCTTCCTCAGCATCACCGTCCCCCAGGTGAAGCCGATGATGCTGCTGGTGGGCACCCTCTCCGCGATCTCCGCGCTGCGCGTCTTCACCGAGATCTACATCCTCGGTGGTGAGAGCGGCGGTCCCGGCGGGGGCGCCCGCACCCTGCCCTTCCTCATCCGGCAGGTCGGCCTGGGCTTCTCCGGGGAGACCGGTTACGCGGCCGCCATCTCCATCCTGCTGTTCCTCCTGACCCTGGTCTTCAGCCTGCTGGGCCGCCGCCTGTCGAAGGGAGACGAGAGTTGAGCAGCCGCTCCTCCCTCGGGACCGAGGCGGTCGGACGCGTCGGAGCCGACGCCCGGCGGTACTGGACGGGCCTCGCCTGCCGGTACGCCACGCTCCTGCTCATGCTCGTGATCATGCTCGGGCCGATCGTCTGGCAGTTCCTGACCTCGATCCGCGGCCGCACCGAGAACGTGTACGACGGGGTGCTGCCGTCGCGGCCCACCCTCGACAACTACGTCCGGGTCGCCGAATCGTTCCCGCTGTTCCAGTACGCCGGGAACACGCTGACGGTCGCGGTCCTGGCCATCACCTCGAACACGCTCTTCGCGGCCATGGGCGGCTACGCCCTCTCCCGGGCCGGGTGGAAGGGCCGGAAAACCGTCTTCACCGTGCTCGTGGCGACCCTGATGTTCCCCTTCGAGTCCGTGATGATCTCGATGTTCCTCACGGTCCGCGGGATGGGTCTGGTCGACACCCTCATCGGTGTCTGGCTGCCCGGCGCCGTCTCCGTACTCAACATCATGATCATGCGTTCGGCCTTCCTCGCGGTGCCCAAGGAGGTGGAGGAGGCCGCCGTCCTGGACGGGGCGGGCGAGTGGACCCGCTTCACCCGGGTCTTCCTCCCCGCCGCCCGGGGAGCCCTGGCCGTCGTCTGCATCACCAGCTTCATGGGCGCCTGGGACGACTTCCTGTGGCCCCTGCTGGTGCTGACGAACAGCGACAACTACACCCTCCAGCTCGGACTGAAGACGCTGGCCGGTGCCACCACCGTCAGCGACCAGCGGATCATCGCCGCCGGCGCGATGACCGCGCTGATCCCGATGATGCTCCTCTTCTTCGCCCTCCAGCGCTTCTTCTTCAAGGGCGTCGGCGAGGGAGCCGTCAAGACCTGACCCGGCCCCCACCCTCCACCTCCTGCTTCCCCTTCCCCCGACCGCACGATCCGCGCCCACCCTCCAACCCCAACCTGGAGCAGCCGTCATGCACGACGACCGCAGCATCACCGAGCACCGCCTCCGCCGGGTCCTCAAGGAGCGCATCAAGCCCGCCGTCCACTCCCGCCCGGTCCCGTTGACCGTCGAGCGCTGGGAAGCCCCCGGCGAGCCCGTTCCCGTGGCCGAGGGCCTGGCGGCCGCGTACGAACCCTGCGCCGTCGGCGCCATGTGGGGCCCGGCCTGGGGCACCACCTGGTTCAAGGTCACCGGCACCGTCCCCGCCGAGTGGGCGGGCCGCACGGTGGAGGCCGTACTCGACCTCGGCTTCGACCGGATGATGCCCGGTTTCCAGTGCGAGGGCCTGGTCCACCGCGCCGACGGCGGGGAGATCAAGGCGCTCAACCCGTACAACGACTGGGTGCGCGTCAGCGACCGCGCGGCCGGCGGCGAGCGGATCGAGTGGTACGTCGAAGGCGCCTCCAATCCGGTCCTCGTGGACCACTCGGTCACCTACGAGGGAGACCGGCTGACCAGCGGCGACCAGCCCCTCTACCGGCTCGCCCGGATGGACCTCACCGTCTTCGAGACCGAGGTCTGGGAACTCGTACAGGATCTCGAAGTCCTCTACGACCTGATGACCCAGCTCGACGGGGGCGATGCCCGCCGCTACGAGATCCTGCGCGCCCTCGACTCGGCCCTCGACGCGGTCGACCTCTGCGACGTCCCCGGCACCGCCGCCGCCGCCCGCGCGCGGCTCATCCCCGTACTGGCCGCGCCCGCCAACGCCTCCGCGCACCGGATCAGTGCGATCGGCCACGCCCACATCGACTCGGCATGGCTGTGGCCGCTGCGCGAGACCGTGCGCAAGGTCGCGCGCACCTCCTCCAACATGCTGGGACTGATGGACGAGCACCCCGAGTTCGTCTTCGCCATGTCGCAGGCCCAGCAGCTCGACTGGATCAAGACCTACCGGCCCGAGCTCTTCGAGCGGATCAAGAAGAAGATCGCGGAAGGGCAGTTCGTGCCGGTCGGTGGCATGTGGGTCGAGTCCGACACCAACATGGTTGGCGGCGAGGCGATGGTCCGCCAGTTCCTCTACGGCAAGAAGTTCTTCATGGACGAGTTCGGCATCGAGACGAAGAACGTCTGGCTGCCCGATTCCTTCGGCTACACCGCGGCGATGCCGCAGATCATCAGGCTCTCCGGCTCCAAGTGGTTCCTGACCCAGAAGATCTCCTGGTCCCAGGTCAACAAGTTCCCCCACCACACCTTCTGGTGGGAGGGCATCGACGGCACCCGCGTCTTCACCCACTTCCCGCCCGTCGACACCTACAACTCCGACCTCGGCGGCGCCCAGCTGGCGCACGCCGCCCGCAACTATCAGGAGAAGGGGCGGGGTTCGCGGTCGCTCGCCCCCTTCGGGTGGGGCGACGGCGGCGGTGGCCCCACCCGCGAGCAGCTGGGCCGCGCCAAGCGGCAGCGGGACCTCGAAGGCTCCCCGCGCGTGGAGATCGAGCGCCCCGACGCCTTCTTCGAGAAGGCGCACGCCGAGTACGAGGACGCCCCCGTGTGGGCCGGCGAGCTCTACCTGGAGCTGCACCGCGGCACCTACACCTCCCAGGCCAGGACCAAGCAGGGCAACCGGCACAGCGAATCACTGCTGCGCGAGGCCGAACTGTGGGCCTCCACGGCCGCCGTGAAGGTCCCCGGGTACGCCTACCCGTACGAGGACCTGGAGCGGATCTGGAAGGCCGTACTGCTCCACCAGTTCCACGACATCCTCCCCGGCTCCTCCATCGCCTGGGTGCACCGCGAGGCGCGCGAGACCTACGCCGGGCTGCGCGCGGAGCTGCTCGGGATCACCCTGGCGGCGCAGACCGCCCTGGCGGGCGAGGGCGGGGAGGAACTCGTCTTCAACTGCGCCCCGCACACCCGGCGCGGCGTCCCGGCCGGCGGTGCGGGTCGCCCGGAGGCCGCCGGGGAGCCGGTCACGGTGGAGGCGCGGCGCGGCGGCGGGCAGGTCCTCGCCAACGGCCGGCTGCGCGTGGAGATCGACGGACGCGGCCTGATCGTGTCCGCCTACGACCTGGAGGCCGGCCGGGAGTCGGTCGCGCCGGGAGCCGCCGCGAACCTGCTCCAGATCCACCCCGACTTCCCGAACATGTGGGACGCGTGGGACATCGACGCGTTCTACCGCAACGCGGTCACCGACCTGGTGGACGTGGACGCGCTGGAGGTCACGCGGGCCGAGGCCACGCACGGCACCGTGCGGGTGGCCCGGTCCTTCGGCTCCTCCTCGGTCGTCCAGTCGGTCACCCTCCGGGCGGGAGCCAGGACGGTGGACATCGTCACGGACGTGGACTGGCATGAGACGGAGAAGTTCCTCAAGGCGGCCTTCCCGCTGGACGTCAAGGCCGAACGATCCGCGTCGGAGACGCAGTTCGGGCACGTCTACCGGGCCACCCACACCAACACCTCATGGGAGGCCGCCAAGTTCGAGATCTGCGCCCACCGCTGGATCCACGCGGAGGAGCCGGGATGGGGTGTGGCCCTCCTCAACGACTCCACGTACGGCCACGACGTGACCCGTGACATGCGCCCGGACGGCGGGCAGACGACGACGATCCGCCTCTCGCTCCTGCGGGCCCCGCGCTACCCCGATCCGGAGACCGACCAGGGCGCGCACACCCTGCGCTTCTCGCTCGCCCCCGGCGCGGGCATCGGCGACGCGGTCCGCGAGGGCCACGCGCTGAACCTGCCCGAGCGGACCGTCACCGGCGCGGGCCCGGTCACCCCGCTGGTGACGGTGGCAAGCGACGCGGTCGTGGTCGAGTCGGTCAAACTCGCCGAGGACCGCAGCGGCGACGTGGTCGTCCGCCTCTACGAATCCCACGGCGGCCGGGCGCGGGCCACTCTGACGGCGGACTTCCCCCTGTCGGCAGTGGTGGAGAGCGACCTGCTGGAACGCCCCCTGCCCGCAACCGCGACCTCCGCCCCCACCCCGGACGGCACGGTGGCCCTGACGCTGCGCCCGTTCCAGATCCTCACCCTTCGCCTCCACCGCGCCTGACCCCGCCCGCGGGGCGCCCGCACAGGCCGGGGCGCCCTGCTGCGCGGGCCCGCTCTGCTCAGCGCGGGCTCGGACCTGCTCTACGCCGTGGCGCCCGGTCCTGGCCGCCCTCGAGGAAGCCCAGCGCCGTCGCCCGGGTCGTGAGCTCCGCCACAGGTCCCGCGGGCCGGGGCTCCCGGCCCCGGGCGGGGCGGGGTTCCGGGTCCCCGACGCCTTCGGAATCCCCGGGCCGGGTTATGCACCTAGTTGCACAATAAGCGCTCGCTCAGCTAGAACAGGTTCATCACCCCCGCGCGAGGAGGCGCCCCCTCATGAGTTCCCAGAGCCGGTACCCGCACCTGCTGAGCCCGCTGGACCTCGGCTTCACCACCCTGCCGAATCGCGTGATCATGGGCTCCATGCACACGGGCCTCGAGGAGCACGAGCACGGCTTCGAGCGCCTCGCCGCCTTCTATGCCGAGCGCGCCCGCGGTGGCGCCGGCCTGATCGTCACCGGCGGCATAGCCCCGAACGACGCCGGCCGCCCCTTCGAGGGAGGTGCCCGCCTCACCACCGAGGAGGAGGCCGCCGAGCACCGGGTGGTCACCGATGCCGTGCACGCCGAGGGCGGGAAGATCGCGATGCAGATCCTCCACTTCGGCCGCTACGCCTACCACAAGGACCTGGTCGCCCCCAGCTCCCTCCAGGCCCCCATCAGCCCCTTCGTCCCGAACGCGCTCAGCGACGCCGAGGTCGAGCGCACCATCGAGGACTTCGTCCGCGCCGCCCGCCTCGCCAAGCTGGCCGGCTACGACGGCGTCGAGATCATGGGTTCCGAGGGGTACCTGGTCAACGAGTTCATCGCCGCGGCGACCAACAAGCGCACCGACCGCTGGGGCGGCGCCTACGAGAACCGCGTGCGCTTCCCGCTGGAGATCGTCCGGCGCACCCGCGCGGCCGTCGGCGAGGACTTCATCCTCATCTACCGCCTCTCGATGCTCGACCTGATCCCCGGCGGCTCCACCCTCGACGAGGTCGTCCGCCTCGCCAAGGAGGTCGAGTCGGCCGGCGCCACCATCATCAACACCGGCATCGGCTGGCACGAGGCCCGCATTCCCACCATCGCCACCTCCGTCCCGCGCGGTGCCTACACCTGGGTCACCAAGCGACTGATGGGCGCGGTCTCCGTCCCCCTCGTCACCAGCAACCGCATCAACACCCCGGAGATTGCCGAGGAGTTGCTCGCCGACGGCCGCGCCGACCTGGTCTCGCTGGCCCGCCCCTTCCTCGCCGACGCCGACTTCGTCGCCAAGGCCGCCGCCGGCCGCTCCGAGACCATCAACACCTGCATCGGCTGCAACCAGGCCTGCCTGGACCACACCTTCAGCGGCAGGATCACCAGCTGCCTGGTCAACCCGCGCGCCTGCCACGAGACCGAACTCACCCTCTCCGCGACCAAGTTGAAGAAGCGCGTCGCCGTTGTCGGCGCCGGCCCGGCCGGCCTCGCCTGCGCCGTCTCGGCCGCCGGCCGCGGCCACGCCGTCACCCTCTACGAGGCCTCCGGCCACATCGGCGGGCAGCTCGACATCGCCCGGCGCGTCCCCGGCAAGGAGGAGTTCGAGGAGACCATCCGCTACTACGGCACCCAGCTCACCGAGCACGCGGTCGACGTCAGGCTGAACACCCGCGCCGACGTGGAGACCCTGCGCGGCTACGACGAGGTCGTCGTCGCCACCGGAGTCACCCCCCGCACCCCCGACATCGAGGGCGTCGACGGCCCCAACGTCGTCAGCTACCTCGACGTGCTGCGCGACGGCGCCCCCGTCGGCGAGCGCGTCGCCGTCCTCGGCGCCGGCGGAATCGGCTTCGACGTCGCGGAGTTCCTCACCGACAGCGGCGAAGGCGCCTCCCAGGATCCGGAGGTCTACTTCCGCCACTGGGGCGTGGACACCGCCTACACCGGCCCCGGCGGGCTCACCGCGCCCGAGCGCCCCGCCCCGCCTCGCCAGGTCCACCTGCTCCAGCGCAAGACCACCAAGGTCGGCGCCGGGCTCGGCACCACCACCGGCTGGATCCACCGCGCGGAGCTCAAGCACCGCGGGGTCGTCTCGGTCGCGGGCGCCGCGTACGACCGCATCGACGCGGAGGGCCTGCACATCACGGTGGGGGGCGAGCAGCGACTCGTACCCGCCGACACCGTGGTGCTCTGCACCGGCCAGGAACCGCGCCGCGACCTGTACGAGGCGCTGCGCGCGGCCGGCATCGAGGCGCACCTGATCGGCGGCGCCGACGTGGCCGCAGAACTGGATGCCAAGCGGGCCATCCGGCAGGGCACGGAACTGGCCGCCGCCCTCTGAGCCGGTCCGCCCCCGCGGGGGCGGAGCACGGGTGTTGTGGCGGTCCGCACCGGGCCGCCACAATCATGCGGTGACGACGCTGACACCGGCAGACGCGGACAAGATCCTCAACGACAACTTCGCCCCGTGGGTGCTCGCCCTCGGGCTCACCGTCCAGGAGACGGGTGAACGGCACGCCGTGCTCCGGCTGCCCTGGTCCGACGCCCTCGCCCGGGACGGCGGAGGCCTCAGTGGTCAGGCCCTGATGGCCGCCGCGGACACCGCCACGGTCATCGCGATCTCCGCCGCGCGCGGGGCCTACGGCCCGATGACCACGGTCCAGCAGTCCACCAGCTTCCAGCGGCCGGTGGTCGGCGCCGACGTACTGATCCGTGTGACGGTCACGAAGCTCGGCAAACGGATGGCCTTCGCCGACATCACCATGACCCCGGACGGCGGCCAGGAACCGGCCGCTACGGCCTCCACCGTCTACGCCCTGCTGGGCTGAGTTCGGGGGGACGGTCGCTAGCCGGCGGTGAAGTACCGCCACTGCTGGTTGTCGTTGTTGACGTCCCGGCAGGTCCACTGGTGGATCTGGGCGCCGTCCGCGTGGGAGAACTCGCTCACGTCCATGCACTTCTTGCTGTAGGCGTTGATCAGCTTGAAGAACTCGGGGGTGGTGCTCGTGTTGACGACCTCCCACTTCTGGCTCGAGTATCCGCGGCACTCCCACTGGTGGAGGTGCGCTCCGTCTGCCAGTGAAGGACCTTCCACGTCAAGGCACTTGCCGCTGAGCTTGTTGACCACGGTCCAGTAGCCGTCGGCGGTGCGGCGGAAGGTCCACTTCTGGTTGTCGTCGTTGTCCAGCCGGCAACTCCACTGGTGGACGTTGCCGCCGTTCGCCGTCGACCAGCCCTCGACATCGGCGCACTTGCTGGAGAGCCGGCTGACGAGCTTGGTCGTTCCGCTGGGCGGCAGTGCCCCACGCTCCGTCGGGCTGGCCGGTGGCGCGGAGGCGATGAGCAGGGGCAGGGTGAGGGCGGCGAGGGCGGGCGCGGCGCGCATCCAGTTCTTGATCACGACTGCTGTTGTAGCGGCAGCTGACGACGGGCCGGGAGTGGGTCACCGGCCCTTTCACCCGTACGGAGGATGCGTTGACCAGCAGAAACGGCACGCCTGACGGCGCCGGCCGTGGCCGGACGGATGGCCGGCGCGGCGGGAGTTCACCGAAGTCCGGCACCGGCACCGGCACCGGCATCCGGAGGAGGGGACTGCTTCACAACAGGCCCTTCACCGTCTTCTGGCTGGGCCAGGCACTGTCGGTCCTCGGTGGCTCCGTCTCGCTGCTCGCCCTGCCCCTGCTCGTCCTCCACGTCACCGGGTCCGTCGTCGGCATGGGCCTGATCACCGCTGTGGCCGGGGTCTTCTCCATCGCGACGGGCACCTTCGCGGGCCATGTGGTGGACCGGGTGGACCGCCGCCGGCTGATGATCGGGTGCGATCTCGCCCGGGCGGTACTGCTCGGTTCCGTACCGCTGCTGTGGTCCCTCGGCGGCCCGCGCATCTGGCTGCTGTACGTGGTGACCGCGCTGGTCTCCGTACTGAAGACCTTCTTCGACGTGGCGTACGTGACCGCCGTGCCCGCCCTGGTCGAACCAGAGGACCTGGTCACGGCCAACGGCCGGCTGATGGGCACCTTCGCCCTCGGAACCATCCTCGGGCCGGTGGTGGCCGGCTTCCTCGTCGCCGGGGTCGGCGCGGACTGGGCCCTCGCGCTGGACGGCGCCAGCTTCCTGGTCTCGGCGGTCAGCCTGGGGTGGGTCCGGTTCGCCGTACGCGAGAGGGCGGAGCGCAAACCGGAGGGAACCTCGCTGCGCGAGGTGTTCGTGGTGGGCTTCCGCTTCCTGTGGGCGCACGCCCTGCTGCGGCCGCTGACCGTCATGCTCACCCTGCTGACCTTCGTCACCGTCGGCGCCACCGACCTGCTGATCTTCCGGCTCCAGAGCGAACTCGGCCGCGACGCGGCGACCGTCGGCTACGTGATCGCCGTGAGCGGGGCCGGCGTCGTCTGCGCCTCCTTCGCCGCGGGGCCGCTGCGCCGGACCCTCGGGTTCGGCACCTGTTGGACGGGCTCGACCGCGCTGATCGGCGTGGCGGTGGCGGCCATCGGGGTGAGCCGCAGCGTACCGGTGATCGCGGCGATGGCCGCCGTCTTCATGTTTGGGCTGACGCTGGGCGGCATCTGCTCCATGACCCTGCGCCAGGAGGTGACCCCGGACCACCTGCTCGGCCGGGTCACCTCGGCGTTCTGGACGGTGCACAACGCCTCGGGCCCGGTGGGAGCCGCGGTGCTCACCGCGCTCGCGGCCCGGCACGGGGTTCCGCCGGTGAGCCTGGCCGCGGGGGCGATGTGCCTGCTGATCGCCGGCTCGGGCTTGCTGACCCCGATGCGCGGCGGCCGGACCGGCCCGCCGCGGGGGCGGGTGGCGGGGTCCGGGCGGGGTTCCCGGTCGGGGTCCGGGCCGGCCGCGGCTGAGCCGGGGGAGCCCTCCGCCACCGAGCGGCGGTGACGGAGGGCTCCGGGACTCAGCCCGCCTGGACCGTGACCGTACGGCCAGGGGCCACGCTCGGGGTCACGTAGGTGTAAGTCACCCCGTCCACCACCTTGGTGCGGGCCGGCCGGGCCACCCCGTCGACCGTCAGGGTGGCGTACGTGCCGGGGAAGCGGGCCTCCCAGGTGTAGGCCGCACTGCCCGAGGTGAGGGTGAGGGAAGACCTGGTCGCCCCGTCGTGGCGCAGGGAGAACACCGAGTCGCCGATCCGCAGGTCGTCGATCCGCAGCCAGTCCATGCCCGAAGGGAGCCGGGACCGGGTGCTCAGGGCGTGCGCGGGAGCGTCGGGGGAGACGCCCATCAGCCCTTCGACGGTCTGGCCGAGCAGGGTGAAGGAGACCTCCGGGTAGTCCCCGTTGGTGCCCTGCTTGGTGTTCACGTGCTGGACGTCCTTGTGGTCGTAGACGTCCCTCATCCACTTCCAGCCGGTGTCGTTGCGGTTGTTCCGGAAGAAGGTGTCCGGCAGGTAGGTGAGGGCCTCGATGTTGGAGGGCCGGCCCGGGCCCGAGGCCTGCTGGTCGATGTAGTCCAGGTAGGCCTCACGGCGGGGGCCGGGGTCGAGGATCTGCTTCATCGGCATGAACCAGCTGTTCTCCTTGCCCCAGCCGGTCAGGGCGCGCCCGTCCGTGGTGTACCCGCGCACCATGGCCGCGCCCGAACCGGTGCCGCTCCAGGTCGAGTTGAAGTACGCCTTCAGGTCCCTGGCCTTGGCGTCGTACCGGTCGGCGAGCGCGCGGTCCCCCTTGGAGCGGGCGAGCGAGGCCATCGCCAGGTAGGCCTGGTACTGGGAGCCGATCGCGTCGCCGGCCTCGGCCAGCGGCTCGCCGCTCTGCTCGTTGTAGCTGGCGGTGCCCTGGAAGATGCCCTGGCCGGTGCCCTCGGCCACCTTGACCGCCCCGTTGTCCTTCAGCCCGTCGTGCAGGGTGACGAACTCGTCGGTGGCGTGCCGGTAGAAGTCCCACAGGACCGGGTCGTCGACGTAGGAGCGGTCGCCGCTCCAGCGGTACGCCTCTTCGGCCTTCTGCACCAGCTCGAAGGTGGCGGGCACCTCGCGGACGAAGTTCGCCGGGCCCCGGTAGTCGATCGAGAGGTAGGTCTTCGCGTCGAAGTTGAGGGCCCACGCCGGGTAGTACTTGTGCTCGGGGGTGGCGGAGGCGGCGAAGGAGCGGAGCATCGTCCTGTTCTCGGCGTGCAGGGCCAGGACCCCCGCGCCGGCCAGCTGGTGGGCCATGTCGCGCGAGTAGTAGCCGCTGCGGTTGGCGTACCCGGCCCAGTAGGAGGCGGCGTAGGTGCCGGCGCCGCTGCCGCCGGTGTGGTTCTCGTCGACGTTGAGCGGGCCCTGGGTGCCAGGGAGGTGGACCCAGCTGTTGGCCTTCCGCTTGGACCAGTCGAACATTTCGACGATCTTCGGGTCGGAGGAGCTGACCCGCGGGTCGGCGGGGGAGGCGGGGGACAGCATCAGGTCGTCGGCGTTGACCCAGCGGTCCCCCGACTCGAAGGCGATCTCCAGGGTGTCGCCGGGGGCGAGGGCGATCCGGCTGAGCGTGTAGCGCCGGTAGTTGGAGGCGTTCGGCAGGGTGAGCGTGGCGGCGACCACGCCGTTGACACGGGCGAGGTACCGGCCGTTCGGTCCGCCGGTCGCGATCCAGGCGGAGACGTCGTACACGCCCCGGCCGGTGGCCGTCACGGTCTGGGACACCTTCATCCCGGGACCGCCGTCGAGGTACGCGAGCCGCGCCCCGCCGTGCGGGTAGTTCGTGGCGACCCCGGTCCCGGAGGTGAACTGCCAGCCGGTAAGGCCCTGTTCGAAGCCGGGGTTGACGACGGCGAGTGCGGCCGGGGACGCCTGCCCGGTGGCCGTGCCCGGCGGGGGCGCCGCGGCCGCCGCCGGACCGCCCAGGACGGCCGGGGTGAGGGGGAGGAGCAGGGCGAGGGCGGACAGGAGCGGCACACGGGAACGCGTCATCGGGTTCTCCCTGAGGGGGTGGGGTGGGCCGTGTGGAGCGGCGGCCGGGTCGCGCTGAGCGCGGCGGGCGGCACGCTAGCAATCCCCTCCGAGGATTTGCAATGACCTTGTCAAAATTCTCTGCTGGATCAAACTGAAAGATTTCATTGAACTCTTGCAAGTGTGGTCGGCGCATGGCTACAGTCCTGGCCAGTCGGCTTAAGCAACGGTGCGAGCAGGGGTGGGTCAGGCATGGAACTGGAACGTCGGAGAGTGCTGCGGATGGGCGGCGCGATCGCCGCGGGGGCCGGCCTGACCGGGCTGACCGCCTGCTCCGGTACGGGCGACACGGGCCAGGGCGCCGGAGCCGCGGGGGAGAAGGGCAAGGGCCGGATCACGGTCTGGTCCTGGCAGGGGCCGGCCGCCCAGATGAAGGCCCTCGTCCCGGAGTTCAACAAGAAGTACCCGGAGATCGAGGTGACGGTCGAGGACATCGGCAACCCCGCCATCTGGGACAAGATCACCACCGGCCTGGCGGCCGGCGGCCAGGGTCTCGCCGACGTCCTGCACATCGGCGTCGACTACCTGCCGGGCTACGTGGAAAAGTTCCCCGGCGGCCTCGCCGACCTCGCCCCGCTGGGCGCGGACACCTACCGGGACTCCTTCGCGCAGGGCATGTGGCAGACCGTTTCCCCCGACGGAAGGCGAGTCAACGCCCTTCCCTGGGAGGCGAATTCGGCAGGCTTCTACTACCGTGCCGACCTCTTCGAGAAGGCCGGGGTCGACGCCGGAGCCCTCCAGACCTGGGAGGAGACCATCGAAGCCGGCAAGGAGATCAAGCAGAAGACGGGCGCCCACTTGCTGGGCATTGACAAGCCCGCCTCACAGGCCGACGCCGCCAACTTCTTCCAAATGCTGCTCCAGCTGCAGGGCTCCTTCTACTTCAACCTCGCCGGGGACATCACGCTCGACTCCCCGGAGGCCGTGAAAGCCATGACCCTCATCAAGACGATGAACGACGCCGGCCTGGTCAGCGATCTCGCCGGTGGCTGGAACACCCTGATGAGCTCCCTGAAGCAGGGGACCGCGGCCGTGCTGCCCATGCCCACCTGGTTCGGCGGCGTCATCGAGGAGCAAGTGCCCCAGGAAGCGGGCAAGTGGAAGGTGCGGCTTCCCCCGGCCGTCCGCCGGGGCGGCTCCGTCGCGGCCACCGTCAACTCCACCCACCTCGCCGTCGCGGGCAGCAGTAAGCACCAGGCCGCCGCCTGGTCCTTCATCGAGTTCGTCCTCACCCGCCCCTCCTCCCAGGTGCAGATCTACCGGGGCAAGGGCATCGCCCCCGCCCTGATGAAGGCCTACGACGACGCCGTCTTCCACGAGCCGTCCGCCTTCTTCGGCGGCCAGAAGAAGGGCGAGGTCTTCCTGGAGGCGCTGAAGGCCCCCTCTCCCGCCTTCAACTACACCGCCGACTACGCCCGCGCCCTCAAACTCGTCACCGACGCCCAGTCCAAGGTGCTGCTGGGCGGCGCCGACCCGGCGAAGGTCCTCAAGGAGGCCGCCGACCAGCTCGGCCGGCAGAGCGGACGCAAGGTCGCCCGATGACCACGACGCTCACCGGCCGCGCCGCCGACCGGGCCGCTCCCTCCCGGGGGACGGCCCGGCGGCCGGGGCCGCGCCGGCGCGTGGCCCCGTACCTCTTCGTACTGCCCGCGCTGCTGCTCTTCGCCGTCTTCAAGCTCTACCCCATCGCCCGGTCCTTCGTGATCAGCCTCCACAGGACCGTCGGCGGGACCGAGCGGTTCGTCGGCGCCGACAACTACACGCGCCTGATGGGCGATCCGCTGTTCTGGACCGCCCTGAAGAACACCGCGGTGATCCTCGCCGTCCAGGTGCCCGTGATGCTGGCCCTCGCCACCGGACTCGCCGTGGCCCTGAACTCCGGCCTGCTGCGCGGCCGCGCCGTCTTCCGGCTGGGCTTCTTCCTGCCGATGGTCACCGGACTGGTCGCCTACGGGATCATCTTCTCGGTCCTGCTGAACAAGGACTACGGGCTGGTCAACTGGGCGACCGGCCTCGTCGGCCTGGACCCCGTGCCCTGGCTGACCGACCCCCTGTGGGCGAAGGTCTCCCTCGGCCTCGCCCTGACCTGGCACTACACCGGGTACAACGCGGTGATCCTGCTGGCCCGCCTGCAGTCCGTGCCCGCCGAGCTGTACGACGCGGCGGCCGTCGACGGGGCCGGTGCCTGGACCTCCTTCCGCCACGTCACCCTGCCGGGCCTGCGTCCCGCGCTCCTGCTCACCACCGTGCTCTCCACCATCGGCACCCTGCAGATCTTCGACGAGCCGTACGTCCTCACCGGCGGGGGCCCGGACAACGCCACCCTGACCATCGGCGTGTACCTGTACCAGAACGCCTTCAAGTACTTCGACTTCGGATACGCCTCCGCCATCGCCTACGCCCTGGCCGTCCTGATCGGCATCCTCGGAGTGATCCAGTTCCGCTTCCTGGGGGAGAAGACATGACCGCCGCCCGCCACCGCGGCAGGAGCATCCTGCTCACCTCCGGACTGGCCGCACTGCTGGCCGCCGTACTGGTTCCGTTCTACTGGCTCGTGGTCGCCGCCACGCACGAGTCCCGGGAGATCTTCGACAGCCCGCCGCCCCTGCTGCCCGGCGGCCACCTGGCGGCCAACCTCCACACGCTGCAGGACACCGCGCAGTTCGGCCGGGTGATCCTCAACTCCCTGCTCATCGCCGTGATCTACACGCTGTGCGCGGGCGTCGTCTGCGCACTGGCCGGGTACGGCTTCGCCAAGTACCGCTTCCGGGGCCGCGAGGCACTGTTCGGACTGCTCATGCTCGGGCTCGTCATCCCCGCCCAGGTCACCCTCGTACCGCTCTTCCAGATGATGGCCGAGTGGCACTGGCTGAACACGTACCAGGCCGTGATCATGCCCAACCTGGCGCTGCCCTTCGGCATCTTCCTCATGCGCCAGTCGATGGCCGCGCTCCCCGACGAACTGCTCGACTCGGGCCGCATGGACGGCTGCGGCGAACTGCGGCTGTTCTGGAAGGTGGTGCTCCCGCCGATGAGGCCGGCGCTGGCCGCCCTCGCGATCTTCCTCTTCCTCTACCAGTGGAACGACTTCGTCTGGCCGCTGATCGTCCTGCGCGACGGCGCCTCGTTCACCGTCCCGGTGGCCCTGGCCTCCCTGCAGGGCCTCGACGAAACCGACTACGGCGCGATCCTCGCCGGAACGGCGGCCGCGGCGATCCCCATGGCCCTCGTCTTCCTGGCGCTGCAGCGCCACTTCGTGTCCGGCCTGCTCGCCGGCGCCGTGAAGGAGTGACCGTGCACACCACCACCGCCCCGGCGGCCGGCACCGACGCCGTGACCACGGCCGGGCTGTCACCCGCCGCCGGCGAGCCGCTGCTCGACGGGGTCTCGCTCGCCGTCCTCGCCCACGCCCCGGGAGTCCACCCCGTGTGGACCCTCGGCGAACTCTCCGGCGACCTCCCGGGTGACCCTTCGGGGGACCTCCCCGGCGGGCTGCGCGTGCTGGAGGTACGGGCCGACGGCGCCCCCGTGGAGATCCGCTTCTCCGTACCGCTCGGCGACGCCGCCGGGTACTGGCACCCGCAGGGCGCCTGGCAGCGCACGCTGCTCGCCGACTGGGAGGGCCGCTCCCGGGTCTCGCTGGTCGACGGACACGCCGCCGGCTGCCTGTACGACCACACCGGCGCCACCCTGCTGACCTTCGCCGCCACCGACCCGGTACCCGAGGCGACCCTGCGCTTCGGGGTCTCCGAGGAGAACGACACCCACGTCGTCCACCTCCACCTGCCCGCCTCGGCGCGGCCCCACCGGATCGTGCTCGTCCCCCGCTCACCGTCGGTGGCGCGGGCCATGCGCGTCCTGCGCGCCTGGTTCGCCGCCACGACCGCCACCGCGGCGGTGCCCGACGCGGCCCGCGTACCCGTCTACTCCACCTGGTACGCCTTCAACCAGGACGTCAGCGCGGCGGCCGTCGAAACCCAGGCAGAACTGGCCGCGGGACTCGGCTGCGGGGCCCTGATCCTCGACGACGGCTGGCAGGAGCTGGCCCGCGGACGCGGATACGCCGGACTGGGGGACTGGCGGCCCGACCGGGCCAAGTTCCCCGACTTCGCCGGGCACGTCGGCCGGGTCCGCGCCCACGGGCTGCACTACCTGGCCTGGGTCGCACCCCTGCTCCTCGGCCCCGGAGCCGACTGCCACGACCGATGGGCATCGCGCGCGCCCGCCCCCGCCACCGTGCCCGGCGCGCACGTGCTCGACCCCCGCAGCCCCGAGGTGCGCGAGCACGTCGTCGAAGTCTGCGTCCGGCTGGTGCGCGCGTACGGGCTCGATGGGCTGAAGCTCGACTTCCTCGACCAGGCCATGGTGTACGCGGGCGACGGCGCGGGGGACGTCGGACAGGCCATGGTGGTCCTGCTGACGCGGCTCCGCGCGGCCCTGGAATCCGTACGCCCGGGCGTACTGCTGGAACTGCGCCAGCCCTACGCCGGACCCGGGATGGCCCCCTTCGGCAACATGCTGCGCTCCTTCGACTGCCCGGCGGACGCGACCGCGAACCGGGTCCGCACCCTCGACACCGCGCTCCTCGCCGTCGGCGGCGCCGTCCACTCCGACATGCTCCTGTGGTCCGCGGACGCGCCCGTGGCGACGGTGGCCCGGCAGCTGATCGGAGCTCTGCACTCGGTACCGCAGATCTCCGTACGGCTGGACCGGGTGCCCGCGGCGCACCGGGAGGCGGTCGGTTTCTGGCTGGCGCGGTGGCGCCTCCATCGAGAGCTGCTGCTGGACGGGGAGGTGGAACCGGGCCGGCCCGACGAGCTGTACCCGCTGGTGCGGGCGAGCGCCGGGGAGCACTGCCTGCTGAGCGTCCACGGCGACCGGGTCGTCCCGCTGGACTTCTCCGCCCACCGGAACTTCCACGTGGTCAACGGCTCGGACCGGGACCGGGTGATGGTCGAGGTGGTGGGGGGC
Organism: Streptomyces sp. NBC_00435; assembly: GCF_036014235.1. Lineage (GTDB taxonomy): Bacteria > Actinomycetota > Actinomycetes > Streptomycetales > Streptomycetaceae > Streptomyces. The sequence goes on from NZ_CP107924.1 coordinate 7,034,568, forward strand.
GGGGGCCGGGTCCAGGGCGTGGTCCACGGGCCGGACGGCCGTATCATGGACGATCCGCCGACACATCTGCCGGAGGGAGCGCGCTCGCTGGCCGTGCCGCGCGGCGGTCTGGCAACGCTCACGATCACGGAAGGACCGCGATGAAGGTCGGGATCACCGAGGTCGCAGCACGCGCTCAGGTCAGCGAGGCGACGGTCAGCCGGGTGATCAACCGACGCCAGGGCGTGTCGAAGAAGACCCGGGACGCGGTCGAGCAGGCCATGGCGGAGGTCGGCTACGAGCGGCAGACCCAGGGCCAACTGGTCGCCGTGATCACCGAGTTCGTCTCCAACCCGTTCTTCGCCGATGTCGCCGAGCGCATCGAGTCGGCCCTCGCCCCACACGGGCTGAAGACGATCCTGTGCCCCGCCTTCCCGGGCGGAGTGCAGGAACGGGACTTCATCTCCGCACTCGTCGACAAGGGGGTCGCGGCCGTCGTCTTCCTGTCCGCGTCCAACACCGTCGAGGGCGCCGACACCGAGACCTACGAACTGCTGCGCCAGCGCCGGGTGCCGTACGTCGGGATCAACGGCGAGTTCGCTGACGGGGTGCCCACCCCGGTCTTCTCCACCGACGACGCGCTCGCCGCCGAACTGGCCGTGGACCACCTCCACCGGCTGGGTCACCGCCGGATCGGGATGGCCTCGGGACCGGCCGGCAACCAGCCCGCCGACCGCCGGGTGCGGGGCTTCCTCGACGCCATGGCCAAGCGGGGCATCGAGGAACCGGAGCGCTGGGTGATCCGGCAGTCCTACACGGTGGAGGGCGGCCAGGCCGCCGTCGGCCCGCTGCTCGCCCTGGGCGCCACCGCGATCGTCGCGGCCAGCGACTACATGGCCCTCGGGGCGATCCGGGGCGTCCGCCGGCACGGACGCTCCGTGCCCGGGGACGTGTCGGTGGTGGGCTACGACGGCTCGGCCATCACCGAGTTCACGGATCCGCCCCTGACCACGGTGCGGCAGCCCGCCGACCGGCTGGCGCTGGAGGTGGGCCGCAGCGTACTGGCGTTGGTGAGCAACCGGGACGTACCGACGGGGGAGCTGCTGTTCGACCCCGAACTGGTCATCAGGGCCACCACCGGGCCGGTGCCCGGGGAGAGCGGTCCCGAAGCCTGACCGGGGTGTTCCGGGTCCGGCGCGCGCCGTCGGTCAGCGCTGCTCGCGGTCTCCGCCGCCGTCGTTGCCCCTGCCGTCGCCGTGGCCCTCACGCTTCTCCTGGCCCCCGTACTCGTCCCCTACCCCGCCCTCGCCCGCGACGAGCAGTTCACCCACCGTCTCGGTGAGGGCGGCGCGGGCGGCGGCGGGCATGCCCGCGTCGGTCACGAACCAGTCGGCCCGGCCCAGCGCCGCGAAACCGCTGAGCCCGACCACCCCCCACTTGCTGTGGTCGGCGACGACGGCGACCCGCCGTGCCGAGGCGACCAGGGCCCGGTTGGTCTGGGCCTCCGTGAGGTTGGGGGTGGTCAGCCCGGCCTCCTCCGTCACCCCGTGCGCGCCGAGGACGAGCAGGTCGACGTGGAGCGAGCCGATCACGAGGTCGGCGAGCGGGCCGACCAGCGCGGCCGAGGGGGTGGGGGAGCCGCCGGTGAGCAGCAGGGTGGGGGCCGCGGCCCCGGCGCCCTGGGCGGCGGCCCGTACCAGATCGGCCACCGGGAGGGAGTTGGTGACGATCGTGAGCCGGGGGACGCCGAGCAGCCGGGCGGCGACGGCGTACGCGGTGGTGCCGCCGGAGACCGCGACCACGCTGCCCGGTTCCACCAGGGTCGCGGCCACGTCCGCGATGGCGGCCTTGGCGGCCCCCTCCAGATCGGACTTGGCGTCGAACCCGGGCTCGTGCCCGCTGGTCCCGGTGGTGGCGACGGCTCCGCCGTGCACCTTCTCCACGGCCCCGCTCCGGGCCAGGGCCTCCAGGTCCCGGCGGACCGTCATGTCCGAGACTCCGAGCCGTTCGACCAGGTCCGCCACCCGTACCGTGCCGTCGCGGCGGACCGCGTCGAGGATGAACGCGCGTCGCTGGTGTGCCAGCTGAGCAGCCTGCTCGGCCACGAGATCACTCCCGGGTATGGGGGACATCTGGTCGGAAAACAACAAGGTAGCATGCCCGTGCTGTTTGTTTCTGTAGGAATTGACGTGTGGTGCTGTTGATTTCTTTTGAAGTCGGTTTAGTCTTGGCAGGTGAAGAAGACCCTCGCGAAACTCGCGGACGGCCGCGAACTGATCTACTTCGACACGGACGAAGGCGCCGTGCGCGATGCGCCCGATCCGCGCCCGCTGGACCGGGTGGTCAGCCAGCCGGAACTGCGGCGGGACGAGGCGACCGGTGACTGGATCACGATCGCCTCCCACCGGCAGGACCGCACCTACCACCCGCCCGCCGGCGAATGCCCGCTCTGCCCCTCCCGGGACGGTCGGCTCAGTGAGATCCCCGCCGCCGACTACGAGGTGGCCGTCTTCGAGAACCGCTTCCCCTCCCTCGCGGGCGAGGCGGGACGCTGCGAGGTCGTGTGCTTCACCCCGGAGCACGAGGCCGGTTTCGCCGACCTCACCCCGGCCGCCGCCCGCCTGGTCCTGGACGCGTGGACCGACCGCACCACGGAGCTCTCGGACCTCCCGGGAGTCGAGCAGGTGTACTGCTTCGAGAACCGGGGGGCCGAGATCGGGGTGACGCTCGCCCACCCGCACGGTCAGATCTACGCCTTCCCCTTCGTCACGCCGCGCACCGCCAAGATGGTGGCCGCCGCGGCCGCACACCGCGCCGCCACCGGACGCAACCTCTTCGAGGACCTGCTCTCGGCGGCCCGCGCCGCCACCGCGCGGGTGGTGACGGCCGGGGAGCACTGGACCGCCTTCGTGCCCTACGCCGCCCGCTGGCCGTACGAGGTGCACCTCTACCCGCACCGCCGGGTCCCCGACCTGACCTGCCTCACGGAGGCCGAGCGGGCCGAGTTCCCGGAGATCTACCTGGACCTGCTGCGCCGCTTCGACCGGCTGTTCCCCGTACCGGGCGAGTCGAGGGGGCCGGCCCCCACTCCGTACATCTCGGCCTGGCACCAGGCACCCCGCACCCATGGGGAGGAACTGGCCCTGCACCTGGAGCTGTTCACCATCCGGCGGACTCCCGACAAACTCAAGTTCCTCGCCGGGACGGAGTCCGGGACGGAAGCCTTCATCAACGACGTGGCCCCCGAGACGGCCGCGCGACGACTGCGGGAGGCCCTGGCGTGAACCGGACCGATCAGTGGGCCGACGACGGCCAGGGCGACGACAGCCGGGCCGGCGGAGTCGCGGAAGCCTTCGGGCAGCTCTACGGAGCGGCCCCGGACGGGGTCTGGGCGGCGCCGGGGCGGGTGAACCTCATCGGCGAACACACCGACTACAACGACGGGTTCGCCCTGCCCGTCGCCCTCCCGCAGAACACCCTGCTCGCCGCCCGCGCCCGTACGGACGGGCTGCTGCGCCTGCACAGCGCGCAGGGCGACGGCCGGATCACCGAACTGTCCGTGGCCGCACTGGCCCCCGGCGCGGTGACGGGCTGGGCCGCGTACCCGGCCGGTGTGGTCTGGGCGCTCGCCGGGGCGGGGCACCCCGTCGGGGGCGCGGACCTCCACTTCGACAGCACGGTGCCCACCGGCGCCGGCCTCTCCTCCTCGGCGGCGCTGGAGTGCGTGGTGGCCGTCGCGTACGACGAGCTGTACCAACTGGGCCTGCCCGGGCCCGAACTGGCCAGGATCGCCCAGCGTGCGGAGAACGCCTTCGCGGGCGTCCCCTGCGGGATCATGGACCAGATGGCCTCAGTCTGCTGCACCGCCGAGGCCGCCCTCCACCTCGACGCCCGGACCCCGTGGGACCACCGGCAGGTGCCCCTCGACCTCCGGGGCCAGGGGCTGGGGCTCCTGGTGATCGACACCAGGGTCTCCCACGACCTCGGAGACGGGGCCTACGCCGCCCTGCGCGCGGGCTGTGAACGGGCGGCCGCGCTCCTCGGACTGCCCGCCCTGCGCGACCTGGACGCCGCAGGACTGCACAAGGCCCTGGACGCCCTGCCGGCCGAACTCGTACCCCTGGTGCGCCACGTGGTGACCGAGAACGCCCGGGTCGTCGAGGCCGTCTCCCGGCTGCGGGAGGGCGATGCGGCGGCCCTCGGGCCGATCCTCACCGCGGGCCACGCCTCACTGCGCGACGACTACCGGGTCTCCTGCCCGGAGACCGACCTCGCCGTGGCCGCCGCGGTGGACGCGGGGGCGCTTGGCGCCCGGATGACGGGAGGGGGCTTCGGGGGCTCGGTCATCGCGCTGGTGGAGGCGGGGAGCGAGGGCGCGGTGGGCGGGGCCGTCACGGCCGCCTTCGGTGCGGCCGGCCACCGCCCCCCGCGCCTGTTCGCCGTCACCCCGGCGGCCGGCGCCCGCCGTCTCGTGCCGCAGCTGGCACGCGCGGTCGGTCGCTGAACGCGGCGCCGTCCCGGGTCCGGTGCGCACGGCCCCGACCAGACGTCCCGGGCGCCGTGGGGCGTCAGGGAGCGACGCGGACCAGCCGGACCAGCCGGCTCGCGTAGTCGCCCGTAGGCAGCCGGAGGTCGATTCCGCGCCGTACCAGCACGGCGCCGCTGTGCACCCGGCCCAGGTCCGGTTCCAGGTAGTGGGCGCCGACATCGAGCGTGGGCAGTCTGACGGGGGCGGGCTGGTGGCCGAACCGGGCCGAGGGGCGCCAGGCGAGGACGGCGTGCTCACCGCCGTCCGCGGCGGCGTAGTGGACGGCGGTCACCGCGTTCCCGCCGTCCGGGGCGCTGATGCGGTGCTGGAGCCCGTACTGGATCAGCGGGCGGATCTCCTTGTACTGGGCCACGAGCGAGGCGGCTTCGTCGAGTTCCTCCCCGGACCAGGCCGTCAGGTCTCCGCCCAGGCCGAGTGCTCCGGCCATGGCCACGTGGAAGCGGAAGCGCAGGGGCGTGCGCCGCCCGGTGCTCACGTTGGGGCTGTCGGTGACCCATGCGGCCATGACCTGGGCGGGGAAGAGCTGGCTGAAGCCGTCCTGGATCGCGATCCGGTCGACGGGGTCGGTGTTGTCGGAGGTCCACACCTGGTCGGTGCGGGCGAGGATCCCCAGGTCGGCGCGTCCGCCGCCGCCCGCGCAGGCCTCGATGCGCAGGCCCGGGTGGTCGGCGCGGAGCCGGTCCATGATGCGGTAGACGGCCCGGGTGTGGTCGATCCAGAGTCGGTCGGGATCGGGGTTCCCCTCCCAGCCGGCCTCGGTGAAGGGGCGGTTGGCGTCCCACTTGAGCCAGCTCACCCGGTGGTCGCGCACCAGGCCGTCGAGGGTCCGGCCGGCCCAGGCCTCCACCTCGGGGCGGGCGAAGTTCAGGACCAGCTGGTTGCGGAGTTCGGTCGCCTCGCGAGTGGGGGCGTGGACGACCCAGTCCGGGTGGGCGCGGTACAACTCGCTGTCACGGTTGACCATTTCGGGTTCCACCCACAGGCCGAACGCCATGCCGAGCCGGTGGACCTCGTCGGAGAGCGGGCGCAGCCCTTCGGGGAAGGCGCCGGGGTGCGGCGTCCAATCACCCAGCCCCGCCCGCTCGTTGCGCCGGGACCCGAACCAGCCGTCGTCCAGGACGAAGAGTTCGGCGCCGAGCCGGGAGGCCAGGTGGGCCAGCCGGATCTGGCCGCCCTGGTCGACGTCGAAGCCGGTGGCCTCCCAGGAGTTGTAGACCACCGGCCGCTCCCGGCCGGGTTCGGGCAGCACGTGGTCCCGGATGTGGCCGTGCCAGGCGCGGCTGGCCGCGCCGAAGCCGTGCGGGGTGTAGAGGCCGCCGAAGACCGGGGTGCGCAGGCTCTCGCCCGGCCGCAGGGTCCAGCGCAGTCCCTCGTGGCCGAACCCGCCGGTCCAGGTGGTGCGTCCGACCGGGTCGCGGTGGAGGGTGATGCGCCAGCTCCCGCTCCAGGCCAGGGCGGTGCTCCACACCTCGCCCCGCTCCTCGGTCGCGGTGCCGTCGTCGAGCGCCAGCCAGGGGTTGGCGTGGTGGCCGGTGATGCCCCGGCGGCTGGTGAGGACGGTCTCGGCGACGGGGAGCCGGTCGCGGTGCAACTGGAACTCGCTGTTCCAGCCGCCCGTGAGGTGGCTCAACCGGTAGTCGGCGAGCGCGGGGGCCGTCCAGGACGCGGAGTCCAGCCGCTCGACGGTGACCGAACCGGCATCGGGGTCGCCGGCCGGTGCGGTGTGGGTCAGTTCCGCCCAGCGTTCGACCACGTCACTGCCGGGGCGGACGCGGTAGCAGAGCTCCGCGCGCAGGGGGTAGTGACGGTCGGCCAGACGCAGGCGCAGTTCACCGCCGTCGACGGTGTGCCCGGCGAACCGCCACTGGGCGCCGCTGGTTCCGTCGGAGAACCGGACCTGGAGCCCGGCCGGACCGAACCGCGCCCCGGTCTGCGGGGCCAGTTCGTCCGCGGCGGCCCCGGCTTCGAAACTGCTCGCCGCGGGGGAGGTGGCGTCCGGGAGCCGGGCGAGCGCGGCCGTGTCGATCGGCGCGCCCCAGTACAGGTGCCGGGGACTGCCGTCGGGGCCGATGCGCAGCGCGTACAGGCTGTTCGGCGTGCGGAGCACGGCGAGTCCGAGGCCGGGGTCGAAGGTGGCGGGCGGGAGCGCGTCAGGCACGTAGGGGTCCCCTGAGGTGCGGAAAGGAGCGGGAGCGTACGGAGGGCGGTAGGGATGCGAGCCCGCAGGACCCAAGGTCCTTTTGCGGGCGAGGAGTTGGGCCAGAGGCTAGGGCGGAGGCGGTCCGGAAATCAATACTGGACGAAGTTATTTATTTGCTCTACGTTGCACCCGTGTTTCGAAACCCCGCCCAACCACTGGTCACCGCACCGGCCGAGACGGCCGTCCTCTCGCTGCTCCTGGCCGAGGGCCCGCTCAGCCGGGTCGAGCTCGCGCGCCGGACGGGCCTGTCCTCAACGGCCATCACCAAGGCCGCCAGACCGCTCATCGACGACGGCTATCTCCACGAACTGGCTCCGGAGCGCACGGCTCCAGGGGCCGGACGCCCCGTCAACCCGCTGGCGGTCACCCCGGACCGGGAGTTCTTCGTCGGCGTGAAGATCAGCGACGACCGGCTGTTCGGCGTGGTGTGCGACCTGCGGGCCCGGGTACGGGCAACGGCCGGCCGGACCCTGGCCGACCACCAACCCGAGTCGGTGGTAGGTCTCCTGGCCGAACTGGTGGATGAACTGCTCGAAGCCCAAACGGCGTTCCGCGAGCGGACCAGGCACCTCGGAATCGCGGTCTCTGGGGACGTGGACCGCGGCGGCGGCAGGGTCCGCTTCTCGGGCCGGCTCGGCTGGCGCGACGTACCGCTCGCGGAGATGGTGACCGCGTCCACCGGTCTGGCGGTCACCGTCGAGAACGACGTCAAAGCACTCACGATCGCCGAGCACTGGTTCGGGGAGGGAGTCGGTACCGGCTACTTCGCGCTGGTCACCATCGGCGCGGGCATCGGCTCGGCGCTCGTCGTCAACGGACAGCTGGTGACGGGCGCCCACGGCGTGGCCGGGGAGATGGGGCACATCTCCGTCGACCCGGCCGGCCCCCGCTGCCGCTGCGGCTCGGTCGGCTGCGTCGAGGCCATCGCCTCGTCCGGCGCCATCCTCGAGGTGGTCCGCGGGGGCACCGGTCTCGGCGGGCTCGCGTTCGAGGAGGCCGTGGACATGGCCCGCCACGGTGACCCCGTGGCGCGGGAGGCGTTCGCCCGGGCCGGTCGCGCGATCGGGGTGGGCATCGCCGCGCTCGTCAATCTGGTGGGCCCCGAACGCGTCGTGGTGAGCGGCGAGGGAGCGGGCACCTACGACCTGTTCGGACAGCACATCAAGGACGCCTACGCGGCCCACACCTTCGGGGCGGCGGGCACGTGTCCGCTGTCGCTGCGCCCGCTCCCCTGGGAGGAGTGGGCCCGCGGGGCCGCAGCGGTGGCCGTACAGGCGCTGTTCCCGTAGCACCGCACACACCTCAGGCACCGCATGCAGCTCAGGCATCGCACGCGGATCAGGTACCGCACACGTTTCAGGCGCCGCACACGTTCAGGCGCCGCACACGGCGCACCCGCCCGGCGCCCTTCTCTGCCGGCAAGCACTGACGAAGGGCACCGGCCGGGCCGAACACACCCACATCACGCCCGCCCTCACGGAAGGATGCGACATGAGCGCACACAGAACCGAGCTTAGCCGACGGCGTTTCCTCGGCGGCTCCCTGCTGATCGTCGCCGGAAGCGTGGTGACCACCGCCTGCGACACCAGCCCGGGCGCGGACGACCCGTCCGGAGCGAAGACCACCCTGAACGTCTGGTACCACGCCTACGGCGAGGCCGGCGCACAGCAGGCCGCCCTGCGCTACGCGACCGCCTTCACCAAGGCCCACCCGGACACGGCCGTCAAGGTCACCTGGGTGCCCGGCGACTACACCAGCAAGCTGGGCGCCACGCTGCTCACCGACGCGGCCCCGGACGTCTTCGAGACCGGGGACTTCAACGAGAGCCTGGCCCGCCGGGGGCAGATCGCCGCGCTCGACGACCTGTACGGCACCGCCAGGTCCGATTTCAACGACAACGCCATCGGCTGCGTGACGGTCGACGGCAAGCTCTACGGCGTCAAGATGATCGACGACGTCATGATGCTGTACTTCCGCAAGAGCGCGCTGTCCAAGGCCGGCATCACCCCGCCCACCACGTACGACGAGCTCGTCGCGGCGGCCAAGGCGCTCACCACCAAGGACGGCAAGGGCCTGTTCGTCGGCAACGACGGCCTGGGCGACACCCCGATCCTCGCCGTCCGCTCGAACGGCGCCGACCTGGTGGCCGACGGCAAGGTCGCCTTCGGCTCCCCGCAGGCGCTCGAAGCCCTGACCGGCCTCAAGCGGCTGCGCGACGACGGGTCCCTGCTGCTCGGCTTCACCACCGACTGGTGGGATCCGTCGGCCTTCACCCAGGGCGTCGTACCGATGCAGTGGTGCGGCCTGTGGGCGATGCCCGCCGTCAAGGCCGCGCTCGGCGAGGACTTCGGCGTCCTGCCGTGGCCCGCGTTCAAGGCGGGCGGCGCTCCCGTCGTGCGCGTCGGCGGCTGGACCAGCTGCGTCAACGCCAAGGGGCGGAACGTGGACGCCGCCAAGCGGTTCGTCCAGTGGCTGTGGATCCAGGAGACCGGCTCGCAGAAGGACTGGGCCGAGAGCTACGGATTCCACGTACCGCCCCGCAGGACGGTGGCGGCGGGCGCCGACAAGCTCTCCGAGGGCGTCGCCAAGGAGACCGTGGAACTGGCCGCCAAGTACGGCAAGTACAACCCGGGCACCTGGGACACCGCCGTCAGCACCGCCTTCACCGCGGCCGCCGCGAAGATCGTCGGCGGTCAGGGCGACCCCGCGGAGACCCTGGCCGACGCGGTGCGCAAGGCCCAGACCGCCGTCGACAAGCAGCGCGGCTGATGGTCGCCGCGACGGGGGTCCGGCCCCGCGCGGGCCGCTCGGCCCGGTTCGCCTTCGCGCTGCTCACCGCGCCGATGCTGATCGGGCTCGGCGTCTTCAAGTACGTCGCGATCGGCTGGAGTTTCCTGCTCAGTCTGAGCGACGCCCGCGGCACCATCGCCCCCAGCCACTGGGTCGGCCTGGACAACTACCGGGTGCTGCTCTCCGACCGGGCGTTTCGCGACTCCCTGCTCCAGATCCTGCTGTTCACCGCCTTCATCGTGCCGGTCACCTTCGCCGCCGCCCTCGGGCTCGCCCTGCTGGTGCACCGGATCCGGCGGGGTCGCGCGGCGCTGCGCACCGCCTTCCTCGTCCCGGCGGCCGTCTCCTACGTGGCCGCCTCGCTCCTGTGGAAGATGAGCCTGTTCAACGGCCTCCCGGCCGGCATCGCCAACACCGTCACCGGCTGGTTCGGCGCGGACCCGGTCCCCTGGCTCCAGACCACTTCACCACCGCTGTACTGGATCGTCCTCGTCACCCTCCGGCTCTGGCTCCAGGTCGGCTTCTACATGGTGCTCTTCCTGGCCGGACTCCAGGGCATCCCCAAAGAGCTCCACGAGGCCGCCGCACTCGACGGGGCGACCGGCCTGCGGCTGCTGCGCGGGATCACGCTGCCGATGCTGCGCAACACCTCCGTCGCCGTGCTGATGCTGCTGTTCATCTCCGCCTTCCAGGCTTTCGACGAGTTCTACAACCTGTTCAACAGCGGCCTGTCCGGGACCGGTTCGGCCCCGGTGCAGACCCCGCTGGGCTACCTGTACAACACCGCGATGGGCAGCCAGGACTACGGCCTCGGATCGGCCGGGGCCTTCGTGCTCACCGCGTTCATCGTCGGAGTGACCCTGATCCAGGGGCGCTTCACGGGATTCGGCCGGAAGGAAGGGTGAACCGTCGATGAGCACCGTGCGGGGGCTCTCCCGGGCCCTGCGCCTCTCCGGGCGCGGACTGCTGGTCGGCCTGCTGACCACGGTCTTCCTGACCCCCTTCTACCTGCTGCTGCGCGGCTCCCTGATGGACGCCCGGGGCCTGACGTCCCCGCACTGGACGTGGTGGCCGTCGACGGCGCACTTCGAGAACTTCACCGCGCTCTTCGACGACCCGGCCCTGTCCATGGGCCGGGCGCTGGCCAACTCGGCCCTGATCGCCGTCATCACGGCCCCGCTCTCCACACTGCTGGCCTCCGCCGCCGGATACGCCTTCGCCCGGATACCGGTACGGGGCCGCGGGATCCTGCTGGCCCTGGTGGTCGGCACACTGATGATCCCCGGCTCGGTGACCTTCGTGCCGACCTTCGTCGTGGTCGGGTCCATGGGCGGGGTGAACACGTTGTGGGGCATCATCGCGCCGGGCCTGTTCAACCCCTTCGCCGTCCTGCTGTTCCGCAACTTCTACCTCCGCTTCCCGGCCGAGATCGAGGAGGCCGGACGGATCGACGGGCTGGGCTGGTTCGGCCTCTACCGCCGGATCGCCCTGCCGAACTCGGGGGCGATGCTGGCCTCGCTCGGCGCACTGGCCTTCATCGACAGCTGGAACTCCTTCCTGTGGCCGCTGGTCATCGGCCAGGACCCGTCCGCCTGGACGGCCCAGATCGCCCTGTCCACGTTCCTCACCTCGCAGACCATCAACCTGCCCGGCCTGTTCGCCGGAGCCGTCGTGACGATCGTTCCTCTGGTTGTCATGTTCCTGGTCGCCCAGCGCTACATCGTCGAGGGCATCGCCACCAGCGGCCTCAAGGGCTGACCCGGTGGCGGCCGCCGACTCCAGTACGCACGTCAAGAGCACGGCACAACTCCCCTCCTCAGAAGGAGCCAACGTGACAGGCGAACCACTGCTCCGACGCGCGACCGCGGCACTCGCCGTGCTGTCCGCGCTGTTCCTGGGAACGGCGGCCGCCGGCGCGGCGACGCCGGCCCTCGCCCAGGCGGCCGCCGCGGCCGCCTCCCCGGCCCCGCCCGCGGTCCTGTCCGGGCCGCAACTGGCCGCTTCCTGGACCGGACCGCTCAGCACCCGGGGCCGCTGGATCGTCGACGCCGCCGGCAACCGCTTCAAACTGAAGGCGGGCAACTGGGCGGGTGCCCAGGGGACGTGGACCGGCAGCGGAGACATCAACGACCCCGCCAGCCACATGCACGGCGAACCGGCCCACAACATGCCCCTCGGCCTGGACCGGGCCCCCATGGCCGCCATCCTGGCCGACTTCCACGGCCTCGGACTCAACAGCATCCGGCTGCCCTTCTCCAACGCGCTCGTCCACGACACCACCCCCGTCCCGGACGCGGCGGTCGCCGCCAACCCGCAGCTGAAGGGCAAGACCCCGCTGCAGGTCCTCGACGCGGTCGTCGCGGCGCTCACCGCCGACGGGTTCGCGGTGGTCCTCAACAACCACACCACCACCGCCCGCTTCTGCTGCGGCCTGGACGGCAACGAGCGCTGGAACAGCAGCCAGAGCACCCAGCAGTGGGTGGACGACTGGCTGTTCATGGTCAACCGCTACAAGGCCGACAAGCGCGTGGTGGGCGCGGACCTGCGCAACGAGGTGCGTCGCGACACCTGGGACGATCCGAACTGGGGCTGGTACGACAGCCACGATGCCTACGCCGCCTTCGAGGAGGCCGGGAACCGGATCCTGCAGGCCGACCCCGACATGCTCGTCATCATGGAGGGCATCAACTGGTACGGCATCCCCCTCGCCGGACTACCGCACGGGCGACCGGTGCTGACCCCGGTCGCCAACCTCTCCCACACCCTGATCCAGTCGGGCAAGCTCGTCTACGCCGCACACTTCTACGCCTACACCGGCCCCGCCAACACCGGCGCCGGCAGCGGCCCGGGTTCCACGAGCGACCCGCGCTACCAGGACTTCACCCCGCAGCAGCTCGCCCAAGTGGTCAACTCCCAGGCGCTGTTCGTCACCGAAGCGGGCCAGCACTTCACCGCACCGGTGTGGATCAGCGAGTTCGGCGCCGGCGGCCGCGGCTCCGAGGACCCCAAGGAACGGGCCTGGCTGCACAACTTCACCGACATCCTCGTGGCCAACGACACCGACTTCGCGATCTGGCCACTGGTCGGCTGGACCGATGCCGCCGGCGCCCCCATGGACAACTGGGCGCTGCTCTCGTACGGCGCGACCGGCGTCCGCCAGGGCATCGGGGACGGCGGGGACTGGCGCGCCGACGACTGGAACAAGCTGATCTCCACGCCCGGCCGCACCGGCCAGGTGCCGCAGGTCAGCCACTGGAACATGCTCGACCTCGACCACGCCGACTACGACGTCTCCGTCACCATGACGGCCCGGGCGGACTGGTCCCCGGGCAACCGCAAGGGGAACTGCCCCGACACCCAGCGGCTCACCGGCCTCAGCCGCGGCGACAGCCGCGGCCTGTGCACCGACGCGGGACAGCCGCTGAAGGCGGGCGGGGACTGGACCGTGGTCACGGACGAGCGGTACGTCACCCGAGGTGACTGGGCGGGCGGTTACAACAAGCTGCAGTGCCCGCAGAACACCTTCGCCGTCGGCTACGGCGTCCGCGGCAACGCGATGTCCGCCCTGCTGTGCGCCCCCGCCGCCACCACCCTGCCCGCCACCGGCCGCACCCTCTGGTTCGACCGCGGCGACAACCGCCCCGCCACCGGCGGTTCGAACGCCAGCGACTGGGCACCGGGCCACTACAAGGGCCAGTGCGCCGACACCGAATACATCGCCGGAGTCGCCTACACCTGGAAGTGGAACCACGGCGGGGTCCCCGACGCCCTGCTGTGCCGCCCGCTGAACTGACCACCCGCCCTTACCCCTTCCCCCTTCGAGGAGCGCACGGCATGCCCCGACTGGAGATCGCCGCAGACGGCTTCCGTCTCGACGACCGGCCGTTCCGCATCGTCTCCGGTGCACTGCACTACTTCCGTGTCCACCCGGAGCAATGGGCCGACCGGCTCCGCAAGGCACGCCTGCTGGGCCTCAACACGGTCGAGACCTACGTCCCATGGAACCTCCACGCCCCCCGGCGCGGGGAGTTCCGGCTGGACGGAGGTCTCGACCTGCCCCGGTTCCTCCGGCTCGCCGCCGCCGAGGGCCTGCACGTGCTGCTGCGCCCAGGACCGTACATCTGTGCGGAATGGGAGGGTGGCGGTCTGCCCTCCTGGCTCCTCGCCGGGCAGGACATCACCCTGCGCAGCCGCGATCCGCGCTTCCTGCGTGCCGTGGACGAGTACCTCGCAGCCCTCCTGCCGCCCCTCCTGCCCTTCCTCGGCACGTGCGGCGGCCCCGTCGTCGCCGTCCAGCTCGAGAACGAGTACGGGGCCCACGGCCAGGACGACGGCTACCTCGCAGACCTGGCCGGGCTGCTCCGCGAACACGGTGTCACCGTCCCCCTGTTCACCTGCGACCAGCCCGGGGATCTCAAACGCGGCGGCCTCGAGGGCGTGCTGCGCACCGCCAACTTCGGCAGCCGGGTCGAGGCCGGCCTCGCGGACCTGCGCGCGCTCCAGCCCGACGGACCCCTGATGTGCTCGGAGTTCTGGATCGGCTGGTTCGACCGCTGGGGCGGCGCCCACACCGGCCGCGGCGCCGCCGATGCCGCGGCCGATCTCGACCGGCTGCTCGCGGCCGGTGCCTCCGTGAACGTCTACATGTTCCACGGCGGAACGAACTTCGGCTTCACCAACGGGGCCAACGACAAGGGGACGTACCGGCCCACCGTCACCTCGTACGACTACGACGCGCTGCTGGACGAGGCCGGCGACCCCACACCCAAGTACGCCGCCTTCCGCGAGGTCATCGCGAGGTACGAACCGGTCCCCGACGCGCCCGTACCCGCCCGGGCGCCGAAGCTCGGCCACGGACCGGTCGAACTCACCCACTGCGCCCCCCTGTCGGACCAGCCAGCCCTCTTCGGGAAGGCGGTGCGGGCCGAACGCCCGCTCACCATGGAGCAGCTCGGCCAGGACTTCGGCTTCGTCCTGTACGAGACCCGGCTGCCGGACCGGGGCCCGGCCGTCCTGCACGCCGAGGAGGTACGCGACCGGGCGCAGGTCTTCGTGGACGGGCAGCCGGTCGGCGTGCTCGAACGCGAGGGCCACGAGCACGCCCTCGCCTTCACCGTCCCGCGCGACGGAGCGCGGCTGACCGTGCTGGTGGAGAACCAGGGCCGGGTCAACTACGGGCCGGGCATCCACGACCGCAAGGGACTCCTCGGCCGCACCCTGGTCAACGGGCGGGAGCCGGCGCGGTGGTCCAGCCGCGCCCTGCCCCTGGACGACCTCACCGGCCTGGCCCTCACCCCCTTCGACCCGAAGTCGCCGCCGGTGGGACCCGCCTTCCACCGCGGACACTTCCAGGTCGGGCGGACCGCCGACACCTTCCTGGCCCTGGAGGGCTGGACCAAGGGGAACGCCTGGGTCAACGGCTTCGCCCTGGGCCGGTACTGGTCCCGCGGCCCCCAGACCACGCTGTACGTCCCGGCCCCGGTGCTCACGACCGGCCGCAACGAGATCACCGTCCTCGAACTGCACGCCTCGTCCACCCGCACCGTCGACCTGCGCGACCGTCCGGCCCTCGGCCCGACCGAGGAGTGAGCGGGCCGGACGCGATCGGCCTCACAGCCCGGACCGCTCCTGCCAGATCCGGCGGGAGGCACGGATCGGGTCCAGGGCGAGCTCCGGTTCGACGTCCCAGACGCGGACCGTCGGCTCCTGCGCGGCGAAGGGAGGCCAGCCCGGATCCCCGGAGGCGGCGAAGGAGATCCAGGACTCCCGGAGCCGTTCGGACAGGCGGGTGAACTCCTGGGGCGGCTCCTTGCCGCCGAACAGGAAGCCGGACAGGGGCCCGTTCGCGTGGCCGAACGTCGCCGGGATGTCGATGGCGTGACAGGCTCCGAGGGCTCCGCCGAACGCCGGGCTGCGCCAGGTGAAGTCGTAGAGCCAGGACCGGCCACCCGCGGCGGAGTGCGCCTCGGCCAGCCAGGTCGCGGGCATCCGGAACAGTGCGTCGGAGTACGCGGTGACGTACAGCTCGGGGTCGGTCAGGCCCGGGTGGGCGGCGCGGTACTCGACGGCGGCCCGGCGGCCGAGCCCCAAACCCTCGGTGACGGCTCCGAGATCGAGGTCGCGTCCGCGGATCCTCGCCGAGGACGGCGCGGGCCCGCCCGGTGCCCGCTCGCGCCGTCCCGCGCGTGCCGCCGACAGCATCATGGGCACGGCCTTGAGCAACGCAACCGGCCTCATCCTGACCAGGCCGCGTTCCATGGCGAACAGGGTGAACTCGTCGTGGGTGTAGCCGGAGATCAGGTCGATGTCGCGGGCGCACCCCGAGCGGAGGGCGAGCCACGGTTCGTCGACCACGGTGACCCCGTCGATGACGGGGGAGAAGGCGGTGATGGCCTCGGGAGTCGTCCAGTTCCCGGGATCCGTCCGCATCGCGGGCAAGGGCGCGTCCTGCACCGCGAGCAGCGCCTCGGGGGGCAGGGAGGCCAGCGCTCCGATGTCCACGCCGGCCGCTTCCCCGATCTTCGTGGCGATCCGCCGGGCCTCCTCCTCGGGCAGGAAGCGTCCGGCCATGCTCTGGACGATGGCCCGGCGGAACAGCCCACGCACGGCCGGTGCGGACAGCAGGGCGGCGACGGACGCGCCCCCGCCGGATTCGCCGAAGACCGTCACGTTGTCCGGGTCGCCACCGAAGGCCGCGATGTTCTCGCGCACCCACAGCAGTGCGGCGGCCTGATCGAGGAAGCCCCGGTTGGCGGGTGCCCCCGGAACGAAGCCGAACCCTTCGAAACCGACACGGTAGTTGAACGTCACCAGCACCACGCCGCCCCGCGCGAGCACCGCGCCGTCGTAGCCGGGATCGGCGCAGTGGCCCGACTTCCACCCACCGCCGTAGATCCACACCATGACCGGCAGCCGGTCACCGGGGCCGCCCGGGGTCCAGACGTTCACGCTGAGACAGTCCATGCCGTCCTCGGGCCGCCAGGCCGGGGGCATGCCGGGGAGCAGCGGCAACTGCGGCGGCGCGGCGCCGAAGGACGTGGCCGGCCGGACCCCGTCCCAGGCGGGCACCGGGGCCGGCGCCCGGAACCGTAGCGGCCCTTCCGGCGGGAGGGCGTAGGGGATGCCCTTGAACACGGACAGCCCGTCCTCGGTCGTGCCTTCGATCGTGCCGGTCGAGGTGGCCATGACGACACCCACGGGTGGTTCCTTTCGGTCGAGGTCGATGGTCGGGGTCGTCGTGGACGGCGTGGCTCACCCTGCCGTGCAGCCCGGCGACGAGGAACTCCCGCAGGACGGGATCGATGGGAAGGCTGTTCGCCCGGCCCCAGGTCGGGTCCCTGAGCAGCTGCGCGATCGCCGCCCGGACCCCGGGCGGTGACCTGGATCCGGGCACTGCCCTCCGCCCCCCCCATTACCGTTTTGGTTGCCCCGCAACGGGGCGCCCGGCCTTCGGAGTCGGCATGACTTTCTCCCCCTGTCGATCGCATGTCTTGGGGGGTGGTGTCACCGGCTCCGGAGGCATCGACAGACCGCTGATTAGGGGCATGACCACCGGCTTCTTCGCAGGTCGGGAGGCTCTTCGTAATGTGGATGTGGCGATCGGTGCCGTGGGACGGCCGGGCGACGGGGACGACCGGAGGACGCACGTGATCGACATCAGCGGCATCGGCGCCTTCCTCGGCCTGGACGTCGGCAAGGGCGAACACCACGCCACCGCCGTCACGCCGGCCGGGAAGAAGGCCTTCGATAAGCGGCTGCCCAACAGTGAGCCCAAGCTCCGCGAGGTCTTCGGGAGACTGCAGGCCAAGCACGGGACCGTGCTGGTCGTGGTCGACCAGCCGGCCTCCATCGGCGCTCTGCCGCTCGCAGTCGCGAGGGACATGGGCTGCCCGGTCGCCTATCTGCCCGGGCTGACGATGCGACGGATCGCTGATCTCTATCCGGGCGAGGCCAAGACTGATGCCCGCGACGCGTTCGTCATCGCGGACGCGGCCCGCGTCATGCCCCACACGCTCCGCTCGGTCGATCTCGAGGAGGAAACCATCGCCGAGCTGGAGATGATCGTCGGCTTCGACGACGACCTCGCGGGTGAGGCAACCCGGATCAGCAACCGTCTCCGCGGCCTTCTCACGCAGATCCATCCGTCGCTGGAACGGGTCCTGGGCCCGCGAGTGCAGCATCCGGCGGTGCTCAAGCTCCTCGACCAGTTCGGTTCCCCAGCCCAGATCCGCAAGGCCGGACGCCGTCGCCTCGTGACCTTGATACGTCCCAAGGCGCCGCGGATGGCCGAGCGGCTGGTCGAGGACATCTTCACGGCTCTGGACGAGCAGACCGTCGTCGTCCCGGGCACCGACGCGGCCGCATTGATCGTCCCCAGCCTCGCCAACTCTCTCCAGGCAGTGCTTGACCAGCGAAAACTCCTCGCAGCCCGGATCGAGGAACTGCTGGAGCTCCACCCTCTTTCCAAGGTCCTGACGTCCATGCCGGGGATCGGCGTCAGGACCGGAGCCCGCATCCTCATCGACGTCGGCGACGGCAGTTCGTTCCCGTCCGCCGCTCACCTCGCTGCCTATGCCGGCCTCGCCCCGACGACCCGCAGTTCCGGTTCGTCGATCCGCGGCGAGCAACCATCCCGACGCGGAAACAAGCAGCTCAAACGGGCCTTCTTCCTCTCCGCGTTCGCAGCCCTCGCCGACCCGGCCTCCCGGGCCTACTACGACAAGAAGATCAGCCAGGGCAAACACCACACCCAAGCACTCCTCTGCCTCGCCCGACGACGAGCCGACGTCCTCTTCGCCATGCTCCGAGACGGCACCTTCTACGAACCCCAGACCGCCCCATCACCTTGACCAAACCCATAGGGGCACCCCCCCGCACCCGGCCGTCGGCCACCTCGCCCGAGAAGGGCGGGCGGCTCCACCCTTCGGGCGGGGCGCCGACCACGTCGGCGTGGCCCAGCGGCATGAGCGGCGGCTCCCTTCCCGATCCGGGGAGCCGGGCGACGAGGTTGGCCCGGCCGGGCCCGGACTCCAGAACGGTGTGGGAGATGCCGGAGCGGGACGGTTACGGGGCCGTGGGGTGGTGCAGACGGCGCCAGTAGCCCGCGAGGTCGCTGACGGCGCTGGTGACCGAGTCGAGGGCCATCGTCGTGCGGGAGACCTGGTCGTAGCGGTCCCACCGGGGCATGGGGTGGTGGTTGGGGTCGCCGGTGCGGATGAAGGAGATCCAGGCCGTGTGCGTGGTCGCTGCGAGACCGTCCCGGACCCGCGGGGCCAGCCCCGCGAGGAAGGGTGCCTGTGACCACTTGTCGAAGTTGTTGAACACGAACGGCAGCTCCAGGCAGTGCGCGGCCGCGAGCCGACCGCCGTGCGCGGGCGTCGGGAGGTTGAACTGGTAGGCCCAGACCGGACGTCCGCGGGCCGCCCGCCGCTCGGCCAGCTCCACGGCGGGCATGCGGAACAGGTCGTCGGTGATCAGATCCATGAGGACGTCCACCGGACGGGCACCCGGCCTGGCCTCCTCGTACGCCGTGTACGCCTGGCCCGCCCGGTTCCCGAAGGTGTCCCGTGCGCGTGCCAGCACCTGGTCCTTGGTCGAGGCGGCGTACGGCTCGCTCAGGGCGAAGGCGAAGTTGGCCTCCTCCCTGGTCCAGCCGATCAGGACGTCGATGTCCGCCCCGGCGCCGGTCAGCAGCAGGTCGGCGGGGTCGCGGTCCAGCGTGACCCCGTCGAGTACGGGCAGGAACGGAGTCGACCAGTAGCCCCACCGTCCGGTGCGCCCGAACATCTCGAAGGTGGCGGCGACCAGGCGGGGCCAGGGCACGGCCCGCAGTTCGGTCACGTCCTTGGCCCCGACGACGTCCAGGAAGGTGGCGGTGCGCTGGAGCGACTCGGCTCGGGTGGGGATCTGCAGTCCGAGCGGCGGGCTCTGCAGGATGGCGCGCCGGAACAGCGGACGGCCCTTGGGCCGGGCACCGGCCAGCGCCGCGACCGACAGCGCGCCGCCGGACTGGCCGGCGACGCTGATGTCCTCAGGGTCGCCGCCGAACGCGGCGATGTTCTCGCGCACCCAGCGCAGCGCGGCGAGCTGGTCGGTGAGCCAGAAGTTGCCTCCGGCGCCGTCCTCGCCGAAGTAGAGGTAACCAAGGGGGCCCAGGCGGTAGTTGATGGTCACGACCACGAGGTCGCCGTCGCGCGAGAAGGTCTCGCCCGAGTAGTTGGGCAGCGAGCCGGACCCGGAGACGAAGCCGCCGCCGTGGATCCACAGCAGTACCGGCCGCTTGGCGCCGTCGACGCCGGGAGTCCAGACGTTGAGGGTGAGGCAGTCCTCGTCGAAGGGGGGCGAGCCGTGGGTGCCGAGCACCTGATCGCCTCCCTCCCGGTAGGGCTGCGGTGCGCTCGGGCCGAAGGAGATCGCGTCGCGCGTCCCTCGCCACCCGGGATGGGGCTGGGCGGGCCGCCACCGGAGGGCGCCGACCGGGGGAGCCGCGTAGGGCACGCCCTTGAAGACGCGGAGGCCTCCCTCGGTGGCTCCGCGCAGCCGGCCGGAGGGCAGATCCACGACGGGCGAGGGGTCGTCCGTGTGCGACACGGGCTGTGCGGCCTCTGCGACCCGTCCGCCCGTCACTCCGGAGAGCAGTGCGGCGCCTGTCAGCACGCCGCTGTTCCTGAGGACTTGGCGCCGTGATGGGACGTCGGTCATGGTGCTTCACTCCCTGGCTGATCGGGGGCCCGCCACCCGCTGAGGTATGGCGAGAAAGTGGCGAGGGTCAGTATTGCGATATATCCGGGGTCGGGGTCAAGGGGTCCGGGCGCGGTCCGGGCGCGTATCTTGAGTAGTCTTGACGAGCGTCGTAAAAGCGCGATAGACACGTGTCACCTCACTTCATCCCAGTTCACCTCACGACGCCCGGCGGGTGAGCAACATCCCTCCCTCCAGGGCTGGTTGACGACGTACGGAGTTCCCCATGACAGGTCGGTCCCGTCCCGTTGGTCTGGTCGCCGCATCGACGGCCCTCCTGCTGGCCACGGCATGTGGCGGTGCCAGCCTCGGGACCGGCGCGGACGCGCGGAGCGGGCCCGTGAAGATCGGACTCCTCGTCCCGCAGTCGGGGACCTACAAGGCCCTGGGCGACGACATGAAGCAGGGCTTCGAGCTCTACGTCGCCCAGCACGGCGGCCGGCTCGGCGGCCGTGAGGTGGAGATCGTGATCGCCGACGAGGGGGAGACCGCCGATTCGGGGAAGGCGGCGGCGGAGAAGCTGGTCAAGCAGGACCGGGTCCTGGCGGTCAGCGGCGTCGTCAGCTCCGCCACCATCAACGGCGTCAAGGACCTGTTCGAGACCGCCAAGGTCCCGCTCGTCGGCTCGAACGCCTCACCCACGACCCTCACCGGGACCCAGTACATCTGGCGCACCTCGTACGTCAACGACGAGCCCGGCAAGGCGTTGGGCAAGCACGTGGCCGAGCAGGCCGGCGGCCCCGTCTTCCTGATCGCGGCCGGCTACCAGGCGGGCAAGGACGAGGTGGAGGGCTTCAAGTCCACCTTCCTCCCGGCCGGCGGCAGGATCGCGGGGGAGGAGGTCTACACACCGTTCCCCGGCACCAAGAACTTCCAGCCGTACCTCGCCCAGATCGAGAAGTCCGGCGCGAAGTCCGTGTTCTGCTTCTACGCGGGCGGCGCGGCCGTCGACTTCGTCAAGCAGTACCGGGACTTCGGACTGGCGGGCAGGATCCCGCTCTACGCGCCCGGCTTCCTCACCGAAGGCGGTGTGCTCAAGGGGCAGGGCGAGGCGGCCAACGGCATCCTCACCTCGCTCAACTACAGCGCGGACCTGGACAACGCGGCCAACAAGCGGTTCGCGCCGGCGTACACGTCCGCCTACGGCACGGCCCCGACCACGTACGCGATGGCCTCCTGGGACGCGGCGCAGGTCCTCGACAAGGCGATCGGGGCGGCCGGTTCCACGGTGACCTCCGAAACCGTCAACACCGCCGTCGCCGCGGTGGGGGACATCGACAGCCCGCGCGGCACCTGGCGGTTCAACAGCGGCGGCACTCCCGTCCAGCCCTGGTACCTGCGCGAGGTCAAGCAAGGTGCCAACACCGTCAGTTCCGAGCTCGGAAGACTGGGTGGCTGACATGTACGGATGGTTTGACGGCAACCTCGTCAGTGTCGTCGACGGGGTCGCCTTCGGTCTGCTGCTGTTCACGATCGCGGTCGGCCTGTCCCTGGTCTTCGGCATGATGGACGTGCTCAACCTGGCTCACGGAACGCTCTACCTCGCCGGGGCCTACGTCGCCTACGCACTGTCCGACGGGACCCTGTGGGGCCTTCTCCTGGCGCTGGCGGCCGGCGTCCTCGTGGGTGTGATGGGCGGCGCTGCGCTGACGTTCCTCACCCAGCCGCTCGCCCGGCGCGGCCACCTGGACCAGGCCCTGCTGACGCTCGGGATCACGTTCGTCGTCGCCGACCTCCTGGCCGCGTCCTTCGGCGGGGAAGTGCTTCCCACCGACCCGCCGACGTCGCTGCGCGGGACCGTGGACCTCCTCGGCCACGCCTACCCCGTCTACCGGCTCGTGTTCATCGCCGTCGCGGCCGGCCTCGCGCTCGTGGTGTACCTGGTCTTCGAGCGCAGCTCGCTCGGAGCGCTGGTGCGGGCCACCGTCGCGGACCGGGACATGGTCCGCGCGCTCGGCGTGGACATCCGCAAGGTGCTCTACGGAGTCTTCGCGTCCGGCGCGGCCCTCGCCGTGGTCGGCGGGGTCCTCGGCGCTCCGATCCTGGGCCCCGGGCCGGGCGTGGACGAGACCGTACTCGTCCTGTCGCTCGTCGTGGTGGTCGTGGGCGGCCTCGGATCGGTGCGCGGCGCACTCGCCGGAGCGCTCCTCATCGGCCAGGTGCAGACGCTCGGGGTGGCGCTGCTCCCGGAGTACGCCCCCTTCCTGCTCTTCGGCACCATGCTGCTGGTCCTCGTGGTCCGCCCGCACGGCCTCGTCCCGTCGGGGGTGCGCGCATGAGCCTGCCCGCAACCGCGGACCCGTCGGCGCTCCGACCGAGGGCGCGACGGCTGGCGGCGCGGCGGCTGGCGGCGGCCACCGTCGTCGGCGCGCTCGCCCTGGCCCCCTTCGGCCTCGGTCCGTACGCCATCGGCACCCTGTCGCGGATCCTGGTGTTCGCGCTCCTCGCCATGAGCGTGAACCTGCTCACCGGCCTGACCGGACTGCCCACCCTCGGCCAGTCGGCCCACTTCGGCGTCGGCGCCTACACGGCGGCCGTCGTGGCGACCCGGCTCACCGACATCGGGATGCTCCAACTCCTCATCGCCGCGGCCGTGTCCGCGCTCGTGGCCGTGCCGACCGGATGGCTCGCCGTGCGGGCAAGGGGCGTGGTCTTCCTGATGCTGACACTGGCCATCGGCGAGATCGCCTACAGCGCCGCCGTCAACTGGAAGTCCCTGACGAACGGTTCCGACGGGATGGCCGGCATCCCGCCCGTCGTCCCGCTGCCCGGACTGCCCGCCCTCGAGCTCGACGGGCTGGTCTACTTCTACGTCCTGGCCGTGTTCCTGCTGCTCTTCGCGGCGCTCTCCCGCCTGGGCTCGACCCCCTTCGCCCTCGCCCTGCGCGGGATCCGCGACAACGAGCCCCGCATGCGGGCGATCGGCTACCCCACGCAGCGGTACGCACTGACCGTCTACTGCGGGGCCGCGGCACTGGCCGGCGCCGCCGGAGCCCTGTGGGTCTCGGTGCAGCGGTTCGTCTCGCCCGGCGACGCCGGCTTCGAGATCGCCGCCCTGGCGCTGCTGGCCGTCGTCATCGGCGGCTCCGGCTCCCTGTGGGGAGCCTGCGCCGGAGCCGCGCTCGTCTGGCTCACCCGCGACTACCTCGGCAACATCGAAGCCGTCGCCGGACGGGGGCCGCTCCTGCTCGGGCTGCTCTTCGTCGTCGCCGTCTACACGCTGCCCCGCGGACTGGCCGGCGTACGCATCCCGGCCACATTCATCCGGAAGAGGACGGCGTGAACGCACTGGACCCACTGCGACTGCGCGGGGTGTCACGGCACTTCGGCTCGTTCCGCGCCCTTGACGAGGTCGACCTCACCGTGCGGGCGGGGGCCCGGCACGCGGTCATCGGCCCGAACGGCGCCGGCAAGTCCACGCTGTTCGGCCTGATCTCGGGAACACTGCCCGCCACCGCCGGCACGATCCTCGTCGACGGACAGGACGTGACCCGACTGTCCGTGGACCGCCGGGTCGGCCTCGGTGTCGCGGCGACGTTTCAGCACTCCAGCCTCTTCCTGCGCGAGACCGTACTGGAGAACGTACTGCTCGCCGTGGAGCGCCCGCCCGGAGCCGGGACCGGCCGCAGGAGGCGGGCCCGTGCCCGCGGCGTCGCGATCGCACGGGCACGCGAACTGCTCGACCAGGTGGGCCTGCCCGGCCGGCACGAGCTCACGGCCGGCGCGCTCTCCCACGGCGAACGCCGCCAGCTGGAAGTCGCCGTGGCACTGGGGA
This sequence comes from Streptomyces sp. NBC_00435, assembly GCF_036014235.1. GTDB lineage: Bacteria > Actinomycetota > Actinomycetes > Streptomycetales > Streptomycetaceae > Streptomyces. Next base: position 7,058,601 of record NZ_CP107924.1, read on the forward strand.
CCGATCCCCGGCTGCTGCTCCTGGACGAGCCGGCCGCCGGCATGTCACCGGCGGAGACCGCGCGCCTCACCGAACTGATCGGAGCCCTGCCGGCGGAGGTGACCGTACTCCTCGTCGAACACGACCTCGACATGGTCTTCGAGCTCGCGGACACGGTGACGGTCCTTCACCTCGGCAGACACCTCAAGACCGGCTCCCCGGACGAGGTGCGGGCCTCCACCGAAGTCCAGAGCGCCTACCTCGGAACCCCGGAGGTCTCCTCGTGAAACCGTTCTTCAGCGTGAGCGGGCTGACCTCCGGCTATGCCGGAGGCGTGGTCCTGGGCGGTGTCGACCTGGATCTGGGCGCGGGCGGGACCGTCGCCGTCCTCGGGCGCAACGGGGTCGGCAAGACCACCCTCGTGTCGACCGTCATGGGACTGGTCCGGCCGTACGCGGGCAGCGTCACCGTCGACGGCCGGGAGCTCGCAGGGGCCCGCGTCGACACGATCGCGCGGGCCGGGGTGGGTGTCGTACCGCAGGGCCGCCGCGTCTTCGCACCGCTCACCGTGGCGGAGCACCTGTCCATCGCCACCCGGCGCCGCACCCGCGGGCCGTGGAACCGGGCCCGCGTCCTCGACCTCCTGCCGAGGCTGGGAGAACGGCTCGGACACCGCGGTGACCAGCTCTCCGGCGGAGAACAGCAGATGCTGGCGATCGCCCGCGCCCTGCTGGGCAATCCGCGCCTCCTGCTGCTCGACGAGCCGTCCGACGGCCTCGCCCCCGCGATCGTCGCCCAGGTGGGCGGGGTGATCCGCGAGGTCGCCGCGCAGGGCATGTCGGTGGTCCTCGTCGAGCAGAACCTCGGCCTCGCCCTCTCCGTCGCCCAGGAGGTGGCCGTCATGCAGAAGGGCCGCGTCGTCCACCGCGCACCGTGCGCGGAGTTCGCTGCCCGCCCCGAGGACCGCAGGAGGCTGCTGGGAGTGGACTGACCTGCTCGAACGGCGCCGGGCCGGCCGGACGCAGTGCCCTGTGGACGTCCTCGGCAGGCGGTGGCACACCGACAGGGCAGAGGATGGATGCGTGGAGACGCCACGAGGAGGCCGTAGCACGCGGGGCGAGGACGCCGTGGCGTTGGGGACAGGTGCCGGATGAACGAGCACATCCCGGTCGAGGAGCTGATCAGCGGCGCCGCCCAGGCCGCCGGCGGCTGGCTGGGCGCGCTGCCGATCGCCCTGCTGGCCACCAGCGCCGACGGAACGGTCGTGCGCTGGAACCAGGTGGCAGTGGAGCTGCTCGGATACGCCCCGCCGCAGATGCTCGGCCACAACATCGCGGACCTCCTGCATCCGGGATCCGACCGCAGTCTGGGCCGCTCCCTCTGGGAGGCCGCGGCCACCGGGCGGGGTGTGATGGGCACGGTGACCGCATGGCACCGCGACGGACACCCACTGGAGGTGGAGATCTGGGCCTCCCCGGTCTCCGACCGCCAGCAGGGCGCCGCCTCGGTGCTGGTCTTCGCCGCCGACGCGCACGCGGCGCGGCGCATCCGGGGATCGTCGGCGGTGTGGGACGGGCTGTTCGCCCGCTCCCCGGTCGGCATCGCCGTCCTCGACACGCAGCTGAGGTTCCTGCAGGCCAACGCCGCACTGGAAGCCATGAACGGCCTGCCGGAATCGGCGCACGTGGGACGCCGGCTGGCCGAGATCCTCCCCGAGGTGAACGCCCGCGAGATGGAGGAGGCGATGCGCGAGGTGCTGGAGACCGGACGGCCGGTCCTCGACCGCCGCCGGGTCGGACGGACACCGGCCGAACCGGACCACGACCGGGTGTGGTCCTGCTCCTACGTCCGGGTGGAGGACCCCGCCCACCTGCCCATCGGCGTCATCGCCTCGCTCGTCGACATCACCGAGCAGCAGCGCGACCACGTCGAAGCCGAAGCGGGACGGCGCCGGCTCGCCCTGCTCAGCGAGGCCAGCATGCGCGTCGGTTCCAGCCTCGACCTGGAGCGCACCGCGCAGGAACTCGCCGACCTCGCCGTGCCGCGCCTCGCCGATGCCGTGACCGTGGACGTCCTGGACGCACTGGCGCGCGGGGACGAGCCCGGCATGGGACTGACCGGCGGGTCCGCTCTGCGGCGCCTGGGCAAGGCACCGCTGTCCGGATCCAAGGTGACCGACATCCTCTCGCCGCTCGGTAGAACGCTCCACTTCCCCTCGACCGCCCCCTACACCCAGGCCCTCGCGGCCCGCCAGCCCTTCCTGATCGCCCACCTCGACGAACAGTCCGTCGCCCCCGCCGCCCGGCACTCCGCCAAACCCGCCCGGCTGGTCGCGGTGGGGGTGCACTCCTTCGTCATGGCACCGCTGGTGGCCCGGGACACGGTGATCGGCGTCGCCACCTTCTACCGCACCCGCCCGATCGGACCCTTCGGGGCCGAGGACGTCACCCTCGCCGGTGAGCTCGCGGCCCGCGCCGCGCTCAGCATCGACAACGCCAGGCTCTACCACCGCGAGCACGAGACCGCCGTCATCCTCCAGCGGAGCATGCTCCCCCAGCACGTCACCGCGCCGCCCGGGATCACGGTCAGCCACCGCTACCTTCCCGCCAGCGACGTCAACGAGGTCGGAGGGGACTGGTACGACGTCCTGCCCCTGAGCGGGGGCAGGGCGGCCCTGCTCATCGGCGACGTGATGGGGCACGGCATCGGCGCGGCCGCGGTCATGGGCCGGCTGTCCGCCTCCGTACGGGCCCTCACGCGCCTCGACCTGCCGCCCGTACGGCTGCTGCACCAGCTGGAATCCGTACTCGGCGATCTCACCGAGCCGATGCTGGCCACGTTCCTGTACGTCGAGTGCGACCCGGCCAACGGGCACTGCACCGTCACCCGGGCGGGACACCCGCCGCCCGCCCTCGTGCTCCCCGACGGCACGGCCCGGCTCGTGGACACCCCGCCCGGCGTCCCCCTGGGCGTCGGGGGAGTCGCCTTCACTCCCACCCTGATCGACGTGCCCCCCGGCAGCCTGCTCGTGCTCTACACCGACGGACTGATCGAAGCCCGCGGCTGCGACCTCGACGAACGGCTCGCCGAGCTGACGCGGCACCTCGCGGATCCGCACCGGCAGCTGGACCACCTGTGCGACTCGCTGATCACCCACCTCGTACCGGCCGCGGCCGACGACGACGTCGCGCTCCTGATCGCCCGCATCGGCGACTAGGGCCTGTCGGGCGCAGCACGCCGTTTCCCGATGCATACCTTCCCGGCCACGCGCAAGACATCAGCGGTAAAGACCTTGCCGACACACTAGACTGGCGGGTTGTTTGGCGCTGGACCGGAACAACCCGGGCAAACCTGGGCTCCGCCGGCGACCCGGGAGACGTCGCCGGGAACGGAACGCGAGGGCCGATGACAGCCACACCTGAGCACGGTGAACTCACCCTGCTCGACACCGGGGAGACGGCCGAGGAGTCCGGCAAGTCCGCCCGGTTCTCCGCCGGACCCGCCGCACCGGCAAGGACCCTCGTCGACGTCTTCGAGGCCTCCGTACGGGCGTACCCCGACGAACTCGCCCTCGACGACGGCACCGTCCGGCTGACCTACCGGGCGCTGGCCGCCGAGGTCGAGCGCCGCCGGCGCGCCCTCGCGGCCGCCGGAGTGGGGCTCGGGGACCGGGTCGGTGTGCGGGTGCCGTCCGGGACCAACGAGTTGTACGTGGCCATCCTCGCGGTGCTCGCCGCGGGAGCCGCCTACGTGCCGGTCGACGCCGAGGATCCGGACGAGCGGGCCGAGCTGGTGTTCGGCGAGGCCGGGGTCCGGGCGGTGCTGGGCGGCGGACAGCGCATCGAGGTCACCGGCCTCGCGGAACCCGGCGTCCGCGCGGCACGCCCGGGGCCCGCCCACGACGCGTGGATCATCTTCACCTCCGGCTCCACCGGCAAGCCCAAGGGCGTCGCCGTCAGCCACCGCAGCGCCGCCGCCTTCGTGGACGCCGAGGCCGCGCTGTTCCTCACCGAGGAGCCGATCGGACCCGGCGACCGGGTCATGGCCGGACTCTCCGTGGCCTTCGACGCCTCCTGCGAGGAGATGTGGCTGGCCTGGCGCTACGGTGCCTGCCTCGTGCCCGTGCCCCGCGCCCAGGTGCGCAGCGGAGCCGACCTCGGTCCCTGGCTGGTGGAACAGGAGATCTCGGTGGTCTCCACGGTGCCGACCCTGGCCGCGCTGTGGGAGCCCGAGACCCTCGGCGAGGTCCGGCTGCTGATCTTCGGCGGCGAGGCCTGCCCGCCGGAGCTGACCCAGCGCCTGGTCACCGAGGGGCGCGAGGTCTGGAACACGTACGGCCCCACCGAGGCCACCGTCGTCGCCTGCGCCTCCCTCCTGACCGGTGAGGAACCCATCCGGATCGGCCTCCCGCTGAACGGCTGGGAACTGGCCGTCGTCGACGAGTCCGGTGAGCCGGTGCCGATGGGCGGCAGCGGCCAGCTCGTGATCGGCGGCGTCGGCCTGGCCCGCTACCTCGACCCCGAGAAGGACGCCGAGAAGTACGCCCCGCTGGAATCCCTCGGCTGGGAGCGCGCCTACCGCAGCGGCGACCTCGTCCGCGCCGAACCGGAGGGACTGGTCTTCCTCGGCCGCGGTGACGAGCAGATCAAGCTCGGCGGCCGCCGGATCGAGCTCGGAGAGGTGGACGCCGCCCTCCAGGCCCTGCCCGGCGTCGCCGGCGCGGCCGCCGCCGTACGCACCGCGCGCAGCGGCAACCAGCTGCTCGTCGGCTACCTGGTCACCCAGGAGGGCTGGGACCACGCGGCCGCGGTGGCGCGGCTGCGCGCCGAGCTGCCCGCGGCACTCGTACCGCTGCTCGCGCCGGTCGAGGAGCTGCCGACCCGCACCTCCGGCAAGGTGGACCGGGCGGCCCTGCCCTGGCCGCTGCCCGAGCTCGAGAGCACCGGACCCGTCGAGCAGCTGTACGGCACCGAGGCCTGGCTCGCCGAGCAGTGGAGCGAAACCCTCGGCGTGGCCGTCACCGGCGCCGCCGACGACTTCTTCGCGATCGGCGGCAGCAGCCTCGCCGCCGCCCAGCTCACCACTCGGCTGCGCACCCGCTACCCCAGCGCGGCCGTACTCGACATCTACCAGCAGCCCACCCTGCGCAAGCTTGCCCGGCACCTGGAGAAGTCCGCACAGGACGACGGCGCGACCCGGACCGTCGCCCCCGTACCGCTGCGGACCAAGGTGGTGCAGTCGCTGCTGCTCCTCCCGCTGTTCACCCTGGTCGGCCTGCGCTGGACGGTGGCGCTGCTGGCGCTGGGCAACGTACTGCACCTGTTCGGGTCCTATCCGTGGGCACCGGCCGCCTCCTGGTGGCTCGTCGCCGCTGGCGCCGTGCTGCTCTTCAGCCCGCCGGGCCGCCTCGCGATCGCGGCCGGCGGCGCCCGCCTGCTGCTGCGCGGGGTGAAGGCGGGCCGCCACCCGCGCGGCGGGAGCGTGCACCTGCGGCTGTGGACCGCCGAGCGGCTGGCCGAGTACGCCGGCGCCACCTCGCTCACCGGCTCCTGGCTGGAGCGCTACGCGCGGGCCCTCGGCGCCAGGATCGGCCCGGAGGTGGACCTGCACTCGCTGCCCCCGGTCACGGGCATGCTCAAGCTCGGCCGCGGCTGCGCCGTGGAGTCCGAGGTGGACCTGCGCGGGCACTGGCTGGACGGGGACCGGCTCGTGATCGGCCCGGTCAAGGTCGGTGCGGGCGCCGTGGTCGGCACCCGGAGCATGCTCTTCCCCGGTGCCCGGGTCGGCAAGCGCGCCGAGGTGGCCCCCGGCTCCGCCGTGACCGGTCAGGTCCCGACCGGCCAGCGCTGGGCCGGAGCTCCCGCCGTCAAACTCGGCAAGGCCAAGCACAACTGGCCCAAGGAACGCCCGCCGCGCGCGGTCCACTGGCGCGCGATGTACGGGGCCACCGGCTTCTGCCTCACCGCCCTGCCCGTGCTCGCCACCCTGCCCGCCCTGCTCGTGGTGAGCCGGTTCGTGTCGCCCGACGCGGGGTTCGCCCCGGCGCTGCGCGGAGCACTGCTCGCCGTCCTGCCCGGAGCCCTCGCCTTCGGATTCGCGTACGCGGCCCTGCTGCTGGTCTCGGTACGGCTGCTCAGCCTCGGGCTGCGTCCGGGAGTCCATCCGACGCACAGCCGGGTCGGCTGGCAGGTCTGGACGGTCACCCAGCTGATGGACCTGTCCCGGGAAACGCTCTTCCCGCTGTACGCCGGGCTGATCACCCCCGTGTGGCTGCGATTGCTCGGCATGAAGATCGGCCGCGGAGCGGAGGTGTCCACCGTGCTCGCGCTGCCGAGCCTCACCACCGTGGGCGAGGGCGCGTTCCTCGCCGACGACACCCTGACCGCGCCCTGCGAGCTGGGCGGCGGCTGGGTGCGGATCGGGCACTCCGAGATCGGCCGCCGGGCGTTCCTCGGCAACTCCGGCATGACCGCGCCCGGCCGCAACGTACCCGACGACGGTCTGGTCGGTGTGCTGTCCGCCACTCCGAAGAAGGCCAAGAAGGGCAGCTCGTACCTGGGCCTGCCGCCGATCCGGCTGCCGCGGTCCGCCGCCGACGCCGACCAGAGCCGCACCTACGACCCGCCCGCGCGGCTGCTGTGGGCGCGCGGCCTGGTGGAGCTGTGCCGGCTCGTCCCGGTGTTCTGCTCGGCCGCGCTGGCCGTCCTGACCGTGGCGGCGCTCTGCGCGCTGATGCGGACGGGCGGCCTGGGCGTCTGGGGCACCGCGTTGCTGTCCGGAGCGACCCTGCTGGTCGCCGGTACGGCCGCCTGCGCGGTCGCGGTGGCCGCGAAATGGCTGCTCGTGGGCCGCCACCGGGTGGGAGCGCACCCGCTGTGGAGCGGCTTCGTGTGGCGCAACGAGCTCGCCGACACCTTCGTCGAGGTACTGGCCGTGCCCTGGCTGGTCGGATCGGTGCCCGGCACGCCGCTGCTGGCCCTCTGGCTGCGCGGGCTCGGGGCCAGGATCGGCCGGGGCGTGTGGTGCGAGAGCTACTGGCTGCCCGAGACGGACCTGGTCGTCCTGGGTGACGCGGTCAGTGTGAACCGTGGCTGTGTGTTGCAGACACACCTCTTCCACGACCGGATCTTGAGGACGGATACTGTGGTCCTCCGTGAGGGCGCCACCCTGGGCCCGGGCGGAATCGTCCTGCCCGGGAGCACGGTCGGTGCCCGCAGCACACTGGGTCCCGCCTCCCTCGTGATGGCCGGGGAATCCGTCCCCGCCGACACCCGCTGGCTGGGCAATCCGATCGAGGCGTGGCGGTCCTGAAGGGGCCAGAACGGAAGCGGCAGTGAGCGGCCAGAAGACAGCGGCATCGGACCCGTACTTTCCGGCCAACGGCGACCCCCGTTACCGCGTGCACCGGTACGAACTCGCCCTGGAGTACCGTCCCGGCCCCAACAGGCTGGCCGGGACGGCCCGGCTCAGCGCGATCGCCGGACGGGCGCCGCTCACCGATTTCCACCTGAACCTGGCCGAGTTCAAAGTGGGCCGGGTCCTGCTCAACGGCCGGGCCCCGCACTACAGCCACCGGGCGGGCAAGCTCCGGATCCTGCCCGCCAAGCCGCTGCCCGCCGGTGCCGCCTTCACCGTGGAGGTGCACTGGGCGGGCAATCCCAAGCCGGTGCGCAGCCCCTGGGGCGGTCTCGGCTGGGAGGAACTGGCGGACGGCGCGCTCGTGGCCAGCCAGCCCGTCGGCGCACCCTCCTGGTACCCATGCAACGACCGGCCCGCCGACAAGGCCTCGTACCACCTCTCGGTCAACACCCCGTCCGCCTACACGGTGGTGGCCGGCGGCCGCCTCCTCACCAGGACGACGAAGGCCAGCACGACCACCTGGGTCTACGAGCAGTCCGCGCCGACCTCCAGCTACCTGGTGGGCCTGTCCATCGGCATGTACCAGACGGTCCTGCTCGGCGATCCCGGCCTCGGCGGGGTCCCGCAGAGCGCCCACGTACCGGCGCACCTGCTGCCCCGCTTCTCCCGCGACTTCGCCCGGCAGCCCGCCATGATGCGACTGTTCGAGGAACTGTTCGGCCCCTATCCCTTCGGGGAGTACGCGGTCGTCGTGGCCGACGAGGAACTGGACGTACCGGTGGAGGCCCAGGGCCTCTCCCTGTTCGGTGCCAACCACGTGGACGGCGCACGCGGTTCGGAGCGCCTCATCGCCCACGAGCTCGCGCACCAGTGGTTCGGCAACAGCGTGACCATCGCCGACTGGCGGCACATCTGGCTCAACGAGGGCTTCGCGAAGTACGCGGAATGGCTCTGGTCGGAGCGCTCCGGCGGCCGCACCGCGCACGACCTGGCCGCCGCCGCCCACCGCCTGCTGTCCGCGCAGCCGCAGGACCTCCGCCTGGCAGACCCCGGCCGCAAGCTGATGTTCGACGACCGCCTGTACCAGCGCGGGGGCCTCGCCGTGCACGCCATCCGCTGCGCCCTGGGCGACGGAGCCTTCTTCCGCATGCTGCGCGAGTGGACCTCCGCGCACCGCCACGGCGTGGTGACCACCGCCGGCCTCACCGCCCACGTGGCCCGCTACGCGCTCGAGCCGGTGGACGCCATGCTCTCGGCCTGGCTCCACGAGCCGGCGCTCCCGCCCCTGCCCCCGAACCGCACCCTCCCGCCGGCCCCGTCGATGCCCCCGTACCCGCCCACGACCGGCGACTCCACGGCCGCGGCATGGCCTCCGCGCAACGGACGGGGATAGAGTGCGGCAACGCCCTTGACCTGCGTACGCGGGCAGGGAGCAGACACCTCGGGAGCTTCCTCATGTTTCGCACCATGTTCAAGTCCAAGATCCACCGGGCCACGGTCACCCAGGCCGACCTGCACTACGTCGGGTCCGTGACCATCGACGCCGATCTGCTCGACGCGGCGGACCTGCTGCCCGGCGAGCTCGTGCACATCGTCGACATCACCAACGGGGCGCGGCTGGAGACGTACGTCATCGAGGGTGAGCGCGGTTCGGGCGTCATCGGGATCAACGGGGCCGCCGCGCACCTCGTGCACCCCGGCGACCTGGTCATCCTCATCAGTTACGCGCAGGTCGACGACGCCGAGGCGCGGGTGTTCCAGCCGCGTGTCGTGCACGTCGACGCGGACAACCGCATCGTCGAGCTGGGCGCGGACCCGTCCGCCCCGGTGCCGGGAACGGACCAGGAGCGCAGCCCCCACGCGGTGGCTGTCTGAGGGGAGTCGGGACCATGCCGCAGAGCGATCCGGTCGAGTTCGAGGACGACCGAAAGTCCGGGAGGCTGCTGGCCGTCGAGGACGGGGCGGTGGTCGGTTTCATCGCCTACTTCGTGCTCGCCGAAGCCCCCCACGCCCTCGTGGCGGTCCACACCGTCGTCGAGCCGGGACACGAGGGTCGCGGGATCGCCGGGAACCTGGTGAAGACCTTCTACGGGATCGCGGCCGGGGAGGGCGTGCCGGTGGTGCCCCTGTGCCCGTACGCCGCGAGCTGGGCCGCCAAACACCCCGACCAGGCGCCCGGGGCTCCGGCCGGGGTCGTGGCCGCGGCCAAGGCGCAGCTCGACTCCGACTCCGACCTGTGGTGACGCCGCTGACCCTCCTGCACACCTCACAGGCGCACGTGCCGGTCTTCGACGCCCTGCGGGACCGGAACCACCCCGGAGCCGTACTGCGGCACCTGGTGGCTCCGGAACTGCTGGACCGGGCCCGCGCCGAAGGGCCGCAGGCGGTGGCCCCGGCCCTGCGGGACCTGCTCGGGGGTTCGCGCGGGCCCGTGCTGGTCACCTGCTCCTCCATCGGGGGGACCGCGGAGGGCCTGGCCGCGGACATCGGCGTCCCGGTCCTGCGGGCGGACCGGCCGATGGCGGCGGCCGCGGTGCGCACCGGCAGCCGGATCGTCGTGCTGGCCACGGTGGAGTCGACCGTCGCCCCGACGCGGGAACTGCTGGCCGAGGAGGCCGCGGGCCGTCCCGTGGAGATCCGTACGCACCTCGTGGCCGGGGCCTGGGACCGCTTCGAGGCGGGTGACGTCGCCGGCAACCACCGCCTGGTCGCGCAGGCCGCCGACGCCGTCACCGACGCGGACGTCATCGTGCTGGCCCAGGGCTCGATGGCCGGCGCCGTGGAGTTCGTCACGACCCGGACACCGATCCTGACCAGCCAGTCGTCCGGTCTGGCCGCGGGGCTGGAGTTGTTGGAGGGCGTGTAGGGGCATGTCCGCGGGGATCGGGGGAACATGGGCTGCATGGTGCGAAAGTCAGAAGAGACGCAACCACCGGCCCCCGGCCCCGGACCGACCCCGAAGCCCGGACCGCCCCCGCAACCCGGGCCGGTACCCGTGCCCGATCCGGCCCCGGTGCCGGTACCCGAGCCGGCCCCGCAACCCGGGCCGGTCCCGGTCCCCGATCCGCTCCCGGAGCCCGCCCCGGTACCGCAGCCCGACCCGGTCCCGCGCCCGGTGCCACCCGAGCCCGTCCCCTTCCCGGAGCCGGACCCGGTGCCACCGCCACCGGGGCCCGCGCCGCTGCCGCAGCCCGGGCCCTGGAGCTGAGCGGTCCCGGACCGCCCGGGCGGCTCAGACCGTACGGACCTCGGAACGGTCACCGCTCCACAGGGTGTGGTACGAGCCCTCGCGGTCGGTGCGCCGGTAGGTGTGCGCCCCGAAGAAGTCGCGCTGGCCCTGGGTCAGCGCCGCCGGGAGCCGCTCCGAGCGCAGGGCGTCGTAGTACGCCAGCGAGGCCGCGAAGGCCGGTACCGGGATGCCCTGGCGGACCGCCGCCACCAGCACCTCGCGCCAGTCGTGCTGCGCGGCGCCGATCTCCCCGGCGAAGCCGGCGTCCGCCAGCAGGCTCGGCAGCTCCGGACGGGCGTCGTACGCGGCGCGGATCCGGTCCAGGAACGCGGCCCGGATGATGCAGCCGCCACGCCACAGCGAGGCCACGGCGCCCGGGTCCACGCCCCAGCCGTACTCCTCGCTGCCGGCCTGGATCTGGTGGAAGCCCTGGGTGTACGAGACGATCTTCGAGGCGTACAGGGCCTGCTCGACCTGCGCCGCGAAGGCGTCCGCGGCCTCGGCGGACAGCGGCGCGGCCTTCGGGCCGGCCAGCTCCCGGGCGGCGGTACGCAGGTCGCCGTGGCCCGAGACCGCGCGGGCGAAGACCGCCTCGGCGATGCCCGACACCGGCACGCCCAGGTCGAGGGCGATCTGCACGGTCCAGCGGCCGGTGCCCTTCTGCTCGGCGGCGTCGGCGACCACGTCCACGAACGGCAGGCCGGTCGCGGCGTCCGTGTGCGCGAGCACCTCGGCGGTGATCTCGATCAGGTACGAGTCCAGCCGGCCCTCGTTCCAGGAACGGAACGTCTCGGCGATCTTCGCGGGGGAGTATCCGGCCACCTCGCGGAGCAGGTGGTAGGCCTCGGCGATGAGCTGCATGTCGGCGTACTCGATGCCGTTGTGGACCATCTTGACGAAGTGGCCCGCGCCGTCGGGGCCCACGTGGGAGGTGCACGGCGTTCCGTCGGCGGCCTTCGCGGAGATCTTCTCCAGCAGCGGGCCCAGGGAGGCGTACGACTCCTCGGAGCCGCCGGGCATGATGCTCGGGCCGAGCAGCGCGCCCTCCTCGCCGCCCGAGATGCCGACGCCCACGAAGTGCAGGCCCTGCTCGCGCAGCTCCTTCTCGCGGCGGCGGGTGTCCTCGAAGTGGGCGTTGCCGCCGTCGATGATCACGTCGCCGGGCTCCAGGAGCGGCGCGAACTCGCGGATCACCGCGTCGGTCGGCTCACCGGCCTTCACCATGACGATCAGACGGCGCGGGCGCTCGAGCGCGTCCACGAACTCCTTCGCGCTCCCGGCGGCGATGAAGGAACCCTCGTGCCCGAACTCCTCCACGAGTGCCGTGGTCTTGGCGGTGGTGCGGTTGTGGACGGCGACGGTGAACCCGTTGCGTGCGAAGTTGCGGGCGAGGTTGCTGCCCATCACCGCGAGTCCGGTGACGCCGATCTGGGCCGTACTGCTGCTCATTGCGTGCGCTCCTGAGTGCTTCGACAGTGCATTCGACGTGCGGAGGAATGCCGGAACACCGACGCTACATCGGTGGAGATCCTCAGCGATGTCCCGCATTCGGCGGGAAATCAACTTCCGCTCCAACGTGTCTTGTTGTGCGCCTTGTCATGTTCCGGACGCGGCGTTAGGTTGCGGGGTTCCTGATGTCTTCGATGGGGGCTCCCATGGGTGTACGGGGCCGGCACCGCCGGTATCAGCCGAGCAGCATCAACCGCGCCTCGCTCGCGGTCACCGCGGGCGGCGCCGGGATCGCGCTGCCCCTGATCGGTGCCGGGGCCGCGCACGCCGCCTCGGTGGACACCTGGAACAAGGTCGCCGCCTGCGAGTCCACCAGCAACTGGCACATCAACTCCGGCAACGGCTACTACGGCGGCCTGCAGTTCAGCCAGAGCACGTGGCGCGCGTTCGGCGGTACCGCCTACGCCGCCCGCGCCGACCTGGCGACCAGGGACCAGCAGATCGCGGTGGCGGAGAAGGTGCTGAAGGGTCAGGGCCCGCAGGCCTGGCCGGTGTGCGGGAAACAGGCCGGACTCAGCCGCAGCGGCCCGGCGCCGTCCACCGGTACGCAGCCCGCGGCGGCCGCCCCGGTCCAGCAGGCGAAGGCCGCCGCGCCGCAGAACCCGCCGCAGAGCGCCCCGCAGGGCACGGCGCCCCGCCCGACCGGGACCTCCGTCCTGCCCAACCCGTACGTGGTCGCACCGGGGGACTCGCTGTCGGCGATCGCCAGCGACCAGCACGTCGAGGGCGGCTGGCAGTCCCTGTACGAGACCAACCGGGCCGTCGTGGGCGGCAACCCGGACCTGATCTTCCCCGGACAGCGGCTCACCCTGCGCGTCACGGCGGCCCCGCCCGCGCCGCCCGCCCAGAATCCCGAGAAGCCGCCGCGCACGGCCGAACCCGTCACGCCCGTGGAACCCGTGGCGCGGACACCCGAGACGAAGCCCGCCGAGAAGCCGGCGGAGAAACCCGCCGAGAAGCCGCAGTCCCCGTCGGGAGCCTTCTCCGCTCCCGTCGCCGCGGGTCTCGGCACCGCGTACCACGTAGCGGGCTCGTCCTGGTCGAGCGGTTACCACACCGGTGTCGACTTTCCCGTGGCGACCGGCACCACCGTCAAGGCCGTCGGCGCCGGCCAGGTCGTCTCAGCGGGGTGGGCCGGTGCGTACGGGTACCAGGTCGTCATCCGGCACGCCGACGGCCGGTACTCCCAGTACGCGCACCTGTCGGCGCTTTCGGTCAAGGCCGGTTCGCAGGTCTCGGGCGGGCAGCGCATCGGCCGCTCCGGCTCGACCGGCAACACGACCGGACCGCACCTGCACTTCGAGATGCGCACGGGACCCGGCTACGGCACCGACATCGACCCCCTGAAGTACCTGCGCGCCCACGGCGTCGACATCTGACTCCGACGTCCGGCCCGGGGCCACCGGATCCTGAGCAGGGGCCGGTACCACGGCGCCCCGAGCCGGCCCCGGGGGTACGGGCGCGGTCGCTTCCCGAGGTGCGACGGTGAGCAGGACGAGCCCGGCCCCGGCCAGGGCCGCGCTCGCCAGTGCGGCGGCGGCTCCGGCCGCCCCGTACCGGAAGCCCTCGTCGAAGAGCGCGATGCCGACCGCCGCCGCGACCACCGGGTTGGCCACCGTCACGGTGGCCAGCGGCGCGGTCAGCCCGGCGCCCCGGTAGGCCGCCTGCGACAGCAGCAGCCCGGCCGCGGCCAGCGCGGCGATCGCGGTCAGCTCCGGCCACAGCGGGACCAGCGCGTCCGGGGCGAAGCTCTCGGCGACCGACTTCGTGAACACCGAGGCCATGCCGAAGGCCGCACCGGCGGCCGAGGCCAGCAGCACGCTGCGCACGGTCGCCCGCCGTACCCGCCGGGCGGCCAGGAACAGTACGGCCGCCCCGGCCCCGGTCACCGACAGCAGCAGGCTCTGCTCGCCGCCCGACAGGGTCTGCCCGTCCCGGCCGTCCCCGCCGGTCAGGGCCAGCAGCCCGGCCAGCCCGGCCGTGGCCAGTACGGCCCCGCGCCAGGCGGCGGCGCCCGCCCGGCGCCGTACGAACACGGCCGCCATCGGGAGCGCGAAGACGATGGTGAGCGCCCCGAGCGGCTGCACCAGGCTCAGCGGCCCGTAGGCCAGCGCCACGACGTGCAGCAGCGCGCCGAGGCCGTTCAGTGCGACGGCGGCGTACCAGGCACCCTGGCGCACGGGGGCGTAGGGCCGGCCCGCCGTGCGGGACGCGACCCGTTCCTGGACGATCGCCCCGCCCGCGTACGCCACGGCGGACACGAGGCAGAGCAGGACCGAAACGGCTAGGGCACTCATAAAAGTCACAATGCCCGACCCGGGGGAGCTATTCCTCCCCCTACAGGTGGGCACGTGTACGGCTTGAGGAGTACTCCGTACGCAGTAGCGGGGAGCGGCACAGTGCGTTTGTCTTCCCACCGGGGGGATCCGTACACTAGCCCTTTTGGGGACTTCCGCAGCCGGCGGACGCGGACGAGTGATCAAGGAACGACAGCGGGTATGACGGTGACCGAAGACAGCCAGGTGCACGGCCACGCCTTCGGGCCGGGCATCGACCCCGACCGCCTGGCCCTCTGCCTGAGCGTGCTCGACGAGCTGGACAAGCTCGACGTCGACCACCCGGACGCGATCACCGTGCGCCGTGCCACCGCCGGTCTCTACCGCACGGTCAAGCAGCGCCGCCGCCAGGACCGCCGCGCCGCGAAGACCGCCAACGACAAGGCCGTCACCGAGGCGACCGCGACCGGCTCCGCCGAGCGCATCGACGACGAGACCCAGGGCAACGCCCTGACCGCCGCCGCCAAGGGTCCGATCGCCGGAATCCTGCAGCGCCCGCGCTCCTGCTACGTCTGCAAGACCCGCTACGTAGAGGTCGACGCGTTCTACCACCAGCTCTGCCAGGACTGCGCCGCCTTCAACCACGAGCGACGCGACGCCCGCACCGACCTGACCGGCCGCCGCGCCCTGCTCACCGGCGGCCGCGCCAAGATCGGCATGTACATCGCGCTGCGGCTGCTGCGCGACGGCGCGCACACCACGATCACGACCCGCTTCCCCAGCGACGCGATCCGCCGCTTCAAGGCGATGCCCGACAGCTCCGAGTGGCTGCACCGGCTGAAGATCGTCGGCATCGACCTGCGTGACCCCGCCCAGGTCGTGGCGCTGGCGGACTCGGTCGCCGCCGAGGGCCCGCTCGACATCCTGATCAACAACGCCGCGCAGACCGTACGCCGCTCCCCGGGCGCCTACAGCGAGCTCGTCGCCGCCGAGAACGCCCCGCTCCCCGCGGGCGAACTGCCGAGCTCCGAGGTCATCGGCACCTTCGGCAGCGGCACCGTGGACCGCGTCGCCGCGCTGCCCACCGGCAAGGGCGAGAAGCTCAGCGCCCAGGACATCACCGAGCTCGCGCTGGTCTCCGGCTCGGCCTCGCTGGAGCGGATCGCCGCCGGCACCGCGATCGACGCCGGCGGTCTGGTCCCCGACCTGCACGACACCAACAGCTGGATCCAGACGGTGTCCGAGGTCGACCCGATCGAGCTGCTCGAAGTGCAGCTGTGCAACTCCACCGCGCCGTTCATCCTGATCAGCAGGCTCCGCCCGGCGATGGCCGCCGCCGCGGCCGGCCGCCGCTACGTGGTCAACGTCTCCGCCATGGAGGGCGTCTTCAGCCGCGGCTACAAGGGCGCCGGCCACCCGCACACCAACATGGCCAAGGCCGCGCTGAACATGCTGACGCGCACCAGCGCCCAGGAGATGTTCCAGAAGGACCAGATCCTGATGACGGCCGTCGACACCGGCTGGATCACCGACGAGCGCCCGCACCCGGACAAGATGCGCCTCGCCGAGGAGGGCTTCCACGCCCCGCTCGACCTGGTCGACGGCGCGGCCCGGGTCTACGACCCGATCGTCCGCGGCGAGGCCGGCGAGGACCTGTTCGGCGTCTTCCTCAAGGACTACGCGCCCGCCAACTGGTAGACCGCTCCGGCGGGTCCGCCGAAGCCGGCGCGTCAGTCCGCACGGTCGGCACGTCCACCGCGCGCGCCCGGTCCCTCCCGCGAGAGGGCCGGGGGCGCGCGGCGATTCACGCCGTGCGGTCGTAGGCCCCGGCCGCGACCAGTTCCAGCACCGGCCGCCAGTCCTCCAGTACGCCCGCGTCCAGTCCCGCGGCCCTGCCCGCCTCGGCGGCCTGGTTCAGGGAGTCGACATCGGGGTCGGCCCCGTGGGCCGGCGCCCCCGGTGCGTGGAGCCGTACGAGCCGGGCCACCCGCTCGCCCAACAGCGGACGGATCACCTCCGCCGGCTGGTCGATCAGCAGCCCCGCGACCTGGAGCTCCTTGTCCGAGGGGTGGGAGCGGCGCAGCAGCGCCGCCGCCCGCATCCCGTGGCCGTCGCCGTGCCCGCTCCGCAGCAGGTCCATCAGTTCCCCGACGCTCCCGACGACCGCCGGCACTCCGGACTTCGCCACTGTCGTTCCCTCCGTCGCCCGACCGCGCATCACCCGTATGGCGCCGTCGAGCAGATCATTCCTTCGCGACACGAATCCGTGCGAGGTGATGAACTCATGGCGAAAACAAGCGGTCCAGCGTGGATTTTACCTTTCCATCGAGCGGGGGTGCGCTCATATGTGTACTCTGAGCGCCATGAGAGCCCTACCCGGGTTCTCGCTCCACCAAGGCGCCACCGCGTCCGGAAACCCTTTATTCCTGCTACCGGCGAGCGGTCCGCGCCCGCCGGGTTACGCGACACAAAGGAGTGCGCGGTGACACCAGAAATGACGAAGGCCGACCAGGCCACGAGGGAACGTACGGGGTCGCGGAGCGGTAAGCGCCCCGAGACGCTCGGCAACCTGGAGGTCTGGGCACGGTCCGCCCCGATCCGCCTCGCCGGCTACGAGGACGACCTCGCCGAGCCGCACATCCTTCCCGGCATCGACTAGCCGGCGCCCCACACGAGTGTTCCGAGCCCCCGCGCCGACGACCGGCGGCGGGGGCTCGGAAGTTCCCGGGAACGGTACGCCGTCGGCGTCATCGCTGTGGGCGATCAAGGGTTACCGGCGGCCCCGCTCCCGGGCAGGCTGACCAGCATGAAGCTGCTGATGCTGGGTGGTACCGAATTCGTCGGGCGCGCGATCACAGAAGACGCCCTGGACCGCGGCTGGGAGGTGACCGTCTTCCACCGCGGGCAGCACGCGCCCCCCGCCGGCACCAAGGCCCTGCACGGGGACCGCACCGCCCCCGGCGGCCTGGACGCCCTCGCCCACGGGGAGTGGGACCTCGTCGTGGACACCTGGGGCGGCGCCCCCACCGCCGTACGCGACAGCGCCCGACTGCTCGCCGGCCGGGCCGGCCGGTACGCGTACATATCCAGCCGCTCGGTGTACCAGTACCCCGCACCGGCGGGACTGGACGAGGACGGCCCGCTGGTCGACGGCTCGCCCGACGCGGGCTCCGTCGCCTACCCCGAGGACAAGCGCGGCGGCGAGATCGCCGCCGCGGACGCCTTCGGCGACCGCGCCCTGCTGGTCCGCGCCGGGCTGATCCTCGGCCCGTACGAGAACGTCGGCCGGCTGCCCTGGTGGCTGAACCGCACCGCGCGGGGCGGCCCGCTGCCCGCCCCCGGGCCGAGCGGGCTGCCGCTCCAGTACGTGGACGTACGCGATCTCGCGCGCTGGACCCTGGACGCCGCCGGAGCCGGGCTCGGCGGCCCGTACAACGTGGTCTCCCCGACGGGCCACGCCACGATGGGCGGCTTCCTGGAAGCCTGCGCGAAGGTGACCGGCGGCGCCGCCGAGCTCCGCTGGACCGATCCGGCCCGGATCGAGGAGGCGGGGGTGCAGCCCTGGACGGAGCTGCCGGTCTGGCTGCCCGAGGGGGAGATGCACGACTTCATGTACGGCGGTGACGTGACCAGGGCGTTGGAGGCGGGCCTGGTGTGCCGTCCGGTCGGGGAGACCGTCGCCGACACCTGGGCCTGGCTCGGCACCCTGGGCGGGGTGGCGCCGCAGCGCTCCGACCGGCCGTCCCCCGGGATGAGCACGGAACAGGAGGCCGTACTCCTCGGGCCTCAGGGCTCGTAGGGCTCCGACCGGGCGGCCTGTGCGAGCCGGGTCGGCGGGAGGTACTCGCGCACCAGCGTGCGGTGCCACCACGCGCCCGTCTCGCGCAGCTCGCGCCAGGTCGTGAACCGGTAGCGGTACAGCCGTGCCCGGACGTAGAGCGGCGGCGCGTCCGGGAAGGGATTGTGCCGGATCAGCCGCAGCGTGTCCCGGTCGCCCGCCAGCAGCCGTTCCACGAACGGCCCGAACCAGTCCCGGGCGTAGCCGGGGGAGAGCGCCGCGAACCACATGAGCCAGTCCAGGCGCAGGTGGTACGGGGCGAACTGGCGCGGGGTCCGGCGCACGTCACCCGGCTTGCCCTTGAACCCGTACTCCCGCCACGCGCCGTCCTCCCGGGGCAGCCGGTCCGCGGTGCCCTCCACCACCACCTCCTCGCGGATCCGGCCCACCGTGCCGAACGCCCCGTAGGTGTTGACCAGGTGGAGAGGATCGAAGGACCGGTTCATCACCTGGCGGCGCGAGACCATGTTGGCCACCGGGTGCCGGCTGAGCACCAGCACCAGCACGGTCAGCGCGCACACCGCCACCACGTACCAGAGCGGACCCTCCCGGGAGGCGGCCGGCGGCGGGGCGCCCGCGAACGCGCCGAAGTCGACGGCCGGCAGCGCCGCCGTGATCGTGATCCAGTTCAGCCAGGCGAAGTTCCCCGACAGCACCAGCCACAGCTGGGTCGCCACGATGGTCATGGCGGCGTACGAGGCCACCGGCTGCGGGGCGAACAGCAGGACCGGGACGACCAGTTGGGTCACATGGTTGGCGGCGCACTCCACCCGGTGCAGCGGCTTCGGCAGATGGTGGAAGAACCAGCTCAACGGACCGGGCATCGGCTGCGTCTCGTGGTGGAAGTAGAGGCAGGTGAGCCGCCGCCAGCAGGGGTCGCCGCGCATCTTGATCAGCCCCGCGCCGAACTCCACCCGGAAGACCACCCAGCGCAGCAGCCACAGCACCAGCACGGGCGGCCCGGCCTGCGCGTTGCCGAGGAAGACCGCCAGGAAGCCGACTTCCAGGAGCAACGACTCCCAGCCGAAGGAGTACCAGGTCTGTCCCACGTTCACGACGGACAGGTACAGCGCCCACAGCAGCGCCCACATCACCATCGCCGCGCCCAGCGGCACCGCGTCCCCGGCCCCCGCGGCGAGCGCCGCCGCCAGCGCGGCGCCGAACCAGGCGCAGGAGGCGAAGAACCGGTCGGAGTAGTGGAGCTGGAACAGGCTCGGGGCCCGGCGGAAGGGCGCGTACCGCAGGTACCGGGGCACGGGCAGCATGCCCTGCGCCCCGATCAGCGCTCGGAACTGCAGGGCGGCCCCGGTGAAGGCGACGAGGTAGACGCCGGCCAGGGCCCGTTGGAAGATCAGCCGCCCCAGCCAGTATCCGGGCGCCGTGAACCAGTCCATCGCCTCCAGTATCCGGCCGGCCGGGTGCCCGTGCCGAGTTCCCGTACGAACCGCCCGAGCCGGCGGGCGTAGGCCTGCTGGAGGAAGGGGGGGACCGGGCCCGCCAGGCGCATGTACCAGCGTGCCGGGAGGCTGAAGGCGTTCACCTCGAACCACACCGAGCCGTCCGCCTCCATGTCCACCACGAAGGACTCCTCGCCGCGCGCCGGATGCCCGGCCAGCGTCCCGTAGGCGAAACCGATCCGCCGGGGCTCGTACGCCGTCCAGATCACCTCGCACGGGGCCTCGATCCGCAGCGGACCCACGCCCATCCCGACCACTACCCGGTCACCCGGCCGGACGGGCCCGCCGTCGGCCGTGACGAGCATCCCCGAGCCGCGGTGCGCCCGGAAGGTGGTGACGGCGGCGCCGGCCGCTTCGAGTACCGTCCGCCCGTGCCCGATCCGGGTGCGGTGGTGGGTGATGTTGTATCCGGCGGGCAGCGGACGCCGGGCCGTGGCGCCCCGGTCGGGGTAGTTGAGGGTGCTGCGGCCTGCGCTGATGAGGCGGGTCATGCCGTGATCTCCGTTCGGGAGGTCCGGTCGGTTCGGGCGGTTCGGCCCGCCCGGCCGGTCCGGTCGGTTCGGCCGGGGGCCAGGCGGTGCCAGGCCAGCAGTGAGCACAGGGCGAATCCGAGGGCGTTGCCGAGACCGTGGGTCGCGGCCATCCAGGTCAGGGTGGGGTGCACGATCCCGGTGGCCTCGCCGAGCGCCCACCACAGGGCGAGCAGCATGGTGGCCACCAGGACGGCCGCCGAGGTCCCCAGCAGCGCGCCGGTCACCCGGTCCCGTCCGGCGGCGCCGGGGCGGATGTCCCGCCAGGTCAGCAGGGCCACCGCCCACATACCGCCGGTCAGCGTCACCGCTCCGACCAGCTCGGCCCAGTCGTCGACGAAGTAGCCGAGGAGGACGAGCAGCGTCCCGGCCGGGACGCTGTACGCCGCCCAGCGGGCGAGGGCTCCGGACGCGCCGGCCGACCGGCAGACCAGGCCGGCGACCAGGGCGGCGGTGAACCCGGCGAAGTGGAAGTGCGGCACGGTCAGCGCGAGGATGTCGAGGTCGAAGCCGAAGAGCCGGTGTCCGGCGCGTTCGGCGACCAGCGCGGTACCGGCGACCGAGGGCGCCGCCAGCGCGGTGAGGACGGCCGCCTCGGCGGGGGAGGGGGCCCGCCCGGGCCGGCCGCCGCGCGCCCGCAGGGTCGCTGCCGCCCGGGTCAGGGCCCGCCCCGCGAGGGTCAGGGTGGCCGCCGCGTAGAGTGCGGCCAGGACCGTGGCGGGGGCTCCGCGCGGCATCCAGAGGCAGGCCGCCCCGGGAACCGCGAAGAGCGGCCACAGCCGGGCCGTTCGGCCGAGCCGGACCGGATCGATCAGGCGCAGGCCGGCCGGGACGACGTAGAGCATGCCCAGCGTGACGATGAGATTCACCAGCACGGTCACCGCGGTCTCCCCCTTACGGAACGAACGCGTTGAACGCGTTCAACTCACGGTGGTGAGCCTAGACGGTCTCTTGAACATGTTCAAGACGCCGCTCCCGCGGGGCCGGACTCCCGACCCTCCGGTTGCGTCTGCCGCGTACATACGGCAGACAAGAGGAATAAACCGGGGCGAAAAAGGAGAAAAACGTGCACGCACCGACACCTCGTCAGGCGACGCGTCGTCACGCACCGGCCCGCACGGCCCTCTTCGCAGCCCTAGGACTCCTCGCCGCGGCCTGCGGCGCCTCCGCCGAGGACGGACAGACCAAGGGACCCGCCGCCGAGAGCCAGGAGGTCCACCTCCAGCCCGTGGCCTCGGCCGGCCCGGACCCCTTCACCACCTCCTCCGCCATGGGTGAATCGGCCCCGGTCCAGCCCCCGGTGCCCAACGCGACCGGCCAGGGCATCCGTACCGTCAACGCCGCCACCCCCGGCCTGTACGGCGGAACCCAGCGGCTCGGCAGCTGTGACGTGGAAGCGCAGGTCCAGTCCCTCACGGCCGACGACGGCAAGGCCCGCGCGTTCGCCGAGGCCTCCCAGATGAAGCAGGAGGAGATCCCCGACTTCCTGCGCGGCCTCACCCCGGTCGTGCTGCGCGCCGACACCCGGGTGACCAACCACGGCTTCGCCGACGGCAGGCCGAACGCCTTCCAGTCCGTCCTCCAGGCCGGCACCGCCGTCCTGGTGGACTCCCACGGAATGCCCCGCGTCCGCTGCGCCTGCGGAAACCCGCTGATGGCGCCGCGCGCCGCGCAGGGGGCCCCGGTGCTCAAGGGCGATCCGTGGACCGGTTACCAGCCCAACCAGGTCGTGGTCATCGAGCCGACCGCACAAGTGATCAACAGCCTCGTCATCGTCAACATCACCGACAACACCTGGATCGAGCGCAGGACCGGCGACGACGGAGCCCAGGACCGCGCCCCCGTGACACCCCCGCCCTACGACCCGGCCGACGGCATCCCCGCCGGACCGGCGACGCCGCCCGGCACCTCGCCGGCCGATCCGTGTCCGACGCCGGACAGCAACAGCCTGGCCCGCACCTCGCCGCCCGTCCCCGGCAAGCCGAGCCCCGGGGGGAGTCCGGTCCCGAAGGCGGCCGACTGCCCGCCCGGCGCCCCGCAGACCGTCCCGAACACCCCGGTGGTCCCCGACCAGCCGTCGTCCGGAATCCCCTCGGGGCCGCCCACCGTGCCTCCGCCGGCCTCCGACGTGCCCTCGGACGTGCCCACGGACCTCCCGTCCGATCTGCCCGGCCAGACGCCGGGCGACCCGGGGATCCTGGTGGGCCCCGACGGGTCCCCCTCCCGGCCCAGCGGCCCGGACGCGCCCTACGACCCGTTCGCGGAGCCGTACACCGACCCCTGGACCGCTCCCTACAGCGACCCGTACGCCGTCCCCGACCAGCAGCCCCCGGCCCCGGATCAAGGCCAGTACCTGGAGAGCGCCTGACCGGCCCGTGTGTCATGGTGGACCGGTGCCGACCTCCGTATCGCTGCCGGACGACTGGCCCGCACACCCGGACCGGTCGCTCTCGCTGAACCGCATGGGGAGTTTCGACTGGGACCTGGTCACCGGTCTCATGCACATGGACTCGGCAGCCCTCGAGGTCTTCGACACCACCCCCGACGAGTACGACGGACGGCCCGAGTCCCTCGCGCCGCGCGTCCCGCCCGCCGAGAGCGTCCGCCTCGACGCCCTGGTCTCCTCCGCGCTCAAGAGCGGCGTCGACAGCTACGGCGCCTACTTCCGCATCCGCTGCCACGACGGCCGGCTGCGCTGGACGCACACCCAGGGCCGGGTCATGCGCAGCCCGGACGGGCGCCCGTACCGGATCATCGGCATCGTCCGCGACGCCACCGAGGAGCTCAGCCACTCGGCGGAACGCCTCGGGCTGGACGAGGAGCGGCGCCGGCAGACGTCGGTGGTGGAGAGCACCACCGCCGCTCTCGCGCACGCCCGTACCGTCCAGGACGTCATCGACGTGCTCGGCGACGCGCACGGCATGGAGCGGCTCGGTTCGATGGGCATGGTGATGGGCCTGGTCGAAGCCGGCCGGATCCACCTCGTCGCCGAGGGCCCGGAGGGCAGTTTCGTCCCCGGCACCCGCTACACCCGCATCGACGAGCAGTACCCGATGAGCGAGGTCGTCCGCTCGCTCCAGCCGCGCTTCCTCGACTCCGCGGCCGAGTTCGCCGCCGGGTATCCCGGGCTCTGGTCGCAGATCTCGTACATGGAGATCTCGGCGGCCGCGTACCTGCCGCTGATCGCCCAGGCCCGCCCGATCGGTGCGATCGGGCTGCTCTACCAGCACAAGGACGGCTTCACCCAGGACGAGCGGAACCTGCTCGTCGCCCTCGGCAGCAGCATCGCGCAGAGCCTGCAGCGGGCGATGCTGCTGGAACAGGAGCACGACCTGGCGGAAGGCCTCCAGCAGGCGATGCTGCCGCGCCGGATCCCGTCCGTGCCGGGCGCCGAGATCGCCGTGCGGTACCGCTCGGCCCGGATGGGCCAGGACATCGGCGGCGACTGGTACGACATCATCCCGCTGCCCGGAGGGCGGGTCGGTGCGGTCATCGGCGACGTCCAGGGCCACGACACGCACGCGGCGGCCGTCATGGGGCAGCTCCGGATCGTGCTGCGCGCCTACGCCGCCGAGGGGCACTCGCCGGGCACCGTCATGGCCCGGGCCTCCGTCTTCCTGCACGAGCTGGACACCGACCGCTTCGCGACCTGCACCTACGTCGAGGCCGACCTCTCGACCGGGGTCCTGCAACTCGTCCGGGCCGGCCACATCGACCCCCTGCTGCGCACCCTCGACGGTGGCTGCGAACGCCTCGCGCTGGAGGGCGGCATGCCGCTCGGGCTGTCCGCGGAGTTCGGGTGGCTGGACTATCCGGTGACCACTGTGGAGATGGGTCCCGGGGAAACGCTTCTGCTGTGTACGGACGGCCTGGTGGAACAGCCCGGAGCCGACCTCGACGACGGCATCCAGCTCCTCGCCTCCATGGTCCGCAATGGCCCGGCGGACCTGGCCCTGCTCGCGGACCGGCTGTGCGAGGTCGTCGACGACCGGGGCGGCGACGACGACATGGCGCTCCTGCTGCTGCGCCGCGATGCCGAGGAGGTCCCGCAAGGCGGCGGCCGCCTCCAGCAGCACGTGGCCCCCGGCGATCCGGAGGCCCTGGTGTCGGCCCGCCACATGATCGGCGCGGCGGTCCGGGCATGGGGCGCGCGCGACCGGGCCGACGAGATCGAACTGATCGCGGACGAACTCATCGTCAACGCCCTCATGCACACCGACGGTCCGGCCATCGTGACGCTGCGTGTCCTGACCGGCCCCCAACGCCGGCTCCGGGTGGAGGTCGAGGACCGCTCCAGCGCCCTGCCGCGGCGCCGGGAGGCAGGGGACTCCGGGGTCTCGGGACGCGGCCTGATGCTGGTGGACCGGCTGGCCGACGCCTGGGGCGTGGAGCCGCGGGGTAGCGGCAAGTGCGTGTGGTGCGAGTTCACGATGGCGTGAACACGCCCGGCCCCGCGGTGGGCCGGGCCCGCGCGCGTGCGGGGCCGGGTCGGAGTGCGGGGCCGGGTCGGCGTGCGGGGCCCGGTTCGCGGGCCGTGGCGGAAAGTCCGTTGCGGGCGCGCGGGCGGTTCGCCGATGATCGGCGGCGATGACTCACACCATGGACGACGTCCGCACGCTGCTGAAGTCGGGAGATCTGCCCGGTGCCGTACGAGCGCTGCGCCCGCACGCCGAGACCCTCCCGCTGGGCGAACTGGCCCGGGCCGTCCGCGCCCTGGCCGACGCCGCCGGGTTCAAGGACCTGGCCAAGGCGGCCAGGACCGCCGCCAAGCGGCCCGATGAGCCCCAGGCCCTCTACGACCTCGGCTACGGCTGCGTCGAACGCGGCATGGCCTTCCTCGGCATAGCCCCGCTGCGTGCCGCGCTCGCCCGGGTCCCCGACTCGCGCACCCTGCTCGCCGAGCTCGCCTCCGCCCTGGAGGACGAGGAACGGCACGCCGAGGCCGCCGCACTGCTCGCCGCCCGCGGGGACCGGCTGCCCGCCTGGCCCGAGACGTACCTCCTCGTCCACCACACCCTCCTCGCCGGGGACCTCCCCGCCGCCCGCACCGCCGCCGGCCGGCTGACCGCCCCCGAGGACGACACCTGGAACTGGGCCCACGCCCGCCAGCGCCGGATCCTCGCCCGCGCCGAACTCGCCGCCACCGCCGGGCCGCTGGACTCCACCGACCTGCGCGGCTGGCAGTTCGCGCTCACCGGGACCCTGCTCGGCACCCTCTCCCCGTACGGCTACGCCGCCGGCATGACCGGCCGCTACGCCTTCCTCGGCGACACCCACGACAGCTGCCGCCGCGGCCTCGCCCGCCTCGCGCTGGCCCTGGACGCCACCGGGCCGCGCCCGGCCTCGGTCTCGCTGCTCCCGGGCCGGTCCGACCGGATCCTCGGACTGGCGGCCGCGAGCATCCTCGAGCTGCCCTGCGTACCGTACGAGCCCGCGCGGCCGGACACCCTCGTCGTCGCGTACGACCTGGGCGAAGCTGACCCGAGCCTGCGCGAGCGCGCCGACGGGCAGGTCCTCTACGAGCACGCCACCCGGTGGACCAGTCCGCCGCCGGTCAGAGCGGACTTCAGCGCGCTGCAGGCACAGTTCACCAAGGAGCCCTGGGAGGACGACGCCCGGCCGGCGGAGGAGATCGCCCGCGACGTCGCCGCCGCCGACCCCACCGCCGACGAGGGCGACGGGACGACCCCGCCCGACACCGACGAGGCGTTCCGGGCCTACGCCGCGGCCCTCGCGCCCGGCTGGCTCACCGGCCCCCGGGACCGGGTCGGCTCCCCGGGCCCGGTCCCCAGCTCGCGCTTCGCCTGAGGCCACGGCAGTCTGGGGGCATGCCCGAGCTGCCCGAGGTCGAGGCCCTGCGCGAGTTCCTCGACGAGCACCTCGCCGGGCGGGTGGTCCAGCGCGTCCTCCCGCTCGCGGTGAGCGTGCTCAAGACCTACGACCCGCCCCTGACCGCGCTCGAAGGACAGCCGGCCGGTGCCACGGCCCGGTACGGCAAGTTCCTCGCCCTGCGGATCGGCGAGCTGCACCTCGTCACCCACCTCGCCCGGGCCGGCTGGCTGCGCTGGATCGACAGCGTTCCCGCGCAGCCGCCGCGCCCCGGCAAGGGGCCGCTCGCGCTGCGCGTCGTACTGGAGGACGGCAGCGGTTTCGACCTCACCGAAGCCGGCACCCAGAAGCGGCTCGCCGTCTACGTCGTCCGCGATCCGCAGGAGGTCCCGGGCATCGCCCGCCTCGGCCCCGACCCGCTCGCCGAGGACTTCGACCGCGAGGCCTTCGGCGCGCTGCTCGCCGGGGAACGGCGCCAGATCAAGGGCGTGTTGCGCGACCAGGGCGTCATCGCGGGGATCGGCAACGCCTACAGCGACGAGATCCTCCACCACGCGAAGGTCTCGCCCTTCAAACTGGCCGCGTCCTTCGACGAGGCGCAGGTGGACCACCTGTACGCGGCCGTCCGGGAGACCCTGCGCACGGCGGTCGAGCGGGCGCACGGCGTGGCGGCCGGCCGGCTCAAGGCCGAGAAGAAGAGCGGGCTGCGGGTGCACGGCCGCGCGGGCGAGCCGTGCCCGGTGTGCGGGGACACCGTCCGCTCGGTCTCCTTCGCCGACTCCTCGCTCCAGTACTGCCCCACCTGCCAGACCGGCGGCAAGCCGCTCGCGGACCGCAGGCTGTCGAAGCTCCTCAAGTAGCGACGCCATGCACGACAGGGGCCCTTTCCGCGGCCGGTGACGGCGGTAGACTCCGCCCCATGGCCGAGCCGCAGCAGCCGCCCCGACGCGAGATCGTCACGGGTGTCCCGCGAGGCACCCGGCGCCGGCCGCCGCCGCACGCCCCGGCCTGCTCCGAGATCTCCGAGCAGACCACCCTGGGCGCCACCTACGTGCGCTCCCTCATGCGCAGTCAGCTCCGGGCCGGACTCTGTGCCCTGGCGGTGCTCGCCGTGCCGGTGGGCGTGCTGCCGCTGCTGTTCCTGCTCCCGCGCGTCGCGTCGGGCCCGCTGGTCTGGGTCGTGCTCGGGGTCCTGGTGTACCCGGTGCTGTGGTTCGTCGCCCGGACGTACGTGATCCGGGCCGAGCGCAACGAGGCCGATTTCACGGGCCTGGTCAGCGACCCCACCGAGCCCCCGGGGCCGCGCCGGCCGGAGTAGCCGCCGGCGGGCGGCCGCCCCGGGGCGGGCCGGTCAGAACAAGTGCATCGCCAGGTGGCCCAGGGGGAGGCCCAGCTGCCAGGCCGGGGTCCAGACGCGGGCGTTCTCGTCGAGGCCGGGCGGGGTGTCGGCGTGGCCGTGCCGGCCCGGGTCGAGGTTGGTGGCGAAGAGCTCCGTCTGATCCAGCCAGCGCCAGGCCGCGCGGGCCAGTTCCAGGTCGGGGTCCTCGCCGCGGCCGCGCTCGCGGGCCTCCTCGCCCAGCGCCAGGATCCGGGTGTGGACCCAGTCGCGCCAGGGATGACCGTACGCCGTCAGCGACATCCACTCGTCGAGCTGTGAGACGACCCGGATCCCGGAGAGCTCGCCGGCGGCGTCGGAGAGGTAGATGGTCAGCGCGAGCGTGTCGCGTCCGGCACGGAACTCCAGGGTGCTGACCGGGATCAACCGGCCCGTGCGCAGCAGTTCGTCGGCGATGTACTCCGCGTAGAGCCACGCCATGGGCACCGCGAGCCCACCGTCACTGGTGCCGTTCGTACCCTCGGGCTGCACCGTTCCACCTTCTCCCGCATGCGTCGAGTCATCCCGCCGTCAGCGCCGAGCCTTCCTTGCGGGGCTCACACGATGGGGGATGTTTACTCAACTTGAACGGTCCGATGCTGAATTCGATGCGGTTTGTGTCCGGTTCACGGGTGTTCGGGCCAGCCTTTGGCGCATTGCCCGTGTACCGGGCCTCAGGCGCCGAGCCCGTAGCCGTACCCCTGGAGCCCCTTGCGCAGGGCGCGCAGGGCGTAGTGGGTCCGGGACTTGACCGTCCCTGCCGGAATGCCCAGCTCCGCCGCGGCCTCGGCCACCGAGCGGTCCTGGAAGTAGACCTGCATCAGCACCTCACGGTGCTCCTGCCCCAGCGAACCCACGGCCCGCCGTACGTCGATGGCCGTCACCGAGCCCGCGACCGCGTCCCCCGGCGCCGCCGCGTGCTCCAGCCCCTCCGGATCCACTTCCTGAGGCCGCGACAGCCGGGCCCGCCGGGCGTCGATGGCGAGCCGCCGGGCCACCGTGAACAGCCAGGGCCGCAGGGACTCGTACCCGCTCGCCAGGACCTCGGGATGCTGCCAGAGCCGTAGCAGGGTCTCCTGCACCAGGTCCTCCGCACGCTGGGCGTCACCGGCCGTGAGGCCCAGCAGGAAACCGAACAGAGCTCGTCCGTGTTCGCGCTGGAGTTCGGCCAGCGCCTCGGGGTCGGTGCGGCTGAGGGTGGGGGCGAGGGGCACAGGAGGCTCCTTCCGGGGGTCGGTCCGGGTTGGGTTCGAGGTCGACGGATCCACCCTGACCTGCACCGGGCCGCCCGGGAACCGTCCGGCCCGAGTGGTGCGCCCAAGCACCCGGGTCGTCCGGTGGGCGGCCGCGCGGGGCGTTGAACGGTCGAACGGCGCGCCGAACGGCCATTGGGGTGAGTGCGGAGCCGGGGGCGGAGCCGTCTCTTGACTCGCCACGTCTCTTTCTATGAATTGACAGGTGATCAGATAGTCGGACTAATTCCGGACCTATTTCGGACGCACTGAGGAGAGCCGGCACAGATGACCACGCGCACCCGCCACGCCCTCGCACTCCTGACCGCCGTGGTGCTGTCGGCCGTCGCCGGCTGCTCCGGCGGCGCGGACCGCTCGCCGGCCCGCCTGGCCGGCTCCCCACCGGCGCAGGCCCCGCCCGGTGCGGCCGGAGCCACCACGGCGCCCGCCGCGAAGGGCTTCACTCTCGTGGCGAGCGGTGACGTCCTGCCGCACGAATCGGTCATCCGGCGCGCGGCCTCCGACGCGGACGGCGAGGGCCACGACTTCCGGCCGATGTTCTCCGGGGTCAAGCCGCTGGTCTCGGCCGCGGACCTGGCGATCTGCCACATGGAGACCGTTTACGGGCCGGACGGCGGTCCGTTCACCGGATACCCCGCGTTCCAGTCCCCGCCCGAGGTCGCGGGAGGCCTCAAGGACGCCGGGTACGACGGCTGTTCCACCGCATCGAACCACACCCTCGACGGTGGCGCCGAGGGCCTCAAACGCACCCTCGACACCTTCGACAAGGCCGGTCTCAAACACGCAGGCTCGGCCCGCACGGAGGCCGAGGCGAAGACCGTGACGATGTACGCGGCGGGCTCCGCGAAGGTCGCGCACCTCGCGTACACCTACGACACCAACGGCTACCCGATGCCCGACGGCCAGCCCTGGGCCGTCAATCCGATGGAGGAGGAGAAGATCGTCGCGGACGCGCGGGCCGCCCGGAAGGCGGGCGCCGACGTGGTCCTCGTCAGCCTCCACTGGGGCACCGAGTGGCAGACCGAACCGGACGAGAAGCAGCTCTCGCTCGGCAAGGCGCTGACCGCGTCGCAGACCGGCGGACGCCCGGACGTGGACATGATCCTGGGCACGCACGCCCACATCCCGCAGGCGTACGAGAAGGTCAACGGGACCTGGATCGTCTACGGCATGGGCGACCAGGTCGCCGGCGAGATGTTCAACCACACCGGCGCCCGGGACATGCGCGGCAACTACGGCTCCATCGGCCGCTTCACCTTCGCCCCGCCGGCCGCCCCCGGCCAGCGCTGGCAGGTCACCAGGGCCGAGTTCGTCCCGCAGATGATGGACCTCGGGGCCGGCCGGGTCGTCAACCTGCCCGCCGCGCTCGCCCAGAACCCCGGCCGCGAGGACTACGAGAGCGCCCGCGACGATATCGCCGAGGCCGTGCTCGGCCGCGGCGCGGCCAAGGACGGGCTGACGATGGCGAAGTAGGCCCGCCCCCAGGTGTCCGCCGGCCGGTGCACCGCGGCGGACACCGCGACCCGTCGAACCCTTCCGGCCACCGTTCTAGGGAACCACGGTCACCGGCCAGCGGCCCGCCTTCACCAGGCGGACCGCCACCGACCCCACGATCCGGTGCCCGGCCTGCTCCGAGGCCCCCACCACCACCGCGTCCGCCGTCAGCTCCTCCGCCGCGCTCACCAGCCCGGCGTACGGATCCCCGCGGAAGGTGTGGAACTGCCAGCGGAGGTCGTAGACGCCCTTCAGGCGCTCCGCGGACTCCCGGATCTCGGCCACCAGGCCCTCGGCGATCTCCTCGGTGGCATCGGCCACCGGCGCGCCCAGCGAAGCCCCGGCCGGCATCACCGGCTGGACGTACACCAGCGCCAGCAGTGCGTTCTGGCGCCGCGCCAGCCCCGCGGCGTAGGCGGCCGCGCGGAGCGAGGACTCCGACCCGTCCACCCCGGCGAGGATCACCTTCGGGCCGTCCGTACCGCGCTCGAATCCCGTACTCACGTGCTCTGTCACCCTCCCGAGGCTAACCGGCTCGCCGCGCGAAGGGGCGCCGCCCTCCCTACAGTGCGAACCATGAGTGCCACCGTGGAGGAGACGCGCGGGACGCGCGGGACCCGGAACCGGTTCCTGAACCGGGTGCCAGATGCCTTCGGGGCGTTCTTCGGAACGCTCGGGCTGCTCTGCGCCCTGCTGGCGCTGTCACCGACGCTGCGGCGCCTGCTCCGGCACATCGTGCGCTTCCTCGACGCCGTCGTGGTCCCGGTCAGCGCGAACCTCGCCTACGCCGTCTTCCTCTTCCTGCTCGCCGCGGCCCTCGGCATGCGCAAGAAGGTCGCCTGG
Source organism: Streptomyces sp. NBC_00435 (assembly GCF_036014235.1). Lineage (GTDB taxonomy): Bacteria > Actinomycetota > Actinomycetes > Streptomycetales > Streptomycetaceae > Streptomyces. Next base: position 7,089,572 of record NZ_CP107924.1, read on the forward strand.
TGGATCGTCGTCACCTATTTGGCCCTGTTGCTCCTGACCGACGTGCTGATCATCGCGGACGAGGACTACTGGGTCGGCTTCCCCTCCATGGCCATCGCCGTGGCCGCCCTCGTGATCCTCATCGCCGGGCGCAAGGAGTTCAACGCCGCCTCCCGCCCCGGGGCCCTGTGGCGGGCCATGCTCGTGCTCGGCCTCGGCCTGCTCGCGGCCGTGTTCCTCGGCTGGGGCCTCGTCGCCCTGTTCCCCGGGAACCTGCCCAAGGGGCAGTGGCTGGACTGGGCCGCCAAACAGGTCTTCGGCGGGCTGTTCTCGGGCCGTGAGTTCGACGGCCACCCGCCCAGGCCCCTGTACTTCCTGCTCGGCCTCTTCGGCGCCCTCGCCCTGCTGAACGCCGCCGCCACCCTCTTCCGCTCCCAGCGGCTGACCGCCGCCCTGCACGGCGACGAGGAGCCCCGCATCCGCGCTCTGCTGGGCGCCTACGGGCGGGCCGACTCCCTCGGCTACTTCGCCACCCGGCGCGACAAGGCCGTCGTCTTCGCCCCGAACGGCAAGGCCGCCGTCACCTACCGGGTCGAGGCCGGAGTCTGCCTCGGCAGCGGTGACCCCGTCGGCGACCCGGCCGCGTGGACCCCCGCCATCGACGCCTGGCTCGCCGTGGCCCGGCGCTACGGCTGGCAGCCCGCCGTCATGGGAGCCTCCGAGGACGGCGCGACCGCGTACGCCCGCTCCGGGCTCAGCGCCCTCCAGCTCGGTGACGAGGCGATCCTGCACGTCGCCCACTTCGACCTCGACGGCCGCGACATGCGCGTGACCCGGCAGGCCGTCAACCGGGTCAGGCGCACCGGAGCCACCACCGTCATCCGCCGCCACTCCGCCCTCTCCGAGGACGAGATGCAGATGATCGTGGACCGGGCCGACAAATGGCGCGACACCGAGACCGAACGCGGTTTCTCCATGGCCCTCGACCGGCTCGGGGACTCCGCCGACGGGGACTGCCTGCTCGTGGAGGCCTTCGACGACAAGGACGAGCTGATCGCCCTGCTGTCCTTCGTGCCCTGGGGCAAGGACGGCATCTCCCTCGACCTGATGCGCCGCGACCGCGCCGCCCCCAACGGGGTCATGGAGTTCATGGTCGCCGAGCTCTGCGCCGCGGCCCCGGGCCTGGGCGTGCGCCGGATCTCCCTCAACTTCGCCGTGTTCCGCTCCGCCTTCGAGGAAGGCGGCCGGATCGGCGCCGGCCCCGTCCTGAAGCTGTGGCGCAAGCTGCTGCTGTTCTTCTCCAAGTGGTGGCAGTTGGAGGCGCTGTACCGCTCGAACGTCAAGTACGGCCCCGAGTGGTACCCGCGGTTCCTCTGCTACCAGGACGCCGGCTCGCTCGCCCGCGTCAGCCTCGCCTCCGGCATCGCCGAGGGCTTCGTGTCCGTGCCCAGCATGCGCACCCTGTGGGGCAACGGGCACCCGCGCGGGCTCACCGCCCCCGCCACCACCGCAGGCCTGCCGCCCATCGATTCCCTGGGGCTGGAGTCCGCGGGGGAGGAGGAAGCGGGCGGGCAGGACGAGCGGCTGCCCGAACAGGTCCGGGTCCGCCACGAGAAGCTGGAGCGGATCCGCGCGTCCGGCACCGATCCGTACCCCGTGGGCATCCGGCAGCGGACGCACACCGTCGCCGAACTGAAAGCCGCCCACCCCGGCCACCCCGCCGGCACCCGGACCGGATCCCCGGTCACCGTCGCCGGCCGCGTGATGGTCGTGCGCGACCTCGGCGGCGTGGTCTTCGCCGTGCTGCGGGACTGGTCCGGCGACGTCCAGCTGATGTTCACCCGGGACGAGGCGGGCGCCGCGGTACTCGACACCTTCACCTCCCAGGTCGACTTCGGCGACCACGTCGTCGCGAGCGGCGAGGTCGGTGCCAGCAGGAGCGGCGAACTGTCCGTCGTCGTCGACTCCTGGCAGCTCACCGGCAAGTGCCTGCGCCCGCTGCCCGACAAGCGCAAGGGTCTCGCCGACCCCGAGGCCCGGGTCCGGCGGCGCTACCTCGACCTGGTCGCCAGCCCCGAGGCGCGTGACGTCGTACGGGCCCGGTCCAGCGCCGTCCAGGCCCTGCGGCAGGGGCTGCTGGAGCGGGGCTACCTGGAGGTCGAGACCCCGATGCTCCAGCAGATCCACGGCGGGGCCAACGCGCGGCCGTTCCGCACCCACATCAACGCCTACGACCTCGACCTGTACCTGCGCATCGCCCCCGAGCTGTACCTGAAGCGCCTGTGCGTGGGCGGCATGGAGAAGGTATTCGAGATGGGCCGCACCTTCCGCAACGAGGGCGTCTCCTACAAGCACAACCCCGAGTTCACGATGTTGGAGGCCTACCAGGCCTTCGCCGACTACGACGTGATGCTCGACCTGACGCGCGAGCTGATCCAGAGCGCCGCCACGGCAGCCTTCGGCTCGCCGATCGCGCACAAGGCCGGCCCGGACGGCAAGCTCGTCGTCCACGACATCTCCGGGGCCTGGCCGGTCAAGACCATGTACGGGGCGATCAGCGAGGCCCTCGGCGAGGAGGTCGACGCCGATACGGAGGAGGCCGTCCTCAGAAGGCACTGCGACCGCGCGGCCGTACCGCACACCCCCGAGAACACGCGGGGCGACGTGGTACTGGAGATGTACGAGCGGCTGGTCGAGGAGCGGACCAAGCTGCCCACCTTCTACAAGGACTTCCCGACCGACGTCTCGCCGCTCACCCGGCAGCACCGCAAGGACCCCCGGCTCGCGGAGCGCTGGGACCTGGTGGCCTTCGGGACCGAACTGGGCACCGCCTACTCGGAGCTGACCGACCCCGTCGAACAGCGGCGCCGGCTCACCGCGCAGTCGCTGCTGGCGGCGGGCGGCGACCCGGAGGCGATGGAGATCGACAACGACTTCCTGGACGCGCTGGAGTACGCGATGCCGCCGACCGGCGGGCTGGGGATCGGTGTGGACCGCCTCGTCATGTTCCTCACGGGTCTGACGATCCGCGAGACGCTGCCGTTCCCGCTGGTGCGGCGCGGCTGACCGGCGGGGCGGTGCGCCGGTCGGCGGAGCAGTGCGCCGATCGGCGCAGCGGTGCGCTGATCGGGTGAGCGGGGCGGGGTGCGTCCGCGCCTCTCGACATCTCCCGGGATGTCGTTGATACGTAGTAGTAATGAAAAATGACGAGCCGACAGTAGGGCGACGCGTGCTCCTGCGCTCCGCCGTCTTCCTCGGAGTCGCCGCGGCGGCCGGACTGCTGACGGGTGGCGAGAGCGACTTCCCGGCGCCCGGAACCCAGGGTGCGCCCCCACCCCTGCCCGGCGGCCCCGGCGGCCCCGCGGGTCCAGGCCCCCTCGCCGGAGCCCCCGGGCACGCGCAGCTCCCGCGCGGATCCGCGTACCGGCTCCAGCCCATGACCTCCGAGGGGATCCCCGAGCGCGCGCACCCGGCGAAACCCGCCGTGCGCACCCGGCCGATCCTGCAACTGCCGGCCGACGCGAGAACGGCCGGCGCCATGACCCTCACCTTCGACGACGGCCCCGACCCCCGCTACACGCCGGGCATCCTGGACACCCTCGCCCGCCACCGCGTACGGGCCATGTTCTTCGTCTGCGGGGAAATGGCCGTGGACAACCAGGACCTGCTGCGCCGGATGGAGGCAGAGGGGCACCTCATCGGCAACCACACCTGGACCCACCCGCAGCTCACCAAGCTCAGCCGGCCGGCGATGGCCTCCGAGATCGGCCGCACCAGCGAGATCGTGGAAAAGGCCGTCGGAGAGGCCCCCCTGTGGTTCCGGGCACCCTACGGGGCGTGGAACCGGGCCGCCTTCGAGATCGGCTCGGAGCTGGGCATGGAGCCGATCGCCTGGACCGTGGACACCCTCGACTGGACGGAACCCGGTACCGCCACCATCGTGTCGCGGGCCCTGAAGGGGGCGGCGCCGGGTGTCATCGTGCTGAACCACGACGCCGGCGGCAACCGCTCGCAGAGCGTGCAGGCGGTGGCGACCTACCTCCCGCAGCTGCTCGCCCGTGGGTACCGGATGACGCTCCCGGCCATGCCGCCACGGTGACGCCGACCTGGTGACGCCGTCGGGCCCGGGGGCAGACCCCGGGCCCGACGGCACTGGCGTGCGTCACGCCTCCTGCCACAGGTCGGTCAGCGGGCCTCCACCATCCGCGCGAAGACGACGACGTTGCCGTCGTAGCCACGCGCCTTCGAGTAGCCGCCGCCGCACGTGATCACCCGGAGCTCCGGTTGTCCGGTGTCCCCGTACACCCGGGCTCCTGGGAAGGCGTTCTTGGAGAACACCTCCACGCCGTACACCTCGAACACCGCCGTGCGCCCGTCGTAGCGCGCCACCTCGATGCGGCCGCCCTTCTGGACCGAGCCCAGGCCGTAGAAGACCGCCGGGCCCTGTGCGTTGTCCACGTGGCCCACGATCACCGCCGAACCCCGCTGACCCGGCGAGATGCCGTTGAGGTACCAGCCCGCAAGGTTCTTCTCCTGCGGAGGCGGTGCGTCGATCCAGCCCGTCGCGTCCAGCCCGACCGTCATCACCGGCGCGTCCACGCCGATCGACGGGATCCGGATGCGCTGCACCGACGAGTGCTCCAGCGCCTCCACCTCCGGCGCCGCCGTGGGCGCCTCGGCGGGCGCCCGGTCCGCCTGCGGCGCTACCGTCGCCCCGGCCGGTGCTCCGACCGCCGCCGCGGCGGCAGGCTGCGGAGGTCCGGCGCCGACATCGGCTCCGTTGCGCATCATGGCGAGGCCGGTGAGCATGACCAGCGCGATGGCGCCCCAGGGGGAGCGCCTCCTCGGTGGCCTCTCACTCTCGTCCTCGGTCATGGTTCTCCCTTCCCGACGCGGGGGTCCCGACCCGCGTTCCTGTCCCACCCCTTTACGCCCTACTTCACGCACGCTAAGGCGGTGCGCGCGGGACGGCGATCGGGGAAGGGCGAACGGGTGGTGGGGGCCGGAAGGGGTGCGCCCATCCAGGTAATCGTCACATAAATGTCTGACGGGTCGTGACCTGCGGATCCGTCAGCAAACGCGTCCGCGCTTCGGCGTGTCGCTCAACCTTGCGGCCCAAAGCCGGAAATGCGCTGGTTGCGGACCGCCCCGAGGGTTCGTGATGGGAGGCGTTCTCGTCGATCTGCCCGGGCCACCGCTCCGGGGCGCTTCCCGCTGGAGGTTCCACCATGCGTGCTTCTCGCGCCCTCGCCGTGACCGCGGCGGCGTTCGCCGCCGTCGGACTCGCCACACCTGTCGCCGTCGCAAATCCGCCGGGCGGCGGTGGGCCAAGCAACGTGACGGTCAACCCGTACTCCGTGCACCAGGGCTCCACGATGCAGGTCAGCGCGGCCGGCTGCGGCCACGGTGGCATCGTCTTCTCGCAGGGCAACTTTCCCCAGACCAACCTGTCGGCCGGCTCCATCGGCTTCGCGACCGTCCGGGTCTTCAACCACGCTTCGCCCGGACACCACACGCTGTCGGTCAAGTGCCACGACAACAGCCTCGTCGCCACGCACCGCTTCACGATCCTGGACGGCAACGGCGCCCAGGGCGGTATCGGCGGCTCCTTCGGCCCGTCCGCCACCGAGACCGCCATCGGCGCGGCCCTCGTCGGCTCGGCGGCCCTCGGCGCCGGCGTCCACGTGATGCGCCGGCGACGTCCGATCCGCGGCCGGGCCTGACCGGCCGACCTCCCCGGTCGGCCCGAACAACCGCCGGTCGCCCCGAGTCCTGGCCAGGACTCGGGGCGACCGGCGGTTGCGGGCTGTTCGGTTGGACCGGAGGGCGGCCGGGAGGGGGTCAGTGGACGCGCCGGATGTCACGGCGCCGCAGTGCGTACCCCAGGCCGACCAGCCCGCCCAGGACGAGGCCCGCTCCGGCGCCGAGTTCCATCGGCTTGAGCTTGGCCACGCTGCCGCCCAGGCCGCCGCGGACGCCCAGGGCTGCGCTCTTTGAGGGGCTCGTACCGGTACCGGCACTCGTGCCCCTGCTCGCACCCGTGGTGGGGCGTGTGGTGGGGCGTGTGGTGGGGCCCCGGCTCGGAGCGGTGCCGGTGCCCGTACGGCTCCCGGTGGTCGAGCTGGTCGTCGGTTTGCTGGTGCCGCCCGCGATCGTGAGGTCGGCCGAGCCGGTCTCGCCCGCGCAGGTGAAGGAGACGGAGTACTGGGCCCCCCGCCGCGCGTCCCGGTCCACGGTGACCCGTGCGGTCTTGCCCCGCTCGATGCTCACGGTGTCGAAGACCCCGGAGGAGACGGTGGCGAAGGCGGCGTTGCAGCCGGTGACGGACAGCACCGTCTGGCCGCCCGGGGCGACCGTCGAGGGGGTGATGGCGAAACCGAACGAGGTGATGGGCGCGGACTCGGCCGCGCTCACGACGGGCACGGCGGCCGCGCCGAGTACGAGGGCCGCACCCGCGGCGGCGGCGCCCAACAGGGCGGTGGGGGAGGTGGGTATCGCGCCCATGGTTGATCTCCGGATCCCCGAGGAGCAGCCGCGGAACGGTTTCCGCACGTGGGGGGTCGTGCGCCTCGATGTCCGCCACGCTAGGTCCGGGCGCCGTGACCCGCGATCAGGAACGGGCGAATGGGGCATGGCGGTGGGCCGAACCGGGGACAGGAGGCCCGTCCCCGGTTTGCCGGGCTCCGGCAGCCGGCGGGAGCGGTGTCAGCCGTGCAGGCCCAAATGCGGGAACTGCGCGAGGAACGGCTCGGCGGTGGCGGCGATGCCCCGGCCGAAGGGTGCGTCGAAGTCCCAGATGAGGAAGAGCAGGAAGGCGATCAGCGCACTGAACAGGCCCGCCAGCAGCAGTTCCCGGAACGAACGCCTGATCTGCAAGGTGAAGATCAGCCCCACCGTCACCAGGGCCCCGGCGATCAGGCCGAACCACACCACCCCGGGCATGGTGGCCCCGGCGCTCTGGCCGCGTGCGTTGCGCGCGTCGTCGACGACGGCGACCTGGTCCACGAGCGGCTGGTACGCCTGGCCCTCGTGGTCGGTCCGCGGTTCGTAGTCCGTCACATCGCGGCGGACGCGTTCCAGCAGTTCCCCGCTGCGGTCGGTGAGGTTGCCGCTCTCGGCCATCTCCTTCCATTCGGTGTCCACGACGTAGGTCACGTAGGCGTCCACGTCGGACCGGATCCTCGTGCGCACGTCGGCCGGGTAGACCTCGGAGCGGACACTGATCTCGTGCAGGGCCTGAGATTCCTGGCGCACGTACTCCTGGGCGGCGCCGCGGCCCTCCCAGACGCCGGCGATCGCCAGACCCAGCACGATCGCGTAGATCACCCCGATCATCATCGTCATGTACTCGATGACGTCCGGGGTCTCGCTGGGATCGTCGTCCTCACCGATCCGGCGCTGGTTGAAAAAGGCGATGGACAGCACCACGGCACACGCGGCGGCCATCGCGAGGGACAGGACGAGCCATTCCGACAAGATGACTCCAAGTCGATTACGGGGTTGGTTAAGGGGCCTCTAGCGCGGGCGCAGCGCGATGATCGCGAGCACCGCGGGGGCCGCGGTCATCAAGGTGAAGGTCACCGGTGAGATGTGGTGCTCGACCGGCTTGCGCGCCGCCGCGTGGTACGAGGGGCGCGCGATCGCCTTCTTGGGCGCGGGCGCGGGGGCCGGTGCCGGGGCCGCCGCGGCCACCACGGGCACCCGGGGCGGTTTCGGCACCGGCTTGGGGGCCGGCTTCGGCGGGGGAGCGGGTGCCGCGTGCACGGGGGGCTTCGGCGCGGGTTTGGGCGGGGGCGGTGGGGGCTGCGGGGGTGGTGGTGTCGGCTTGGGCGGAGGTGTCGGGGGCGGCGGTGTCGGTTTGGGCGGCGGGGTGGGCTTGGGAGGGCACGGCGGGGGAGGGGGCGGGGGGCAAGGGGGATCGTGGTGATGGCCCCAGCCGTGTCCCCCGCCGTGCCCGCCGTGGTGGTCACGGTCGTGGTCGCGACCGTGACCGCGACCGCCCTGGACGCCCTGGACGTCCCGGACGATCTGGCTGGCCCGGTTGATCTGGTCGGTCCGGCTGGTCAGGTCCGCCCGGGCGCCGTGATGTCCGCCACCCCGGATTCCCCCGGTCGCGTCGCGGGCGAGGGACGCGACCAGCCTGGCGGCGCTCGCCCCGCCGTCGGCGTCGGTCGTCGCGTATGCGCTGCTATCGGCCACGGCCGGTGTCGTGGACAGCGCGGCCCACAGCAGGACCGGGACAGCCAGCAGGCGCCTGGAAGAGGCTCTTTTCACCCCGGGATCATGGGGTCGCGCGCGCCCGCGCGTGGAGAGGTTGAGTCCAGTTCGCCTGAACGGGTGAGGCGTTGGCTACGGAGGTTTGAGCCAGTCTTGAGGTTCGGGCGATCGGTCACCGACCTTTTCCCAAAAGGTATTTGTCGGTTTCGATCATTCCGTGGCTGCGGCCTCGCGCGGGCCTTTGACGTGTGACGAAGAACGGATCGCCAATTTCCGCTTTCGCTCGCTCCGTTGGGCAATGATCAGTACATTCGGCTCGGACAGGAGTCCGACCCGTCCGGACCGCTGCAGGACTGAAGGCTTGGAGACCCGATGGAGCGCCCCGCCTGGGCCCCGCAAGGCATCGACATATCGGTGCCGAGCGTGTCCCGCATCTACGATTACTACCTGGGCGGCTCCCACAATTTCGAGGTCGACAGGCAGGCAGCCCGGCGGGCCATGGAATTCATGCCGGGCCTGCCCAAGATCATGCAGGCCAACCGGGCATTCATGCGCCGTGCCGTCCGGTACGCCGTCGCCCAGGGCATCACGCAGTTCCTCGACATCGGCTCCGGCATCCCGACCTTCGGCAATGTCCACGAGGTCGCACAGGCCGCCAGCCCCGAGGCGCGCGTGGTCTACGTCGACCACGACCCGGTGGCCGTCGCCCACAGCCAGGCCGTCCTGGCCGGCGCCGAACGGACAGGCGTGGTCGCCGCCGATCTCCGCAAGCCGCAGGAGATCCTGGCCGCCCCCGAGACCGGCCTGGTGCTCGACCTGAACCGTCCGGTCGCCCTGCTGCTGGTCGCCGTCCTGCACTTCCTGGAGGACGCGGACGATCCCTACACGGCCGTCGCAGAGCTCCGCGACGCGCTGGCCCCCGGCAGCCTCCTGGTCCTCACGCACGCCTCCTACCAGGGGATCCCGCTCCCGGAGGAGGTCGCGGGCGGCGCGGTCGGGGTCTACCGGGACATCCGCAACCCGCTCGTCATGCGCGACGCGGAGCAGATCGGGCGCTTCTTCGACGGCTTCGGCCTGATCGAGCCCGGCCTGGTGTCGATGCCGAACTGGCGGCCGGACGGGGCCGACGGGCCGGAGGACGAGGCCGCGGACGAGGACCCGTACGCCTTCTCGGGCTTCGCGGGCGTGGGACGCAAGACGTGAGACTGCCGGCACAGACGGCGGGCGACACGGGCGCGCCACAGGGTGGTCTGGAGGACCGGATGGCACGGTTCGCGACCATCTGGGGCCGGGCGATCTTCCCGGTCACGGCGACCTCGCTCACCCGGAGCGAGTTCGAACAACACCTCGTGCCGCTCACCCGTACCCTCGTCGGGGCCCTGCGCGCACGCCCCTTCGACGCCTCCGTCGGCCAGCGCGTCGGCACGGAACTCGTCGCCGTGCACTGCACCGACCCGGAGGCCCTCTCCGGCACGCTCGGCGTCGTCGAGTCCTACCTGGTGCTGTACTGCGGTCCGGAGGGCCCCGACGCCGAGAGCGTCGAGGGGACCGAGGAGTACCGGTCCCGCTGCGCCCGGCTCCAGCACGGCATCGCGGCCGGATTCGCCCGCGCCCTGCGAGAGCGCACCCTCAAGGAGCAGGAGGCCATCGCCCGCTCCGCCCTGACCGCCCGCATCGACGCACAGCAGGCGCTGCACGCCAGCGAGGCCCGTTTCCGGGCTGTCTTCGAGGGCGCGGCCATCGGGATCGGCATCGCCGATCTTGAGGGCAACGTCCTGGAGGTCAACGACGCGCTGCTGCAGATGTTCGGCGGCATGGACGGACACGTCCGGGGCCGCAACGTCAGCGAATGGGGCCACCCCGACGACACCCCGCACGTCTGGCGGATGTACGGCGAACTCGTACGCGGCGAACGCGAGAACTACCGCGTCGAGAAGCCGTACTACCGGCACGACGGGACCGTCCTGTGGACCAACCTGACGGTCTCCCTGCTGCGCGACGCCGAGGGCGTGCCGCAGTACCAGCTGGCGCTGATGGAGGACACCACCGAGCGCCGGCTGCTGAACCTGCGGCTGCGCTACGAGGCCACCCATGACGCCCTGACCGGCCTGCCCAACCGCACGCTGTTCTTCGAACGCCTGGAGAAGGCCCTGGGCGGGGCCGGCGCCACCCGGTTCGGCCTGTGCTACCTCGATCTCGACGGCTTCAAGACGGTCAACGACAGCCTCGGCCACTCGGCCGGCGACCGGCTGCTGGTGGAGGTCGCCGACCGGCTGCAGAGCTGCGCGACCGGTCCGGGCGAGGTGGTCGCCCGGCTCGGCGGCGACGAGTTCGTGGCGCTGACCACAGGCCCCGACACGGAGGAGAAGGCCACCGAACTCGCCGTACGGATCCTCTCCGCACTCTCGGTCCCGATCCGGCTGGAAGGCCGGGAGCTGACGGTCCGGGGCAGCATCGGCATCGTCGAAGGTCCGGCGCGCGAGCGGACTCCCGCGGAGGTGCTGCGCAGCGCCGACATCACCATGTACCGGGCCAAGGCGGCCGGAGGCAACCGCTTCGAGTTCGCCGATGCCGCCGCCGACGCACGCGCCATCACCCGGCACGGCCTGACCAACGCCCTGCCCGCGGCGCTGGAACGTGGCGAGTTCTTCATCGAGTACCAGCCGCTCGTGCACATGCACGACGGCAGCGTGCACGGCGCGGAGGCACTGGTGCGCTGGTCGCACCCGCAGCACGGAGTGCTCGGCCCGGACCGCTTCATCCCGCTCGCCGAACGCACCGGACTGATCGTTCCCCTCGGCCGCTGGGTCCTGGAGGAGTCCGTCCGCCAGGCCCGCAACTGGCAGCACCAGCAGGGCGGCGCCACCCTGCGGATCAACGTCAACCTGTCACCGACCCAGCTGCACCACCCCGGCCTGGTCGCCGACACGATCCGCGTCCTGGAGTCCTCGGGCCTGGCCCCGGGCTCGCTGTGCCTGGAGGTCACCGAGTCGGCCCTGATAGGAGCCGACGACGAGCTCCTCGAACCGCTGCGCCGGCTCGCCGCCCTGGGCGTGGACATCGCCCTGGACGACTTCGGCACCGGCTACTCGAACCTGGCCAACCTGCGCCGCCTGCCCGTCAGTGTCCTGAAGCTGGACCGCTCCTTCACCAAGGGGATGCAGCAGCACCCCGCCAACCCGGTCGACGTCAAGATCGTGGAAGGCATAGTCGCCCTGGCCCACAGCCTCGAACTCGCCGTCACCGTCGAGGGCGTGGAAACAGGCGCTCAGGCCGCCCAGCTCCGTGCCCTCGGCTGCGACACGGCCCAGGGCTGGTACTACGCCCGCCCCGGCGCCCCGGACCGCATCCACGCCCTGTCCCTGTCGGACGCGGTACCCACCCTCTGAGCGGCGCCCGGGCCGGTCATCCCCGGGCCGGTCGCTCGCGGGCCAGCGCCGGGTCGGTGCTCGTGGGCCGGTCGCTCGCGGGCCAGCGCTGGGCCGGGCTCGGGCGGGCGGGTCACTCCAGGCCTGCCTCCGTGCCCCGGCCCGGCTCGCGGACGGCCGCCAGCACGCGCTCGTAGCGCTGGGCCGTGTCGGTCAGGAGATCGGCGGCCACCGGAAGCCGCTCGGCCTCGTACGCGTCGAGCGATTCCTCCCCGGCCGCCCCGGTGAGGGTGGCGGCCAGCGCCCGGCCGAGGGCGGCCGCGTCCTGGATGCCGGTGTTCATACCCAGTCCGCCGGCTATCGGGTGGACGTGTGCCGCGTCCCCGGCGAGGAGGACCCGGCCCTCGCGTATCCGGGTGGCCATGCGGACGTTGACCCGCCAGGTGGAGAGCCAGGTGGGCTCGGCCAGTCGTATCCCCGGGATCCGGGCGTGCCGGTCGAAGAGCCGCTGGAAGCTCTCCAGCGAGGGCGGTAGCGACTCGCCCCGTTCGTCCGTCTCGGGTGCGGCCTGCAGTTGGAAGGTGTCCGTCCCCGGCATCGGGCAGAGGAGTATCCCGCCGCCCTCCGAGGTGAACCACTGGTGCCAGAACTCGCGGCTGAGCCCCGGTGCCCGCACATCCCCGAGGACCATCGCCGGTTCCCTCTCCCCGCTCCCCTCGAAGGGGATCGCGAGGAGTTCGCGGGTGGTGCTGTGCCCGCCGTCGCACCCCGCCAGATACCCGGCTCCGATCACGGTGCCGTCCTCCAGCTCCGCGCGGACGCCGGCCGCGTCCTGACCGATCCCGGCGAGCCGGGATCCGTACTCGACGCGCACACCCAGCTCGGCCAGCCGGTCGCGAAGCGTCTCCTCGACCTGCCACTGCCCTATGAGCAGGCCTCCGTCGACGGTGGTGTCGTTGATGTGCTTCCCGTCGAAATATTTGCGCAGCACCACGCTTCCTCGGCCCTTTGTCGTCACGGCATCGGCTACGCCGAGCGCCTCGAAGACCTCGAGGCTGGCCGGCCGCAGTCCCTTGCCGCGCGATTCATGGTGCGGCGCCGAGCGGCTTTCGAGGATCCGCACGGCGATGCCCTGCTGGGCCAGGTGGCAGGCGAGCGTGAGGCCAGTCGGGCCGGAGCCCACGACCAGTACGTCAGGCAGGTCCACTGTGTTGGTCATTGGGCGTCCCCTCGTTCTGTCGTTGTCTCAAGGAAAGCGCCTTCCGGCGAAAAATGCAACCGGGTCACAAAAATAACCGGGTCACTCATTCGTGTTATCCTGTACCCATGGAGAACACGACGGGTCTGCGCGAGAACAAGAAGCTCCGTACGCGCCGCCAGCTGGCGGCCACGGCGCTGGAGCTCTTCCTGGAGCGCGGCTTCGACGCCGTCTCGGTGGCGGACGTCGCGGCGGCGGCCGAGGTCTCCAAGCCCACGCTGTTCCGCTACTTCGCCAGCAAGGAGGACCTGGTCCTCGACCGGTTCGCCGACCACCAGGACGAGGTGGCGCGCCTCGTGCGCGAGCGGGCCGCGGGGCAGACCCCGGTGGCGGCCGTGCGTGCGCACTTCCTGGCGGCGCTCGCCGAGCGGGATCCGATCACCGGGCTCTGCGACCATCCGAACGTGCTGGCCTTCCAGCGGCTGCTCTTCACCACCGCCAGCCTGGAGTCGCGGCTGTCGCACTACACCTCGCGGGAGGTGGAGCTGCTCGCCGCCGTGCTTGAAGTCGAATCGGTCGATCCGCTGACGGCGCGGCTTTCCGCGGAGTGCCTGGTCGGGGCGCGTCGGGAGCTCGGGCGGGAGAACTTTCGGCGGATCGACGCCGGGCGGAGTGCGGATGCGGCCTATTCGGCGGCTGTGGCTGATGCGGAGCGCGCCTTTGCTCTTCTGGCGGGTGGGCTCGACCGGGCTCTGCCCGTGGGTTCGGCCTGACCGGGCCCCTCCGGCCCGGCCCCCGGCCCCCGGCCCCCGGTCGCGGGTTCAGGGCCCGCCGCACCCGACCCCCGGTGTGTGCCGCTGCCCGGGGCCGTCCCCTACCCGCCCTTCCACCGTTCCCCGGGCTCCGCCCGGACCCTTGCCGTGTGCGGCACCGTTGCCGGGGGCCAGCCCCCGGACCCCCGCGCCTCAAACGCCGGCGAGGCTGGGGGTGGGGTTGAGGGTTGCCTCGGACGTCGGCGGGACGGGGGGGTGCCCCTATGGGTTTGGTCAAGGTGATGGGGCGGTCTGGGGTTCGTAGAAGGTGCCGTCTCGGAGCATGGCGAAGAGGACGTCGGCTCGTCGTCGGGCGAGGCAGAGGAGTGCTTGGGTGTGGTGTTTGCCCTGGCTGATCTTCTTGTCGTAGTAGGCCCGGGAGGCCGGGTCGGCGAGGGCTGCGAACGCGGAGAGGAAGAAGGCCCGTTTGAGCTGCTTGTTTCCGCGTCGGGATGGTTGCTCGCCGCGGATCGACGAACCGGAACTGCGGGTCGTCGGGGCGAGGCCGGCATAGGCAGCGAGGTGAGCGGCGGACGGGAACGAACTGCCGTCGCCGACGTCGATGAGGATGCGGGCTCCGGTCCTGACGCCGATCCCCGGCATGGACGTCAGGACCTTGGAAAGAGGGTGGAGCTCCAGCAGTTCCTCGATCCGGGCTGCGAGGAGTTTTCGCTGGTCAAGCACTGCCTGGAGAGAGTTGGCGAGGCTGGGGACGATCAATGCGGCCGCGTCGGTGCCCGGGACGACGACGGTCTGCTCGTCCAGAGCCGTGAAGATGTCCTCGACCAGCCGCTCGGCCATCCGCGGCGCCTTGGGACGTATCAAGGTCACGAGGCGACGGCGTCCGGCCTTGCGGATCTGGGCTGGGGAACCGAACTGGTCGAGGAGCTTGAGCACCGCCGGATGCTGCACTCGCGGGCCCAGGACCCGTTCCAGCGACGGATGGATCTGCGTGAGAAGGCCGCGGAGACGGTTGCTGATCCGGGTTGCCTCACCCGCGAGGTCGTCGTCGAAGCCGACGATCATCTCCAGCTCGGCGATGGTTTCCTCCTCGAGATCGACCGAGCGGAGCGTGTGGGGCATGACGCGGGCCGCGTCCGCGATGACGAACGCGTCGCGGGCATCAGTCTTGGCCTCGCCCGGATAGAGATCAGTGATCCGTCGCATCGTCAGCCCGGGCAGATAGGCGACCGGGCAGCCCATGTCCCTCGCGACTGCGAGCGGCAGAGCGCCGATGGAGGCCGGCTGGTCGACCACGACCAGCACGGTCCCGTGCTTGGCCTGCAGTCTCCCGAAGACCTCGCGGAGCTTGGGCTCACTGTTGGGCAGCCGCTTATCGAAGGCCTTCTTCCCGGCCGGCGTGACGGCGGTGGCGTGGTGTTCGCCCTTGCCGACGTCCAGGCCGAGGAAGGCGCCGATGCCGCTGATGTCGATCACGTGCGTCCTCCGGTCGTCCCCGTCGCCCGGCCGTCCCACGGCACCGATCGCCACATCCACATTACGAAGAGCCTCCCGACCTGCGAAGAAGCCGGTGGTCATGCCCCTAATCAGCGGTCTGTCGATGCCTCCGGAGCCGGTGACACCACCCCCCAAGACATGCGATCGACAGGGGGAGAAAGTCATGCCGACTCCGAAGGCCGGGCGCCCCGTTGCGGGGCAACCAAAACGGTAATGGGGGGGGTGAGGGGTTGCCGCGGATACCGGCGGGGTTGGTGGGCCGGGGTGAGGGGTTGCCTCAGGCGTCGGCGGGGCTGGGGGTGAGGTTGAAGGGTTGCCGCGGATACCGGCGGGGTTGGTGGGCCGGGGTGAGGGGTTGCCTCAAGCGTTGGCGGGGTTGGGGGTTGGGGGCTGGGGGCTGGGGCCGGGGTGAGGGGTCACCTCAAACGTGGGCGGGGCCTGGGGGTGGGGTGAGGAGTCGCCTCGAATGTGGCGGGGCTGGGGGTGAGGGGGCGCCTCGAATGCCGGCGGGTTTGGTGGGGTCGGGGGTTGCCGTCAATGCCGGCGGGGGTGCCCGGGTCGGGGGTTGCCTCGGATGTCGGCGGGGTGGTGGGCCGGCGGGGCTGTGGCGTCGTTTCGAGTGCCGCGAGGGGCTGCGGGTGGGCGGCGGGGTCAGCTCAGGAGGATGCGCTTCAGTTCTCGGGCCGCGCGTGGGGGCGCCACGTCCGTGCGGTGGGCCAGGGCGATCGTACGGCGCAGCGGCGAGCCCGCCAGGGGAGTTGCGCGCAGACCGGAGCCCGCGCGGCCGGCCACCATGGCCGGGACGACAGCGATGCCGAGCCCCGCGCGCACGAAGCCCAGTACCGCGTCCATTTCGCCGCCCTCCACCGTGAACACCGGCTCGAAGCCCTCCGCCCGGCAGGCCGCCACCGTCAGGTCCCGCAGGTCGTAGCCGTGCCGGAACATCACCATCGGCTCGTCGCGCAGCGCGGACACCGTGAGCGGACCGCCGCCCGCCGGGGGCGGGAGGGTCGCCGAGGAGATCACCACCAGGTCCTCCGTCAGCAGCTCCACCGTGGTCAGCGCCGGAGCCGACGGGGGCAGCGGCAGGGCGATCAGCGCGAGGTCCAGGGACCCGCGCGCGAGCTCTCGTACGAGGTCCAGCGAACCCCCCTCCTCGATCAGCAGCTCGATCCCCGGATGCGCGGCGTGGAAGGTTCGCAACACGTCCGGCAGCAGGCCCGTGCACACGCTCGGAGTCGCCCCCAGCCTGACCCGCCCGCGCCGGAGCTGCGCCAGCTCCTGTACCTCCAGGCGGGCCGTACCCGCGTCGGCGAGGATCCGGCGGGCCAGCGGCAGCAGGGTTTCGCCGGCGTCGGTGAGTGCGATGTTCCCGCGCGCCCGGCTGAACAGCTCGGCGCCCAACTCTCGTTCGAGCGCCTTGATCTGCTGTGACAGGGACGGCTGGGCAACGTGCTCGCGCTCGGCCGCGCGCGTGAAGTGCCGGGTCTCGGCGACGGCGACGAAATAGACCAGCTGCTGGAACTGCATGACTCCAGGCTAGCGCCTTCATAGGGTGTGCCTATCGACATCAGCTCCTCCATGTCTTGGACCTTTCGGGACCTTCGTCCTTACGGTCGATGTCATGGCACTGGCAACGCGGACGGGTCGACGGCCGTCCACCACGCGAACACTCTGGGACTCCTCCGTCGGCAAGAAGTCCGTGATGGCCGTCTCCGGTCTGATCATGCTCGGCTACCTCGTCGTCCACATGCTCGGCAACCTCAAGATCTTCTTCGGGGCGGACGAGTTCAACGGCTACGCGCACTGGCTGCGCACCCTCGGCTCGCCCTTCCTGCACCACGAGTGGGCTCTGTGGATCGTCCGCCTGGCCCTGGTCGCGGCCGTCGTCGCGCACGGGGTCTGCGCCTACCAGCTCAGCCGCCGCGACATCAGGGCGCGCCCGGTGAAGTACGCCCACAAGCGCCGCCGCGCGAGCTACGCCACCCGCACCATGCGCTGGGGCGGCATCATCCTCGCCCTCTTCATCGTCTGGCACCTGCTCGACCTCACCACGCTCACCGTCAACGAGCGCGCCTGGGCCGGGCATCCGTACGAGAACGTCCTGGCCACCTTCTCCACCTGGTACGGCAACACCGTCTACCTCGTGGCGATGGCCGCCCTCGGACTGCACGTCCGGCACGGCTTCTGGAGCGCCGCCCAGACCCTCGGCGCGGGCAACGCCCGGCGCGACAGGACGCTGAAGTTCCTGGCCAACGCCCTCGCCCTCGTCCTCTTCGCGGGCTTCGTGTCCGTACCAGTCGCCGTCATGACCGGAGTGGTGAGCTGACCATGAACGAGACCACGACCACGAGCATGAACGAGACCACGACCACGAGCATGAACGAGACCACGACCACGAGCGCGAGTGGGGGCGAGGGCGCGGGCTACGCCGACTACGCCACCGGTGAGCCGATCGCCGACGCCAAGGCTCCCGAAGGCCCCATCGCCGAGCGCTGGGACCGCAGGCGCTTCGAGGCCAAGCTGGTGAACCCGGCCAACCGGCGCAAGCACACCGTCATCGTCGTCGGCACCGGTCTGGCCGGCGGCGCGGCCGGTGCCACGCTTGCCGAACAGGGCTACCACGTGGTCCAGTTCTGCTTCTCCGACTCACCGCGCCGGGCCCACTCCATCGCGGCTCAGGGCGGCATCAACGCGGCCAAGAACTACCGCAACGACGGCGACTCCGTGCACCGCCTCTTCTACGACACCGTCAAGGGCGGCGACTTCCGCGCCCGCGAGTCCAACGTCCACCGGCTCGCCCAGATCTCCGTCGAGATCATCGACCAGTGCGTGGCCCAGGGCGTCCCCTTCGCCCGCGAGTACGGCGGCCTCCTCGACACCCGGTCCTTCGGTGGGGTCCAGGTCTCCCGCACCTTCTACGCCCGCGGCCAGACCGGACAGCAACTGCTGCTCGGCGCCTACCAGGCGCTCTCGCGCCAGGTCGCCGCCGGCAACGTCGAGATGCACGCCCGCACCGAGATGCTCGACCTGATCACCGTCGACGGAGTGGCCCGCGGCATCGTCGCCCGCGACCTGGTCACCGGCAGGATCGACACGTACTACGCGGACGCCGTCGTCCTCGCCAGCGGCGGCTACGGCAACGTTTTCTACCTCTCCACCAACGCCATGAACTCCAACGCGACCGCCGTCTGGCGGGCGCACCGGCGCGGCGCGTACTTCGCCAACCCCTGCTTCACCCAGATCCACCCCACCTGCATCCCGCGCACCGGCGACCACCAGTCCAAGCTCACGCTGATGAGCGAGTCCCTGCGCAACGACGGTCGAATCTGGGTCCCCAAGGCCAAGGGCGACGCCCGGCCCGCCGCCGACATCCCGGAAGCCGAACGCGACTACTACCTGGAGCGGATCTACCCCTCCTTCGGAAACCTCGTGCCCCGCGACATCGCCTCCCGCGCCGCCAAGAACGTCTGCGACGAGGGCCGCGGCGTCGGCCCTGGCGGCCAGGGCGTCTACCTCGACTTCGCCGACGCGATCCGCCGCATGGGCAAGGACAAGGTCGCCGAGAAGTACGGCAACCTCTTCGACATGTACGAGCGGATCACCGCGGAGAACCCGTACGAGGTCCCCATGCGGATCTACCCCGCCGTGCACTACACGATGGGCGGCCTGTGGGTCGACTACGACCTCCAGACCACCGTCCCCGGCCTGTTCGCGATCGGCGAGGCCAATTTCTCCGACCACGGAGCCAACCGCCTCGGCGCCTCCGCCCTCATGCAGGGCCTCGGCGACGGCTACTTCGTGCTGCCGTCCACCATCAACGACTACCTGGCCCGCCGCCACGCCGGGGACGACATCGGCACCGTCGACGACACCCACCCCGAGGCCGCGGCGGCCGTCCGCGAGACCCGTGACTGCCTCGCGAAACTGCTCGCCGTCGACGGGGACCGCACCCCCGACTCCTTCCACCGGGAGATCGGCGAACTCATGTGGGAGTACTGCGGGATGGCCCGGGCCGAGGAAGGGCTGCGCAAGGCGCTCGCCCGGATCCCGGAGATCCGGGAGGAGTTCTGGCGGCGGATCAAGGTGCCGGGCAGCGGCGAGGAGTTCAACCAGTCGCTCGAGAAGGCCAACCGAGTCGTCGACTACCTGGAGCTCGCCGAGCTGATGTGCCTCGACGCCCTCCACCGCGCCGAGTCCTGCGGCGGCCACTTCCGCGAGGAGTCCCAGACCCCGGACGGTGAGGCCGCCCGCCGCGACGAGGAGTTCGGGTACGCGGCCGCCTGGCAGTACACCGGAACCGGCGTCGCCCCCGTCCTGCACAAGGAAGACCTCGTCTTCGAGTACGTCCACCCCACCCAGCGGAGCTACGCATGAAGCTCACCCTGCGCGTCTGGCGCCAGAAGAACGCCGCCGCCCCCGGCACCATGGCCTCGTACGAGGTCGACGGGATCTCGAAGGACATGTCCTTCCTCGAAATGCTCGACACCCTCAACGAGGACCTCATCCTGCGCGGGGAGGACCCGGTCGCCTTCGACCACGACTGCCGCGAGGGCATCTGCGGCGCGTGCAGCCTCGTCATCAACGGCGACGCCCACGGGCCGGAGCGCACCACCACCTGCCAGCTCCACATGCGCTCCTTCGCCGACGGCGACACCATCGACGTCGAACCCTGGCGGGCATCGGCCTTCCCGGTCGTGAAGGACCTCGTCGTCGACCGCGGCGCCTTCGACCGGATCATCCAGTCCGGCGGGTACATCACCGCCCCGACCGGCGCCGCCCCCGAAGCACACGCCACGGCCGTACCGAAGCCGGACGCCGATTACGCCTTCGAGCACGCCGAGTGCATCGGCTGCGGGGCCTGCGTGGCGGCCTGCCCCAACGGTTCGGCGATGCTTTTCACCTCCGCGAAGATCAACCACCTGAACGTGCTCCCGCAGGGCTCGCCGGAGCGCGAGACCCGCGTCCTGGACATGGTGGCCACGATGGACGCCGAGGGATTCGGCGGCTGCACCCTGACCGGTGAGTGCGCGACCGCCTGCCCCAAGGGGATCGCGCTGCCGTCGATCGCCGCGATGAACAGGGAATGGCTCAGGGCAGTCCGGCAAGCCCCCCGCTGACCCGTATGTCTTATCTGACCTGTGTGTTTCATGAGAATGGGGTGGGGGCTGGAAGATCCTGTTCATCTTTCGTGCACTGCCCCGTAAGGTGAGTTCCGGCCACCGGGGGCTGCCGACGAGGCGGGGCCACTGTGTGCGTCCACGAGCCCTGAGGTGATCATGAGCGGCATCCGTCGGCATCTGAGCTGGATGCCCTTCCAGCCCCGAAGCGGGATGCCCGCCCCGAAGCCGGCGCCGCAGCCGGGACCCGACGTGAAGTCCGCGGCGGAGTCCGCGGCGGAGTCGCGCGCGTCCAGGGCCGCCGCCCGGGAACAGCGGATCCTGGCGCAGGCGACCGAGATCGGGAGCGTCGTCGAACATGGGGGCCGGCTGGCCGTCGTACGGGACGACCTGCTGCCGGCGCAGCTGGCGGAACTGAACCTCCGGGCGGTCGCCGAGGCACTGGAGACGGCCGGGATCCCGTACGGCCTCGTTCCCGACGGCGAACTGGTCCACCGGGTGGCGCTCGCCCCCGGAAGCCGCGCCGCCGCGCTCGCCGCCTGCGCGAACGGCTTCGCCGGCAGGCCCGTCTACGCCGACCTCCTCGGCTACGGCACGGAGCTCGGCACCACCCTCGCCGAGGACCTGCCCGATGCCGTCTCCACGGCGGAGGCCCAGGACCCCGACGGTGCCGCCGTCGCCGGTATCCGGCTCTACATCCCCGTGGTCACCTCCGGGTACACGCTCCACATGGGCGCCGAACAGGGCTGTGACCTGGAGTTCTGGAATCCCGCCGACGGCCCCGGCGGGGTCGCCTCGCTCCGCGAGACCCCCTTCGGATGGTGGGTGCCCTCGCTGGCGGCCACCGCCCACCGGCGCATCGGGGACCGCGACTACCCGGTGATGACGGCCCTCGACCGCCGTTTCCCCGAGGACATCGACTTCCCCGTCGACGCCGTGGTCACCTGGGTGGACGGCTCGGACCCCCAGTGGCGCCACCGCAGGGACACGGCGACCACCTCCGAAGCCGCAACCGAGCCCGAAGCCGGAACCGAGGCCGACAGCGCCGACCACCGCTTCCGGGACCGAGGCGAGCTGCGCTACTGCCTGCGCTCCATCGCCGCCTACGCGCCGTGGATCCGCCAGGTGTTCCTCGTCACCGACGACCAGGTGCCCGACTGGCTGGCGGTGGAGCACCCCGGGCTCACCGTGGTCTCCCACCGGGAGCTGTTCGAGGACCCGGACGTCCTGCCCGTCTTCAACTCGCACGCCATCGAGACCCAGCTGCACCGCATTCCCGGCCTCGCCGAGCACTACCTCTACTTCAACGACGACGTCTTCCTCGGCCGCCCCCAGCGGCCCCAGAACTACTTCCTGCCCTCCGGGCTGCCGAAGGTCTTCCACGACACCCGGGCCGTCCCGCCCAGCTCCCCGGACAGCCACGACGACGTCTTCACCGCCTCGCAGCGGGCGACCCGCCGCAAGGTGGAAGCACTCGCGGGACGTACGTACCCGCGCATCCTGGCCCACGCCCCGCATCCGCAGAGCCGCTCCCTCTACGCACGTCTGGAGGAGCAGCTGCCCGGCGGTCTCGCCGGCACCAGCCGCGCCGTCTTCCGCACCGCCACCGACCTCGCCCCCGTCACCCTCTCCCTGCACCTGGCACTCGCCCAGGGGCGGGCCGTGGAAGGCGACCTGGTCACGGCCTACGTGTCCACCGGCCGGACGGAGGAGGTCCAGCGGCTGGGCGGCCTCCTGCGCGACCGCGGCACCGACGCGTTCTGCCTCGCCGACGGCTCGGAGGACGAGGTGTCCCCCGAGGTGCAGCAGCGTGCGCTCAAGGCCTTCCTGGAGGCCTATTTCCCTGTGGCCTCCCCGTACGAGTCCCCGGCCCCGGCCGTCGCGCGGAACCGGAGCGCCGGGGACGACCAGCGCGCGTCCGCCGATCGGATGATCGGAGCGGCTCCCGTCGTGCCGTGACCGGCTGCCCTCCCGGGCATGGGTGACAGTGGGCCCATGCCTCAAGCCCCCGCCGGGTCCGGCCCGCGCCGCCGTACCGTGCTGGCCGCCGCCCTCACCCCACTGGTGGCCGCGGGCTGCGCCGGGGAAGAACAGCCCCGTACCCCGCGCCCCGGCCCCGCGGCGGCCAAGGACGCGCTGGTCATGCTGATCCGCCACGCGGAGAAGCCGTACGCGGGGGACACCGGCGAGGACGACGAGGGCAACGAGCACCCCGGCTTCCTCGCGGTCCGTGGACGGCGCAGGGCCCAGGAGCTGCCGGCCCTCTTCCCGCCGGCCCGGAACGCGGCCCTGCCCCGCCCCGGAGCCGTCTTCGCGGCCGGCGGGAAGGCGGGGGCGCCCGCCCGGTGCCGCCAGACCGTCGAGACGCTCGCCACCGCACTGCGCACGCCCGTCCGGGCCGAATTCGCCGTCGGAGCGGAGCCGGCCCTGGCGCGCGCGGTGCTGGCGGCGCCGATGCCCGCCCTCGTCTGCTGGGAGCACCAGGGCATGCCCCGCCTGATCCGGGCCCTCGGGGCACAGGACGTGCTGGGGCTGCCGGCCGCCTGGCCCGACCGCTACGACCTGGTGTGGATGTTCACCCGCAGGCAGGGCGTGTGGAGCTTCCGGGAGCTCGGGCAGCACCTGCTCTCGGGCGACGCGTAGCGCACGGGCCGGCCGCACCGGACCGGTACGGGACGGGACGGCGTACGCTGAGAAGTGGACTCGGGGCAGTCGTGCGCCGGGAGGATGACGGTCATGTCTGGAATCGTGCGAAGAGGCTTCGATTCCGCCGACGAGACGCGTCGGTTCGAGGACGGCAAGGGCAGGCTCGACCTGCTCAACACCGACCACGGGCCGGTCGGACGGGCTGTGTTCGAGCCTGGCTGGCAGTGGTCGGAACACATCAAGCCCATTGCGGGAACCGCCAGTTGCGAGGCCGCTCACGTGGGCTACATCATCAGCGGCCGGATGAAGGTCGTCATGGACGACGGCGACAGCATCGAGGCACTGCCCGGGGACTTCATCCAGATCGACCCCGGACACGATGCCTGGGTGCTCGGTGAGGAACCGTGTGTCGTCCTCGACTGGCAGGGCTACGGGGACTTCGCCAAGTCCGCCGACGCCTGAGTGCGTGAGTGCGTGAGCCCATGGAGCGTGCGAGCTACCGCCGCGCCGAGAGGGCCCGCTCCAGATAGGCCGCCGTACGGCTGCCGGTGGCGCGGGCCACGTCGGCCGGAGTGCCCGAGGCCACCACGCGGCCGCCGTCGGCGCCGCCACCCGGCCCCAGGTCGATGACCCAGTCCGCGCCCGCCACCACCGCCATGTCGTGCTCCACGACCACCACCGAATGCCCGGCGTCCACCAACCCGTGCAACTGCCGCAGCAGTACCACCACATCCGCAGGGTGCAGCCCGGTCGTCGGCTCGTCCAGCAGGTACAGGGTGTGGTCGCGGCGCAGCCGCTGGAGCTCGGTTGCCAGCTTGATGCGCTGCGCCTCGCCACCCGACAGCTCCGTGGCCGGCTGGCCGAGGCGCAGGTACCCCAGGCCGATGTCCGACAGCGCCGACAGGCTCCGTGCCGCCGCCGGGACCCCGGCGAAGAAGGAGGCCGCCGATTCCACCGTCAGGGCGAGCACCTCCGCGATGTTCAGCCCCGAGTAACGGACCTCCAGAGTCTCGGAGTTGTACCGTGCCCCGGCGCACTCCGGACACGGCGCGTACGTACTGGGCAGGAACAGCAGCTCCACCGAGACGAAGCCCTCTCCCTGGCAGGATTCGCACCGCCCGCCCGGCACGTTGAAGGAGAAGCGGCCCGCCTTCCAGCCCCGGGCCCTCGACTCCGGGGCCGCCGTGAAGAGCCGGCGGACCACGTCGAACAGACCCGTGTACGTCGCCAGGTTGGACCTCGGGGTACGGCCGATCGGTTTCTGGTCCACCTCCACGAGCCGCCGCACCGGGAAGTGCGCCTCCGTCAGCCGCTCGTGGACCTCCCGGGCGAGCACCTGACCGACCAGGGTGGACTTGCCCGAACCGGACACGCCCGTCACGGCCGTGAACACGCCGAGCGGGAACTCGGCGCTCAGATCACGGAGGTTGTGCCGATCCACGCCGCTGAGCCGGACGGACCCGGCCGCCTTCCGCACCGGCCGCTCGGTCCGCTCGTCCGCTCTCAGGGTCCCGAACAGGTGGCGTGCCGTCGCCGACTCCGCCACCGCCGCCAGTCCCGCCGGCGGCCCGCTGTGCAGTACCCGCCCACCGTGCTCCCCGGCCAGCGGACCGACGTCCACCAGCCAGTCCGCGTGCCGCACCACGTCCAGGTGGTGCTCGACCACGAACACCGTGTTCCCGGCCTCCTTGAGCCGGTCCAGTACGCCGAGCAGGGCCTCCGTGTCGGCCGGGTGGAGCCCTGCCGACGGTTCGTCCAGTACGTACACCACGCCGAACAGACCGGAACGCAGCTGCGTCGCCAGCCGCAGCCGTTGCAACTCGCCCGCCGACAGGGTCGGCGCGCCGCGGTCCAGGCTCAGGTAGCCCAGTCCGAGCTCGATGACCGGGCCGATCCGGGAGCGCAGGTCCTCGGTCAGGACCCGGGCCGCCTCACCACCACCGCGCGCGGCGGCCAGTACTCCGTCCAGCTCGGACAGCGCCAGAGCCGCCAGTTCCGCGATCGTGCGGCCCGCGAAGGTCACCGCCAGCGCCTCCGGGCGCAGCCGGCGCCCCTCGCACACCGGGCACGGGGAATCGGCCAGGAACTTCTCGGCGCGGGTCCGGAGCGTGGCGCTCCTGCTGTCGGAGAACGTCCGCATCACGTACCGGTGGGCACTCATGTACGTGCCCTGGTAGGGCCGTTGGATCCGGTTGGCCTCCCGTACCGGATGCACCGTCACCACCGGCTGTTCCTCGGTGAACAGGATCCACTGGCGGTCCTCCGCCGGGAGCTCCCGCCAGGGCGCGTCCACGTCGTGGCCCAGCGCGTCCAGGATGTCGCGGAGGTTCTTGCCCTGCCAGGCACCGGGCCACGCGGCGATGGCTCCCTGACGGATCGACAGCCCGGCGTCCGGGACGAGCAGTTCCTCGCTCGTGCGGTGCACGCGGCCGAGGCCGTGACAGGAAGGGCAGGCCCCGGCCGCGGTGTTGGGGGAGAAGGCGTCGGAGTCCAGCCGCTCGGCGCCGGGCGGATAGTCACCGGCCCGCGAGTACAGCATCCGCAGGGAGTTGGACAGCATGGTCACCGTCCCCACGGAGGAGCGTGACCCGGGGGATGAGCGCCGCTGCTCCAGCGAGACGGCCGGCGGGAGCCCGGTGACGGAGTCGACCTTCGGCACGCCGATCTGGTGGATCAGGCGGCGGGCGTACGGGGCCACGGACTCGAAGTACCGGCGCTGGGCCTCGGCGAAGAGCGTGCCGAAGGCCAGCGAGCTCTTCCCCGAGCCGGAGACCCCGGTGAACACCGTCAGGGCGTCGCGCGGGATGTCCACGTCGACCCCGCGCAGGTTGTGCTCCCGGGCGCCGCGGACGCGGACGTAGGGATCATGGGTATGCGGGGGTTGCGGGGCGGTGGCCTGGTGCATTGGTCCCAGTTTAGTGTCCGGAGCGGGCGGGCTGCCCGGCGAGGCCGGAGAGTCCTGCGGGGCCCGAGAGGCCTCCGGAGAGGCCGGCGAGGTGGGCGAGCCGGCCGAAGGAGTCCAGCAGCGCCGTCCGGTCGTACGTGGACGTGGTCACCAGCAGCTCGTCCGCCCCGGTCAGCGCCGCGATACCGGACAGCTCGGCCGCGACCTGCTCCTCGGTGCCGTGGACGTGTCCCGTGAGGGCGGCCTCGTACAGCTCCCGCTCCTTGGGGGTCATGGCGAGGGCCTCGATCTGCTCGGCCGGGCGCAGCGGCGGAAAGCTCCCCCGGGTGCGGGAGTACGCGACTGCCCAGGCCTCCGGCACCAGGATCCGGCGGGCGGCCCCGGCGGTGGCGGCCACCGCGACCGTCCCGGAGACCACGACATACGGCTCGGCGCCCCACCGGGAGGGCCGGAACTCCTCCCGGTACGCCGCGACGATCTCCGCGACCCGCGCGCGGGCCCGCAGGTCCCCGACCACCAGCGGCAGCCCGGCGCGGGCCGCGATGCCGGCCCCGTCGCCGGTGGCGAGCACGTACGGCGGGATCCGCAGCCCCTCCGCCGGGCGGGCGTGCACCTCGGGATGTGCCCGTTGGGAGCCGTCGAGCCAGCCCAGGAGCTCCGCGAGCTGCTCCTCGAACCGGTCGGCGTCACCGGTGCCCCGGCCGAGCGCGCGGCGGATCCCGCCGGTGAAGCCGACCGAGCGGCCGAGCCCCATGTCGATGCGGCCGGGGAAGAGCGACTCCAGGACCCCGAACTGCTCCGCGACGACCAGCGGCTGGTGGTTGGGCAGCATCACGCCGCCGGTGCCGACGCGGATCCGGCCGGTCGCCCCGGCGACGGCGGCGGCCAGCACGGTGGGCGCGGACCCGGCGACGCCGGGCACGCTGTGGTGCTCGGAGACCCAGAACCGGTGGTAGCCGAGCCGCTCGGCGGCGCGCGCGAGCTCCACGGTGTCCCGCAGGGCCTGCGGGGCGGGGTGCCCCTCGCGGGTGCGGGACCGGTCGAGTATCGAGATTTTGCTGATCACACAGGGGTCAACGCGCGGGGGCCGCCAACATTTCCCGGGGCCTCCAGGGGGCCGGTGGGGGTGGTCCGGCAGCTCGCCCGGCCCGGCCTCCGATCGGGGCCGGTCGGCTGGCCCGACCGGACGTCCCGCGTCCGTCCGGCCGTCGTCCCGCGGCCTTCCCGCGGATAGCCGTCCGGAGCCCCGGAGCCGGCCGCTGCTTAGGCTGGCCGCGTGACCGAGACTCAGAACCGCAGGCCCCTGGCCGTCTTCGACATCGACAACACCCTGGCCGACACCGATCACCGCCAGCACTTCCTCGAGCGCCGGCCGCGCGACTGGAGCGGCTTCTTCGGCGCGGCCCCCGCCGATCCGCCGCTCGCCCGCGGGGTCGCGCTCGCGGTGGAGAGCGCGGCCGACTGCGAGGTCACGTACCTCACCGGCCGCCCGGAGCGGTGCCGGGCGGACACGGTGCACTGGCTCGCACGGCACGGGCTGCCCGAGGGGCGGCTGTGGATGCGCGGGAACCAGGACCGGCGGCCCGCCCGGACGACCAAGCTGGAGGTGCTGAAGCGGATCTCGCGGGGCCGTGAGGTGCGGATGCTCGTGGACGACGACGAGCTGGTGTGCCGGGCGGCGCGTGAGGCGGGCTTCCGCGTGGTCCTGGCGGACTGGGCGGGGGACGCGCCGGAGCTCAAGGACGCGCAGGAGGCCGAGGGGCGCACCTGAGGAGCGCGGGCGCCCCCGATCGGCTTCCCCGGCCCCTCCTCAGGCGCGACCGGGGAGCGCCGGGGAGCACCCGGGAGCCACCTGGGAGCCGCCTGGGAGACCGCCCGGGAGCACCCCGGTCGGTCCTCAGGCCTCGCCGTCGAGCCGGAAGCCGACCTTGAGGCCCACCTGGTAGTGCGCGACCTCGCCGTTCTCGATGTGCCCCCGGATCTGCGTGACCTCGAGCCAGTCCAGATTGTGCAAGGTCTCGCCCGCGCGGGCGACGCCGTTGCGGATGGCCTGATCGATGCCCTCGTGGGACGTGCCCACGATCTCGGTCACCCGGTACGTGTGATTGGACATGGGGTCTCCCGACACTGGGTGGCTGTTGCCTTGTTCTACGGTGCCCCAGTAAGTCCAGGTCCGCGAACTTTGCGCGAGGAATCCACAGCGATACCCCCTTGACCCGCGCATTGGTCCATGCCAATTTTCAAGCCATCTGAGATTCATCCCCAGAAGGTGACTTTTCGTGAAGATGCGCTTCCTTGCCGTGTCCACCGCTCTCGCGGCGGCGACCGCCCTCACCGGCTGCAGTCTGGCCGGATCGGCGGCCGGTCCGCAGAAGGTGACGCTCTGGTTGATGAAGGGCAGCGCCTCCGACGATTTCATCAGCCAGTTCAGCAGCACCTTCGAGAGGGAGCACCCGGGGATCGACCTCGACGTCAGGATCCAGGAGTGGAAGGGCATCGGGGACAAGGTCAACGCCGTACTGGCCGGCACCGGCAAGGAGGGGGCCGACGTCATCGAGGTCGGCAACACCCAGGTCGCCCAGTACGTCGAGACCGGTGGCGTCAGCGAACTCACCCTCGAAGCCCTGCGCCAGTGGGACGGCAAGGACTGGCTGAAGGGTCTCTCCGACCCCGGCAGCGTCAACGGCGCCCAGTTCGGCGTCCCCTGGTACGCCGCCAACCGTGTGGTGATCTACAACAAGGACCTCTTCGCGAGCGCCGGGATCAAGGCGCCGATCAGGACCCGCCAGGAGTGGATCCAGGCCACCCAGAAGCTCGACAAGGGCAGCCAGCAGGGCATCTACCTCGCCGGGCAGAACTGGTACGTCCTCGCCGGCTTCGTCTGGGACGAGGGCGGCGAACTCGCCGTCGAGGGCGGCGGCCAGTGGCTCGGCACCCTCGACGACGAGAAGGCCCTGGCCGGGATGGAGTTCTACAAGCAGCTCCAGGCCCTCGGCAACGGCCCCAAGGACGCCGACGAGGAGACGCCCCCGCAGTCCGACGTCTTCGCCCGCGGCGGGATCGCCCAGATCATCGCCCCGCCCGGCCAGGCCGCCGCCATCGAGGCCGCGAACCCCGAGCTCAAGGGCAAGCTCGGCTTCTTCCCGATCCCCGGCAAGACCGCCGACAAGGTGGGCGCCGTCTTCACCGGCGGCTCGGACCTGATCGTCCCGGAGAAGACGAAGCAGCGTAAGAACGCGGTCGCGGTGATCACGGCCCTGGTCAGCGAGAAGTGGCAGACCGAGCTGGCCCGCACGATGAGTTACGTACCCAACAAGACCACCCTCGCGCACGTGGTCGAGGGCAACGAGGGTGCCACCGCGATGGCCCCCGGCGCCGCCCAGGGCCGCGCAACCCCGAAGTCCGCCCGCTGGGCCGAGGTCGAGTCCAACAACCCGATCAAGCCGTTCATGACGGCGGTCCTCACCGGCCAGGACCCCAAGGACGCCGCGAAGACGGCCTCCGACAGCATCAGCAAGGTCCTCAGCTCCGACCGCTGATCGCCGGGACCCGCCGGGCGCGGCGGGCCCCGCCCGGCAAGTTCAGCGTCCGCACATCCGAGGGCCGCGAGGCGGCCATGTCGAATCCAGCCGGTCACGGAAGAAGTAAAGGAGCCAGGCCGCACCACCTGCCGGCCTGGCTCCCGTGCCGGACCAGGAGCCGCCATGACCATCGCACCCCTGTCCCCGTCCGTCGTGTCCCCGACCGCCCTGTCCCCTTCCGCCCTGTCCCCTTCCACCCCGCCCCTCGCCTCCGTCCCGGAGCCCGCCCGGCCCGCGGCCCCCGCACCCCGCTACGCCGTACGCCTCGCCCGCGACGAGGACGAGGTGCGCGCCGCCCAGCGGCTGCGCCACCTGGTCTTCGCCGGCGAGCTCGGCGCCCGGCTGGACGGCCCCGAGCCGGGCCTGGACG
The DNA here is from genome assembly GCF_036014235.1 of Streptomyces sp. NBC_00435. Lineage (GTDB taxonomy): Bacteria > Actinomycetota > Actinomycetes > Streptomycetales > Streptomycetaceae > Streptomyces. The sequence continues at coordinate 7,119,226 of NZ_CP107924.1, forward strand.
TCGATGCCTTCGACGCCTACTGTGACCACCTCCTGGTCGTCGACGAGGAGACCGGGCAGGTCGTCGGCACGTACCGGCTGCTGCCGCCCGAACGCGCCGCCGTCGCCGGACGCCTCTACTCCGAGGGTGAGTTCGACCTCTCCGCCCTCGCCCCCATCCGCCCCGACCTGGTCGAGGTCGGCCGCTCCTGCGTCCACCCCGACCACCGCAACGGCGCCGTCATCGCCCTCATCTGGGCCGGTCTGGCCCGCTACATGGACCGCTCCGGGCACAACTGGCTCGCCGGCTGCTGCTCGGTACCGCTCGCCGACGGCGGGGTCCTCGCCGCCGCCACCCGAGAGAACGTCCTCACCCGCAACCTCGCCCCCGTCGAGTACCGGGTCACCCCGCACCGCCCCTGGAGCCCCGGGGGCATCGACTTCCCCGCCCGCACGGAACTGCCCCCACTGCTGCGCGGCTACCTGCGCCTGGGCGCCTGGGTCTGCGGCGAGCCCGCCCTCGACGCCGAGTTCGGCTGCGCCGACCTGTACGTCCTGCTCTCCCTGCGCCGCACCAACCCCCGCTACCTCAAGCACTTCCTCGCGCTCGCCCCGGTCGCATGAGCGTCTGGCTCCCGACCTCGCCCTGCACCCCCGTCGTCTGCGCCGACCACGAGGGCCGCACCGCGAGCGTGCCGCGCGCCGTACTGAGGCTCGCCGCGGCCGTCGCACTGATCCTGCTCGGGATCATCGGCGCCCCGCCGCTGCGCCTGCTGCCGCAACGGCCCCGGCACGTGGTCGTCCGCGCCTGGGCGGCCGCGCTGCTGGGCGCCTTCGGCCTGCGGATCACCGTGCACGGGAGCCCGGGCCCGGACGGCGGTCGCCTGATCGTCTCCAACCACATCTCCTGGCTCGACATCCCACTCGTCGCCGCCGTCATGCCCTCCCGGATGCTGGCCAAGAGTGACATCCGGAACTGGCCCGTCCTCGGCCCGCTCTCCCGGCAGGCCGGCACCCTGTACATCGAGCGCGACCGGATCCGCGCCCTGCCCGCCACCGTCGCCACCGTCACCCGGGCCCTGCTCGCCGGCGACCGGGTCACCGTCTACCCCGAGGGGTCCACCTGGTGCGGGCGCGCCCAAGGACCCTTCCGCCGGGCCGCGTTCCAGGCCGCGCTGGACGCGCGGGTGCCCGTACAGCCCGTACGGATCGCCTACCTGCTCGACGACGGGAGTCCGGCCGGGGCACCCGCGTTCGTCGGGGACGATCCGCTGACCGCCTCGCTCTGGCGGATCGCGCGGGCCCGCGGGGTGCGCGCCGAGGTGTGGCTGCTGCCGCGGATCCCGCCGGGCCGGCACACGGACCGGCGGGACCTCGCGGCCGCCGCTCAGAGCGCCGTGCTCGGGGAACCCGGTCCGTCGGCGGGATCGGCACGCCCACTCCTGCCGGGCGTCCCCGCCCAGCCGTCGGTGCCGATGCCGTCCGCCACTGACAGCGACAGGGCGAACCGGCCCGCGGCGTCCGTCCACCAATGGGTCAACTCAAGTCCCGCGGACGCCAGTTCCTTCCGGAGTCCCTCCTGACGGAACTTCGCCGAGATCTCCGTCAGGATCTCCTCACCCGCTTCGAAGGGCACCTCCAGATCCAGCGCCCGGACCTTCACCACCGCGGGCGTCCGGGCCCGCAGCCGCATCTCGATCCACTCGTGCTCCCGGTTCCACACCGCCACGTGAGCGAAGTCGGCGGTGTGGAAGTCCGCGCCCAACTCCCGGTTGATGACGGACAGCACGTTCCTGTTGAACTCGGCAGTCACCCCCTGCGCGTCGTCGTAGGCCGACACCAGAACCGCCGGGTCCTTCACCAGGTCCGTCCCCATCAGCAGCGCGTCCCCGGGCGACAGCATCGCCCGTACGTCCGCCAGGAACACCGCCCGCTCCGCCGGCAGCAGGTTCCCGATCGTGCCGCCCAGGAACACCACCAGCCGGGGCCCGGGGGAGTCCGGCAGCCGCAGCGCCCGGGTGAAATCGGCCACCAACGCGTGTACGCGCAGACCCGGATGATCCGCCAGCAGCGCCTCGGCCGCCCCGGTCAGCGCGCTCTCGCTCACGTCCACCGGTACGTACGTGTCCAGCGCGGGCAGCGCCTCGATCAGGTGCCGGGTCTTCTCCGAAGAGCCGGAACCCAGTTCCACCAGGGTCCGGGCACCGCTCTCCGAAGCGATCTCCTGCGCCCGCTCCAGCAGGATCTCCCGTTCGGCGCGCGTCGGGTAGTACTCGGGCAACCGGGTGATGTCCTCGAAGAGTTCACTGCCGCGCGCGTCGTAGAACCACTTGGGCGGCAGCGTCTTCGGGGACCCGGTCAGCCCGTTGCGCACATCCGTACGCAGCGCGGTCTCGGCGGCGTGCTCGTCGAGGGTGCGGGTCAGCTGGAAGTCGTTCACGGGCGTTCGTCTCCTTGGTGCGGTGCGCCGGTGGGGGTCTCCTTCAGGGAGACGAGGTCGATCCGGGTGCGGGTTGCGGTAAGCAGGGTCCGGTCGGGCACCTCGCACCAGCGCGGATCGTCGTCGTAGGGCTCCGACGCGACCACCGTGCGCTGCGCGGCCGCGTCGGACAGGTACCAGAGCGAATCCCCCCAGGCCGTCGCCGCGATCATCAGTCCGTCGGTCAGCAGCAGGTTCAGCCGTGATCCGGGCGCGGCCGCGGCCAGCTCCCGCACCGGCCCGGCGAGCGCCGCGCCGAGGTCGGGCTTCTCGCGCAGCCGGTGCAGGACCAGCGCCCAGATCAGCGCCGAATCCGTACGCGCGGCCAGCGAGAGCAACTCCTGCGGCGCCAGCCGGGCCGCGAGCGGGGCCGCGGAGTTCGGCCAGTCCCGCAGGGCCCCGTTGTGGCTGAACAGCCACGGCCCCTCCGCGAACGGCGCGGCCGCGGCCTCCCCGTCCGCCCCGGCCCGCGTGGCGTCCCGTACGGCGGCCAGCACGGCCTCGCTGCGGACCACCCGGGCGAGGTCGCTGAAGGTCAGGTCGCCCCAGACCGGCCGGGCCCGCCGGTAGCGGGCGGGCACCGGATCGTCCTCGGCGTACCAACCGACGCCGAAACCGTCGGCGTTGACCGTTCCGTGCCGCTGTCGGCGCGGCTCCCACGACTGCCGTACCAGGGAGTGCTCGGGCTCGCTCAGCAGCCGGCCGAGGCTCACGAGTGGTCCCAGATAAGCGAGGTGACGGCACATCAGGCGGTCACCGCGGGTCCTGCGTCGCGTGCGGTCCGGAAGCCGGAGAAGATCTGGCGGCGCACCGGCAGGTCCCAGTTGCGGAAGGTTCCGCGGCAGGCCACGGGGTCCACGGCGAAGGACCCGCCGCGCAGCACCTTGTGCTCCGAGCCGAAGAACACCTCCGAGTACTCGCGGTAGGGGAACGCCCGGAACCCGGGGTACGGGAGGAAGTCCGAAGCCGTCCATTCCCACACGTCCCCGATCAGCTGGCGCACCCCGAGCGGGGAGGCGCCGGCCGGATACGCGCCCGCGCGGGCCGGCCGCAGATGGCGCTGGCCGAGATTGGCGTGCGCGGGCGTGGGGTCCACGTCGCCCCACGGGTAGCGGGTGGACCGGCCGGTCCCCGGATCGTGGCGGGCGGCCTTCTCCCACTCCGCCTCGGTGGGCAGCCTGCGCCCCGCCCAGCGGGCGTACGCATCGGCCTCGTACCAGCTGACGTGCAGCACCGGCTCGTCCCCGGGCACCGGCTCGGTGACCCCGAAGCGGCGGCGCAGCCAGACCTCGCCCTCACGGTGCCAGAACAGCGGGGCCTCGATCCCGTGCCGGCGGATCTCCTCCCAGCCGGCCGGGGCCCACCACCGCTCCTGCCGGTAGCCGCCGTCCGCCATGAACACCTGGTACGCGGAGTTGGTCACCGGCACCGTGTCGATCCAGTACGCCTCCGTGTCCCGCTGGTGCGCGGGCCGCTCGTTGTCCAGCGCCCACGGCTCCGCGGAGGTGCCCATCGTGAACGGCCCGGCGGGTACGAGGACTTCGCCCGCAGGTGGTGGCGGTCCTTGCGGCGGCTCGGGATCGGGCGCCGTGAGCACGGGGGCGCCATGCCGGAGTTGATGAGTGATCAGCATGGTCTCGTCGTGCTGCTGTTCGTGCTGGGCGATCATCCCGAAGACGTAGCCGTCGTCCAGCAGCGCCGTGCCCTCCAGTGGGGTGCGCTCCAGCAGGTCGAAGACCCGCCCGCGCACTTCGGCGGCGTACCGGCGGGATTCGTCCGGGTCCAGCAGCGGCAACTTCGGGCGCTCCGAACGGGGATGCTCGAACGCGTCGTAGAGCGGGTCTATCTCGGGGTGCAGGGACTCCCGGCCGGCGACGTTGCGCAGCAGCCAGAGCTCCTCCATGTTCCCGATGTGTGCGAGGTCCCACACGAGCGGAGACATCAGAGGGGAGTGCTGGGCGGTCAGGTCCCGGTCGGTGACGGGATCGGTGAGTCCGGCCGTACGGATCCGTGCCGCGGTCAGGGCGGCGGCGGCCCGCTCGCGCAGCAGCTCCGGTTCGGTGGTCATGAGCGTGCCTCCTCGCCGGCCGGCTGCGGATGTGGGCGCGGATACGGCTGGGTTCGGGCCTGTGCCTGTGCCTGTGTCCGGGCCTGCTTCCGTGACTGCGGCTTCCCGGTCCCCTGCGGCTCGGCCCGGTCGTCGGCGGGGCAACGTCCACGGAACGCGTAGCGCTCGGTGAACTCGCCCACCGTGTCGCTGACATGACTGCTCGCTCCCAGCCGGGGCAGCGCCGCGGCGGCGGCCCGGAAGCAGGCGCGGGCGGCGGACCTCAGCTCCGGGTCGGACAGGGCGTGCCGCGCGGCGTGGCGCCACAGCGGATTGCGCGGCGCGGGCTGGGAACCGTAGGAGTCGGCCAGTCCCTTCGCCACCCGGTACGCGGTCTCCGCGGCCTCCGGGTCGTCGAACAGCGCGTGCACGACGGCCACCGGAACCAGCCAGCCGTCCTCGCCGGGCTGGGCGTCGATCATCCGCAGCTCCAGATGGCCGCGGGGGCGTACCGGCGGGAAGAGCGTGGTCAGGTGGTAGTCCAGATCCCCGGCGGTCGCCGGCCGGGGGCCACCGGAGCGCAGCCAGTCGCGGAAGGTCAGCCCGCGCGGCACCGCCCAGGGCCCGCCCTCCCCGTCGCTCCGCACGCACATCACCTCGGTGTCCAGCGCCTGCCGGGTCCACGCGCCGCGGGGCTCCGCCTCCAGCGGCGGGGCCAGGCAGCGGCGGGTGTCGAGGTCGCTCCAGACCCCCTGGCGGGCACACCGCCAGCCGGCGTACGGGCCTTCGTGTGCGGGGGAGTTGGCGAAGGCCGCGACCAGTACCGCGCCGAGGAGGTGGGCGAGGCGCCAGCGGCGGCCGTGGCCCAGCGGGCCCGGCTCCTCGTGACCGGCGTCCACACAGACCTGGACGGACGCGGAGGCGCACATCATGGCGCGCCCGGCCGGCCCGGTGCGGTCGAAGTAGGTCTCCATGGCCTCGTAGCGCGGGCTGGTCAGCATCCGCCGCAGGGGGCCGCGCGGGTCCTGGCCGAGACCGCGCAGCACCAGGCCCCGCTCGCCCAGGGCGGCCCTGACGGCGACCAGATCGGCCTGGAGGCCGTCCACGCACCCGGTCAGGGAAGCGGCGGGGGCGGAGCTCAGCTCCAGCTGACCGCCGGGCTCGACGGTGACGCGGGAACTCAGGGCAAGCGCGTGGGCGGCGTCGTGCGCGGCGGAGAGCCGCTCGTGTGACACGGGCCGGTCGGGGTGCTCGGCGTCGAACACCAGCCATTCGAGCTCGGCTCCGAGCAGTCGGGGCGGGCCGGTCTTGAAGCAGATGCCGTGGACCAGTTCCTCGGCGGCGGTTTCGGTCAGGGGAGTGGGTACGGCTGAGCCAGGTGATGCGGCGTCCTGGGGCATGACGGGGCCCTCGTCTCGCTTCGTCGGCTGTGACATGAACCCGCCTACCCGTCCGTTGGGGCACAAAATCCCTTGAAACGCTCCGCCGGAGCGTCGAAGATCACCGCATGAGCGGCAGATTGCGCGAGATCGCGCGGGAGAACGCGGAGATCGTGGCGGCCGGGGGTTACCGGACGCGGTCGGGGCGGCAGGTGGCACTCGCCGCCGCCGTGGCGGAAGCCAAGGCAGGAACCAGGATATATGGGCCAAACCGGGTCGATCCAGGCGAACTGATCCTGTCGGGTGCCGGCAGGACCGCCGTCGAGGTCACCGACGAAAGCAGTACGGTCGCTGCCCGCAGGCTCGCGGGGGACCACCCCGGGCAGGCCTCGGTGGCCGTCCTGAACTTCGCTTCGGCCCGCAATCCCGGGGGCGGCTACGTCCGCGGGGCCAAGGCCCAGGAGGAGGCGCTCTGCCGCGCCTCGGCGCTCTACGAGACCCTCCTGGAGGCTCCGGAGTACTACGGGATCCACCGCGCCGAGGTCAGCACGTTCTACACCGACCGGGTGATTCACTCGCCCGGGGTCCCCGTCTTCCGCGACGACCGGGGCGATCTGCTGGACACCCCCTTCCGGGCGGGCTTCCTCACCTCCCCGGCCCCGAACGCGGGCACGATCCGCCGCCAGGAGCCGCAGCGGGTGCCGGAGATCCCGGCCGCCCTCGCGCGCCGGGCGGAGCTGGTGCTGGAGGTGGCGGCGCTGCACGGGTACCGGGGCCTGGTGCTGGGGGCGTGGGGCTGCGGGGTCTTCCAGAACGACCCGGCCCAGGTGGCGGAGGCCTTCCGAGGCCTGCTGGCGGGGCGCTTCGCGGGGGTTTTCGAACGGGTGGTGTTCGGGGTGCTCGACCGCAAGCCGCAGACGCGCGAGACCTTCGAGCGGGTACTGGCGGACCTCGTGGGTGCCGAAGGGCGCTGAAGCGCTGAGGCGTACCGGACGGCGCGAGGAGCGGGGAGGGAGCGCGGAGGGGGCGGGTAGGGGGCGCGGAGGGGCGCGGGTCGCGCGCACCAGCTCCAGGCGCGCCTCCGCTCCCCGCATTCGGGTGACGGCCGCGGTGATCCCTGGGGTGCGCGCCAGGGGATCTCGACACTGGTCGTGATCACGACACCGATCGTGATCGGACCTGACTGTCGGTGACGTCGAGGGGAATTCGTATGAGCGCGATGCGGGCGTTGAGGTATGCGCTGAAGAGCGCGGTGAGGACGACCGTGACGGTCGGCGCGGCCCTGACCCTGTGCATGGGGCTGTCCACCAGCGCCCACGCGGCCGCGGGCGAATTCAGGTACGTCAACGTGAACGAGGATGATTTCACCCTGGAGAACCCCGTGAACGGTGAGTGCTTCCTGCTGGTGAGCGGTGCGAGGAGCGCGCGGAACGCCACCAACGCCCGGGCCTCGCTCTTCGCCGAACGCGACTGCGAGGGTCCGTCCGCGCTGGTGCTCCGGCCCGGCACCTTGGCCCGCTTCGCAGCGGCCGTTCCGCACAGCGTGCGCTTCGGCTGAAGGGCTGCGGCGGCCGAGGTGCGCCCCTGGCGGCCACACCTCTGCCCGGGCGGCTACCGCCAGCCGTACCGCTCGCGCAGCCGGTCCACCACCAGCTGGAACCGCCCCCGGTCCAGCGCGCACGCTTCGCGCCGCATGCCGTCCTCGTGTACGCGCAGCACCCGGTCCACGTCCACCCAGGACTCCCGGCCGGCGCTGTCCCACGGCCCGGTCCCGATGGGGACCCACTCCCGGTCCTGGTCGTGCCGCTTGCTGGACAACTGCACGGCCAGGAGCGTGCCGGCCGCCTCGCGGGCCACGACCAGCACCGGGCGGTCCTTGCCGCGCCCGTCGTTCTCCTCATAGGGGACCCAGGTCCACACGATCTCGCCGGGGTCGGGATCCCCGTCGCGATCGGGGGCGTAGGAGGTCTGCACCGGCCCGATGGCATGCGGATCGGCCTCGGCGGTCGCGGTGTCGCCGTCCCGGCCGGGCTGCTCGAGGTGGCCGCTGCTGTGGTGTGAAAGTGCCGTCATTCGGGCGAGGTTACCGGGTGGCCTGTGCCGTCGCGACGACCTGGGCGGTGCGGGAGCGGCGGGTTGGTCGGGGGCGTTGAGGGGGCCGGGGGGCGTCCCGGCAGTCGAGCGTCCTTCCGTGGTGGGCCGGTCCGTCAAGGGCGCTCCTCCTTCGTCGTCGCGTCGCTGCGCGATGGCCTTCGGCCACCCTTGACGGACCGTCCCACCACGGAAAAACACAAGACTTCCGGGATCCCCCCGGGGAACGGCCTGGAGGGACGGATGGGGAGGAGCGGGCACGTCAGAGACGTACGCGCCCTCTCGGGCCGGTCAGCCAGACCCGTCACCGGTCAGGACCGCCCAGCTGGAGCGGATGGCTGCCCGGGACGGTCAGAGCTTCCAGGAGCGGGGGGTCGGCCACCCTTGCCGAGACTTCGCGCGGCTTGCACGAGCGCAAGGACGACCCAGGGCCCCGGGCGGTCGGTGGGCGCGTCAGATCGCTACACACTCTCGCTCGGCTCAGCGACTGCGAGTGGGTTCGTGGTTCCTGCCCCTCTTCAACGTATAGCGGACCGGGGGGCTTGCGGCAAGGGCCGGTATGTACCGCAGAATCGGCGGTCCAAGGCGCGGACCTGCGGAAATGGGAGTTGTGAGATGCGAGTGTTGCTGACTGCGTGGGGATCGCGCGGGGATGTCGAGCCGTTGGTGGGACTGGCGGTCGGGTTGCGTGCGCTCGGTGCGGAGGTACGGGTGTGCGCGCCGCCGGACGAGGAGTTCGCCACGCTGCTGGAGCGTGCCGGTGTGCCGCTGGTGCCGCTCGGCCCGACCGTGCACTCGGTGGTCGCCGGCCCGAGGCCGCCAACGGCGAAGGACGCGTTCCGGCTCGCTCCCGCGCTGGTTGCCGCGCGGTTCGAGACGCTCACCGCTGCGGCCGAGGGATGTGACGTACTGCTGGCGACCGGGCTGATGCCGGCCGGCGCACGGGACGTGGCCGAGAAGCTGGGCATCCGCTACGTGTACGCGTGCTTCCACATCTACGGACTGCCGTCGACGCACTTCGCTCCGGGCTCGAGGCCCGGCAAGCCGTCCCCGCAGGGGGAGACCGACAAGCGGGTGCTGTGGGAGCAGGATGCCCAGAGGGTGAACGGGTTGTACCGCGAGTCGCTCAACGCCCATCGGGCGGAGATCGGTCTGCCGCCGGTGGACAACGTCCGCGACCACGTATTCACCAACCAGCCGTGGCTGGCGGCAGACGCGACACTGTGTCCGTCGCAGGGCATGACGGACCTGGACATCGTGCAGACCGGAGCGTGGATCCTCCCCGACGACCGTCCCCTCCCGGAGGGGCTGGAGGCATTCCTGCACGCGGGTACGCCACCGGTGTACGTGGGTTTCGGCAGCATGGCCGCACACGCCCCGAAGGGGATCGCCCGGGTGGCCATCGAAGCGTGCCGCGCCCAAGGCCGACGCGTACTCCTCGCCCGTGGCTGGGCGGACCTGGCCCCCGTCGACGACGCCGACGACTGCTTCGTCGTCGGCGAGGTCAACCAACAGGCACTGTTCCCCCGAGTGGCCGCCGTAGTGCACCACGGCGGCGCGGGCACCACGACAACAGCGACCCGGGCAGGCGCACCCCAGGTGGTGATCCCCCGGATCGCGGACCAGCCGTACTGGGCCGCCCGCGTGGCCGAACTGGGCATCGGATCGGCTCACACCGACCCGACACCCACCTTCGACTCCCTGTCCACCGCGCTCACCAAGACACTGACCCCCGAAACCCGAGCGCGGGCCCAAGCCATGGCCGGCACGATCCGCACCGACGGAGCAACACTGGCCGCGAAGCTCCTCGTATCCGCCTAAAACCCAGACCCGAGAGCCGAGCCAAGCCGAGCCAAGGCAAGTCGAGCTGATTTTCTGTCTGTCTGTCTGTCCAGCTACGGACGGTGGTCAGTCGCTTAGCCGAGTGGGAGTGTGTAGCGATCTGATGCGCCCACCGACTGCCCGGGGCCCTGGGTCGTCCTTACGCTCATGCTGGCCGTGCGAAGGTGCGGGAAGGGTGGCCGACCCCCCCGCTCCTGGAGGCTCTGACTGTCCCGGGCGTCTATTCCGTCCGGCTGGGCGGTGCCGATGGGTGTCGGGTTCGGATGACCGGCGGGAAAGGGCCTGGGGTCTGCCAGTCTGCCCGTTCCTCCCGATCCGTCCCTCCCGGCCGTTCCTCGGGGGGATCCCGGAAGTCTTGTGGCGTTTCGGGGTGGGTCGGTCGGTCAAGGGTGGCCGAAGGCCATCGCGTAGCGACGCGACGACGAAGGAGGAGCGCCCTTGACGGGCCGGCCCGCGCCGAAAGGACACTGGACTGCCGGGCTCCCCCCGGACCCTGTCAACGCCCCCGACCAACCCGCAGCACCTGGCGGCCACGAAGTGGATCTGACGAAGCGTTCCCCTCGTCAGATCCACCCCTCCAACGACCCCATGAAGCCGTCGAAGTCGTCCCGGTGGATGGTGTGTCCGGCCCCGGCGACCGAACGGACCTCGAAGCCGCGCTCTCTGAGTACCGCCGCGCGCTCCGGGGAGATGAGGAAGCTCGGGTCGGCCAGCTGCACGAGGGACGGGACCACCGGCGCGGGCGGCAGCAAGTCCATGCCCGTCAGCGGGGTGAGGCTCATCGCGGTCGCCTCGTCCCAGGCTGCCAGGGTCGCCAGCTCGATGTCCACGTCGACTTCCTCCCAGCGCGGGTTCATCGCCTGGATCTGTTCCTTCGGCGCAGCCTTGAACTGGGCGAACATCTCGGGACCGAAGCCTGCGCCGAGCTCTGCCAAGTGCCATGCCGGGTCGGAGAACACGGCCCGCCTCGGCTTCAGCCGGTCGACGGCGAAGGAGAGGGTCAGGCCGCCCAGGGAGTGCCCGATGGCGAGCTCGGCGCCGGCCGGGAGCGTCTCGACCACGTCGTCGGCGAAGGCCTCCGGGCTGTACTCGCCTCGGCCGCTGGCACCGTGGCCGCGCAGGTCCACGGCGATGACGCGGTAGCCGCGGTCGGCGAGGGCGGGACCCACCCGGCGCCAGGTCCGGTGGTCGGCCATGATCCCGTGGATCAGGAGGGCGATACGGTCGCCTTCACCCCAGGTGTGGGTGTGGAGCTGCACGGTAGTGCCTTTCGCATCAAGGTTGCTGAGTACAGAGCTGAGCACAAACACAACAGACCAAAACAACTCACTCAAGAGCTGATCCGATCCCTATCGATCCTTATCGGTCCTTACCGACCCCTACCGATCCCTACCGAACGCCGCGGATCGGCTTGACCGCCAGTGCGCCTGCCACGGCGAGCGCGGCCGCCGCGACGAACAGGGCCGTGTAGCCGCCGCTCACGGACACGATCACCGAGGCGACGAACGGGGCCACGATCTGCGGGCCGGCATTGGCGATGTTGAGTACGCCCATGTCGCGCGCGGCGTCCTCGGCCTTGGGGAGCACCATCGTCACCAGCGCGGTGTCCACGGCCATGTACGAGCCGAACGCGAGGCCGTTGATCACGGCGAAGGCCAGCATCGCCGTCCAGCTGGTCGACAGCGCCGGGATCAGCAGGGCGACGGCGGACAGCAGCGCGGAGGCGCCGACGAAGAGCTTGCGGCGGTCGTACTTGTCGGAGAGCCATCCGCCCAGGACGGTGGAGGCGACCATCGCCACGCTGGTCAGCGGCATCATGATCGCCACGGCTGCCTCCGGCTTCATGCCGTCGGGCAGCACGGTGTGGTCCTGGAGGATGTACAGCTGGTAGCCGCTCACCGAGAAGTAGCCGAGGACGAGCAGCGCCCGCCCGATGAACGCCCAGCGGAAGTCGTGGTCCTTGAGCGCGCTCGCGAAGGCTGCCAGCTGTGCCTTGACCGGCATCGCGGCCTTGGCGGGCCGTCGCTGCTCGCGGGTGCAGACGGTGAACAACACGGCAGCGCCGGCGACGAGCGCACCGAAGATCAGGTACCCGGTGCGGTAGTCGTCCGAGAAGGCCGCGCCGACCAGGGCGCCGACGGTGGAACCCAGCGGCAGGCCGAGGCCGACGGCGGCGGAGGCCTTGCCACGGGCGCTCATCGGTACCCGGTCGGGGACCACGGAGGTGATGGCGGCCTGGTAGATGTTCATCACGGCCTGGCCGAGGCACCAGGCGATCGTGATGAGCAGGATCGTGTCCGCGAGACCCAGCAGGAACATCGCCGGTATCGCGGCGAGTCCACCGCCCAGGATCCACGGGTTGCGCCGTCCGCTGCGGTCGGACAGGGCTCCGGCGACGGGGTTGAAGACCGTTGCGAAGATCGCCGAGACCCCCGCGATCAGGCCGAAGTTGGAGACCTTGTTGGCCGCGTCGATGTCTTCGACCTGGAGCGCGAGGAGTACACCGGCGACACCGATGTACAGCGCGTACATGGCTCCGTTGCCGACGAGGAGCAGGGGAAGCAGTCCGCGTCCGGGGCCGGACCCGGGGCCGGACCCGGTGGAGGAGTCGGCGCAGGCGTCGGTGGTGGCGGCGGCGGTGCCGGTGCCGGGGGAGGAAAGGGCCACGGTGCCCTCCTGGGCAGTTGGTGAAGGGGGTAACGGGACGAGGAGGTACGGAACGAGGAGCTACGGAACGAGGAGCTACGGAACGAGGAGCTACGGAACGAAGGGAGGTACAAAACGAAGGGAGGTACAAAACGAAGGGAGGTACGGAACAACGCGGCACCCAAGGGGCGGTACCGGAAGGGGTGCGCGCCGCCCCGTCACGACGGCGGGGGTGCGTCGGAACGCGACGGGGCGGCGGCACGGCTGGGCAACGGCACCGGCACGTGTGGGGACACCCGTGGAGACACCCTTGGTGAAGCTGGGGTGACGCCAGGGTTACACGTGTCAATGAATCGTGTAACCACTGTGTAGCATTCGTTTCCGGCCATCCGCTAGCCCCTGGGCGCAACCGGTCTGGAAAGATGCCACGGCAATGTCTCAGTCATCGAAACCGCCGAAGCCGTCCGAGTCGCCGTCACCCACGACGGCTGCGGTGACCGCCCCCGCCGACCCCGCGGCCCCCGCACCCCCGGCCCCCGCACCCCCGGCCCCCGAACCCGCCGCCCCCGCGCCGCCCCCGCCCGTGCCGACCAGCGCGGACGTGGCCCGGCTCGCCGGAGTGTCGCGCGCGACGGTCTCGTACGTCCTGAACAACGCGGAGGCCGTACGCATCAGCGAGCCGACCCGCCGCAAGGTGCGCGCGGCCGCCGAGGAGCTCGGCTACGTCCCCCACGCGGCCGCCCGCAGCCTGCGCGCCGGGCACACGCGCATCGTGCTGCTGCCCACCTCGCACGTGCCGATCGGACCGCTGTACAGCAGCTTCCTCAACGAGTTGCAGTGGGCGCTGCGCAGCCTCGACTACACGGTGGTCCAGTACGGCAGCCTCGGCCTCACCGGTGACGAGGCCGCGCGCGCCTGGGCCGAGCTGCGCCCGGTCGCGGTGATCTCCCTCGGGGAGATCACCCTGTCCGCGCACAACGTGGCCACGCTCAAGCGGGCCGGGGCGCGTGCGGTGATAACGATGGGTCCGGTCAGCGTTCCCGGGGCGCACGCGCTGGTCATGGACCAGGCGGAGGTCGGCGCGCGGGCGGCGGCGCACCTGGTGGAGCACGGCCGGCGGCGGATCGGTGTGATCGTGCCGGAGGAGGAGGGCCTGGAGCTGTTCTCCACCCCCCGGCTCGAGGGCGCGCGGTCCGCGGCGGCGTCCGTGGCGGGATCGGAGGTCGTGGCCCTGCCGATGGCCTACTCGGAGGAGTCGGCGGCGGCGCTGGCGGAGCGCTGGCGGTCGCTGGGGCTGGACTCGGTGTTCGCGTACAACGACGAGTACGCGATGCTGCTGATGCGGGCCCTCCAGGACGCGGGACTGCGGGTCCCGGAGGACGTCGCCGTCATCGGGGCGGACGACCTGCTGATCGGACGGTTGCTTCGGCCGCGACTGAGCACGGTGCAGATCGAGATGCCGACGGGGGAGCGGTTGGCGGGGCTGGTGGATCAGGCGGTACGGGAGCCTTCGGCAGTGGTGCGGCGGTACGACCTGATGGCGGCGGTGGCGCTGCCGCGCGAGTCGACGTGAACCGGGGGCTCCGCCGGCCCGTGCCCGCTCGCGCCGCTGCCGGTCGGTAGCCGCGACGGTTGCCGCGCGCGGTGGCGGCGCGGGCGGCGCGGGCGGGGCGGGGACGAAGCGGGGGAGCGGCGGCCAGGCGCAGCCCGGACCGGGGGCCGGGTACCGGCAGGTCGGGGCGTGGCCGGCCGCTGGGGGCCGTTGACAGGCGGGGACGGCGGGACGGAGACTTCGGGCGCGCCCCACAGGGCGCGGGCGGAGCGTGCGCCGGGCCGGACAGCGGTGTCGGTGTGCCGCGCCGCCGGCCGCTCGCCCAGGAGGGACTCCATGAGCATCCGTACCGTCCGCGACGTCTACGTCGTCGACGCCGTCCGCACCCCGATCGGGAAGTTCGGCGGCGCCCTCGCCGGTGTCCGCCCCGACGACCTGGCCGCCCACGTGGTGCGGGCGCTCGTGGACCGTACGCCCGCACTCGATCCGGCCCGCATCGACGACGTCGTCTTCGGCGACGCCAACGGCGCGGGCGAGGACAACCGTGACGTGGCCCGTATGGCGGTGCTGCTCGCGGGGCTGCCCGTGACCGTGCCGGGGGTCACCGTCAACCGGCTCTGCGGCTCCGGGCTCGAAGCGGTCGTCCAGGCGGCCCGGGCCATCGCGCTCGGCGACGCCTCCGTCGCCATCGCGGGCGGTGTCGAGTCGATGTCCCGGGCCCCATGGGTGGTGCAGAAGCCGGAGCGGACCTACCCCGCAGGGCACCAGCAGATGTGGTCCACCACGCTCGGCTGGCGGATGACCAACCCCCGGATGCCCGCCGAGTGGACCGGTTCCCTCGGCGAGGGCGCCGAGCTCGTCGCCGACAAGCACTCCATCAGCAGGGAGGCGCAGGACGCCTTCGCGCTGGAGAGCCACCGCAAGGCGGCGGCGGCCTGGTCCGCCGGGCAGTACGACGCCGAGGTCGTTCCGTACGCGGGGGTGGATCTGCTGCGGGACGAGTGCATTCGCGAGGGATCCACCCCGGAGGCGCTCGCGCGTCTGAAGCCCGCCTTCCGGAGCGACGGCACCGGCACGGTCACCGCCGGGAACGCCTCGCCGCTCAACGACGGCGCCGCCGCACTGCTGTTGACGGACGAGGAGGGCCTCGCCGCCACCGGACGGGAGCCGCTGGCCAGGATCAGTGCCTCCGCCGTCACCGGGATCGAGCCCCAGCTCTTCGGCCTGGGACCGGTGGACGCCGTCGAGCGGGCTCTCGCCAAGGCGGGCCGCGGTTTCGGGGACCTGACTGCCTTCGAGCTCAACGAGGCTTTCGCCGCGCAGGCGTTGGGCTGTCTCGCCGCATGGCCGGAGCTGGATCCGGCCGTGGTCAACCCGCGCGGCGGGGCCATCGCGATCGGGCACCCGCTCGGCGCGTCGGGGGCCCGGCTGGCGGGCTCGGTGGCGCACCAGCTGGCGGCGGCCGGATCCGGGACCGGTGTAGCGGCGCTCTGCATCGGTGTGGGCCAGGGCATCGCCCTCGTTCTCGAGCGCTGACCCGCGCTGCTCGTCGGCGGTGGCGGGGTCGATGGCGGTAGCGGGCGGCAGTGACATCGATGTCCTCACCTCACCCCGGGGAGTCGATCGTTTCCGGTCACAGTGGGAGAGTAACTGCGCAGTAAATGAAGGGAATTGATGCCCGCGGGTCAGGGCGGTGGCAGCATGGCGCGTGCTGCCGCCCCCCCACACAAAGCCCGCCCGCACCCGGAGGCCCCGCGCCATGCCGCTCCTCGATCCGACGCTCTGGCAGGACGGACCCACCCTGACCGGCGGTACCGCCCCGGTGGTCGAACCCGCCACCGGTCAGACCCTCGCGACCATCGACCTGGCCGCCCCGGCCGACGTGGCGGAGACCGCCGTACGGGCCCGCGCGGCCCAGCGTCAATGGGCGCGGGCCGCCCACTTGGAGCGGGCGGCCTTGCTGCGCCGGGCGGGGGACCTGTTCGCCACGCACTCCGAGGAGTTGCGGGACTGGCTGGTGCGGGAGTCCGGATCGATCCCGGGCAAGGCGGACTTCGAGCTGCACGTCGCCGCGCAGGAGTGCTACGAGGCGGCGGCGCTGGCCTCGAGGCCGGCCGGCCAGGTGCTGCCGAGCGAGGCGCCGCGGCTGTCGTTCACCCGCCGCGAACCGGTCGGTGTGGTCGGGGTGGTGGCGCCCTTCAACGCCCCGCTGATCCTCTCGATCCGCTCGGTCGCGCCCGCGCTCGCGCTCGGCAACGCGGTGCTCCTCAAGCCGGACCGGCGCACCGCGGTCTGCGGCGGGCTCGCACTCGCCGCCGTCTTCGCGGCGGCCGGTCTGCCGGGCGGGCTGCTGCACGTCCTGCCCGGCGGCGCGGAGACGGGCGCGGCGGTGGTGGCCGATCCCCTGGTCCGGGTGGTGTCGTTCACCGGTTCCACGGCGAGCGGGCGGGCCGTCGGTGAACTGGCGGGCCGTCACCTCAAGCGCACCCACCTTGAGTTGGGCGGGAACTCCGCGCTCGTGGTGCTCCGTGACGCCGATGTGGAGGCAGCCGTGGCGCAGGCCTCGTGGGGCTCCTTCTTCCACCAGGGGCAGATCTGCATGACGACGGGCCGGCACCTCGTCCACACCTCGCTCCACGACGAGTTCGTGGAGCGGCTCGCCGCGCGCGCGGAGGAACTCGCGGTCGGTGACCCGTACCGCGAGCGCGTGCACCTGGGACCGCTCATCGACCGATCCCAACTGGAGCGGGTCCACGGCCTGGTGGAGGCCAGCACCGCACGCGGTGCCAAGCTCCTCGCGGGCGGGACCCACCGGGACCTCTTCTACCGGCCCACGGTGCTGGCGGGCGTCGGCGACGACAGCCCCGCCTACGCCCAGGAGGTCTTCGGCCCGGTCGCGCCGGTACGGTCCTTCGCGACGGACGAGGAAGCGGTGGAGCTCGCCTCCGCCGGCCCCTACGGACTCTCCCTCGGGATCGTGACCGGTGACGCGGCACGCGGGCTGGACCTGGCGGGGCGGATCCCGGTCGGGATCGCGCACGTCAACGACCAGACGGTCAACGACGAGGCGGTGGCCCCCTTCGGCGGCGTCGGCGCGTCCGGCACCGGCGCCCGCTTCGGCGGCGACGCGAACCTGGACGCCTTCACCGAGCTGCGCTGGACCACGCTCCGGGCCACCCCGGGCGGACACCCGTTCTAGGCGGTGGCCATCAGGGCCGGCACCCGTCCACTCCGCAGGCGCACCCGAGGAGGGCCGTGGCGCCGGTCCGGCGGGGGCGCGGAGCCCCTTGTGCGCGGCGGAGGGGAGCAGAATCGTGGGGCGTGACCAGGAATGCTTCGCGCCGGTCGTTCGTTCACGGAGAACAAGCAGAGCAGCACTCAGGAGGTCTGGAATACCGTGGCTACTGTCGAACTCACCAAGGAGAACTTCGACCGGACGGTGAGTGAGAACTCATTCGTACTGATCGACTTCTGGGCGGGCTGGTGCCGTCCCTGCCTGCAGTTCGCCCCGGTCTACGAGAAGGCCTCCGAGGCCAATCCCGACCTGCTCTTCGCCAAGGTGGACACCGAGGCGCAGCAGGAGCTCGCCGGGGCCTTCCAGATCAGCTCGATCCCGACCCTCATGATCGTCCGGGATCAGGTCGCGATCTTCTCCCAGCCCGGCGCGCTGCCGGAGGCCGCGCTGACGGACCTCATCGCGCAGGCCCGCGCCCTGGACATGGACGAGGTGCGCACGAAGATCGCCGCCGAGAAGAGCGGCGCCGACGGCGCGGCGGCCGAGGAGTCCGGCACGCCGGAGGCCTGATGCGTGACGGGCACCCGCCTGACGGTGAGACTGGCCCGTATGACTGAAGCGGTGGAGTACGACGTAGTGGTCCTCGGCGGGGGACCGGCCGGCGAGAACGTCGTCGACCGGACCCGCGCCGCCGGGCTCAGTACGGCCGTGGTGGAGGGCGAGCTGCTGGGCGGCGAGTGCTCGTACTGGGCCTGCGTGCCGAGCAAGGCGCTGCTGCGGCCCGTGCTGGCCCGGGCCGACGCGCGGCGGGTGCCCGGTCTGGCGGGTGCCGTGGCCGGTCCGCTGGACGCGCAGGCCGTGTTCGCGCACCGGGACTACTGGACCGGCAGCTGGAAGGACGACGGCCAGGTCGACTGGCTGGAGTCGGTCGGCGCCCACGTGTACCGGGGCCACGGGCGGCTCTACGGCGTCCGGAAGGTCGCCGTCACCAGCCCCGAGGGGGAGCACCACGTGCTCTCCGCCCGGCACGCCGTGGTCGTCGCGACCGGCACCCGGGCCGTGATCCCCGATGTGCCGGGCATCGAAGGCGCCCGGCCGTGGACCAGCCGCGAGGCCACCTCCGCACAGGCGGTGCCGGGCAGGCTGCTGATCGTCGGCGGATCGGTGGCGGCCGCGGAGATGGCCACGGCCTGGCAGGCGCTCGGCTCCCGGGTGACCCTGCTCGTACGGGGCTCCGGGCTGCTCCCGCGCATGGAGCCGTTCGCCGGGGAGCTGGTCGCCGATGCGCTGCGCGAGGCCGGCGCGGTGGTCCGTACGGGCGTGGCCGTCGAGGCCGTCGTACGGGACGGTCCGACCGGGCCCGTCACCGTGGTGCTCGAGGGCGGCGAGCGGGTGGAGGGCGACGAGCTGCTGGTGGCGACGGGGCGGTCCCCGCGCACCGAGGACATCGGTCTGGACACCGTCGGGCTCACGCCGGGCGGGTGGATCGCGGTGGACGACAGCTGCCGGGTCCCGGGGATCGACTGGCTGTACGCGGTGGGTGACGTCAACCACCGGGCGCTGCTCACCCACCAGGGGAAGTACCAGGCCCGGATCGCGGGCGCCGTCATCGCGGCCCGCGCGGAAGGCGGCGCGCCGCTGGACAACGGTCCCTGGGGCGCGCACGCGGCGACCGCCGACACCGAGGCGCTCCCGCAGGCCGTCTTCACCGACCCGGAGGCCGCGTCGGTGGGCCTGACCCTGGCGGAGGCGGAACGGGCCGGCCACCGGGTGCGCGCCGTCGACTACGACCTCGGCAAGGTCTCCGGAGCGGGCCTGTACGCCGACGGGTACCGGGGCCGGGCCCGCATGGTGGTGGACCTGGACCGCGAGGTCCTGCTCGGCGTCACCTTCGTGGGACCGGGCGCGGCCGAGCTGCTGCACGCGGCGACCATCGCGGTCGCGGGGCAGGTGCCGATCGACCGGCTGTGGCACGCGGTGCCCGCGTTCCCGACGATCAGCGAGATCTGGCTGCGGCTGCTGGAGACGTACCGCGGTTAAGGACAAACGGTGGGGGTCCGCATGCGCACGGCTGTCGCGTCGGTGGGGCGATTGGGGTCCGGTACGGAATCCAGCCACTGGGTCCCGAATGCGTGCGGAGGATCACCCAAGAGGTAGATGCGGACACCTGTCTGTCAGGGTCTCCGTCGAGGCCCTCGGCCTCGCCACTGGTACCTCCGTCGTCGCCCTGATCCTCCTCCTGCCAGCTTTTTGTAGTGTGAGCAGCACTGTGCGTGTAACGTCAGCAGCAGCTGTCATGGTTCCGAAGTACCGGTCGCCCGTGAGTGCAACTTTCACGGGCGATTTTGCTGTTCCAGCGTCTCTGAGGACCAGGGCGATCACCTCCGGATCCCGCATGGTGCGGGACCGGTTTCTAGTCCTTGGAGGACACATGGCCACCGGAACCGTGAAGTGGTTCAACTCGGAAAAGGGCTTCGGCTTCATCGAGCAGGAGGGTGGCGGCCCGGACGTCTTCGCCCACTACTCGAACATCGCCACCCAGGGCTTCCGTGAGCTCCAGGAAGGCCAGAAGGTGAACTTCGACGTCACCCAGGGCCAGAAGGGCCCCCAGGCGGAGAACATCACCCCCGCCTAAGCCTTCCCGCCTCATAGCGGACGTCGCGGTATCAGCGGCGTCCCTGTACGAAAGCCCGGCCAGCCTCGTTCGCTGGCCGGGCTCTTGTATTGGTGGAGAGGCGTGCGAGCCTTCCCTGCTGCGGGCCGCGCCGGCATCCGGGTAGGCGGCCGCCGCCACGCCTGGCCCGTTTCGATGCCGGCCGTAGCTCCCGGCACATCTCTGCCGGTGGAGCTCCGGACGCGTTCCCGCGACGGGGATCCGGATCCCCTGTCGATCCGAGGGGGAGCGCGTATAGGCCAAAACCGCAGCTGTGGCCTATTTGGTCGATTCAACAAGCATTTGCCAGCTGATTTACGATCGAGCCCTAGCGGATGCAAGATACTGCTGTGAGGTTGTCGACGTCCGGAGGAGCTGAGGATGACAGCGGGCTCTGAGCGGGTGGGTGGTACACGGCAGTGGCTGCGCGGCCTTGGGGTCTTCGCCGGCCCGCTGCCGGATTTCGATCCAGACCATGCCCCGGCCGATCCGGTGCGGCTCTTCCTGTCCTGGCTGGTGGAGGCCGTGGCCGATGGTGTGCGCGATCCGCACGCGATGATGCTGTCGACGGTCGACTCCGCCGGTGACCCGGACGCCCGCGTGCTGATCCTCAAGGGGGTGGGTTCCTCGGGCTGGCAGTTCTCCGGGCACGCCTTCAGCCCCAAGGGCGGACAGCTCGCCTGCAACCCGCGGGCGGCCCTCACCTTCTACTGGCCGGAACACGGCCGCCAGGTCAGGATCCGGGGCAGCGTGACGCCGGGTACGGCCGAGGAGAACGCCGCCGACTTCCTGGACCGCTCGCCCACCGCTCGCGCGCACGCGCTGCTGGGCCGCCAGAGCCAGTACCTGACGGACGTGGCCGACCGGGACCAGGCCCTGGCGAAGTACCTGGCGCTGATCGAGCAGGAGCCCTCACTCGTCGACTCGGCCTGGACGCTCTACACCCTGGCCCCTGCCGAGGTGGAGTTCTGGCAGGCCGCGAAGAGCCGCATCCACACCCGACTGCGCTACGAACGTACCCGGGACGGCTGGGAGCGGTTCCGGCTCTGGTCGTAACAGCGACTCACCCGCACACGCAGGCCGGCACCTCCGGCGATACGCGGGTGCGCCCCTGTTCCTGCTCACAAGGCGAGGTAAGGACCCATGAACGTACGCACTCAGGACGGCAGTGCCGGCGACGTCGACTACGGCGCCATCGGCGCCGGATACGCGCCCTACCGCAGACCCGACACCCGCATCGCCCGGTTCATCGCCGAGGCCCTGGCCGGCACCCAGACCGTGCTCAACGTCGGTGCCGGCGCGGGGTCCTACGAGAGCGCCGCCCGCGCCGTGACGGCCGTCGAACCGTCCGAGTCCATGCGCGCCCAGCGTCCGGCCCGCCTCGCCCGTGCGGTCGACGCAGTGGCGGAGGACCTGCCGTTCGCCGACGGTGAGTTCGAGGGGGCGATGACGCTGTTCAGCGTGCACCAGTGGAGTGATGTCGCGGCCGGCCTGCGCGAGATGCGCCGCGTCACCTCGGGGCCGGTCGTCGTCCTGACCTGCGACCCGAAGCTCGTACGGGACTTCTGGCTCTACGAGTACGCCCCCGAGGTCCTCGACACCGAGGCCCGCCGGTACCCGCCCATCGAGGAGATGGCCGGCGCCCTCGGCGGCACGGGCACCATCCGCACCGTTCCGATCCCGCTGGACTGCACGGACGGCTTCAACGAGGCCTACTACGGCCGCCCCGAGCTCCTCCTCGACCCCGCTGCCCGGCAGGCCTGCTCCGCCTGGAGCTTCATCGACGACGGCGTGCGCGAACGCTTCGACGAGAGGCTCCGCCGCGACCTGGAGTCCGGGGCCTGGGACGAACGCTTCGGGCACCTGCGCACGCAGACCACGTACGAAGGGTCGCTCGTCATCGTCCGAGCGGCCCCGTGACAGGCCGACGGAAGAGGAACGGCACCATGGGAGCACCCGACCGCATGGACGAGCAACTGCGCGCCCTGGGTCTCGTCGAGGCCCAGCGCAAGGCCGAACGGCTCTTCGCCGAGGTCGAGGCCCGGGGCCTGGTCGCGCCGGGAGCGGGCGAGCGGGAGGTCAGTGACCGGATCCGGGATCTCGCGAACGAGCTGTTCGGTACGACGAAGCACTGGCACAAGCGGATCG
This sequence comes from Streptomyces sp. NBC_00435, assembly GCF_036014235.1. Lineage (GTDB taxonomy): Bacteria > Actinomycetota > Actinomycetes > Streptomycetales > Streptomycetaceae > Streptomyces. Next base: position 7,141,276 of record NZ_CP107924.1, read on the forward strand.
TGCGCTCCGGGCCGCACACGTGCTTCCCGTACAAGGAGAACCCGCCGGACCGGATCATCGGCGAGGACGACATCGCCTTCGCCGACTTCGGCCCGATCTTCGAGGAGTACGAGGCGGACTTCGGCCGCACCTTCGTCTTCGGCGACGACCCGGTGAAGCATCGCCTCCGCGCGGACCTCGCGGAGGTCTTCGCCGCCGGTCGTCGCGCCTTCCGCGCCGATCCGGGGATCACCGGACGGCAGCTGTACGCGGAAGTCGAGCGGCTCGCAGGCGAGGCCGGGTGGAGCCTGGGCGGATGGCACGCCGGCCATCTGGTGGGGGAGTTCCCGCACGAGCTCATCGAAGGAGCGAAGTTCGAGTCGTACGTCACCCCGGACAACGACACCCCGATGCGCCGCACCGACGGGGCGGGCTGGCACTGCCACTGGATCCTGGAAATCCACCTCGTCGACGAGCGGCACGGCTTCGGCGGCTTCTACGAACAGCTCCTCGACCTCGCGTAACCCCTCCCGGGAGGGGTTACCGCTTGAAGGCCACCCCGGTCCGCTTCGCGGCGCGGGTGCCCGTGCGGCCCTCAGGGGGAGTCCTCCTCCTGGTAGGAGTGCCGCTGTTCCTTCCAGGGGTCCGCGATGTTGTGGAACCCGCGCTCCTCCCAGAACCCTCGCCGGTCCTGGGTCATGTACTCGATCGCGCGCAGCCACTTGGGCCCTTTGTAGCCGTACAGGTGCGGTACGACCAGGCGCAGAGGGAAGCCGTGCTCGACGGTCAGCGGCTCCCCGTTGTGGTGCATGGCCAGCAGGGTCCGGTCCGAAGCGAAGTCGGCCAGGCGCAGGTTGGCGCTGTACCCGTACTCGGCCCACGCCATGACGTGGGTGACCTCGGGCGCCGGCGGCGCCAGCTCCAGCAAGGCTCGGGCGGGCACGCCGTAGAACTCGTGGTCGGTCGTCGAGGGCCCCGACGCGCAGTGCATGTCGGTGACGACCGTGGTGCAGGGGAGAGCCGAGACTTCGTCGAAGGACCAACTGCGCTTCTCGCCCGAGGCGGTGGCGCCGAAGACCTGCAGGGTCCACCGCTCGGGCCGGAACCTCGGCACCGGCCCGTAGTGCGACACCGGCCAGCCCTTCGCCAGCTTCTGGCCAGGAGGAAGTTGTCCCGATCCCACGATGCCGCCCTGTTCTCCCGCATGCCGACGCGATGACGGCGAGCGCCTCTCCGCGAGTAGAAGTCTGCCAGCATCCGTTGCCCACCCGTGTCAGAGACGCGGAGGCCGACAGGTTCATAGGTATCACCAGGTCGTGGTCCCCTTCCGGGCGTGGGAACTGGTGCGGCAACCAATGCGCTTTCGGAGCCCCGGCGTGTTGACTGCTGCTGGCTCTCCCATCGTTCCGGTGCACCGCATGGGGTTCCGTCCCGCCGACGTATGCGGGGTGGGGGCAGCGGGAGCACGGGGTCGTGCGCCTTCGTCGGCAGAGCGGCAGGAAGAGGAGCGGCACGATGGCGGTACCCGACCGGATGGACGAGCGTCTGCGGGCCTTGAGGCTGGTGGAGGAGCAGAGGATGGCTCAGGCCGTGCTCGCCGAGGTGATCGAGGGCGGTCTGATCGTGCCCGGTCGCACCGAGTGCGAAGTGGACGACCGGATCTGGGACGTGGCGGGGAAGGTCTTCGGTACGGCCGTGGGCTGGCCTGACCGTCTTGTCCGCTCGGGGCCGCACACGGTGCTTCCGTACGGTCAGGTCCCACCGGACCGCGTGATCGGGGTGGACGACATCGTCGTGGTCGATCTCGACCCGCTCTTCGTCGGGCACCAGACGGACTTCGCCCGCACGGTTGTCGTCGGCGACGACCCGGGCAGGCGCCGGCTCGTCGAAGACCTGGCCAAGGTGGGCGCGGCAGCCCGGGAGACATTTCTCGGGCAGGACGGCATCACCGGCAGACAGCTGCACGCCGAGGTGCGGGCCCTGGCCGGTAAAGCGGGCTGGAGCCTGGGAACGTGGCAGGTGGGCCGTTTGTGCGGGCAGGCCCCGGCTGTGGGCGGATCCGACGCGGAGCCCTGTTCCTTCATCGGTCCGGACAACGACGAGCCACTCCGCCGCACCGCCGCAGGAGGGTGGCGGGCTCACTGGATCCTGGAGATACGCCTGGTCGACGACTTCAGCGGGTTCGCAGGCGCGTTCAAGCAGCTCCTCGATCTGGTGTGACTCCGAGTGGTGTTGCCCGTTGACCGCTGGGCTGGGCGACCAGGTGCGCCCGAGGGCCCCCACCAGCAGGTGCGGGGCCCTCGGGCGATTGTTGCGGGGGTGATCAGACGGAGAGGGAGATCTCGGTCGACTTGATCAGGGCGACGACGGAGGTGCCGGCGGTCAGGCCGAGGGCCTCGACGGCGTCCTTGGTGATGGCGGCGGTGAGCTCGCCACCCTCGACGGAGACCTTGACGGAGCCCATGGCGCCGCCCGTCGCGACGTCGGTGACGGTGCCCGTGATCTGGTTGCGGATGGAGATGCCCTCGACCCGGCCCTTCGCGAGGGAGACCTCGGTGGACTTCACGAGCGCCTTGACTGCGGTGCCCTCGGCCAAGCCGAGGTCCTTGACGGCGTCGGTGGTGATCGCGGCGGTGATGTCCTGACCGCCGACCAGGCGGACCTTCACCGTGGACATGGCCTCGCCGGCCGTGACGGAGGTGACGGTGCCGGGGATCTGGTTGCGGATGCTCAGGCCCATGGAAGTAACGCCTCACTCTGATCGGCGGGGGAAGGCGGCCTGACGGCCGCCACATCGATCACGCTAGCCGCAGGCATACCGGGCTGCTCGGAGGCCATCTCATCCGCCAGGCGAATGGCCCTTGTGGCATGGCATTTTCACCCCGGTCGAACGTCCTGAGATTTCGGGACATTGGGCCCCACCTGCTTGGGGGCCTTCGGATCGACCCTGCGCATCTGCATCTGATATGCAACGATATGGTCAAATTGCAGATGCTGGGTTTCTCGCCCTAACGTGTCGCATATGCAGTACTACACCGTGGGCCAGGCCGCACGCATGCTGGGCGTCAGCCCCGACACCGCACGCCGCTGGGCGGATGCCGGGAAGATCCCTACGTACCGCGAGGGCGGTCAGAGCCCGGGGCGTCGGATGATCGAGGGCCGCGATCTGGCGGCGTTCGCAGTCGACCTCGCACAGAAGGCCCAGGACGAGGACGACCCGGTCCAGACCTCGGTGCGGAACTCCTTCCCCGGGATCATCACCGCGGTCAAAATCGGCGACGTCTCGGCCCAGGTGGAGATCCAGGCGGGCACTCACCGTTTGGTCTCGCTGCTGACTCGGGAATCGGTGGAGGAAATGGGGCTGGAGGTCGGAATGCGGGCCACGGCCCGCGTGAAGTCCACCAGCGTCCACATCGACCGCGTCTGAACCGACTGCTCCTTCTTCTTCCTTCCTTCCGTCCTTCGGTTACGGCAGTACCCGGCCCGAGCCGCTCGCGGGCCGGACCCCTTCAGTCCCAGGAGACTCAGCGACCATGTCCCGAAGCCTCACCTCGCGCCGCGCCGCCGCCGGTCTGATCGCCGGCGCCCTGCTGATCCCAAGGTCGTCGCCGTCGACATCCCCGACGATCAGAACGCCGTGGCCTCCTACCCGGCCGCCTCGCTGAAGGGTTCGAAGAACGCCGCGGCGGCCGACGCCTTCGTGAAGTGGCTCTCCACCCCGGAGGCCCAGAAGTTCCTCCAGGACGCCGGCTTCCAGAAGCCGTAGCCGACTGACCGACTGGCCGGCCCGTGCTACGAGCCGGATCGTGCTCCGGACCGGGGCCGCCCAGCAGGGCGGCCCCGCAGCCGTTCCCGCCCCGCCCCGCCCGCCCACCAACCCGCCGAGGACCGCCCTTCATGTTCCGTGGCCGCCGGGTGTCCGGCACCCGCCCCTCGCTCGCCCTGGCGCTGCCCGCGCTGATCGCGGTCCTGTTCCTGCTGCTCCCGCTCCTCGGCATCCTGGTGCGCACCGAGTGGGGCGAGCTCGGTACCCACCTCACCAGCCCGCCGGTGGTCGAGGCCCTCAAGCTGTCCCTGCTGGTCTCCTTCGCCTCGCTCGGCCTGTCCCTGGTGCTGGGCGTTCCGCTGGCGTGGCTGCTGGCCCGGGTCGAGTTCCCCGGGAAGACGTTCGTACGGTCCCTCGTACTGCTGCCGATGGTGCTGCCGCCGACCGTGGGCGGTGTCGCACTGCTGCTCGGGTTCGGGCGGCGCGGGCTGCTCGGGCCCTGGCTGGAGAGCGCCTTCGGGATCGTCCTCCCCTTCCACACCTCCGGTGCGGTCCTCGCCGCGACCTTCGTCGCGATGCCCTTCCTCGTCATCAGCCTGGAAGGCACCCTCGCGGGCCTCAAGCCCTCCTACGAGGAGACCGCCTCCTCTCTTGGGGCTTCCCCGGTCCGGGTGTTCTTCACGGTCACCCTCCCGATGGTCGCCCCGGGCCTGGCCGCGGGGGCCGCCCTCGCGTGGGCCCGCGCGCTCGGCGAGTTCGGTGCCACCATCACCTTCGCCGGTAACCTCCCCGGCTCCACGCAGACCCTGCCGCTCCAGGTCTACTTGCTCCTTCAGGACGAGCCCGAAGCCGCCACCTCGGTCTCCCTGCTCCTCCTCGCCATCGCGATGGCCGTACTCGTCGGCCTGCGTGGACGGTGGACCGGCTCGGTCGGCCGGCCCCGCGGCTCCTCCAGGCCGGAGCCGGCCGCTGCGGTCCTGGCCACCACGGAACCACCTGCCCCGCTCCACCAGACCGAGCCTTGGCCGCTGCATGCCGAGGTGACCGGCTTCAACGAGCTCACCCTGGATGCCGAGCCGGGTACCACCGTCGCCGTCGTCGGCGAGAACGGATCCGGCAAGACCACGCTGCTCCGGGCGCTCCTGGGTCTGACCCCGCGCGCCCACGCCGCACTGAAGCTGGGCGACTTGGACGTCACCGCGCTGCCCCCGCACAAGCGGCAGGTCGCGTGGGTGCCGCAGGACGGTGCACTCTTCCCGCACCTCAACGCTCTGGCCAACACCGCCTACGGGCTCCGCGCGCACGGGATGCCGAAGGCCGAGGCCCGCAAGGAAGCCCACCGCTGGCTCGACCAGCTGGGCGTCGGACACCTCGCTCACCGCAAGCCCGGTGAACTCTCCGGCGGTCAGGCCCAGCGCGTGGCCCTGGCCCGCGCGCTCGCCGCCCGCCCGCGCCTGCTGCTCCTCGACGAGCCGCTGGCCGCCCTGGACCAGACCACCCGCGCCCACGTACGGCACACCCTGCGCCGCCACTTGGCCGGCTTCGGCGGGGTCTGCCTCATCGTCACCCACGACCCCGTCGAGGCCGTCTCGCTGGCCGACCGGGTCCTCGTACTCTCCGATGGCCGCACCCTCCAGGACGCGACGCCCTCCGAGGTGACCCGTCACCCGCGCTCCCCGTGGGTGGCCCGGATGCTCGGCCGCAACGCCTGGCCGTGCACCGCGAACCGCGAAGGCCTCACGCTTGCCACCGGCGGCGTCCTGGTCGCCGCCGACCCGCTCCCCGAGGGTGCCCAGGCCCTCGCGATCATCGCCCCGGAGGCGGTGTCCCTGCACCGTGAGCGGCCAGTCGGCAGTCCCCGCAATGTGTGGCGGGGCGTCGTACGCGAGATCACCGTCGTCGGCAGTCGCCTGCGCATCCTGATCACGTCCGAGCAGACCCCCGACCTGATCGCCGAGATCACCCCGCAGGCCGCCGCGGACCTCGCCCTCGCGGACGGTTCCGACATCTGGGCGAGCCTGAAGGCCACGGAGGTCACCCTCGTCGAGCTCTGACCCCGGGCCCCGGCGAGGCTGGGTCGGGGCGGGAACTCAGGGGCGGCGTCCGGGTGGGACCTCTCTGCGCATGCGGTGGCCCTCGATCGCGTGATGAACTCGAACGCGCGGTTGCTGAGGTGCCCGGGCGGCGCCCAGTCGTACGGCGTGTGGTCCTCGGCCTTGCCGCCCGGTCAGGTGCGGCCGACCGGGACGTAGGGCCGCTGGATGTCCTCCGGGTAGGCGGTGTGCAGCACGGCCTCCTCGTAGGTTGCGGATCGCCGACGTGCCTGCCAGCACCTCGAAGGCGGCCACCCGGCCCCCGCCGATCCGGGGGATGAGCGTCTGGTTGAGGATGCCGACCAGGGTGTGCGCCAATTGCAGCCGGATCTGTGGCTGTTGCTCGGCCGGGAACACGTAGACGATGCGGTCCAGTGTCTGCGACGTGTCGTTGGTGTGCAGGGTGGCGAACACCAGGTGCCCGGTCTCGGCGATGGTCAGGGCCGCGGCGATGCTCTCCGGGTCGCGCATCTCGCCGAGGAGCAGGACGTCGGGATCCTCGCGCAGGGCCGCGCGCAGCGCGGCGGGGAACGAGTCGGTGTCGGTGCCGACCTCGCGCTGGTTGACCGCCGAGCGCTTGTGGTGGTGCAGGTACTCGATCGGGTCCTCAATGGTGAGGATGTGCACCGACCGGTGTGTGTTCGGACGACGGCACGTCGAACGGGATGATCCGCAGCGCCAGCGCCGACGCACCGCGCTGCACGAAAGCGTTCCCGCGCAACCTGGCTCGCTCCCCCCAGCTGAACGTACGGCTTCCCACCTGGGGGCTGTCCGAGCCGGCGGACGTGCCCGAGCGCCTGCCCGCCGACGAGGACCGGGTCCGCGTCCTCAACCGCCGAACCACCGGCCTGCGTGCGTCAACGGCCGCTTCATGCCGGTACGGGCATGAAGGGATGCATCTCGTCGGCGCCGGGCTGCACGACGCCGTAGCTGCTCTCCGGTACCTCGTTCCAAGCGCCGGGCAGGTCGCCGAGGGGCTCGGACACGATCAAGCGGGTCTCCTCCGAGATGTCCCGCAGGTACGCCACATCGGGGTGCAGGCGGCGCAGCGCGTCCACCCGGCTGCTGTAGAAGAGCGACCGGGAATCGTGTGCGCTGGAGTAGCGGAAGGCCCACACGCGTTCGCCGTCGGTGATGGCGAGCGTCATCTGGAGGGGGAACTCCACGCCGTGGTCGCGGCCGGCGCGCTCCACCACTCCCGCCATCCTGGCGACGGCGGTCGGCGGGTCCAGGGCCAGGCCGAAGGTGAGGGTCAGGAAGAACATCACCTCGGAGTCGGTGGTTCCCTCGATGTCGGCGTACAGGGCCGGATCGACGAGCAGGGTGAGGTCCCGGCGCATGAGGTGGAAGCCGGTGATGGCGCCGTTGTGCATGAACATCCAGCGGCCGTGCCGGAACGGGTGGCAGTTCGACTGCTGCACCGCGGTCCCGGTCGACGCCCGGATGTGGGCGAAGAACACCGGGGAGCGGACGTGGTCTGCCATCTCCCGCAGGTTGCGGTTGTTCCAGGCGGGACCAACGTCCCTGAGGAGTGCCGGCGTGTCATTGTCCTCGGTGTACCAGCCGACGCCGAATCCGTCGCCGTTCGTCGTCTCGACGCCCAGCTTGGAGTGCAGGCTCTGGTCGATCAGCGAGTGCGCAGGTTTGTACAGGATGGTGTCGAGCAGCATGGGGGTCCCCGAGTAGGCGAGCCATCGACACATGTGCCATCACCTGTGTTCCCACTGAAAGCTGTTCCACGGGCGAGAATCCCGCGTGGTCCCGCGCGGCCCTCATTCGAGGGCGTCACAGGCCGGACCGTCACTTCTCCGCAGCGCCTCTTCGCCCGGCTGCGGGCACCCGCTCCGGGCAGGCCCGCCGGGGCCCTCTCTCCCGCCCTCTCATTCTCGCGGCCTCCTCAGATGATCGCCACGCAGGCGGCGACCGGTCCGGGCGAGGACGCGTCCGGAGCGGCGAGCCGTGGCCCACCGGCCTAAAATGGGCCTGCTAGGCGAACAAGGCATGTCCGATGGCGTGGAAGGGCCTCGACAGGGTCCTTCGATCGGCCCGGGAGGCGTGATGACCGTATCCCCCGACGCGGCGCCGCAGCGCAGGCAGAGCGATGCCGAGGACGTCCTCAAGCAGCTGGGAGGCTCGTGGCACTGGGCACTCGGATTCGCCCTCGCGACCCTGATTCCGGGCATCCTGGTACTCGTCTGGCCCGACGAGACCCTGCACGTCCTGGCTGTGATCATCGGCCTCCAGCTCCTGGTGGCCGGCGGCTTCCGTTTCGTGACGGCGTTCTCGCACAGCGGTGACGGGGGCGGCAGCAGACTGGCGGGAATCATGATCGCCATGCTGGCATTCCTGGCCGGTGTCCTGGTTCTGCGGCATCCGATGCAGACGATCGGCGCGCTGTCCCTGATCGTGGGAGTGTTCTGGCTGCTGACCGGCGTACTCACGGCGTACGTAGCGATCGCCGACCGCGCGCTCGTGCACCGCGGCCTGCTCTTCGCGCTGGGCGCCCTCGGCTCCGTCGCCGGGATCGTGGTGCTCTGCTTCCCGGTGGACTCCGCGGTCGCCCTGACACGACTGCTGGGACTGTGGTTCGTCCTGCTCGGTGTATTCGAGGTGGTGATGGCCTTCGCACTGCGCTCCGCCACCCGACAGATCACGCCCACGACTCGAGGGTGAGTGCCGGGGGTGGCAGGCTGGCGCTCCGGAGCGAACAAGCCTCGGCCATGTCGCGGACGCGCCGCAACGGCGCGACCAGTGACTGCGCGCCACGCCGGTGTCCCCGCCGAGGGAAGGTGGGCACGCCGAAGTGGAGCTCGGACCCGGGACGTTCGGGGCGACCTCCGCACCACGCTCCCGCTCGATGCGGCCGGGCCCGCAGCAGGCCCGACCGCACGAAGATTTCGGCTCAGCGGTCTCTCAGTAGGAATTGCGGGATACCTTGATCAGCTTGCACTCGATCTTGTCGCCGGCCTTCGCGGCCTTGGCTACGTCGAATGCCAGGGCCCCGGCGTTTTCGTCCGTGTACTTCTGGCCCGGTGCGAGGTTCTGGCCGGTGGACACGATGTCGCTCTTCTTCTCGCCGTTGACGGTGACCTCGCCCTCGGCGAGGTAGCTGAACCGACGGTCATCGCTGTTGATGTACTCGATCTTGAGGTCGAGTTCCTTGGTGCCGTACTCGCCGGCCTTCACCTTGCAGGACATGACCTTTACGTCTTTGGTGATGTCCGGCTCGTCGGCCTTCGAGCTGCCATCGGCCCGAACGTCGCCCCCAGGAGGGACGGACCGCGGCTGCGTGGACATGCGACAACTCCTGGGGGTCTGTGTGCGCGGCGCTCAAGTAGGGGGAGCGGGCGGCCTGAGCCAGCCGGTGCGCGAGGGTCGAGAACGGGGTTCGGGCCGCCGGAGGCGATGCGCGAAACCGTCGGGCCGCGGACGTCCGTGCATCGTGGACCGCCCCCGACGACAGTCGGATACATCAGCCCAACGCCCTTGGGGCAGGCGGTTACCGGCAACACGCCCACCGCACCTTCCGAACGGCGGAATGGCCGGATCCCACATCACGTGGCTGGTCTTGAACTCGGTGAGTCGCAAGCTGTGTTGGCTCGTCCACCGCGATCTGACCAGGGCGTACCCGGCGGCCCGGACCTTCCCACGGGCGAACGTCGTCATCGTGGAACTCGGTGGTTCCCTCCCCGGCGACGTGTCGAGCCCTCCCTGATCACCGGACCCGCCTCGCCACCCGGCCGGCCTAACCGTACGTTGCCTTGGGCGATCATCGACGTGCACAGTGTTGCCGCTCGGTGGCGCTCTGGCCCCGCGCGTCACCATTGAGAGGATCGATTCTTCGTGTGTGGGCTCGCTGGTTGGGTTGTGTTCGGCCGGGACGGGCTGCCGGAAGCGGACTCGGTGGAGCTCAAGCCGATGCTGGAGTCCCTGGCCTGCCGGGGGCCGGACGCCTCGGGGTCGTGGACGGGTCCGGGTGCGGCCGTGGGGCACACCCGGCTGGCGATCGTGGACAAGGCCGGCGGCCGCCAGCCCATGGTGGACCGGACCGCTTCCGGCGGGCCCGGGGCGGTGCTGGTGTTCACCGGCGAGGTCTACAACCACGACGAGCTGCGCCGCGAGCTCACGGCGCGCGGCCACCGCTTCCACACGCGCTCCGACACCGAGGTCGCCCTGGCGGCCGTCCGGCAGTGGGGCGCGGGCGCCGTGGAACGGCTGGAGGGCATCTTCGCGTTCGCGGTGTGGGACGTGCGTGAGCGACGTCTGCTCCTGGCCCGCGACCGGCTGGGAGTGAAGCCCCTCTTCTACGCACTGACCCCCCGTGGCGTCCGGTTCGGATCCGAACCCAAGGCGGTCCTGGCCCACCCGGCGGCGGAAACGATTCTTGACCTGCCGGGCCTGCGCGAACTGATCCTGGCCTCGCACCCGATGGTCAACTCGCCGGGGCGGACGCCTTTCTCGGGCCTCAGCGAGGTGCCGCCCGCGCACGTGGTGACGATCGACGCCAGCGGCAGGGCCGCCGTGCACCGCTACTGGTCCCTGACCCCGCGCGAGCACACCGACGACCTCCCCGACACCGTCGCCACCGTCCGTGACCTGCTCTCCCGGGCGGTCGGCGGCCAGGCCGTCACCGAAGTGCCGTCCTGCACGCTGCTCTCCGGCGGTCTCGACTCCAGCGCCATCGCCGCCCTGGCTCGTCAGAGCACCGGCGGAGCTCTCACCACCGTCTCCCTCGACCTCACGGCGAAGACGAGGCCGTCCGCCCGCGACGCGATGCGTCGCGACGACGACGCCCCCTACATCGCCCTGATGGCGGACGCCCTCGGCTCCCGCCACCACGGCATCGCCCCCGCCGCCCAGCGGCTCGCCGACCCCGCCCTGCGCGCCGAGGTCGTCCGCGCCCGCGACGGTCTGAGCCTGGGGGACTTCGACCACTCCGCACTGCTGCTCTTCAAGGCCGTACGAGCCCACGGCAAGGTCGCTCTCTCCGGTGACGGGTCCGATGAACTCTTCGGCGGCTACCGCTGGTTCGAGGCGGAAGGCCCGCCGCCCGGCGGGGCCGCGCAGGCGACCTTCCCCTGGGAGCGGGTCATCACCCGCGCCGACCTCACCCTGCTGCTGGTTCCGCCCCTGCGCACCGCCCTCGACCTGGACACCCACCGCGCCCGGCTCCTGGCCGAGGCCCGGGCCGAACTCGACCACCTGCCCACCGCCGACGACGCCGAGCGCAGGCTGCGCACCATCAGCCACCTCAGCCTCACCCGCTTCCTGCCCGCCCTCCTCGAACGCACCGACCGCCTGAGCATGAGCTGCGGCCTCGAAGTACGCGTTCCGTTCCTGGACCACCGCCTGGTCGAGTACGTCTTCAACACCCCGTGGACGTACAAGACCCACGACGGCCGGGAGAAGAGCCTGCTGCGCGCCGCCTGCCGCGGTCTGGTTCCCGACCCGGTCCTCGACCGGCGCAAGAGCCCGTACCCGGTCAGCCGCGACCCCGCCTACCGGGAAGCCCTCACCGCCCAGGCCCACCTCCTCCTCGACTCGGACAGCCCGGCCCTGGACCTCCTCGACCCCTCTGCCGTCCGCGGCCTCCTCCTCGATGCCGACAGGACCCACCGCTTCCCCCGCGAGGGGCTCGAGTTCGTCCTCGACCTCGACGTGTGGCTGCGTACCCACCGCCCGACCCTGAACCTGTGAGCACCTCCATGACCACGACCGAGCCCCGCCCCGTCATCGTGTCCGCGGTGCGGACCCCCATCGGCCGCGCCCACCGTGGCGCACTGGCCTCCGTACGGCCCGACGACCTCCTCGCCACCGCCGTCGAGGCGGCCCTCGCGCGCGTCCCCCAGCTCGACCCCGCCACCCTGGACGACCTGATCGCCGGCTGCGCACTGCCCGGAGGCGAACAGGGCTTCAACATCGCCCGCATCACCGCGGTCCTCCTCGGCCTCGACCACGTGCCCGGGGTGACCGTCAACCGGTTCTGCACCTCCTCCCTCCAGGCGCTGCGCATGGCGGCCCAAGCGATCCGCTGCGGGGACGCGCGGGCTGTGGTGGCCGCGGGGGTGGAGTCGCAGTCCCGTCTCGCGTACGGGAGTTCCGATACCTGGCCCGGCACGCGCAACCCCGCCTTCGCCGACGCCGAAGCCCGCACCGCCCACCGCTCCGCCACCGCCGGCGAGACGTGGTACGAGCCCCGCGAAGGCGGCGCCCTGCCCGACCCCTACCTCCCCGTCGCGCTCGCCGCCGAGCACGCCGCCGACCTGTACGGCATCACCCGAACCGAGATGGACGCCTACGCCGTCCGCTCCCATCGCCTCGCCGGCCGTGCCTGGGAGACCGGATTCTTCACCCCCGAAATCGTCCCGGTCCTCACGCCGGCCGGGGAGAAGGTCACCCGCGACGACTGCCCCCGCCAAGGAGTCACCCTCGACACCCTGGCCGCCCTCGCACCCGCCGCCCGCCCCGACGGCCGGGTCACCGCCGGGAACGCGGCGCCCCTCAGTGACGGCGCCGCCGCCGTCCTCGTCATGGACGAGGCCTTCGCCCTCGCCCGCGGCATCACCCCCTTGGCCCGGATCCTGGCCACCGCGGTCAGCGCCCACACCCCCGAAACCGAGGGCCCGGCCCCCGTCGAAGCCACCCGCCGCGCCCTCGCCCGTACCGGCATGACCCTCGACGACATCGACGTCCGCGTCGGCAACGAACCATTCGCCGCCCAGATGCTCGCCTACTGCCGCGAACTCGACTTCGACCCCGACCGCTTCAACACCCACGGTGGATCCATCGCCCTGGGCGAGCCGTACGGCGCCGCCGGCGCCCGCCTGACCACGACCGCCCTGAACACCCTGCGCCAGGACGACGGCGCAACCGCCCTGATCTCCGTCGTCGCCGCAGGCGGCATCGGCATGACCGCCGTCTTGGAACGCCTCAACTGACCAGCGCGGTGAGGACCGTTCAGGTCGGGCCCCGCCGGCCGGCGACAAAGAGGGCTTCGTCCACCACCCGGCGCTCGTGCCACTCGCCCACGAGAGTTGTCCGGGCCGGAGGTCAGGTCGGCGGGACGCTCAGGAGGACCACGCCCGTCGAGACGACGACGGCCGCCGCGATCCGGCGCGCACCGAGCGTCTCCTTGAACAGGACCGTACCGATGACCGCCGCCCAAATGACCCCCGTTTCGCGGAGCGCGGCCACCTCCGCCGTCCCCGTCCGGGTCTGGGCCCACAGGACCGTGCCGTACGAGGTCAGAGTGCGCCGCTTGGCCTGCGGCATCACCACGAGCACCAGCGCACCTGACGGTGTAGCAGGCGATCACCGCCCCGGTGGCGAGCGCGGCGGCGACCTGGCTGAAGTCGCCCATTCGGTATGAGCGGCTGAGCAGCACCACGTACCCGGCGTGGGCGATCCCCGAGGCCACCAGGTACGGCCACGATCCGGCCGCCGGTACGGGGAGCAGTGGGAGCAGCGTCAGGCAGAGCAGGGCCTTGGTGACGCTGATCTGGGTCAGTCCGGCGTCCCGGTCCGGGATCGCCTTGGCCACGGTGTTCCAGACGGCGTGCAGCAAGCCGGCCGTGAGCACCGCCGCCACGGGCAGCGCCGCCGGGGGCTGACGTGCCGGCCTTCAGGCCGTGGTCGATGTCGTCCACGACGTTGTACGCGCCGAGCACGACCTGCTCGGACAGGTCGCGCAGCGACAGGTGCAGCACCGGAGTTCGGCGGGCAGCGCTCTGGGCGGATGTGGACGGCCTTCGGGGCGGGCAACGTCCTGGGCGGTCTGATAGGCATGCGGTTCCGCCCGAAGCGGCCGCTGGCCGCCGGAGCGGTCGCGATGTTCGCCTGGGTCGTCCTCCCCTGTCCAACGCCCTGGGTCTTGCACTGTGGTCGACGTGTGCCTGCTTCGTGGTGGGCGGTGCCGCCTGGGCGTTCTGGAGCGTCATGTGGGGCACGAGCGTCCAGTCCCAGGTCCCCGCGGCGGTGCTGAACCGGGTCCACGCCTACGACGTCGCCGGGTCCCTCATCGCCTTCCCCGTCGGCCAGGCCCTGGCAGGCCCTGTCGCCGAACTCATCGGCGCGCGTACGCTGCTGTACGTGTCCACCCTGGTCGCGGTGGTCACCTTCGCGGTGCTGCTCTCGGTCCCGGCGGTCCGCTCCTTGAGGCGGGCGGAGCCGCCCGCGTGACCCGTAGCGACCCATGCGCATGAGGACCCGATGGCGGGGACCCGGGGCGAGCGACCCCATGACGTGCCCCGAGCGCGGGCCGCCCTACAGGCCGATGTCCCGGCGGTTCATGTCGTCCATGGATTCACGGCGTACGAGCATCCGCGCGGACCCGTCCCGGACCGCGATCACGGGCGGGCGGCCGACCAGGTTGTAGCCGGAGGCCATGGACAGGTGGTACGCGCCGGCGGCGGGCACGGCGATGAGGTCTCCGGGTCGCACGTCGCCGGGCAGCGCGACGTCGTCCGCCACGACGTCGCCGGCCTCGCAGTGCCGGCCCACGACCGTGACCAGGGCGGGCAGGGCCGTCGAGGCGCGTCCGATCATCCGGGGCGCGTACCGGACCCCGTACAGGGCCGGGCGCGGGTTGTCGCTCATCCCGCCGTCGACGGCGACGAACGTCCGCCCCGAGGTCTCCTTGACCGTGAGGACCCGGTAGACGGCCACACCGGCGGGCCCTACGAGCGCCCGCCCGGGCTCGACGGTCAGGCGCGGTACGGGCAGCTTCGCGTGGGCGCAGCCGTCCGCCAGCTCGGCCAGGACCCGGTTGGCGAGGGTGGTGAGGTCGAGGCTGTCCTCGCCGGGCCGGTAGGCGATGCCGTGGCCGCCGCCGATGTTCAACTGGGGGAGTTCCAGGCCATGGTGGTCCCGTACCTGGGTCATGAGGCCGACCATGCGGCGCACCGCGGCTACGTACGGTTTGACCGAGGAGATCTGGGAGCCGATGTGGCAGTGCAGTCCCACGAGTGAGAGGCGGGGTTGGGCGAGGACCCTGGCGATGGCGTGCTGGGCGGATCCGTCGGTGATCGAGAGGCCGAACTTCTGGTCCTCCGTACCAGTGCGGGTCTTGGTATGACCGCCGGCCGAGATGCCGGGCACGACCCGGATCATGACCTGCTGGCGTGCACCGTCCGGCACGATCCCGGCCAGCCGGGCGATCTCCGAGGTGCTGTCGAGGACGATGCGGCCGACGCCGAGCCGGACCGCGGTGTACAAGTCCTCGGGGCTCTTGGCGTTGCCGTGCAGCACGATCCGCTCGGCGGGGAAACCCGCGGTCATGGCGAGGCCCAGCTCGCCGACGGAGCAGACGTCCAGCCCCAGGCCCTCGTCCTCGACCCAGCGGGCCATGGCACGGCACAGGAACGCCTTGGCCGCGTAAATGACGTCCGCTCGGGGGAAGGCCGTTCGGTAGGCGCGGCAGCGGTCGCGGACCTCGCCCTCGTCCAGGACGTACAGCGGGGTGCCGAACCGGTCGGCGGCGTCCGTGAGGGAGACATCAGCGACGGTGATGTCGCCTCCCGCGGCCGGGCGGGCCGAGGCTGGCCAGACCGCGAGTCCCTCGGAGGCTTCCGGGAGCGGAGTCGGGGCGGATGGGGACAGCGAGGTGACGGACATGGATACCCCTCAGCCGATCAGGAGGTTCGGGCCGGCCGGGGAGGGTTCGGAAGGCTCGGGGTCCTCGGGGTCCTCGGGGTGCGCCGCGGTAGGCATGGTGTTCCTCCTGGTCGGAAGTGCGCTGCGACGCTCGGGCGGGATGGCCGCGGCGTGCTTCGCCGAACGTACGCCCGCTCGTCGGGGGAGGCCCTCGCCGCTGACGCATGTTTGACGCGGCAGCCCGAAGCGCTGACGTGATCTTGACGGCGCCCCTGCGGAAGGCGGACCTCAGGCGTCGGACAGCCGGGCTTCCTGCAGGTCCAGCGAGCGCTGGAGCCGGCGGACACCTTGTCGATCCGGTCGCGGCGTGGGTGGCGGTGGACCTCGTCGACGGACTCGTACGGTCCTTCGTCGTCGCCGAGCCGTTCCAGGGCGAACTCGCCGCCGCGGCTGCCCCAGCGGACCGCGCAGGCCGCGACCGCGACGCTCACCGCGTCCCGGACGGGGTTGCCCGCGACCGCGTCACGTCGTGGCGCCCGTCGGGAGGTCGGGACGGGACGGGGGAGTTCCCTGCCTGACGGGCAGGGTGATGACCATGGTGAGCCCGCCGCCGGGGGTGTCCTCGGCGGCGAGGGTGCCGTTCATCGCTTCGAGGAACCCTCTGGCGACGGCGAGGCCGAGGCCGACTCCGGCGCCGGCGGGTGCGTCACCGTAGCGTTGGAAGGGTTCGAATATCCGGCCCTTGGCCTCGTCGGGGACGCCGGGTCCGCGGTCGACGACGCGCAGTTCCAGGCGCTCGGCGAGGGCGCTGGCCGAGACGAGGACGGTCTGACCGACGGGGTTGTACTTGACGGCGTTCTCGACGATGTTGGCGACGGCTCGTTCCAGGAGGCCGCGGTCGACGGAGACCATGGGCAGTGTCTCGGGGATGTCCAGGGCCACGCTGTCGTCGGGGACTCCCGCCAAGGCCATCGGGACGACCTCGTCGAGATCGGTCACGCGGATGATCGGGACGACGGTCCCGGTCTGGAGGCGGGACATGTCGAGGAGGTTGCCGATCAGGTGGTCCAGGCGGTCGGCGCCGTCCTCGATGCCTTCGAGGAGTTCGGCCCGGTCTTCCCCGGACCAGTCGACGTCGGTGGAGCGCAGAGAGGTGACGGCGACCTTGATGCCGGCGAGCGGGGTACGCAGGTCATGGCTGACGGCTGCCAGGAGCGCGGTGCGGATCTGATGGCCCTCGACCAGACGGCGGGCTTCCCCGGCTTCGTCGACCAGGCGCTGGCGGTCGAGTACGACGGCGGCCTGCGCGGCGAAGGCGCCGAGTACGCGGCGGTCCTCGGCGGGCAGGACCCGGCCGGTCAGGGCGAGGGACATGTTCTCGCCGATGGGCGTGTCTACGTCGGCGTCCTCGGGGCGGGTGACGGGGTTGCGCCCGGTGCTGCCCGCGCAGGTCCACGGGTCGACGTCCGTGCCGCGTTCCAGGAGCGCGACCGATTCCATGGCGAAGGTTTCGCGTACCCGCTCGAGCAGGGCGTCGAGGGCGGTTTCGCCGCGCAGGATGCTGCCGGCCAGGAAGGAGAGGATCTCGGACTCGGCGCGGAGCCGGGCGGCCTGGTGGGTGCGGCGGGCGGCCAGGTCGACGACGGACGCCACGGACACGGCCACTCCGACGAAGATCGCGATGGCCACGATGTTCTTGGGGTCGGAGATGGTGAACTCGTGCAGCGGCGGTGTGAAGAAGTAGTTCAGCAGCAGCGAGCCGAAGGCTGCCGAAGCGAGGGCGGGGAGGAGCCCGCCGAGGAGCGCTGCCGCCACGGTGAACGTCAGGAACAGCAGCATGTCGTTGGCCAGACCGAGGTCGGGCACGAGCTGGTTCAGCAGGACGGTGAGCAGCGCCGGGCCGGTGACGCCGACCAGCCAGCCCCGGATGATCCGGGACCGGCCGAGCCGTGCCCCGTGCGCGACGGGCAGGCGCCGACCCTTGGCGGCCTCGTCGTGGGTGACGATGTGGACGTCGAGGTCGGGCCCTGATTCCCGGGCCACCGCGGCGCTCACTCCGGGTCTGAAGACGGATTGCCAGGATCGTCGGCGGCTGACGCCGAGGACGATCTGGGTGGCGTTGCACCCGCGGGCGAACTCCAGCAGCGCGTCGGGGACGTTGTCGCCGATGACGTGGTGGAAGCTGCCGCCGAGGTCCTCGACCAGGGTGCGCTGGACGGCGAGTTCCTTGGGCGAGGCGGCGGTCAGCCCGTCGCTGCGGGCGATGTAGACGGCGAGGACCTCGCCGCCCGAGCCCTTCTCGGCGAGGCGGGCGGCCCGGCGGATGAGCGTACGGCCCTCGGGCCCGCCGGTGATGCCGACGACGATGCGTTCGCGGGCTTGCCAGGTCGCTCGGATGTTGTGTTCGCCGCGGTATTCGCGGAGGTACTCGTCGACGCGGTCGGCGACCCAGAGCAGGGCCAGCTCGCGCAGGGCGGTGAGGTTCCCGGGCCGGAAGTAGTTGGAGAGAGCCGCGTCGACCTTGTCGGACTTGTAGATGTTGCCGTGGGCCATGCGGCGGCGCAGGGCCTGCGGGGACATGTCGACCAGCTCGATCTGATCGGCCCGCCGCACCACTTCGTCCGGGACCGTCTCCCGCTGTCGCACCCCGGTGATCGTCTCGACGACATCGCCGAGGGACTCAAGGTGCTGGATGTTGACGGTGGAGACGACGTCGATGCCGGCCCGCAGCAGCTCCTCCACGTCCTGCCAGCGCTTGGTGTTGCGCGAGCCGGGGACGTTGGTGTGGGCGAGCTCGTCGACGAGGGCGACGGCGGGGTGCCGCGCGAGGATCGCGTCGACGTCCATCTCGGTGAATGTGGACCCCCGGTACTCCAGTTCGCCCCGTGAGATCTGTTCCAGTCCGTGCAGCATCACCTCGGTGCGCGGACGGTTGTGGTGCTCGACGAAGGCGACGACGACGTCGGTGCCGCGCTCCACCCTGCGGTGGCCCTCCGAGAGCATCGCGTACGTCTTGCCGACGCCGGGGGCCGAGCCCAGGTAGATACGAAACTTGCCGCGTCCCATGGTGCTCGCGTCATCCCTCGAAGCGGTAGCCCATGCCGGGCTCGGTGATCAGATATCTCGGATGTGAGGGGTCCGCTTCCAGCTTGCGGCGCAGCTGGGCCATGTACACCCGCAGGTAGTTCGTGTGCTCGGAGTACGTCGGTCCCCAGACGTCGAGCAGGAGCTTGCGCTGGCTGATCAGCCGCCCCGGGTTGGTGATGAGGATCTCCAGGAGGTGCCACTCGGTGGGTGTCAGACGCACACCGCGGTCGTTGCGCAGGACCTTCTTCGCGACGAGATCGACGGTGAAGTCCTCGGTCGTGACCACCGAGATCTCATCTGCGGGCGCTGGAACCTCCCGGCGGCGGACGGCGGCCCGCAGCCGGGCGAGCAGCTCGTCCATGCTGAACGGCTTGGTGACGTAGTCGTCGGCGCCCGCGTCCAGGGCGCGGATCTTCTCCTGGGACGTGTGCCGCGCGGAGAGCACGAGAATCGGGACGCCACTGCCCTCCCGGACGTCCTTGATCACGTCGATGCCGTCCATGTCCGGCAGTCCGAGGTCCAGCAGGATGACGTCCGGCTTGCGGACGGCTGCGAGCCTCAGGGCGGTCTTTGCGTCGGTAGCCGTCTCCACCTCGAACTTCCGTGCCTCCAGGTTGATCCTGAGCGCACGGATGAGCTGGGCGTCGTCTTCCACCACCAGCACCTTGATCATCGGTGTGGGGCCTTCCTCTTTCGGTGGGTACGGGTCGGAGCCGGCGGGAGGCCGAGGGCCCCTCACAGTCGAAGCGGTGGAACTCCGCGTCCCGCCGGCTCCAGAACCTTGCAATGCGGAACGTCAGCTCTTGGCCAGTGCCTTGAGGGCCGTGTTGAGTTCGAGGACGTTGACGCGGGGTTCGCCCATGAAGCCGAGGGTGCGGCCGGTGGTGTGGTCGGCGACGAGCTTCTCGACCTGCTTGACGTCGACCTTGTTCTGCTCGGCGATGCGGTGGATCTGGAGCCTGGCGTACTCGGGGGAGATGTCGGGGTCGAGACCGGAGCCGGAGGAGGTGACGGCGTCGGCCGGTACGTCCTCGGGCTTGACCGTGTAGGAGGCCGTGGAGTTGTCCGTGATGACGGCGTCCTTGGCTGCGACGACCTGGGCGCACAGGGTGCCTTCCTCCGCGCCCGCCGTGCAGAGGCCGTTGACGGCGCCGTTGTCGGCGGACCGGTTGGTGGCGCCCGAGAGGATCAGTGAGTACTGGGTGTTGACGCCGTTGGCGCCGAGGCCGTTGGAGGGGCGCGGCTGGAACCACTTGAGGTCCGGCTTGGAGGCCTCTTCGGCGTCGTCGGGGTTCCGCTTGGGGAGGTTGTAGCTCTGCCCGATCAGGGCGGAGCCGACGACCTGGCCGCTCCTGTCCTTGAACTCGGAGCCGTTGGCCTTGTCGTTGAAGACAGCCTGGGCGATCCCGGTCACGGCGAGCGGGTAGATGACCCCGCAGATCACGGTCAGAACGAGAAGGGCTCGGAGGCCCGCACCGATCAGGCGCGCTGTGTTGCCCACAGAGTTGTTCATTGGGTTCAGCCGATTCCGGGGATGAGGGTGATGAGCATGTCGATGAGCTTGATGCCGATGAACGGGGCGATGAGGCCGCCGAGTCCGTAGATTCCCAGGTTCCGGCGGAGCATTTTGTCGGCGCTGGTGGGTCGGTACTGGACGCCCTTGAGGGCGAGGGGCACCAGGGCGATGATGACCAGTGCGTTGAAGATGACGGCGGAGAGGATCGCGGAGTTGGGCGAGGTCAGGCCCATGATGTTGAGCTTGTCGAGGCCGGGGTAGACCACGGCGAACATGGCCGGGATGATCGCGAAGTACTTGGCGACGTCGTTGGCGATGGAGAAGGTGGTCAGGGCGCCGCGGGTGATCAGCAACTGCTTGCCGATCTCGACGATTTCGATGAGTTTGGTGGGGTTGGAGTCCAGGTCCACCATGTTCCCGGCCTCCTTGGCGGCCGAGGTTCCGGTGTTCATGGCGACGCCTACGTCGGCCTGGGCGAGGGCGGGGGCGTCGTTGGTGCCGTCGCCGGTCATGGCGACGAGTTTGCCGCCGGCCTGTTCCCGCTTGATGAGGGCCATCTTGTCCTCGGGGGTGGCTTCCGCGAGGAAGTCGTCCACGCCCGCCTCTTCGGCGATGGCCTTCGCGGTGAGCGGGTTGTCACCGGTGATCATGATGGTCTTGATGCCCATGCGCCGCAGCTCGTCGAAGCGTTCGCGCATGCCCTCCTTGACGACGTCCTTGAGGTGGATGACGCCCAGGACCCGGGCACCCTCCTCGTCCTCCACCGCCACCAGCAGCGGGGTACCGCCCGCGCCGGAGATCTCCTCCACCCTGGCGCCCGCGTCCGGGGCGACCGTACCGCCCTGCTCGCCGACCCACGCGGTGATCGAACCGGCGGCCCCCTTGCGGACCTTGCGGCCGTCCACGTCCACGCCGGACATACGGGTCTGGGCGGTGAAGGGGATCCACTCTGCGCCCACCAGCTCGCCCTGGTGGCGTTCGCGCAGGCCGTACTTCTCCTTCGCCAGGACCACGATCGAGCGGCCCTCGGGGGTCTCGTCGGCGAGGGAGGACAGCTGTGCGGCGTCGGCCAGTTCGGCCGCCTCGGCGCCGGTCACCGGGACGAACTCGGAGGCCTGGCGGTTGCCGAGGGTGATGGTGCCGGTCTTGT
This sequence comes from Streptomyces sp. NBC_00435, assembly GCF_036014235.1. Classification (GTDB taxonomy): domain Bacteria; phylum Actinomycetota; class Actinomycetes; order Streptomycetales; family Streptomycetaceae; genus Streptomyces. The sequence continues at coordinate 7,162,458 of NZ_CP107924.1, forward strand.
CCAGAAGCAGCGTGGAAACGTCACCGGCGGCTTCCACCGCACGCCCGCTCATCGCGAGGACGTTGCGCTGGACGAGGCGGTCCATGCCGGCGATGCCGATCGCGGAGAGCAGCGCGCCGATGGTGGTGGGGATCAGGCAGACCAGGAGCGCGGTGAGCACGATCATCGACTGCTTGGCGTGCGCGTAGATCGCGAAGGGCTGGAGGGTGACGACGGCCAGCAGGAAGACGATGGTGAGGGACGCGAGGAGGATGTTGAGCGCGATCTCGTTGGGGGTCTTCTGTCGGGCCGCGCCCTCGACCAGAGCGATCATGCGGTCGATGAAGGTTTCGCCGGGCTTCGTCGTGATCTTGATGACGATCCGGTCCGAGAGCACCTTCGTTCCGCCGGTGACGGCCGACCGGTCGCCGCCGGACTCGCGGATGACGGGGGCCGATTCGCCGGTGATCGCGGATTCGTCGACCGAGGCGACGCCTTCGACGACGTCGCCGTCGCCGGGGATGATGTCGCCGGCCTCGCAGACCACCAGATCGCCGATGCGCAGCTCCGTGCCCGGCACCTGCTCCTCGGCCCCGTTCACGAGGCGGCGGGCGACGGTGTCCGTCTTGGCCTTGCGCAGGGTGTCGGCCTGGGCCTTGCCGCGGCCCTCGGCCACCGCTTCCGCGAGGTTCGCGAAGATCGTGGTCAGCCACAGCCAGGCGGTGATCGCCCAGCCGAACCAGTCCGTCGGGTCCTTGATCGCAAGCACGGTCGTGACGACCGAGCCGATCAGAACGACGAACATGACCGGGGACTTGACCATCACCCGGGGGTCGAGCTTGCGCACGGCGTCCGGGAAGGACTTCAACAGCTGCTTGGGGTCGAAGAGTCCGCTGCCCACGCGCCCGCCGTCCGGCTTGTGGCCGGTGGGCGCGTCCTGGTGCGGAGCCCTTGTGGGTGTGGCGGTGCTCATGATGCGAGCCCTTCGGCGAGCGGACCCAGCGCCAGGGCCGGGAAGTAGGTGAGGCCGGTGATGATGATGATCGTGCCGACGAGGAGGCCCGCGTAGAGCGGCTTGTCGGTGCGCAGCGTGCCTGCCGACTCGGGGACGGGCCTCTGCTCGGCGAGCGAGCCGGCCAGCGCGAGGACGAACACCATGGGCAGGAAGCGGCCCAGCAGCATGGCGATGCCGATGGTGCTGTTGAACCACTGGGTGTCGGCGTTGAGGCCGGCGAAGGCCGAGCCGTTGTTGTTGGCACCCGAGGTGTAGGCGTAGAGGATCTCGGAGAATCCGTGCGCCCCGGAGTTCGTCATCGAGTTGCCCGGCGTGGGCAGTGCCATGGCGGCCGCGGTGAAGCACAGCACCAGTGCCGGGGTGATGAGGATGTAGCAGGCGGCGAGCTTGATCTCGCGGGTGCCGATCTTCTTGCCCAGGTACTCGGGGGTGCGGCCGACCATCAGGCCGGCGATGAACACCGCGATGATCGCCATGATCAGCATGCCGTACAGGCCGGAGCCCACACCGCCGGGCGCGATCTCGCCGAGCTGCATGCCCAGCAGCTGGATGCCGCCGCCCAGACCCGTGAACGACGAGTGGAAGGAGTTGACGGCACCCGTGGACGTGAGCGTGGTGGCCACCGAGAAGATCGCGGAGGCGCCGATGCCGTAACGCGTCTCCTTGCCCTCCATCGCCCCGCCGGCGACATCGAACGCCGGGCCGTGGTGGGCGAATTCGGTCCACATCATCAGGGCGGTGAAACCGACCCAGATGATGCCCATGGTCGCGAGGATCGCGTAGCCCTGGCGAAGGTTTCCGACCATGCGGCCGAAGGTGCGGGTCATCGCGAACGGGATGACCAGGATCAGGAAGATCTCGAAGAGGTTCGAGAAGGGGGTGGGGTTCTCGAAGGGGTGAGCGGAGTTGGCGTTGAAGTAGCCGCCGCCGTTCGTCCCGAGCTCCTTGATGACCTCCTGCGAGGCCACTGCCCCACCGTTCCACTGCTGCGTGCCGCCCAAGAACTGGCCGACCTCGTGGATCCCGCCAAAGTTCTGGATGACACCGCACGCCACCAGGACGATCGCGCCGATCACCGAGATGGGGAGCAGGACGCGGACGGTGCCGCGGACCAGGTCGGCCCAGAAGTTGCCGAGTTCACCGGTGCGCGAGCGCGCGAAGCCCCGAACGAGGGCCACCGCGACGGCCATGCCGACCGCCGCCGAGACGAAGTTCTGCACCGCCAGGCCGCCGGTCTGGACGACGTGACCCATGGCCTGCTCGCCGTAGTACGACTGCCAGTTGGTGTTCGCGACGAAGGAGGCGGCGGTGTTGAAGGCCTGGTCGGGATCGATCGCGACGAAGCCGAGCGAGCCCGGCAGGACGCCCTGGGCGCGCTGCAGGAGGTAGAGGAAGAGGACGCTCACGGCGGAGAAGGCGAGGACGGCGCGCAGGTAGGCGGGCCAGCGCATTTCGGCCGAGGGGTTGGCACCGATGGCCTTGTAGATCCACTTCTCCGGCTTGTAGTGCTTCTCGGAGGAGTAGACCCGGGCCATGTAGTCGCCCAGCGGACGGTAGGCCAGCGCGAGCGCGCCGATCAGCGCGAGCAGCTGGAGCGCACCAGCGGTTACGGGGCTCATGCTCAGAACCTCTCCGGATACACAAGGGCGAGGATCAGATAACCCAGCAGGGAGACGGCTACGACGAGGCCGACAACGTTCTCGACGGTCACAGCTTGGTCACCCCCCGGGCGATGAGAGCCACCAGCGCGAAAACCGCGACTGTGGTGACGACGAAGGCCAGATCGGCCATCGTGAGCTCCTGAGTGAAGAAGGGAAGAAATGAATCGGCCAGATGGCCGATGACGAGACAACCGTGTCTTCACCCGGGTGTTAAGACGCCTTGACGGGGTCCTTACGGCGGGACGGGAACCCTTGACGCCGTCCTTACGCGGCCTGCCACCCGCAGGCGGGTCAGCCCTGGTGGCGCAGGCCGGCCGAGTCCAGAGCGGCGCCCGCCTGAGCGGCCAGAGCGACCGCCACCAGACGGGCTTCCTCGGAGGGCAGGGGGCGACCGGGGTGGGGGTCGAGGAGGAAGCGGCCGTAGTAGTGCCCGCCCCCGACGACACGCAGCTCGGTCTGGCCCTCCGGCCAGTCTGCGTACGCAGTGATCCGGGTCCCGTGGCGCAACCACAGGTCGCCGCCGTGCTCGAGCCGGGGCAGGTTGCCCATCAGGGTGCCGTATTCGAAGCGGCAGGCGCGGAGCCCCAGCAGGCCTACGAGCGCCCGCCGTACGTACTCGACCACGCCCTCGGGGGAGCCACCGTCCTCGGCCAGCCGGGCGGTCCCCCGGAGGCTTGACAGGTGTGCGGTGCCGGTGACCACGACCGCCCGGAGACGGCGGGCGCGCACGGACAACCGCGAGACGATCAGGCCGACGACGAGCAGCAGGACGGCTGTCTCCACGTCGTCGCGGTCGGTGATGGCGAACCGCTGATAGGGCTCGGTGAGGAAGAAGTCGAACCAGGCGGCCGCCGAGAGCGCGGCCAGTGCCCCGGCCGTCCGGCTGCCCAGGGCGGCGACCGCGACCACGGCGACGACCAGGATCAGCGCGGTGTTCGTCGACGAGACATCCGTACGGAAGGGCGCGAGGACGAGCGCCACGAGGAAGGGCGCCAGGAGGCCCGCGATCAGGGCGATGGGGTCGCGGAGACGGAACCAGTACCCGGACATGTGATGCCTCCCGTCCGGACGAGCCGAATGTGGTTTGGAGCGCCGTCCAGAACCTGTCGGGCTGGTGGCACCCGGATCAAGCCTGCCCTTCCGCACATCCAGGGCAACGCGCGGCAGAGCTTCTTGACGGACCTCATATGCCTCCGCCAACCGTGCGTATGAAACACGTGAAGAGTGGCCGGTCCGGCGTACAGAACGTGCCAAGAGTGCTGGCGGCCACCCGGTGCGCCTCCGACGCTGTCCTCACTTTGCTCATTCGGAGGGAACGGCGAGATGGCCACAGACGTAGGGACGACGACCACGACCGCTCAGGGGCCGGGCCGGGAGGAGCCCCCTGATACGGAGGCACGCGGGCCAGGTGACCGGCACAAGCTGACCGCCGTCCAGGGTCTCGCCGCGCTGTCCCTCGACGCGATGGCGTCCGTCGCGTACGGACCGGAGTCGATCGTCCTCGTACTGGCTGCCGCGGGCGCGTACGGGATGGGGTTCACCCTGCCCGTCACCCTCGCGATCGCCCTGCTCCTCGCCGTGCTGGTGGCCTCGTACCGTCAGGTGATCGCCGCGTTCCCGGACGGCGGCGGTTCCTATGCCGTCGCCAAACGACACCTCGGCCGGCGTACGAGCCTGGTCGCCGCGGCCTCGCTGATCCTCGACTACGTCCTCAACGTCGCGGTGTCCGTCACCGCCGGCGTGGCCGCCCTGACCTCGGCCTTCCCGGGGCTCCACGGCGAGCGCGTCTGGATCTGCCTCGCCGTCCTGGCCCTGGTCACCGCCGTCAACCTGCGCGGCGTCGTCGACTCCGCCAAGGCATTCCTCGTACCGACCGCGCTCTTCGTCGGATCGATCCTGGCCATGATCGTCGTCGGGCTCTTCCGCGACGGCCCGGTCAGCACGGCCTCAGCCACCGGGCACGCCTCCGCGCTCGGCGAGGGGGCCTCGACCGTGGGTGCGCTGTTGCTGCTGAAGGCCTTCGCCGCGGGGTGCTCGGCGCTGACCGGCGTCGAGGCCGTCGCGAACGCCGTCCCGTCCTTCCGGAGCCCGGCCGCCCGCCGTGCCCAGCGCACAGAGGTCGCCCTCGGCGCCCTCCTCGGCGTCATGCTGATCGGCCTGTCGATCCTCATCGGCCGCTTCCACCTCCAGCCCGTCGAGGGCGTGACCGTCCTCGCCCAGCTGGCCGACGCCTCGTTCGGGCACAACGCGGCCTTCTACGTGGTCCAGTTCGCCACCATGGTTCTGCTGGCGCTGGCGGCCAACACGTCCTTCGGCGGGCTTCCGGTGCTGATGAGCCTGCTGGCCCGCGACAACCACCTGCCGCACTTCTTCGCCCTCAAGGCCGACCGGCAGGTGCACCGCCACGGCGTGGTCTGGCTGGCGCTCGTTTCGGCCGTCCTGCTGGCCTTCTCCGGGGGAGACACCAACACCCTCGTCCCGCTCTTCGCCATCGGCGTCTTCGTCGGCTTCACCATCTGCCAGGTCGGCATGGTCCTGCACTGGAACGGTGAGCGCCCGAAGGGCTGGCGGGCCAAAGCCGCCCTCAACGGCTTGGGCGCGCTGCTGACCGGCGTCTCGGCCGTCGTCGTCACCGCAACCAAGTTCGCCGAAGGCGCCTGGTTGATCGTGCTCGCCCTGCCGCTGATCGTCCTCGGCTTCGAGAAGGTCCACCGTGCCTACGCGGAGATCGGCGAACGCCTCGAACTGGGGCGGGTCCCGCAGCCGCCGCACCGTTCCCGGTCGCTCGTCGTGGTTCCCGTCTCCGGGCTTTCGAAGCTGACCTGTCAGGCCCTCACCGCCGCCCGCTCCCTCGGCGACGACGTCCTCGCCGTCACCGTCACCCACCCCACTCCCGAGGACCGGCGGACGGCCGAAGCGCTGCGCAGGGACTGGGAGTTGTGGAATCCCGGAGTCGAACTCGTCGAGGTCGCCCCGGACACCCGCTCGCTCGGCCGCCCGGTGTCGGCGTACGTCCGCAAGCTCGCGCGGACCCACCCGGACGCCCAGGTCACCGTGCTCATCCCGGAGACCGAACCCGCCCACCTGTGGCAGCGCATGCTCCAGAACCAGCGTGGCTCCGTCGTCGCCCACGCCGTACGTCGCGACACCGACGCCGTCATCTGCCGACTGCGCTTCCGGATCACCGCCGACGCACGCTGACGAGCCCTTGACGGCGGCTTGACGCGTCTCGTGCGCCGCGGTCAAGAGGGTGCCGATTCCCCCGGCCCGCCTACGGGTGGCCGGTGGAACGGGCAGTAGTTTTCTGCCCGTTCCACCGCCCGGGATCCCATCAGCAGCAGGGTTTGCTGCCGTGGTTGGAGCCCTTCCTGCGGCGGGACCTCTTCTTGCGGGCGCGCTTGGACATGTCCGGTGATCCCTTCAGGCGGTGTGGCCGACGAGGAGGTCGGCGAGCTTGTTGAGGCGCTTGATCGTGCGGTCGTCGGTGGCGGCGGCGGCCGGGGAGACGCGTTCGGAGCGGTCGTAGTAGGCGCCGTTGACGATCCCGGTGGCCGGGTCGCAGAGCCGTACGACGTGCTGGGCGCCCTCGGCGGCGGAGTCCCCCTCGTTCCCGTAGACGGAGAGCAGGCCGGTCTCGCAGATCCCGGGGTGGACGGAGACGGCAGTCACGCGCGGGTCGGCGGCGAAGACGGTCAGTGCCAGCTGTGACTGCGCGTAGGCGGCGAGGCGCGAGTAGCGGCGGATGCGCTGAGGGTCGTTCCACTGGATGGCGGCGGTGCGGTGGAGGGAGGAGGAGACGTTGACGACCCGTCCTCCCGGATCACCGGTCAGGGCGGCTGCCAGGAGGTCGGTCAGGAGGTAGTGGGCGAGGAAGTTGACCTGGAAGGCGATCTCGTTGCCGTCGGTGGTGAGGGTATGGCGCTCGGGGGCGGCGATGGCCGCGTTGTTGACGAGGACATCGAGGCGCGGGTGGTCGCGGACGACTCCGTGGGCCAGGTTCTCGACCTCCTCGAGGCGGGCGAAGTCGGCGGCGAGCGGGCGCACGAGGCTGCCGCTGACGCTGGAGGTGGCGATGAGCCGGTCGGTGGCGGCCCGGGCCTCCTCGGCGGTGCGGCCGTGGAGGAGGACGAGAGCGCCGCGTTCGGCGAGCTGGCGGGCGGTCTCGTAGCCGATGCCGGAGGTGGCGCCGGTGACGAGGACGGTACGTCCGGACAGGGGTGAAGGCATGTCGGTTCCTGGGTCCTGGAAGTGGGCACGGCTGACCGGCCCGGCGCCCCGGCACGGGGCGGGTATGGGCTCAGCTCATGCGGTGAGGATGACGATGCGTACGGAGCCCGGCCCGGCTCTTCGCGCCAGGCCGAGGGGCAGGTACGTGGATGACGCGCGGCCGTCGTCAGATGGCCGGGCGGACAGCGGGCGCCGTCGGCCGCACCCGATGCGGGGGCCGATCGTCGTAGCGCGGACCGTTGTTCATGCCCCCATCCCAGCGGATCCGGGCCGGGCGGGCAAGATCCTGAACGGGTCCCTGACGGCCTTCTGATGTGCGTCGGGTGCCGACGAAGCGCATGGTCCCACCGTGGGGGTACGGGCCGATGTGCCCGCGTGCCGGTCAGCCGTCGCACACCACATGAGCCGTCCGGCTCCCGGTGGGGACACCGGGGCCGGGCGGCTCGCGTGCGCGGACGCGGGGGTCACATGCTGTGATGCCGATGGATCACCGACCGTGAAGTCAGGGGGCGTCACATGCCCGTATGAGCCCTTGGTGCGTGCGGTGATCGGCCGGTGGCGCCGTGAACTACCGGGCAACCGTCGCTCGAGGCGGCCCTAGTCACCGATGTCACGGCGGCGGAAGTCGTCCAGCGTCTCGCGCCTGACCAGCATCCGGGCCGCACCCTCGTGGACCGCGATGACCGGGGGGCGGCCGACCATGTTGTAACCGGACGCCATGGACAGCTGGTACGCGCCCGCCACCGGCACGGCGAGCAGGTCACCAGGGTGGATGTCGCCCGGCAGATCGACGTCGGCGGCGAGGATGTCGCCCGCCTCGCAGTGCCGGCCGACGACCGTGGCCTTGCGTGATCCTGCCGTGGAGTGGCGTCCCACGAGCCGGGGCGCGTAACGCACCCCGTACAGGGCGGGCCGCGGGTTGTCGCTCATGCCGCCGTCCACGGCGACGAAGACCTTCTCGCCCGTGTGTTGGACGGCGAGCACCCGGTACAGCGCGACCCCCGCCGGTCCGGCTATCGCCCGGCCGGGTTCGATGAAGAGCCGGGGCACGGTCAGCCCGACGGTGGTGCAGCTGCCGATCAGCTCGATACGGAGCTGTCGGGCGAGCAGCGTGAGGTCGAGGGCGGGTTCGCCGGGCCGGTAGGCGATGCCGTGGCCGCCGCCCATGTCCAGCTCGGGCAGGACGATCCCGTGCGTGTCGCGGATGCGGGCCAGCAGCCCCACCATGCGGCGCAGGGCCACCAGGTAGGACTCCACATCGGTGATCTGGGAGCCGATGTGGCAGTGCAGGCCGGTGAGTTCGAGCTGTGGCTGGCCCAGGATCCTCGAGACGGCGTGCTGAGCGCCCCCGTCGGTGAGGGACAGGCCGAACTTCTGGCCGTCCGTACCGGTGCGGATCTTGTCGTGGCCGCCGGCCGAGACCCCCGGCACGACGCGCACCATGACCTTCTGGTGGCCGTGGGGGCCGACGGCGGCCGCGATCCTGGCGATCTCGGACGGACTGTCGATGACGATCCGCCCCACCCCGAGCCGCAGGGCGGTGGCGATGTCCCGGGGCGACTTGGCGTTGCCGTGCAGCACGATGCGCTCGGGCGGGAAGCCGGCGGTCACGGCGAGTTCCAGCTCGCCGGCGGAGCAGACGTCCAGGCCGAGGCCCTCCTCCTGCACCCAGCGAACCATGGCCCGGGAGAGGAACGCCTTGGCCGCGTAGAGGACTTCGGCGTCGGGAAACGCGTCGCGGTAGGTACGGCAGCGCTCGCGGACCTCGCTCTCGTCCAGGACGTAGGCCGGGGTGTCGAACCGCTCGGCGATCTCCGGGAGCGACACCCCGCCGACGGCCAGGCCTCCGTGCGGGAGCCGGGTGGTGGAAGCGGGCCATACGGAGAGGTCATCGGCGCTGGCCGGAACCTCCGGGAGGGCGGCGACGGTCATGGTGTGATCCCCTTCAGAGGGGCCGGGCAACGGCCTCGGGCCCCTGTGCAACGGGAGCGGTGACGGGACCGGTGACCGTTGCCGCGATGACCGCGGGAGCCGTGAGGGTCGGGTCGACGGTCAGCAGGGATATGCCGAGCGGCCCGGCCATCGCGCGGAGGGCCGCCTCCGAGAGCCGGATCCAGGGCTGCCCGGCGCCGAGCGTGGCGGCCAGTCGCTCCGCGCTGGTGAAGCCGACGGTGGTGCGGGCGCCCAGCGGGGTGCGGAACAGGCGCACCACCACCTGCGCGGTTCCCGGTCGGGCTGGTACGTACAGGGGCCCGGCCGGGGCCCGTTCTTCGGGCTCGGGGTCGTCTTCGTACTGGAACAAACACATGGGGCCCTCCCAGGGGAACCACGAGTGGCAGTGACGGCCCCGGGTGCGGGGAAGCGGTCCGGGGCACGACATCGAAGCTATCCCCGCGTCCTCGCCGCCGTGGACACCCCATGACGGGACCTTGACGGCTACCGGTCGACTCCATACGGATCACTGACGGGCGGCTCCGGGCGCCGTCAGGTGCCCGTCACGTACCCGTCATGGTTTCCGGTTCCCGCGTCAGAAGGCCATCAGCGACCACCCCGCAGGTTCACAGCGGGCCCTTTCATGGAATCCGGCCTACGGAGGGTGAGGGAAGAAGCTGTGCGAAGAGTCGTGGTCGGTGTGAGCGGAACCCCGGGCAGCCTGGCCGTACTGCACCGCGCCGCCGCCGAGGCCAGGGTGCGCGAGGCGGAACTGTGGGCCGTCATGGCCTGGCAGGCCCCCGGAGGTGAACTCGGGAGCCGCAGCGCGTGCAATGCGTCGGCACTCGCGCAATGCCGCGGCGCCGCCGTCGAGCGGCTGCGCGAGGTCCTGAGCACGGCCTTCGACGCGGAGAGGCCCGGTGTGAGCCTCGCCGGCCTGACCGTACGCGCGACACCGGGCGCGGCCCTCGTGGACACCGCCCGCGGCTCCGACGACCTCCTCGTGGTGGGTACCGGATCGCGCACCGCGCTGAGCCGACTCATCCGGCCCTCGGTGGCCCGCTACTGCCTCGCACACGCCGCCTGTCCGGTGCTGACCGTCCCGCCCTCCCCACTCGAGGCCGAGCTGGACGCCGTACACCGCCGCAATCTGTGGCACCTGCCCCTGGACACGAGGGAGCTGGCCCCGTGAACCGCCCATGGTCGCCGAGGACGGCCAGTGGGCCGGTGACACTGGGGCCGCCTCGGTGACCTGGCACGAGGAGATCGCCCACCGCCTGGCAGCCGGGTGGTGTCCGAGTGCGCGTCGAACCGGATCGGCTTGAACCGAGACGGTGTCATTGCGCCACGGGCCTTGTGGCGGAACGCCGCGGGCGGGCAGGCTCGAGGCATGAACACGGCTAGGCATGCCAGTGAACAGCTGATGAGTTGGCCCTCGCTCGCCGAAGGCCGGCCCACGTGTGGTGCCGCACTCGGTTTGAACGCGGGGGCACATGAGATCGTCCACTTCCACGGGGAGCACGAGGCCGATGTCCACTTGACTCGCGCGATGATCACGACCCTGCGGCCGGCCCTCGCCTCCTCCACAGCCATCCGGCTGCGGACCGGCTCGGAATGGGTGACGGTACGCCTGGACATCGACTCCGACATCGACCTGCTGGCGACCCTTGTGAGCGCCGCACTCAAGGCGTCCACCCGGGCGGAGGCGGACATCAGCGGAAGTCGCCCGGGCCCCTGCTCACGCGATGGAGGCTCGGTCACTGTCGGCGGGGCGGCCTGCGCCTGAAGATGATCCAGCGCACGTGGCATGTGGCATGTGGCGCGTGCGCGCCGCCGCCCCGTTTCGTAGTCGACGGGATGCGGGCCGTCACTGTGCGTGTCAGCCTGTTTGGAGGGGAATCCGTACCCCACGCAGGGACGAGGAGGCGCCGTCATGGGCGGTAAGCGGGAGAAGCGTCGGGAGCCGGGCAAGGGCAGCGAGGCGCAGGAGCACCGTCGCGCCGGAGACCCCGCGCGGCCCCAGCCCGGCAAGCCGTCCCGTGAGCGGGGGCAGAAGCAGGGACAGGACCAGGGCCAGAAGCCGGGCGAGGAGGAGACCTCGCGCCGCGCCGAGGACGACCTGCTGCGCGAAGAGGACCTGCACGACGAGACGTTCTGACCGGCGTCGGTCAGTAGCCGACGGTGAAGCGGCGCTGGACGGAGCGCGGCAGTTCCGCTTCGTCCTCCTTGGCGTGCGCGGCGTCCTAGGCGTGCTCCACGGAGATGCGGCTGCGCCCGTCCGCTTTCAGGACCATCTGGGCGCCGCCGATCCGGAACCGGCCCGTGCGACTCCGGGCCCGATGATCAGCACGTCGAGGCCGGGTATGACGGCGGCGACCGCGGCGGCGCCGAGGACGTCGACGCTCTTCCTGATCGCCGCCCGCTTGGAGGACCACGGGGTCTCGTGACGACCCGCTCGCGGTGCGTGTCACGCGGCCGCCGGGACTGGCCGGCGGGGGGCCGGTGGGAGTGGAGAGGGGTGAGAGTGGGGAGGCGCCCTTGCCCTGCGCCCGCACGGCACCACGGGGCACTGCACCGCACCGCACCGCACCGCCGTGCACCGCACTGCACCACCGTGCACCGCACCGCACCGTGCATACAATCCAGCTCCCGGACCGAAGGAGCCACCACCCGTGATCGTGATAGCCCACCTCAGCGACGTCCACCTCGACGGCGGCGGCCGGGCCGCCGAGCGCACCCGCCTCGTCATGGAGTACCTGGAGGGGCTCCCGTACGCGCTCGACGCGGTGCTGGTCAGCGGGGACATCGCCGATCACGGGACCGCGGGGGAGTACGAGGAGGCGCGCAAGGCCCTCTTCTCGCGCCACCCGTTGGTGGTCTGCCCCGGCAACCACGACGACCGCGCCGGCTTCCGCCGCGGGCTGCTGGGGGAGGACCGCCCGTCCGGGGGCCCGGTCGACCAAGTGCTGCGCGGCGAGGGCTTCGTACTCGCGGTCTGCGATTCCTCCGTCCCCGGTGAACACCGTGGGTACTTGGAGGACTCGACCATCGCCTGGCTGGACGGGGTGCTCACCGACACCCCGCGCGAAGTGCCCGTACTGGTCGCTTTCCACCACCCGCCCGTACCGCTGCACATCCCGTACGTGGACGGGATCCGGCAGTTCGGCGAGGAGCGGCTGGCGGAGCTCGCCGGGCGGCACCCGCACCTGACCGCGTTCCTGTGCGGCCACGCCCACACCGGGGCGGCCACCACCTTCGCGGGGCGGCCGCTGCTCGTGGCGCCGGGTGTGGTGTCCACGACGCGGCTCCCGTGGGAGGCGGCGTCCGGGGAGAGCGAGTACATCCACGCCGACGAGCCGCCGGCCGTCGCCTTCCACGTCATCGGCGAGGACGGCCGGCTGACGACCCACTACCGGGTGGTCATGGCCCGCCGGTAGCCCGAGCCGTCGCGGGTACGCGTGAGGTACCCGGCGATGACCAGGTACCGCCGCAGCGCCGCGCAGTCCTCGTGGACGGTGCGCAGCAGCTCGTTGACCTCGGGCTCCGTGTAGTCGAGGTCCGCCGCGAACAGGGTCTCGGTGAGGTGGACGAGCAGCTGCTCCCGGCGGGCCGCCTTGCGCGGGATGGCCGTGAGGCGGCCGGTGGCGGTGAAGAGGTCGGCGACGCCGCGTTGCGCACGGGGTTCGGTGCTTTGTGACATGTCAGCGAGCTTTGCCCAGACCGGTATCCCCGGGCAACCGGTTTTCGCTCCTGGAATCCGCCTCCGGGACGAGTTCCAGCCGGATCCGGCGCCGTGCGCGGTCCACCTCCACGAGCGTGACGAGCACCTCGGCCCCGGGTTCGAGATCGGCTCCGTGCACCAGCCCCTCCTCGCTTCGTCGGTGGTCACTACGTCTCCGACCCGCAACCCACCGAGGTACGCGCGCACCTCCTCGGCCGGCGTCCGGTCGGTCCGCACGCAACGCCCGGCGCCCGCACAAAAAGTGACGGTCGTTCATCTTACTGAGTGGTAGCACCTGCCAGTACCCTCCCCGTGACCGGTTCCTGCCCCCCACGGAGGAGCACGTATGCCACGCCCCACAGCCCGTACGAGAACAGTCGTCGCCACCGCGCTCATCGCACTCGGCGCGGCGCTGCTGACCCCGGCGGCGGCCGCCGCGGGGGCCGATGCCCCCGTGCCGCTCCCGATCGCCGACTACTGCGGACAGCAGTGCGCGGACATCCTGCCGCCGGGCCAGAGCGGCAACGCCACCCTCGCCCAGATCCTGGCGCACAAGGCCTTCGGCACGCTGCCCGCCCACACCTCCGACCAACTCGCGCGCTACGACTCCCTGGTGGCCGGGTACCCCGGCCTCACCGACGCGAAGGTCAACGACTTCTTCAACGACGCCTCCTTCGGAGTCCCCGGCGACCAGGTGGAGTCCACCAGCAGCCCGCGCTCCGACGTCACGATCACCCGGGACAAGAAGACCGGTGTTCCCCACATCAAGGGGACCACCCGCTACGGGACTTCCTTCGGCGCCGGCTACGCCGCCGGCCAGGACCGCCTCTGGCAGATGGACCTCTTCCGCCACGTCGGCCGGGGCGACCTGACCCCCTTCGCGGGCGGCGCCCTCGCCAATCAGGGTCTGGAGCAGCAGTTCTGGCCGCAGGCCCCGTACACCGAGGCGGACCTCCAGGCCCAGGTGGACCGGATCCGGACCACCGAGGGCGAGCGCGGACGGCTCGCGATGGAGGACGCCCAGGCCTACATCGACGGCATCAACGCCTACCGCGTCCAGTCCAAGAACGGCCGCTACTTCCCCGGCGAGTACGTGCTGACCGGGCACATCAACTCCATCACCAACGCCGGTGAGATCCAGCCCTTCAAGCTCACCGACCTGATCGCCCTCGCCTCCGTGGTCGGCGGCCTGTTCGGCGGCGGCGGTGGCGGGGAAGTGCAGGCCGCGCTCTCCCTGCTGTCCGCGCAGCAGAAGTACGGTCTGGAGGAGGGTACCCGCGTCTGGGAGTCCTTCCGCGAGCGCGAGGACCCGGAAGCCGTGCTCACCGTGCACGACGGCGCGAGCTTCCCGTACGCCCAGAAGCCCGCGAACCCGCAGGGTACGGCCCTGCCGGACGCCGGCTCGGTCACCGCCGAACCCCTCGTCTACGACCGTACGGGCGCGGCCGCGAGCGCCGCGGCGGCCAATCCGCCCAAGCTGATGAAGCCCAGCATGTCCAACGCCCTGCTCGTCTCCGGCGCGAAGACCGCGAGCGGTCGTCCGGTGGCCGTCTTCGGCCCGCAGACCGGCTACCTCGCCCCCCAACTCCTCATGCTCCAGGAGCTCCAGGGGCCCGGCATCAGCGCGCGCGGCGCTTCCTTCGCCGGCGTCAGCATGTACGTACAGCTCGGCCGCGGGCAGGACTACGCATGGAGCGCCACCTCCGCCGGCCAGGACATCACCGACACCTTCGCCGTCGAACTGTGCGAGCCGGGCGGCGGCGCCCCCACCAGGACGAGCACCTCGTACCTCTACCGGGGCACCTGCACGCCCATGGAGAGGCTGGAACACACCAACGCCTGGAAGTCCTCCGTGGCCGACTCCACCCCCAACGGCTCCTACCGGATGCAGGTCTGGCGCACGAACTACGGCATCGTCACGCACCGCGCGACCGTCGCGGGCAAGCCCGTGGCCTACACCGCGTTGCGCTCCACCTACCGGCACGAGGCCGACTCCATCATCGGCTTCCAGATGCTCAACGACCCCTCCTACGTGAAGGACGCCCGCACCTTCCAGGAGGCGGCCCAGCACATCGGCTACGCCTTCAACTGGTTCTACGCCGACTCGCGCGAAGCGGCCTACTACAACAGCGGGTTGAACCCGGTCAGGCCGGCCGGAGTCGACGCCGCACTGCCCGTACAGGGCAAGCAGCAGTACGAGTGGCAGGGTTTCGACCCGGCCGCCAACACCGCCGCCTACACCCCGCCCGCCCAGCACCCGCAGTCCATCGGTCAGGACTACTACATCAGCTGGAACAACAAGCAGGCCAAGGACTACGGCGCGGCCGGATTCGGCATGGGCTCCGTCCACCGCGGTGACCTCCTCGACCAGCGCGTCAAACCGCTCGTCGCCGCCGGCGGGGTGACCCGGGCCAAGCTCACCCAGGCGATGGCGGACGCGGCCGTCACCGACCTGCGCGCGGAGAACCTGCTGCCCGAGCTGCTTGCCGTACTGCGCAGTGCTCCCCCCACCGATCCGGCCGTCGGCGCCGCGATCGACAAGCTCGCCGCATGGCAGGCTGCGGGCGCCGAACGCAAGGAGACCGCGCCCGGTTCGAAGGCGTACGGGCACGCGGACGCCATCCGGATCATGGACGCCTGGTGGCCGCTGCTCGTCGAGGCCGAGTTCAAGCCCGGCCTGGGCGCGCCGCTCTACGACGCCCTGCGCGCCTCGCTGTCCATCGACGAAGCACCCAACGCGGGGCACGGGCCCACCGGTTCGCATGCCGGATCGGCCTTCCAGTACGGCTGGTGGAGCTACGCGGACAAGGACCTGCGTACGGTGCTCGGCCTCGCGGTGTCCGGTCCGCTGGCCCGGTCGTACTGCGGCGGTGGCTCGCTCGCTGGCTGCCGGGACGCCATGACGGCGACGCTGAAGCAGGCCGCCGCCGCCACACCCGCTGCCGTCTACCCGGCGGACGGGACCTGCGCCGCGGGCAACCAGTGGTGCGCGGACGCGATCGTGCAGCGTCCGGTGGGCGGCCTGGCCCATCCGCAGATCAACTGGCAGAACAGGCCCACCTATCAGCAGGTGGTGGAGTTCCCCGCCCACCGCTGAGGAAGCGCTCGCGCGAAGGCCCGCCGGCTCCGGATCGCTCCGGGGCCGGCGGGCCTCCTCGTGCGGGCGCGAGGCGCGGCGCGGGGTGTGTCAGGGTCCGACGCTGATCTGCTGCGCCGGGTTGGTGGTGTCGGTGACCTTGTACAGGGCGTTGAAGGTGGACGAGGTCGCGCTCGTCGGGCAGCCGAAACCACCGGTGACGGTGACCGGCACCGAGGCGTTGGTGAAGGTCAGGCTGGGCGGGGCGCCGTTCGTCCAGGACCCGGCGACGCCCGCCGGTCCGAAGGGAGCGCTGGTGACCGTACAGGTCGCCAGACCGGTCGTGTGGACGACGAGCCCGCCCGGCGGCACGTTCATGGTGGCGGTGATGGGGGAGCCGTTCTGCATCGACACCGACCAGGCACCGCTGGTGGTGACCGTGGGGGTCACTCCCGGGATGCTGGAGGTGCACGAGCTGTACGTGGGCGGCGAGATCGGGGAGGAGACGGGCCCGGCCGCGTTGTGGTTGCCGGGTGCGGCCGGAACCGTTCCGGTGGATACGGAGACCGAACAAGTCACCGTGACCGAACCGGCTTTGAGGGTGGCCTTCCCGCTGAGGGTGGCCTTGAAGGCGTGCCCGGCCGGGGTGACGGTGGTCGACCCGGCCAGGGGTAACGGAGCGGCGGTGGCGGAGACCGCGGCGAGGGACAGGGCTCCGGCCGCGGCGGCCGCGGCGAGCGCGAGGGTGGTACGCGTACGGCTCATGGCGTTGCTCCTTGGGGGTCGTGGTTCTGTGGGGGAGCGGATGTGGGGGATGCGGCCGCGGGGGATGCGGATACGGGGGGTTCGGCCGTGGGGGATGCGGCCGCGGGCTGGGCCCCGTACGGCTGCCAGGCGAACATCAGGCCGCCGCCGAGGATGCCGAGCAGGGTGCCGATCAGGAACCCGCCGAGGTTGGACAGGACCAGCGCGGCGGTGGCGATGAGGGTGGTGAGGACGCCGGCCAGGCTGCGCTGGGCCGGGGAGAACCAGGCGGTGATTCCGAGCACGATCATGACGATGCCCATCAGGACGGACGGGATCCCCGCCACTCCCTGCTGGAGCATGATCTTCAGTGGCGCCAGCGGCAGGGCACAGATCTCGGCCCCGGCGAGGACGGCGAAGAGCCCGCCCCAGAACGGCCGGCCGCGCCGCCACCGCCGCCAGCGGGTCAGAAGCATTCCTTCTTGCCCTTGCTGATGCTCATGTTGAGCCCGGTGAGCTTGAAGCTGCCCGCGTTGGTGGCCCAGGCCGTCTGCTGGAGGCCGGTGATGCTGACGGTGTCGGCCTGCTGGGCGAACAGGTCCTGCATGCCCACCGCCTCCGCCGGCCCCTTGTCGAGGGTCGAGGCGTCCCGGCCGATCTCGATGTTGGTGAAGACCGCGTCGCCGGACAGCTGGGTGGCGTCGACGAAGAGGTTGCTCGCCTCGACAGGTGCCTTCTGGCCGGCGGTGAGGTTGAGCGAGATGTCGCCGATGACGGGGAGGGTGGTGACCACCGACTGGCAGAGGCTGTTGAGCTTGGCCTCCCTGATGGCCGTGACCGCCACCGGGATGAGTTCCTGGCGGGCGTTGACGTCCACGCTGCCGTACTGCGCGAAGCCCTCGCCCTGCAGGCTCTTCGCCGACACCTTGAACTGCTGCCCCGATACGGCGAAGGAGGCGGCGAGCGCGCCCTGCGAGAGGGCGATGCCGAGCCCGGCGGTCACGGCGACGGCGGGGACCGTCAGGAGGGCGAAGCGGCGCCAGCGGACGCGGCCCTCGCGGCCGACTCTCGCGTCGCTCGGCGTGGCGGGGGGTTCGGATGAGCTCTCGGATAACTTCGGGGAATCTGCCATGAGATCGTCCCTTATGTTCGGCTGTGCACCGTTGTTACCGACGAGTTGAATGTAAGAGTGCCAATGAGGGTTGGCAAGGTTGCCCGGGCGTACCTTTTCGGCCGAGTCCTACTGGCCGGTTACGCCCCGGGAGGCTCCGTGCGCAGTTCGGTACGCAGCAGCTCGGCGACCTCCGCGTCCACCCGTCGGGCCATCGCCCGGGCGAACTCGGAGGCCACGACCTCGCCCGCCAGCGGACGCAGCGCCGCCACCGCCTCCGTGATGTGCCCCAGGCGCGTGGCCGAAAGCTGCTCCAGCCCCTCCCCACCGATCACATGCGCACTGAACAGCGCGACGAACCGGTCCGCGACCGCGGCCGCCTGCTCCTGTACGAAGACCCCCACGTCCAGGACCTCACCGAGCGGCACCCCCGCGCGCACCAGCGTGAGTGTCGCCTCCAGCAGCCGCCGGCTGCGGTGCGTGACCAGGTCCCCGTCGATCGTCACGTAGCCCAGGTCGGCCGCCCGCCGGGTGTCCTGCGGGGAGGCCGTCGGGCCGAACAGCTCGCGCAGTTCGGCGCGGGACATGGTGACCGAGTCCTCCTGCTCCCAGTCGCGGGTCATCTCCCGCTCCAGGCCCAGCAGTTGGGACAGTCCGCCGCCGTGTTCCCAGGCGGCCAGCAGCTCCGCGATGCCGTTGACGGTGTAGCCGCGCCCCAACAGGTCGCTGATCAGGCGCAGTCGGGTGAGGTGGTCGTCGGAGTACCAGGCGATCCGGCCCTCACGGCGCGGCGGCGGGAGCAGCCCGCGCTCCTGGTAGTAGCGCAGGTTGCGCACCTTGACCCCGGCCGCGTGGGCCACTTCATCCCGGCGGTAGCGCCCGCCGACGGCCGCGTCCTGATCCACCTGACTGCTCACGCGGCCGAGTGTAGGACGTGACGACGGACCTACCGGCGGGTTACCTGGGCGGCGTACCGGCAGGTCACGCGCCGCGGGGCTGCTCGCGCCGCTTGACCGCCCGCAGGACCACGAACTTCGGCTCGCTCGCGGCCACTTCGCTGTTGCCGAAGAGGCGGCGCAGATGGGTGTGGTAACCCATGTGGCGGTTGGCCACCACCCACAGCTCGCCACCCGGGCGGAGCACCTTGCGGGACTGTGCGAACATGCGCAGCGCGGTCGCGTCCGTCGTCGCCTGGTGGGAGTGGAACGGCGGATTGCAGAGGATCAGGTCCACCGAACCCGGGGGCAGCATGGATACACCGTCCCCGACGAGGAACTCGGCCCGGTCCAGGCGTCCTTGGATGTTCGCGCCGTACGTGGCCCGTGCCGAGGCGATCGCCTGGTACGACTCGTCGGTGAAGACGATCTCGGCGTCCGGGTCGGCCACCGCGACCGCCGTGCCGACGACGCCGTTTCCGCAGCCCAGGTCGACGACGCGGGCGCCGTCCGTGTTGGTCGGGATGCTCTGGAGGAAGAAGCGGGTGCCGACGTCGAGGCGGTCCGCGCAGAAGATCCCGGCGTGGTTGACCACGGTGAGACCGGAGCCCGATCCCGCCTGCTGGTCGACGGTGTACGTCACCGGCCACGGCCCGTCGGTCCTGGGGTGAGCGGCTCTGGGGTTCCCGGGCGTGCAGAAGATCAGCCGGGCCTTCTTCTCGGCCAGCGAGGTCTTCGTCGGTCCCAGGATCTTCTCGAAGAGCCGCAGCGTGGAGGTGTGGATCTCCTTCACCATGCCGGTGCCGACGACGACGGTGCCGGCGTGCACGTGCGGAGCCAGCCGGTACAGCTGGTCCTCCAGCAGCGCCAGGCTCTTGGGCACCCGTACCAGGAGCACGTCGATCCGCTCCGGCGGCGCGTCCTGCGTCGTCAGCAGCGTCACGGTGCTCTTGGCGGTCCCGATGCCGTTGCGGTCCAGGTTCGCCGCGGTGGCGGAGCGGGTCAGGATGGAGTCGGTGATCTGGGTGGGGTGGTGCGCGGCCAGCGCCGTCGTCAGCGCTCCCCAGCGGTCCCCGATCACGGTGATCTGCCCGGCGCCGGCCAGATCCACCGGGCCGCGTTCGCCCGTACCGGATTCGAGGTGGCGGAGCAGGTACTCGTCGGCGGCGTCCCATGCGAAGAGCCGGTCGCGCGGGTCCTCGGGGAAGCGGGCGAGCTCGTAGGAGCCGAAGGGCGTGGTCAGACGGTTCATATTGTCCCCAGGCTAACCGAGGGACCGCCCCGGTCCCGCACGGGCGGGGCCGGGAGAGTGGGGGGACGGGTGCTGGGGAGTGGGGGGACGGGCGCCAGGGAGCGGACCGAGAGGCTCCGCTCCCGGTCCGTCCGGGAACCGCGAGACGCCGGCTACTCCGGGAACTCCCCGGCCATCGCGGCGGCGATCCGCAGGTACGGAGCCGCCTCGGCGGCCCTGCCCTGGCGCTCCAGGGTCCGCCCGAGCATCAGCTGCGCGTAGTCCTCGACGGGCCAGCGGTCCAGGATGGCGCGCAGCTCGAGCTCGGCCCGGGAGAGCTGGGCGGAGTGGTAATAGGCACGGGCCAGCAGCAACCGGGGGGCCAGCAGCTCGGGCGCCGCGGTGGCCACGCCCTGCAGGACCCGGGCGGCGTTCGCGTACTCCTTCGCCTCGAAGAAGAGCAGACCGCGGTCCCAGCGCTCGGCCGTGGTCCCGTGCTCCAGGTAGCCCTGCTGCGCGTCCATCGGTTCCCTTCCGCCATTCAGGTCACGGTTGACGGCTGCCGCGGCGGCCGTGCTGTCCGCCTGTTCCGCCTGTTCCGTCCGCCTGCTCCAACACATGGATCCGGACGTACATTCCAATGACCGCGGAGGCGGCGCCGGGACTAAGTTGTGCGGTATGAGCAATCTCGATCGCCAGCCCGCTCTCTCCACCTGCGGCGGCCGCGGTTTCGTCGTGGCCGAGCCTGTGCGCGAGCTCCTGAGCCCGCGCACCGTCAAGCTCGGTGAGTCCACCGAGGTACGCCGACTCCTGCCCAACCTGGGCCGCCGCATGGTCGGCGCCTGGTGCTTCGTCGACCACTACGGCCCGGACGACATCGCCGGCGAACCCGGCATGCAGGTCGCACCCCACCCGCACTCGGGGCTGCAGACCGTGAGCTGGCTCCACGAGGGTGAGGTGCTCCACCGCGACAGCGTGGGCAGCCTGGCGACGGTAGGCCCGCGCGAGCTCGGCCTGATGACCTCCGGCCACGGAATCAGTCACTCCGAGGAGAGCCCGCGCCGGCACGCCCGCCTCCTGCACGGCGCGCAGCTGTGGGTGGCCCTCCCCGACGCGCACCGCGACGTGGAACCGCACTTCCAGCACCACGCGGAGCTCCCGCAGGTCAGCGCCCCGGGCCTGACGGCGACCGTGATCCTGGGCACCCTGGACTCGGCGACCTCGCCCGGATCCACGTACAGCCCGATCGTGGGCGCGGACCTGGCCCTGGCGGCAGGCACGGAAACCCGGCTCCCGCTGGACCCGGACTTCGAGTACGCGGTCCTGTCGATGTCGGGCGAAGCCCACGTCGACGGCGTCCCGCTCCTCCCGGGCTCCATGCTCTACCTCGGCTGCGGCCGCAGGGACCTTCCCCTGCGCGCGGTCTCGGACGCCGGCCTGATGCTGCTGGGCGGGGAGCCGTTCGAGGAGGAGATCGTGATGTTCTGGAACTGGATCGGAAGGTCCCAGGAGGACATCGCGGGCTTCCGGGAAGACTGGATGAACGGCACCCGCTACGGCGAGGTCAAGGGCTACGACGGCCCTCCGATTCCTGCCCCGGAACTTCCTCCAACTCGCTTGAAGCCTAGGGGTAGAACGCGCTGAACAGCGCTGATGCCATCAAGGGTGTGGGCTGCGCATGGCAGCTCGCATCGTTCGAGGGAGCGCAGGCGCGGGGCGTCCGGTGTGATGCCGGAGGTCTGCCGCAGGTGGGCCGCGGTGGCCCGGGCCGTGGAGTTCCAGTCGGTGTAGAAGTCCCGGCCCGCGGGGTCGAGGAAGACCATGCGCGCCAGGTTGTCGGCCGGCGCGAACGGTGAATGCAGGGCCTCGGCCGGGGGGTTGGCGGCCAGGATGTCCAGGGTGGCGTTGATGACGAACGCCGGGTCGTCCGCGAAGCCGTCCAGGAGTCGGCGGAGGGCCGGACTTATCCCGGCGGTGGCCGGCTGGTCGGCCGTGGGGGTGCCGGCCAGGCGGTGCAGGTGGGCGTGGGTGTCGGGAGTCAGGCGAAGGGCCCGGCCGAGCGCGTCGAGGCCTTGGGGCGAGGGACGGCGTTCGCATCACCGGGGCCAGCAGCGGGATCGGGGAGGCGACGGCCCGGCGGCTCGCTGCCGACGGCCACCGGCTGTTCCTGGGCGCACGGCGGACCGACCGGCTCGACGCGCTGAGCCGGGAAATCACCGAGGCGGGTGGCACCGCCGCCTTCCAGCGGCTGGACGTCACCGACGCCGCCGATGTACGGGCCTTCGTGGCCTCCGCCCGGGAGCGGTACGGGCGGGTGGACGTGATGGTCAACAACGCCGGGGTGATGCCGCTCTCTCCGCTGGCCGCGCTCAAGCTCGACGAGTGGGACCGGATGATCGACGTGAACGTGCGAGGTGTGCTGCACGGCATCGCCGCCGCCCTGCCCGTGATGCGCGCCCAGGGCGCCGGCCACTTCGTGAACGTCGCCTCCGTCGGCGCGTACGAGGTGTCGCCCACCGCGGCCGTCTACTGCGCCACCAAGTTCGCTGTCCGCGCCGTATCCGAAGGGCTGCGCCAGGAGTCGGACGGCACCGTCCGGGTCACTCTGGTCTGTCCCGGCGTGACCGAGTCCGAGCTGGCCGAGGGGATCTCCGATCCTGTGGCGAGGGAGGCCATGAAGGCCTATCGCGCCGTGGCGCTGCCGGCGTCCGCCATCGCCTACGCCGTCGCCCAGCCGGCCGTGGTCGACATCAACGAGATCGTCGTACGTCCTGCCGCGAGTGCCCGGTGACCGCCGGGATGTACGGGCCTGGGCACGGGCACGAGGACCTGCTGAGCCGATTGCGGGTCCTGGAGGACAAGGAGGCGCTGCGGCGGCTCGTGATCCGCGGTTGGCGGCGATCCGGGCGAGGGTGGAGGAGAACCGTGCGACGGGCGTCGGGTACCTGTGGTTCGTGGCCGTCACCCGGAGCGCGCCGAGCTCCCGACGGGGAAGGGGATCGTCCGCACTGCCCCAGTCAGGGGCGGGAGGCCCGGCCCACTCCCAGAACACCCGGCCGTGGAACGTGACAGAGCCCCCGTCCCGGCCCCTTTCCAGCTGGTCGGCCAGCCCTGCCAGATGGCCGCCCAGCGAGTCGGCCCGTCCGAAGTCGGTTCGGGGAGGCGGGGCCGCGCCCGTTCGTCGCGTCCCACGGCCCCCGGCGCGGACCGCCGGGGGCCTCTCGGGGTCGGTCAGCGCAAGGCGGCGGTCCTGCTCGGCGCGTGGACCAGCCTGGTGTACGCCTCCGCCAGAGCGGTCGTCGTCCGGCCCACCGTGAACCCGTTGGAGTCGATGGCACGGACGGGCTGAACCTCGTAGGCGGTGCCCGTGAGGAAACACTCGTCGAATCCGCCGAGTTCCTCGGGACGGATGTGGCGTTCCACGACGCGGATTCCGAGCTCGCGCGCCAGCCCGAGCGCGGTCGCCCGGGTGATGCCCGCGAGGAAGCAGTCCGCGAGGGGGGTGTGCAGTTCATCCCCGGCCACGAAGAAGATGTTGGCTCCCGTGGCCTCGGCGACGTGGCCGCGGTAGTCGAGGAGCAGCGCGTCGTCGAAGCCGGCGGCGTCGGCGGCGTCCCGGGCCAGGGTGCAGATGTTGTACAAGGAGGCCGCTTTGGCCCGGACGGGCGCGGTGTCCGGAGGGGGGCGCCGCCAACGGGAGGTGCCCAGACGGATGCCGGCGTTCTTGGCGTCGGCCGAGAAGACGTGCGGCCACTCCCACGTGGCGATCGCCACGTGGACGGAGACGCCGGCGCCGGCCACGCTGATCTGCTCGCTGCCGCGCCATGCCACCGGCCGGACGTATCCGTCGCGGATGCCTTGTCTGCCGACGAGTTCGAGCGTCGCCTCGTCCAGCTCGGCGACGGAGAAGGGGAGGCGGAAACCCAGTTCGAGCGCCGACTCGTGCAGCCTCTGCGAGTGCTCGGTCAGTTTGAAGACGTGACCGTCGTAGACCCGTTCGCCCTCGAAGACCCCACCGCCGTAGTGGAGCCCGTGGCTGAGCACGTGCAGGCGGGCGTCCCGCCAGGGTACGAAGCGACCGTCGAGCCAGATGTGTCCGTCGCGGTCGTCGAGAGCCGGAACGGTCACTGCTGCTCCTCCACGGGTGCGTACTCGATGCGGACGGTCCGCTCGATGGTGCGGTGGAACTCCTCGGCGTCCTCGGCGCTGGGGTGGTGCGAGAGGACGAACGCCGGATAGCCGGTGAACTCCGGATAGGGCCGCACGACGTCACCCGGATGCAGCATCTGAAGAACGTGGTCCACCCGGGGGTCCTCGGCCAGTTCGTCGAGGCCGTGGATGGCCGTGATCCGTCCGGAGCCGCCGCAGGGCACGATGTAGTTGGCCGCGGCCCCGGTCGCCCGGGCGGGCTGCGCCGGCGGCCCGGGCAGGGGGGAGGGGGCGAGCCCCGCGGCGATGCGCAGTGCGTCCGCCGCCAGGTCGGCTCCGGTGACGTGCGCGGCGATGTAGTGGGAAACGCCGGAGCCGCCGACCCGGGCGCCGAGTTCCAGCAGGTAAGGACGTCCGCCCTCGCGCAGCCGCAGTTCGGTGTGGGTCGGACCGTCGGTGACCCCGAGGGCGCCGTGGGCGGCGACGACCTCGCGCACCAGGTCTTCCTGCACCTGGGGTGAGAGCCGGGCCGGGGCCCGGTAGACGCCCTCTTCGAAGTGCGGGCCGACCGGCTGGCCCTTGTAGCCGATGGACAGCACCTGCACCTCGCCGCGGTGGGCGAGGGACTCCACGGCGAATTCGGGGCCGTCCAGGTACTCCTCCACGACCAGACCCGCGACGTGGCTCAGGTTGTCCCGGCAGATCTGCCAGACCTCTTCGACGACGGCACGGAGCTGCTGCGGGTCATCGGCCTTGGTCACGCCGAGGCTGGAGAAGCCGTTGGCCGGCTTGACCACCACCGGAAACGTGAGGCGGGCGGCGTCGGCCCAGTTGTCCGGGGCGTCGAGGACGACGAAGTCCGGTACGTTCAGCCCCGCTTCGGCCAGCCGGCGACGCATGATCCGTTTGTCCTGTACGGCCCTTGCCGTCTCGCTGCCGAGACCTGGCAGGCCGAGTGCTTCGGCCGTGTCGGCGACGAAGGGCACCGCGGGGTCGTACAGCGTCGTGATGCCGTCGAAGGGAGCGTTCTCGTGGCGTTCCCGCAGGATGCCCAGCGCCTTGGCCGGATCACCTTCCACGTCCAGAGGGAGCACCTCCACCACGCCGGGAGGCAGCCGGTCCGGGGACACGGACTCGTCGGGGCGCGGGACCAGCACGATGTCGATGCCGGCCCGGTGCGCGCCTTCGAAGATCCAGGGCAGTGAAAGCCGCTGGTAGACCAGGACGACGACGGGGCGTGGGGGGTGAGGATTCGTCACGGTGTACTTCTTTCGGGCTCGGTCGGGATCGGCGGCTGGGTGGGCTCGGTGGCCGGTACGCGGACCGGTACGACCGTCATCCACACCCCCGCCGAGCACAGTGCGAGGAAGAGGAGGGAGGCGGGTCCCGGGGCGTCCGCCGCACCCCGTGCCCACTCGCCCAGGCGCACCAGGAACGGCACCACCAGCGCGACGGAGGAGGTGAACAAGGGGCCCTTGCGCAGGATGAGTTCATGGGAGATGACGAAAACAGGGGCGGTGAGCAGCGCACCGAGCAGCGCCACTCCGGCCCACTGGGCCGCGCTGACGGCGCCGAGCGGCACCCATACGGCCGCGGTCAGGCCGAGCATGACCGTGGCCGCGCCGGTGACCGCCGGAAGGGCGGCGAGCGGCGGGACGTCGGCCATGTGCTTGCGGTAGACGTAGCCGTACAGGGCGTACGCGAACGTCCCGGCCAGGGCGAGGCAGACCCCGGACACGAGCAGGCGGGTTCCGCCGCCGGTGCTCGCCGGGCCGTCGTCCAGCGCATAGCCCAGGGCCGCCGCCACGGCGAGCACGGTGCCCAGGACCCGGCGGATGCCCGCCTGTTCGCGGAAGGCGACGATGCCGATCACGAAGGTGATGCAGGGCAGGAGGGACACCACGAGACCGACCCGGGAGGCGCCGATCCGGTCGACGCCGAGCAGCGTTCCCGTGTAGTACGCGAAGAAGCCCAGGAACGCCAGCAGCACGACGGCCCGGTGCCGGCCGCCGGTGAGCCGTATCGCCGTCCATGTCCGCGGCCGCAGCGCGGCGATCGCGCCGATGACGAGGAAGCTCGCCGCGGTGCGGCCGGCCGCGACGGCCAGGGGCGGGGTGTCGCTGACCAGCTTGCCGGAGACCACCCAGCCCGTGGCCAGGAGCAGGACCATGAGGCAGGACAGGACCGGGGTGCCGAGGCGGGCGCTCCAACGACTCTCACCGTCATGACGCACGCTCACCACTCCGCGTCCGCGAACCGCAGGGCGGGCAGGCCGGCCAGCGTCCGCTTGGCCCTCAGGAGGACGCTCTGATCCTCGGTGAAGCCGAATCGCTGCTTCGGCTCCCCGGGGGGCAGGTACGTGCGGACGAATTCCTTGGCCGCGGCCCGGTACTCGTCGTCGGTGCGGACACGGTCCTCGAGCTCCTCCACGGCGGCGACGTACGTGCGCAAGGCGTCGAGGGTCTTGTCCCAGTCCAGCCGGAGCAGGCCGTCGGCCTCCGGCGAGCCGGTCAGCGCATGGTGGCGGCGCAGCCAGGAGTAGAGGAAGACACCGGTGCCCGAATCGAAATTGCGGGTCGCGTCGTCGGCCTGCGGGTAGCGGAAGACGCGCTCCAGCAAGATCATGGCGATCTGTTCCCGCGCGAAGGGGACTCCGCCGTCGGCGCAGGCGAGGACGGTCTTGGCGTCGACCTTGGTCTCCTCCAGGAGGCCGACGAACCAGTTCATCTTCAACGTGATGTGCTGGTCGAACGGCCAGCGCCCCTGGTAGTGCATGGAGTCGTGCAGGTATCCCCAGATCGCGCGGGCCTCGTAGCAGACCTCCGGCGCCAGGCCGGACGAGGCCCTCGGTACGGAACCCGCGGTGAGGACCGCCTCGGCTCCCGGCAGGGCGTAGGTCTCGTGGATCTTGCGCATCTTGTTGTAGAAGAACATCGCGTACGGCTGGTCCTGCACCTTGTCGTGCGCGGCGACGTTCTCGGGAAAGAACACGAGGCAGTTGCCGTGTGCGAACCCGTGGCTCCCCGCGACGAGCACCAGGGACTGGCAGTTGTTCTTCGGGTGGGGGAAGGACGTGGCCAGTTGAGGCAGGGCGTCGGGTTCCTTGCGCAGTGCGAGGAAGCAGTCGAGCCGCTTGCCGACGGGCGGCACGCTGTTGGTGGTCTGCGCGGGGGCCAGGAAGAACACGTGTCTGCCGTCGGGCGGCGGTGTGAGCGCGTCGCGGGAGCGGGCGAAGTCCGGTGCGCTGTCCAGGCCTTCGCGGAGCCAACCGTCCACGTCCGCCGCGAGCGCGGCGGCCTGGCCGGGCTGTCCGTTGCGGACGTACCAGGCGGTGGCCTCGTCCCGGATCTCGGCGAGCAGTTCCCCATCGGCGGTCCGCGGAGCCGTCACCGTACCGTTGTCGGCCTGCCGGAGGCGGAAGCGATTGACCTTGGGTATGAGGGACCCGGCGAGTTCCCTCGCCTCGGCGCGCAAGGCCGCGCTGAGCGGGGCGGTGGCGGTGACGGTAACCGTGGCGGTGTTGGCGGTGGTGGTCACAGCGCTGCTCCCGTGGCGACGGGCCGGGCTGCGTCCTCGGCGAGCACCTGGTGGATGGTGAAGACCATGGGCACCGGCCCGAAGTCGCGAAGGATGCGCATCCCGTGCCGCTCGGCGGCGACGAGGGTGGTGATGCAGCCTTCGCTCAGGTCGGCCGCACAGTCGATCGCGGCCTGGGAATTGCTCAGTACCAAGCGGGGCTCGGCCTCCCGCGGGACCAGTCCGATCGGGGCCGGATGCGTGGAGACGGTGCCGGGAGCGTCGGCCCCCATGCTGGCCAGGACCATGTTGTGCGTCGGCATGATGAAGCTGTCGACCATGTGCAGCCGGTGCAGGTTCCCGAAGGTCAGGGTATGGAGCGCCGGATAGACGGCGCAGGCCACGAGCGCGTGCTCCCCGTCGTGCGGGACCAACTCGAGGGCGTCCTCGAGCGACGGATGGAGTTCGACCGTGCCAGCGGTTCCCCGGCGTCGCAGCCACTCATGCGCGGCGGCCTCGAGGTTCGTTCCGTGCGGGCCGAGTGTGTGGACATGACGGATGCCATCGGGGCCTAAGCCCGCGCGATGGCGGGGCTCAACAGTCGTAGTCAAGTTTCCTCCTGGATACGTCCCGGGTCATCACCCGGAACAGCCGCTCGTCGGGGCCGAGGATCTCGCCCGTCCAAGCGATCAAACATCCCGGCGCCCTCGCACACAAAGAAAATTCATGTGTGCTTCTTACAAGCCAAGTTCCAAGAGGGCGCAATGTCGGACGATTGCGACCATCGATGCCCCGCGGCACGGCCTCATCGTGCCGGGGTGAAGCCGCCCCACACCGAGAGGGCGCCGCGGGGACCGCCGGCGTCGACGCGGTAGCCGTCGTGCTCGACCTCGCGTGCGCCGGCGGCGTGGTTGTACTGGCCGGCGAAGACATGCTGTCCGGCCGGGACCGTGCGGCCCGGCTTGAGGATCCAGCGGTAGACCACTGCTCCGCCCTCGTTCTGCACGGTGACGGTGAAATCCTCGGCGGGCAGCGTCCGCCAGCTGCCGGTGCTCTGCACTGCGCCGGTCTGCGTGATGCGCAGTTCCACGGTGACTGCGGTAAGCGGTTGGGTGGACTTGAGGGTGATGTTGCTCTGCGCCCAGAAGCTGTTGCTGTTCGTCCCCAAGGAGCCGGCCGACGACAGAGGTCCGTCCTGGACGTGTGCGTTGCCTGGCCGGGCCGAGCCCGCTGCACCTGACGCCGAAGGGCTGGGGCCCGTCGGGGACAAACGGTCCGGCGTGGTCGGGCGTCCGGTGGCGGGCGCCGACGGTGTCGGCCGGGGAGTCCCGGACGGCGCGGACGGCGCGGACGGCGCGGCGGGGGTGGCCGAGACACCCGGCTGAACCGGCGGGGACTGGACGATGGCGGCGACGGCGAAGCCGCCGACCGCCAGAGTGCCGGCCGCGGCCAGGGAAGCGAGCGCGATCCTGGGCCAGGGCCTCGCACCCGAAGACTCGTGGTGGCGGACCGCGGCGCCGGACATGCCGCGTTCCACGCGTGCCAGGATCCGGGCACGGTCTGGCCGTTGGGCCTCGGCGGCCGCGCGCAGCCGCCCGGTGAGTTCCTCGTTCAACGGCTCCTCCTCCCCGCCAACAGTTCCCCGGCTGCTCCTGCACTGCCCAGCATCCGTTCCAGCTCGGCCATCCCCTTCGAGGTCTGGCTCTTCACCGTACCGACCGATATCCCGAGCGCCAGAGCGGTGTCCTTCTCCGACAGGTCGAAGGCATGCCGCAGGACCACGCACGACCGCTTGCGGAACGGCAACCGGGCGAGAGCGGTCCGCACGTCCACCACGGCGGCCACGTCCGGACCGTGCAACGGCTCCGCACCGCGGGACCAGAACAGGGCGATCCGGCGGCGCTCGCGCACCGTGCTGCGGATCCGTGACCGTGCCAGGTTGGCGACCACGCCACGGGCGTAGGCAAGTGGGTATTCGGCCTGGCGCAGCCGGTCCCAGCGTTGCCACAGTGCGATCAGGGCGTCCGCGGCCAGATCATCGGCGCCGTCCGCCTCGCCCGTCAGGAGACGGGCGAACCGGGCGAGTTCGGCGTAGTGGCGTTCGAAGAAGTCGTGGAACTCCGCGGACGCGTCATCGAGGACCATGTCCGGTGGCCGTCCCCTCCGCAAATGTGTGCGCTAACATCCGGGCGGCAGCGTACCAGCGCCCGGTTTGACCAGGGCGCGCCGATGCGGCGTACCCGGCTCCGCCACCCCGCCGTGGTGAGGATTCAGTGCGCGGCGAACTGGACCCGGGTCGGTTGTGCGACGTTCGGCAGCAGCGCGGTCCCGTCGACCGTCAACTGCTCTCCGTAGATGTCGGTGATCCTTATCGCGCCGCCGCACCCACCGCCGTCGGCGGAGAGGAAGTAGTTGTAGTCGGTACGGGGCAGTCTCCGCCAGCCCTTGCCGGTGCGTACCTCCAGCCGCGAGACCGGATTCCGGTGGTCGATCACCTGGATGCCGCACCAGTGGGCGCTGGAACCGGACTTGTACCGGAGGGAGAGGGTGTCGGACGTGCGGGGGCTCAGCAGGCTCCAGGTGATCGGGATACGGCCGACCTTGGGATCGGCCAGTTTCGCGAAGGCCTGTTCGCTGAGGTCCAGTTGGCCGGGCGCGCAGGGCAGTGGGCATTCGTTGGTGATCCGGACGGTGATCGAGGCGCCGCTCGCCGTGCGGACGCGCACGTACGCGCCGCACGCCCTGGACGACTCGTAGTCCGTGGTGTTCATCGCCGCGATCATGAGGTCGTCGGTCGGGCCGAACAGGCAGGCGCCATTGCCGTCGGCGGCGGCGTAGGCGGTGGCGACGCCCCTGTATGTGGTATCCGGCTGGATGCGTCCTGCCGACGGTGCCGGGGCGGATGCCACCGGTGGGGTTTCCTTCGCAGAAGGCGGTGGCGTCG
This sequence comes from Streptomyces sp. NBC_00435, assembly GCF_036014235.1. Taxonomy (GTDB): domain Bacteria; phylum Actinomycetota; class Actinomycetes; order Streptomycetales; family Streptomycetaceae; genus Streptomyces. The sequence continues at coordinate 7,192,699 of NZ_CP107924.1, forward strand.
CCGCGACGGCCGTGCTCGGGGTTGCCGCGGCCTGCGAGCCGGCCGCCGGGGGTGCTGGGCTCGTCGGGGCCGAGGACGTGGCTCCCGTTTGGGTGGCGGCGGGGGCGGCCACGTGGGCCGCAGCGCCGGTCCCGGCGCCGGCCTTGGGGCCGGCCTTGGGGCCGGGGAGCATGGCTGTTACCAGACAGAAGAGGACGCCCGCGACCGTCAGTATCACTGCCGTCCCCAGTATCAGCCTGTGTCTACGCCTGCGCTGCCGCGCGGCCTGCCGTGCAGTCTGCATGTCCGTCCGTTTCGAAGATCTGAGTCGAGGTGCACTGCCTGGTCGCCGCAGGACGCGAAAAGGTTGCCGACGGTGGGAAGCAGGCGCGCGGCGGGTCCATCAGGGCGGCCGGACAGCGGTGTCCCGAGTCGGTCCGCTCACTGAGCAAGGGAGTGCGGGGAAACGGGCTGGGCGGCACGGATGCCGCGCGGAGAGGCTCCGAGCGCTGCTGGAACTTCCGCAGGTGGCATAGGCCCTCCACGCCCTCGTGGGCCCGGAGTCGTGGGTGGAGCACCACTTCGTGCACACCCGGGAGCCCTACAGCGGCGAAGCGCGGCCTCTGCACGGGGACACGGTCGTCGACGTCCGGCCGGACGCCTTCGATGTGCGGGTGATGTACTTTCCGCGGGCGGTGACGTTGGGGATGGGCGGGACGCGCCCGTGCCGGGCAGCCACCTCCGGCGGATCAACGAGTCCGACACCGGCCGTCACCAGAACTGCGCGGCCAGGACCGACCGGTCTGCCCGGCCGGGACGGTGGTGTTTCTGCACCGCGGTTCCGTGGCACGGAGGCCGGCGCAACGACAGCGACGCGATGCGCTACATGTTCAAGATCCGCTTCAATCCCAGGGTGCGTCAACAGCGCTTGTGGAACACCTCGGACCTTGACGACCCACAGGTGGCGGCGGAGCTGGACACGATGTTCCCGTGGTACGAGGGGGCGACCGGCCGGCTGGAGCGGTACGACCGCATCCTGCTGTGGCGGGTGCTGACCGGCGACGACGTCTTCGACCTCGACCACCGGGTGACCAGGGCCTCCAACCGCCCCGCGGAGGCACAGGCATGACGACCGGAGCGATCCTCCCCGAGCGGGCGCAAGGCGCCGCGCCGGTGCTGCGGCAGCAGGTGCTGGTCCTCTACTTGGCCACCTCGGCGCTGGACTCCCCTGTGGTGGGCTGGTCGCTGTACGACGGCACGGGCCGCACCTCGCCCACCACGGGCGACAGCGACGAGCCGCCGTACGAGTCGGGGGTGGCGGCACTCCCTCCTCGTGCGGGCGGAGGCACCGAGGAGGGGCAGGGCAGGGCAGGGCAGGGCAGGGTCAGGCTCCGGCCTTGCGCTTGTTGTAGACGTCGAAGCCGACGGCCGCCAGCAGTACCAGGCCCTTGATCACCTGCTGGTAGTCGGTACCCACGCCGACCAGCGACATGCCGTTGTTCAGTACGCCCAGCACCAGACCGCCCGTGATCGCGCCGATGACGGTTCCCACACCGCCGCTCGCGGAGGCGCCGCCGATGAAGGCGGCGGCGATCGCCTCCAGCTCGAAGTTGATGCCGGCCTGCGGCGTACCCGCGTTGAGTCGCGCGGCGAAGACCATCCCGGCCAGGGCGGCGAGGACGCCCATGTTCACGAAGGCCAGGAAGACGACCCGCTTGCTCTTCACCCCGGACAGCCTCGCCGCCGCCTCGTTTCCGCCGATGGCGTAGGTGTGACGGCCGAGGATCGAGTCGCGCATCACGTATCCGAAGCCGACCAGCAGGACGCCGAGGATCAGCAGAACGGTCGGCACCCCGTGGTAGCTGGCCAGCAGCAGCGTGAAGGCCACCACGGCCACGCTGATCGCGCCGAGCTTCACCAGGAACAGCCCGGCCGGGAGCGGTTCCAGCCCGTACGAGGCGGCCCGCCGCCGTCCGCGCACCTCCTGCAGGATCGCGACGGCCAGCACCACGAGGCCCAGTAGGAGGGTGAGGTTGTGGTAGTCGGTGTGGGGGCCGACGGCGGGGAGGAAGCCGCTACTGATGTTCTGGAAGCCCTTGGGGAAGGGTGCCACCGACTGGCCCTGCAGGAGGATCTGGGTCCCACCGCGGAACAGCAGCATGCCGGCCAGCGTGACGATGAACGAGGGGATTCCGAGATAGGCGATCCAGAAGCCCTGCCAGGCTCCGGCGAGAGCCCCGATCAGCAGCGCGGCCACCAGCGCCAGGGGCCACGGCGCGTGGTGTTTGACCATCATCACCGCGGCGGCCGCCCCGACGAAGGCGGCGAGCGACCCGACCGACAGGTCGATGTGCCCGGCGATGATGACGATCATCATGCCGATGGCCAGGATGAGGATGTAGCCGTTCTGCTGGATCAGGTTGGTGATGTTGAGCGGCTGGAGCAGGATGCCGTCCGTCCAGAACTGGAACAGCAGCACGATCAGCGCCAGCGCGAGCAGCATCCCGTACTGGCGCAGGTTGCCGCGCAACGCTCGGGCCAGTACGGCACCGGCTGACGGTCGTCGGCCGCTCTGCGGTGTGCGGGGCGTGGTGTCTGGGGTGGTCTTGGTCTGGGCCATGCCTCACACCTGCTTGTCGGGGTATGCCGCGCTCATGGTCATGAGCCGCATGAGGGATTCCTGGGTGGCTTCCGCGCGGTTGACCTCACCGGTGATCCGGCCTTCGGCCATGGTGTAGATCCGGTCGCACAGGCCCAGGAGTTCGGGGAGTTCGGAGGAGATGACGAGTACTGTCTTGCCCTGGGCGGCGAGTTCGGCGATGACGGTGTAGATCTCCGCCTTGGCGCCGATGTCGATCCCCCGGGTGGGCTCGTCGAGGATCAGGACCTCCGGCTCGGCGAAGATCCACTTGCTGAGGACGACCTTCTGCTGGTTGCCGCCGCTGAGCTTGCCGGTCTCCGCGAACACCGAGGGGGCCTTGATGTTCATGGTCCGCCGGAACGATTCGGCGATCCGCGCCTCCTCGTGCCTGTCGACCCAGCCCCGCCGGGCGACCTTGCCGAGGGCGCTCAGCGAGATGTTCCGGCTGATGTCGTCGCCCAGGTTGAGGCCGAGCTGCTTGCGGTCCTCGGTCACGTACGCGATGCCGTGCCTGATCGCCTCCGGTACCGTCCGGGTACGGATCTCCCGGCCGTCCAGCCGGACCCGGCCGCCGGTCCACCGCCCGTACGAGCGGCCGAAGACGCTCATGGCCAGTTCGGTGCGGCCGGCGCCCATGAGGCCGGCGATGCCGACGATCTCGCCTCGACGGACGTGGAGCGAGACGCCGTCGACCACCTTGCGCCGGTGGTCGATCGGGTGCTGGACGCTCCAGTCCTCGATCTCGAAGGCGACCTCGCCGATCTCGGGTACGCGTTCGGGGTAGCGGTGTTCCAGGTCGCGGCCGACCATGCCGCGGATGATCCGCTCCTCGGAGATGCCCTCGGGGCCGATCGCGATGGTCTCGATGGTCCGTCCGTCGCGCAGGATGGTGACGGCATCGGCGACCCGGGCGATCTCGTTCAGTTTGTGCGAGATGAGGACGCAGGAGATGCCCTGTGCCTTGAGTTCGAGGATCAGGTCGAGCAGCTTGCGGCTGTCCTCGTCGTTCAGGGCGGCGGTCGGCTCGTCCAGGATGAGCAGCTTCACCTTCTTGGCGAGCGCCTTGGCGATCTCGACCAACTGCTGTTTGCCCACGCCGAGATCGGCGACCCTGGTGTGCGGGCTCTCGTCGAGTCCGACCTGCCGGATCAGTGCGGCGGCGTGGGTCAGCGTCTTGTGCCAGCTGATGACGCCCCGGGTGGCGTGCTCGTTGCCGAGGAAGATGTTCTCGGCGATGGACAGGTAGGGCACCAGCGCGAGTTCCTGGTGGATGATCACGATGCCGCGCTGCTCGCTGGCCCGGATGTCCCGGAACCGGCAGGGCTCGCCCTCGAAGTAGATCTCGCCCTGGTAGCCGCCGTGGGGGTGGACCCCGCTGAGCACCTTCATCAGCGTGGACTTGCCGGCGCCGTTCTCGCCGCAGACGGCGTGCACCTCACCGGCGGCGACGGTCAGGTTGACCTCGGAGAGGGCCTTGACGCCGGGAAAGGTCTTGCTGATCGACCGCATCTCGAGAACGGGTCGGGCCATGGTTGTGCATCCGTATCGTCGGGGCGGTGCGGCGGCGGCCGGTCTCCCGGGCGTCGCACCGCCGTTTCTTCGTCGCCGGACCCGTCGGTCGGGCTCCGTGGGCTACTTCAGCTGGTCCGCGGTGTACTGGCCGCTGTCCACCAGGACCTTCTGGTAGTTCTCCTTGTCGACGCTGACCGGCTGGAGCAGCTGCGCCGGTACGGTCTTGACGCCGTTGTTGTACTGGCCGGTGTCGTTGACCTCGGGCTTGCCGCCCGTCAGTAGCGCGTCGCCCATCTGGACTGCTGCCTTGGCCAGTTGGCGGGTGTCCTTGTAGACGGTCTGGGTCTGCTCGCCCGCGATGATCGATTTCACCGAGGCCAGCTCGCCGTCCTGGCCCGTGACGACGGGAATGGGCTGGCCGGCGCCGTAACCGACGCTCTTGAGCGAGGAGATGATGCCGATCGAGATGCCGTCGTAGGGCGAGAGCACGGCGTCGACGCGTGCGGCGGTGTACGACTTGCTCAGCAGGTTGTCCATCCGGGACTGGGCGAGGCCGCCGTCCCAGCGCAGTGTGGCGATCTGATTGAAGGAGGTCTGGCCGCTCTGCACGACCAGTTTCTTGTCGTCGATGTACGGCTTCAGGACGCTCATCGCACCGTTGAAGAAGAAGGTGGCGTTGTTGTCGTCCGGTGAGCCGGCGAACAGCTCGATGTTGAACGGGCCCTTGCCGTCCTTGAGGCCGAGCTTGTCGACGATGTAACTGCCCTGGAGGACGCCGACCTTGTGGTTGTCGAAGGTCGCGTAGTAGTCGACGTTCCCGGTGCCGCGGATCAGCCGGTCGTAGGAGATGACGGGGACGTGGGCGTCGGCGGCCTTCTGCAGCACGTTGGTGAGCGAGGAACCGTCGATGGCTGCGATCACCAGCAGCTTGGCGCCCTTTGTGATCATGTTCTCCACCTGGGAGACCTGGTTCTCCACGACGTTGTCGCCGTACTGGAGATCGGTCTTGTAACCCTTGGCCTGGAACTCCTTGACCATGTTGTCGCCGTCATTGATCCAGCGCTCCGACGACTTGGTCGGCATCGCGATGCCGACGAGGCCGCCTTTGGCCTCCCCGCCACTCCCGCCCTCGCCCGCTCCGTTGGCGCTCTGGCCGCAGGCTGCCAGCGACAGCGTCAGGCCCAGGGTGACAAGGCCGGCTGAAAGCTTCCGCACAGTTCCTCCAGTGATGTTCCGCGACCGGCACGGTGCGACCCGGTTGGGAGAAGCCGGAAGCGGTCGAGCGGGGCCGGTCGGGAGCCGTTTCCTCGCACTGTGTGAAGTCCGGGTTCGCGGCGGCTCCGGCCTGGCGATACCTGAGTGTTAACGCTCACAAGTGGTCCGTCAAGGGTCTGTTCGGATCGCTGTCGGGGCATACGTCCGGCGTACGGGAGCGGATGCGCGCGGAAATTCCGGGAGCTGGACCACCGGCCCGACCCCGCTGACCGTGTTCTGGTCACCCGCACCTCGCACACCCTCGGCGTGGTCGGCTTCGACTCGACCCCGCCGTTCGACCAGCGTCTGGAAGGCGTCGACGTGATCGCGTACCGGATCTCCGCCGTCAGTGCGGCGGCCCCGCGCGCCAGTCTGTGCCCCACGCCGCGGTCGGTTCCAGCAGCCGGCCGAGGGTCCCATGGCGTCGCGACTCGGTCGCTTGTGAGACGACGTCGGCTGCGGGAACAGTGCGACGACGAGCTGGCGGAGGGAATCGCGCCCGAGCTGTCCCGCCGCGTCATGAAACGACGAGGCGGATTCTCGCTGACCGCCTACCGGACCCCGGCCGCGATCCGCCGCATGGTTGCCAGGCGGCTGGAGGCATGGCTCCGCAACCGTAAGGTCGGCGGGGCGGCCGCGCTCGCAGTCCGGGCCGTGGAAGCTGACCAGAACCAGATGACCGCCCTGCGAGGCGAAGAGCTGGGCACCGAGCTCGTCGCCCGCTCGGTAGCCGCCCACAGCGACGAAGCGGCCGAACTCGACGGCCGAGTCGAAACCGGGTTCCGGCGGCACCAGGACGTCGTCATCCTCGCGATGCCCGGCATGGGGCGCACTCTTGGAACGGGGTTCGTCGCCGCGACCGGCGGTGAACCCACCGCCTTCGCCGGCCCCGACCGCCTGACCGCGTTTGCCCGCCCGGCACCCGTCCTCTGGGACTCCGGGACGGTCGGCGGGTACCTGCGCGGACGCCGCCGCTACCACCGCGGCCTCCAGCGGGACCGCTACCTCTCCGCGCAGGTCAGCGTACTCTTCTACCCGGTCTCCAGGGCGTAATGCGACCGGAAGGGGAAGGAAGGCAAAAGGCGCGGCGAGCAGTTCTCGCCCTCGCTCGGCGCCGCGGCAATGTCCTCTGGGCCATGATCCGCGACCACGCGCCCTTGCGGGCCGTCCCAGTCCGCGGCAGAGCCGTTTGGCTTCAGGTGGGCAGTGCGGTCCCGTTACGGGTCGAGGTCGACTTGCTGGGCCTCGACTTCATCAGCTCCCCTTGCGGTTGACCGTCCTGATGTTGTTTCAGTGGTCCGACGGATTCTTGCAGAAGATCTTGACAGTCGCTCAGGCCCCTGGTCTCCTGCCTCCAACGCCCATGCGCGAGCTGCAAATTGTTAGCGCTAACAATCTTCCGGCGTCCCCCACCACACACCTTGCTGCCGCTCTGCCGCTCTGCCGCTCTGCCGCGCCGAGGGCAGGTCGCCCCTGCCCAACCCGGTGGCAGCTCATCCGGTTACAAAGGAGATCTCAAATGCGCAGACGAAGTTCCAGCCGCGGCCCCCTGTCCGCGGTGCTCGCCGCCGCGGTCGCGACCCTGGCCGCGTTGGCGGCGCTGCTCGTCGCAGGCCCGGCTCAGGCGGCCACCACCAGCGACTTGCGCGGTGTTGCTTCCGGCCGCTGTCTCGATGTGGCGGGCTTCAGCCAGTCCGACGGCGCGAACGTGCACATCTGGGACTGCCACGGTGGAATCAACCAGCAGTGGACGTTGACGGACAGCAGCCAGCTGACCGTGTACGGCAACAAGTGCCTGGATGTCCGGGGCGGCGCCACCACGTCCGGGACCCCGGTGCAGATCTGGACGTGCAACGGCAGTGAGAACCAGCAGTGGCGGGTGAACTCCGACGGCACGATCGTCGGCGTACGGTCCGGGCTGTGTCTGGAGGTCTCAGGCTGGGGCACGGCCAACGGCACGGGGGTGCAGACCCGGTCGTGCCACGGTGGCGGCAACCAGAAGTGGACCGGCCTGTCCGGGGTGAGCAACGCGTGTGCTCTTCCGTCGGCCTACCGGTGGACCTCGACGGGTCCGCTGGCGCAGCCGGCGAACGGGCAGCTGGCGCTGAAGGACTTCTCCACCACCACGTACAACGGCAAGCGCCTGGTCTACGCGACCACCTCCAACGGAACGGCGTGGGGCTCGACGGCGTTCAGCCCCTTCGCGAACTGGTCGGACATGGGGGCGGCCACCCAGACCAGGATGAACGAACCCGCGGTGGCGCCCGAACTGTTCTACTTCGCGCCCAAGGACGTCTGGGTGATGGTGTCTCAGTGGAGTCAGTGGCCGCTCTACTACCGCACCTCCAGCGACCCCACCAACCCCAACGGCTGGTCCGCCGCGCAGCCGCTGTTCACCGGCGGCCTGCCCGTGGGACCCGGGGACCGGAGGGACGCCCCGATCGACCCGACCATGATCGCCGATGACCAGAACATGTACCTGTTCTTCGCCGCCGACAACGGCAAGATCTACCGGGCGAGCATGCCGATCGGGAACTTCCCGGGCAACTTCGGCTCCTCGTACACGACGGTCATGAGCGACGCGACGGACCTTCTGTTCGAGGCGCCGGAGGTCTACAAGGTCCAGGGCCGGAACCAGTACCTCATGATCGTTGAGGCGCAGGGCTCGAACCGCTACTTCCGCTCGTTCACCGCATCCAGCCTGAACGGTCCGTGGACCGTTCAGGCCGGCAGCGAGAGCAACCCCTTCGCGGGTCAGGCCAACAGCGGTTCCACCTGGGCCAAGGGCGTCAGCCACGGTGACCTGGTCCGCAACAACCCCGACCAGACCATGACCATCGATCCCTGCAACCTGCAGTTCCTCTATCAGGGCCTCCCCACCACCACACCGGAGAACACCGACTACCTGAAGCTGCCGTACCGGCCGGGTCTGCTCACCCTGCAGCGCTGACCCGCCTGAACCACGGCGCTCGCGATGTGGTGCGTTCCGCCGACGTGCAGCCGAGCGGTTCATGGATCGCGCCGCCGCCTGCTCGATCGCCGGCCAGCAACACGGCCTGGTCACCCTCGACGCGGCCGGCCGGCCGGGCCGCCCGGCGCTGCTCTGGAACGACGTCCGCTCCGCCCCGCAGGCCGCCGAACTCGCAGCCGCGTTCGGTGCGGCAGAGCTCGCCCGCCGCACCGGCAGCGTCCTCACGGCCGCCAAGTGCGCCTGGCTGCACACGAATGAGCGTGCCGCCGCCGACCGCGTCGCGGCCGTCCGGCTTCCCCACGACTTCCTGACGGAGCGGCTGACCGGTGAAGCGGTGACGGACCGCGGAGACGCGTCGGGAACCGGCTGGTGGGGGCCGGACGGCTACGACGAGGACGTTCTCGGCAGGATCGGCCTCGACCCCGGGCTGCTGCCGCAGGTCCTCCCGCCGGGAGCCCGGGCGGGCGTCGTCCGGGCCGGGATGCCACTGCGCGAGGGCGCCCTGGTGGCGACCGGGACCGGTGACAACATGGCCGCCGCCCTCGGGCTGGGCCTGACCCCCGGGCGTCCGGTGCTGAGCCTCGGTACCTCCGGCACCGTCTACGCCGTCGGCCGGACGCGGCCCGCCGACCCCGGCGGAACCGTCGCCGGCTTCGCCGATGCCCTCGGCGGCTGGCTGCCGCTCGCCTGCACGCTCAACCGCACCCTCGCCGTCGACCGCTTCGCCGCTCTCGTAGGCCGCGACCGCGAGGACGTCGAGGGAGGCGGCACGGCGGTGGTGCTTCCCTACCTGGACGGCGAGCGCACTCCGGACCTCCCGCAGGCTTCCGGCCTGGTCCACGGCCTGCGCCACGACACGACGCCGGGCCAGCTGCTCCAGGCCGCCTACGACGGCGCCGCCCACGCCCTGCTCGCGGCCCTGGACGACGTGCCGCGCGCCGGAGGCGAGAGACCCGCTCCCGGTGAACCACTCCTGCTGATCGGCGGCGGAGCCCGCGGCAGGGCCTGGCAGAGGACCGTCCTGCGACTGTCCGGGCGAGCGGTCCAGGTGCCCGAGGCCCGGGAACTGGTCGCGCTCGGGGCCGCCGCCCAGGCCGCCGCCCTGCTCACCGGTGAGCCTGCCGATGCCGTCGCCCGGCGCCGGCGGACCGCCGAGGGCCGGGTACTGGAGCCCGTACCCCGTGACGACGACACGCTCGAACGGATCACCAGTACGCTGCGGCGGGCGCCGGCCTTGCAGGAGGTCCCGGCGGGAGAGCGATAGGAGGGTCGGGCCGATGACGGGGACCGGCAGGGGGAGCGGGGGATCGGAGGCCGCGCCCGCCTCGCAGCAGGGGATGCGCCGGCGGAACCTCGCGGTGGTGATCGGCGTGGTCGCCGCGCACGGACCGCTCTCCCGAGCGGACGTGGCCGGGCACACGGGCCTGACCAGGCCGGCCGTCTCCTCCATGGTCGACGGGCTCATCGGCCGGTGAGCGCCGACCGAGACGGAGACCGCGCCCAGCGGACGGGTCGGCCGCCCTGGACGGGCGCTGGCCCTGAACGATCGGGGTCCCGCGGGCCTCGGCCTGGAGATCGGCGTCACCCATCTCGCCGCGTGCGTCGTGGACCTGCGTGGTGAACCCCGGGTCTGGCGTCGCGTGGAGCGGGCCAACGCGGGCCGGCCCCAGAGGTGCTGGCGGAGGCCGCCGCGCTGGGCGCCGAGGCGGACTCCGAGGCCGCGTCCTGCCGCCGAGGCCGGAATCGGTGCCGCACTGGTCATCGGCGGGCAGCTGTTCCGGGGCGCCCGCGGCTTCGCGGGCGAACTCGGGCACCTGCCCGTCCACCCGGAAGGCGCCCCTTGCTCCTGCGGGGCACGCGGCTGTCCGGAGCAGTACGCGGGTGAAGCGGCCGTGCTGCGCGAGGCCGGGCTGGGCCCCGTCGGCGACCCGGTGGCCCTGCTCGCCGAGCGGCCAGCCGCCGGGGACGCCGCCACCCTGCGCGCCCTGGACCGAGCAGGACGGGCCATGGGCCTCGCCCTGACCTCGACGGTGAACCTGATCGACCCGGACGGCCTCGTTCTGGGCGGCGCCTACACCGAACTCGGCGACTGGCTCCTCCCGTCGGCCCGCGCCGAACTGGCCGCCCGGGTCACCGTCCGGGCCTGGAACCCGGAGGTGGTGAGCCCCTCCGTGCTGGGGCGCCGCGGACCGGTGCCGGGCGCAGCGTGGTCGACCGTCCGGCAGATCATCGCTGATCCCGCCCGCCTGCCCATCCGCTGACTGGTGCTGTGACCGGAAAGGCTCACCGTGCCAGGGCGCAGAACCCGTCCACCGCGAATCGGTGCGCCGTCGTGGGCTACGCGCCGCCAGGAGCGTGCAGCTCTCCCGTCCGGGCAACACGGGCGTACCAGTGCGCGCTCGATTTGGGTGTGCGCTCCAGAGTGTCGTAGTCGACGTGGATGGCGCCGAAACGTTTGGCGTAGCCGTAGGCCCACTCGAAGTTGTCGAGCAATGACCAGAGGAAGTAGCCGCGTACGTCCACCCCGTCGGCGATCGCCCGGTGCACGGCGCCGAGGTGGGCGTGGATGTAGGCGGCGCGTTCGGGATCATGGACCGTGCCGTCGGGTCCGATCTCGTCCTCGTACGCCGCTCCGTTCTCGCTGATGACGAGCGGCAGTCCGGGGTACCGGGCGGCGGTGCGGGTCAGCAGGTCGTACAGCGCGCTCGGGTCCACCGGCCAGCCCATCGCCGTGCGTTCGCCCGGCGCCTGGTGGAAGGCGATCTCGTCCGCGCCGGGCCAGGGGGAGTGCTCGCTGTTGCCGTGGCCGTCGTCCTGCGGCTTCTGGTCGCCGGGCGCGACGTGCGAGACGACCGTCGGGGTGTAGTAGTTGACGGCGAGGAGGTCCAAGGGCTGGTGGATCGTGGCGGTGTCGCCGTCCCGGACGAAGGACCAGTCGGTCAGGTGCGCGGTGTCCACGAGGAGGTCCTGGGGGTAGTCGCCCTCCAGCATGGGGCCGAGCCAGATGCGGTTGCCGACGGCGTCGATGCGCCGGGCCGCGTCCCGGTCCTCGGCCGACGGGGTCAGGGGGCGCACCTCGTGGAGGTTGAGGGAGACGGCGAGCTGGGCGTCTGCGGGCAGTGCGGCCCGCAGGGCCTGGACGGCGAGGCCGTGGCCGAGGTTGAGGTGGTGGGCGGCGCGCAGGGCGGCGACCGGGTCGGTGCGGCCGGGGGCGTGCACGCCGGAGGCGTAGCCGAGGAACGCGCTGCACCAGGGCTCGTTGAGGGTGATCCAGTGCTTGACCCGGTCTCCGAGGGCGTCGGAGACGAGGCCCGCGTACTCGGCGAAGCGCTCGGCGGTGGCGCGCTCGGGCCAGCCGCCCGCGTCCTCCAAGTCCTGGGGGAGGTCCCAGTGGTAGAGGGTGAGGGCGGGAGTGATGCCGGCGGCGAGCAGCTCGTCGACGAGCCGGCGGTAGAAGTCCAGGCCCTTCTGGACGGCCGGGCCCCGGCCGGTCGGCTGGACCCGGGACCAGGAGACGGAGAACCGGTAGGCGCCCAGGCCGAGTTCGGACATCAGCCGGACGTCCTCGGGGAAGCGGTGGTAGTGGTCCACCGCCACGTCACCGGTGTGGCCCTCGAAGACCTTGCCCGGGGTGTGCGAGAAGGTGTCCCAGATGGACGGGGTACGGCCGTCTTTTCCGGCGGCGCCTTCGATCTGGTAGGCGGCGGTGGCCGTGCCCCACAGGAAATTGGGCGGGAAGGTGCGGGTGGCGGTGAGTGGCCGGGTCTCGGACGCGGTCATAGGAGAGCGCTCCCAACGTAAGTGTGGTTGAAGTCGTGCCGGATGAACCGGTGCCGGAAGAGGGGGCGCGAACAGGCCGACGAGGCAGGTCGTTCCTCGATGAACGCCGTCAGTTCTTGACGGCGCCGGCGGTGATGCCGCCCACGATGTGCTTGCCGAGCACGGCGAAGACGAGCAGCAGCGGCAGCGTGGAGATGAGTGCGCCGGTCAGGACGACGGCCTGGTCGACTGTGTGGTTGCCTGCGCCGAGGCCGGCCAGGGCGACCTGGAGGGTCGGATTCCCGTCCGGGGTCAGTGCGATGAACGGCCAGAAGAAGTCGTTCCAGGCCTGGACGAAGACGAGCATTCCGAGGACTGCCATCGCGGGTCGGGCCACGGGGAGGACCACGTGCCAGATGATGCGCAGGCTGTGGGCGCCGTCCATCCTGGCCGCCTCGACGAGTTCCACGGGCAGCGCCTCGATGAGGTACTGGCGCATGAAGAACACGCCGAAGGCGGCGACCAGCGAGGGCAGGACGACCGACTGGAGCTGGTCGACCCAGCCGAGGTCGGTGATGATCTGGTAGAGGGGGATGACGCTGAGCTGTGGTGGGATCGTCATGGTGGCGACCACGAGGGCCAGCAGGGCGCCCCGGCCCTTGAAAGGCAGCTTGGCGAAGGCGAAGCCGGCCAGGGTGGAGAACAGGACGGTGGAGAGGGCCACGAGTCCGGCCACGACGGTCGTGTTGACCAGTGCCTCGCCCATGTCGACCTGGTTCCAGGCGAAGGTGAGGTTGTCGAAGAGCCGGGGGCCGGGCAGGAGCGGGGCCGGGGCCTCGACCACGCGCTCGCCCGTGTGGGAGGCGGCCACGAGGTTCCAGTACAGCGGGAAGAGGGAGACGAGGGCGGCCAGGCCGAGGAGGACGTACGTCAGCGGTCCCGCATGGTGCTGACGGCCCGCCGATGAGCGAAGACGCCTTGCACGCGGCGCCGCGGTGGTGGTCTTTTCGAGTGTGCGGGTCATGGGTTCAGCTCCCCGCCTTCGTGCGGATGTGGCCGGATCGGCTGCTACGGCGGTGGCTGCGGTTGCGGTTCGAGCGAGCGATCAGCGCCTGGAGCCCGCCGATGAGCAGGAGGAGCAGCAGCATGACCCAGGCGATGGCGGAGGCCTGGCCCAGCGCGCCGGTCACCCACCCCTTCTCGTACATGAGCAGGCTCAGCGTCTGGAACTGGTTCCCGCTGCCCCCGCTGATGCCGACGCTGCCGCCGAAGAGCATCGGCTCACCGAAGAGCTGGGTGGCACCGATGGTGGAGACGATGACGGTGAAGAGGATCGTCGGACGGATGGAGGGGATGGTGACGCTGAGGAACTGGCGCCAGCGCGAGGCCCCGTCCAGGGCCGCGGCCTCGTAGAGATCCTGCGGTACGGCCTGCATGGCCGCGAGGTAGATGAGTGCGTTGTAGCCGGTCCAGCGCCAGGTGACGATCGTCGAAATGGCTATCTGGGCGGGCCACTTGGAGGATTCCCAGGCGACCGGTTCGAAGCCGACCCAGCCCAGGACCGTGTTGATCAGGCCGTAGTCGGTGTTGAAGAGCTGGGCGAAGACGAGGGACGCCGCCGCGATGGAGGTGGCGTACGGGGCGAGGACCGCGACGCGGAAGAAGCCCTGGCCACGGAGTTTGTAGTTGAGCAGGTGCGCGAGGCCGAGGGCCATCAGCAGCTGCGGAACGGTGGAGAGCACGCCGATGGTGAAGGTGTTCGCGAGCGCGTTCCAGAAGAACTCGCTGGTCGCCAGCGAACTGTAGTTGTCCAGCCCCTTCCACTGCGCGCTGCCGCCCAGTTCCACCCGGTGGAGCGAGAGCCAGCCCGTGTAGATCAGGGGGAAGAGCCCGAAGGCGGCGAAGGTGAGGAAGAAGGGAGCGATGAAGACGTACGGGATCGCCTTCAGATCGAGGCGGTAGAGCGTGCTGCGCCAACCGCTCCGGCCCGAGGGCCGCTGCCTGTGGGAGCCGGGGCCGGCGCTGGAGCCCGGGGCTTGTGCGGCGGGCGGCGCGGAGCCGCCACCCGTCGCCCGTACGGAGGTGGCCACGGGGGCGTCCTTCCAGGTCGATGCGTGCAGTCATGCGGTGGGGGCGGACGGTCGACGGCCCGCCGCCACCCGCGGGGAGGCAGCGGGTGGCGGCGGGCCGTCACACTGCCCCGTTACTGGTCGATCTTGTCGGCGACCAGCTTCTTGACGTTCTCCCAGGCCTTCACCGGGTCGGTGCCGCGCTGCTCGATGTCGAGGATGCCGTTGTCGGTGAGGAAGGTCTTCACCTGACCGTCCCAGCGGCTGATCGGGGCGGGCGTGATGCCGGCCGCGGCCTCCGAGTAGATCTTGCCGACCGGGGTCTCACCGAAGTACGGCAGCTTGGCGCCCTGCACCGCCGGGGAGCTGAGGGAGTCCTTGGAGGAGGGGATGTTGCCGTTCACGCCGAAGACCTTGGCGTGCTGCGCCGGTGCGGTGAGCCAGGCGGCCAGCTCGGCGGCCTCCTTGGCGTGCTTGCCCGACTTCGGCACGGCGAGGAAGGAACCGCCCCAGTTGCCGGCCACGGGCGGGGCGGCGATGTCCCACTTGCCCTGGTTCTCCGGGCCCGCCTGCTCCTTGATGATGCCCGTCATCCAGCTCGGGCAGGCGACCGTGGCGAACTTCGAGTTCTTGAAGGCCGCGTTCCACGTGCCCTTCTCGTCGAACTGGCGGAGCTTGCCCGTCAGTTCGCCCTTCGCCGCCACCACGGCGGTGTCCCACGCCTTCTTCACGCCCGGGCTGTTCTCGTAGTCCAGCTCGCCCTTGGTGTTCGCGTACTGCACCGGCTCGCTGGAGATCACCGCGTTGAACAGACCGCTCGCGGAGTCGTGGAAGGCGGTCCCCTCCGGGGCGCTCTTCTTGTACGTCTCGCCGGTGGCGATGAACTTCGCCCAGTCGCCCGCCCACAGCTTCGCGACCTCGGTGCGATCGGTCGGCAGGCCGGCCTTGGCAAAGAGGTCCTTGTTGTAGCAGATGGCCATCGGACCGATGTCCGTGCCGAGGCCGATGACCTTGCCGTCGCCCGTGGTGGCCTGCTTGACCTTCCAGTCGAGGAAGGCGCCGACGTCTGCGCCGCCCGTCTTGCCGAGGTCGGTCCACTTGTCCGCCATGGCGGGGCCGGTCGCCTCCGCGATGTAGCCCACCTCCAGGGCCTGGATGTCCGCGAGACCGCTGTCGCGGGAGAGGCGCAGCTTGAGGGTGTCCCAGTACTTCTGGCCGTCGGCGACGTTCGACTCCTCGATCTTGATGTTCGGGTGCGCCTTCGTGTACTCGGCGTAGAGCTTGGCCCCGGTGGCGTCGTCGTAGCCGAAGGAACCGAAGGTGCCGATCCGCAGCGTGATCTGCTCCTTGGCGGCCGTGCCGTCATCTCCGGCGGGGCTGTCGTCGCCGCAACCGGTGAGCAGGGCCGCGCCGGTCACGACGGCGACGGCTGCGGCGATTGCGTTGATCGCGGTGCGGCGTCCGCGTCTGCTGCTGGAAGTGCGCATGAACTCTCCTCGTCCAAGGTGGTGCTCGTTGTGCGCCAGGGGGGTCCGGCGGGGTGTTCGCGGCTCGGCGAGGGGCCCGCCAGGACCCGATGGGGAAGGCCGTTGTCGCACCCCTGGATGGGAGCGCTCCCACGTCGTTGCCGGAAGGTTGCTGCCCAGTAGGGGTGGGTGTCAAGAGGTGAACGCGAATTCAATCGAGATGGGCTCCCGCCGCACCTCGGGGTCCCATTTCCGGTTGCGGCCCGTCGGACAGTGAACGAGACCGTGGCGGAGTGAGGGAATCGAGGCTAGTGTGGGAGCGCTCCCACATCCTCCGTCGGCGTACCGTGTGCCGGAGCGACGAGGTGGGGCCCACTGCCTTGCCCGATTCACCTAAAGTACCTGCTCAGCTGACCGGGCCGGTGCCCGGCGCGGAGCGCGATGGCGCACGAGGGGAGTTCGAAAGTCGTGAGCGGACGGCAGAACGGCAGGCCCACCCTGGAAGAGGTCGCGGCCCTGGCCGGCGTCGGCCGGGGCACGGTCTCCCGGGTCATCAACGGCTCGCCCCGGGTGAGCGAGCAGGCCAGGGCGGCCGTTGCCCGCGCCGTGGCCGAGCTGGGGTACGTCCCCAACCAGGCGGCCAGGGCGCTGGCCGGCAACCGGACCGATGCGGTCGCCCTCGTCATTCCGGAGGCCGAGGCCAGGGTCTTCTCGGAGCCGTACTTCCTCGACCTGATCCGCGGGGTCAGCGCCGAGCTGGCCGAAGCCGACAAACAGTTGCTGCTCACCCTGGTCCGGACCGAGGTCGAGCGTCAGCGGTTCGAGCACTACCTGGCCGCCCAGCGGGTCGACGGCGTCCTGTTGGCGTCCGTCCACGGCGACGACCCGCTGCCCGACCGGATCGTGAAGCTCGGGCTGCCGGTCGTGATGAACGGCCGGCGCTCCGAGGCCGAGCCGGTCGACTACGTGGACTCCGACAACATCGGCGCGGGACGGGCGGCCGTCGCCCACCTGGTGGGGCGGGGCCGCAGCCGGATCGCGACCATCACCGGGCCGCTGGACATGTACGTGGCCCGGGCGCGTCTGGGCGGCTACCGCGCGGGGCTCGCCGAGGCGGGGATCCGGCCCGACGAGTCCCTGGTGGCGACCGCCGACTTCACCGAGGAGGGCGGCCGCCGGGCGATGCGCGAGCTCCTGGATCGCGCACCCGGCCTGGACGCGGTCTTCGCCGGATCCGATGTGATGGCGGCCGGTGCCCGCGGGGTGCTGCGCGAGGCGGGGCGGCGGGTCCCCGAGGACGTGGCCCTGGTCGGTGTGGACGATTCAGTGGTGGCCCGGCTGATGGATCCGCCGCTGACGAGCGTGCGCCAGCCGATCGAGGAGATGGGCCGCACGATGACCCGGCTGCTGCTCCACCAGATCGCGGAAGGGCCCGGGGCCGGCAGCGCCCCGGGGCAGGGGGCGGGCGAGGGGCCGAGCCGGGTGCTTCCGACGGAACTGGTGGTGCGGGACTCCTCCTGAGCGGTTTGCCCAGGGCGGACGGCTTCGGTCGACGAGCCCGGGGCGGTGGCCGGAATGGGTCGGGACGAAGCCTTCCCTTGGCGGGTTTTCCGGAGCGTGCCGAGGCCCGGGGCGGTTCGGAAGCTGGATTCCGTACCGCCCCGGGCCTCTCATGGGCGGTGGGTCACAGTGCCGGGTGGGCGTTCTTCATGAGCTCCTGGAACTGAGCCGAGAACCACTGGCCCGACAGCGGCGCGTCCGGGAGGGACCCCGACATGCTGTTGCCGTTGCGCGCGTTGCCCGCGTAGGTGGGGTCGCACATGCGGTCGAAGCCCTTGCCCTCGTTGTTGGGGATCTCCTTGCTCGCGCCGTCGGACTCGCCCGGCGGCTTGATCCATACGTAGGCGTCGATGCCTGCGGCCGGGGCGGCCTGCGGCCGTTCGCCGAGCCCGGCGCCGGCCTGGTTGCACCAGTTGCCGAGGTGGATGCGCCGGTCGTAGCGGCCGCCGTCGACGTACGTGTCCACGCTGGTCAGCGGGCCGGGTGCGGTCGGGCGGGCGGTTCCGCCCCAGCCGTTGCGGGAGGTGTCGATGAGCATGCCGATGTTGGTGTCGAAGCCGAGTGAGACGAGTTTGGTGCGCATGCCTTGGGCGTAGGACAGTTCGTCCGTGTAGCGGTTCCAGTCGACCCACTTCGACTGGCGTACGGAGGTGCCGTTGACGGAGTCCTCGATCTTGAAGTGGTCTTCCTTCAGGGCGCTGTAGTTGGCGGTGTTCACGATGAAGCCGTGGACCTTGGAGAGGGTGGAGCCCTCGGCGGTGGCCGCCTGCTTGAACATTTCGGCGGAGGCGCCGAGGTTGTCGTCCCAGCCGAGCCAGCCGTGGTGGCCCGCGTCCACGTAGTTGTAGACGTTGGCGATGGAGCCGAGCTTGTTCAGTGCGTAGCCGACGCCCTTGATGTAGTTGCCGTTGGTCTTCATCACGTCGCAGTTGGCCGTGGCCGTGGGGCGGCCGGAGACGTTGGTGACCAGATTGGGCAGAGAGTCGATCTCGACGGTGGTGACGATCCGCAGACCCGCGTACTTGGCGTCGGCGAGGATGGCGGCGATCGGGTCGATGTAGGTGGTCTTGTATTTGTCGATCTCGGTCGGGCCGAGCTCGCCGTTGGAGGCGAGGGCGGCGCAGTCCCGTCCGGGCAGGTTGTAGATCACGAGCTGGACGACCATTTCACCGCTGCCCTTTTGGGCCAGCGCGGCGTCCAGGTGGGCGCGCAGGCCCATGGAGGTGCTGGATCCGGCGATGGCGGCGGTGCGGTCGAGCCAGACGCCGGTGGGCTGGTTGGCCACCCTGGAGCCGCCCGGTTCGGCGGCGGCCTTGGCGGACCATTCGGGGTTGACGTACACCTTGGCGCCGGCGTACGGGTTGTCGGCCTTGCCGCCCGACGGCGGCGGGGTGGTCGGCGGGGTGGTCGGCGGCGTGGTCGGCGGCGTGGTGGGCGGTGTCGTCGGGGGAGTGGTCGGCGGCTGGGTCGGGTCGGTCGCGCCGTTGCAGGTGACGCCGTTGAGCTTGAACGTCGCGGGTACCGCGTTCGTCCCGGTGTGCGAGCCGTTGAAGCCGAAGGAGGTCGAACCGCCCGTGGCCAGGTTCCCGTTGTACGAGAGGCTCTTGGCGGTTACCGCGGCCCCGGACTGGGTGATCGTGGCGTTCCAGCCCTGGGTGACCTGCTGGCCGTTCGCGTAGGACCACTCCAGGGTCCAGGAGGCGACCGCGTCACCGGTGTTGGTGACGATCACATTCGCGCCGAACCCGGTGTTCCACTGGTTCGTGATCTGGTACTCGACCTTGCAGCCCGCCGTGGCGGCGCCGGCGGAAGTGCCGAACACGGTGGCGGTCGCACCGGCGGCCGTGACGAGACTGAGGGCCGCCAGCAAGGCGGTGCGCCTGGTCGTACGGGACGTGGTGCGGGGAGTCGTGCCGATGGCTGTGCGGCTCATTTTCGTGGGGTGCCTTTCAGTTCAGGGCGCGCGGGCGGTCGCGCAGCCCGGTGCCGAATGCGGTGGGGGTGGTCGGGCTGGGCCGGAGGGGTGCTTCCAGGTGTGGCAGGTCCAGCGGGTGGATGAGGGGGTGCGGGCGTCCGGCCACACCATGGCGCGATCGGCGATCGGCGATCGGCGATCGGCGATCGGCGATCGGCAATCGCCGAACGGCCGTCCATAGGAGTTCTCGCCGATCTGACCCGCGGCCGGGTGGGACCGGGCTGTGGCCGGGGGCGAGGATTGAGCCTCGACACGTCTTCCAAGCAGGCATGTTGAGGGTGTGGAGGGGGCAGGCCGTGGCCGGACGGCCCGTCGGGCAGGTGGGTGGGCCGCCGGCTCAGGCCGTTGTAGGCAATGCCGCGGGCCGGTGGGGATCGCGGACGCCGGTCACATGAAGTGCGTCCACCAGGCTCTGCGTGCCTGGGACCTTCTGGCCGTTGCTCGGCAGGTAACGCCGTCGCGCAAGGCGAGTGCTGCTCCGCCGAGCAGCACTGACAGACGCGGGGCCGTCACATGGGCGAGCCCTCGCAGCAAGGTCGCGCTGTGACGGCACACCAACCATGGAAGCGCTCCCACTTGCTTGGGCCAGACCGTAGCGGCAACTACCGCCAAGCAAAAGAGGGGTTGAGTAAATTCCTCGCGGAACTCTTTCGACTCTTCACGCGTCTTGACGGCACCTCGCCTCCTCTGCAGAGTGGGAGCGCTCCCATTGATTCAGAGCTTGTGCGCAGTCGTTCTTCCCATCCCCGTCTCCCCGAGCCGCGAGGAGAACATCCGCATGTCGGCACATCCCCCACCCAGACCACGCGTCCGACGCAGCAGACTGCTCACCGCGTCGGCCACGACCCTGTCCCTCTCCCTCCCCCTCGGCCTCACGGCCGTCGGCGCCACCGCCGCCGCGGCCGCCGCGGTGGAGTGCAGCGTCGACTACAAGACCAACGACTGGGGCTCGGGCTTCACCGCTGAGCTCACCCTCACCAACCGGTCCACCACCGCGCTCGACGGGTGGACGCTGACCTATGACCACACGGGCAACCAGCAGCTCACCAACGGCTGGAACGGCACCTGGACCCAGACCGGCAAGACCGTCAGAGTCGCGGCCCCGGACTGGAACAAGACCATCGCCGCAGGCTCGGCCGTCACGACCGGCGCCCAGTTCGCCTACAGCGGGACCAACGCCGCCCCCACCTCCTTCGCCGTCAACGGCACCCCGTGCACCGGAGCCCACCAGCCCCCGGTCGCCGTCCTGACCAGCCCCACCGCGGGCGCGGTCTACACAGTGGGCACCGCCGTCCCGCTCGCCGCCACCGCCGCCGCGGCCGAGGGCGCCACCGTGGGCAAGGTCGAGTTCTACAGCGACACCACACTCCTGGGCACAGACACCACGGCCCCCTTCACCTCAGCCGCCACCAGCCTCGCCGCCGGTTCCCACTCCCTCTACGCCAAGGCCTACGACAGCCTCGGAGCCTCCGCCGAGTCGGCTCCCGTCGGCATCACCGTCGCCGCCGGCCCCGCGCTCGTAGCCACCCCCGCGCAGCTCTCCGTACGCCGTGGGGAGACGGCAACCTTCGATCTGAAGCTCTCCAAGCAGCCGGCCGCGAACGTCACGGTGGGCGTCGCCCGTACCTCGGGCAACACCGACCTCACCGCGACACCCGCCGAGCTCACCTTCACCCCGGCGAACTGGAACACCGCCCAGAAGGTGACCGTCGCCGCCGGCACCACCGGCAGCGGCTCCGCCGTCTTCACCGCGACCGCCCCCGGCCACGCCAAGGTCGAGGTGACGGTGGCCCAGCTGGCCGCCGACTCCACGTACGACGCCCGCTTCCTCGACCTCCACGGGAAGATCACCGACCCGGCCAACGGGTACTTCTCGCCGGAGGGCATCCCGTACCACTCCGTCGAGACGCTGATCGTCGAGGCCCCGGACCACGGGCACGAGACGACCTCGGAGGCCTACAGCTACCTGATCTGGCTGCAGGCGATGTACGGGAAGATCACCGGGGACTGGACCAAGTTCAACGGCGCGTGGGAGGTCATGGAGAAGTTCATGATCCCCACCCACGCCGACCAGCCCACCACCGGCTCGTACAACGCCTCCAAGCCCGCCACCTACGCCCCCGAGCACGACCTCCCCTCGCAGTACCCGGCCAAGCTCGACGGGACGGTCACCTCCGGTGTCGACCCGATCGCCGGCGAACTGAAGAGCACGTACGGCACGGACGACATCTACGGGATGCACTGGCTCCAGGACGTCGACAACGTCTACGGATTCGGCAACGAGCCCGGAAAGTGCTCCGCCGGCCCGACCGCGACCGGGCCCTCGTACATCAACACCTTCCAGCGCGGACCCGAGGAATCGGTCTGGGAGACCGTTCCGCACCCCACCTGCGACAAGTTCGCCTACGGCGGCAGGAACGGCTACCTCGACCTCTTCACCGGGGACTCCTCCTACGCCAAGCAGTGGAAGTTCACCAACGCCCCGGACGCCGACGCGCGCGCCATCCAGGCCGCGTACTGGGCGGACATCTGGGCCAAGGAGCAGGGCAAGCAGTCACAGGTCACCGGGACCGTCTCCAAGGCGGCCAAGATGGGCGACTACCTGCGGTACTCCATGTTCGACAAGTACTTCAAGAAGGCCGGGAACTGCGTCGGCCCGACCGTCTGCCCCGCCGGCACCGGCAAGGACAGCGCGCACTACCTGATGTCCTGGTACTACGCCTGGGGCGGCGCCACCGACACCTCGGCCGCCTGGTCCTGGCGGATCGGCTCCAGCCACGCCCACGGCGGCTACCAGAACCCCCTCACCGCCTACGCGCTCAGTGAGTACGCCCCGCTGAAGCCCAAGTCGGCGACCGGCTCGGCGGACTGGGCGACCAGCCTCGACCGGCAGCTGGAGTTCTACCGCTGGCTCCAGTCCGAGGAGGGCGCCATCGCGGGCGGCGCGACCAACAGCTGGCAGGGACGGTACGCACAGCCCCCGGCCGGGACCCCCACCTTCCACGGCCTCTTCTACGACGAGAAGCCCGTCTACCAGGACCCGGCGTCCAACCAGTGGTTCGGGTTCCAGGCCTGGTCCATGGAGCGGGTCGCCGAGCTCTACCAGCAGACGGGCGACGCCGCCGCCAAGACCGTGCTCGACAAGTGGGTCGGCTGGGCCCTGTCGAAGACGACGATCAACCCCGACGGCACCTACCGCATCCCCTCCACCCTCAAGTGGTCCGGTGCCCCCGACACCTGGAACGCGTCGGCGCCCGGCGCCAACGCGGGCCTGCATGTCACCGTCGCCGACTACACCGACGACGTGGGCGTGGCCGCCGCCTACGCCAAGACCCTCACCTACTACGCCGCGAAGGCAGGCAACGCCGAGGCCAAGCGGGTCGCCAAGGCCCTCCTCGACGGCATGTGGGCCCATCACCAGGACCCCCTGGGCGTCGCCGTCCAGGAGACCCGGACCGACTACAGCCGCTTCAACAACCCCGTCTACGTCCCCAGCACGTGGACCGGCAAGATGCCGAACGGCGACGCGGTGAACTCCGCCTCCACCTTCGCCTCGATCCGTACCTTCTACAAGGACGACCCGGCCTGGCCGAAGATCGAGGCCTACCTCGCCGGCGGCGCGGCGCCCGTCTTCACATACCACCGGTTCTGGGCCCAGGCGGACATCGCCCTGGCCATGGGCTCGTACGCGGAGCTGCTCGAATAACAGCCCGCCCCGCCCGGAGACATCTCCGCGTACGACGAGGCCGGGCAGCCCGTGAGGACCTGCCCGGCCTCAACACGTCCACCCGTCACGTCTCTTCGCCTTGTGGGAACACCCCCCCATCACCGTCTCTCGAAGTGGATCCGCATGCGACCTTCACCGCACCACGCCCCCAGCGCGCTGGGCCTGCTGGGCGCGCTGCTCACCGTGTTCGTCTCGTTGGCCGCGCTGCTCACCGCCGCATCGGCGGCTCAGGCCGACACCACGATCTGTGAAACGTTCGGGTCGGCGACGATCCAGGGCCGCTACGTCGTCCAGAACAACCGTTGGGGCACGAACGACAGCCAGTGCATCGCCGTCACCGACTCGGGGTTCAGGATCACCCGGGCCGACGGTTCGGTTCCCACGAACGGAGCCCCGAAGTCCTACCCGTCCGTGTACAACGGCTGCCACTACACCAACTGCTCGCCCGGCACGAACCTCCCCGCCCGGCTCGACAGCGTCTCCACCGCGCCCACCAGCATCTCGTACAGCTATGTCAACGACGGTGCGTACGACGCCGCGTACGACATCTGGCTCGACCCCACGCCGCGCATCGACGGCGTGAGCCGGACCGAGATCATGGTGTGGTTCCACAAGGTCGGCCCGGTACAGCCCGTGGGCTCCCCGGTCGGCTCCGCCACCGTGGCAGGGCGCCAGTGGGAGGTGTGGTCGGGCAACAACGGCTCCAACGACGTGCTGTCGTTCGTCGCGCCGTCGGCGATCAGCAGTTGGAACTTCGACGTCATGGACTTCGTCCGGCAGGCCGTCTCCAGGGGACTGGCGCAGAACAGCTGGTACCTGACGAGCGTTCAGGCGGGATTCGAGCCTTGGCAGAACGGCGCCGGCCTCGCCCTGACCTCGTTCTCCTCGACGGTCAACACGGGCTCCTCCGGTGACCCGGGCGGCCCCGGAGGCTCCACGGCCTGCAAGGTGGCGTACGCGCCGAACGTCTGGCAGGGCGGATTCACCACCGACGTCACCGTCACCAACACCGGCTCCTCCCCGGTAAGTAACTGGAAGCTCGCGTTCACCCTGCCCTCAGGGCAGCAGGTCACCAACGCCTGGAACGCGAACGTCTCCCCGTCGTCGGGAGCCGTCACGGCCGGCAACGTCGGCTACAACGCGGAGATCGCCGCCGGCGGCCAGGCGTCCTTCGGATTCCAGGGAACCTTCAGTGGCGGCTTCGCCAAGCCCTCCGGGTTCAGCCTGAACGGGAGCGCCTGCACCATCGCGTGACACGCGCCCACCCCGTCCGGGGCCCGCCCGTTTCTCCATGTCCACGGGCGGGCCCCGGGCACCGTGTCAGATGCGGTGCATCGCTCGCCAGGCGCGCCTGACGGTCAAAGGCCCAGTGCCAGCCGGTAGTACGCCTGGTTCCAGCGGAGATCGCGCCGGAACTGCTTCGGGGTGGTGGTCTCGTCGATGAGGGCGAGCTCCAGGCGGAGCATTTCCGCCAGGTCGTCGAGGTGGTCGGAGGTCAGGGCGGTGCTGAGGACGGTGTGGTGCGGTCCTCCGGCCGTCAGCCAGGATTCGGTGGAGGTCCGCAGGTCGGGGCGGGGCCGCCAGACCGCGCGGGCGACGGGCAGTGCCGGCAGCGGGTGCGGGGGTGCCACCACGTCGATGTCATTGGCGATCAGGCGGAAGCGATCGCCGAGGTCGGCGAGCCCGACCACCACGGCCGGGCCGGGTGCCGCGTCGAACACCAGCCGCACCGGGTCCTCCCGCCCGCCGATGCCGAGGGGGTGGATCTCGCAGCTGGGCCTGGAGGCGGCGATGGTGGGGCAGACTTCCAGCATGTGCGCGCCGAGGATGAGTTCGTTGCCGGGTGTCAGGTCGTAGGTGTAGTCCTCCATGAAGGAGGTGCCGCCCGGCAGGCCGGCGGCAGCCACCTTGAGGGCGCGCAGCAGGACGGCGGTCTTCCAGTCGCCCTCTCCTCCGAAGCCGTACCCCTGGGCCATGAGCCGCTGGACCGCGAGGCCGGGCAGCTGGCGCAGTCCGCCCAGGTCCTCGAAGTTGGTGGTGAAGGCCCCGAAGCCGCCCGTTTGGAGGAAGGTGCGCAGGCCGGCTTCGATGCGGGCCGCGTAACGCAGCGCGTCGTGCCGTTCGCCGCCCGGTCGCAGTTCCGGCGCCAGGTCGTACAGGTCGGCGTACTCCTCGACGAGGGAAGCCACGTCGGTCTCGTCCGCGTTGTCGACGACCTTCACCAGGTCGTTGACGCCGTAGGTGTTGACGGAGACACCCAAGCGCAGCTGGGCCTCGACCTTGTCGCCCTCGGTGACGGCCACGTCGCGCATGTTGTCGCCGAAGCGGGCGACCTTGAGGGTGGCCAGTTCGGATCGTGCGGCGGACGCCCGCGCCCAGATCGCGACGCGTGCGCTCGTCTCGGGATCGGTGACGTGGCCGGCCACCGTTTTGCGGGGTACGCCCAGACGGGTCTGGATGTGCCCGAACTCGCGGTCTCCGTGGGCGGCTTGGTTGAGGTTCATGAAGTCCATGTCGATGGTGTCCCAGGGCAGGGCCACGTTCGACTGGGTGTGCAGGTGCAGCAACGGCTTGCGCAGCGCGTCCAGTCCGGCGATCCACATCTTGGCCGGCGAGAAGGTGTGCATCCAGGCGATCAGCCCGATGCACCGGTCGTCGGCGTTCGCGTCGAGGCACACCCGGCGGATGGCGTCGGCGTCGGTCAGTACCGGCTTCCACACCACGCGCGCGGGGGTGCCGGAGGCGTCGGCCAGCGCGGCGGCGATCTGCAGCGACTGTTCGGCGACCTGCTTCAGCGTCTCCTCCCCGTACAGGCCTTGGCTGCCGGTGAGGAACCAGATTTCCTGGGCGGGGGATGTTCGGCTGGGCACATGGACTCCTGAAGGTGACGTCCCGCAACGGTGGTGAGGGCGGCGGGCGGGCGGGAATGCCGGGAACGGTCAACGGGGCGGGGGTCAGCCCGCGGTGTGGGTCGTGTCGCGGATGTGCCTGAGGCGGTGCAGCAGGCCACCCGTGGCGAAGTGGTCGTGCAGGAGCCGGTATTCGGCGAAGAGGGCGTCGTACGCCGCGGCCCGGGTGGCGTCGGGCAGATAGACGGCCGGCAGCCGGCGGCCCATGGCGGCGGTGGCCGTCCGTACGTCGCCGTGCGCGCCGGCGGCTACGGCGGCGTGGATGGCCGACCCGAGGGCGGGGCCCTGGTCGGACGCGGCCAGGGAGACGGGGCGGCGCAGCACGTCGGAGTAGATCTGCATCAGCAGTTCGTTCTTGGCCAGTCCGCCGGCGACGATGAACTCGTGGACCGGTACGCCGCCTGCTTCCAGGGCCTCCACGATGACGCGGGTGCCGAACGCGGTGGCTTCGAGCAGCGCGCGGTAGACGTCCTCGGGGCGGGTCGCGAGGGTGAGACCCACGATGACTCCGGAGAGGTGGTGGTCGACGAGGACCGAACGGTTGCCATTGAGCCAGTCGAGGGCGACCAGTCCGTGTCCGCCGACCGGCTGGCCGGCGGCCTTCCGGGTCAGCAGGGTGTGCAGGTCCTCGCCGCGCTCGGCGGACTCGGCGAGGTAGTCCGACGGGACGCCTTGGTCCAGCACCCAGGCGAAGATGTCGCCGACCGCACTCTGGCCGGCCTCGTAGCCGTAGGTTCCCTCGACGATCCCGCCGGCCACGACACCGCAGATGCCGGGGACGTCGGCGAGGACGGGGGCGTTCACGACGTGGCAGGTGGAGGTCCCCATGATGGCGAGCAGTTGTCCGTCCTCGACGGCCTGGGCCGCCGCCGCGGTGACATGGGCGTCGACGTTGCCCGCGGCCACGGCGATGCCGGGCCGCAGTCCTGTCCACGCTGCCGCCTCCGTACTGAGCGAGCCCACTCGTGAGCCCAGTGCGGAGAGGGGGAATTCGAGGCGGGTGCGTGCGAAGTCGGCGAACCGGGGGTTCAGCGCGGCCAGGTACTCCTCGCTCGGGTAGGCGCCGTCCTGGTGGATGCCCTTGTATCCGGCGGTGCAGGCGTTGCGGGACTCGGTTCCGGTGAGCTGCCACACGATCCAGTCGGCGGCCTCGATCCACCGGGCGCAGCTTTCGTAGACGAGCGGGTCTTCTTCCAGAACCTCGAGCGCCTTCGCGAACTGCCACTCGGCGGAGATCCGGCCGCCGTAGCGGGCGATCCACTTCTCCCCGCGGGCGTGGGCGAGTTCGTTGATGCGGTCGGCATGGGACTGGGCGGCATGGTGCTTCCACAGCTTGGGCCACGCGTGGGGCCGTCCGGCGAGCTCGGTCTCGGCGAGGGGAGTCCCGTCGGCCAGCGTGGGCAGGACGGTGCAGGCGGTGAAGTCGGTGGCGATGCCGATCACGGCGGCGGGATCGATCCCGGCCGCCGCCAGGGCCTGCGGGACGGCGCGACGCAGTACTTCCCGCCAGTCCTGGGGGTGTTGCAGGGCCCAGTCCGGAGGCAGCGGCGCACCGCCCTGCGGCAGGTATCGGTCGATGACGCCGTGCCGGTAGGGGTGGACCGCCGCGGCCAGCTCCTGACCGTCGCGAACCCGCACCACCACGGCGCGGCCCGACAGGGTGCCGAAGTCGACACCGACCGTGTACTGCTCCGATTCCTCGGAAGGAGGGGCGGGCGCGAGGAGATGGGGTGACGTCAACAGAGTGCCTTTCGAAGGAGCCGTGGGCGGCACGCGGCGTGGCCCGGCAGCCGGAGATGCCGTCCCGACCATCCAGGCGGTCGGCGGAGGATCCGATGAGCTTGCAGTGTGAGCGCTAACAATGTCGATAGGCAAGGGGTCGGCGTGGATCATGCGGGAGACCCTCATGTGCGGCGGCCTTCGTATACGGGGCCGCGGTTCGATGTGCATTTGCTGCGACGCGGGTTGAGGACTCCAATTCCGGTAGGCGGGGTCGATGGTCGCGCGAACGGATGGAGTCCGCGTTGTTGTCGCACGCGACGCGGTAACGGACAGGTAACGCGCGCAAAGGGGTTGAGAACCTGGCTTGTTAGCGCTCACAATGCGACGGCGCCCCCTCAAGGGCATCCCGCTCCTGTCGCCCCGCCTCCGCCTCCGCCCCCGGCCCCGGCGCCCGCCCCGGCCCCGCCACGCCCATGACCACGGGCGCAGTCCGGCACCGGCCGTGCGGAGCCTCATCCGTAGCCCCCGAAAGGACACCCGTCATGGCTCGCAGAGCAGCCCTCGTCCTCACCGTCGCCCTTCTCGCCTCCTCGGCGCTGACCGCCTGCTCGACCGAGGGTCCCACCTCCGCCCCGGCCTCCGGGGCCAAGACGGGCTCCGGCGGCACGATCACCATGGGCTTCGCCCAGGTCGGCGCCGAGAGCGGTTGGCGTACCGCCAACACCAAGTCCGTCCAGGAGGCGGCGAAGAAGGCCGGGATCGAACTCAAGTTCTCCGACGCGCAGCAGAAGCAGGAGAACCAGATCAAGGCGATCCGCACCTTCATCCAGCAGAAGGTCGATGTGATCGCCTTCTCGCCGGTCGTGGAGTCCGGCTGGGACACGGTGCTCAAGGAGGCCAAGGATGCGGGCATCCCGGTCATCCTCACCGACCGGGCCGTGGACACCAAGGACACCTCCCTCTACAAGACCTTCCTGGGCTCGGACTTCGTCAAGGAGGGCAAGTCCGCGGGCGAGTGGCTGACCGGCGCGTACGCGAACGAACAGGGCCCGGTCAACATCGTCGAGCTCCAGGGCACCACGGGCTCAGCACCCGCCAACGACCGCAAGGCCGGCTTCGCCGATGCCATCCGTGCCGACGGCAAGTTCAAGATCGTCGCCTCGCAGACGGGTGACTTCACCCGCGCCAAGGGCAAGGAGGTCATGCAGGCGTTCCTGAAGTCCCAGAAGGACATCGACGTCCTCTACGCCCACAACGACGACATGGCCCTCGGTGCCATCCAGGCCATCGAGGAGTCCGGCAAGAAGCCCGGTACGGACATCAAGGTGATCTCGGTGGACGGAATCAAGGACGCCTTCGTCGCCATGACCGAGGGCAAGATCAACATCGTGGTGGAGTGCAACCCGATGCTCGGCGACCAACTGATGGAGCTGGCCAAGAAGGTCGTGGCGGGGGAGAGCGTGCCGACCCGGGTCGAGACCCAGGAGGGCGTCTTCCCGCAGGACAAGGCCGCGGCCGCCCTGCCGTCCCGGAACTACTGACGCGACGGGTTCTTGGTGCCGGAGGAGGTCCGGCTCCGGCGCCTCCTTCACCCTCCGGAGCCCGCTCCACCAACCCACCCATGAGAGGAGGGCGGATGACGCATCCGTCCACCCCGCCGGCCACGGGCGCCGTCGGCCCGCGGCCGGTCCTGGAAGCCCACGACATCCGCAAGCGGTTCCCGGGCGTGCTCGCTCTCGACGGAGTCGCCCTGCGGCTCTTCCCCGGTGAGGTGCACGCCCTGATGGGCGAGAACGGCGCCGGGAAGTCCACCTTGATCAAGGTGCTCACCGGTGTCCACCCCGCCGACGGCGGCGCCATCCTCGTGGACGGCCGGCCCCACGCGTTCACGGACCCCCTCCAGGCGCAACAGGCCGGAATCAGCACCGTTTATCAGGAGGTCAACCTCTGCCCGAACATCTCGGTGGCCGAGAACATCCTCATCGGGCGCGAACCGCGCCGGTTCGGTCTCATCCACTGGTCCGCGATGCGGCAGCGGGCGGCAGAGCTGCTGACGGAACTCGACCTCGATCTGGACGTCACCAGTCTGCTCGATTCGCACTCCCTGGCGGTGCAGCAACTGGTCGCCATCGTCCGGGCGGTGGACGTCTCGGCGAAGGTGCTCGTGCTGGACGAACCCACCTCCAGCCTGGATCGCGGGGAGGTCGCCCAGCTCTTCACACTGGTGCGGCGCCTGCGGGACCGCGGTGTGGCCATCCTGTTCGTCACGCACTTCCTCGACCAGGTGTTTGACCTCTGCGACCGCGTCACCATCCTGCGCAACGGCCGGCTGGAAGGCGAGTACGCGATCGGGGAACTCACGCCGGTGACGCTGGTACAGCGCATGATCGGCGGAGAACTGGCCACCCTCGACCAGCTGTCCGGCCGTGCCCACGGGGAAGCGGCCGAACGGGCGGCCGGCGAGCCGTTCCTCCAGGCCCGACAGCTGACCCGTACGGGCTCGATCGAACCGTACGACCTTGACATCCATCCCGGCGAGATCATCGGACTGGCCGGCCTCCTGGGCTCGGGCCGCACCGAGGTGGCGCGCCTCCTGTTCGGCGCGGACAGCGCGGACGCCGGAGAAGTGAGCATCGAGGGTGAGCAGGTGGTCCTGCGCAGCCCCCGCCACGCCATCGCCCGGGGCATCGCGTTCTGTTCCGAGAACCGCAAGTCCGAGGGACTGGTGGGCGAGCTCACGGTCCGCGAGAACATCGTCCTCGCCCTGCAGGCCGCCCGCGGCTGGACCAGGCCGCTGGCCCGGGCGAAACAGGACGAGCTGGCGCGGCACTGGATCGAAGCCCTGGACATCAGGCCCGCCGACCCCGAAGCACAGGTGCGCCACCTCAGTGGAGGCAACCAGCAGAAGGTCCTCCTCGCCCGCTGGCTGCTGACCGCACCCCGGCTCCTGATCCTCGACGAACCCACTCGGGGCATCGACATCGGGGCCAAGGCGGAGATCCAGAAACTCGTGGCCCGCCTGGCGGGCGAAGGCACCGCCGTGCTGTTCATCTCGGCGGAACTCGAAGAGGTCCTGCGCCTGAGCCACCGCATCGCCGTGCTCCGCGACCACCGCATGGTGGCCACCCTCGCGAACGACGACACCGTCACGCCCGAACGCCTCCTCACCACCATCGCCACCGGAACGGACTCATGACCACCCAGCCCGCCAAGTCCGAGGCGGCCGCCGCGATCGGGAGACGGCTGGCCGGCCACCGCCTGCTGTGGCCCGCGCTCATCCTGCTCGCCCTGCTACTCGGCAACCTCGCGTTCCACCACGACTTCTTCTCCGTCCGCGTACGCGACGGCCATCTCTACGGCAGCCTCATCGACATCCTCCAGTTCGGTGCGCCACTCATCCTGGTGGCGCTCGGCATGACCCTGGTCATCGCCACCCGCGGGATCGACCTCTCGGTGGGTTCCACCGTCGCCATCGCCGGCGCCCTCGCCTGCGGGCACATCTCCACCGCCGCGCATCCCGGCAGCGTCGCCACCCTGCTCACGGCCGTCGCCCTCGCGCTCGGCGTCGCCCTCGTACTGGGCCTCGCCAACGGCTTCCTGGTGTCCGGGCTGGGGGTCCAGCCCATCGTGGCCACCTTGATCCTCATGGTCGCGGGCCGCGGCGTCGCCCAGCTGATCACGGACGGCCAGATCGTCACGGTGACCAGCGCCCCCTACAAAATGATCGGCGGGGGCTACTGGCTGACCTTCCCGTTCGCCGTCCTCCTGGCGGCCGCCCTCGTCGCGCTCACCGCCCTCGTCACCCGCCGCAGCGCACTCGGCATGCTGATCGAGTCCGTCGGCGGCAACCCCGCCGCGAGCCGCCTGGTCGGCATCCGGGCAGGCGGTCTCCTCGCCCTGGTCTACGTCTTCAGCGCGCTGTGCGCGGCCGTCGCCGGGTTGATGATCAGCTCCAACGTCTCCAGCGCCGACGGCAACAACGCCGGCCTGTGGATCGAGCTCGACGCGATCCTCGCCGTCGTCGTCGGCGGCACCGCACTGACCGGAGGACGCTTCTCCCTCGGCGGCACCGTCCTGGGCGCCCTGATCATCCAGACCCTGTCGACCACTGTCTACACCCTCGGCGTCCCACCCGAGACCACCCTCGTCTTCAAGGCCTTCGTCGTCATCGTCGTCTGCCTAGTGCAGTCCCCGGTCTTCCGGGCCAAGGTCCTGCGCCGCCGCGGGGCGGCCACTCCCCGATCCCACGCCACAGCGGGCGCCGCACCGCAGCAGCAGGAGGCAAGCGCATGAGTACCGGCATCGCGAGCGTCGCCGCGCACCTCACCCGCCCCTTCGCGACCGTGTCCCCACGCACCCGCACCCGTATCCCACTGATCGTCACGGCCGTCCTGCTGGCCGTCTTGTTCAGCGTCGGATCGGTGCGCTACGAGGGCTTCCTCTCCGCGCAAGTCGTACTGAACCTGCTGATCGACAACGGATTCCTCCTGGTCGTCGCGGTCGGGGCGACCTTCGTCATCCTCACCGGCGGCATCGACCTGTCCGTCGGCTCCATGGTGGCCCTGTCGACCATGCTCACCGCCTGGCTGGTCGAGTCGCACGGCTGGCCCCTGGCCACCGTCATCCCCCTGGTCCTGCTCGGCGGCGCCGCGAGCGGGACGCTCATGGGCTGGATCATCCACACCTTCGAGATCCAGCCGTTCATCGTCACCCTGGCCGGCATGTTCCTCGCCCGCGGGCTCTGCTACACGATCAGCACCGAATCCATCACGATCAGCGACCCCACCGCGGCCGGAATCGCGCAGACCCGGCTGTACGGCCCGGGAGGACTGTTCGTCTCGATCCCGGTGGTCATCGCCCTGGCCGTGCTGGTGATCGCCTTCGTCGTCCTGCACCACACGCGCTTCGGCCGCAACGTGTACGCGCTGGGCGGCAACGAAGCCTCCGCACGCCTGATGGGTCTTCCCACGGGCTCCACCAAGATCGCCGTGTACGCAGTCAGCGGCCTGTGTTCCGCGCTCGGCGGCCTGCTGCTGACCTTCTACATGCTCTCCGGCTACGCCCTCCACGCCATGGGCATGGAACTCGACGCGATCGCCGCCACCGTGATCGGCGGCACGCTGCTGACCGGAGGTTCCGGCTTCGTCCTGGGCACCGCCCTCGGCGTGCTCGTCCTCGGCACGATCCAGACGGTGGTCAACTTCCAGGGCACGCTGAGCTCCTGGTGGACCCGGATCGTCATCGGCGCCCTGCTGCTCGTGTTCATCGTGCTGCAACGCCTGATGAGCGGCCGCCGCCCCGCCGCCGGCTGAGGCCGGCTCCGCAGCCCACCAGCCCGTGCCACCGCGTTCGCGTGCCGCGATCACAGCTTGGTCCCGGCGCGCATCCGGTGGACCGACTTCCAGGGAATGCCGCCATGGAACACGTATGCGAATCTGTCGACCAGGCCACCGAGCCCGGGCAGCCGGCCGCCTGACCGCGGACGGCCCGCCCCCTGCGTCTGGACGATGGGGGAACGGGGGAGAGGTGGCGGTTCGGCTTTCCCGGCAGGGCCCGTGCCGAGGTCCACACGCGCGGCGCCCGGCTCCGTTCCCTGATCCTGCCGGACCGCTGGGGCCACACCGCCGACGTGGTGCTCGCGCCCCGCGACCCCGCCGCCCGCGAAGGTTCCGCACGCTACTTCGGTGCGACGGTGGGCCGTTACGCCAACCGCATCGCGCGGGGCGGGCTCGTCGTCGACGGAGTCACCCACCGGCTCGCCACTCAGGAGACCGGGCACACATTGCACGGTGGTCCCGACGGGTTCGACCAGCGCCTGTGGCGGTGCGAACCCTTCCACTCGGCGCACCGCACCGGTGTCCGTCTGTTCCTGCACAGCCCCGACGGCGACCAGGGATTCCCCGGTGCCCTGAACGTGCGCCTCACCTACACGCTGGACCGCGACGACAACCTGACGATGTCGTACCAGGCGGTCGCCGACGCGCCGACGATCGTCAACCTCACCAACCACGCCTACTGGAACCTCGAAGGGGAGGGGCGCGGCAACGTCCTGGCCCACCACCTCGAGGTCGCGGCCCCCCTCTACACCCCGGTCGACGCCGAGTTGATCCCTGACGGTCCTCACCGCCCGGTCAGCGACACCCCGTTCGACCTGCGCCGGCACCGGCGTCTCTCCGACGTCCTGAGCCGTACGGAGGCGCAGCTGGCCCTCGCCGGCGGAGGCTTCGACCACAACTGGGTCCTCGACGACGCCCGGCGGGACAGCCCTCGTAAGGCCGCTGTGCTGTACGCCCCCGCATCCGGCCGCCGCATGGAGGTGCGCACCACGGAACCGGGCATCCAGGTCCACACCGCGCAAGGCCTGACCGGTGACATCACGGGCAAGGCAGGCAGTCCGTACCACGCCTACGCGGGGGTCGCGCTGGAGACCCAGCACTTCCCGGACTCCCCGAACCGCCCCGACTACCCGACGGTCGTCCTGCGCCCGGGCGAGCTGTACCGGTCGACCACGATCCACAGTTTCACCACGGTCGCCGCCTGAGAGGGGCGGCGGCCGTATCCGCTGTCCGGTGCCGGGGGGCACCGGACAGCGGCCTTGGTGCCTGCGCCCGGTTTCCCGCGTACGAAGGTGCCCCCGGGCCCGGCCTCCTACGAGAGGGGTCAACCGCCGGGCACGTGGGGGTCATTCGCCGGAGGGAGCGATCCTGCGGGCCGTGCTGGCGCGCACGATGAGCTCGGGCGCCACCACCAGGTGGGTCGACTCGTCGGTCCTGCCCTCGATGTGGTCCAGGAGCAGCCCGATGCTGTCGCGGCCGAGCGAGGCGAAGTCCTGGCGGATCGTCGTCAGCGGGGGCGGGAAGAACTCCGCCTCGGGGATGTCGTCGAAGCCGGCGACCGCCACGTCCTCGGGCGTCCGCAGGCCCGCTTCCCGCAGGGCCCGTAGGACACCGAGGGCCATCTGGTCGTTGGCGACGAACACCGCCGTGAGGCCGGCTCCCCGCCCTCGTGATGCCAGGACCCGCCCCGCCAGCTGCTGGCCGGCCTGGTATCCCGACAGTGGACTCCAGTCGCCTCGCAGCACGGGCGGCACCTCGGCGCCGGCATCGCGCAGCGCGTCCTCCCACCCCTGTGTGCGGGCCTCGCTCTCGAGCCAGTCGGGGGGGCCCGCCACATGCCACACCGTGGCGTGGCCCGACGCGAGAAGGTGCTCCGTGATCATGCGGGCGCCGAGGTTCTGGTCCAGCGACACCCCCGGCAGGTCGAGGGTGTGGCCGCCTTCCACGGTGACCACGGGGCACGGTGCCTCCAATGCCGCCAGGGCGCGCACCGCGGCGCGTTGCGGAGTGACGGCGACGATGCCCTCCACGCCCCATCCGGCGAGGTGCTGCATGGCTTCGGCGAGAGCTGTCTGCGTGGCGGTCCGTAGCGTGACGGCGGACGTCAGGTAGCCGCGGTCCCGAGCGGCCTCCTGCACTCCCGCCACGGTGCTGGCGGGGCCGTGCAGAGTGGTGTTCACCGCGATGACGCCCAGCGTGTGGGTCCGGCGGGTGGCCAGAGCCCTGGCCGCCGAATTGCGGCGGTACCCCAGCTGCTCGATGACCTGAGTCACCGCGGCCCGGGTCTTGGCGCTGACGTTCGGGTGGTCGCTGAGCACCCGCGAAACGGTCTGATGGGACACGCCGGCGACGCGCGCGACGTCCGTCATCGTGGGCGCTCGCGAGACGTCTGGGAGCTGGGTCAACTCTCTTCCTTTCCTCATCGAGCGGCCTTCCCTCAAGGTACCGAACCAGCCGCGGCCCGCACACATCTCGGACCGACCGGAGGATTGTCGACCAGGTGTAGATGTTGGCGTTCACATTATGCAGCGTTGATCGCTTGTTGTGGGCAGGAATCTGCGCGCACCTCTTGAGATTGCAGCTTGTTAGCGCTCACAATCTGATCGGGGCGGCCCAGGTGGGCCAGTCGTGATGCCTGCTGCGCCCCGATCGGTCCAGCCCACTCATGCGCGACCGCGGGGCCTGCCGGACAGTGGTCCCGGGGAAACCCGCCGCGCATGCCGGAGAGACGGTGAGAGCGTAGTGAGCGAGAACTTCCTGGGGGACCTCCGTCGTGAGGTCCTCGCGGCCAACCTGCGCATCCCGGAGGCCGGTCTCGCCACCCTCACCTGGGGAAACGTCAGCGGAGTGGACCGGGAGGCCGGCGTCTTCGTCATCAAGCCGTCCGGGGTCTCCTACGCCGACCTCACCGAGGAGGACCTGGTGGTGGTGGCGCTGGAGGACGGGCGGGTCGTCGGGGGACGCCTGAGGCCGTCCACCGACACCGAAACCCATCGGTGCCTCTACCGGGCCTTCCCCTCCATCGGGGGCGTCACCCACACGCACTCGACGCACGCCGTCGCCTTCGCCCAGGCGCGCCGCCCGATCCCCGTACTCGGCACGACGCACGCCGACACCTTCAACGGTCCTGTCCCCGTAACGGAGGACCTCAGTGCCGAGGAGTGCGCGCGGGACTACGAGTACAACACCGGACAGGTGATCGTCGCCCGGCTCGACGGCGACCCCCGGCGGGCCGACGAGGTCCCCGGCGCGCTCGTCTCACGACACGGACCCTTCACCTGGGGTGCCACCGCGAAGGCGGCGCTGGAGAACGCCGTCGTCTGCGAGGCCGTGGCGGAGATGGCGCTGCACACGCTGGCGCTGGGGTCCCGCCTCGGGGAAGCCTCCGAACCGCCGAAGCATCTGCTGGACCGGCACTTCACCCGTAAGCACGGACCGGACGCCTACTACGGCAACGCCCCTCACGCCCCGAACATCTGAAGCCGCCGTCGTGGCCGTCGGCCCTCCTCGGCGAAGGCGGGTCAACTCCCACGTGGTTCAAGCATCTTGACGGTGCAGTCCGGCGCCTGGCTTCATTGGGAGCGCTCCCACTTCGACCCCCCACCCCCTGAGGAAGGCTTCACCGTGCCTCCTGTCACCTCCGCCCGCGGCGTGCCACGTCGCGCGGCCGCCGTGCTCGCATGCCTCGCGCTGGCCGTCGGTGGCCTGTCCACGACCGCCCTGACCGTTCCGGTCGCGGCTGCCGCCACCGTGGCCGCCGCTGCCAACACGCCCGTCCGGGTCAACCAGCTCGGCTACCTGCCCGACGGCCCCAAGCGGGCCACCGCGGCCAGCTCCGCGACCGCCCCGCTCGCCTGGCAACTGCGCGACGCCTCCGGTGCGGTGGCAGCTTCGGGCGCCACCACGGTGCGCGGCGCCGACCAGGCATCCGGCCAGTCCACGCACCTGGTGGACTTCGGCGCGTACACCGGCGCCGGTACCGGCTTCACCTTGGTCGTCGACGGCCGGACCAGCCACCCCTTCGACATCTCCGCTTCGCTGTACGACGGACTGCGCGCCGACAGCATGTCGTTCTTCTACCAGCAGCGCAGTGGTATCGCGATCGACGCCGCCCTGGTGGGCGGCAGCGCGTACGCCCGCCCCGCCGGGCACCTGGGCGTCGCCCCGAACAAGGGCGACACCGGCGTCCCCTGTCAGTCCGGGGTGTGCGACTACCAAGTGGACGTGCGCGGCGGCTGGTACGACGCGGGCGACCAGGGCAAGTACGTGGTCAACGGCGGCATCTCGGTCTGGGAGATGGTCAACTCCTTCGAGCGGGCCCGCCGTTCGGGCGGTGACGCGGCGCTCGGCGACGCGACGCTGCGGGTGCCGGAGCGTGGCAACGGGACGCCGGACGTGCTGGACGAGGCCCGCTGGGAGCTGGAGTTCCTGCTGCGGATGCAGGTCCCGGCGGGGAAGCCGATGGCCGGGATGGCCTTCCACAAGATGCACGACGCCAAGTGGACCGCCCTGCCGACCCGGCCCGAACTCGATTCCGAACAGCGTGAGGCGCACAAGCCGTCGACCGCCGCGACGCTGAACCTGGCGGCCTCGGCCGCGCAGTGTGCGCGGGTGTACGCGCCGTACGACGCCGCGTTCGCCGCGCGCTGCCTGGACGCGGCCCGCCACGCCTGGACGGTCGCCAAGGCCAACCCGAACGTCCTCGCCCCGGCGAGCGACAACTCCGGCGGCGGTGCCTACGAGGACGCCGACGTCTCCGACGAGTTCTACTGGGCGGCGGCGGAACTCCTCGCCACCACGGGCGAGTCCCAGTACCGGGATGCCGTCACCTCCTCCCCGCACCACACCAAGCCCGTCGACGCGTTCTGGTGGGGCGGCACCGCGACGCTCGGCCGCATCACCCTCGCCACCGTCCCCGGCGTGACCCTGCCCGCCGATGACGTGACCCGGCTGCGCGGCCTGCTGACCACGGCCGCCGATGGCCACCTGTCCACCATGGCCGGACAGGGCTACGCGGTGCCGCTCCCCGCCACCGGGTACGTGTGGGGCTCCAACAGCTCAGTCACCAACAACGCGATGGTGCTGGCCGTCGCCTACGAGATCACCGGACAACAGCGCTATCGGGCCGGAGCCTTGGAGTCCCTGGACTATCTGCTCGGCCGCAACGCACTCGACCTCTCCTACGTCACCGGCTACGGCGACCGCTACTCCGAGAACCAGCACCACCGGTTCTGGGCGCACCAGAACGACGCCTCGCTGCCGCACCCGCCGGCTGGTTCCTTCGCGGGCGGGCCGAACGCCGGCCTGGAGGACCCGGTGGCCAAGGAGAAGCTCGCGGGCTGCGCACCGGCGGCCTGCTACGTGGACGACATCGGCTCGTACTCCACCAACGAGGTGGCCATCAACTGGAACGCCTCGCTGGCCTGGCTTGCGGCCTTCGCGGCTGAGCGGCGCAGCGCCCCGGCGGCGCCCGTGGTCCAGGTCGCACCGGCGGCCGTGACGGTCCCGGAGGGTGGCTCGGCGCCGGTGGGCGTGCGGCTCTCGGCCGCGCCCACGCAGAACGTGACGGTGACGGTGGCCCGGAACTCCGGCGACGAGGACCTGTCGGCAGCCGCGACCCTGGTGTTCACCCCGGCCGACTGGGCGACGGCACAGCAGGTTTCGGTCCTCGCCGCGCAGGACCTCGACGCGTCGTCGGGCAGCGCGACGTTCACGGTCGGTGGTCCTGGCGTGCAGTCGGCGACGTTCACGGCGACGGAGGCGGACGACGACGCGTCGGCGGCCTCCTGCGCGGTGGCGTACCGGATCGACAACGCCTGGGGCAACGGTTTCACGGCGACGGTGACGGTGAAGAACACCGGAGCCTCGGCGATCTCCGGCTGGACCCTCGGCTGGAGCTTCGCAGGTGATCAGCGGATCACCAACGGCTGGAACGCAACGGTGAGCCAGTCGGGCAGCACGGTCACGGCCCGGGACACCGGATGGAACGGCACACTGGCACCCGGCGGCAGCGTGAGCTTCGGCTTCCAGGCGACGTACTCGGGTACCAACGCGATCCCGGCGCGCTACACGCTCAACGGAGCACTCTGCTCCTGAACGATCGTCACGTCCCGCCCACCCGGCGATGGACGACGTCGTCCACGGTGTTGCTGCCCTGCACGTGTCGCCAGACGGCTAGACAGTGTCTGATGGTTCTTCGGTGAGGCCGCGGAGCCAGATCACGATGGCTGTTGTGGCCAGGATTCCGTTGAAGATGCAGTCGCGTTTGTCGTACCGAGTGGCGACGGCCCGGTGCTGCTTCAGTTTCCCGATGCAGCGTTCAACGGTGTTGCGTTGGCGGTGCTGCTCGCGGTCGAACGACGGCGGGCGGCCGCCGGCCCGGCCGCGCCTGCGGCGGTTCGCGCGCTGGTCGTCCGGCTCGGCGATCGTTGCCTTGATCCCACGTTCGCCCAGGTAGACGCGGTTGGCGCGACTCGAGTACGCCTTGTCGCCGCGGGCCCGGTCCGGTCGGGTGCGGGGACGCCCGGCCCCGGTGCGGGCCAGTTTCAGGGCCTGTATGAGCGGATGAACATCGGGCTGTCCCCGCGCTGTCCCCGCGCTGGCCGGGCGAGGTGAGCCAGGCCAGAGGGCGACAGCGGTCGTCCGCCAGGAGGTGGATCCTGCTGGGCAGTCCGCCCCGGGAGCGTCCCAGGGCCTCGCGGCCCTCTGCGTCCACACGGGTCCCGCCCCTTTCTTCAGGATGGTCGGCAGGTGGTGGAGTCGACGTTGACCGCCCATGAACCGTCCGCGTCGGGCGGCGGAATCGGCGCCGGCCTGCAACGCCCGCAGGATCTTCAACCAACCGGTGTGGGCGATCAGGTTGCGGCGAGCCACAATCCGGTCGAGCTCCGTGGTGGATTCGTTGGCAGCGCTGTAGCGCTCCATGGCCGGCTCACCCGACACCCCACCACGCTGAGCGAGGACGACCGCGCCGGCCTGAAGGACGTCCTGATGCGGAGCTCGGCGTCGGCGACGACATCCCGGCCCTGATCACCGATGTCCACGGGGTGATCTGGACGTCCTTGTAGCCGTCGCGGTCCACCCGCACGGCGCTGCCACGGTGCTGCAGGGCCGCGTGCACCACGGTCCGTCAACGTGTGCGATCAGGGCGGTGGTTCGGGCCCGCGCACCGCCACGTCCGGGTGAACATGGTGGTGCACCGAGCTGCTGGGAAGCTTCGGAGCGGCCGTCAGTGGTACTCAGGAGGGGGCGGCACCAAGCGTGCGGTCTTACTGGACAGCACGCCCGTGAAGGAGAGATCTTGCGCCCCTCTGCCGAGATGAGTCGGCCCGAGCCGACGACGGCCGGTCCGGATCCGGAACTCCTGCTGCGGGCCTCCGTTCTGCTCGCCGAGGCCGCCCTGGAGGTGCGCCGGGCCGGCGCCGGACTCACCGCGGGGGTGACCGGTTGGCGCTTCGCCCTCGACGCGGTGCGAGAGCCCGGGCCCGCCGTCATGGCCGCCGCC
The DNA here is from genome assembly GCF_036014235.1 of Streptomyces sp. NBC_00435. Lineage (GTDB taxonomy): Bacteria > Actinomycetota > Actinomycetes > Streptomycetales > Streptomycetaceae > Streptomyces. The sequence continues at coordinate 7,233,083 of NZ_CP107924.1, forward strand.
TCGGTGGCGCGGGCGTTGTTCAACCCGGCCGGGCTCGGGTTCGGTCCGGTCGGCGGGGCGGTCGGCGAGGCGTTCCGCTGGGCCGGAGCGGTGGCCCGGCGCAGGTCCGCCGCCGTGGCGATGGCGGCGGATGCGTTCGACCTGCGGGTACGGGCCGCGGCGTTCGGGCACCCCAACCTGGAGTCACCCCTGGTGGCCGGTCTGGTCGAGGCAGTGGCCGCCGGGGACCGCCCGGCGACCCTACGGGCTTGGCTCGCTCTGGTCGAACGGCTGGGTGTCACACGGGCTTTGACCACTGTGGGCCCTGTGGCACAGGAACTGCTCGCCTGGGCGGGTTTGTTCGACGAGAACCCGTTCAACGACGACGCCGCCTGGGCGCTACTGCACGGAGAACTCCCTCCCACCGACCCGGTGTTCGGCCTGCCGTCCGGCTGGGTCTCGTACCTGGAGCGCGGCCCGGGCCGCGCCGAGGCAGTGGACCCCGACGCGCTGCTTGCCCAGGTGATGGCCGATTCGGTGAACGACATCACCAGCTACCTCGACAACATGGCCGCTCTGGGCAACCACGGCGCCGCGCTGCTCCGCCGGATCAAGTGCACCGACGGCGCGACCCGCTACGTCCTGCTGCTGCCGGGACTGTCTTTCGCCAAGCTGAGCAACAACACCCCTGCGGACATCATCGGCGGGATCGACAACACGCTGCACACCGACACCACGTACACCCGGGCGGCCCGGCGAGCCCTGGAGTCCGCAGGCGTCCCGGTCGGCGCGGAGCTGATGATCATCGGACACAGCCTCGGCGGCATGGCCGCGATGAACCTGGCGGCCGATCTCGAGTTCGTCACCACCTACCGGCTCACCCACGTCCTGCCGACGGGCTCGGCGATCGACGACAAGCGCCCAGCCGATCCGGACACCAAGGTGATCAGCCTGGTCAACGGTTACGACGTCATCACCGGCATGGACGGCCGTGGCCCCGCCTCCCCGCACCACGTCCCCGCCAGCTGGACCGAACTGGCCTGGCTGGACTCGACGTTCGACTACCCGCTCAGCCACTCGCCGCAGGCCTACGCGATCTCACTGCGCGGCCTCGCCGCAGCGCAGCGCGAGACCGCCAACATGTTGCTGAGCCCCTACGACGGCGAGATCGTCGGCAACCAGCTCTACCTGCTGCGCGACCACTGAACCCGGAAGGCTCCCCCAGGTGACCACGACAACCACGACGCCGGCCCAACCGCCCAGGCCTTCTGCCCTCTGGTCCTACGAAGGCGCCGTTCTCGGTGCCCTGCTGAGTGCACGCCAGCTCCCCTGGCTGGACGCACCGGCCCGCGCCCTCGGTGTCCGACCGCTCACCCTTGACGGCCTCACCGAGCTGTTCGCCGGGCACCTGAGCCGGATCCATGCCGGACATCCGCTCCGGCTGCCCACCCCGCTCGGCACCTACCTGGTGCCGGTCAACACACTGGACGCGAGCGACCTGCTCCGAGCCGCCGGCGCGGCAGGCGCACTCGGCTCCGGCGAAGGTCTCGACCACGCAGGCCGCCCGCACGGACAGCTCGCCTGCGCCCCCGTCTCCTACCCCGCCCGGGCACTGGGCCGGACCGCTGCCGCGGTCGCCGCCCAGGAGACCGAACGGCTGCTGGCGCACCGGGACTCCGAGGACCTGATCCCCGCCCGGAACTGGACCGAAGGGGCCCAACGGATCGCCCGCCGACTGGTGGTGGGGGACGCGGCGGCCGACGACACGGTACTCAGCCGCCTGCTCGCCGCCGCCGTGGACGCGAGCGGTACGCGTCGCCAGGCCGACTGGGCCGATGCCCTGCGTCGGCGCCTGGCCCCCTACCTGGGCAGCTCAGCCCGCAGCGGCCTGGCCGGCTACCTGGCCCGGCGTTCCGAACACCAGCCTGCCGCGCCGGCCATCGAGCACACCCTGGCCGTGGTGACCGAGGCGCTCTGCCACACCGTCCCGCTCGCGCTCGCGCTGGCCGCCACCCTTGATCCCGGCACCGGTGGGGACGGTGCGCGGGACGCTGTCCGGACCGCGTTCGACCTGTGGCCGCCGATCGCCGCCACTACCTACCGGACGGGCCAGGCCTTCGACTGGCTGGGCGTCGAGGTCCCGGCCGGGTCCAGGATCCTCTGTGCCTCCGCCGTACTGAACGCGTTGGCCCATCGGCAGGCGGACCGGACCCGGCCGACTCCACTGCCGTCGCCGCTTTGCAGCTCACCCGCCCCGTGCCCGGCCACCGATCTCGCCGTCGCGGTGGCCGAGAGCGTGGTCCGGGCCGTTCAGGAGGCCACCCGCCCGGTCCTGCTCGCCCCGGCGCTGGACCGCCACCAACTGCCGGGGGTACTGGACCCCGAGGCGCTGCGGCTGGCGCTCCGAGATCCGATCGACAAGCCGGTCCGCGAACGGCTCGAGCCCCGCCGGTCGGGCACCTCCCGCGACCTTGCTCCGCAGGGTGAGCCCACGGCCCGCTACGTCCAGTTGGCGACTGCTGGGGCGGCCCGGCTGGCCGGGCACGCCGAGGGCCTGGTCGAGTGCGCCGACGACGCCCGGTGGCGCGGTCCGGTCGGTGAGCGGTTCCGGGTGGCCCTGCTGGGCCACGCTCGCCGCTGCGCCGTCACGGCGGCGGACCTGCGTCACGCCGCGGACCTCCTCGGCCGGCTGCCGAGCGGGCCTGACGGACGCCCGTGAGCGTCAGCCGAAGCTGCCGTTGCGGCGACGGCCGACCCATTCGTCCAACGTCGTCTGGATGACCGAGCGGACCTGCCCAGTGAGGGCCCCGGCCTGCTCCCGCATCGCCGCGGCGCCGGCCGCCGGCTCGGTCCTGATCGGGTCGCCGAAGACCAGGGTGACCTTCGCCGGCAGCGGCAGCAGACCGGCGAGGCCGAGCAGCGGCAGTGTGGGCGTGACGGGTGCGTACGGCAGATCCAGCAGGCGGGCCAGCGGCTTGCAGTTGGCCAACACCGGATACGCCTCCTCGGTGCCGATCACCGAGACCGGCACGATCGGTGCCCCGGTGGCCATCGCCACGGCGGCGAACCCGCCGCGGCCGAAGTCCTGCAGTTGGTACCGCTTCGCGTAGCCCTTCCCCAGTCCTCGGATGCCCTCGGGGTACGTCAGCACCAGCTGACCTGCGTTCAGCAGCCGTTTGGCGGCGGCCGGATCGGTCGCCCAGACTTGCCCGGACCGCCGGGCCTGCTCGCCCAACACCGGTACCTTGAAGAGCAATTCGTCAGCGATGGCATGCACGGTTCGGGCCAATGGGTGATGCTGCCGGACGGAGGAGACGATCAGCACCGAGTCGAGTGGGATCATTCCGGCGTGGTTGGCCGCCAACAGCGCCCCGCCCTCGTTCGGCACGTTCTCCAAACCGATCAGTTCGACCCGAAAGTAGTGCCGGGCGAGGAATCCGACTGCGGCGTCGACGAGTTGCCAGGCGGTGCGCGGGGTGGTGCTGTCCATGCGAGGGAGTCTCCCGGTACGGGTCAGGGCGAGGTGAAGGCAAGGACCGCGTTGTGCCCGGCGAAGCCCAGTGACTGGCTGAGCGCCACTCCGATCCGCTGCGGCCTGGCCGGTCCGGCCACCACGTCCAGGTCGATCGCCGGGTCCAGCCGGCGGAGGTTGGCGGTGGGCGGCACCAGACCGTCCCGGATGCTCAGCACGGTGCAGGCCGCCTCGATGGCGCCTGCGGCACCCAGCGGGTGTCCGGTCACGCCCTTGACGGAGGTGACGCTCGGAGTGGATCGGATCGCGGCCCTGATCGCCCGGGCCTCGGTGCCGTCGTTGAGCCGGGTGCCGGTGCCGTGCGCGTTGACGTGGTCCACCTCAGCGGCCGAGACCCCGGCATCGGCCATCGCCTGCCGGATCGCGGCAGTGGCCATCGTGGCCGCCGGGTCGGGCGCGGCCGCGTGGTACGCGTCGTTGGTCGCGGCGTACCCCGCCACCGTGGCCAGCGGACGAGCGCCCCGGCTCCGTGCGTGGTCTGCGGTCTCCAGCACCAGTACGGCGGCCCCTTCTCCGAGCACGAAGCCGTCGCGATCGGCGTCGAACGGGCGGGACGCCCCGGCCGGATCATCGGTCCGGCGAGAGAGCGCCCCCATCCGGGAGAAGCCGGTGCTGATCAGCGGGGTGAGGGAGGCCTCGCAGCCACCGGCCAGTACCACGTCGCAGGTCCCGGTGGCGATCATCTGCCGCGCCTGGCCGATCGCGCTGGTGCCCGAGGCGCAGGCCGTGCAGACGACGTGGGTCGGCCCGTGCACACCGAACTCGATGGCGATCGGCGCGATCGCCCCGGTCGGCAGTGCCATCGGCAGGAAGTACGGGCTGACCTTGGCCGGTCCCTGGACCAGCAGCCGCTGGTGCTGCGCCTCCAGCGTGGTCGCGCCCCACCCGCCGATGCCCAACACCAGGCCCACCCGGGTGCCGTCCCAGTCCCGGTGGTCGAGACCGGACCCGGCGACCGCCTCGCGGACCGCCGTCAGGGCGAACTGGGAGACCCGGTCCAGTTGGTGGGCCGGACCCGCGCCCAGTAGGGCCACTGGGTCGAACTCCGGTACCCGGCAGGAGATCCCGACCGGGGAGTCACCCAGCAAGGGATCGGCCGCCGCGACCGGACGACCCGCGCAGATCGCGGCCCAGCTGCGCTCCGTTCCCACACCGGCCGGGGTCACCATCCCGATACCGGTCACCACGACTCGGTTCAACCGGACACCCGCCCGACGCCACTCGAGGACTCGGCACCGCCGAGCCCGGCGGCAATCGGCCCGGCGGCAGTCGGCTCGGTACCGCCGAGCCTGGCGGCGAGCTCCGCCAGTGGCACCTCGGCGAGCTCGTACGGCGCGGACCCGTCACCGCCGAACTCCTCGGCGACCAACAGGACGAACTCCTCCGCCGCGAGCGAGTCCAACTGTAGATCGGACAGGGTGGCGTCGGGCGAGATCAGCGCGAAGTCGACCCCCAGCGGGCCGATCAGAATGTTGACCAGCCGGGCGTACGCGTCGTTCGGATCAGCCATCGGAGTCCTCCGTGGGGGAGTGGGCGGGCGTCGTCGCCACAGAGCGGGCGGGACGTGGAACGGTCGAGTGCTGGGTCAGCGGCCGTGCGGTCGAGCACAGGGTGACCGGCAGTGCGACCAGCTCGGTGAAACTCGGTCCGCCGCGACGGACCACTGGCCCACCGCGCCGGACGGCCGGGAGGTGCTCGGCGAAACCCTCCAGGAAGGCTTCCGCCTGGGCCCTGGCCAGTGCTGCGCCCGGGCAGAAGTGACCACCCTGGCCGAACGGGAAGCCGGGCCGGTGGTCCCGGTCCGGCTCGAACACGTCCGGCTCCGAGTCCGGATAGCCGGCCGGGTCGCGGTGTGCGGCGCCGACCATCAGGTGCAGCACCGTACCTGCCGGAACCTCCAGGCCTCCGAGCACCGTGGGGCGTTCGGCCCGTCGGGTCGCCAGTTTCACCGGCGGGTCCCAGCGCAGCGTTTCCTCGATCAGCGCCTGTCGGTACTCCGGGGCGGTGGCCTTCCGCTGCCCGTCCGGCGTGATTCCGAGCAGCCGGTCGCAGATGTTGCCGAGCAGGTGCGTGGTGGTGAAGAGACCCGCCACGGTCATGACGAACAGCTGGCCGTTGGTGAAAGGCGTGATAACCGAGCCGAGTTCGAGTGGCGGCCGCGTCGACGCATCCCGCTGTGCGGTGAATCTCCCCAGGTAGCAGAGCAGTTCCTCCGCCGACCGGTCGGCCACCCCGAGCTCCTCGATGGGGCGGCGGATCTCACCTCCGGTGGAGATCACTGTGGCGAGTTCCGCCAGCCGTGGGGCGTCCCGTTCGGGGAGTCCGGTCAGTCGGCACAACACCTCGGCGGGCAGCCGCTTGCACAGGTCTCCGATCAGATCCGCCGTCCCGTGACGACGCAGCATCCGGGCGAACTCCTCGACGGCGACCAAGACCTGTTCCCGGATCGGATCACCCAGCAGCGCCACCGAGCGTGCGGTGAGCGCCGCCACCAACGGGCGGCGGTTGACCGGGTGTTCCGGCGGATTCTGCATCAGTAGTGACCCGCAGAGCGCCGTGGTCGCCGCACTTCGCCGCCAGCCGGGTGTGTGCGCGTCCCGCCAGGACGCGTCGAGCATCACCAGCGCCGGGTCGACCAGCGCCTGCCGTACATCCTGGTACCCCGGGACCAGGAACGCACCCCAGGGCGCCCGGACCAACGGGCCGACTCCCCGCAGCCCGGCGTACACCGCGCCGACCTCCCCGGGATCCGTGGTCCGGAGCCAGCTCCGGACCAACTCCCGGCCGAGGGCCCCCGCGCCCCTGGTCAGCACCCGGACACCGTCACCTCGGTCGAACGACTGCTCGCACGGCCCACCGCATGAACACCAACCCAATGGAGAGGAATTCGCGAACCCTCGAATTCAACACCCTTACCAAACACGTGAATGACTCACTTCACTTCACCCCGGAGCCGTCCACAGCCCACCTGTGGTCGGGAAGACTCTGCGCGACACCGTACCGAAAAGTCCAATCCCTGTGGCGAATTCCGATTGGTTATCGAAATTCGAATGAATAGGTGAGCGGCGACCTGGCCATTTCATGTGGGGCCGGCGGTGAAGTCGGAGGTGGTCCAGACGTGCACGTTGTTGCCGGCGACCTCGGCGTTCTGGACGAGGACCTGCTGGTCGTCGATCATGAACGCTGCGGGCGGAGCGGGGCCGTTGCGGACGGACATGTCGAGAGCGGCGGTGCGGGGGACGGGGACGCGGCTGGGTACCCCGTCCCAGAACAGCCGCGTTTTCGCCGACAGAAGTCGGTTCAGAACGTCGGACGCAAAAAACTGTGGAGCCCTCGACTGCCTGCGTCCCGGCGGCACTGGACCGGCGCGGCCGCTCCATCCAACATCTCATCGCGATCGTGCTGCGGCCTGCGCAAGTGCGGCATGGATTCCACCTTGCTTCACGAGGCACTCGACATCACTACGTCAGGCGGGCGCCTGATCTTCCACGTCTTTGCCTCCTTGGCCTTGCCCCAAGCCTGCTTCGGGTTGCCGGCGATTCGGTTGGTCGTCCCCCGCCTCTCGAGCCGCGGGTTGCGGGTCGTTTGGCCAATGGGGAGCTTGTGGGTGGGGGCGCGGTGGTCGGTGCGCGGGGCGTGGTCGGCGGGGGAGCGGCCGGTGTGCAGGACGGTGACGGGGGCCGTGTGCGCGGTGTCGGTGAGGTGTTCCAGCATGGAGAGCATCGGGGTGCAGTCGATGCCGGCGGAGGCGAGGATCACCGGCGGGGTGGTGTCCTGGAGGACGAGGTTGCCGTAGGGGGTGGAGACGGGGGCAGGGTGTCGCCGGTGCGGACGTGGGCGTGCAGGTGGTTGGAGACCTCTCCGTCGGGGCCGTTGGCGGCAGGTCCGTGGACGCGCTGGACGGTGATGGAGCGGACCGGTGAGCCGGGGGCTCTGGAGGGGCTGTTGGCGCCGTTGGCGATGGGCCCGTGGGCGCAGGTCACGGTCCCGGCCGTGGTGGTGCATCCGGCGGACAGGTTCGTGGCGCTCGCACCGGCGGGCAGCGTGGCGGTGAGGGTGGTCGAGGTGCCCGCGGTGTGGGCCGGTGCGGTGGCGGTGCACGAGGTCGCGGTGCAGGTGACGGCGGTGGCGGGGTTGCCAGGGCCGAAGGCGACGTCGGTGGCCCCGGTCAGGCCGGTGCCGGTACCGTCACGACGGTACCGGTTCCGCCCGCGGCCGGTCCGCTCGCGGGGCTGATGCCGGTGGGTCTGCCGGAGTGGGGCTGTTCGAGCGCGACGGTTCGCCCGATGCGGCTGCGTTCGGGAATGTGGTCCATACCAAGCCCTTGACAGGATTTTCGTTCACTACTTAAATCACGTTGTGATGAAAGGGCTTTCCAGGCTCGACTCCTCACGCCAATCCCTGTCGGTGCAGCGGCCATTCAGGTTCGCATGCACTCTCGTGCTTGTCATATGCATGTCACAGGGCGTTATATCCGTCATGCTCCCTGGAAGGGAGAGTCATGCACCCCTCACACTTATCCCGACGCCTGCTGCTGTCTCTCGTCTCGGTCCTCGCCCTCGCGTCGCTGTCCACCGGACTCGCGCGGGGAGCGCCCGCGCCAGAGGCGCAGCCACCCGCTGCGACTGCCGCCGCAGCAGAGGCCGCTGTCACCTTCTCCGACGAGTTCGACGGACCGGCGGGCTCGGCCGTGGACGGCGGGAAGTGGCAGATCGAGACGGGCGACAACGTCAACAACCACGAGCGGCAGTACTACACGGCGGGCAACCGCAATGCCGCCCTCGACGGCCAGGGCCACCTGGTCATCACCGCACGCCGTGAGAACCCCGGCAACTACCAGTGCTGGTACGGAAGGTGCGAGTACACCTCCGCCCGGCTGAACACCTCCGGCCGCTTCACCACGACCTACGGCCGGGTCGAGGCCCGGATGAAGATCCCGCGGGGACAGGGCATGTGGCCCGCGTTCTGGATGCTCGGCAACGACATCGGCCAGGTCGGCTGGCCCGCCTCGGGCGAGATCGACGTCATGGAGAACGTGGGCTTCGAACCGTCCACCGTCCACGGCACCCTCCACGGTCCCGGATACTCCGGCTCCGGCGGCATCGGCGCCGGGTACACCCTGCCCGGCGGCCAGACGTTCGCCGACGCCTTCCACACCTTCTCCGTCGACTGGAGCCCGAACGCCATCACCTGGTCCGTCGACGGCGCCGTGTACCAGCGGCGCACCCCCGCCGACCTCGGCGGCCGGCAGTGGGTCTTCGACAAGCCCTTCTTCCTGATCCTCAACCTCGCGGTCGGCGGCTACTGGCCCGGCGACCCCGACGGCAGCACGGCCTTCCCCCAGCAACTCCTGGTCGACTACGTACGGGTCACCACCGACCCCGCCCCACCGGCCGGCACCGGCACCATCACCGGTCTGGGCGGCAAGTGCGTGGACGTGGCGGGGGCCAACACCGGGAACGGGACGGCCGTGCAGCTCTACGACTGCAACGGGACCGCTGCACAGCAGTGGAGTGTCGGCAGCGACGGCACGATTCGCGCGCTGGGCAAGTGTCTGGACGTGGCGTCGGGCGGTACCGCCGATGGGACTCGGACGCAGTTGTGGGACTGCAATGGCTCGGGTGCGCAGCGGTGGTCGGTCAGCGCGGCGCGCGACATCGTCAATCCGCAGGCGAACAAGTGCCTGGATGTCGCGGGCAACAGCCCGGCCAACGCGACCCGGTTGCAGATCTGGACCTGCACCGGAGCCGCCAACCAGAAGTGGACGGCGCCGGCCGGCGGCGGGGAGCCGACGCCCACCGGTCCCATGGCCGTGGCGCCGTACCTCTACAACGGATGGGGGAGCCCGCCGAGCCCCACCACCGTGACGAACGCGACCGGCGTCAAGTGGTTCACGCTCGCGTTCGTCCTCAGCAACGGCTACTGCAACCCGCAGTGGGACGGCAGCCGGTCGCTGAGCGGGGGCGTCGACCAGCAGACCGTTACCACCGTGCGCGCCAACGGCGGCGACGTCATCCCGTCCTTCGGCGGCTGGAGCGGCAACAAACTGGAGAGCTCCTGCGGCAGCGCGGGCGAGCTTGCCGCGGCGTACCAGAAGGTGATCAACGCGTACGGGCTGAAGGCCATCGACATCGACATCGAGGCGGCGGCGTACGACAGCCCGACCGTCCAGCAGCGCACGGTCGACGCGCTGAAGACCGTCAAGGGCAACAACCCCGGCATCAAGGTGTACGTCACCTTCGGCACCGGGCAGAACGGCCCCGACAGCAGCCTGATCGGCAAGGCCGCCGCGGCCGGGCTGACCGTGGACAGCTGGACGATCATGCCGTTCAACTTCGGCGGCGCCGGCCAGAACATGGGTCAGCTCACCGTCCGTGCGGCCGAGGGCCTCAAGAACGCGGTCAAGAACGCCTACGGGTACTCGGACGACCTTGCCTACCGCCACACAGGCATCTCCTCGATGAACGGCATCACCGACAACGGCGAGACGGTGACCGTCGATGACTTCCGCACCATTCTCGGCTACGCCCAACAGCGTCACCTCGCGCGGCTGACCTTCTGGTCGGTCAATCGGGACCGACCCTGCGCCGGCGGCGGAGCCGACACCTGCTCGGGCGTTTCCCAGCAACCGTGGGACTTCACCCGCGTCCTCGCCCAGTACAACGGCTGACCCCTCCCGTCCCCGCCTCACCCCCACCCCACCCCACCCCCCACTCATGCCGTACAGCCGGCACAGGAGAGAACGTGCTCAGCTCCCCGCACACGCCCGGAGCGGTTCGCCATGGCGCAAGCCGGGCCCGCGTCATACGGCCTTGGGCCGCGGCCTTCGTGGTCGCCGCCTCGGCCGCTTCGGTCCTCACCGCCCTCCATCCCAGCCAGGCCGCCACCCCGCGGGCCGCCACCCCGAAGGCTGCCGCGAAGGCGGCCGCCGACCTGCCCACGGGCTGGTCCACAGTCGTCAATGCCGGCAGCGGCAAGTGCCTGGACGCGCGGTCGGCCGCGACCGCGAACGGAACGGCGGTGCAGCAGTACTCCTGCAACAACAGCACCGCGCAGCAATGGGGCTTCACGCCGACCGGCGACGGTTTCGTGCGGATCGGCAACCGCAATGCGAGCACCCAGGTCGTCGACGTGAGCGGCACCTCCTCGGCCGACAACGCCGTTGTGCACCTCTGGGCGTACGGAGGCGGCAACAACCAGCAGTGGCAGGCCGTCGACGAGGGCGGCGGCGCCTACCACTTCGTCAACCGGCACAGCGGCAAATGCCTGGACGTCCCCGCCGCCTCGACGGCCGACAGCGTTCAGCTGGTGCAGTACACCTGCAACGGCACGGCGGCCCAGCGCTTCCAGGTGGCGCCCGTGAACACCGCGCCCGGGGATGTCGACCTCGGCCCGAACGTGGTCGTCTTCGACCCGTCGATGCCGTCGTCCAGCATCCAGAGCCGGCTCGACTCCATCTTCCAGCAGCAGGAGACCAACCAGTTCGGCTCTCAGCGTTACGCCGTGATGTTCAAGCCGGGTACGTACAGCAACGACGTCAACGTCGGCTTCTACACCCAGGTCCTCGGTCTCGGCCAGTCGCCGGACTCGGTGACCATCAACGGCGCCGTGCACGTGGAGGCGGACTGGTTCCCGCCGCAGAACGCCACCCAGAACTTCTGGCGCGGCGCCGAGAACCTCTCGGTGAACCCGACCGGCGGCACCGACCGGTGGGCGGTCTCGCAGGCGTCCGGGTACCGGCGCATGCACGTCCGCGGCAACCTCGAGCTGAGCGACGGCGGCTGGGCCAGCGGCGGATTCATGGCCGACAGCAAGATCGACGGCCAGGTTCGGTCCGGCACCCAGCAGCAGTGGCTGACCCGCAACTCCCAGCTCGGCGGCTGGACCGGTTCCAACTGGAACATGGTGTTCGTCGGCAGCCAGGGCGTCCCGGGCGACACCTTCCCCAATCCGCCGTACACCACGGTGAACCGGACGCCGACGGTTCGCGAGAAGCCCTTCCTGTACGTGGACGGCGCGGGCGCGTACAAGGTGTTCGTACCGTCCCTGCGGGCCGACTCCACGGCCACCAGCTGGGCGAACGGGAACGCTGCCGGCAGCTCGCTCGGCATGGACCAGTTCTACGTCGTCAAGGCCGGAGCAACGGCCGTACAGATCAACGCCGCACTGGCCGAGGGCAAGGACCTGCTGGTCACCCCCGGTGTCTACCACCTCAACCAGACCTTGAAGGTGACCCGCCCAGACACCGTCGTCCTCGGGCTCGGCCTCGCCACTTTCATTCCTGACAACGGTGTCACGGCCATGAACGTCGCTGACATCGACGGCGTGAAGGTCGCCGGCGTACTTTTCGATGCCGGGACCACCAACTCTCAGACTCTCCTGGAAGTCGGCCCGGCCGGCGCCGCCGCCAACCACTCGGCGAACCCCACCTCCCTGCACGACGTCTACTTCCGCGTCGGTGGCGCCGCCGTCGGCAAGGCGACCACCAGCCTCGTGGTCAACAGCGATCACGTCATCGGCGATCACATGTGGATCTGGCGCGGCGACCACGGCAACGGCATCGGCTGGAACACCAACACGGCGGACACGGGGCTCGTCGTCAACGGAGACGGCGTCACCATGTACGGCCTGTTCGTCGAGCACTACCAGAAGCACCAGACCATCTGGAACGGCAACGGCGGGCGGACGTACTTCTACCAGAACGAGATGCCGTACGACCCGCCGACCCAGACCGCCTGGATGAACGGCTCCACCCAGGGCTACTCGGCGTACAAGGTCGCGAACTCGGTGACCAGCCACCAGGCCTACGGGCTCGGCAGCTACTGCTACTTCAACGTCAACCCGGGCGTGACCGCCGAGCGTGCCTTCGAGGCCCCCAACAACCCGAACGTGCGCTTCCAGAACATGGTGACCGTCTCGCTCGGCGGCACCGGGACCATCCGGCACGTCATCAACGACCGAGGCGGACCCTCCAACGGGTCCACCAACGTGGCCAACCTGGTGAGTTACCCGTGAGGCGACTCGCAGCACGGCTGCTGATCGTGTTGGCGACGGTGCTGGGAACGATGGTCGCCCCGGCCCACGCCGGGACCCCCGCCCCGGCCCCAGTCCTGGCCCCGGAGGGGTGACCGACTACCAGGTCGTCCTGTTCCTGGACGACGCACCCAAGACGGCCGCACAGCGGGCCGGTTTCGAGCGGTACATGCGGGCCGACGGCGCGAAGGGCGCCTGCGTCGACGCGCGAGCGGCGGCCACGGCCAACGGCACGGCGATCCAGCAGTACACCTGCAACGGGACCACGGCCCAGCAGTTCCAGTTCCGTTCCACCGACGCCGGGTACACCCGGATCGCGATCCGGGGCAATCCGCAGCAGGTCGTCGACGTCACCGGGGTCTCCACCGCCGACAACGCACCGCTGCGGCTGTGGTCCTACGGCGGTGGCGGCAACCAGCAGTGGCTGCCGGTACGGGAAGCCCCGGGCCGCTACCACTTCACCACGCGGCACAGCGGCAAGTGCCTGAGCGCCACAAGCAGTGCGGTGAACGGCGTGCAACTGGTGCAGCGCGCCTGCGACGACTCGGCCGCCCAGAGCTTCCACCTGGCCGCTCACCCCTGAGTCCCCGCTCCGCCCTGATATCCAGGCAGGCGGTCCCAGAACGAGCAGTGGTGTGCGGAATCCGCATCGACGGGGTGGATTCCACCTGGTCCGGGAGCCAGCGACTGCACCGGCCGCGCGAGAGGTGACGACGGCTGGAGGAGAGGCCAGAGCGGTGCGTGGGAGGTGTTCGGGTTGCCGGTGCGCGCGAAGTTCGTCCAGTAGTCGACCATCCGGTCCGACAGGGCGCGTTGGGCGTCGGTCAGCGGTCGCTCGGTGGGGAGGGAGGGGAACAGGAACGGCATCTCGAAGCCGTGCGCCGCACCGTAGGGGAAGCCCGGGTTCGTCGGCAGGCCGGTGAGTACAGGTGCGTCCGGATCGCTGAACTCGTAGCCGTAGAGGGGAAGGCCAGGGGCATGGGCGGCGATGGCTCGGCCGGCTGCCAGTGTGGTGCAGGTGAGGGATCGATCGGTCAGTACCGTGGCCCAGGCCAGTGCGGGCGTCGGGTGGTGCGCTGCCGGATACTGCGCCTCGACGGCTGGGGCAGCGAGCCCGAAGGCGTCCACCAGACGGGCGCGATAGTCGGCATCGGTGCGGATCGGGAACGCGGCGAGCGACAGGCCGACGAACATCCGCATCTCATCGTGGTTGGTGCCCAGGATGATCGGCACACGGTGGAAGCGTCCCGATGCCAATGCCCGGTCGGGTGCCACGGGCAGCAGCGCATTGCCGAAGGCTGGCCGGTTGAAGGGCTGCATCAGCTGCGCGGTGACGAGTCGATCCGTGCTCTGCCCGCGCAGGCACGCGAGCACCTCGTCTCCGATGTCCGCCGGGCAGCCCAGTTGGCGGGCGGCTTCCGCACCGGCCGTCTGGACATCGCGCTGTGGGGCGAACGGCTCGTACGCCGGTATTCCGGGCCCGAGAGCTCCTTGTGGGAAGGACATGAGGCAGGAACCGCTCTGGAGCACGGCTCGCTGGAAGAGTCCGGCGGCCGTCGGCGAGGTGAGGTGTGCGCAGATGCTGAGGGCGCCTGCGGACTCACCGAACAGCGTGACACTGCGCGGATCGCCGCCGAAGTGCTCCGCGTTCGCCCGCACCCAGCGCAGGGCGGCCTGTTGGTCCGCCAGGCCGAACGGCGGGGCGGAGCCCAACGCGGGGTGGCCGAAGTAACCGAAGATTCCCAACCGGTAGTTGACCGTGACGACGACCGTGTCACCCCGGACCGCCAGTTGGTCAGCGCCGTAGTCACTGCCGGAACCGCCCAGGAACGCACCGCCGTGCATCCACACCAGCACGGGCCGCTTCTGTCCGGCCGGCTTTGGCGTCGGCACGGTGACGTTGAGGTAGAGGCAGTCCTCCGACCCGAGGACCGTGCTCGCACCGGGCGTCGGCATCTGTACGCAGCGTTGAGCCGCCGTCGTCGCGTCCCGGACACCGTGCCACGTGGCGGCGGGGACCGGAGCGCGCCAGCGCAGCGGTCCGGTCGGCGGCGCAGCGTAGGGGATGCCGTCGAAGGTGGTGTACGAGCCGTGTGACACACCGCGTACCAGGCCGTGGTCGGTCCGTACAACGGTGCCGCTCTGCCGCGTGAGTCGCGGGGAACCGGGTTGCGCGGCGGTCGCCGGCACGGCGGTGGCTGCGAGTAGTGCCACCGAGCAGAGCATGGGCAAGAGCACGGAGAAGAGCACGGAGAAGAGCACGCCACGGATGCTGGCTCTTCGGCACGGACGCGGTGCTGTCATGGTCGGGGACATGTGTACCCACCGTTCTTGGTCGGGACGGGATCGGACGAGCCCACGCGAGGCCGCACGAGATCAGTCAGGCTGGAAGGAGACCTGAGCGGTGGGGACGGTGCGGACCGACGCGGTCAGTGCTCAATACGCTAGGACCTCCCGCGCGCTGGAGGTTCAAGGGACTGTGACGCAAGACACGTGGAGCATCGGTGAGCTCGCGGCTGGAACAGGGGTTGCGGTGAAGACCCTCCGCTACTACTCCGACAGCGGTCTACTGCCCGTGGCCGGCCGTAGCACCGGTGGTCATCGGCGCTACGGTCCTGAGGCGTGGGAGCGGATCCGTCTCATCAGGCGACTACGGGCGCTGGACACCCCGATCGCGACCATCGCGCAGGTGGTCACTGGTGAGTGCTCCCTCGGTGAGCTGGTGGCAACCGAGCTCGAAGCGGTGCAGGAACGATTGACCGAACTACGGTGGCGCGAGGCCACGCTCAAGACCTTGGACGACTGCACGAGTGAGGAGCGGCTCCGGCGGCTGGAGATCCTCTCCCGCGTGCAGCGGCTCCCACAGGCGCACCGCACACTCACCGATCACTGGTATCGCGAGCTGTCCGAGGCCATGCCCAAGCGCCGTCTCGACATCATGATCGCCATGCTGTCACCCGCCCCGCCGCAGGACCCCGATCCCGGTTCGGCCCTGGCCTACGCCGAGCTTCATCTGCTCATCGCCACGCCCAGTTTCACCCGCTGGACTCAGGACCACGACGAGGAGATGAGGGACGCTCCGGCCTTCTACGGGGAGATCGACGATGCTGCCGTCCTGACGGCCGCCGCTTTGGCCCAGGGTCTTCCGCCGAGCGGCGGGGATGCGGTGAACGCTTTCGTGTCCGCCCACGCACGAGCCCGGCGGGAGTCGGACACCCCCGCCTTCCGCGCATATCTGCACGGGCTGGTGTCGAGGTCATCCGGCTTCGACCCCCGCCTCGAACGGTATTGGGCCTTGGTCGGGACCGCCACAGGCGGGCGCGTGCTGAACATGACGGTGGCTCATCGATGGTTGACCGACGGACTGTCGATCTCGATGGCCGAGAATGCGCCTTCGAGGTCGAGGGGCCCGAGCTCCAAGGAACCTCCGACTGGGCACGGAAGCTGAGAGACACGGGGCGGAGCCGTTTCAGTGGCGATATAGGCTCATTGCCAGATCGAGGCCTTGGGCGTAAGGCTGAGGGGGCGCTGGCGCCGCATGGGCCAACCATCCATCGTGCGGGCGGGATCGGCGCGCGTGCTGGTGAGTCGAATCGAATCCCGCGGTTGCTGAACCGCCAAGTGAAAGGAGCATCGGGTGTCGTCGCTCTTCGCCCTCGGATGCCCTGTGCTGGACCCTTCTGCCCGTGCCGCTCATGAGGAAGCGGACGCGCTGCGGGTGCAGGGCCCCGCCGTCCCGGTGGAGCTTCCGGGTGGTGTGCGGGCCTGGTCGGTCACCCGGCACGCGGTGATCAAAGCGCTGACGAGCGACCGCCGTGTCTCGCGGGACTTCCGGCAGCACTGGCCGGGTCGGGCGGACGTGCCGGACGACTGGCCCCTGGCCGTACTCACCCTCCAGAAGGGCATCTTCAATGCCTACGGCCCGGCGCACCGCCGGTTGCGGCGCACCATCGCGCCGTGGTTCTCCCCGCAGCGGGTGGAGGAATTGCGTCCCCAGGTCCAGTCGGCCGCGGACCGGCTGATCGCGGACCTGGCCGCCACGGCGCCCGGCGAACCGGTCGACCTGCGACATGCCCTGTCGCTGCCACTGGCCATGCGGGTCATCTGCGACCTGTTCGGGGTACCCGCATTCCTGCGCGAACCCCTGGGCGCAGCCATGGACGCCTTGGTCGCCACCACGGCCGACACTGAACAGGTGCGAGCCCGCCAAGGCGAACTCCAGTTCCGCATCGGTCAGTTGTTGCAGTACAAGACGGCTCACCCGGGTACGGATCTGACCAGCGACCTGCTCGCACCATCCGCCGGCGATACGGAGCCGATACCGGCGCGGGAGTTGCGCGACACCCTCTCCTTCGTTCTCGGCGCGGGATACGAGACATCGGTCAACCTCATCACCGGCGCGGTCCATGCCATGCTCGCCCAACCTCAGTACCTGGCCCGCATCGGCCGCGGCGGGGGAAGCGGGGGCAGCGGGGGCATCGGCTGGGACGACGTCATCGAAGAGACGCTGCGCCACGACGGCCCGGTCATGCACATGCCCTTGCGCTACGCGGTGGAGGACATCGACCTCGGGGAGGGGATCGTCATCCGCCGAGGCGAGCCGATCATCATCGCCTTCGCGGCGGCCGGCCGCGATCCGGACCTGCACCCGGACCGGCCGGGGGTCTTCGACCCCACCCGCGCGGACAAGGGTCACCTCGCCTTCGGGCACGGCCCCCACTTCTGTGTTGGCGCCCACCTCGCCCGTCTGGAGGCCCGTATCGCTCTGGCGACACTCTTCGACTGCCTTCCGGACCTGGCCCTCGCCCACCGTGATCAGTCGCCGCCCCCCATTCCCTCGTTCCTCGTCAACGGGCCGGCGCACCTTCACGTCATCCCTGTCCCCCTCGCCCGCGGATAGCCGGCGGCGCGGCCTCGACACGCAGCACCGCGCAGGTCCATGCGAAGCCGGCGCCGACACCGATCACGAGGACGTGGTGGCCGGGCTCGAGGGCTCCCGAGTCGAGCAAGTGCCGTAGTCCCAAGGCCTGATCGCAGGGCCCCGTGTGCCCCACGCGACGGCCGAAGGACCACGTGGTCCGGTCCAAGGCCAGGTCCAGCGGTCGCAGGATCCACGTGTCCAGATTGCGGCGCCCCAGATTCGGTACCACGACGTGGTCGATGCGTGGCAGGTCGAGCTCGGCACACTCCAGCGCGGCTGCCACCGCCGACCGGGTCCCGGCGCCGAGACGCTCCACGAACACGTCCAGACCGATCTTCTGCGCGAGCGTCCGATTGCCGCCCAGGCCGTCGAATCCGGAGGAGGGACTCGGTTCGGGATTCCTCGTCACCTCTTCGAGCGTCGAGTCCGCGTGGTCGGCAGTGGCCAGCACCTTGAAGTACCCGCGGTCCGGGGACACGAGCCAGGCAGCTCCGGCGTCCCCCAGGTGCATTCCCGGTACCGAACTCCAACGGTCCCACAGGGGCGCCCGGAAGCTGTCTCCCGCGGCGATCAGGACCGGCGCCGACGAGCGTCTGGCCGCCAGATGCTCCGCCGCGACGACGAGCCCGGCCATCATGCCGTTGCTGGCCTGACGCACTTCGATCGCTCTGGCGTGATCGGCCCCGAGCACGCGCTGGACGTACGCCGCCGGCGTGATGTGGAGCTGCTCGGCGGCACTCGCGTAAACGATCAGGCCCAAGCCGGCGGATGTGCGGTCCGCATGAGCCAGGGCCTGTACGGCCGCCCGTGAAGCCATCTCAGGTGGAACGAGTTCCGTCTCCACGGCCACTGACGGCATGTCGATTCCGCGTGCCGCATGCTCGCTGAGGCCGCCTGCCGCGATGCGTTCCGCCACCCCCACCGCGGTGGGCACATAGGCGCCGACCCCCGAGAGGTAGACGTCTTCCCACTTCATCCCGTCCCCTGTCGTCCCGACCATCCGCAGACATGGTGCCCGCGCTGGAGTGAACGGCCAAGGCCGAGACCTCCAGGCGGGCCCACCCGCCAGGGCGAGCATCCGACCACTCCAGGTGGTCACGGTCATCCTGCTCCATCGGTCGATGCGCTGTGATCGTTTTCAGTCAGCGCGGCATCTCACGAGCTGGAGGGGGTGGAACCACGAGGCGAAGGCGCTGTCAGGACACGTGGACTGCATCGGCGTGAAGACCTTCGGCTGCACGGGCGCCGAGGACGCGCTCCGGTACTACTCGAGTCCCCACGCGACCGGTGGACCTCCGACGAGCGGGCAGCGGCTCCGGCGCACTGGGGGAGCGTGGGCCGCGCATCCCGTCCTTCCGCACTACCCCTTGATACGGCGAGTCGTCGATTTCTGGACGTGCTGGCGGGAATGAGTGAGGTGGGTCCCCTTGGAGTTCGCCGCGCCGGAGCGTGTACCGGCACGTACAGGCCCGCACGGGCACGTACAGGCCCGTACCGGCCGATCGTGCGGAATGACTGAACGGGATCCGCACCCCCCACCAGCAGAGGCACCGAGTCCGGCCGTGCCGGAGAGAGCTGTGCGCCATGAACGAACGCCTCATAGGGTTCGTCGAGTGGTACGACCGCGCCACCGGGTGCGGATCCGTCGTCCCTCTCGGCAGCACCATCCCCATCCGTGTCCACCGCGCGGACATCGCGGGGGAGTGCAAGAGCCTCTCCGCAGGGCAGCAGGTCAGTTTCGTCATAGAGCTCGGACCCACCGGGTTCGAAGCCAGACATGTGCTGCCCTGACTCACGAAGAAACGTTGCCTCAAGGTGTGCCCGGTAGGCGCGCCCGCGCACACGCGCCGGATCGCGACGGCATGCGGCGTCGCGCCGGGTGAGTCAGGATGATCCAGGCGTCCGCCTCTCCCTACGCGGGCTCGTAGGGAGTGTGGACATGGCGGGCACCACGCGGGGCAAGGACGTCTCACGACGGCGTTCCGGTCGGGCCTGGCTCCTGGAAGGGCTCCAGGAGCAGAGCGCCCAGCACCCTGGCCCCCACGCCGAGCCCGGACCCGCGCAGCACGGTCACTCCTGGTGGCGGGTGATGTGTCTGACGGGTGTCGACTACTTCTCCACCCTGGGCTACCAGCCGGGCATCGCGGCACTGGCCGCCGGTCTGCTGTCCCCATTGGCCACCGTGGTCCTCATCGCCCTCACGCTGCTGGGGGCGCTGCCCGTCTACCGGCGGGTCGCGGGCGAGAGCCCGCACGGTGAGGGCTCGATCAGCATGCTCGAGCGGCTGCTGCCCTGGTGGTCGGGGAAGCTGTTCGTCCTGGTCCTGCTGGGCTTCGCGGCCACCGATTTCATGATCACCATCACCCTGTCGGCGGCCGACGCCTCCGCCCACGTGGTGGAGAACCCCTTCGCGCCGGGCTGGCTGGACGGCGGGAACACCTGGATCACCCTGGTGCTGATCGGCGCGCTCGGCGCGGTCTTCCTCAAGGGCTTCAAGGAGGCCATCAAGGTCGCCGTCGTCCTGGTGGCCCTCTACCTGGCCCTCAACGTCGTCGTCCTGGCCGCCTCCGCGTGGAAGGTGGTCACCGAACCCCAGAGGATCGGCGACTGGACCACCGCGATGACCGCCGAGCACTCCTCACCACTCGCGATGATCGGCGTCGCCCTGCTGGTCTTCCCCAAGCTGGCGCTGGGCATGTCCGGCTTCGAGACGGGCGTCGCCGTCATGCCGCAGGTCAAGGGCGATGCCAGCGACACCCATGCCAACCCCGCGGGCCGTATCCGGGGCACCCGCAAGCTCCTCACCACCGCCGCCGTGACCATGAGCTGCTTCCTCCTGCTGTCCAGCCTGGCGACCACCTGGCTGATCCCGCAGAAGGAGTTCGAATCCGGCGGCAAGGCCAACGGCCGGGCCCTCGCCTTCCTCGCCCACCAGGAACTCGGCGAGGTCTTCGGCACGCTCTACGACGCCTCGACGATCGCCATCCTCTGGTTCGCCGGCGCCTCGGCCCTCGCCGGCCTGCTCAACCTCGTCCCCCGCTACCTGCCGCGCTACGGCATGGCACCCGAATGGAGCCGGGCGGTCCGCCCGCTCGTCCTCGTCTTCATGGCCATCGCCGTCCTCATCACCCTGTGGTTCAACGCGAGCGTCGACGACCAGTCCGGCGCGTACGCCACCGGCGTCCTTGTCCTGATGCTCTCCGCCGCCTTCGCCTGCTGCGCGGCCGCCCGCAAGGCCGGTCAGCGTGCCGCCGCCTACGGCTTCGGGGCCATCACCGCCGTCTTCGCCTACACCCTCGTCGACAACGTCGCCGAGCGCCCCGACGGCATCAAGATCGCGGCCCTGTTCATCGCCGCCATCATGCTGACCTCCATCGGCTCACGCATCCACCGCTCCTTCGAACTCCGTGCCGCCACCGTCACCCTCGACGCCCGTGCGGCCCGGTTCATCGACGACGCCGCGAGCCAGGGACCGCTCCAGATCATCGCCCACGAGCCGAACGCCAAGAGCCGGGCAGCCGACGCTCCGGACCCGCGCGTCGCCATCGAGTACCGGGCCAAGGAGCAGAGCCAGCGCGACGAGACCCACATCCCCCAGGGCCGGCCCGTCCTCTTCCTCGAGGTCTTCGTCCGCAACTCCTCCGACTTCAAGGCCGACCTCCTCGTCACCGGTACCGAACGCGGCGGCGCCCGCCTGCTCAGGGTCGAGGGGCCCGTCGTCGCCAACACCATCGCCGCCGTCCTGCTGGAGCTGCGCGACCGTACGGAGGAAATCCCCCACGCCTACTTCAACTGGACCGAGGGCCACCCGCTGAGCAACCTCGTACGCTTCCTCGTCTTCGGCGACGGTGAGGTCGCGCCCGTCACCCGCGAAGTCCTGCGCCGCATCGAACCCGACCCCGAGCGCCGGCCGCGCATCCACGTCGGCTGACCCCCGGGCGGTCCGGCCCCGGCCCGGGCGCTGGCCCGAGAGGGTGAAGTGCTCGTGGCCGTGACGGGTGGCCAGTCGATACCGATAAATCGACAACCACATGGTCAGCGAGGGTGGCGGCAGGTCTGCGAACCGCCCTTGGGCGTAGGGGCGACGGCGGCGTCCGGTGGTGGGCCGGGGGGCGCGGTCCTAGCGTCGACGGCATCGGGCGGTGGACGATCCGGGACCGGATCCGGTCCGGCCGCCGTCCGGGATGTGGAGTCGATTATGCGTAGGCGAGCGGGCGCGGCGACGGTCATATCGGCGGCCGCCGTCCTGGCGGCAGCGGCGGCGGTACCGTCGGCGGCGGACCAGGGCCGCAACATCACCTCGTTCGGGTTCGACGTCTCCCCTTCGTCGGTGGCACCCGGAGGGCGGGTGACCCTGAGCGCGACGGGCTGTGAGGTCCCCTCGGTGAAGGTCACCTCCGGGATCTTCGACGACACGGTCCTCGAAGAGGGCCGGCCCGCGACGGTGAGCATTGATCACGAGGCCCGCCCCGGTGCCCAGTACCAGGTGACGTTCGACTGCAAGGGGGAGAAGGGCACCACGACCCTGACGGTCAGTGCCGGTCGCCACCGGGGGGTCAAGGCCGGTGAGGGCGCGACCGCGGTCTCGCCCGGCGGCTGGACCGGAACGGGCGCCGTACTTCTCTCGGCGGGCCTGCTGGGCGGCTTCTACGTCATGCGCCGCAAGTCCCGCAACGGCGCCTGATCCGCACCCTCAGCCGCGTTCCGGCCGCCGGGCCGCCCGACGGTGCCGGACCAAGAGAAGGGGAAGGGCCCGGTGCACGGCCGACTCTCTCCCGGAGACACCAAGACCCTGGGCCGGCTGGCTCTGTGCGTGCTCGCGGGGCTCTGGATGCTCAGCCACCCCGCGCCGCCGGCACCCGCGCCTCCCGCCCCGGTCGCCGGGTACGCCTCCGGCACGGCGTCAGCACCTGATGCCGCTCCGGCGCTGCCGGCCTCCCGCCCGGCACGCGTCGCCATCCCGACGCTGGACATCGACGCCCCCGTCACCGCGGTGGGCCTGGACGACGAGGGCTGGATGCGTGCCCCCGACTCCTCCGATCCGGGTCTCGCCGGCTGGTTCACCGGCTCGGTCACGCCGGGCGAGCGGGGCACGTCCGTCATCGACGGGCACGTCGACACCACGAGAGGACCGGCCGTCTTCCACCGGCTGGGCGCGGTCGAAACCGGAGCCCGCGTCACCGTCACCCGTGAGGACGCCAGCACCGCACGCTTCACCGTCTACCGCGTGGAGAGCGTGCCCCGGGAGACGTTCCCCGCCGACCGGGTCTACGGCGACACCGGACAACCGGAACTGCGGCTGATCACCTGCGGCGGCACGTACAGCAAGAGCCACGGTTACACCGACAACGTGATCGTCTACGCCTACCTCGACCGCTGACGGGCAGGCGCTCGTCGTGGCGGAGGTGAGGGCGGGCGGTGTCAGTGTCCGGCGACGGCCTTGACCACCGCGACCGCCGTCCCGATCGCCGCGTCGATCGCGCCCGCGATCAGCGCGAACACCGTCCCCCCGCCCATGCGGATCCCGCCGTAGCACCCCCAGGCGAACAGGGTGGCGACGTTGACCCCGGCTGCCGTGAGCAGGGCCGTTTCCAGGCCCATCGCCCCCAGTGCCGAGGCGCCGATCAGAACGAGCGGGCCCACCGCGGACAGCAGCAGCGGGCTGCTGACGAAGAGCATCGCGCGCAGTTCCCGCCCCCGGGCGAGAGCACCGTGCGTCACGCGATGGGCCTGCTGGTCCGCGACCAGCGCGGCGAGCCACAAGCCCGCCGAGGCGGTCGCGACCGTCGCGGCGGCGCCGAGGACCTCCACGTGGCTGCTGCTCGCGAGCCCGATGACGACGGAGATCATGGTGATCGTCGCGTAGAGCCGCTCCTTGAGGTGCGCGGCGGCCGTCTCCGTGCGCATGGCGTCCGCCGTATGTTCCCTCACGAATCCCACCGTAGGGCGCGGCCGTGCCGGGTACCGGGAACAACACCGGATCTTGCCGCACGCCACGCCACGCCGCGTCAGGCCGCCGAGTGATGGGCGGGCCGTGGTGGGACCTCCACCGGGGCGGACCGTCCGGGGGAGGTGGGTGCAGCCCGGCCGATGTCTGCAGGCCGATGGCGCGGAGGTTCATGTCGGCCAGGGCGGCGAACGGGTCTCGCCGGACCGGTCAACACGGCTCGTGTGCAGGCGAGTTAGTTGATCACTCGGCTCTCCTTCGCAAATCCCGCACAGCATGCCAAAGCCCGCTCCATTACCGGAATCGAGTATTTCGGTTCCTCTACGCGCGTCCGATCCGCCGACCTTCCGTCGGAACCCACAACGGGGGAACCGTTGGTTTGGGTCATCTCCCACACATGTTCGTCCGGTGATACCGAACGAGCCATCGTGTGGAGAGAATCCCGGCCAGCGGGCAGTGACGGGGCACCCCCTCGGCCCGAAGCGACATGAGCCGTAGCGGAATCCAATGGAATTCAGGGGAACACACCCGTGCGACGAAGGATTTTCGGGCAGACCGCCACAGCAGTCGTACTCGGTCTGCTGGTCCCACTGTCCGGATGCGGGACGTCCGCGGGCGGTACGGGCGGCGGCCGGCCCCTGCGCCTGGTGGCCGCCGAGTACGGCGACAGCCCGGCCACGGGTTCGGAGGCCTACTGGTCGAAGGTGACCGGGGAGTTCACCGCCGCCAACCCGGGCATCGAGGTCGAGGTCGAACTGCTTCCGTGGGCCGACATCGACCGCGAGGTCACCAGGATGGTGAAGGACGGCAAGGCGCCGGACATGGCCCTCATGGGTTCCTACTCGGACTTCGCCGCGCAGGACAGGCTCTACTCCGCGGACGAACTCCTCTCGGTCGGCGCCGAGGCGAACTTCCTCGCCCCGCTCGCCGAGGCGGGATCCGCCGGCAGCACCCTCTACGGTCTGCCGTTCGTGGCGAGCAGCCGCCTGCTCTTCTACAACGAGGCGCTCTTCGTCAAGGCCGGCGTCAAGGCCCCCAGAACCTGGAGCGAACTCAAGGCCGCCGCCAAGGCACTCAAGGCCAAGGGAGTGGAGTACCCGTACGCCCTGCCCCTGGGCCCGGAGGAGGCCCACGCCGAGGCGATGATCTGGGAGCTCAGCAACGGTGGAGGGTACGCAGACAGCGGCGGCAACTACAGCCTGGCCTCCGAACGGAACATCAAGACGTGGAAATGGGTGAAGGACCAGCTGGTCGCCCCCGGGCTGACCGGACCCGTGCCACCGTCCCAGCTCAACCGCGCCGACGCCTTCGCCGCGTTCCTGCGCGGTGAGGTCGGCATGCTCAACGGCTACCCGTCGCTCTACCACGAGGCGCGGGCCAAGGGCATCGACGTCGGCACGGTGGCGATGCCGGTCTCGGACACCCTCGGATCCACGGAGGCCCCGCCGGCGGTGGGGGTGGCCGACTGGATGATGGCGTTCAAGCAGAACGGCAAACGCGCCGAGATCGGCAAGTTCCTGGAGTTCGTCTACCGGGACGAGAACCTCGCGGCCTTCGCGGGCCGTTACCACCTGCTGCCCTCCACCGTCTCGGCCTCGCGCGCCCTGGCCGGCGGCGGAGGCATGGACAGGACCGACACCGAGTTCCTGACCGCGCTGCGCAGCGCCCAGCTCTACCCCGTCAACGACCCGTCGTGGATGGCGGTCAGCGACACCATCAAGCGCAACATCGGCCGTGCGGTGGAGCCGGGCGGAGACCCGGAGGCGGTCCTCGAGGACATGGCCGCGAAGGCGAAGCGGGCCGGCGAGGAGCGCTGACGCCGGTCCCGTCCACCGGACACCGCCGGCCCGGCCGCGCGCGGGCCGTCCTCCCGTGGATCCGGGCCGAGGTCGACCGCTACCACCGGCTCGCGCAGCAGATGTGATCCGGCGCCGACCCCGGCCGCACGACGGGCCTACCGTCCGCGGTGGCGGGAGATGCGGGAGCGGTGTCCGGACGGGGCGGGTGGGGCCAGGGTGAACGTCACCGTGATGTGCGCACCTCCGAGCGGTCCCCGGGTGATGCGCATGGTGCCGCCCGTCGCGCTCGCGGCCCGTTGGGCGATGTCGAGCCCCAGTCCGGTGGAACCGGTGCTGCTGCCGCGGGAGGGGGCCCGGTCCGGATCCGGGATGCCCGGTCCGCCGTCCTCCACGACCAGTTCCACGGCTTGGGCCGTGCGCATGACGCGGATGCCGAAGGGGGCCCCGGCGGGGGTGTGGCGGAACACGTTCCCGATGAGCGCGTCCACCACGGCGGCGACGTCGTCGTCGGAGAGGGCGACGGCCGTCGGCTCCTGGGTGAGGTCGAGGCAGCAGGACCGGCCCTGGTCGGCGACGAGTTCGCGTTCGACGGCGAGCAGCTCGGTCATCCGGTGGGCCATCGCGTTGAAGGCGACACCCGCGTCCCGCAGCTCCGTGGGGCCCATGGGCTCCACGCGGGTGTCCAGGTCGCCCTGGCCGAGCGCGCGGGACGCCTGCGCGAGTCTCCTGGAGGAGCGGACGACCTTCGAGCCGAGCCGGTCGGTGACCAGGACGGAGCCGGCGATCAGCCCCACCGCGAGAAAGGCCATCACCGCCCACGACTCCTTCACCCCGCGGGTGAGTTCCGCTTCGGGCACGAAGTTCTCGATGACGGCCACCTCGTCACCCGGCAGCACCACCGGCTGCAGGCAGATCCAACCGTCCGGGACCTCCTGCGAGATCGACTCGCGTCCCCGCTGCGCCCGTTCGAGGACGAACAGGAGCGCGCCGGCCGCCATGCGGCTGCGGCGCCCGCCGCGGGCGTCCGCCAGGTCGGCGACCGACAGGCTGGTCACGTAGCTGAGGTAGCCCGGTACGAGCGGCAGCACGCACGGCGAGGAAGGAGAGGAGCCCCGCGACGAAGGCCACCGGGGCCGCGACAAGGACCGTTCCGTTGACGAGGGAGGAGGGGTCCGCGGCCGCGGTGAGCGGCCAGTGCACGAGGGCCGTCACCCTTCCTCCTCCACCACGCGGGCGAGCAGGGGCCGCAGTTGCCCGGCGGTGACGGCGCCGCCGATGGCTACGGCGATCCGCCCCTGGCGGTCGATCACGAGGGTCGAGGGCAGGGCCCGCGGATTGAGCACCGAGGGAGGGAAGCGGAGCAGGAGCTCGCCGGTGGGGTCGTGGAGGCTGGGAAAGGTCAGGTCGTGCGCGCGTACGAAGGACTGTGCCGCGGCCCGGTCCCGGTCCCGGGTGTTGATCCCGAGGAACTGGACCCCCTGACCCCGGGCACGGCCCCGTCCGGCCCGCCGGCCGGCGCCCTGCCACCGCCCGTCCAGACGCCGGTCAGGAACAGGCCCGCCGCCACCGCGAGGCCGGCCCCGGCCGGGACGGCGGCCGCCCGGACCCCTCTTCTCACGGAGCCCACTTGCGCAGGAAGGAGTTGATGCCCTCCGGCGTCAGGGGCGGGTTGCCCGTGACGTGGGTGTCGGTACGCGGAGTGCCGGAGGGCGGGACGACCACCAGCACGGGCATCGTGTACGTCCCGCCCGAAGGGCTGTACTTGCGCAGGAGCGCGGAGTTGGCGGAGCTGTCGCCGCCGATGTCGACCTTGACGAGGTGGTACGAGGCCCCGAGGATCGCCGAGGTCTCCGGTTGGGCGAACACCTTGTCGGCGGCCTTGCAGCTGCCGCACCAGTTCGCGCCGAAGTCGAGCAGCACCATCCGCCCGTCGGACTTGGCCGCGCGCAGGGCGGCGTCGATCAGCTTCTGCGCGTCGGCCGAACTGTCGTAGCCGGGGCCGGGCACGTGGGCCGGCGCGGGCGCGGCGGAGGTCCGCGGCGCCTTGGCGGGCGTCTTGGCCGAGCCGCCGGACCCGGACGGGGACGCGGAGCCGGAGCCGGTACGGGCGGGGCTCGGCGAGGCGCCGGCCGGGGTGGCGGACGCGGAGGGCGGGGCCGACGCGGTCGCGGACGCCTCGGGGGAGGTGCTCGCCGATGTCGTCCCGGCGGGGAGCGACGTCGAGGACTGCTGGGCGCCGGCCGGCGCGGCGGACCCGACGGGATCGGAGGAAGGCCCGCACGCGGCGGTCAGCGCGGCCGCCAACACGGCCGTGGCGACCAGCGGAAGGCGCATCCCGAGGGGCGCGACGGAGCGGGGAGGCGTCGTACGGCGTTCGGCGCGGACGGATCGGAGCATGCGAGAACTCATGGCGAAGACACCCCAAGGCAAGGTTCGGACTGCGGGACGGGCTGAGCGCACCCCGGCGGAGAAACCGGGGCCCGACGGTTCACCGGGGCTCGCGCCCGGTGCCGGAGGCCGTTCGGCTGACGCGAGCATAGGACCGCTCGGGGCCCGCGGAACCGCGTCGGCGCGATCTTGAGGTTGCCCTAAGGAACAGCTCATCCGCCGCTTCGGCGGAACCCGGTCCATGAGCACGCACAGGGCTGTGAACTACGGTGAAATGGGTGGAAATTGGCTTATCGGTGCGAACCGGCTGCAGAGACCGACTTCAGAACGAGGTCTCACGAACGCTGGCCTTGGCCCCCGGGACGACCGTCGCCGTGATCACCGACCGGTGGTCGCCACTGGTGAACGTGACCGTGAGGGTGTCGTCGGCGCTCTGCGAGGTGGTCGCCTTGAAGCCGGGGCTGGGGACCGCCGAG
Organism: Streptomyces sp. NBC_00435; assembly: GCF_036014235.1. Lineage (GTDB taxonomy): Bacteria > Actinomycetota > Actinomycetes > Streptomycetales > Streptomycetaceae > Streptomyces. Next base: position 7,261,158 of record NZ_CP107924.1, read on the forward strand.
ATCAGGCACACGCCCCGGCTCCCGTACCGGACCGTGACCTTGCCGCCCTGCGAGCGGACGGTGTACAGGCCCGCCCCGCCGTGCTCGCAGTCGACGCCGGTCTTCGGCGCGCTGGTCCTGGGGGTGCTCGACGAGGCCTTGGCGCGGGAGGGAGTGGCGGGCGAGGAGGAGGGCGGCTGTGTCACCGCGGCGGAAGGGCTCACGGAGGCGGTCGTGGCCGGGGAGCCCTGGTCCGGCGCCGCACTGCCCGCCTGCCAGGCGGGGGGCGTGTCGATGACCACGGGGGCGGAGCGCGCGACCGGGGGCGTATGCCCGGTGGACCCGACCACGAACTGGACCGTGCCGAGCACGGCGGTCACGCTGGCCGCCGTGCACGACAGCCATATGAGCAGGTAGCGCGGAGTTCGGGGCACGGCCCCATAGTGGCCGACGCGCCGGGCTGCCCGACACCGGCTCCCCCTGAATGCCGCCGGCCGCCCGGTGGGGGAACCGGCGGCGTACGTAGGTCCCGGGGGGAACGCCGACGTCCCCCGTCCCCGTGTTCGGGGCGGGGGACGTGCCGGCGCCGGCCGGGCGGCGGGCCGGGGGCTCCGCTACTTCCCGGTGCCGAAGTCCTGCGTCCACCACGGGCCGCCGTCGCCCATGTGGACGCCTATGCCGATGTCCCGGTACTCACAGTTGAGGATGTTCTCCCGGTGCCCGGAGCTGTTCATCCAGGAGTTCATGACCGAATCGGCGTCGTCCTGCCCGCGGGCTATGTTCTCACCGAGGCTGGACCACTTGTATCCGGTGGCCTCCACCCGGCTGGTCATGCTGGACCCGTCGGGTCCGGTGTGCGACATGACGCCGCTACGGGCCATCGTGTCGCTGTACGTCCGCGCGGCGGTGCTCAGCTTCGCGTTCATCGCCACGGGGCCGCACCCGGCCGCCGCCCGCTCCTTGTTGACCAGGGCGAGGACCGCGGACTCGGCATTGCTGTTGACCGTGCCCGAGCCACCGGAACCGCCGGCACCGCCCGAGCCGAAAACGCTCGATCCACCAGAACCACCGGAACCGCCTGAACCACTGGAACCGCCTGAACGACCGGCGCCTGAACCACCGAAAACGCCCGAACCACCGAAACCGCCGCCCTTGCGGGGAGAGGGTTTGGGTGCCGGCTTGGCCGGAGCGCTGCTCGACGGCGTCGGGGAAGCGGCCGGAGGGGGCGATGTCGCGGCTCCGGCGCCGGGCGTCCCGGACGGGATCACGTCGGTCGAGGCCGATGCCCCGGGGGTGGCCGCCGGTGTCGCCGAACCCGTGGCGGACGTCGTACCGGCCGCGGCGTCGGCCCGCTGGTCCGTGCGGTCGACACCGCTGGAGGCAGCCACCGCGACCCCGACCGCCACGGACGCGGCAGCCGCGGTGACGGACAGCACGATGCGCGCGCGCATCGTCTTCTTCCGTCGCGCCTCGACGCGGGACGGGGGTGCGGGATATCGGCTGCCGATCATGCAGGTAACACCTCACTGAAACCGGGGAGGGCGGGGGACTTCCCGCATCGTAGGCCTGTGACCAGCGTAAAGACCGAAGTCTAAGGGTTCTTCAGGATCCCCTAAGGAAGCCCGAAGAATCCGAACAGGGACGAGCCGGGCAAAGGTCCCAACTCGGCCCCGCACCCCGTGTCCCGCGCCCCTGCCCGGCCACGGAAAACGGATTGTGGCGTCGCCGCACGGACCGTAAGGATTTGCCCCATGGGACATCTGGAAGCCTCGCACCTGGAGTACTACCTGCCGGACGGGCGGGTGTTGCTCGGCGACGCCTCGTTCAGGGTGGGGGAGGGGTCGGTTGCGGCCCTGGTCGGCGCCAACGGTGCCGGAAAGACGACGCTGCTGCGGCTGATCTCCGGGGAACTGCAGCCGCACGGGGGGAGCGTCAACTCCAGCGGCGGCATCGGGGTCATGCACCAGTTCGTCGGCTCGGTGCGTGACGACCGCACGGTGCGCGACCTGCTGGTATCGGTGTCCCAGCCGCGGATCCGGGAAGCCGCGGCCGCCGTGGACACGGCCGAGCACCTGATCATGACGGTGGACGACGAGGCCGCGCAGATGAAGTACGCGCAGGCCCTCAGCGACTGGGGCGAGGCCCGCGGGTACGAGGCCGAGACGGTCTGGGACATGTGCACCATGGCGGCCCTCGGCATCCCCTACGACCGGGCCCAGTTCCGCGAGGTGCGAACGCTGTCCGGCGGCGAGCAGAAACGCCTCGTCCTGGAGGCCCTCCTGCGGGGTCCGGAGGAGGTGCTCCTGCTGGACGAGCCGGACAACTACTTGGACGTCCCCGGCAAGCGGTGGCTGGAGGAGCGGCTGAGGGAGACCCGCAAGACGGTGCTCTTCATCTCGCACGACCGGGAGCTCCTGGCACGGGCCGCGCGGCGGATCGTCGCGGTGGAGCCCGGTCCGGCCGGATCCGACGTGTGGGTGCACGGCGGGGGCTTCGGGACCTTCCACCAGGCGCGGGAGGAGCGGTTCGCGCGCTTCGACGAACTGCGCCGGCGCTGGGACGAGAAGCGGGCCCAGCTGAAGCGGCTGGTGCAGGACCTCCAGCAGTACGCAGCGCGCAGCGACGACATGGCTTCGCGCTACCAGGCGGCCAGGACCCGGCTGCGCAAGTTCGAGGAGATCGGTCCGCCGCCCGAGCCGCCGCGCAAGCAGGACATCCGGATGCGCCTGCAGGGCGGCCGGACCGGCGTACGGGCCGTGGTGTGCGAGGACCTGGAACTCACGGGACTGATGAAGCCGTTCTCCATGGAGGTCTTCTACGGGGAACGCGTCGCGGTCCTCGGCTCGAACGGCTCGGGGAAGTCCCACTTCCTCCGGCTGCTGGCGGGTGAGGACGTCAGGCACCGGGGCGGGTGGAAGCTCGGTGGACGGGTGGTACCGGGGCACTTCGCCCAGACGCACTCCCACCCCGAGTTGATGGGCCGCACCCTGGTCGACACCCTCTGGACGGAACACGCCAAGGACCGGGGCGGGGCGATGTCGGCACTGCGGCGGTACGAGTTGGAACGCCAGGGCGACCAGCCCTTCGACAAGCTGTCGGGCGGTCAGCAGGCACGGTTCCAGATCCTGCTGCTCGAGCTGGCCGGGACCACGGCGCTGCTCCTGGACGAGCCGACGGACAACCTGGATTTGGAGTCGGCGGAAGCATTGCAGGAGGGGCTCGAGGCATACGAGGGTACGGTGCTGGCGGTGACGCACGACCGCTGGTTCGCGCGTTCCTTCGACCGCTACGTGGTCTTCGGCTCGGACGGCGTCGTCCGGGAGACCACGGAGCCGGTATGGGAAGAGCGCCGGGTCGAACGGGTCCGCTGAGCGGCCTGGGGACGGGTGGTTCAGCGGCCGCCGTCGGTGGCGAAGTCGGTGGCGAAGTCGGGCAGTTCGGTGGAGAGCAGTTCTTCGGCGCCGTGGTCGAGGAGCCGCTGCATCTCGATCGAACGGGGCAGCATGGTCTTCTCGTAGGCACGGACCGCGTCCTCGACGGTGTCGCGGTCCGCGAGGGCGAGGGCGAGTTCGCAGGCGTCGAACATGGCGAGGTTGACGCCGACCCCGAGCGGGGGCATCAGATGGGCGGCGTCGCCGAGCAGGGTGACGGTCGGGTCGTGGTCCCAGGTGTGCGGGACGGGCAGGGCGTGGATGGGGCGGTCGACGTAGCGGCCGTCGTTGTCGGCGATCAGGCGGCGCAGGGCCGGTGACCAGTCGCGGTACCGGTCCAGGAGGACCGCCCGGACCGCGGCGGTGTCCTGGACCGTCAGGCCGCTCGAGGCGATCCAGTCGGCGGGGACGCGCTGGATGACGTAGACGCGGACGTGGCCGCCACTGGCACGCTGGGCGAACAGGCCGCGCTCGCCGTCGGCCGCGGCCGCGCTGCCCCGGCCGACGAGTTCGGCGATCTCGGGGTGCCGGGCTTCGACGTCGTGGAACCAGGCTTCGAGGAAGCTGACACCGCTGTACCGGGGGGTGGCCGGGGAGACGGCGCGGCGGACCATGGACCAGGCGCCGTCGGCGCCGATGACGAGGTCGGCTTCGACGGTGGTGCCGTCGGCGAAGCGCAGCTGCCTGGGGCCTTGTGCGGGGCCGTCGACGGAGCGGAGGGTGTGTCCCCAGCGGACGGTGCCGGGCCGGAGCGAGTTCAGGAGGAGGTCGCGGAGCAGGCCGCGGTCGATCTCGGGCTTGAAGAGTTCGCCTTCTCCGGGGGTGTGGTGGAAGAGGACCGTGCCGGCCGGGTCCAGCTGGCGCATCTCCTGCCCCTCGGGCCGGGACAGGCGGAAGAACTCCTCCAGGAGTCCGGCTTCGCGCAGGGCGATCTGACCGTTGTCCTCGTGCAGGTCGAGGGTGCCGCCCTGGTCGCGGACGTCCGGACCGGTTTCGTGGTCGTAGACGGTGGCACGGATGCCGTGCTGCTGGAGGATACGGGCGCAGGTCAGCCCGCCCGGGCCGGCGCCGATGACGGCGATGCGGGGCATGGTGCGAGTGGCGTTCATGAAGGTGCTCCGTTCGTGGCGCGCGGTACTGCGCCGTTGCTGTTCTGGTTGCTGTTGCTGTTGCTGTGCGCGGCTGCGATCGCTTCAGCGGGCCGCGGTGACAGGGATCTTGTACCTGCCGGTGGCACGGAGGCGGTCATGCCCTGGTACTTGCCGCGCTCACGCGGCGGCACGAGGGTTCCGATGAGGGCGAAGGCGCCGCGCCGATACCAACGGCGGCCGAGTTCGCCGTCGATCGTGGGCATCGCGTAGCTGACGACCATGCTGCTGTCGAGCATCGACAGCAGCATGGCGAGCACGTGGACATGGCTGATCACTCCTTTCGGACATGGAGGGGCGAGGTGAGGAAAGGGGGCGGGTGGAGCATCACGGTGCCGTCCCAGAAAAACACACCAGCACACTTAGTGCAACCGTTACACTTTTTGAGTCGTATAGCTTTTGAGGTGCCCCTGGGTGCGGGCGTGCGTCAGCCGGAGCGCTCGACGCGCGCGAGCCACTCGACGAGGAGGGCGCGCAGGAGTTCCGGTTGCTCATGGGGAAGGGCGTGTCCCGCGTCATCGGCCACGGCGAGCGTGGCGTGCGGGTAGTGGTCGACGAGGTCGGCGGCGGCGGCGTACCCGACCGTCGAGTCCATCCGCCCTGCCACGATCAGGGTCGGATTCGCATAGGCCGGCGCGCGGACGGGAGCGAGTGTCCACTGTTCGCCGATCCGCTCCAGCGCCGACTCGTCGACGAGCGCCGCGGCCGGGGCGACGTAGCGCTCGTACCGTTCGAGCATCTCCGGGGTCTGGATCACGAAGTAGCTCCGGAAGACTTCGTCGCCCAGCCCGCCCGGTCCGGCGACGACGCGGTGCTCCGGCACCTCGCGCGATCCCGGCAGCAATGGACAGACGAGCGCCAGACCGGCGACCTCCGCCGGGCGTCTCGCGGCCATCGCCTGCGCGAAGTACGCGCCGGCCGAGTGGCCGACCAGGAGGTACGGGGTCCCGCCGGTCACCTCGTCCGCGAAGGCGAGCAGCGTGTCGAGGACGTCGTCGGCGCTGCGCAGCGTCCCGGGAGCGGTGGTCCGGCCCATTCCGGGGAGATCGGGGTAGATCCGCCGTAGCCCCGAAGCGCCGTCGAGAAGCGGTTCGAAGCACGCCTCGGGCTCGCGGTGGTCGACGCCGGCGCCGTGCAGGACCAGTACGGGGCGGCCGGTCCCGTGCTCCACGTAGTGGACCGTCATCTGGCCCGCCTGGCCGTCATGACCCATCTGTCCCGCCCGGCCCACGCGGATCTCCATCCCCGCATGCTAAACGGGCGGGCGCCGCGGCGACGGGAAGCCCGCCGGAGGGGGGAAGGGCCCCGCGGCGAACTGACCGCAGGTGACGCCGGTTTCGTCCTCCCGCCGCGACCGCCGGGCAGCCCGGGCTGTGCGCGATTCATTGACAGGAGGTGAACGCGGCTGGAGTCTGAGAGCGCTCTCAAGCGTCAGCGTCAGTGCGTACGTCCCGCTGCCAGGGCACCCCCCCACCTGAGGAGAAGGAACATGTTCCGATTGTCGAAGCTCCTTGCATCCGCACTCTCGGCACTGGTGGTCGCCGCGGGCCTGGCGGTCCTCGGCCCGCCGGAGTCCGCCGAGGCCGTACCGGTGACCATCCCGCTCACGATCAAGAACAACTCGGGACGCGGTGAGCCGGTCTACGTCTACAACCTGGGCACCCTGCTCGCGACGGGTCAGCAGGGCTGGGCCGACGCGGGCGGTACCTTCCACCCGTGGCCCGCCGGGGGCAATCCCCCCACCCCGGCGCCCGACGCGTCGATCGCCGGACCGGCCGACGGTCAGACCAGGACGATCCGGATGCCCAAGTTCTCCGGGCGCGTCTACTTCTCCATCGGCCAGAAGATCGTCTTCAAGCTCAGCACCGGCGGCCTGGTGCAGCCTGCCGTGCAGAACCCCTCGGACCCGAACCGCGACATCCTGTTCAACTGGTCCGAATACACCCTCAACGACGCCGGCCTGTGGATCAACAGCACTCAGGTCGACATGTTCTCGGCTCCGTACGCGGTGGGCGTCAAGGCGGCCGGCGGCACGGTCGTGAACACCGGCCGGCTCAAGCCCGGCGGCTACAACGCGGTCTTCGGCCAGCTGCGTTCGGCCGGCTGGGGAGGGCTGATCCAGAATCGCCCCGACGGCACGCCGTTGCGAGCGCTCTCGCCGGGGCACGGCATCGAGGCGGGCGCAATACCGGCCGGTGTCATGAACGACTACGTCAACCGGGTCTGGAGCAAGTACAGCTCCTCGACGCTCACCGTGACGCCGTTCGCGAACGAGCCGAACACCAAGTACTACGGCCGGGTCTCGGGCAACGTCATGAACTTCACCAACGCTTCGGGAGCGGTGGTCACCAGCTTCCAGAAGCCGGACTCCGACAGCATCTTCGGCTGCTACAAGCTGCTGGACGCACCCAACGACCTGGTCCGCGGACCGATCTCCCGCACCCTGTGCGCGGGATTCAACCGGTCGACGCTGCTGACCAACCCCGGCCAACCCGACGCGAACGGCTCCGACTTCTACCGGGACGCCGTCACCAACCACTACTCCCGCGTCATCCACGCGCAGATGGCCGACGGCAGGGCGTACGGCTTCGCCTTCGACGACGTGGGTGCCCACGAGGCGCTGGTGCACGACGGCAGTCCGCAAGAGGCCTTCATGACGCTGGAGCCGTTCAACTAGGGCCTGTGTGATGTCGTGATCAACTGCTGGGTTCTGCCCTCTTCAAGGGGTCGATTCCGGTAGGACTGTGGTGGTGACGCGTAGGCAACTGACCCATGCCCAGTGGAAGTTCATCGAGCCGTATCTGCCGATCGGTAGGTACGGTCCGTATCCGGAGCGGTTGCGGGAGCAGTTCGAGGGTGTGATCTGGCGGTTCCGCTCCAGTGGTCAGTGGCGGGAGATGCCTGCCGAGTTCGGTTCCTGGGCCACTGTCTACGGGCGCTTCCGCGTGTGGCGGGACGCCGGTGTGTTCACGGCCCTGCTGGAGGGCTTGATCGCCGAGGGTGCCCGGGCGGGCAGGACGGATTTGTCGCTGGTCAGCGTGGACTCCACCACGGTCCGCGCTCACCACGATGCCGCGGGGATGCGCGTCAGCAAGCACCTGATGAAGGCCCTGGAGGAAGCCGTGGAGGAGCAGGTGACGGCCCGGCAAAAGGGGGCGGCGCGGAGGAACAGAACGGACTGGACGAACGTCGGCGCATCCGGCGCCGACGCAGGCTCCGCCTGAAGGAAGCCCTGCTCGGCCGGTCCCGGGGCGGCCTTACGAGCAAGATTCATCTCGCTGTGGACCGCCGGTGTCGTCCGCTGGCGCTGGTCCTGACTGCCGGGCAGGCCGGGGACAGCCCGCAGTTCGTCCCCGTGCTCGCGAAGGTGCGAGTCCGCCTGCCGGTCGGCCGTCCCCGCACGACGCCTGGTGCGGTCGCCGCGGATAAGGCGTACTCGTCCCGCGGCAACCGCGCCTACCTGCGCAAACGCGGAATCAAGGCCGTCATCCCGGAGAAGAAGGACCAGGCCGCCAACCGCAGGAAGAAGGGCGCACGAGGCGGCCGGCCCGTCAGCCACGACGCCGACCTCTACAAGGAACGGAACACCGTCGAGCGCCTGATCAACAAGCTGAAAGCCTGGCGAGGCATCGCCACCCGCTACGACAAAACCCCAGGCAGCTACCTCGCCGGCCTCCACCTCCGCGCCGCAATGATCTGGATCGACGACCTCCTCAAAACCGCCGACTGATCACAACCCCACACACGCCCTAGGTCGGGACCGCGCGACCAGGGACCGCGGGACCGGGGAAACCTGGAGACCGGGGTCGGGGCGCCCGCCCGTTCGTCCCGTGGGGCGGACGGACGGACGGGCGGGCGCCGGCGTGCCGAGACGGCCTTACGAGGGGACGTAGCGCGTCCGTTCGGGTGGCGTCACCGCTTGGGCGTCGCAAGTGCCGCTGGAGGCGCGTGGGTCCGTGCTGTGCTGTGGCCACGGCCGGATGACGGTCGTTCGCGGGCCCGCCCGCTGTTCGTGGCAGGTACGGCCCCAACAGCGAAGGAGAAGTGATGTCGCGTCACCGGAAGAATCGGTGCAGCGGAAGCGTCATCGGCCAACTGCTGGCCTGTGCCGTCTTGTTGATCGTCACCCTGCTGGACGTCTCCGGGGCCCATGCCGCTGCCGTCCACTCCAAACAGAGCCCCGACTGGGACGCCATCGCGCAGTGCGAATCCAGCGGAAACTGGCGGGCGAACACCGGGAACGGCCATTACGGCGGTCTGCAGTTCACCCAGTCGAGCTGGAACGCGGCAGGCGGGCGCAAGTACGCACCGCGCGCCGACCTCGCCACGAAGGCGGAGCAGATCGCGACCGCGAGGAGACTCGCCAGGATCCAGGGCATGGACGCCTGGACCTGCGCACGCCGCCGCTGACGGGAACGCCCTCCTCGCCGCTGGAACGGTCAGGCCCGGTTGGCCACGAGGACCGGCATCGTCCCGGCGGCGAACAGGCCGATGGCGATGACGATGCCGATCACGACGACGATCACGATGCCGATCACGACGACGATCACGACGACGGCGAGGGCCAGGGCGACGGGATCGAGGCGGTCAAGTCGGCGTGCCCGCAACGTCGGTGGGCGGGTGGGGGCTCACGTGGGCGATGACGAGGGCGACATCGTCGGCGGCGTCGGGGTGCCGTAGCGCGTCCAGGAGTCGGTCACAGGTTGCCTCCGGGGAGAGTCCGGGATCGGAGAGGAGGCTGAGGAGCAGGTCGAGCCGGTCGTCCAGGGGTTCGTCGCGGGTTTCGACGAGGCCGTCGGTGTACAGGACCAGTCGGTCGCCGGGTACCAGGTCGAGGAGGGTGGTCTCGAAGTCGGCGCGGCCGAGGCCGCCCGTGCCGAGCGGGACGCCGACGGGGAGGTCCAGGAGTTCGGGGGCTCGTCCTGACCGGACGACGACAGGTGGTGGATGTCCGGCGAGGGCGACGCGACAGCGGGAGCGGTGCGGGTCCCAGGTGGCGTAGACGCAGGTCGCGATGGTCCGGTCGAGTTCGCTGGTGATGTGGTCGAGGTGGCGCAGGACTCGGGCCGGATCGAGGCCGAGGTCCGCCAAGGTGCGGGTAGCGGTGCGCAGTTGCCCCATGGTGGCGGCGGCGTGCACCCCGTGGCCCATGACGTCGCCGACCACGAGAGCGGTCTTGTCCTTGGACTGCGGGATCACGTCGAACCAGTCGCCGCCGATGCCGATGGCCGCCGACGCGGGCTGGTAGCGGTAGGCGATCTGGAGGCCGGCGACCCGGGGCGGAGGATGCGGAAGGAGGTGGCGCTGAAGGGTCAGGGCGGTCCCGTTGGCGTGCTGGTACCAGCGTGCGTTGTCGATGGCGATGGCGGCGCGGGTGGCCAGCTCGCCGGCCAGGGTGACGTCGTCGTGGTCGAAGGGGAGCGGATTGCGGGTGCGCAGGAGGCCGAGGACGCCGAGGACCTGTCCGCGGGCGGTCAGCGGGACGGCCAGGTAGGAGTGCGCGCCCTCCTGGGCCAGGAGGTCCGCGGCGGCCGCGTCGCGCGCGATGTGCTCCAGGTCCGGTCCGGTGACGTGCGACACCAGGACGGGCCGCCCGGTGTTCACGCAGCGGGTGACCAGGCGCTCGGCCGGGTAACTGGTGCGCTCGCCCACCGGGTCCGCGGCGCGGACCGAGGCCGTCTCGTAGGAAGTCGCCACCGCCAGGGCCATGAAGAGGGCCTGGTCCGTCCCGTGGCCGGGCGCCGTGGCCGCGCCACCCTCCAGGACGGAGTCGAGCACGTCCACCGAGGCGACGTCGGCCAGATCGGCCACGACGAGGGAGGCGAGTTCGCGGGCCGTGCGCTCCAGGTCGAGGGTGGTCCCGACGGTGACCGACGCCCGTGCGACGAGGTCCAGGCGCCTACGGGCCTCGGCGGCCTCCTTGGCCGCGTGGTAGCTGTCCGTGACGTCCACGACCATCAGGGCGACGCCGATCACCCGGCCGCCGGGATCCTCCAGCCGGTAGTACGAGCCCGACCAGGCGTGGTCCCGGCCCGGGTCGGCGGGGGTGCGCCCGATGGCGTACTGGTCCAGCAGCGGTACGCCGGTGTCCAGGACCTGGCGCATGGAGGCTTCGATCACGTCGGTGTCCAGGAACGGCAGCGCCTCGCGGACGGTACGGCCGAGGTGCTCCCCGGCGGGCCTGCCGTTGATCCGCTCCAGTGTCGGGTTGACCAGGACGTAGCGCAGGTCGGTGTCCAGTACGGCCAGTCCGAGCGGGGACTGTGCGACCAGAGGCACCGACAGCGCCAGGTCCCGTTCCACGCCCCGCAGGACGGCCTCGTCGCAGGCGATCCCCAGGGCGTAGACACCCCCGTGCTCGTCCTGGAGCCGCATGTTGCGGAACTCCACCAGTCTCGTGGAGCCGTCCCTGTGCCGTACGGGAAAGACGCCCGCCCAGGCGCCGTCGCCCGCCATGACCTTGGCGAACAGTTCGAGGACGAGGTCGACGTACTCGTCGGCCACCAGCAGCTCGGCCGCGTAGCTGCCCAGTGCCTCCTCGGCCGACCAGCCGAACAGTTCCTGGGCCTGGGGGCTCCACAGGGTGATCCGTCCCGAGGCGTCCAGGACCACCGCGGCCACGCTCAGGACGTCCAGGAGACCGCCCGGTTCGGAGGGGACCACTCCCACGGGGGCGGGCTCGGCACGGAACGTCCCGGAGGCGACCACGACCGGACCTCCTTCCCTCCTCCACCCACTGCGCGGGCGGGCGGGCCGCGGACCTGGTGATCCGCTCCCTCACCCGCCTCTCGGCCCTCGGCCTTCTACTCATCCTCCTCCCGCCCGGCCCGGGTGGCAGCCTCCGCCGGCGGCTGCCGCCCGCGGCGGTCCCCGGGGACCGCGTCAGTGACCGCTGACCGGGTACGGGATGAAGGTGCTGCTGTTCTCGTCGACGGCGAGGGCCCGGCCCAGGGGCGGGACGGCCCGCTGGGGGCAGTCGAGGCGTTCGCAGAGGCGGCAGCCCATGCCGATCGGGGTGGCGGCGGCGGTGTTGTCCAGGTCGAGCCCGTCGGAGTAGACGAGGCGGGAGGCGTGCCGGATCTCGCAGCCGAGGCCGATGGCGAAGGTCTTTCCGGGTTCGCCCCAGCCGCCGCGGTGGCGGGTGACCGCGCGGGCGGTCCACAGGTACCGCCGGCCGTCGGGCATCGCGGCGACCTGGACGTGGATGCGGCCGGGCGCCGCGAAGGCCTCGTACACGTTCCACAGCGGGCAGGTGCCGCCCGCGCGCGAGAAGTGGAACCCGGTCGCGGACTGCCGCTTGGACATGTTGCCCGCCCGGTCCACCCGGACGAAGGAGAACGGGACCCCGCGCAGCCGCGGGCGCTGCAGGGTGCTGAGGCGGTGGCAGACGGTCTCGTACCCCAGGCCGAAGTGGTCGGTGAGGCGTTCGATGTCGTACCGGTACTCCTCGGCGGCGGCATGGAAGGCGCCGTAGGGGAGGACCAGCGCGGCGGCGAAGTAGTTGGCGATGCCGATCCGGGCCAGGGCGTGGGCGGGGGCGGTCGGCGCGAAGTCCTCCGACGCGAGCCGGCCGAGCTCGTCACCGTACTCGAGCAGGGCCAGCTGGGTGGCCATCCGGAACGCCTGCTGGCCCGGCCGCAGCCGGTTCGACAGGCGCAGGACCCGGCTCGTGGCGTCGTAGTGGTGCATGCGGTCGCAGTCCGCGCTGATCCTGACCCCGTGCCGGTCCGTGAGCCGGTGGCTCAGGGCGCGGATGACGTCTCCGGGCCGGATGCCGACCTCACGGGCGAGGTCCTCGGCGGCGAGGTCGGTGTCGGGGAGGTAGTTCTGGCGGCGGTAGAAGAACTCGCGGATCTCCTCGTGGGGAGAGCGGGGGGCGTCGATGGAGCCCCCGTCCCTGCCGTCGGCCGCCTCGGCGAGCCGCTCGGTCAGCAGCTGGCCGCGCCGTCCGAGGTCGAGCAGGACTGCGGCGACGGCGGGCATGCGGGTGGCCAGCTCGGCGAGGTCCGAGGGGGAGACCCGGGCCTCCGCGACTTCCCCGGCAAGCGCCTCGCGCAGGTCGGCCACGAGCCGGCCGGTGTCCCGTTCCGAGAAGAATCCCGGGTCGACCCCGAAGGCCTCGGTCAGCCTCAGCAGGACGGGAACGGTCAGGGGGCGGGAGTCGTGCTCCATCTGGTTGAGGTAGCTCGGCGAGATCCCCAGCACCCGGGCCAGCTCGGCCTGGCTCATCCGCCGTTCCTCGCGCAGCCGCCGCAGCCTGGCTCCGGCGTACGTCTTGCTCATCGCATTCCTCCCCCGTGGGACACACGTTCCGGGGGAGCCTACGCGGATCGTGCTGCCGCCAACCTTCGCAAGGTTGGCAGAACGGCCGTCGAAGATTCGCAGAACTTAACACTCGTCCCTTCTTGAGGGCACTCAGTGCCACTGTCAGAGTCTGTGGTGCGGCCCGCCGGACCCGGTGGCCGAGGTGGATGGTCCGGGCCCGACTCACGCCCTGATATCGGTAATTCGGCCATCTTTCCCCGGCAGCCCGGCAACATTGCTCAGCTCGGCCTGCGGGTGGGGCCGGCGGCCGCGATCTCCTACTCAGGCACAGAGTGCCAATGCCCTGAGCGACTGATCAGAGCATTGGCAGACCCAGCGAACACGGAAACGGTGACGGTCATGGCAGAGGCGAACACGACGACGGCGGCAGCGGCCCAGCAGCTCGAGCGGCGCTGGGCGACCGACCCGCGATGGGCCGGGATCGAGCGGACGTACAGCGCCACGGACGTGGTGCGGCTCTCGGGCAGTGTCCGCGAGGAGCACACCCTGGCCCGGCGGGGTGCCGAGCGGCTGTGGCGCCAACTGCACGAGCAGGACTACATCCACGCCCTGGGTGCGCTGACCGGCGGCCAGGCGGTGCAGCAGGTGCGGGCCGGACTCCAGGCGATCTACCTCTCGGGCTGGCAGGTGGCGGCCGACGCGAACCAGGCCGGCCACACCTACCCCGACCAGAGCCTGTACCCGGTCAACTCCGTGCCGCAGGTGGTCCGCCGGATCAACAACGCCCTGCTGCGCGCCGACCAGATCGCCACCGCCGAGGGCGGAAGCGACCGTACGGACTGGCTCGCCCCGATCGTCGCGGACGCAGAGGCCGGGTTCGGAGGCCCACTGAACGCCTTCGAGCTGACCAAGGCGATGATCGCGGCGGGCGCCGCCGGCATCCACTACGAGGACCAGCTGGCCTCGGAGAAGAAGTGCGGCCACCTCGGCGGCAAGGTCCTCGTCCCCACGGCCCAGCACGTCCGCACCCTCAACGCGGCCCGCCTGGCCGCCGATATCGCCGACATCCCGACCCTGATCATCGCCAGGACCGACGCCCTCGCCGCGACCCTGCTGACCAGCGACGTCGACGAACGCGACGCCGAGTTCTGCACCGGCGAGCGCACCGCCGAGGGCTTCTACCACGTACGCAACGGCATGGCCCCGGTCATCGCCCGCGGTCTCGCCTACGCCCCGTACGCGGACCTGATCTGGGTGGAGACCGGCACCCCCGACCTGGAGCAGGCCCGCGAGTTCGCCGAGGCCATCCACGCCCGGTACCCGGACCAGATGCTCGCCTACAACTGCTCGCCCTCCTTCAACTGGAAGGCTGCCCTGGACGACGACCGGATCGCCAAGTTCCAGCGGGAGCTGGGCGCCATGGGCTACCGCTTCCAGTTCATCACCCTGGCCGGCTTCCACTCCCTCAACCACGGCATGTTCGAGCTCGCCCACGGCTACGCCGAGCACGGCATGACCGCGTACGTCGACCTCCAGGAGCGGGAGTTCGCCGCACAGGCGCAGGGGTTCACCGCCGTCAGGCATCAGCGCGAGGTCGGCACCGGCTACTTCGACATGGTCTCCACCGCCGTCAATCCCGCCTCCTCCACCACCGCGCTCGCCGGCTCCACCGAGGAGGAGCAGTTCCACTGAGCAGGCCCTGGCATCCGCCTCCCAACGCCGAGGAGCAGAACCGCATGTCACTCAAGCCACTGACCAGCAGGGTCCGGGTTCTCGGTGCACCGGCTGAGCGCCACGGGGAGATCCTGACTCCCGAGGCCCTGGAGTTCATCGGCCGGCTCGACGCCGCGTTCGCCGGCCGGCGCCTGGAGCTCCTCAAGGAGCGCCGCCGCCGGTCCGCCCACCTGATCTCCGGATCACCCCTGGACTTCTCCCGCGCCACCGCCGCCGTCCGCGCCGACCCGGGCTGGCGCGTCGCCCCGCCCGCCCCCGGTCTGACCGACCGCCGGGTCGAGATCACCGGACCGCCCGAGCGCCGGATGGCGGTCAACGCCCTCAACTCCGGCGCCGAGGTCTGGATGGCCGACTTCGAGGACGCCACCGCCCCGACCTGGAACAACATCGTCGACGGCCAGCTCAACCTGCTCGACGCCATCGAGCGGCGCATCGACTTCACCACCGCGGAGGGCAAGGAGTACCGCCTCGGCGAGAACCCCGCGACCATCATGGTCCGCCCGCGCGGCTGGCACTTGACCGAGGAGCATCTGGAGATCGGCGGCCGGCCCGTCCCCGCCTCGCTGGTCGACTTCGGCCTGTACTTCTTCCACTGCGCCCAGCGCCAGATCGACGCCGGCCACGGCCCGTACTTCTACCTCCCCAAGCTGGAGAACCGCTACGAGGCGCGGCTGTGGAACCACGTCTTCCTGCTCGCCCAGGAGCTCCTCGGGATCCGCCGCGGCACCGTCCGCGCCACCGTCCTCATCGAGACGATCACGGCCGCCTTCGAGATGGAGGAGATCCTCTACGAGCTGCGCGAGCACAGCGCGGGACTCAACGCGGGCCGCTGGGACTACCTCTTCAGCCTGATCAAGACCTTCGGTCACCGGACCGACTTCCAGCTCCCCGACCGGGCGAAGGTCACGATGACCGCCCCGTTCATGCGGGCGTACACGGAACTCCTCGTGCGCACCTGCCACCGGCGGGGGGCCCACGCCGTCGGAGGCGTGGCGGCCCACGTCCCGAGCCGGGACGCCGGAGCCAACACCGCGGCCCTCGCCAAGGTGCGCCTGGACAAGGAGTGCGAGGCCGAGGCCGGCTTCGACGGCTCCTGGGTCGCCCACCCCGGGCTGGTCCCCGTCTGCCGCGAGGTCTTCGACGGGGTACTGGGACAGCGGCCGCACCAACTGGAACGGACGCGCGAGGACGTCGAGGTCGCGGCCGCCGACCTGCTGTCCGTCCGTCGGATCGCCGCCCCGCCCACCCCGGAGGGAATCCGCTCCAACGTGGCCGTGGCGCTGCGCTACTTCGACGCCTGGCTGCGCGGCAGGGGCGCCGTCGCACTGAACGGGCTGATGGAGGACGCCGCCACCGCCGAGATCGCCCGCGTGCAGATCTGGCAGTGGCTGCGCCACGACCGGGTGGACCGCGGGACGGTCATCGACCTCCTCGACGCCGAATGCGCGGCCCTGGAGTCCGAGGACCCGCGGGCACTCGCCCTCGAAGCGAGGGAGATCTTCGTGGACACCGCACTCTCGGTCCACCTGCCCGACTTCTTCACCCCCGAGGCCTACACCCGCCACCTCGTCCGCCGCGACGACGCGCGGCCGGCCGGCGTACGGGCGGCCGACGCGCGGGTGACCGCGTGAGCGCCGCCGCGGGCCGGTCCCGCATCCAGCGCGTCGGAGTCGTCGGCGGCGGACAGATGGGTGCCGGCATCGCCGAGGTGTGCGCCCGCGCCGGACTCGACACCGTCGTCGCCGAGTCGGACGCCACCGCTGCCCGCGCCGCCGGCGAACGCGTGGCCGTATCCCTCGAACGCGCCGTCCAGCGGGGCAAGCTGGACCGGATCTCCGCGGAGGACGCCCTGGCCCGGCTCGTGTTCACGGGGGACCTGGAGGACCTCGCCGACCGGCAGCTGGTCATCGAGGCCGTCACGGAGAATCCGGAGGCCAAGGTGGAAGTCTTCACCGCCCTCGACAAGATCGTCGAGACCCCGGAGGCCATCCTCGCCACGAACACCTCGGCCATCCCGATCATGCGGCTGGGCAGGGCCACCGGCCGTGCGGACCGGGTGGTTGGCCTGCACTTCTTCAACCCCGTCCCCGTCCTGCCGCTGGTCGAGGTCGTCTCCTCCCTGCACACTTCGGCGGACACCGCCGCCACCGTCGAGTCCTTCGCCCGGGACGTCCTGGGCAAGAGCACGGTCCGCTCCCAGGACCGGGCGGGTTTCGTCGTCAACGCGCTGCTCGTCCCCTACCTCCTCGCGGCCGTCCGCATGGCCGAATCCGGGTACGCCAGCGCCGCCGACGTGGACGCGGGGATGGAACTGGGCTGTGCCCACCCCATGGGGCCGCTCAAGCTGGCCGACCTGATCGGACTGGACACGGTCGCGGCCATCGCCGAGTCGCTCTACGAGGAGTTCAAGGAACCGCTGTACGCCCCGCCCCCGCTGCTCCTGCGGATGGTGCAGGCGGGGCTGCTGGGCCGCAAGAGCGGCCGCGGGTTCCACACGTACGGCCGGGGCTGAGGGGCCCCGGCAAGTCTCCGGGCAGAGGGTGCGCCGGAGGCGCGCAAGAGCGGTGGGGGTGCGACGAGTGGTGTCGCCGCACGCCCACCGCCGTGCCGTTCCGCCGTCCGGCCCAGGGGCCGCTGTGTCCGTCCTCAAGTCCGTCGGCCTATTGTGGGACTCGCAGCTGGTTCGCCCCCGTCCGCCAGGCGGGAGGCGTCGTAAGAGGGAACCCGGTGGGAATCCGGGACTGCCCCGCAGCGGTGAGTGGGAACGACCGCCGTCATACGCACTGGGACCGGAACCGGTCCTGGGAAGCGACGGCCAGTAGGTGCCCGCCGGGAGACCGGCAGGCGTGCCCGCGAGTCCGAAGACCTGCCCGTTGCCCGTGCGCGATCGACCGCGCCCGGTTTCCCGGTGACCTCGTGGGCGGGTCGGCGTGCTTTTCGGGCGGATCCTCCCGTCGCGTACCCCAGTCGTACGCGATCCCGGTGGCCCCCGTTCCGGCACCCCTTCGCACCCTCGGCCCGTCACCGGGTCCATGGAGACATGCTCGCGAAGGAGAGTTCCGTGACCACCGAGTCCGCAGCCGCGGCAGTACAGGCCACCGTGTACGGCTACCCCCGCCAGGGCCAGAACCGCGAACTGAAGAAGGCCGTCGAGGGCTACTGGAAGGGCCGCGTCAGCGCCGAAGCTCTCCGGGACACCGCCCGCGAACTGCGCCGGACCAACTGGCAGCAGCTCACCGAGGCCGGCATCACCGAGGTCCCGACCGGCGACTTCTCCTACTACGACCACGTACTGGACACCACGGTCATGGTCGGCGCGATCCCCGACCGCCACCGGGCGGCAGCCCGGGCCGGAGCCCTGGACGGGTACTTCGCGATGGCGCGCGGCACCCAGGACGTGGCCCCCCTCGAGATGACCAAGTGGTTCGACACCAACTACCACTACCTCGTCCCCGAACTGGGCCCCGACACCGTCTTCACGGCCGACTCCGCCAAGCAGGTCGCGGAGCTGAAGGAAGCCCTGACCCTCGGCCACACCGCCCGTCCGGTCCTTGTCGGCCCGCTGACGTACCTGCTCCTCGCCAAGCCCGCACCGGGCGTGGCCGCCGACTTCGAGCCGATCACGCTGCTCGACCGGCTGCTGCCCGTCTACGCGCAGGTCCTCGCGGACCTGCGCGCCGCGGGCGCCGAGTGGGTCCAGCTGGACGAGCCGGCCCTGGTCCAGGACCGCACCCCCGCCGAACTGAACGCCGCCACCCGCACCTACCGGGAACTCGGTGCCCTGACCGAGCGCCCCAAGCTGCTCGTCGCCTCGTACTTCGACCGGCTCGGGGACGCCCTGCCCGTGCTGGCGAAGGCGCCCGTGGAGGGACTCGCCCTCGACTTCACCGGCGCGGCCGAGGCCAACCTGCGCGACCTCGCCGCGGTCGGCGGCCTCCCCGGCAAGCGACTGGTCGCCGGTGTGGTCAACGGCCGCAACATCTGGATCAACGACCACCAGAAGTCGCTGACCATCCTCGGTACGCTCCTCGGTCTCGCCGACCGGGTCGACGTCGCGGCGTCCTGCTCCCTGCTGCACGTCCCGCTGGACGCCGACGCCGAGCGCGACATCGACCCGCAGATCCGCCGCTGGCTCGCCTTCGCCCGCCAGAAGACCACCGAGATCACCACGCTGGCCCGCGGACTGGCCGGGGGCACCGGCTCGATCACCGCCGAACTCGCAGCGAACCGGGCCGATCTGGCCTCCCGCGCGAACTCCGCGATCACCCACGACCCCGCCGTCCGGGACCGGACCGGAGCGATCACCGACGCGGACGGCCGACGCGCCCAGCCGTACGCCGAGCGCGCCGCCGCCCAGCGGACGCACCTGGGCCTGCCGCTGCTGCCCACGACCACGATCGGCTCGTTCCCGCAGACCGACGAGCTGCGCGTGGCCCGCGCGGACCTGCGGGCCGGCCGGATCGGCACGGCGGGTTACGAGGAGCGCATCGAGGCCGAGATCCGCGAGGTCCTCTCCTTCCAGGAGAAGACGGGGATCGACGTCCTGGTGCACGGGGAGCCCGAACGCAACGACATGGTCCAGTACTTCGCCGAGCAGCTCACCGGCTACCTCGCCACCCAGCACGGCTGGGTCCAGTCCTACGGCACCCGGTACGTGCGCCCGCCGGTCCTGGCCGGGGACATCTCCCGCCCCGACCCGATGACCGTGCGCTGGACGACGTACGCGCAGGCGCGGACGAGCAAGCCGGTCAAGGGCATGCTGACCGGCCCCGTCACCATGCTCGCCTGGTCCTTCGTACGCGACGACCAGCCCCTCGGCGAGACCGCCCGCCAGGTCGCCCTCGCCCTGCGCGACGAGGTGAACGACCTGGAGGCGGCGGGCACTTCGGTCATCCAGGTCGACGAGCCCGCCCTGCGCGAGACCCTCCCGCTGCGCGCCGCCGACCACGCGGACTACCTGGCGTGGGCCACCGAGTCCTTCCGGCTCACCACCAGCGGGGTCCGGCCGGACACCCAGATCCACACCCACATGTGCTACGCCGAGTTCGGTGACATCGTCCAGGCCATCGACGACCTCGACGCCGACGTCATCAGCCTGGAAGCGGCCCGCTCCCACATGCAGGTCGCCGACGAGCTCGCCGGCGCCGGCTACCCGCGCGAGGTCGGGCCCGGTGTCTGGGACATCCACTCCCCTCGCGTCCCCTCCGCCGCGGAGGCGGCGGACCTGCTGCGCAAGGGGCTGGGGGCGATCCCCGCCGAACGGCTCTGGGTCAATCCCGACTGCGGCCTGAAGACCCGTGGGTGGACCGAGACCCGGGCCTCCCTGGAGAACCTCGTCGAAGCGGCCCGCCTCGTGCGCGCGGACCTCTCGGACCTCCCCGGCGCCTGACGCACCTCCGGGCCGGAGCGGTGCGTACCTACGCACCGTTCCGGCCCGGCCCCGCGGCCGCCCGAACGGAGGCCGCTGGATGTACCCGGCGACGCCGGCCGCCGGGGCACCGACAGGCGTCGCTCAACCGGCCCGTCCGGCCAGGGCCGCGTCGACCGCCGCCTCGGCGTGCAGGCGGGCCGTGGGGAAGAGCGGTACGGCACTGTCGGCGGGGCCGATGAGGAGTTCGATCTCGGTGCACCCCAGGACGACGCCCTCGGCGCCCCGGGCGATCAGGTCCGCGACGACCTCCCGGTACGCCGCGCGCGACTCGTCCCGTACGACCCCGAGACAGAGCTCCTCGTAGATCACCCGGTGCACGAGCGCGCGTCCCGCGGCGTTCGGGACGAGAACGTCGAGCCCGCCCGCCGCGAGACGACCCCGGTAGAAGTCCTGCTCCATGGTGAACGCTGTGCCCAGCAGTCCCACCCGGCGCAGCCCCGCGGAGCGGACGGCGGCTGCCGTGGTGTCCGCGAGGTGCAGCAGCGGGACGTCGGTCGCGGCCCCGACCTGCTCCGCGACCTTGTGCATGGTGTTGGTGCAGATGAGCAGCAGATCCGCTCCGGCCGCCTCCAGCGCCCGGGCGGCGTCGGCCAGCACCTCGCCGGCCTCCGCCCACCGGCCCTGGACCTGCAGTTCCTCGATCTCGGCGAAGTCCACGGAGAAGAGCACGCAGCGCGCGGAGTGGAGCCCGCCGAGGCGCTCGCGCGTCCGCTCGTTGAGGATCCGGTAGTACTCGGCCGTCGACTCCCAGCTCATTCCGCCGATCAGCCCGATCGTCCTCATGCTCGTGTCCACGCTCCCGCTCCGCTTCTCCTTCTGCTGCTTGACGCACGCCGCGCCGCGCCTCACATCAACCATAAGGAGATGTCGCCAATACATGAACATCTATAAGGGTTACTTTGGGGGCCTGTGGGCTACGGGCTTCACCGGGGCGCGGGGGCCCGGCTGGAGACGGTGACGTGGTCCACCCGCATGGGGTGGCCCGGTTCGGTGTCCGGGCCCGGGCGCGCGCCGTCTGCGAGGGGGAGGTTGCCGCCGACGGCGACGTTGAGGATCAGGAACAGTCCGTGGTCCACCGCCCGCCTCCAGGTTTCCGGATCCATCCGGGACGCGGCCACACGGTGGTGCACCCGGCCGTCGAGGTACCAGCGCACCTCCTCGGCACCCGGAGCGAGATCGACCTCGACGGCGTACGAGTGGAACCCCGAGCGGCATCCGTCGCAAGGCCGCGGACCCGAGCTCAGGCCCGCCGGCTCCTGGCACGGGCCGCCTTCGAGGATCCCGCAGTGCATGGTTGCGAAGACGCTGTCCCGCCCGTTGACCGACTCCATGACATCGAGTTCACCGATGCCCGGCCAGCCCGTGTACCCGTCGCGAAGCGGCGCTCCCAGGGTCCAGAAGGCGGGCCAGTAGCCCGCCGCCTTCGGTCCCGTCACGTCGGGCAGGGCGATCGAGGCCTCGATGCGCAGGGTGCCGCCGGGCGGTGGCGCGAAGTCGGAGCGCCTGGTCTCCACGCGTCCCGAACTCCACCTGCCGTCCGTGCGGGTAGGGACGATCTCCAGTGCGCCCTTGCCGTCGAGGCGGACGTTGTCGGTCGAGTCGGTCATGGTCTCGACCTCCCCGGTGCCCCACTGGGGTGCCGGGCATCCCGGATAGCAAGTGCCGGTGTCGTGAATCCAGTTGATGTCCGAAGGGCGAGCGCCCGCGGGTCCGTCGAAATCGTCCCGCAGGAGCCGCGTCCACCCCGCCGACTCCGCCGCCCCCGCCGTGCCGGACGCGGCGGTCACGGGCAGCACCCCGGCCTCCATGAGCAGTCGTTCGAGTCGGGGGGTCAGGACGACGGCCGCCACGTTGGTCAGGTGGGAGTCGTCCCGGTAGAGCAGGATGCGGTCCAGTACGGCCGGGCAGGTCGGCCCGTCACCCGGGCACAGGACCGGGTTCACGCTCACGGCGAGCACGCCGGGCAGGGCCCCGGAGGCGATCCGCCGTGCCAGCGGATCGGGCTGCTGGGCGCCGGTACGGCCGAACGCGCAGGCGGCCGGGGTCCCGGGACTGCCGGAGACGCACGCGGGGACGTCCGTGCCGGGCACGGGGGTGTCCTCGACGTAGACGATCGGCGCACCGATCGCCCGCAGGGGTTCGAGGGTCTTCTCCCAGCCCTCGGCCAGCAGTTGGGGGTCCGCCGTGTAGCGGTTGAGCGAGGCGATCACGATGAGGCGCGGCTTCGGCTGCTGCCGCAGCCGGTCCAGGGTGTCGGCCCGCCAGGTGTCGCACTCCCGGTAGGCGCGGCCGAGCTGCGGGCTGTCCACGGCCAGCTGCGGCAGCGGGCAGCCCTGCTTGACCAACTCCTGCAGTGCCCAACCCCGTTGCGAAGCCATGGCCAGCATCGAGGAGAACCACTGACCGGCGTGCGAGTCGCCGAGGAGCACGATGCGGTCCGGGCTGTCCACGGCGCCGAACAGACAGTCCGGGCTGCGGGTCACGGCCGGGGCGACCTCGCAGGCCCCGTCCGGCGGGAAGTCCTTGCGTGCCTGGGCGGGACCGGGGACCACGGGGCCGTCCGTCAGTGGCGCACCGGCGGTCCGGGCCAGCAGATGGGGCCCGGAGGCCGCGCCCGGCGGCAGTCCGCTCAGCTCGACGGGTGCGGCCGGACCCAGCAGGTTCAGCGTCGTGGTGCCGACCACCAGCGCGAGCACCACGGGCAGCACGACGGCCGTGACGCCCACCGACAGCCCGCGGCGCGGGTATTCGGAGACGGTGCGGCTGCGGCGCAGCGGCCGCTCGACCCAGCGCATGGTGGCGTACGCGGGCAGCGCGGCGGCCAGCGTGAGCGCGCACTTCACCGGCCAGCTCTGGCCGCCGAAGCGGGCCTCGGCGAGGACCAGTACGGGCCAGTGCCACAAGTACAGGTTGTAGGAGAGCCGCCCCACCGCCCGGGGCGCCCGGCCCGCCAGCAGCCGGCCCACTCCGTAGGAGCCCATGGCGGTGCGCTCGCCCCGGCCCGGGATCGCCGCGAGGATGACGGCGGCGGTGGCCAGGGTGGGCACGAGGGCCGCGCGGCCGGGGTAGGGCGTGGCGGTGTCGTACGAGACGACGCACCAGACGATCGCCGCGCCACCGGCCCAGCCGCACAGCAGTCGCAGCGGCCGGGGGCCGCGCATGAGGTGCCAGGGGAGCAGGGCGAGCAGCGCACCGACGCCGAACTGCCACACGCGCGAGGGCGTCGCGAGGTAGGCGAGCGAGGCGGAGCGCTCGGTCCAGTACAGGGACAGCGCGAACGACGCGAGGACCAGCGGTACCGCGGCGAGGGCCACGAGGGTGCGTACGGCGCGCCCGCGGCGCACCGCCCGGGCCGCGCCGAGCACGGTCAGGGCGAGCAGCGGTGCCCACAGAAGGTAGAACTGTTCCTCGACCGCGAGGGACCAGAAGTGCAGGAGCGGACTCTGGTCGTGGCCGGCGGCGAGGTAGTCGGTCCGCTGGGCGACGAACCGCCAGTTGGCGGCGGAGAGCGCTGCCGCGACCACGTCGTGCTCCAGGTCGGCGCGGCGCAGCGGCACGGTCAGCCAGGCTCCGGCCAGGGCCACCGTGCCCAGGACGACGGCGGCGGACGGCAGGAGCCTTCGAGCCCGCCGGGAGAAGAAGTCGAGGAGCCGGATCCGGCCGGTGGTGACCGCCTCCCGGACGAGGAGGCCGGTGATGAGGTAGCCGGAGACGACGAAGAACACGTCCACGCCGACGAACCCGCCCGCGAGCCCCGGCACCCCGGCGTGGAAGGCGAGTACCGCGAGGACGGCGACGGCGCGCAGTCCCTCGATGTCGGGCCGGAAGGCGGACCGGTGCGGGCTGGGCCCGGACTCGCCGCCGGAGTGCGACGGGACCGCCGGGGGTCCGGGCGGCGGGGTGGAGGCGGGCCGGCGGTCGCGGTGCGCGCCGGGTGCCACGGGGAACTGCATGGTGGTGAAGCCTTTCAACTAAGCCAGGGAAGCATCGGGTTGACCCACCCGGATGCCAGCAGGCCAGTGAGCAGGAGGACCGCCGAGGCGGCGAGGGTCTCGGGCCAGCGGCGGGGCAGTACGCCGGTCCGCAGGCGTGGCAGCGCCCGTACGGGGCCGCGCGGGCGGGCGGTGGCCGGAGCCGGCGCGGTGCCGTCGGCGGTGTCCGTGCGCGCTGACGGCTTGGCGGGACGCAGCTCGGTGAACAGGTCGCGGATCAGCGGCCCGTTGATCTGGCACTGCACCAGGAAGTAGAGCAGCAGACCCCAGTTGGGCTCCCAGCCGTTGCGGGCCACGGCCAGCGCGAGCCCCGCGGCGGCCGCACCGTTGGAAAGGACCAGCCAGAGCAGCGAGGCGCCCACCACCCGACGGGCCATCCCGCCGGAGGAGCCGGCGACCCGGGTGCCGGTGGGCACCCAGTCCGCACTGCGTCCGCGCAGGGTGTGCAGGAAGGCGGTGGCGGCGGCGACGCTCGTCAGGACATTGGCCCGGATCACCTCGATCCGCCAACGGGTCCGGCTGATCCGGGGCAGGAGCACGTGCCAGAGCCACAGCGGGGCGAGCAGCGGCAGGACGTGCCAGGGCCGGATGTGGTCCGGGTACCAGAACATCATCACCAGCGGCGGCAGTGGCGCGGCGAAGGTGTTCACGGCGGCGGCCAGGTAGCCGACGATGCCCTCGTAGAAGCACAGCCGCATCCGCCAGGGTGCGCCCATCCGCCGCAGCACGGGGGTCCCGAGGAGGTGGAGGTTGCCCATCGCCCACCGGTACTGCTGGTTGACGAAGGAGGTGACGCGGTCGGGGGAGGTGCCCTTGGCCACCAGTACCGGCACGTACAGGGTGCGGAACCCCTGTTCGTGGAGGGCGAGGCCGGTGTACAGGTCCTCGCTGTGGTCGAGGCGGGCGAAGCCACCGGCCAGGTCGATGGCGCCGCGCCGGTAGACGGCATTGCTGCCGCAGCAGATGGCGGCGTCGCTGGCGTCCCGGGACGGCTGGATCCAGCGGAAGAACCACTCCTGGGCGGAGCCCGCGGCCCGCTGGATCCAGTCCATGGACTCGTCGGTGTCGAAGCACTGGGGGCTCTGCACGATGCCGACGGCGGGGTCGGCCAGGTAGGGGACGAGATGGCGCAGGAAGTCGGCACGGGGCGCGAAGTCGGCGTCGAGGATGGCGATGAACTCCGCACCGCTGAGGGTCAGCGCGTGGTTGAGGTTGCCCGCCTTCTTCAGGTGTCCCCGGTCCGGCCGTACGACGTACTCGTAGCCGTACGAGGCGGCCAGCGCGGAGACTTCGGGCCGGTCGGCGTCGTCCAGGACCCAAGTGGTCAGTGCCCCGGGCCAGTCGACCGCCGCCACGGCGCGGTAGGCGTTCTCCAGGACGGGGAGCGGTTCGCCGCAGGTCGGCAAGTACAGGTCCACGGAGGGCAGTCGGGCGGGCTGCCAAGCGTGTACGAGGACTTCGTGCGAGGGCCGGGTCAGCCGGCGCTGGCGCAGGCTGTTCACCGAGGAGAGGGCGAGGGCGACGACGTTGAGCCCCAGGACGGCGAGGAAGGCCCAAAGGGCCGGGGTGCGCAGCGCGAACGTGAACATGGTCGTGGCGGTGAACACGAAGGCGAGCGAGGTACTGATGAGGACCCAGCGTCGTTGCGGGCCGAAGTACCAGTAGAGCTCTTCGTCGGAAGGTGGTTGCGGAAGATGATGAATGGCCATAAAGCCCCCCACGGCTGTTTATGCGACCGTTTCAGCTGCCACCATAGCGCCAAAGGTATAGACCATTTGTTGCGGGACGACCAACAGTCCGAATGAGCCACTGGATTGGCGTGTCTCATGTGGTCCAGACCTTTCGGGTCCCCATTCCACCGGCCGGACCCCTGCCCGCCGGGAAGGTGCAGGTCACGCGGGGGTGAACAGACCTGGAAGATTTGCCTGGCCAGGCCAACACCGTGGCGGGGCTCCGATGGGACCGCCGCTGCGCGGCCCTGCCCGACGCGGCTGTTTCGTCCGGCGGCGGGTGGGGAGGATGTGCCTGCAGTCGGGCGCGGGTCACGTGCTCGGCGTCGTCACGCGAGGGGTTGGGCATGGCTCAGGGGACTGTGAAGTGGTTCAACGGGGAGAAGGGCTTCGGCTTCATCTCGCCGGACGAGGGCGGCGCGGACGTCTTCGTGCACTTCAGCGCGATCCAGGGTTCCGGGTTCCGGAACCTGGAGGAGAACCAGCGCGTGGAGTTCGAGATAACCCAGGGGCAGCGCGGTCCGCAGGCCGACCAGGTCCGGGCCCTCTGACGCCGGTTCGGTCCCTCTGACACCGGTGCGGGCCCGGGTGGAGCCCGGGGTCCGGCCGGGCCCGCGGACCGCCTCGCCCAAGTGTTCCGGATCCCGTGCGGCTTCGTGCCGCCGTACGATCCGTCGACAGGAACTGCATGGTCCGCGGTCCGTGGGTGCCGCGCCGGAATCAGGAGCTCGGCGTTGGCCGGAGTGGACGTGGTACGGGAGTCGGCCGCGGCCGGACGGGTCGTGCTGTTCGAGGAGTCGGCCCGGGACGGCGCGCAGGCGAAGACGATGATGAGCGCCGGATTCCGGGTCCGGCTGGCCCGTGAGCAAGGGGCGCTCTTCGGGCCGGACGGTCCGCGGCACGTGGTGTTCGCGGCAGGATTCCCTTCCGTGTGCGGGCAGGAGTTCGAGGCCACCCGGCGGGTCGCGTTCGAGGCTCAGGGGTCGGTGAGCCCGTCCGCGATCTGCCGGGGCACGGCCGAGGACGTACGGCTGGCCCTGAGCGCGGTGCGGGGTGCGGCGCACGGGCGGATCATGATGATCGTGGCAGCCTCGGAAGCCACCGCCCGGGCACTGGTGCACAGTGACGCCCGTACGGCCCTGGACCGGGGCCTGGACGTGCTCAAGGCGGCCCTGGACCTCGCGGACGGCATCGCGGTGGACGTATGCCTGGTGGACGCGCCCCGCGCGGACCATGCCCTGGTCGCCGAGCACGCGGGACGGATGACGGACCACGGGGCTGCCACGATCGTGCTGGCCGACACGGTCGGCGACCTGCTTCCCGGCCAGACCGAAGCGCTGTTCCGGCGCGTCGCCGCCGGAGCGGGTCAGGAGGCGGTGCTGGTTTCGCACCTCCACAACGACCTCGGCCTCGGACTCGCCAACACCCTGGCTGCCCTGGGGAGCGGAGCACGGGTCGCGGCCTGCTCCTGGCTGGGCATGGCCGAGCGCAGCGGAATGGTCGCCACCGAACAGCTGCTCTTCCTCCTCGCGCACGACCGGGCCAAGGCCGCGTTGGTACTGGGACCCGACTGCGAGCCGTGGTGGACGCGGCCCGACCTGACGCGGCTGCCGGGCATCGCCCGGATGGTGTCCGAGGAGACCGGGGTGCCGCTCACCGTCACCACCCCCATCGTGGGCACCGGGGTCGCCACCATCTCCACCGGAACCCCCTTCACGCACCCGCGGACCTTCCAGCCCTACGATCCCCAGCAACACCTGGGACTCGAACCGACCGTGGTACTGACCCACTTGGCCAGCCGGCGCGTGCTGCGCGCGGTCGCCGCCCGCCTGGGCCACCAGCTGGATCCGGACCAGACGGGCAAGGCGCTGGCCTGGGTCAAGGACCGTGCCTACCGCCAGAACCGGGCCCTCGTCGCCGACGCCGACTTCGCCGGCTACCTCGAAGGCCTGACCGCCGCCCCACCCGCACGCTGAACGGACCCCCCTGTGTCGGACACTCCTTTCCCCGCCGGTACCGGCGCCGACCCCGGTACCGCCGCCGGCCCCGACACCAGCGCCGGCCCCGACACCGTCGCTGCCGCCCGCGCCCTGCGCGCCGGAGGGGCCGTCATCCTCCCCAACCCCAGCCCGCTCACCTACGTCGTCACCGCCACCACGCCCCGGGCCGTCAACGACGCGAAGGGACGCCGGGCCGGGCAGGAAGTCGCCCTGTGGGTCCATGAAGACGCCACCTGGTGGAGCCTCGCCACTGCACTCGACCTCGAACCGGCCGCGCTCCGCGCCGCGTTCACCCTGCTGCGCGAGCAACTCGTCACCCTCCTGGTGCCCGTGCGCGCCGGCGCCCCGGCCCCACCCTGGACCGACCCGGCCCTGCGCGACGGCCACCTGCTGCTCTTCGGCGCGCAGTGGACGCCGGTGTCGACGCTCCTGAGGAGCTTCCCCCGCCTCTACGTCAGCAGCGCCAACCGGACCGGAATGCCGCCGGCGGACACCGCGGCCCGGGCAACGGCGATGTTCGGGCCCGGAGTTCCGGTCGTCGACGCCGACCACCTGCGCTGCCCCGGTACCCCGCACGCGGCCACCACCATGCTGCGCATGGGAACGGGCGGGGACCTGTCCCACGTCCGGCGAGGAGCCCAGGACCGGGCGCACGGCGCCGACCCGGACGCCTATCCGGCGTACCTGCGCGCGACGGAGCCCCACCGGTGGCGGCCGTTCGGACAGGGGAGTCCGGCGTCCACCTGACCGCTCCGCCGACGCGGGCGAGGGCCTCCGTACGGCTTCCGCGCCGTATGTACCCTTCCGGTATCCCCTTCCGGCGCGCCGTACGCTTCGCGGCCGTGGATTCCCGGCGTCATGGGGCACGCTCACACGGGCGGACGGTTGTCCCGCGTACGAGACGGGGAGAGCGAATGGACGGCAGCGGCGGACGGACCCCATCGGCCCGGGACCAGGGCCGGAAGGAGACCGTCGAGGAGCGCGCGGACCGCAACTGGCAGGAGTTGATCCAGGAGATCCGGGTCGCCCAGACCGGTGTGCAGATCCTCCTCGGTTTCCTGCTCACCGTCGCCTTCACGCCCCGGTTCCTGGAGCTGGAACAACCGGACAGGACGGTCTACGTCATCACGGTGATCCTCGGCTCCCTGGCGACGGGTGCGCTCATCGGCCCCGTCTCCTTCCACCGGCTCGTCTCCGGGCGGCGGATCAAGCCGCAGGCGGTGGTCTGGGCGTCGCGGCTGACCTTCGCCGGGATCGTCCTGCTGCTGGCGACCCTGGTCTCGGCACTGTTCCTCATCCTGCGGGTCGCCGCCGACCACGCGCTCGTGCCGTGGCTGGTGTGCGGCGTCTTCGCCTGGTACGTCCTGTGCTGGTTCGCCCTGCCCCTGTGGGCGCGAAGCCGTCACACGGCACGGGACGCGCGGGACGCCAGGGACTCGATCGGCTGAACCCGGCAGCCCTGTCGGCGCTTTTGGGCGCGCGGGTAGAGTGGGCCTCCGTCTCCAGCAAGCAATCAGGACGGCCAGTGGCAGCACCTCACATACCTGTCGGAACGCTCGACCGGGCGGGCCCGACACACCGGGTGCCCGACAGCGG
Organism: Streptomyces sp. NBC_00435; assembly: GCF_036014235.1. Classification (GTDB taxonomy): domain Bacteria; phylum Actinomycetota; class Actinomycetes; order Streptomycetales; family Streptomycetaceae; genus Streptomyces. The sequence continues at coordinate 7,290,464 of NZ_CP107924.1, forward strand.
CGGTGGCCGCCGGGGCGGGGGAGGCCCGCGGACCGTGCGGGCCTCGTGGCGGCGGGCCCGGGCCGCCCTGCTGGTGCACGTCGCGCTCCGGCTGGTGGGCGTCGGCGTGGTCGGGCTCTGGGGACAGCGCAAGGGCATCGGACTCCACGAGATCCTGGCGACGCGCTGGGACTCGGTCTACTACCTGAACATCGCCGACCACGGGTATTCCAGCGCGATGGTCCCCGCCTGCCACATCGGCGGCCCCACCTGCAAACTCGCCTTCTTCCCGGTCTACCCCCTGCTGACCCGGGGGTTGTCGGCCGTCACCGGAGCACCGGCCGACTGGACGGCCTGGGCCCTCTCCCTCGTCGCCTCGCTGCTCGCGGCCTGGGGGATCTTCGCCGTGGCGGAGAAGCTCCACAACGCCCGCGTCGCCTTCTTCGCCGTCGCGCTCTACGCGGTCGTGCCCCACGCCCTGGTCCTGTCCATGGCGTACACCGAACCCGTGTTCGTCGCCCTGGCCGCCTGGGCGGTGTACGCCGTACTCACCCACCGCTGGCCCACCGCCGGCGTACTGGCCCTGCTGGCCGGCGCCACTCGTCCCTCGGGCTCCGCGGTCGTCGCCGCGGTCGTCCTGTGCGCCCTCCGGGCCCTGTTCACCGGCCGTGAGCGGGACGGCACCCGGTGGGCGGCCGTCCGTCCGTGGGCAGCCGTACTCCTGGCTCCACTCGGCTGGCTCGCCTTCTTCGCCTGGGTCGGACAGCGCATGGGCCGGTGGGACGGATACTTCGCCGAACAGCGCCAGTGGGGATCGACTTTCGACGGCGGCGTCTACACCGTACGGAGCCTGCGCGAACTGCTCACCCGGCCCGCCCTCACACTCGACCAGGTCGTGGTCGCCGCCACCGTCGTCACCGCCGTGGTCCTGCTCTTCGTACTCACCCGGCGGCGACCGCCGGCCGCGGTCTGGATCTATACGGCGCTCCTCGTCCTCATCGCGGTCGGAGGAGCCGGCTTCTTCCACTCGAAGGCTCGTTTCCTCCTTCCCGCCTTCCCCCTCCTGTTCCCCTTCGCCGTCGCCCTCGCGCGCGCCCGCAAACCGACGGTGTACTGGATCCTCGGAGCCGCGACGGCCGCCTCGGCCCTCTACAGCGGATACCTCACCCTCGTATGGAACCGTTCTCCTTAGGCCCTGGCCACAGCAGTGCTCCACCGAAGCTCCCGATCCGCCCGACGATTCCGGAGCGGGAGTGATTTCGGTCCGCGAGGTGGCTGGTGGGAGCTCAGCTGGGTACACGCTCCCCATGGCGAAGCGCACGACACACACGCAAACACCGCTGACCTGGCACGGAGCGGTTGCCCAGTGGGACCGCCGGCTGTTCGACGCGGTGGCCCGCCGGCACTGGCACGGGGCCGACCGGGTGCTGCCCGGCATCGGGCGCGCCGCCAACCACGGCCTGCTCTGGGGAGGAGCCGCCGCGGCGATCGCCGTCGTCGGATCGGCCCGGGCCCGCAGGGCGGCCGTTCGGGGAGCCGCGTCACTGGCACTGGCCTCCACGGCCGTCAACACCGTGGTCAAGTGGTCCGTACGCCGGCCACGGCCCCTCCTGGAAGGCGTACCTGCCGTACGGCAGGCGGCGGTCGCGCCGCGTACCACCTCCTTCCCCTCCGGGCACTCCGCGTCAGCCTTCGCCTTCACCGCCGGTGTGGCGCTGGAGTCCCCGGGGTGGGGCGCGGTGCTGGCACCGGTGGCCGCGTCCGTGGCCTTCTCCCGGATCTACACCGGGGTCCACTACCCCTCCGACGTGGTCGCCGGGGCGGCCCTCGGAGTGGCCGCGGGGGTCGTCGTACGCAACCTCGCGCGCGGCGCGCAGCAGGCCCGGATCGTACCGGGCGGCGAGCGCCCGGCCGCCGGGGCGCCCGCGCTGCCCGACGGGGAAGGTCTCACCGTGGTGGTCAACACCGGCTCGGGTACGGCCACCGACGCGGGGCTCGACCTGCTGCGCTCGCGGCTGCCCAAGGCCGAGGTGATCGAGTGCGGGGGCGAGGACCTGCCCACGGAGCTGGCGGCGGCGGCCTCGCGGGCCACCGTGCTCGGAGTCTGCGGGGGCGACGGCACGATCAACGCGGCCGCGACCGCCGCACTGCGCGCCGGGGTGCCGCTGGCGGTGTTCCCCGGCGGCACCCTCAACCACTTCGCACTGGACCTCGGCCTGGCCGGAGCCGAGGACACCTGCCGCGCCGTGGCCGCCGGCCACGCCGTCCACGTGGACGTGGGCCGCTTCACCCCCGGGCCGCGGGGCGAGGCCGGCTACTTCCTGAACAACTTCAGCATCGGCGCCTACCCGGAGCTGCTGCGCCACCGCCTGCACTGGGGCCCGCGGATCGGCGGCGGGCCCGCCGCACTGCTGGCGGCGTGGAAGGTGCTCAGGGCCGAGCGGCCCGTACGGCTGCGGCTGGCCGGACGGCCCCGCAACGTGTGGCTCCTCTTCGCGGGCAACGGCACCTACCACGGCACCGGCCCCACCCCCCGGCGTCGGGACAGCCTCGGCGAAGGCCTCCTCGACGTCCGCCTCGTCCACGGCGGCGGCCGCCCAGGACCCCGCCTCCTGGCCGCCGCCTTCACGGGGCCCCTGTCCCGCTCCCCGGTCCACGTCGCGACCCGCCTGCGCAGCCTGCGCATCGGGGAGATCCCGGCGGGCACCCCGCTCGCCTACGACGGCGAATACGCGAAGGCCCCCTCCGACCTGGTCCTCGACGAGATCCCCCACGCCCTCACCGTCTACCGCCCCCGCTGACCCGGGGAACTCCTCGCCCGCGCCCTACGTCCATCTCCTTGTCCATGTCTACGATGTGAGGCCGTACTTCCAGAAGAGGGGCCGCGGACATGCCGGTGACCGGGAGCGCAGACGTGGCCGCTCAGGGGGTCGGGGTGACCCGGGTCGGTGACCGGTGGCGGGTCACCCGGCCGTGGCCTCCCCAGCTGCGGCCGTTCGTGCACAGCTATGCCGGCTACTGGGAGGCGGCCTCCTCGCCCTACCGGGTGCGGCTGGTTCCCACGGGCCGGGCCGTCGTGGTGATCAGCCTGGGCGAGCCGTTCGCCCAGATCCGCCGGCTGGGAGACACGGGCCCGAACAGCCTGGTGACCGGCTCGCTGGTCACGGGGCTGGAGGACGGGTCCCGGACGTGCGACCATCCGGGCGGCCAGGAGGCGATCCGGCTCGAGCTGACCCCGCTGGGCGCCTTCCGGCTGTTCGCCGTGCCGATGAGCGAGCTGACCAACAGGGTCGTCGAGCTCCGCGACGTCCTCGGACCCGCGGCCGGGGAACTGGTGGAACGGCTGGCGGCCACCCGCGACTGGGGAGCCCGGTTCGACCTGCTGGACACCGAGTTGTCGGCCCGGCTCGAACGCGGCCCGATTCCCGCGCCCGAGGTGAGCCACGCCTGGCGACTGCTGTCCCGCGCCGGCGGGGCGATCCCGGTGCGCCGGATCGCGGCCGAAGTGGGCTGGAGCCAGGGCCACCTGGTGCGCCGGTTCACCGAACAGATCGGTCTGACGCCCAAGACGTCCGCCCGGGTACTGCGCTTCCACCGGGCCGTGGGACTGCTCACCCGCGAGGGTGCCAACCCCACCGAAGTGACCGCTGCCTGCGGCTTCTACGACCAGGCGCACCTCAACCGCGAGTTCCGCGCCCTGGGCGGGACCACCCCCGGCCTGATGGCTGCCGCCCGTGTGGCGGAGGGAGCCCTCGCACTGTGAGTCGCGAGGTCAAATTTGTCCAAGCCAGGGCGTCCGCACGCCGATAGTGTCCCCCCGTTCGCAGTTGATCAGGTATCCGGCCCCAGGGAACCCCGGGCGCCGGGCCCGGTCCGGAGGGGAGTGTTCGATGGAAGACCTGCTGCGCCTCCTCGTAGGCGGTGCGATCACAGGTGGCCTGATCGGTCTGGCCGGTGCCCTCGGCCGACGCGGCCGCAGGCGTCGGGAGGGCGGTGACGCCAACCGCCGCTGACGTTCGGTGTGTGGGGTGTGTGGTGCGGGTGGTGCGGTTGGTGCCCGGGGGGTCGGGACGCCGGCGGCGCACGCGTGGAGCGGCCTCGGACGCGAGGGGGTCCGGAGCGGTGCGGCTCGCCGAACCGCTGTGATTCGCCGGTGAGTTGCCGGAGCGCCGGGGGTGCGCTCCGGGCGGCGGGTCGACGCACGGAGATGTCGGGCCCGTCGTCCCGGTGCAACGGGGGAGCACCGGAGGCGAGGGGGCGGAGGGGGTGGCCTCGCATTGCCTCCGTGGATGCCGCAGAGTGGTCGTCCGCATCTCTCACTCATCCGGGTATCCGGGTATCCGGGCATCCGGGTATCCGGCAGCACCACTGGACCCATGGAGTTCCGCTGTGGCCACGACCTCTGAAGCACCCGGGACGAAGTCCGCCGACGCGTCCGCCGTCCGCATCGAACGCGATGGCCCCGTCCTCACGGTGATCCTCAGCCGCCCCGGAGTCCGCAACGCGGTCGACGGCCCGACGGCGGCCCGACTCGCCGACGCCTTCCGGGTGTTCGAGGAGGACGAGGGGGCGTCCGTCGCCGTCCTGTGGGGCGAGGGCGGGACGTTCTGCGCCGGCGCCGACCTCAAGGCCGTCGGCACCGAACGCGGCAACCGGGTACTGGCCGAGGGCGACGGCCCGATGGGCCCGACGCGGATGCGGCTGACCAAGCCGGTGATCGCCGCGGTCAGTGGGCACGCCGTGGCGGGCGGGCTCGAACTGGCCCTGTGGTGCGATCTGCGGGTGGCCGAGGAGGACGCGACGTTCGGCGTGTTCTGCCGCCGCTGGGGCGTCCCGCTGATCGACGGCGGGACGGTGCGGCTGCCCCGCCTGATCGGCGAGAGCCGCGCGATGGACCTGATCCTCACCGGCCGGCCCGTGACCGCGGCCGAGGCGTACGGGATCGGCCTCGTCAACCGGCTCGTGGCTCCCGGGGAAGCCCGCCGGGCGGCGGAGCGACTCGCCCACGAGATCGCCGGTTTCCCGCAGTCGTGCCTGCGGCACGACCGGCTCTCCGTACGGGAACAGCACGGTCTGGAGGAGCGGGAAGCGCTGGCCGCCGAGTACCGGCACGGCCTCGTTCCGCTCGCCGCGGGGGAGACCCAGGCCGGCGCCGACCGGTTCGCCGGCGGCGCCGGCCGCCACGGCTCCTTCTCCGGCTGAGACGGCCGAGGCCGGCCGGAGACGGCCGAGGCCGCCGGGACGTCCGGGGCGGCGGTGCGGACCGGGCTCGTACCGGAGGTGCTTCCCTTGCTGCCGGTGTTCTCCTGCTCACGGGTGGTCCCCGGTCTCGGCCCCGGAGGTCCGGCCGCGCTGGGCGGGCAGGGTTTCCGCGAACGCGGCGGCCTGGACCAGGTAGGCGTTGCGGAAGTCCCCCGAGGTGTTGCCGGTGTTCCCCTCGTCCATGAGCTCGCCGAAGGTGCCCGACTCGGCGACCTGCCCGGCCTTGAGGACGTGGATGACATCGGCGTGGCGTACGGAGTGCAGCCGGTGGGTGATGAGGACCACCGTCTGCCCGGTTGCCGCGAGCCTGCGCAGCCGGTCGAAGAAGCGCTGCTCGGCGACGGCGTCCAGGGCGCTGGTGGGCTCGTCGACGACCATGATCTGACCCTGCCGGTACCACGCGCGTGCGATCCCGATCTTCTGCCATTCGCCGCCCGACGCCTGGCGCCCGCGCTTGTAGCCGCGGGCGAGCAGGGTGTCGAGCCCGTGGGGCAGCCCGGTGAGGAAATCGCCGGCTCCCGCGAACGCCACCGCCTCCCCGACCGCGCCGTCGTCGATCGGGTGCGTGGGGCGCCCGATTCCCACGTTGACGCGGAAGGTGAACGGCCAGTGCTGGAAGGACTGGGACATGAGCGCGACCCGGGCGAAGATCTGCCTGCGGTCGGCCCTGGCGGCGTCGACCTCGTCCCACCAGATCGTGCCGCCGCCCTCGTCGGGCAGATACAGGCCGGCCAGCAGCTTGATCAGGGTGGACTTGCCCGAGCCGTTCTCCCCGACGATCGCGATGACCTTCCCGATGGGGAACGAGAGCGACACCTCGCGCAGCGTCGGTTCGGCCGTCTCCCCGGCCCCGGCCGGGTAGGTGAAGGTGACCTTCTCGAACCGGACCTCCCGCAGGTGCTCCGGCAGGGACTCGCCCGTGGTGGGGATGGCGCGGGCCGCGGCCTCCTCGCAGAGCCGTTCGTAGTCGGCGACGAACAGGGACTCCTGGTGGAGCTCGGTGATCTGCAGGACGAGGCTGTCCAGGCTGGCCGCGCCGGTGCGGATGGCCAGGACCGCGGTACCGGCGACCGCGAGGTCCATCGCCCCGCCCCACAGCAGCAGTCCGAGCGCCCCGTAGGTGAGGAGCGTCGCGAGCCCGCCGGCGCCGTCGGCCTTCAGTCCGATCCGGGCGGCGTTGCGGGCCAGGCGGGTCTGTTCGCGTTCGCTGGTCTCGGCCATGTTCCGGAAGTGCGCGAGGAGGAACGGGCCGACCTCGTGGACGCGTACCTCCGCGGCGGCCTCCTGCTGGGTCAGCAGCTGGCCCAGCAGGTGCCCGGCGCGGGCGTGCTGGACGAAGGTGTGGAAGGAGATGTAGCGCTGCTTGGAGATCGTCAGCGAGCTCCACGCACTGGGCAGGGTCATCAGGACCAGCAGGGGCAGGAGGGCGATGTGCAGCACGGTCAGCACGCCGGCCGCCGCGATCAGGGAGATTCCCGAGTTCAGGGTGTTGGTGCAGTAGCGGATCATCCGGCGGGCGGAATCTGCGCCGTAGCGGGCGGCGTCCAGCAGCCGGTGGAACTCGTCGTCCTCGATCGCCGCGAGCTCCACCTGGTGGACCAGCCCCAAGTACCTTTCCGTCGCGACCCGTTGAACCTTCGGCTCCAGCGCGCCGGTCGCCGCCGTCGAGGCCGACCGGAGCAGCGACCCGAACAGCGCGGCGACCGCGACCACCACGAGGGCGGGCACAGCCCGGGCCAGCCGCTCGTTCGTCGAGCCGCCGGCCAGGACGTGGCCGAGCACGCTGTTGACCGCGACCAGCCCGACGGCCTGCGTGATGCCGCGCCCGAGCTCGGCGCCCAGGACCAGGCGCAGGGAGCGGGCGTCGGCGACGTGCGCGAGACGCACGCCCATCCCGACCGTGCGCGGCAGGCCCTTGGCCATGGTCCACAGGTCGAGCTTCAGCCAGGCGCCCTCATGGCGTTCCCATCCGATGTCGTACGCCAACTCGCCGCCGAACAACAGCCGTTCCGACTCCGACACGTCCGGGGCAGCGGACCGTTCGGGCTCCTGGTCCCGGTTCTGCACGGGCGTCATACGCGTACCTCTCGACGTCGGGGCAGTGGTGTGCGCCAGCCGGTCGTCCTCGCCGCGAAGAAGTCAACTGCGCTTTCCTGGAAGGGCATTGGTGATCGGCTGGCACTGCCGGGATCAACGACGCCGGGTGCGCGGTCGAACGCACGTCTTTGAGCCGAAGCGGATTCCGTACAGGGGCCCGGAAGCCTTCAGCTGCACGGTGCACGGACCCTTGAGGTGCGCGGGTTCCACCTCCCGGCAGTGATGGCCGAAACGCCGGTGTTGATGCGGGTGTGGCGGACGGGATTGGGAGGTCGCGGTGAGGGCTTGCCGGCCGGCCTCACCGGGGGCGGATCCGGGCGGCCAGGACGGCGACGTCGTCCTCGGCGTGCCGTGCGTCGAGTCCGGCGCAGACCGCGTCCACCACCTCCCGCAGGCTCGCCCGGGTGCCCAGCTGGAGGGCGGCGAGCCTGGCCAGTGAGGTGTCGATGTCCTCGCTGCGCCGCTCCACCAGGCCGTCCGTGTAGAGCAGCAGCGTCTGATCCGCGGAGATGGGCCGGGCGAGGGCCTCGTACCCGCCCATGCCCGTGCCCAGCGGCGGGCCCACGGGTACGTCCAGGAGCTCGCCGGTGCCGTCGCGGGTGAAGACGGCGGGGGGCAGGTGCCCGGCACTGGCGTAGACCGCCGTGGCGCGGGCGGGATCGATCCGTACGAGCAGACAGGTGGCGGGCCTGCGGTTCTCGTCCGCCGCGGACAGGGCGTCCAGCTGGCGCAGCACCCGGTGCGGGGCGAGATCGGTGGAGGCGACCTCGCGCAGGACGGAGCGGTACGCGTTCATGTCGACGGCGGCGTCGAGGCCGTGCCCCATCACGTCCCCGACCGCCAGGAGCGTCCGCCCGAAGTTCAGGCGGATCGTCTCGAACCAGTCACCGCCGACCAGGGCGCGCGGCCCCACCGGCAGGTAGCGGCTGGCGACCTCCAGGTTCGGGTGCGGCCGGCCGGGTTCGGCGACGAGCGCGCGCTGCAGATCGAGTGCGGTCCGCTCGGTCGCCGCGAGGCGCCGGGCATTCCTGAGGTGGACGGCGGCCAGCCGGGCCGCGAAGTGCAGCGTGGCCAGCTCGTGGTCGCTGAAGTCCCCCCGCGTGCGGCAGACGAGGAGCCTGCCGTAGACCTCGTCCGGTCCGGTCAGCGGTACTGAGGCGAGGTACGCGCGGGCCCCCGCGATCCGGCCGGTCCACGTCTCCAGGGGACTGCCGCGGTCCAGCGCCCGGACCACGGGTGCGCTCCGCGCGACGGCTTCCTCCAGGAGACCGCTCGCCCCGGCCACCGCCACGCGCTCCCCGCGGGCCCCGGGGTCATGGCCGATCAGGTCCACCGCCGCGGCGTCGGACAGCGTACGGAAGAGGAAGCCGGCCAGCTCCTGGCAGGTCTCGCGTTCGTCGAAGGAGGTTCCGATCTGCTCCAGGGCCTCCTCCATGGAACGCAGCCGATCCTGCAGCCCGTCGTGTTCCGACACGTGCCTCCCTCGCCCGCCGCATGCCGTCGTCGGCCGCCGTGGAAGGCATTTCATCAGCCGCCGCGGATTCCGGCGGCCAACGCGGGGGGTGTTGCGGAGGGTCGTCGGCATCGCGCGCGGTGCCCTGCGGTCACACCAGGGTCGCCGCGAGCGGGACGGCCACGGCCGCGGCGAGCAGGAGCGTGATGTTGAGGGCGACCCGTCGGTCTCCCCGGGCCAGGTGCACCCCGGTCGCGCCGATCTGCAGGATCACGAACCCGATGGCCGCGGCCAGGGCGAGCCAGGGTGCGACGCCGGTCAGCGGCGGCAGCACCAGCCCGATCGCGCCGAGCACCTCGACCGTTCCGACGGCCCTGACGGCGGGCATCGGCGTGCTGTCCACCCAGGCCATCATCGGGCGGAGCCGCTCACGGCTGCGGACCACCTTGACCCCGCCCCCGTAGAGGTAGAACAGGGCGAGGAGGCAGGCGACGATCCAGTACGCGAGGTTCACGATTTCCATCCATGGCAGCAGTGGTTCCCGGTACGCCGGGCACGCTGCGATTCCACTGCCGGAGCGCGGCGGCTGTCCAAGACCCGTTCCGCCGCGCCGATACCGTACGGGTATCGTGGCCTCATGGAGCTGCGTACGCTGCGCTACTTCGTGGCGGTCGCCGAGGAACTCCACTTCGGCCGGGCCGCCACCCGGCTGCACATGAGCCAGCCGCCCCTGAGCAGGGCGATCAAGCAGCTGGAGACCGAGGTCGGGGCCCTGCTGTTCGACCGGTCGTCGGCCGGTGTCGCACTCACCCCGGTCGGGGCGGTCCTGCTCGACGAGGCGCGCGCCCTGCTCGACCAGGCCGAGCGGGTGCACGTACGCGTGGCCGCGGCGGCCGGCGCCGCGACCCTCACCGTCGGCATCCTGGGGGACAGCACCGACCCGCGCGTGACCCGGCTCGCCGACGAGTTCCGCCGGCGGCACCCGCGCGTCGAGGTCCGCGTGCGCCGGACGGACCTGACCGACCCCACCTGCGGACTGCGCGCCGGCCTGGTCGACGTCGCCCTGACCCGTGCCCCGTTCGACGGAACCGGCCTGACCGTACGCGCGCTGCGCGCCGACCCGGTGGGGGCACTGCTGCGCGCCGACGACCCGCTGGCCCGCCCCGCCGGCCTGGAGCTTGCCGACCTGGCCGGGCGCCGCTGGTTCCGGTTCCCGCAGGGCACCGACCCCGCCTGGCAGTCGTACTGGAGCGGAGGGGAACCGCGCGAGGGCCCGGTCGTGCGCGCCGTACAGGAGTGCCGGCAGGCCGTTCTGTGGAACGGCACGGTCGGTATGACCCTCCTGGACCACGAACCGGGGGAGGGGCTCACCGTGGTGCCGCTGAGGGACATGCCGCCGAGCCGTTCGGTCGCGGCGTGGAACGCCGGCGACACCAATCCGCTGATCCGCTCGTTCGTCCAGATCGCGGCCACGGTCCACCAGGACTGAGCGGGCCCGCGGCAGGGGTCTTCAGGGACCCCCGGCGCGGAAGGCCGTGGCGTGGACGGTGGTGCCGCAGAGCGCGAACTGGCCGCCGTCGTCAGGGGCGAGCTGGAGTCCGCCCCCTCCCACGCCCAGCACGATCGAGGGAGCGACAGTCGGCTCGGCGCCGGAGGCGCAGTACCCGTCCGCCTCGCCCAGCACCGGGGTGAAGGTCAGCCGGGTCGAGGCCCGGTCGCCCACCGCGAGCCGTACGGCCTGCTGCTGGCCCTGGGGGACCACGTCCAGGGGCTTGTTGCGGTCGGGTGAGCCCTGCCCGGCGAGGGCCACGGCGGTGAACCCCTCCAGTACGCACGCCTCCGGACCGTTGTTGGTCACGGTGATCCGCACCTGGGTGCCGCCGAACCGCTGTGCGCCGTCCGCGACGAGCTGCTCGCTCGCACAGGGGGTGTCGGCTCCCCACCGCCCGGCCGGCTCGGGCGCTGCGGCGTAGGCACCCGTGCCCGCGCCGAGGAGCAGGCCGCAGGCCACGGCGCCCGTCACGAGCCAGGGCGAGGGGGATGGGCCGGACGGGGTACGGCGCGCACTGCCCCGGCCCCAGGTCCCCGGTGCCGTGCCCGTCGTGCGGGTCGTCGTGCTGGTCGTGGCACGGGTCGTGGTGCGGGTCATGGGGGCTCCTCGTGGTGTGCGTGACGCCCCCGCCCCGGCCCGTACCCCGCTCCCCGCCGGCCGCGCTGTCCTTCCAGCGTCGCACCGGACCGGGTGGCCCCGCAGCTTTTAACCGGAGTTCGCGGGCGTGTCAAGTCCCGAATACGCGGAACATGACCCGGGTGTGCGCGCCGGGGCTTACTGGTGGAGCGGAAAGGACCTCACCGAAAAGGAAACGAGGGAATATCCGCACCGGCCCGGATCACGGGTCGACCCCATAAATCATCTGCATCTGAACCGGTAGGAGAAGGCCATGAACTTCAAGGCTCGCACCAACAACGTTGTCCGCCCCAACCGTCGCGGTTTCCGCATTGCGACTCTGGTGGCCTCGGCCGCAATGATCTCCGGAGGGGTCCTCCTCCCGGCGTCCATGGCCACAGCGGCTCCGGTGCCCGCTCATGTAGCTGCTGTCGCCCTTCCCTCGGCCGGTGGCGCCGGTGGGGACGGCGGTGAAGGCGGAGGGGGTCTCATCGGAGGCGGCGGCGGCTCCGGCGGCTCCGGCGGCGGCAGCGTCCTCGGTGTCGGCGGCAACGGCGGCAACGGCGGCAAGGGCGGCGAGGGTGTCCTCTCCGGTGGTGGCGGCGGTGGCGGCGGTGGCGGCGGCGACGGCGTGATCGGCGGCAACGGCGGCAAGGGCGGCAACGGTGGCGGCGGCCTCTTCGGTGGCACCGCCGGCAACGGTGGCGGCGGTGGCAGCGGCACCCTGATCGGTGGCAACGGCGGCAAGGGTGGCAACGGCGGCTTCGGCATCTTCCAGGGTGGCGGCGGCGGCAAGGGTGGCAAGGGCGGCCTCGGTGGGCTCCTCGGTGGCCTCGGCGGCGGCGGCGGCGCCGGCGGCGGCAGCATCTTCTGATCGCTGCACCCGACGCGACTGATCGCGGTACCCGACCGGACGGGGTGGAGGCCCTCGGGCCTCCACCCCCAGCACCACCTGCTCGTCCCCTCGTCCTCATCCAAGCGAAACCCGTGTTCACGGAAACGGAGAACCCCCATGTTTACAAGCCCCTGGCAGCGTCCGCTCATCCTGGCTGCGGCCTCGCTGGCCTTCGTCACCGGAACGGCATGCGCCGCGCAGGCGTCCCAGTCCCACACCCCGGCCGGTGCCAGCTCCTCGGTTCTGACGGACCTGCCCTCCAACTGCGGAGGCAAGGGCGGCGAAGGCGGCGAAGGCGGCAAGGGTGGCGAAGGCGGCAAGGGAGGGCAGCCCGGTCAGCCGGGTGAGGCCGGCAAGCCCGGCCGGGCAGGGTGCTTCCGGTTCGAGGACCTGCCCGACAAGACGAAGTCCGAGCTGACGGTGGTGGACAGGGTCCGCATCGTGGTGACCCTGCTGGCCGACGACTCCGACGCGACGAAGGAGAAGATCGCCAAGAAGTACAAGATCTCGGAGGAGCAGCTCGACACCTGGAAGAAGCAGTACGAGGACGGCGACTGGTTCGCCCTGATGGGAGGCAACCTCGCAGTCTCCCCGTGAGGTACGAGGGCGGGAGAGCAGGGGAAGGCACGGCTCGAGGAAGATCACACGGGCCCGTCCGGCAGATGGCCGGCCGGGCCCCTCCTGTACTGGCGTCCGGTCCCCCCGGAATCCGCGTCACGGAAAGCATTTCTCGGCAAAGGAGAAACTCATGCGCACGCGTTCTTGGAAATTCCGTCTCGGTCTGGTCGTTTCTTCGGCTCTGCTCGGCGCCGGTTCGATGACTTCCGTCGCCATGGCGGCTCCGGCGTCGGCGCCGGCCCTGGCGGCCCCGGCCTCCGCCGTTCAGCATCACGGTGCCGGCTCCGGTGGCGGCGAAATCCGGCCGGGCGTGGCCCGGTTCGGCAGTGGCTCCGTGAAAGTGGGCAACGGCAGCGTCCGCGTGGGCGACAAGGTGTGCGCCGGCAACTGCAACGGAACGGTGAACGGCACCAACGGCGGCAGCGGCGGCGTCTGCGCCGGACTGTGCAACGGCAGCGCCAACGGTGGCAACGGCACCGTCGGCCGCCCGGGCGGCGGCAACGGCACGAACGGCGGCAAGGGCGGAGTCTGCGTCGGGGTCTGCGGCGGCAGCGTCAACGGCGGCAACGGTGGAAACGGCGGGGTCGCGTGGCCCGGCGGCGACGGTGGCACCGGCGGCCGCGGCGGCCAGGGCGGCATCTGCCTCGGCACCGGCTGCCAGACCAGTGGCCGCGGCGGGGACGGTGGTGCCGGTGGCGAAGGCTGACCCCGGCCGCGCGGAGGGAAGGGCGCGGGGAGAAACGCACGGAGAACCACACGGTGGCCGGTCCCCGAAGGGGGGCCGGCCACCGTCGTGCGTGGGGGGCCGGGCGGACGGGCAGGCGTACCGGTCCCTGGATAGACTTCGAGGCATGGAAGAGCGGCCTGCCGCGTCCACCGCGCGTCCGTCGCCGGGCCGGCCGGCCGAGGGGGCCCGCTGATGGGCTCGGCACCGAACCGGCGCCTCTACAGCCGGCCTTCCGGCCTGATCGGGAAGCAGATCGCGGGCTACCGCATCGAGCGCCTGATCGGCCGCGGTGGCATGGCCGTCGTCTACTGCGCCAAGGACCTGCGCCTGGACCGCACGGTCGCGCTCAAGCTGATCGCCCCGGAGCGGGCCCGCGACGAGGTCTTCCGGCGCCGCTTCGCCCACGAATCGCGGGTGGCCGCACGGATCGACCACCCGCACATCGTGCCGATCTTCGAAGCCGGCGAGACCGACGGCCTCCTGTACATCGCCATGCGCTACGTCTCCGGCCCGGACCTGCGGGTCCTGCTGGAGCGGGAGGGGCCGCTCCCCGTCGCGACCGCGCTGCGGATCGCCGCCCAGGTGGCCTCCGCGCTCGACGCCGCCCATGCGCACGACCTGGTGCACCGGGACGTGAAGCCCGCCAACGTCCTGATCGCCGAGGGGACCGACAGCGACCACCCCGAACACGCCTACCTCACGGACTTCGGACTGACGAAGAAGGCGCTGGCGCTCACCGGATTCACCACGGCGGGCGAGTTCGTCGGCACGATCGACTACATGGCGCCGGAGCAGATCTCGGGCCGCCCGGTGGACGGCAGGTGCGATGTCTACAGCCTCGCCTGTGTGGTGTACGAGTCCCTCGCCGGCGGGCCGCCCTTCGAACGGGACGACGCCCCGGCCCTGCTCTGGGCGCACCAGTACGACCGGCCGCCCCTCCTGACGGAGAGGCGGCCGGACATCACGGCGCCCGAGGTGGACGAGGTTCTGGGAAGGGCTCTGGCGAAGGTGCCCGAGGACCGTTACGGGTCCTGCCTGGAATTCGTGGGGGCCCTGCGCGCCGCCACCGGGGCCGGTGTGGTCCGCCGCGGCCATCCGCCGACGCTGATCGTCCCCCGGCCCCCAGGGATCCCGGGGGTTTCGGTACACCCGACGCTATCCCCGCCCGAACCGCCGCCGGAGCCTCCGGAGTGGGCCCGGCCGGTGTTCCGCGGCCCGGCGGGCGGGCCTTGAGGTACTCGGCTCAGTACGGGTACGGGGAGGAGGGCCGGGAAGGGGTGCCGGGAAGGGGTCACATTCCCAGGGCGATGGCCATCCGGGTCAGTTCCGCCGTGGTGTGGATGCCCAGCTTGGCCCGGATGCGGCGGAGGTAGGCGTCGACCGTGTGCTTGGAGAGTCCCATGGAGGTGGCCGTCTGCACGTAGGTGCGTCCGGCGGCGATGTGTCGCAGTGCCTCCTGCTCGCGCGGGGCGAGGGCGGGGGCTTCGGTGTGCGGGTTGGCGAGTGTGAGACTCATGGGATTTCCTCCGACACATCGGCTCGGTCATCGCTGCTCACGCTCTTGGAAGCAGAAGACATATCCACGAATGTGGGTGTATGTCCGTGATAAAGAGCCTGTCGGTGGGAGTTCATGAGGGTGTCCGGCGACTGTCACAGGCGTGTCACAGGGAACGTCGGCCCGCGTGCGGCGGCCACGATCGGGGCAGAGCCGCAGGACGGTCGGGGCAGGGCCGCGGCTCCTCGGGCCGCGGCTCCCTCAGAACTCCGTGAGGGACTGCTCGGACCAGATGGTCTTGCCGACGGTGGTGTGCCGGGTGCCCCAGCGCTGGGCGAGCTGGGCCACCAGCAGCAGCCCCCGCCCGCCCTCGTCGAAGATCCGGGCCCGCCGCATGTGCGGGGCGGTACTGCTCGTGTCGGAGACCTCGCAGATCAGGGTGGATCCCTCGTGGATCAGCCGCATCTGGATCGGCGGCTCGCCGTAGCGGATGGCATTGGTGACCAGCTCGCTGACCACGAGCTCCGTGACGAACGCGGCGTCGTCCAGCCCCCAGGCCGTCAGCTGGTCGGTGGCATCGCGGCGGGCCCGGGCGACGAAGGAGGGGTCGGAGGGCAGGTCCCAGACGGCGACCTTGTCGGCGTGCAGGGCCCGGGTCCGGGCGATGAGCAGGGCCACGTCGTCTTCGGGAGGGTGGGTCAGCAGAGCCGTCAGTACCCGGTCACAGGCCGTTTCCAGGGTGGAGGAGGGACGGACCAGGGCCGCGAGCATGCTGTCCAGGGCCTCGTCGATGTCGTGGTCGCGGGCCTGGAGCAGGCCGTCGGTGTAGAGGGCGAGGACGCTTCCCTCGGGAAGCTCGACCTCGACGGTCTCGAAGGGCAGCCCGCCCAGGCCCAGTGGCGGGCCGGCCGGGACGTCGAGGAGGTAGGCCGAACCTTCCGGTGACACCACGGCGGGCGGCGGGTGACCGGCCCGGGCCGCGGTGCAGCGGCGGGTGACCGGGTCGTAGACCACGTAGAGACAGGTGGTGCCGATGCCCCCGCCGGTTTCCCCCTCGGTCTCGTCGGCGCCCAGATGGATGATGAGGTCGTCGAGGTGGGTGAGCAGTTCGTCGGGAGGCAGGTCGACATCGGCCAGGGTGCGCACCGCGGTGCGCAGCCGGCCCATGGTGGCGGAGGCGCGCATTCCGTGGCCCACGACATCGCCCACGACCAGCGCCACCCGCGCGCCGGACAGCGGGATCACGTCGAACCAGTCCCCGCCCACCCCGGCCTCGCCCCCGGCGGGCAAGTAGCGGGAGGCGATGTCGAGCGCCGAATGACTGGGCAGCGTGTGCGGGAGCAGGCTGCGCTGCAGCGTCATCGTGGAGGTGTGCTCGCGGGCGGCCCGGGGGACCGCCGCGACGGACACGTCGGACGGCTCCTGCGCGGGGCGGGCACCGTCCGGGGCGGCGGCGACGCGGGCGCCGGCGAGGTCCGGCGGGAGCGTGCGCTGCTGCTCGACCGCGGCTCCGGCCCTGCTGTGCGCCACCAGGTACACGGCGCGGACCCGGCCGTCCACGTCCCGCAGCGGGGCCAGCGAAGTGGTCCAGCCGTCACCCGTGCCCGTGTCCGTGTCGGCGTCGGCGGCCGTGCCGGTGCCGTTGCCAGCGGGCCGGACGAAGCCGTCCACGTACTGCGCCTCACCGGTCTCCAGCGCCAGGCGCATCCCGTGCTCGGCCGTGTCGCTCACCGGCCCCGGCGCGATCTCCGGAAGCCGCAGCCCGCGCATCTCGCCCTCGGTGAGGGACAGCGCGTGCTTCATGCCGGTGTTCGCCCGCACCAACCGCAGGTCCGCGTCGAAGATCGCCAGCAGGCAGGGGGACTGGGCGAAGGCCCACTCCTTCAGCGTCTCGTCCAGCGGCGTCCCGGTCTCGCCCGCGACGGCCGACACCACGGACCACCTGGTGTTCCCCCCGGTGGAGGTCCAGCGGTGCGCGAGCAGTTCCAGTTCCAGCCGGCGGCCGTCCCGGTGCCGCAGCGCCACCGTGCCGCTCCACCGCTCCTGCCCGGGCGGGATCCGGTGCACCGCGTCGCCGGCGGAATCGGCGAGCAGGCGTGCGGCGGGCAGCCCCACGACCTCGGCGGGCCCGTATCCGAGCAGCCGACGGGCATCGTCGCTCCACTCGGTCACCAGGCCCTGCTCACTGATGGTGGCCGAGGCCGTGTACGCCGGCTCGTGGACGGCGCTCGTGGCATGCGGCCGCTCATCAGGAGAGGTGGGAAGTTGCTCCATCGCCGCTCATCTCGCCCTCGCTAGATCCTTCGCCGCCGTCCCGCGACACCCGTACGGCCAGGGGCTCCACTGACAAGCATGATCCGGCGCGGCGAGGAGCACCAACGCAGTGCCCGCGCGTGCGGCGCCCGCGGGTGCGCGGCTGTCACGCGGGCAGGCCCGGTGACGAGGCCGCCCGCGCGAGGACGAGGGCGAGGACGGTGTCCCCGGTCCGCCAGGCCATCGCACGGCGCCGTCCGCCGAGGACGGGCGGCCGGAGGCCGAGGAGCTCGATGCCGCGCGCGGCGGGGCCGAAGATTCCGGTGCGGTCGGCCTTGACCGCGGCTTCCTTCAGGGCCCATGCGCCGGCCATGGCCTCCGGCCGGTCCGAACCGACCAGGGAGAGTTCCCCGGGGGACAGGACGTGGTCCGCGGCGCGCCGTACGGCGGCTGCCGAGTCCGTCCCGCACAGGTCCACTCCGACCGGTTCCGGTGCGAGGGCCGCGGCGACGTGGTGGGCCGTGTGACTGATGGAGAGGTGCAGGGTGGGCGCCGGGCCGCCGAAGACGAGTACGCGGGGGCTGCCGTCCTCACGCGGGAGGACCTCCACGTCCGCCTCCGGTACGGAGAGGAGCTCGTGGACCAGCTGCTTGGCGAGCCGCCGGCCCGCCACCCACTCGGCCTGCCGCCAGGCCGGGAGCGCGTGGACCACGCGCCGCTCGGCCGGGGAGAGGAACGGCGTCGTCGGGGAGCCGGGGCGCCGGGCCACGACGAGGGCAGCTCCGCCCCATCGGTGTACCTGTCCCGGTGCGATCGGCGGGAACACGCAGTGCATGGCGGCGGGGTCAGGCGGCCGCGGCGGCGGCCGGGACGGTGTCCAGCTGCCGCAGCTCGCGCTCCAGAGCGCCCACCGCCTGCCGGATCTGGTCGGGCGTGTGGTCACAGGTGATGAAGAAGCGCAGCCGGGCCATCTCCTCGGGTACGGCCGGGTAGAGGATGGGATTGACGCTGATGCCCTGCTGGAACAGGGCCTCCGCGAGGCGCAGGGCCTTCAGCGAGCCCCCGACGATGCACGGGACGACCGCCGTGTCGTGGCTGTCCCCGATGTCGATCCCCGCGTCCCGGGCGAGGCGGGTGAACAGCGCGGAGTTCTCCGCGAGCCGGGACACGCGCTGCGGCTCCTCGCGCAGCACCCGCAGGGCGGTGAGGGAGGCGGCGGTGTCCGCCGGGGTCAGTCCGGCGCTGTAGACGAACCCCGGCACGGTGTAGCGCAGGTAGTCGACGACCGGGCGGCTCCCGGCGACGTAACCGCCGCAGCTGGCCAGCGCCTTGGACAGGGTGCCCGACCACAGTTCCACGGCCGGGCGGTCGACGCCGAAGTACTCGCCGATGCCGCCGCCCGTCGCACCGATCGTTCCGATGCTGTGGGCCTCGTCGATCATCAGCAGCGCGCCGTGCCGGCGCTTGACCTCGATGAGGGCGGGCAGGTCGGCCATGTCACCGTCCATGCTGTACACGCCCTCGACGACGACGAGGACCCGCCGGTACTGGTGGCGGACCTGGCGCAGGACGGTGTCCAGGGCGGCCGCGTCGTTGTGGGGGAACGGCCGCCGGGTCGCACCGGACAGCTTGCATCCCTGCAGGATGCTGTCGTGGGCGAGGGAGTCGTGGATGACGAGGTCCCCCGGTCCGACGAGATGCCCGATCACGGTGACGTTGGTGGCGTGCCCATTGGCCAGGGCGAGTGCGGCCTCGCATCCGAGCAGGCCGGCGAGTTCCGATTCGAGCTCCAGGTGGAGCGGACGACTGCCGGAGAGCAGCCGGCTCGCCGACACCGAGGTGCCGCAGCGTTCGATCGCCTCCTTGGCGGCCTCGTTGACCCGGGGGTGCGTCGCCATGCCCAGGTAGTTGTAGCTGGAGAACGAGAGGAGTTCGCGGCCGTCGACGACCGTCGTGTCCGTCATACCGCCTTCGTGGACGAGGAAGTACGGATTGGCCAGCCCGGTCCGGGTGAGGGTGGCGACGCGCTCGCTGTGGGCGGTGACCTCCGGGAAGCACTCGATCCGCGTGTGTTCCACGGGCAGCGGGGCCGCGGGCGGGTCGGCAGGCGGGTCGGCAGGCGGGTCGGTGGGGGACGGCGGCGGAGGAGCGGCTACGGCGTCCTGGCCGGCGCGCTGTTCGGGGACGGCTGCCGGAGCGGTGTCCGCGCCGCAGCCCGCGATCAGCGCGGCGAGCCGGTCGGCGGTCGGCAGCTCGGCGGCCCTTTCGTCGAAAGTCCAGCGGGGCCACTGCCGGCTGAGGGACGTGAACAGGTCGGTCAGCATCAGCGAGTCGAAGCCGAGTTCGTCGACCAGCAGCTGGTCGCCCCGGAGCTGACCCACCGGGAACGCGCTGATCCGGGCCACGTGCGCGAGCACGGTGCGGGTGACCTCGTCCATGCCGCCGCCGGTCGGTGCGAGCTCGCCACCGGTCGCCGCGGTGAGGGGCGCGGGGGAGTCGGCGGGGGCCGCCGGAGGTGCCGGACGCGCGGGGGCCGCCGCGGTCGTCGGGAGCGGCGGGGTCACGGGGGCGGCGACCTGCCGTTCGGCCGCCTCGGCGAGGCGGCCGAGCAGTGCCACCTGCTGCTGAACCAGCTCGCGCAGTTCGTTCATCGGGTCGTTCATCGAAGCCTCCTGGGGCTCTACGGGCTCTACGGGCTGTACGGGTTCCACGCACTCCACCGGCTCCACCGGCTCCACCGGCCGCGCGGGCCGGGGCGGCGGCGCGGCGGCCGCGGCCCGCTTCGCGGGACGCTTGGCCGACAGCCAGTAGGACTGGGTGTCGAGCCGCGCCACCGGAATGTCCAGCTGCCTGCGCTCCTCCCGGGGAACCAGGGAGCGCGGGTCGACGGGGACGCCCAGGACCGCGAGCCGGGCGAGGGCCAGGGCCAGGGTGCGCCCGCCGTCCGGTGCCGCCCCTTCGACGGGGACGACATGGACGTCGCCGTGGCCGGTGAGGTTGCGCCGGACCGAGGTGAGGAGCGAGCTGCCGCCGGTCACCTGGAGGAAGATCCGGGCCCCCTGGTCGTAGGCGGTGCTCACGGCGTCGCCGAAGTGCACCGGCGTGGACGCGTGGCGGGCCCACAGCTCGCGCAGCCGGGCGGGCTCCGCGCAGACCTCCGCGTTCACGGTCGAGACGAACGGCAGGACGGGGCTGCTGACGGACCGGGCGGCGAGGGCCGAGCGGACGTCCTCCTCCACCGAGGCCAGTCGCGGCGAGTGGAAGGCGTTCGACACGTCGAGCGCCGCCGTGACGACTCCGGCAGCGGCGCAGGCTTCCCGCAGGGCGGCGATCCCGTTCGGGGTCCCGCTGACCACGACCTGGCGCGGCTGGTTGAAGCAGGCGAGCCACACGTCGTCGATGCCGTCCATGAGCCGGCGGCAGCTCTCCCTGTCGGTCTGCACGGCGAGCATCCCGCCCCGGAAGCCGGACTCGGCCCGCCGCAGGGCCGCACCCCGGTGGACCAGCAGCCGGATCGTGTCCACGTGGGTCAGGGCTCCGGCCGCCGCGGCCGCGGCGAACTCCCCGGCACTGTGGCCGAGCGCGAGATCGGGAGTGACGCCGCAGTCGGCGAGCACCCGGGTGGTGGCGATCTGGACGGTACCGAGCAGCGGCTGGCAGACGTCGGTGGCGGCGATCCGCCGGCGGAGTTCCCCGGCGTCGCCCTCGGCCGCCGCGGCTTCCCCGTACAGCAGATCGGCGAGGTCGAAGCCGATGTCCCCGCGGGCCACGGCGCTGAGGACACCCACGGCCGACCGGAACCCGGTGTGGCGTTCGTAGAGGTCCCGCAGCATGCCGGGCCGCTGACTGCCCTGACCGGGGAAGAGGAAGGCCACCCGGCGCTGGGCCGCCGGGAGCGGGGAGTCGGCGGCGAAGGCGCCGTCGCCGAGGTTGCCCCGGGCCCCGGCGACGAGCTGCTCACGTGCGTGACGCAGCCGCTCGAGGAACTCCTCCGTACCGGTGGCCACGATCGCGAGCCGGGCCGTCAGCATCTGGCGCGCGCCCAGGGTGTGGGCCACGGCGGCCAGCGGGGCACGGTCCGGCGTGTCGAGTGCGTCGAGTACGTCGCCGATGTGCTGGACCAGCAGCTCGGGGCTGCCGGCCGAGAGGAGGACGAGCTGGGGTCCGGTGGCATCGGCGCGTTCCGGAAGGTGGCCGGGGGCCGGGGCGGGCTCGTGCTCCTCCAGTACCACGTGGACGTTCGTACCGCCGAAACCGAAGGAGCTGACGGCGGCACGCCGCGGGGCGCCGCCGACCGGAAAGGGCCGCGCGGTGTCGGCGAAGCGCAGGCCCGCGGCGCGCACGCCCAGGTCCGGGTGGGGGGTGGTGCGCGGCTGCGGCACGATCGTGCGGTGGTGGACGACCAGGGCCGTCTTGATCAGTCCGGCGATGCCCGCCGCCGACAGGGAGTGCCCGATGAGGGCCTTGCCCGCGCCGAGGTAGCACAGAGAGGGGTCGTCGTCGGGGAACTCGGTGCGCAGCCGGCGCAGCGCCTCCGTCTCGGCACGGTCGCCGGCGGCGGTGCCCGTGCCGTGGGCCTCCAGGAAGCCGACCGACGAGGGGGCGACCTCCGCGTCGGCATAGGCACGGAGCATGGCGCGCAGCTGGCCCTCGGCGGTGGGCACCAGCGGTCCGGGGGACGCCCCGTCGTTGGCCGAGCCGATGCCCTTGATCACCGCGTAGACGCGGTCGCCGTCCGCGAGCGCGTCCGCGAGCGGCCGCAGGACGACGGCGCCCGCGCCCTCGCCGAGGACGAAGCCGTCGGCCTCCTCGTCGAACGGGCGGCACACCCCGGCGGCGGACAGGGCGCGGAGCCTGGAGAAGCCGACCAGGCTGTCGGGGGTGAGGTTGAGGTAGACCCCGCCGACGACGGCGTTCCGGCAGGTGCCCTGGCGCAGGTGGGCCATCGCCTGGTCGAGCGCGACCAGCGACCCGGAGCAGGCGGCGTCGACGGCGAAGCTGGGGCCACCGAGGTCGAACTGCCGGCTGACGCTGCCGGCCGCCATGTTGAGGAGGCTCCCGGGCAGGGTGAAGGCGTCCACCGTGCCCAGCTCGCGCGCCCGTGCCTTGACGGCGTCCAGACCGCTCCGGTCGTCCGCCGCGCACGACTCGTCGGCCTCGGCGATGACCCGCAGAGGGGCCGTCATGAGGTCCTTGTAGTCGGAGACCGACAGTCCGAAGAAGACCCCGGTGTGCTCGCGGTCGAAGTCGCCGCGCCCCATCCCGGCGTCCTCGAGGGCCTCGCGGGTGACGTCGAGCATCAGCCGGTGCTGCGGGTCCATGGCCCGGGCGCGGGCCGGAGGGACCCCGTAGTGCATCGCGTCGAAGCGGTCCACGTCGTCCAGGAAGGCGACCTGGTCGGTGTACGCGGCGTTGGGGCCGGACCGGGTGCCGGGCTCGTGGAAGGCCCCGTGGTTCCAGCGGTTCCCGGGCACGGGGCCGAACTGCCGCTCCCCGCTCAGCAGGAGCTTCCAGTAGGCGCGGATGTCGAGGGCGCCCGGGAAGCGGCAGCCGAGTCCGACGATGGCGATGTCGTTCATGAGGGGGCTTCCTTGTCGTTCTTGCCGCAGTGCCCGGGCGGTCGGTGACCGGGGGCGGCTGGGACGGGGACGGGCGGTACGGGGACGTGCGGTACAGGGAGGAACAGGACGGTGAACGGATGTACGGGGCTGATCCGCGGGCTGATCCGCCGGCGCTCAGCGCCGCGCGGGGGCATGGACGCGGACGGCGGTGCGGGCCGGATTGCAGCGGCCCGGGGCGCACCTCCCGGCGGTGGCCGGGGGCGGCCGGGGGGCCGGGACGGGCTCCCGGCGCCTCAGCGGCCGCGGCGCCCACCAGTTCAGGCCGCCCGCCAGGCGCATGAGCGCCGGTACGAGGACGCCCCGGACGAGGGTGGCGTCGAGGAGGACGCCGAGGCCCGCGCCGATCCCGAAGAACTGCAGGAGGGAGACCCGGGAGGTGCCGAAGCTCAGCAGGGTGAACGCGAGCAGGGCTCCGGCGGTGGTCACGATGCCGCCCGTGCGGGCGACGCCCGAGACGATCGACGCGGCGGTGTCCTGCCCGGCGTCGTGCGCCTCCTTGATCCGCGCCAGCACGAAGACCTCGTAGTCCACCGAGAGGCCGAAGACGATGCAGAAGAGCAGCACCGGCATGGTCGTGCTGAGCGGTCCGGGGGTGAAACCGAGCAGGTGGCTCAGGTGGCCCGTCTGGAAGATCCACACCATGGCGCCGAGGACGGCCGTGAGGCTCAGGACGTTCAGCGCGATCGCCTTGAGGGGCAGGAGCACGCTGCGCGTGAAGCCGAGCAGCAGCGCGAAGGTGGTGAGGGCGATCAGGGCCAGGGCCAGCGGAATGCGGTCTCCCACCGTGTCCTTGGCGTCGACGAGCACCGCGCTCGGTCCGCCGACGAGGACGCCGGTGCCCGCCGGGGCGGGAGTCCTGCGGATCTCCCGTACGAGCTGCTGGGCGGCGCGCGATCCGGGGTCGGCCAGCGGCACCACGGAGAGCTGGGCGGGGTCGTCCCCGACGGGTCCCACGACCCGGGCCACCTGGGGGAGCGCGGACAGCCGGCGGGCGTACTCCTCCCGCGCCGGCCGGGGCGCCGTACCCGTCATGACCACGCTGAGGGCGCCCGAGCCCTTCATGTCGAACGCGCCGCGCACCTGGTCACCGGTCTGCCGGCTGGACGCGCTCACCGGCAGAGCCCGGTCGTCGGGAGTGGCGAAACCGGCGTGGGCGAACGGGGCGGCGAGTGCCAGCAGCAGGCCGATGACCGGCAGCGCCGCGATCAGCGGGCGGCGTACGACGACCCGCGCCAGCCCCTCCCAGAAGGGTGACCGGGACCCGGTCCGGACCCGGTGGCGCCACGGCACGGGCCAGGCGTTCACCCGTGCTCCGAGCAGTGTGAGCAGAGCCGGCAGGACGGTCACGGCGCTCACCGCGGCGATCACCACCACCGCGATGCCGGCGTAGGCGAAGGACCGCAGGAAGTACGGCGGGAAGACCAGCAGCGTCGCGAGCGCGGCACAGACCGTCGCGGCGCTGAAGCCGATCGTGTGCCCGGCGGTGCGCACGGTCCGTACGGCGGCGTTGCGCGGCCGGTAGCCGCCCGCGAGCTCCTCACGGAACCGCGAGACGATCAGCAGCCCGTAGTCGATGCCCAGCCCCAGGCCGAGCGCCGTGGTGAGGTTCAGCGCGAAGACGGACACGTCGGTGACGGCGCCGAGAACGCTCAGGACCAGCAGGGTCCCCGCGACGGCCAGGACCCCGATCAGCAGGGGCAGGGCGGCGGCCACCACGCTGCCGAAGACCAGGACCAGCAGGATCAGGGTTCCGGGCAGGACGACGTACTCGGCCCGCTTCAGGTCGGACTCCGCGATGTCCTGGAGCTCGGCGTCGGTGAGCGCCGTCCCTCCCGCGGTCACCCGCAGGGCCGGGGCCGGGCCGGTGGGGGCGGTCAGCTCCCCGCTCAGCCGCCGGACGCGCGCCGCGAGCTGTTCGCCCTCCCCGTCCACGTGCGCGAGCAGCATGGCCGTACCGCCGTCGCGGCCGCGCAGCTCGGCCGCCCGGTCGGTCCAGTACGCGTTCACGCCGCTCACGTGCGGCTGGGCTGCGAGGCGGCTGGTCAGTTCTTCGCCCGCGCTCCGGGCCGCCGGGTCGTCCACGGAACCACCGGGGGCCCGCGCGACGAGGACCAGGTTCGGGGAGGCTCCCAGGTGCTCGGCCGCCACGCGGGCGGCGCGGCTGGATCCGGACTGCGGATCGTCGTACCCACCGGTCTTGAGCCGGCCGGCCGCTCCGGCGCCGAAGCCGGCGGACACCAGGAGGAACACGAGCGCGGCGAGGAGGACGAGCCGGGGCCGACGGGTC
Organism: Streptomyces sp. NBC_00435; assembly: GCF_036014235.1. GTDB lineage: Bacteria > Actinomycetota > Actinomycetes > Streptomycetales > Streptomycetaceae > Streptomyces. The sequence goes on from NZ_CP107924.1 coordinate 7,315,318, forward strand.
ACGAAGACCCCTGCGCGACGGTACATCGGGGTCTCCGATCCAGGTGGGAGGTCCGTCCCGCTCTGGTGCGGGAGGGATCGGATTCCACCGTGCCCGGAGGAGGGCGGGGGGCCGTAGACCCGGCTATTCGTTACTTGACAGGAGCCGGTTCACCGGCGGGGCGCGACCGGGGCGGCTGGATTTCGTTGTTCGCCCAGGCAAACCCGGTGGGAGGCAAGATCACCGGATCGAGCCAATGTCGATGGTTTTCCACGGGTAACCGGCCGTACCGACCGTTAGCGTTCCCGCCGACCGCCGGCCTTTACGAAGGAGAACTCGACCGATGACCGTTGACATCAGCCCGGAAGCGCAGCTGGAGCAGTCCGGGCAGTCCAGCCTGGGCACGGCGGCCGCCCGCAACCTTGCGACCACGACCAAGTCCGCCCCCCAGATGCAGGAGATCACCTCCCGCTGGCTGCTGCGGATGCTTCCCTGGGTGGAGACCAAGGGCGGCGCCTACCGGGTGAACCGCCGGCTGAGCTACACCGTCGGCGACGGATCCATCGAGTTCGTCCAGGACGGCGCCCACGTCCAGGTGATCCCGCGCGAGCTCGGCGAGCTGGCCCTGCTGCGCGGCTTCGAGGACGAGGAGGTGCTGGCGGCGATCGCCGGCCGGTGCGTCCAGCGCGATTTCCGGGCCGGCGAGGTACTGGTCGAGCGCGGCAGCCCCTCCGAGCAGATCCACCTGATCGCCCACGGCCGGATCAGCCAGACCACCGCAGGCAAGTACGGGGACGAGAACGCCGTCGCCGTACTCGCCGACGGCGACCAATTCGGTGAGAACGCCCTGCTGGACGCCGACGCCCGGTGGGACTACACCGCCACCGCGGAAACCCCCGGCACGCTGCTCACGCTGTCGCGCGCCGACTTCGCGGCCGTGGTGTCGGCCGCCCCGCACCTCCAGGAGCACATCCAGCGGTTCAGCTCGCTTCCCCTGCAGCGGCAGAACAAGCACGGTGAGGCCGAGATCGCCATGTCGGCCGGCCACACCGGCGAGGCCGAGCTGCCCGGTGCCTTCGTGGACTACGAACTCAAGCCGCGGGAGTACGAGCTCTCCATCGCGCAGACCGTCCTGCGCATCCACACGAGGGTCGCCGACCTCTACAACGGGCCGATGAACCAGACGGAGGAGCAGCTCAGGCTCACCATCGAGGCGCTGCGCGAGCGCCAGGAGCACGAGCTGGTCAACAACCGAGAGTTCGGCCTGCTCCACAACGCCGCCTTCAAGCAGCGCATCCAGACCCACTCCGGCCCGCCCACCCCGGACGACCTCGACGAGCTGCTCTGCCGCCGCCGCGGCACCAAACTCTTCCTCGCACACCCCCGCACGATCGCGGCGATCGGCCGCGAGTTGAACGCCCGAGGGCTCTACCCCGACCACGTCGACGTCGGCGGGCAGCAGGTCCCGGCCTGGCGCGGGGTCCCGATCCTGCCCTGCAACAAGATCCCGATCACCAAGGAGAACACCAGCTCGATCCTCGCCATGCGAACCGGCGAGGACAACCAGGGCGTCATCGGGCTGCGCCAGACCGGACTGCCGGAGGAGTACGAGCCGGGCCTGTCGGTGCGCTTCATGGGAATCGACGAACGGTCGATCATCTCCTACCTGGTCACCACCTACTACTCCGCCGCGATCCTGGTGCCCGACGCGCTCGGCGTGCTGGAGAACGTGCAGATCGCCCGCAGGAGCGAGTGAGCGGCCGGCGGATCCGCACGCCAGGGATCCGGAACCAGCCCACCCACCCCATCAAGGAGCCACGGATGCCCGATCCCGGGCCTTCCCCCCTGCAGTCGAGCCTGCCCGGCGCCGCGGCCCGCTTCGGGGCCCACGTCTTCGCCGCCGCCCACGCCGGCGCCCACGGCCGCCTCCCCACCGCACCCACCCTGGCCGGTTCTCCTATCACTCCCGCCACTTCCACCCCTCCTGCCCCACCCTCCCCGAGCCCCGCCCTGCGACGGATCCTGCGCGGTCCCAGCGGTCTGGGCACGGCGGGTCTCTACCTGACCCGGCCCGAAGAGCCGCAGGCAGCCGCGGAGCCCGGGGCGCCGGTGGCCGGCAACCCGATCCCCGGCCTCTACCACCACCCGGTGGCGGAGCCCGACCCGGTGCGGGTGGAGGAGGTCAGCCGCCGGATCAAGGCGTGGGCGCTGGACGAGGTCGCGCTGTACCCCGAGGAGTGGGAGGACCAGTTCGACGGCTTCTCCGTCGGGCGCTACATGGTGGCCTGCCATCCGGACGCCCCCACCGTCGAGCACCTGATGATCGCCACCCGGCTGATGGTCGCCGAGAACGCGGTCGACGACTGCTACTGCGAGGACCACGGCGGCTCGCCCGTCGGTCTCGGTGGACGCCTCCTGCTGGCGCACACCGCACTCGACCCCCTCCACACGACGAAGGAGTACCAGCCGGAGTGGGAGCGGTCGCTCCACTCCGACGCGCCCCGGCGCGCCTACCGGTCCGCCATGGAGTACTTCCTCCAGGAGGCCGGCCACTCCCAGGCCGACCGGTACCGGCACGACATGGCCAGGCTGCACCTCGGCTACCTCGCCGAGGCGGCGTGGGCCCAGACGGAGTACGTCCCCGAGGTGTGGGAGTACCTGGCGATGCGCCAGTTCAACAACTTCCGCCCCTGCCCCACCATCACCGACACCGTCGGCGGCTACGAACTCCCGGCCGACCTGCAGGCCCGGCCCGATGCCCAGCGGGTCATCGCGCTCGCGGGCAACGCCACCACCATCGTCAACGACCTGTACTCGTACACCAAGGAACTCGCCGCCCCCGGACGGCACATGAACCTGCCCGTGGTGATCGCCGAACGCGAGGGCACCTCCGACCGGGAGGCCTACCTGAAGGCGGTCGAGGTCCACAACGACCTCATGCGCGACTTCGAGGCCGAGGCCGCCGCCCTGGCCGTCGCCTGCCCCGTCCCCGTCATGCTGCGCTTCCTGCGCGGAGTGGCCGCATGGGTCGACGGCAACCACTACTGGCACCAGACCAACACCTACCGCTACAGCCTGCCCGACTTCTGGTAAGGATGGATTTATCCGTGACTGATACCAAGCTCACCACCGCGACCACCCCCACCTCCGTGACGCTTCCCGGCCAGGCAACGCCCTACCAGGGGGACATCGCCCGTTACTGGAACAACGAGGCCAGGCCCGTCAACCTGCGCCTGGGAGACGTCGACGGCCTCTACCACCACCACTACGGCATCGGGGACGTCGACCACGCCGCCCTCGGTGACGCCGACGACAACGCGTACGACAAGAGGCTGGTCGCCGAGCTGCACCGGCTGGAGTCGGCGCAGGCCGAACTCCTCCTGGACCACCTCGGACCGGTCGGGCGCACCGATACGCTCGTGGACGCCGGCTGCGGCCGCGGCGGCTCGATGGTCATGGCCCACCAGCGCTTCGGATGCAAGGTCGAGGGCGTCACCCTGTCGGCCAAGCAGGCCGAATTCGCCAACCGGCGCGCCAGCGAGCTCGGCATCGAGGACCACGTGCGCGCCCGCGTCTGCAACATGCTCAGCACGCCCTTCGAGACCGGGCAGGCCGCGGCCTCGTGGAACAACGAGTCGAGCATGTACGTCGACCTGCACGACCTCTTCGCGGAGCACTCCCGCGTCCTGTCCGTCGGTGGCCGATACGTGACCATCACCGGCTGCTGGAACCCGCGTTACGGCCAGCCCTCGAAGTGGGTCTCCCAGATCAACGCCCACTTCGAGTGCAACATCCACTCCCGCCGGGAGTACCTGCGCGCCATGGCCGACAACCGGCTCGTACCGCAGGCCGTCATCGACCTGACCCCCGCGACCCTGCCCTACTGGGAGCTGCGGGCCACGTCCAAGCTGGTCACCGGCATCGAGGAGGCCTTCATCAACTCCTACAAGGACGGCTCCTTCCAGTACGTCCTGATCGCAGCCGACCGCGTCTGACCGGCCGACCGACCCCCTGACGGCCGGGCCCGCCTCCCGGCGGACCCGGCCGTCAGGGTCTCAGGCGGCCAGCCGCGCCGCGTGCGTGAGCAGTTCCTCGTACACCTCGGGACGGTCCCGGTCGATCACGGGGTACCCCTGGCCGAAGTCACCGTTCAGCCAGTGCGCCTCGATGCCGGGGTTGGCCATGTCGGTGCCGTCGTGGAGGAAGATGTGCGGGCTGCAGTTGACCCGGCCCCCGCGCGCCGATTCGTACTGCGCCATCACGGCGGACCTGGCCGAGCCCGTGTCCAGGGCCGCCGCGAGCGCGTCCAGGTCGACGGCTCCCGTCCCGGCGGCCACCTCGAGGATGACGTGACGCATCGAGATGCAGCGGCCCTCGGCCCAGAAGGCGCGGCGCAGTGCGCGGTCGAGCCGCTCGCTGGCGTCCAGCGACTGGGACTTGGCCGCGTGCACCGCCTCGAGCGCGGGCAGGGTGGTGACCGGGTAAGACCAGTCGGGCCCCTGCCACAGCCGCCAGCCGGCCCCCGGTTCGACCGCGCCGAGCACCGCGATCTCGGAGTCGACGCCGGGGCGGGCGTTGACCTCGCGATTGAACAGCTCCAGCGGGAAGGCCCGGAAGTCGAACCAGATCCGGCCCTCCAGGCCCAGCTCGCGCCGGGTCTCGTGCAGCCGGTGCACGGCCACGTGGGCGAAGGAGCAGTTCAGGTCGGTGTAGACGCTGATCGTGTCGGGCGCCGCGGGCAGCCGCGGGTCCGTGGCGCGGTCGGTCGCGGTCGTCGTGCTCACTGGGTACCGCCTTCCTCGTCGGGCCGGGTGCTGTGCGCGAACCGGGCGACCGTGACGTCTCCGGCGACGACCGACCCTTGCCAGCCGTAGACCTGACCGAAGGATCCGGACCCGGTCGCCGACGGGCGCCGTCGGGAGAAGGTGAGCGCGATCCGGTCGCCGCGCCGTACCGGGACGGCGTCCCGGACCGGCAGGTAGGCGTGCTTCCAGCTGTCCGAGGTCGTACGGGCCTCCGGGTCGCCTGCCGACACGTCGTCACCGGAGATGTCCAGGGTCACCGTGTCCGAGAGGGTGGCCACGAAATAGCCCTTGAAGCCGGTGAACAGACCGTCCCGCTGGACGGTGTACACGAGCGGCACCTCGTACGAGGTCTCGTGCGCCCCGTGCGTCCCCTCGAAGGCGTACCGGCGGGCCAGCCGCGGCGCCGCGAGCTGGCCGTCGACCGGGATGATCGCGTCGTAGTAGAGGTCGAAGGCGTCCCGGGCCCCGCGCGCCCTCAGCAGCTCGGCGAAGGCGGCCGGGCTCCCGGCGTCCTGCGGGGCCCCGTCGAGCAGCCGGCCGTGGGCCAGCTCCGCCGTGACCGGGACGAGATAGCTCTCCACGGCCACCGGAAGCATGGCGCCGCCCGGCCGCAGGAAGCGGCTGCGGGCGTCGTCGAGGATCGCGACGCAGTTCTCGTTGTCGGCGAGGTTCCCCATGATCTCGGAGATGATCAGGTCCACCCGCTCGGGCAGCTCGATGTCGAAGGAGAACCCGGAGAGCGGGTGGAACCGGTCCCCGAACCCGGCCCCGGTGAGCCGCTGCGTCGCGGTCCGGAGGATCTTCTCGTTGAGGTCGATGCCGTAGACCCTGGCGGCTCCCGCCTCCAGCGCCCACTGCGCCAGGATGCCGGTACCGGTGCCCAGGTCCAGGACGGTCGCCCCGGGCCGCACCGCCTCGGTGATCGCCGCCTTGTACGCGGCCATGCGCAGCCGGTCGCCCAGCATGAGGTCGTGGAAGCCGTCGTCCCATTCGAGGAGCCGCTCGGAGGCCGGCAGCCACACGTCCTGGGGCTCGTAGAGCTGCCCGAGCACGCCCGTGTGGTGCACGGTCAGCGCCTCCGCGGAGGGGCCCGCCACCGGGCAGCCGCTGGTGAGGTCGAAGCTGGTGCTGTGCAGGGGGCAGGTGATGCGCAGGGTGCGCGGATTGACATGGCCGTGCACCAGACGGCCGAGCCGGTGCGTGCACGCGGCGTCGATCACGAACTCACGGCCCGCGACGCGCACGCGGACCCGGTCGCCCGGCAGCTCCTCCAGCACGGCGTCGCTCATGCCGCCTCCCGCGCCCGCTCGACGGCCGCGTCGAAGGCGCCGCCGATCAGCTGGGACAGCAGCTGCGCCCCGATCCAGAGCTTCGTCGCGTCGAGCCCGCACGCGGCTTCGTACTCCTTGATCGCGGTCTGCATCTCGCGCATGTGGAAGGTGTCGATGTGCAGGTGCTCGGTGTAGTACCTCCCCTGCGTCAGGCCGAGCCGGGCGCAGGCGCGGGCCTGCACGGTGAAGGCGTCCGGGATGCTCGCCTCCAAGTAGGCGAGCGCGCCGAGGAAGTACTCGACGTGGGTGGCGCGCAGGGTGAGCCAGTAGAAGACGTTCAAGAACGCGTACGTCTCGTCGCCGGTGGTGTCCAAGAAGCTCTCCAGCAGCTGGGGGAGCCCCAGTTCGGCGAGCAGGTCGAGGTAGAGCTGGGAGTGGGTCTGCTGGAGGTTGCCGCAGCCGAACTCGTCGATGAGGACGCGCATCACGGCCATCTGCGCGCGCATCGGGAGCCGGGGCACCGCCGGGAAGAAGTTCTGCGCCTCGGTCAGTCCGTCGAGCGCGAACTCCCGGACGACGTGGGCGAACTGCTCCCGGGTGGCCTTCTCGGCCAGGTAGTCGCCGGCCGGGCTGCCCCCACGTTCGAGGGCCAGCAGCCCGTCGAGGCGCAGCTTCCACTCGGCGCGGTCGGCGAGCGGCGCGGTGCGCTCCGCGAGGCCGGCGACGAGCGGATCGATCCACGCCGCCTCGGCCTCCTCGATCCGCGCGAGGACCGTGGACGTCTGGAGCGTGCGGTTGAGGATGAACAGCCGCTTGTGCGGGCTGTCGGTGGGCTTCGGTGTCACGTTCAGCACGGAACCTCCCGGTCGGTCTCGATCACGGCGCGCCGCAGCAGCTCGGTCTTCAGCGAGCGGTACCAGTCGTCCCGCTCCAGGCCGTACCGCTCGCAGGCGGCGCGCAGCTGCTCGGCCCGCTCCTCGCCGCGGTCGGTCAGCAGGGCCCGGCAGAGCTCCGGTTCGACGTTGGCCAGCGCGACGACCCAGCCGTCCACGGAGCCGGACTCCAGCAGCAGGTGTTCGAGTCCCTGTACGACAGGAACGCCCGGGCCGGCCGCGATCAGCGCGCGGGTGAAGGCGGTGTCGCCGGCGGAGTCCTTGACCCCGGCGACCCCCGGCAGCGCGCAGACGCGCAGCAGGGTGCCGAGTTCCATGACGTTCCCGGAGACGGCGGACTCGTGGTAGACGACGACCGGCAGCCCGGCCCCGGTCACGGTCTCGAAGTGGCGGAACATCTCCTCCTGGGTCACCTCCGGTCCGTGCGGGGTGGTGACCACGACCGCGGCCGCGCCGAGGCCGTTCGCCTCGCGGGCCCGGGCGAGGGATCCGGCGGTCGCGGGCCGCAGGATGCCGGCCAGTACGGGCAGGCCGTCGGCGTGCCGGACCGCGGCGGCGACCACCTCCCGCCACTGCCGGTCCGACAGGCTGGCGCCCTCTCCGGTGCTGAGGGCCGGCAGCAGGGCGTCCGCGTACGGGCGTACGGAGGCGATCAGGCGGGCGACGCTCTTCTCGTCGACCTCTCCCGCTCCGTCGACAGGGGTGACGAGGGCTGCGGTCATTCCGGTGATCATCGGTCCTCCGTCACAGGGATTCGGCGGGCACGCGCAGGGCGAGCGACTGCTGGTAGAGCCGCTCCAGCGGCTCCGGGAAGCGGGCTTCCGGCCCGTCGGCGGCAGCGGCCACGGGCAGCGCCAACCCGGTCGTGGCCGTGAGCCGCGGGCTGGCCGTGCGCAACAGGCCCTGGCGGCCCAGGACCATGCCGAGGAGGAGCCGCTCGTGCATCGGGAGGGTCCTGGGCAGTTCCGGATCGCCGGCCCGCTGGATGTCGCCCTCGTCGTAGCCGAGGCGGCGGATGTCCATGACGGTGTGCAGGTTGTCCATGAACGGGTAGTAGGCGTCCTGGAGTTCGCGGGAGAAGCCCCAGATGATGTCGTCGCAGCGGCCCACCTGCTCCAGGCTCATCACGAGCCGGCCGTCGAGCCGGTCCACGAAGAAGGCCTTGCAGGCGCGGCGTACGTCCTCGTCCGCGCTGTTCATGCCGAGGAAGAGCGCGGCGTCGCCGTACTCCACGGGCGCGGTCTCGGCGGGCACGGTCTCACTGGGCACGGTCCCGTCGGACGCGTTGGTCTCAGACTGCATGGCGGTCGAGCACCTCGCGCATCCGGACCATGGCGTCCGCGAACACCTGCGGGTCGCGCGCGAGGGCGAAGCGCACGAAGGCCTCGCCGCGGTCGGGCTGGCTCCAGTAGAAGAACCGGCCGGGCAGGACGTAGACCTCCGACTCGGCCAGGAGGCGCTGCAGTTCGGTGGCCGTCAGCTCGAGGTGGTTGATCCGCGCCCAGGCGACGCTCACGCCGGCGACGGGCTCCTGGTACTCCAGGATCGTGCCGTCGATCGCCTTGCGTATCGCCTCGCGGTTCTGGGTGAGGACCTCGCGGACGGAACCGAGCTGGTCGCGGGTGGAGTCCTCGACGTACTGCGTGAGCATGTTGAGCACGAAGGGCGAGACGTTGAGCAGCACGCTGGTGTGCAGGTTGTACACGTCCTCGCGGATGTCGTCGCTGGCCGTGATCATGGCCGCCTTGGCGTCCTGGACGGGCCAGGTCTTGCCCGTGTCCTCGATGGCCAGATAGGAGATGCCGGAGCTCTCGAGCAGCTCGTAGATGTCGAAACGGGCGAGCTTCTCGTCGTACAGGGTGAACGAGGCGAAGCAGAAGTCGATGACAAGCAGCTTGTTGTGGTCCTTGCAGAAGCGGACGACCTCTTCGAAGCCCTTGCGGCCGTGCTGGAGCAGCGTGAAGCCGGTGGGGTTGTTGGGGTCGACGAGGAACAGCGCGTCGGTGCGGACCCGGCGCCTGAGCTCTTCGTAGATCCGGTCCGGGTCGTGGAGGGCGGATTCGTCGATCGGGTACATCGGTACGCCCATGTTGTTCAGGACGTCGTAGAGGTTGTCGAAGCAGGGCTCGACCAGCGTGACCGACTTCCGCTGCTGCTTGAGGTACATGCCGGCGACCATCGTCGAGATCGAGGCGGCGTACGAGAGCAGGGTCTTGTTCTTGGCCAGGGCCGTGGGCTGGCGGTGCAGGGTGAAGAACGCCTCGGTGAAGCGCTCTTCGGCCGTTGCCTGCAGGCCCCGCTCGGCCTCGTACCAGAGTTCGGGCAGTCGGGCGACGATCTCGCGCTGGCTGTCCGACTGCTGCTGGTGGGTGTGGGCGTCGGCGAGGTTGAACCTGGTGCGCAGGGCCTGGATCTCGTGCTGGGTCAGGTCGAGGAGTTCGCTGGCCGAACCGGTCGAGCTGCTGTGCGAGGTCATGGTTCCTCCGGTCGAGGGCGGGCGTGCCAGGGGGAGAGGTGCGCGCTCGGGTGCGTCGCTGCCGCGGCGGGCGGGATCAGCTGCGGCTCGGGCGGGCGGTTCTTCCCCGGGGGCGGCCGGCTCCTGAGGGGAAAGCGGTGCGGCGGCCCTTGAGCTGTGTCATGGTGATCCCCCATAAGCGGACTGCAGTCCGTTTCGGCAACGACCCTGACACATCGTGTTCACGGGGGCAAGCAAATGAACGGCGAAGAAAGGGAGTTGGGGGTTAGGTGTGGCCCTTGCCCACGAGGCGCACGTGATGTCCGAGATGTGTACACTCGCGACAACCCACGTACCTACGAAGTCACGGACGAAGGCACAGCATGACTGGCGGGTCACCTGAAGTGACCGAACTCATCCAGCAGCCGGTCCGCGAGCGGGCGGACGCCGCGCGCAACCGCAGTCGCATCCTGGCGGTCGCCGCCGAACTCTTCAGGGAGCACGGTGTGGAGAACGTGTCCCTCGATGCCATCGCCGCGCGCGCGGGCGTGGGCAAGGGCACGCTGTTCCGCCGGTTCGGAAGCAAGTCCGGGCTGGCCGTGGCCCTGCTCGACGCCGAGGAGAGCGAGTTCCAGAGCCGAATGCTGTTCGGGCCGCCGCCGTTGGGGCCCGGAAGTGACGCGAGCGCGCGGATCACCGCCTTCTTCGACACGTATCTGGACCTGCTCGACACGAACCTGGAGCTGGTGCGGCTCTCGGAGACCACCGCGCCGGGCGTCCGCTACCAGATCGGCTCGTACTGCCTGTGGCAGCGGCACCTTTCGGTGCTGCTGACCGAGGCGCGGCCGGAACTGGACGCGCAGAGCACCTCGCACCTCCTGCTGGCCATGGTCGACGCCGACCTCCAGCAGGCCCTGCGGGGCGGTGAGTTCACCCCCGGCCGGATCCGGGGCGCGCTGCGCGAGATGGTCCGGCGGGTTCTGGAGGCCTGAGCCCGGGCGGTCGGGCCCGGGCACGCGCACGGGTGGTCCCGGCACGGCGGTGGCCGTACCGGGACCGGCAGGTCGGCGCGCCGGGCGTCAGACCTCCCTGATCGCCTCGATTTCCAGCGAGAGCTCGATCTCCTTGGAGACCAGGATCCCGCCGGCTTCCAGGGCCATGTTCCAGGTCAGGCCCCAGTCCTCGCGGTTGATCTTGCCGCGTGCCGAGAAGACCGTACGGTCGTTGCCCCACGGGTCCCTGGCGTAGCCGAGGTAGTCGACCTCGAGCTCGACGCGGCGGGTCAGGCCCTTGATCGTGAGATCGCCGGCGAGGGTGCCGCTCGTGCCGTCCCAGCTGACCGACGTCGAGGTGAACGCCGCGCGGGGGTGCTCGGCCACGTCGAAGAAGTCGCCGGACCGCAGGTGGTCGTCCCGGGTGGCGTCGCCGCTGTCGACGCTGGCCATGTCGATCACCGCGGTGACCTTGCTGTCCTCGGGGCGCTCGCCGATGTGGACGGTGGCGTCGACGCCGGTGAACCGGCCGCGCACCTTCGTCAGCATGAAGTGCCGGCCGAGGAAGCCGACCTCCGCGTGCCCCGGGTCGACCTTCCAGTCACCCACGGCCGGGAGCTCGACCCCGTCCACGGTGCGGGTCGGCGATGTCGCGCTACTGGTCATCGTCCGTTCCTCCTCCTTGTGTGCGGGCGCCGGTGCTCAGACGCCGGACTCGGTCGGGAGGCCGCCCCCGATCCAGTCCTCCTTGCCGTCCTTGTACGTGTAGACGTTCGAGTAGCCGAGCTCCGCGAGCCGCGCGGCCGCGATCCCCGAGTTGGAGCAGGTCGTGCCGGTGCAGTAGACGATGACCTCGGCATCCTTGTCGGGCAGCAGGCCCGGGGCCAGCGTGTCGACGTCGTCGACCGGGAGGAGCAGGGCGCCCGGCAGGTGCGCCTCCTTGTAGTACTGCTCCGGCAGGGCCTCGACGACCGCGGCCTTGCCGCCGTCGAGCTTCTGCTTGACCTCGTCGCGGGAGAGGTTCTGAACCGCCATGTAGCCAGCCTCCGAAAATCAAGGATCAATAAGTGCGTACGCACGCACCTTAACAAGTGTGTGCGGGCGCACGCAATAGGGGTAGGATCGAGGCGTGACCGGACAGGACGACCGACTAGAGGCCTGGCGCGCGATGCTGCTCGCGCACAACACCGCCGTGCGCGCCATCGAGAGCGACGTGCAGCGCGACGGCCGGATCCCCTTGACGTGGTACGACGTACTGCTCGAACTCAAGGCCGCCGGTGAGCACGGGCTGCGCATGCAGGAAGTCGCCAGCCGGGTGGTCCTCAGTCGGACCAGGGTGAGCCGCCTGGTCGACGAGATGGTGCGCGAAGGCCTGGTCGACAAGGTGCCCGACACTCATGACAAGCGGGCGTCCTGGGCCGTCATCACCCCGAAGGGCGCCGACGCGTTGCGCGCGACGGCCCCCGTGTACATGCGCAGCATCCAGAAGCACTTCTCGGCGCACCTCACCGAGGCGGACGCCGTGGTGATCGCGCGGGCGCTGTTCAAGGTCGCCCAGCCGGACTCGGACCTCTCGCTGGGCTGACCGGCGGCCGGCCACCGGCTGACCGGCCGGCTGCGGCCGACCCGCCGGCGGCCCCTCCCCGACGCTCTACGCGCAGGCGGCGCACAGGCCGCGGTAGGTGACCTCGGCCCCCGAGACCGTGAAGCCGAACCGCTGCTCGGCAGGGAGCTGGGCCAGCGGGTCGCCGTTCGGGTGGACGTCGCGGATCAGACCGCAGCCGGAGCACACCAGGTGCTGGTGCGGGTGGTGCGCGTTGGGGTCGTACCGTTTGGCCCGACCGTCGGTGGCGACCTCCATGACCTCGCCGAGGGAGACCAGCTCGCCCAGGGCGTTGTAGACGGTGGCCCGCGAGATCTCGGGCAGCCGCTCCACCGCGAGGGCGTGCACCTCGTCGGCCGTGAGGTGCACGTGATCACCGTCGAGGACCTCCGCGACCACGCGCCGCTGGGAGGTCATCCGCCATCCGCGTCCACGCAGGCGCTCCAGCAGGTCACTCATATCGGCTCACCTTTTCAGGTTGGGCGGGACACCCGGGTGCCCGGAATGTACAGGTGGGCGTCCGGGATCCGACGGAATATGGCCTTGGTGTCCTTCTTGACTTGGATTGCGTCCATCGTAGGATCGGTTGCGCCGATAGCCAAGGGACAGGAACGGTCCGGAGCAGCGCGAGACTGGACTGGAGACGGTCCGGGACGGTGACCGCCCCGGCGTCAGGACGACCCACGAAACAGGGGCCCGCCACCGGGCCCCAGCACCCCAGATGTTCCATCGCATGCAGTTCCTGATCACCGTGACCGCATGGTCCGGTCCGGAAGGATTCCCATGTCTGAGAACCATGATGCAATCGTCACGGACGAGAAGCCGGAGGGCGGCGGGGGCTGCCCGGTGGCGCACGACCGCGCCCCGCACCCGACCCAGGGCGGCGGAAACCGCCAGTGGTGGCCGGAGCGGCTCAATCTGAAGATCCTCGCGAAGAACCCCGCCGTGGCCAACCCCCTCGGCGAGCAGTTCGACTACGCCGCGGCGTTCAACACGCTCGACCTCCCGGCCGTGAAGCGGGACATCGCGCAGGTGCTGACCACCTCGCAGGACTGGTGGCCGGCCGACTTCGGCAACTACGGGCCGCTCATGATCCGCATGGCGTGGCACAGTGCGGGCACCTACCGCATCAGTGACGGCCGCGGTGGCGCCGGGGCCGGCCAGCAGCGCTTCGCCCCCCTCAACAGCTGGCCGGACAACGTGAGCCTCGACAAGGCCCGCCGCCTGCTGTGGCCGGTCAAGAAGAAGTACGGCCAGAGCCTCTCGTGGGCCGACCTCATGATCCTCACCGGAAACGTGGCCCTCGAGACGATGGGCTTCGAGACCTTCGGCTTCGGCGGCGGCCGCGCGGACGTCTGGGAGCCCGACGAGGACGTCTACTGGGGTCCCGAGACCACCTGGCTCGAAGACGAGCGCTACACCGGCGACCGCGAGCTGGAGAACCCCCTCGGCGCGGTCCAGATGGGCCTCATCTACGTCAACCCGGAGGGCCCGAACGGCACCCCGGACCCGCTCGCCGCGGCCCGCGACATCCGTGAGACCTTCCGCCGGATGGCGATGAACGACGAGGAGACCGTCGCCCTGATCGCGGGCGGCCACACCTTCGGCAAGACCCACGGGGCCGGCCCCTCGGACAACGTCGGCGACGACCCCGAGGCCGCCCCGATCGAAGCCCAGGGCTTCGGCTGGGCCAACTCCTTCGGTACCGGCAAGGGCGCCGACGCGATCACCAGTGGTCTCGAGGGGATCTGGACGAACACCCCGATCGCCTGGGACAACACCTTCTTCGACATCCTGTTCGGCTACGAGTGGGAGCTGTTCAAGAGCCCGGCCGGCGCACACCAGTGGCGTCCGAAGGGCGGCGCCGGGGCCGGCACCGTACCCGACGCCCACGACCCGTCGAAGAGCCACGCCCCGACGATGCTCACGACCGACCTCTCGCTGCGGATCGACCCGGCCTACGAGCAGATCTCGCGGCGCTTCCACGAGAACCCGGCCGAGTTCGCGGACGCCTTCGCCCGCGCGTGGTTCAAGCTGACCCACCGCGACATGGGTCCCGTCGTGCGCTACCTCGGACCGGAGGTCCCGGCCGAGACGCTGCTGTGGCAGGACCCCGTCCCCGCTGTGACCCACCCGCTCGTCGGCGAGGCGGACGTGGCCGTCCTCAAGGAGCGGGTCCTCGCCTCGGACCTCACCGTCTCCCAGCTGGTGTCCGCGGCGTGGGCGGCGGCCTCGTCCTTCCGCGGCAGCGACAAGCGCGGCGGCGCCAACGGCGGGCGCATCCGCCTCCAGCCGCAGAACGGCTGGGAGGTGAACGACCCCGACGAGCTGGCGACGGTACTGCGCACGCTGGAGGGGATCCGGGAGGCCTTCAACTCGGCCCAGAGCGGCGGCAAGCAGATCTCGCTGGCCGACCTGGTCGTGCTCGCCGGCGGCGCGGGCGTGGAGCAGGCCGCGAAGGACGCCGGGTTCGAGATCCGGGTGCCCTTCGCGCCGGGTCGCACGGACGCCTCGCAGGAGCAGACCGATGTGGAGGCGTTCGCCGCGCTCGAGCCGGCCGCCGACGGGTTCCGCAACTACGCGGGCAAGGGCAGCCGCCTGCCCGCCGAGTACCTGCTGCTCGACAAGGCGAACCTGCTGACCCTCAGCGCCCCCGAGATGACCGTCCTCGTGGGCGGTCTGCGCGTCCTCGGGGCGAACCACCAGGGGTCGGCCCTCGGCGTCCTCACCACCACCCCCGGCACCCTGACCAACGACTTCTTCGTCAACCTGCTCGACCTGGGTACGACCTGGAAGGCGACGTCCGGGGACGCGAACACGTTCGAGGGCCTCGACGCCGCCACGGGCAAGGTCAGGTGGACCGGCAGCCGGGCCGACCTCGTCTTCGGCTCGAACTCCGAGCTGCGGGCACTCGCGGAGGTCTACGCGAGCGATGACGCGAAGGAGAAGTTCGTCAAGGACTTCGTCGCCGCCTGGGACAAGGTCATGAACCTGGACCGGTTCGACCTCGTCTGACCGTGAGGTCCGGGGCCGGCCGGCCGGGAACGGCGGCCGGCCCCGGATCCGGTGGTGGTTTTCATCCGGTCGGCCGAGCAGCGCAAGCCAGCCGCGCCGCGCCGGGGCAGGCTGTGCACAGGACCGCCACCACCGCACAGACGAGGACCGCGCCATGTCGCACAGCCGGCGTATCGCCATCATCGCGGGGTCGGCAGCTCTGCTGCTGACGGCCACTGCCTGTTCCGGCCTGGGCCGGAGCACCGTAGGGATGCTCCAGTTCCGCGGCCACGACTCGCTGGTCGAGCTGAGCTACTCCAACACCCTGGTCAGGGGATGCCACAAGATCGCCATCCCGAAGGGGGCGACGCACGTGGAGAACAACACCCTCGTGGACATCGTCCTGTACCGGACGGAGGACTGCCGCAAGGCGGACAAGGTCGACGGCACCTACGTCGCCACGACGCTCTCGAACGTGACGGCCCCCGCGAGCATGCCCTGGCGCAGCTTCAGCGTCATCCACTGACGCGATCGGCTCCCACGCGGCTTCGCCCCGACGGCACGACACCCCGACCCGCCGTCCGGCACGGCATGCTGGGGCGGTGTCCTCTCCTGCCGCGCGCCCCCAACAGCCCGACGCCGCCGACCTGATGGTCGTGTGCGGTGACGACGGCCTCGCCCACCGGCTGGCCGCCGAACTCCGCGACGTGTACGAGGAGCGGGTGACCCTGGTCGTGCCGGCCGTCCGCGAGGTACGGCCCGCTCCCGGGCGGCCGCGGTCCGGCGCGGGCCGGGGCCTGCTGGGACGGCTCCCGACCGCCCGGAACCGTACGGCCGCCGGGGAACGGGCCGCCGCACGGGAGTCCGCCGTACGGGAACTGCGCGTACTGGAGGCTCCCGTGCCCGACGAGGAGGCACTGGCCGCCGCCGGGGTGGCCGGGGCCGCCGCGCTGGCGCTCGTCTACGAGGACGACGAGACGAACGTTCGGGCCGCCCTGGTGGCACGGCGCCTCAATCCCCGGCTGCGGCTCGTCATCCGGCTCTACAACCGCAAGCTCGGGCAGCACCTGGAAGAACTGCTCGACCAGGCGGCGCTGGTCGCCGAGCCCGGCATGGACCTGCGCGGGCTGGACTCCGCCACCACCGTGCTGTCGGACGCCGACACCGCCGCCCCCGCACTCGCCGCCTCCGCCGTCGCGGGCACCAGCAAGGTGATCCAGGCGGACGGACTGCTCCTGCGCGCGGTGGAACGCACGCCACCGGGCCCGGGGGAGGTGGCCGACCCGGGCCTGTGCACGCTGGCCCTGCTGTCCGCGACCGCCGTCGACCCGGCAGGCGCCGACGGATCGGAGCTCGGCGGGGACCGGGGGCCGCAGCTGCTCCCGGACGACCGGGCCGTCGCGGCCGCGACCGGGCGGGGGATCATCGCGCTGGAGGCCATCTCCCAGGCGACCCGGGCGACCGAGGGGCGGCGGCTGAACCAGGTCTCCCTGCCCGTGGGTTCGCTGTTCTCGCGCAGGCTCCGCTGGTCACTGGCCGGGATCACGGCAGCCGTCGGCGCCCTGGCAGTGGCTTCCTCCATGGTCACGGGGGACGCCCCGCTGCACGCCGCCTACCTGACCCTGCTCGACATCTTCGCGATCAACGACCCCGCACTCGACCAGCCGCGCGAGCAGCAAGTCCTGCAGATCCTGGCCGGGTTCGTCGGCCTGCTCCTGCTGCCCGTCCTGGTCGCGGCGGCCCTCGAGGCGCTGGGCGCCTTCCGCACCGCCACGGTGCTGCGCAGGCCGCCGCGCGGACTGTCCGGTCATGTCGTGCTGCTCGGCCTCGGCAAGGTCGGCGCCCGGGTGCTCGCACGGCTGCGGGAGCTGGGGATCGCGGTGGTGTGCGTGGAATCCGATCCGCTGGCCCGCGGTGTCGCCCTCGCGCGCCGTCTGCACGTGCCCGTGGTGGTCGGCGACGTCACCGACGAAGGGGTGCTGGAGGCCGCCAGGATCCACCGGGCCCACGCGTTGCTGGCGGTGACCAGCTCGGACACCACCAACCTGGAGGCCGCCCTGTACGCCCGCTCGGTGAAACCCGACGTACGGGTGGTGATGCGGCTGTACGACAACGAGTTCGCCACCGCCGTCTACCGCACCCTGCGCGAGGCCCACCCGACGGCCCTCACCCGCAGCCGCAGCGTCTCCCACCTGGCCGCCCCCGCGTTCGCCGCGGCGATGATGGGCCGCCAGGTGCTCGGCGCGATTCCGGTGGAGCGCAGGGTGCTCGTGTTCGCGGCGCTGGACGTTGCGGGCTGCCGTCAGCTGGAGGGCCGCACGGTCACGGAGTCGTTCCGGCCCGGAGCCTGGCGGGTGATCGCCCTGGACCGGGCCGCCCTGGGCACCCGCCGCACCGGCCTCACGACGGAGCCCGGCTACGGCGCCGCCCGGCGGCCCGCCCTGGTGTGGGACCTGCACCCCGGCTACGTCCTGCGCCCGCAGGACCGCGTGGTCGTGGCCGCCACCAGGCGGGGCCTGGCGGAGCTGCTCGGCCGCGGGCAGGCCCGTACGGAGGGGGCCGGTTCCGGGGCCGGGGCCGGGTCCGCGGACACCGGGGCGGCTCAGCCCGGGTGACCCGGCGGCCGGTCGTCGCCGGTCGCCAGCAGGTGGTGCGTGCCGTGGCCGGCCGCGTCGACGTGGACCACGTGGCCGCCCACCCGGACGGTTTGGGTGCCCGCGGCCGTCCAGGAACCGACGGGGCCCGCGGAGTCGGGCAGCGGGGTCCAGACCTCCAGGAAGGTGCTGCCGTCGAGGTTGGTGCCGGTCTCGACCATGTGGTCGCCCTCGGGGCGCAGGACCCCGACGTCGTGGCCGGGGACGCCGACCTCGTGGTGGAAGGTGACCCGCTCACCGTCGTAGGAGGTCCTGCCGGCGAAGCCGCGGGTGTCCGCGTACAGGGTGCCGGTCTGGAGCCACACCACGGACCCGGTTTCCCGGAGCGGGCCGCCGTCCCGGCTGATTCCGGCGCGCAGCCACGCGCCGCGGAGGGGTGCGTCCATGGTGCGGCCGGGGTCAGGCACGGTCGACGTGGACACTGGTGGACTTCACCCGGGTGGTGGCGCGCACGCCGACCTCCAGGCCCAGCTCCTCGACCGCCTCCCGGGTGAGCAGGGACACCAGCCGGTGCGGGCCGGCCTGGATCTCCACCTGCGCCGAGACCTCGCCGATCCGCACGGCGGTCACGATGCCCGGGAAGGAGTTGCGGGCCGAGGTGTACGCGGGCTCCTCGTCGGAGGCGGCTTCCTGGGCGACCTCGACGCAGAACGCGGCGAGGTCCGGGCCGTCGACGATCCGGCGGGTGCCGACGCGGCGGGTGGGGAAGCGCTCGGCGTCCGCCCAGCGCCGGGCGGTATCGGAACTGACGCCGAGCAGGGTCGCCGCCTGGCCGATGGTGTAGGACTCCATGGACCCACACTAGGGCCGATGGAGCCACGACAGCGCTGCCCCCGGTCGGGAGCGTCCCCGACGGCGATCTGCGCGAGTCGATCCAGGTGCTGATCGACGCCGGCTCCGGGCGCTGACGCCGCCGCCGTACTGTGGGCTCCGGGGCCAGTGGCACCGGAGCCCGGCGCATGCCCCCGCAGCAGAAGGCCGCAACAGGAGGATCGACATGGACAGCGCTTTCACGGACGTCCCGCCCACCACCCTCGCCGACCTCCTGGGCCGCGAGCAGGTCATGGACATCGGCATCCGCCCGCAGTGGGACTCGCCGCGCGTCGCCGGGCCCGCGTACACGGTGCGGTGCGAGCCCGGGGACAACCTGATGCTGCACGCGGCCATTTACCGCGCCGGGCCCGGCTCCGTCGTCGTCGTGGAGTCGGGCGATCTGGACTACGCCCTGGCCGGCGGCAACGTGTGCGCCGTCGCCCAGCGCCGGGGCATCGCCGCGTTCGTGCTCGACGGGCTCGTCCGCGACCTCGGTGAGGTGCGCGAGGCGGGCTTCCCCGTCTTCTCCCGCGGTGTCATCCCGATCCCGGGCGGCAAGAAGAAGCTCGGCACGCTCGGCGGCGCGGTCCGCGTCGGCGGGGTGACCGTGCACCCCGGTGACATCGTGGTCGCCGACGAGGAGGGCATCGTGGTCACCCCGGCCGCCCGCCAGGAGGAGGTCCTGCGCGAGGTACGGGCGAAGCTGGCCAAGGAGGCCGGGGAGTCGCTGGACGCCTGGGAGGAGCAGCACCGCGCCCGGATCGAGAAGGCGCTGGGCGAGCAGGGCTTCACCGGCTGACGCCACCGCACCACCGGCCGGTCAGGCCATCCAGAAGAACACCGCGGTCATGCGCTTGTCCTCCAGGGTGTGGCCCCAGTACCCGGTGGCGGTGTGGATCAGGTTGGCGGAGTAGAGCAGCAGGCGGTTGGCCCGGTGGGGGACCCGGAGGTCCTCGACGAAGGAGTCCGGGGCGACGAAGCGGGTGCCCAGGGCGTCGACCAGGTTGTTGTGCGGGGCCGCCACCTGATTGCCGCCGAGGGAGCCGCCCGGCAGGCTCTGGCGGTAGAAGCTGGTCCCGCAGTCCTTCGGCACCTTGGGGTTGAGGTAGAGCACCGCGGCGTACCGGCACAGCGTGCGCGAGTCGGTGTGCGGCCGCGGCTCGCACTCGCCCTCGCCGACCACTTGTACGCAGTTGTGGTTGAACGTGCCGCCCCCGGCGGGCTCCTGGGCCCAGATCCGCCGGGCTCCGGTCGCCTTCAGCACCAGCCGCTCCACGTGCGCGAGTTCGTCCGGTTCGAGTGCCGGCATGGAGCGCAGACCCGGCCAGGCCTCGGGCTTGTGGGGGTAGCCCTCGGTCCAGTCGTCCCGTGCGAGCAGGCGCTCCCGTACGGCGTCCGGATCCGGCAGTACGTTGTCCAGTTCCCAGTAGTCGCGTCCGCGGGTGGGCTTGCGGTACGGGAGGACGGGCAGGGCCGGGGGGTGTAGAGGCATGCCAGGGAAGGTAGTTGGCCCTCCCCGGCCGGCTCGCCACACAAGTGGTCAACCTTGTGTCAAGTGTTCGCCATGCGGAGGCGGCGGCCCGCCGACCGGATCAGCCGGCGTGGACGTGGGGACGGCGGGCCCGCTCCGGTTCGGCCTCGCGGATGACCTCGCGGGTGACGGGGGCGACCTCGCCCTGGCCGAAGAGGAAGAACCGCAGGAAGTTGGCCATCGGGTTGCCCTCCGTCCACTCGAAGTAGATGTGGGGGCGCTGTCCGGTCTCGTCGCGTACGTGGAGCAGCAGGGCGGCCAGGGCGTTGGGGATGCTGGAGCTCTCCAGGGTCAGGACCCGGTAGCGGTCGTGCAGGACTTCGCCGCGTACCCGCATCCCGGATTCGAACTCGGACGCGTCCAGCACGGTGACCTCGACGAACATGACGTCGTCGGCGGCCGGGATGTCGTTGTCCCGGCGGATCTGCTCCACCTTCTCGCGGTATTCCGCCTTGTCCCGGTTGTCGGGCTCGTTGGCGATGAAGCGGATCGTGCGGTTCGCGGTGTCGCGGATGAACCGCTCCGCCATGTCGTCGAGTTCCACGTGCGTGACCCGCAGCTCGAAGACGCGGGCGAGGCGGGAGAGGAGGGAGAGGGCCATGATGCCGGCGATGAAGCAGGCGCCGATCTTCACGCCGTCGGGGCGCTCCACCACGTTGACGGCGGTGGTGTAGAGCAGCACGGCGGAGATGACGCCGAAGCCGACGGTCCAGCCGCGCTCGCCCGCCCGGCGCGCCGCGATGGTCACGGCGACGGCCGCCGAGGTGATCAGGACCAGGACGCCGGTGGCGTAGGCGCCGCCCTGGGCGTCCACGTCGGCGTCGAACAGCCAGGTCACCAGGAAGGCGATGAGGGTGAAGACGATGACCATCGGGCGCAGGGCGCGGGCCCAGTGCGGGGCCATGCCGTAGCGGGGCAGGTAGCGGGGCATCAGGTTGAGCAGGCCGGCCATCGCGGAGGAGCCCGCGAACCAGAGGATCAGGATCGTGGAGATGTCGTAGACGGTGCCGAAGGCGGAGCCCAGGTGCTCGTGGGCCAGATAGGCCAGGGCCCGGCCGTTGGCCTCGCCGCCCGGCTGGAACTGGTCGGCCGGGATCAGCAGGGTGGTGATGAAGCTGGAGACGATCAGGAAGACGCTCATGATCACGGCGGCGGTGGTGAGGAGCTTCTTCGTGCCCCGGATCCGGCCCGCCGGTTTGTCGGGGGTGTCGTCGGGGTCGCCCTGGACGTGCGGCATGACCGCGACGCCCGTCTCGAAGCCGGACATGCCCAGCGCGAGCTTGGGGAAGACGACGAGCGCGATGGCGATCATCATGAAGGGGTTGCCGTGCTCGGTGGTCAGCGCGCTCGACCAGTCGGTGATGACGTGGGGTTCGCTCAGCACCTCCCAGACACCGACGACCATGACGATCACGTTGAGGCCGAGGTAGGTGGCGACCAGGACCACGGCGACACCGATGGCCTCGCTGAACCCCTTGAGGAACACGGCTCCGAGCAGCGCGACCAGGATCAGCGTGATCAGAACCTCGTGCCCGTGCAGGGTGGAGGTGAGGTGCGGGTTCTCCACCATGTGCGCGGTCGCGTCGGCCGCCGACAGGGTGATGGTGATGAGGAAGTCGGTGGCCGCGAACCCGAGCAGGGTCAGGACGAACAGCTTGCCCTTCCAGAACGACAGCAGCCGCTCCAGCATCGCGATCGAGCCCTCGCCGTGCGGGCTCTCCTCCGCCACCCGCCGGTAGACGGGCAGCGCTCCCAGCAGGGTCAGGAGGACCAGCACGATCGTCGCCAGCGGTGACAGCAGCCCGGCCGCGAGCGCCGCGATGCCGGGCTGGTAGCCGAGGGTGGAGAAGTAGTCGAGGCCGGTCAGGCACATCACCCGCCACCACGGGCGGCCCTCGTGCGCGGTCTCGGCGTGTGACTGCTGCTTGGGGCGGTCGGTCAGGCCTTCCAGCAGCCAGGCACGCAGGCGCGTGGTCGGGGTCGCGGTGGCGGGGGCCATCGTGGTGCTCCTGTCGTACAACTCGAATTCGGCCATCGGTACGACCGAGCACCGAGCGTACGGAAATCGATCATTTATGCACGCGTCGGACGCAATCCTGACGCGGTCTTAACGCCCGGCGCGCCCCGGCACACGCCGGCCCGGGCCAGGCCTTCGCATCCGGGCCGCGGCTCCAGCGGCCCGGACACCCCGCCCCGCTCACCCCTGCTCGCCGCCGTCCTCCCGGCCGCCGGCGCCCTGCCGTGCGCCGCCGCCCTCCGGGGCGCTCAGCAGGACCTCGCGCAGCCGGGCGACCAGTGCGGAGGCGCTCTCCGGCTCCTCGTCGCTGCCCGGAGCGAGGCCTTCGCCGGCCGTGAGTTCCTTGAGGTTGTCGTAGAGGACCTCGGAGTACGCCTGCTCCTTCTCCACCATGCCGCCGGGCTGGCGCAGTCCGATGGTGACCTCGATGACCTTGCCGATCAGCGCGGTCATCGCGAAGGAGTACAGGCCCAGTACCACCGTGGCGGTGAGTTGCTTGCCCAGCAGGTCCCAGGAGCCTCCGTAGAAGAGGCCCCTGTGGCCCGTCAGGGTCCCGGTCGCGCACAGGCCGGCCATGACCATGCCGACGATGCCGCCCCAGCCGTGGATGCCCACCACGTCCAGGGTGTCGTCCACTCCGAGGCGGTACTTCCAACTGATCGCGAACGCGCAGGTCAGTCCGGCGAGGAAGCCGATGATGCTGGCCCACACCGGGCTCACGCCGCCCGCCAGCGGGGTCATGGCGACCAGGCCGGTGACCGCGCCCATGCACATGTCGAGCAGGCCGACCCGCCGGGTGCGCCACCAGCTCGTGACCGCCCAGCCGGCCATGGCCGCGCCCGCCGCGAGCTGGCTGTTGAGGAAGGCCATCGCGGCGCCGCCCGGGGTGCCCAGCGAGGAGCCGGTGTTGAAGCCGAACCAGCCGAACCACATCAGGGACAGCCCGATGACCACGAGCGGCAGGTTGTGCGGCCGAATGTCCTGGCGCTCGAAATCCGCGCGCCTGCCCGCGACGGTGGCGAGGGCGAGCCCGGCGGCCCCCGAGCCGATCTCCACGACCGTGCCGCCGGAGAAGTCGACGGCGCCGAGCTGCTTGGCGGCCCAGCCGTCCGGGTCGAAGACCCAGTGCGCCATGGGGATGTAGACCAGCAGGGTCCAGGCGATGACGAACGCGATCCAGCCGCCCATCTTGGCGCGGCCCGCGATGGAGCCGGCGATCAGGGCCACGGTGACGACCGCGAAGGACAGGTGGAAGACCACGAAGGTGACCGTGGGCACGGAGCCGGTCAGCGACCGGGAGCCGATCCCGCGCAGGAAGGCCTGGTCGAGGGTGCCGATGACGCCGAGCCCGCCGGCGTCGGGGCCGAAGGCCAGGGAGTAGCCGATCGCGAACCAGAGCACGGTCACGATCACCATGCAGAAGAAGATCATCTTCAGCATGGCGACGATCTGGCCGGTCTTGACCATGCCGCCGTAGAAGAACGCCACGCCGGGAGCCATCAGCAGCACCAGGGCCGAGGCCATCATCAGCCAGGCGGCGTCGCCGGAGTCGGCCACCGGGGTGGCGGCCGCCGTGGAGGCGGCGGTGATCATATGGGCGTTCACTTGTCACGCTCTCGTCGGTCCAGCACGGATACGATCTCGGCGAGCAGCGCGGCGTCCTGCCGCTCGGCCGCGTCCCCGGCCGCACCCACCGGTGCGGGCTCCCGGGACGGGCCGCCGGCCTCGCCCATGCGGTCGCGGATCTGGTCGAGGGTCTCGTTGTCGTACGCGACCTCCTCCTCGCGGCCGGGTACGTTCTCGTACTCCTCGGAGGTGCGGAAGCCGACGGCCAGGTCGATCACCTTGGCGATGAGCAGGGTCATGACGAAGGCGAAGGATCCGACCGCCAGGACGCCGACCGCCTGGCGCCACAACTGGTCGAGCCCGCCCCCGTAGAAGAGGCCCTTCCTGCCGCTCATCGCGGCGGTCGCGAAGAACCCGATGGAGAGCACGCCGGTGATGCCGCCCCAGCCGTGGACGCCGACCACGTCGAGGGTGTCGTCCACGCCGATCTTGTACTTCATGTTGATGGCGAAGCAGCACACGACACCGGCGACGAAGCCGATGATCAGCGCGCCGATCGGGGAGACCTCGCCGCAGGCCGGGGTGATGGCCACCATGCCCGCGACCGCCGCCGAGGCGACGCCCAGCATCTCCACGTGGCCCAGCCGCCACTTCTCGATGATCGGCCAGCCGATCATCGCGCCGGCGGCCGCCAGCTGCGTGTTGAAGAAGGTGGTCGGAGCGCTGCCCTCGACCTGGAGGGCGGAGCCCGCGTTGAAACCGAACCAACCGAACCACAGCAGCGCCAGGCCGATGACCACCAGCGGCAGGTTGTGCGGGCGGATCGTCTCGCGCTCGAAGTCCTTGCGCTTGCGCAGGACGATGGCCACCGCGAGTCCCGAGGCGCCGGAGCTGAGCTCGACGGGCAGGCCGCCGGCGTAGTCGAGCGCGCCCAGGGACTTCTGGATCCAGCCGTCGGGGGCGAACACCCAGTGCGCGGTGGGCACGTAGACCAGCATCGTCCACGCGACGACGAAGACCAGCCAGCCCTTCATGGTGGCCCGGCCCGCGATCGAGCCGCTGATCAGCGCCACCGTGATGATCGCGAACGACATCTGGAAGCAGGCGAAGATCACCGTCGGGATGGAGCCGTGGAGGGAGTCCATCCCGATGCCCTGGAAGAAGGCGTGGTCGAGATTGCCGATCATGCCGCCGCCGGAGTCCTTGCCGAAGGCGAGGGTGTAACCGACCGCGACCCACAGGGTGGTCACCAGCGACAGGCAGGCGAAGCTCATCTTGAGCATCACCAGCACGTGTTTGGTTTGGACCATCCCTCCGTAGAAGAAGGCGAGGCCGGGGGTCATCAGCAGCACCATCGCGGTGCTCGCCATCATCCAGGCGGTGTTACCCGTGTCGTAGCCACTGGGCATCGTGGTGGAGATCTCTCTGGTCGTGGACGGGTGGAGGGGGAGCGGGAGCGGCTCAGGTCTTGCGCAGGGCCGGGGCGGGTACGCCGATCAGCCGGCGCCGCACCGCGTCCCAGACGGCGGCCAGCGCCCGGGTCACGGCCTCGGACCGCTCGCCGAGCACCCGCACCCAGGCTCCGCAGTCCTGCGGCAGCACGCTGACCCCGTACGGGAGCTGATGGCCGGCCAGGGTCTCGTGCAGGAGGTCGGCGAGCTCGCGGGCGGGGGCGAGCGGGCTGACCGCGAAGAAGCAGGCCATCACGGAGTGGCCCGCCAGTACGGCGGGCCCGTCGACGGCGGAGCGCCCGGCGCGGGAGCCCGCGTCGCCGGAGCCCGTAGGGCCACCGGGGCCACCGGGCTCCAGTCGTACGGTGTCCAGCGCGACCAGTTCGCCCCCGGGACGGCGCAGTTCGAAGTCGGAGGCGAAGACGGCGTAGGCGTCGCGTTCACCGCGGGCCAGCCTGCCGGACAGCACGGTCTCGCTCACCAGCACGGTGGCGGTGGGGTCGGCGGTGATCACCGTGCGCTGGTAGAAGCGGGAGTCGACGTAGGGGATGACCGGGTCCGGGAGGTACTCCACGTACGCGTGCGGTCCGGCGGTCAGGAAGGTCTGCGCGACGGCGTAGTCGTGCTCCATCCGGTAGACCTTGGTGGCCGCCTGGGTGGTGATGTGCCCCGAGGCGCCCGGGCCGAAGGACAGGTCGGTGCGGAGCCGGTCGGCCTGGATGATCCCGCCGCCCGTGGACATCAGGAAGGTGATCGGCAGATCGGGCCGGTGCGGGTCGAAGTAGAGCGGCCGCATGATCTGCAGTGGGGACTTCTGGTAGTGCCGCACCAGCTCGGTGCGCCCGCCGGCCCGCTCGAAGCCCAGCTCCAGCAGGCCGACCTTGCCGGGACGCCCGACGCCGAGGGTGTCCGGCACCGAAGCGTGCCGCAGGACCTCCTGCGGGACGCGCGGGGGCTCGTAGTGCGCGGGGGACAGCCGCACGGGTGGGACCGGGGTGCGCGGCGGGACGGGCGTGTGCGGCGGGTCCGCCACGAGGCTCACGCCGGGACCCGGCGGAAGGACTCGATGAAGGTCGCGATCTCCTCCAGGCCCTGCCCGGTCAGGCAGTTGGTCAGGACGACAGGGCGGCCCTCGCGCACGTGGTGGGCGTCGCGCTCCATCACCCCGAGGTCGGCGCGCACGTACTGGGCGATGTCGATCTTGTTGATCACCAGCAGGTCGGACTCGGTGATGCCCGGGCCGCGCTTGCGGGGCATCTTCTCGCCCTCGGCGGTGTCCAGGACGAAGAGGAAGAGGTCGACCAGGACCGGGCTGAAGGTCAGCGTGAGGTTGTCGCCGCCCGACTCGTAGAGCAGGGTGTCGACATCGGGGAAGCGCTCCAGCATCTCGGCGCCCGCGGCGAGGTTCATCGTCGGGTCGTCGCGCACGGCGGTGTGCGGGCACGCGCCCGTCTCCACGCCCACGACCCGCTCGGGGTCGAGCAGTCCGGCCAGGGTGCGGCGGACGTGGTGGGCGTCCTCCTGCGTGTAGATGTCGTTGGTGATCACGGCGGGCCGGTGGCCGCGCTCGATGAGCACCGGCACCAGGGCCTCGATCAGCGCCGTCTTGCCGGAGCCGACGGGGCCGCCGACGCCGACGCGCAGGACGTTGTCCACGTTCATGAGGAGTCACATGCCTTCTGGGGAGCGAACGGAACGAATGGAAGGGAGGATCAGGTCGCGAACAGCCGCGCCTCGGCCCGCTCGTGACGGCCCGACATCACATCGGCCATCGGAACGAAACCGCCGAGATCGGCCAGTTCGCGGCGCAGGGCCGCGCCCGCCACTTCCTCGATGACGGGCGCGACGCCCCGCAGGACGACCTGCGCCTTGCGGTGGTCCGTGAGCCGCAGCCGCAGCGCGGCGCCGGTGAAACTGGCCGTGTACGCGAACAGGTCGCTCACCACGGCCTGTTCGGCCGGGACGCCCGCCGCCGCGTACGCGACCCCCGCGGCCACCGCCTGCGAGCCGGGTGCCCGCTTGGCGGCGACGAGCGAGGCGTACCGCTCCAGCGGCTCCCCGCCGACGCACTCGCGGGCGATGTCCAGCAGCTGGCGCCCGGTACGGGTGGCGGCGCGGCGCAGCCCCTCGTTCAGCTTGGAGGCGTTCAGCCGCTGGTCGGTCTCGGCGAGCGCGTCCCAGTCGCCGGCCAGCGCGGCCCGGTGGGCCAGGGCCAGCGCCGTGGCGTCGGACGGGCCCACCGAGTGCCGCAGCAGGTCGGCCAGCAGCGACGGCAGGCCCTCGGGGGTCACGGCCTTGGCCTGGGCGTAGCCCTCCAGGCCGTGCGAGAGGGTGTAGAAGCCGCTGGGGAAGGCCGAGTCGGTCAGCTGGAGACTGACCAGCAGGGCCTGCACGGGAGAGGCGGACGCGCCCTCGGCGCGGATCACGGTGGTGCTCATGCCAGGTAGAACAGGTGGTTCAGCGGGAGTTCGCGGGCCGGCTCGATAGTGGCCGGTACCCCGTCCAGGCTGACCTTGTACGTCTCCGGGTCCACCTCGATCACGGGCAGCGCGTCGTTGCGGACCATGTGCTGCTTGCCGACCGTACGGCAGTGCCTGACCGGCAGGACCCTGCTGTCCAGGCCGAGCCTCTGCGGTACGCCGAGGTCGATCGCGGCCTGCGACATGAAGGAGACGCGGGTGGCCTGCTTCGCCTTGCCGTACGCGCCGAACATCGGCCGGTAGTACACCGGTTGCGGGGTCGGCAGCGAGGCGTTCGGGTCGCCCATCAGTGCCCAGTTGATCAGTCCGCCCTTGATGACCATTTTCGGCTTGGCGGCGAAGGAGCCGATCGGCCACAGCACGATGTCGGCGAGCTTGCCGGTCTCCAGGGAGCCGATGTGCTCGGCCGTGCCCGAGGCGATGGCCGGGTTGATCGTGATCTTGGCCAGGTAGCGCAGCACGCGGAAGTTGTCGTTGCGCTCGGTGTCGCCGTCGAGCTTGCCGCGCTGGTCCTTGCAGTGGTGCGCGGTCTGGAAGGCCCGGGTCCAGGACTCGCCGATGCGGCCCATGGCCTGCGAGTCGGAGGAGAAGATCGAGATCACCCCCTCGTCGTGCAGCACCGTCTCGGCGGCGATCGTCTCGGCGCGCACGCGGGAGTCCGCGAAGGAGACGTCCTCCGGGATGTCGTGCGACAGGTGGTGGCAGACCATCACCATGTCGAGGAGCTCGTCGACCGAGTTCACCGTGTACGGCAGCGTCGGGTTGGTGGAGGACGGCAGGACGTTGGGCTCGCCCGCCACGCGCATGATGTCGGGGGCGTGCCCGCCGCCCGCGCCCTCGGTGTGGAAGGTGTGGATGGTGCGGCCGTCGATCGCCGAGCGGGTGTCCTCGAAGAAGCCGGACTCGTTCAGGGTGTCGGTGTGCACCGCGACCTGTACGTCGTAGCTGTCGGCCACGTCCAGGGCCCTGCTGAGCGCGGCCGGGGTGGTGCCCCAGTCCTCGTGGACCTTCAGTCCGCAGACGCCCGCCTCGACCTGCTCGATCAGCGCCTCCGGGAGCGAGCCGTTGCCCTTGCCCAGCAGGCCGACGTTGACCGGCAGGTCCTCGACCGCCTGGTACATGCGGCCGATGTTCCACGGACCCGGGGTGCACGTGGTGCCGTTGGTGCCGTCGGAGGGGCCGGTGCCACCGCCGATCATCGTCGTGATGCCGTTGGACAGGCCGTGCTCGGCCTGCTGAGGGGCGATGAAGTGGATGTGGGTGTCGATGCCGCCGGCCGTGGCGATCAGGTGCTCGCCCGAGATCACCTCGGTGCCCGGGCCGATGACCAGCTTGGGGTGCACACCGGACTGGGTGTGCGGATTGCCGGCCTTGCCGAGACCCGCGATGAACCCGTCCTTGATGCCGAGGTCGCCCTTGACCACGCCGAGGATCGGGTCCATGACCACGACGTTGGTGATGACCAGGTCCAGTGCGCCCTGCAGGTTGGTGGCCTGCGGGTCCTGCGCCATGCCGTCGCGGATGCCCTTGCCGCCGCCGTAGACGGCCTCGTCGCCGTAGTGGCCCTCGTTGTGGTCCTTCTCGACCTCGACGACCAGATTGGTGTCCGCCAGGTGGAAGCGGTCGCCGACGGTCGGACCGAACAGGTCGGTGTACTGCTTGCGGCTCAGGACGGCCATCAGTTCGATCCCTTCTTGTGGGTCTTGTTCTTCTTCTTGCCGTCTTCGGCCCTGGACCCGTCACCGTCTCCGGCGCCGGCCGCGCGGGGCGCGGTCTCGGTGTGGACGTCCTCGATGCGGGCGCCCTTGAAGCCGAGCTCGACCGCCCGGCGCAGGGCGCGGATGCGGGTGTCGGTGGAGCCGAGGCCGCCGTCGACGAGCGAACTGAAGCCGATCAGCCGGCCGTGGCCGCTGTACGCGGTGAGCTCGACCTCGCGGGTGTCGCCGGGCTCGAAGCGCACGCCGGTGCCCGCGGGGAGGTCGAGGTGCATGCCGTAGGCGGCGTTGCGGTCGAAGTCGAGGGCCCGGTTGACCTCGAAGAAGTGGTAGTGAGAGCCGACCTGGACCGCGCGGTCACCCGTGTTGGACACGGTGACCTTGGCCTTGCGGCGGCCGGCGTTGATCTCTACGGAGCCTTCTCCGTAGAGGTATTTGGCGCCACCGGACATGGTGGTACTTCCCTTCCTTCGGATCAGTGGGGGGAGTGACCGTGGCCGCCGCCGTGCGGGTGGCCGTGGCCGGGTTCGCGGTCGTGCGGGTGGCCGTGGCCGTGGCTGAGGCCGTGACCGTGGGCCGGACCGGGACCGTGACCGTGACCGTGGTCGTGGTCGTGGTCGGCACCCGGGCCGTGCGAGTGCGCGTACCCGTGCCCGTGCTCGGCGTCCAGGCCCTCGGCGATGCCGTCCTGCCCGTGGGTGAGCCGGTGCAGCGCCTCCTGCGCACGGGCCCGTACGACCTGTGCGACCGCCGCGTCCGACAGCAGCGGACCGACGTCCAGGACCCCGGCCGGTACGACGGCGGGCGCGGCGAACGCGGCCCGGATCAGGGCGACTTGGTCCGCACCCAGGCGGCGGCAGCGCTCCACGCCCTCCGCGAGGTCCGGGTCGCCCCCGTCGAAGGCGACCTCGACCCAGCGGTGGTGACCGTACTGCCGCACCAGCCGGGCCACCCGGAAGAGATCGGCGTCCTCGAACGGCCCGGCGGCCGGCGCGGTGACCAGGACGGCGGAGGTGCCGGGCGATTGGCGCACCGCCTTGAGCGCGGCGGTACGCAACCACGCGGTCAGGTGGTCCACGGTGGCGAAGGGCGCCGCCAGGACGAGCCGCCCGTGCCCCTCCTCCCGGCCCAGCCAGCGCAGGGCGCGGGCGCAGTCGGCGATCAGCGCGGGATCGCGCCCCAGCGTCATCGGGACCACGCAGACCGGGCCGGGCGCGGCGGCGAGCGCCGCGCGCACGGCGTCGGCCAGCGGCCGGCCGGCGCGGAGGGCCCCGGTCGCGGCCCCGCCCTCGTGGCCGCCGGCCAGCACGACCGTGACCTCCGGCCCGCTCGTGGCGCCCGGGCGTTCTGGTGCTACGGCGGCCACGGGTCAGGCGCCGACGGGGTCGTGGCAGGACACGAGCTTGGTGCCGTCCACGAAGGCCGCCTCGACCTGGAGCAGCGGCAGCATCTCCCGTACGCCGGCCATGACATCGGCGCCGGAGACGACCTGCTTTCCGAGCTCCATGCACTCGGCGACGGTCCTGCCGTCACGCGCGCCTTCGAGGATGCCCTCGCTGATGAGCGCGCAGGCCTCGCTGTAGTTCAGTTTGACGCCCCGGTCCCGCCGCTTGCGGGCCAGGTCGGCCACGACGTAGATCCAGAGCTTGTCCATCTCACGGGGAGCGAGATTCATCGGTCACTCACTTTCGGCTCTCAAGGTGTTCGAGGTGCACGACGGCAGCGGCCCGGGAGGGGTCAGGTCCGTTGCAGCCGGGGGATCTGCGGCACGGCCGCCACGAAGACGAGCGTGGTCAGGACGAACGGCCAGGTGAAGGTGTGGCCGCCGAACGGCGCGAAGAACG
The DNA here is from genome assembly GCF_036014235.1 of Streptomyces sp. NBC_00435. Taxonomy (GTDB): domain Bacteria; phylum Actinomycetota; class Actinomycetes; order Streptomycetales; family Streptomycetaceae; genus Streptomyces. Next base: position 7,346,381 of record NZ_CP107924.1, read on the forward strand.
CGGTCATGGCGGCCGTCAGCCCGGTCGCGGCGGCGGCGCCCAGGACGGCGAAGGAGAAGCTCCAGCCGGACCGGACGACGAAGACCCCGCACAGTGCCATCGCGACGAGCACGCTGCTGTAGCCCATGAGCCCCTGCGCGACCCCTTCGGCCGGTGAACCCATCGCCCAGGCGACGAGGATGGCCGTGAGGCTGCCGACGCAGGCCATCACTCCGGCGACCCGGCTGGCCACGAAGATCCCGGCGAGGAAGATCAGGCCGACGTACCACTGCGGCATGAAGAAGATCTGCCCGACGTTGGCGAAGAAGGCGTGCCAGAGCTGGTCCCAGTCCAACGTGGTGGTTCCGTTGGCGGACTCGGGCAGCGCCGCCAGATCGGGGCCCGTGTGCCACACCCGGGAGAAGCTGGGTGCCGCGATGGTCATGACGCTCGCGATGATGCAGAACGGCGCCGTGAACGTGGGGATGTTCCACGTGCCGAGGATCGTGGCGAGCGCCGAGGTGACGACCACGACGGTGATGCTGCCGCCGATCGCCAGCAGCAGGGTCGAGAGGTGCTTCCACCCGAGGAATACGGCGAAACCGAGCGAGACGAGCGTGCCGTTGAAGCCGCGCAGTCCGGCCGAGACGATCTCACGGTCGATGGCGAACGCGTAGGCGGTGCCGGTGCCGACGGCGGCGCCCAGGAGTCCGTAGAGGGCGTACTGCCAGCCGGCGGCGGCGAGAGCCGCGAGGAAGAAGATGCCCGTGATCGCACTCGGCATGAAATCGACCTGGGCGACGCCCCGCAGGACTTCTTGGACAAAGCTCGCGGGTTGAGCGGGAGCCTGTCGTGCGGGCTCCGTTGCCACGGCCTGCATTTCCTTCTCCAATGCGCAAAAAGAGAGGGCCCTGAAGGGCCCGAGAATCGGTGGCGCGTTGACGACATTACCCGTGAACCGGGGCAATCCTGCCCGGAGATGGGCGTGTCGGAATTCCAAGGTGACGGCAGTGTGTTTTCGATAAATGTGTTCGTCATTCGCATTCGTGTGGACGGGGAACGGGAATACGATCGGAATATCGGGCCGTGCGCGGCGGCGCGCCCGGAAGGGTCATCGCCGCCGCCCCGATGGCGCGCCGCACCGGCGGGACCCGGTGCGGTGGTGTCCCGTGACGGGGTGCGAGTCTTCGCGGGTGCCCGATGGTGGGCCGAGCTGTCCCCGGCTGCCGGCGCCGCCGTCATGGCCGCCGGGATCCTCTCGGTCGGCCTGCGCCTCATCGGCCAGGGCGCGCTGTCGATCGTCGCACTGGCCGTCTCCGGGGCCCTGTGGCTCGTACTCGCCGCCGATTTCACGGCCCGGCTGCTGGGCGACCGCGGCCGGTTCCGCGCCGAGGCCGACACCCCGGCGGCCCTCACCGCCGTGGCCGCCACGACCGTCCTCGGCGCCCGGCTCTGCGTCCTCGGGTGGCAGGCCGCGGCCTTCGCGCTGCTCGTCCTGGCCGCCGCGCTCTGGCCCGGACTGCTGATCGCCGTACTGCGGCACTGGGGGCGCCGGATGCCCGGCGCGGCCTTCCTCGTCTGCGTGGCCACCCAGGGGCTCGCGGTCCTGGCGGGCGCACTGTCCACCGCCACCGGCCGCGAGTGGCTCGGCCGGGCCGCGCTGGCCGCCTTCTGCCTGGGCCTGCTGCTCTACGCGCAGGCCCTCGTGCGCTTCGACTTCCGCGAGGTGGTATCGGGCGCGGGCGACCACTGGGTGGCCGGCGGGGCGCTCTCCATCACCGCCCTCGCCGGATCCGGACTGACGGCGTCACCCCTGTGGACGGGGCCGGTGCACACGGGGCTGCGCACCGTCACGCTGGCGACGCTCGGCCTCTCCCTCGCCTGGTACGCCGTGCTCCTCGCCGCCGAAGCGGTCCGCCCGCGCCCGCGCTACGACATCCGGCGCTGGTCGAGCGTCTTCCCGCTCGGCATGACGGCGACGGCCTGCCTCTCCGCGGCGGCCCCGACCGGCGTGCCCTGGCTGCGCCCGCTCGGCACGGTGCTGCTCTGGGTGGCGGTCGGCGCATGCGTGCTGACCTGCGCGGCCTTCCTCGCGGACCGCGAATCCCGGCAACGGAGGTGAGCGCGGGGTCCGCGCCCCCCCGGCCGAGGTGCTCACCGACCGGCGACTTGGTCATCAGGGTCGCCGCCGGGCGCCCTCCCACGTCCGGGAGCAGGCCACACAGCCCAGCAGGACCACGGCCAGGACCAGTGCCCACTCCGAGCCGTGACGCAGTGTCAGCAGAGCTCCGGCGAGCGCTCCGAGCAGCAGGGCCACGACCGTCACGAGGCGTCGTAGCGGCGCCGGCCCCCACGGGTCGGCCGCCAGCCCGGTCAGGGCCCTGGTGACCACGGTGGTGGTCAGGTCGGGGACGGCGAGCCGGTGCACCACGGCGTTCTGCAGGCCCATGCCGAGCGCGAGCAGGGCGATCACGCCGGCCGGTCCACCGCCGGTCGCGGACAGCGCCAGCGCACCGCCGACCAGCACGGTCTGCGCCGCCACCAGCGGCGCGAACATCCGGGCGGCCTCGGTGGTCCGCCGCAGTCGGCCGGCGGCCGAGGCCCCGGCCAGGAAGGCGCCCAGGGCCAGCAGGGAGTCAGGGGCGGACAGGGACCGGTCCCCGGCGATCGCGAAGCCGAGGAAGACCACGTTGCCCGTCATGTTGGCCACGAAGACGTGGTCGAGCCCCAGGTAGCTCACCGCGTCGACCACACCGCTGACGAACGTGAGGACGATCAGCAGGGGCGGCAGCACCCCGTGCGGCGACTGCGCGCCGTCCGGCCCCGGCGGGAACAGCAGCGCGGCCAGCGGCCGCAGGATCCCGCGTCGCCGAGGTGTGGGGGTCATGGGGTCCCTCCGGTCGTGGCACGGGCCGGTCGCCCCTGGCGGGTGGGAACGGGACTTGCGCCGGAATCGAAGGGACCCGCACGCCCCGAAAGGGGGCAGGAGAAATGGAATTCGCCCCCGGAAATGGTAGCGGTCCCCGGTGGACGATTGAAGGAGCGACCCGCAGGGGCTTGCGGAGGTTCAGGCGTCGAATTGGGTTCCCGGGTAAGGGAGTTCCGTGTCGCATCCCGGCGGGGTGCCCCGGCGAGCACCCTGTGATTCCTGCGATTCCTGTGACTCCTATGATTTCGGCGATTCCAGTACGTCCACGCGGGCGAATTGGCCGGCAGGCCGCCCCGCCCCAGAACCGGATTCCCGACCGGCAGCCGCCCGGGGCCCACCGGGCGCGGCCTCGCGGGCGTGAACCCGGCGCGAAGCTCTTCCGGGACTGCCCGGGCAGGCTGCAGCGGTGGCGGAGACCAGGAGCGCTCAGTAGGGTCCCGGCATGGCCTATACGTTTCAGGTGACCGTCGATTCCGCCACTCCGCACGCCCTCGCAGACTGGTGGGCCGAGGCCCTGGGCTGGGAAGTCGAGCCCAGTGACGAGGAGTTCATCCGGAGCATGATCGCCTCCGGCCGGGCGGGCGAGGAGGACACCACCACCCACCGGGGCGTCCTCGTCTGGAAGGCCGGCCAGGGGATCCGCCATCCCGAGGGCCTCGAACGGGCGCCGCGCGTCCTGTTCCAGCTGGTCGAGGAGGCCAAGACCGGCAAGAACCGCGTCCACCTCGACGTCCGCACCGGCGGGGACGACCCGGAGGCCGTGGTCGAGCGGCTCCTCGCCAAGGGGGCGAAGCACCTGCACGACGGCAACCAGGGACCCTTCGTCTGGACCACCCTGGCCGACCCCGAGGGCAACGAGCTCTGCGTCTCCCGCTGACCGGGGGCACCCGCGCATAGGGTGGGGCCGTGAACGTCATCCTCTTCGGTGCGACCGGAATGATCGGCCGGGGCGTCCTGCGCGAGTGCCTGCGCGACGACTCCGTCGAACGGGTCCTCGCCGTCGGCCGCAGCCCCCTCTCCGTCACCCACCCCAAGCTGCGCGAGCTGGTCCAGTCCGATCCGACCGACCTCTCGGCGCCCGGCCTGGACCTGGCCTCGTACGACGCGTGCTTCTTCTGCCTCGGCGTCTCCTCCTTCCGCATGAAGGAGGAGGAGTACCGCCGGATCACCTACGACCTGACGCTCGCCGCGGCCCGCACCCTCGCCGCCGCCAACCCCCTGCTGACCTTCGCCTACGTCTCCGGCGAGGGCACCGACAGCACGGAGCGCGGCCGCTCCATGTGGGCCCGGGTCAAGGGGAAGACCGAGAACGACCTGCTGGAGCTGGACTTCGAGGCGTACATGTTCCGGCCCGGAATCGTCCAGCCGGACCGCGGCACGCCCTCCAAGACCCCGCTCTACCGCGCCGGGTACGCCCTCACCGCGCCGCTCTTCCCGGTCCTGCGGCGCGTCGCCCCGAACCTCGTGACCACCACCCGGGCGCTCGGCCGCGCCATGATCGCCGTCGCCGCGGCCGGACCGGCCGTCGCGGGCACCCAGCGGATCCTGCGGCCCCAGGACATCAACCGGGTGGGCGGCGAAGGCGGCGCGGGCGGGCGGGGCGGGAGAGGCGGCGAAGGCCCGGGCCGAGCCGGAGACCTGCGGTAACGCGCGGATATTCGGTTCCGTCCGACCCCTCCCGCCCCCGAGAATGAGCTATCTCGAACCGGGAGGAACCCCATGAGCCAGGACCGCCTGACTCTGCACGACCTGATGCCCGCTCAGGCGCTGACCGAGGCCATCGACGCCGGATACGTGACCCGCAAGTCGCACCCGGAGCTGCCGCTGTCCCTCTACACCTACACCCGGACCGCCCAGTACGAGCGGGTCTGGAACCAGGTCACCACGCGCTGTCGCGGCCTCGTCGCCGACGACGACACCGGCGCGGTCGTCGCGCTGCCGCTGCCCAAGTTCTTCAACGTCGCAGAGCACGAGTCCGGTCAGCCGTACGCGCCGGCCCTGCCGGACGAGCCCTTCGAGGTGTACGACAAGGTCGACGGCAGTCTCGGGGTGGTCTTCCACTACGCGGGGAAGTGGCGGGTCGCGTCCAAGGGCTCCTTCACCAGCACCCAGGCCACCTGGGCGCAGCGCCGCCTCGACGGACGGGACACGTCCGCCCTGGTGCCCGGTACCACGTACCTCGCGGAGATCCTGTACCCGCAGAACCGCATCGTCGTGGACTACGGGGACCGGCGCGACCTCGTGCTTCTCGCCGCGTACCGCACGGACGGAGCCGACGGCACCGAGGTGCCGCTCGCCGAGGCCGCGGTCCACTGGCAGGGCATCGGATCCGTGGTCGCCGTGTGGCCCGCCATGCCGCTCGGCGAACTGCTCGCGCTGACCGGATCCAGCACGCTGCCCGGCGGCGCCGCCGCGACCGGTACCGACGCCGAGGGCTTCGTCCTGCGCTTCGCCTCGGGCGTCCGCGCCAAGGCCAAGATCGCCGAGTACGTACGGCTGCACAAGGTGCTCACCGGCGTGACCGAGCGGGACATCTGGCGCGGCCACGGCATCCAGCGGTTCGCCGGGCTGCCGGTCAAGCAGCTGGCCCAGGGCCTGAACTGCACCGTCGCCGACATCGAGGCCTCGGGAGGCAAGCCGCTCGACGCGCTGCTGGAGCAGGTGCCCGACGAGTTCGACCAGTGGGTGCGTTCGGTGATCGAACGGCTCGAGACGCAGGCCGCGCTCCGCGAGCGCGCCATCGACGAGGCGTACGCTTCGCTCGCCCACCTGGCCGGTGACCGGGGCGCGTTCGCGCGCGCCGCCAAGGAGATCCGCGACGGCGGGATCCGCGGCGCGCTGTTCCAGCGGCTCGACGGCAGGACGACCGAGCTCATCACCTGGCGGCAGGTGCGGCCCGAGACGTCCGACCCCTTCACGAACGACGAGGAGAACTGAACGTGTCCGAAGTCCCCGAAACCGAGACTCCCGGTCCGGTGACCGAGAGCCCCGCGCCCGTGGCCGCGGCCCCCGCACTCCCGGTGGTCCACGTCATGACGGGGCTGCCGGCCTCCGGCAAGACCACCGCCGCACGGGCCCTCCAAGCGGAGTCCGGCGGGCGGATGCGCCGCGTCAACCTCGACGACCTGCGGTCCATGCTCGACGTGCCGGACCCCGAGCGCGGGCGCTCGTACAAGCACGAGCAGACCGTGCTGGACATCCAGGACGCGGCGGTCGGTGCGGCCGTCGACGGCGGCTTCGACGTGGTGGTCGACAACACCCATCTGACCTCGTACATCCCCAAGCGGCTGAAGGCGGCCGTCGCGGGACGGGCCACCTTCGTCGTGCACGACTACACCGACGTGCCCGTGGAGGAGTGCCTGCGCCGCGACGCCGCCCGAGAGCGCCAGGTCGGCGAGGAGATCATCCGGATACTCGCCGACAAGCACGCGAAGGCGCGCAAGGGAGGCTGGCGGCTCACGGCGGACTGGCTCAACGACCAGCCGGACGTGTCGCCGTACGTCGCCGACCCGACGCTGCCCACAGCGGTCATGTGCGACATCGACGGCACCCTCGCGATGACCGGCGACCGCAACCCGTACGACTTCTCGCGCTGCGGCACCGACACCCTCAACGCGCCGGTGCGCGACGCCCTGAACGCCTTCCGGCGGGCCGACGGCGACGTCGTCGTGCTGCTGTCGGGGCGGGGCGAGGAGTTCCGGGAGCCGACCGAGGCCTGGCTGCGGGAGCACGAGGTCCCGTACGACGAACTGTGGATGCGGCCCGCGGGTGACACGCGCCGTGACGACATCGTGAAGGCGGAGCTGTTCAACGCCCACGTGCGGGAGCGGTACGCGGTCCGGGTGTCCCTGGACGACCGCGACCGGGTGGTGGCCATCTGGCGCCGGATGGGGCTGGCGACCTGGCAGGTCAACTACGGCGACTTCTAGCGGGCGTCCCGGCGCCCATACTGGGCCGGTGGAACACGACGAACACGGTGAACACGTGAGCCTGCTGATCGTGGACGGAGCCAACGTCGTCGGGTCCGTGCCGGACGGCTGGTGGCGGGACCGGCGCGGGGCCGCCGAGCGGCTGCGCGACCGGCTGGCCGAGCGCGGCGGGGGCGAGGAGATCGTCCTGGTCGTCGAGGGCGCCGCCCGGGGCGTCGAGTCCGTGCCCGGCGTACGGGTGGACGCGGCGCCCGGGAGCGGCGACGACCGCATCGTGGAGCTGGTGGCCGCGTGCGCGGAGCCCGGCGCGTGCGTGGTGGTCACGGCGGACCGGGAACTGCGCGAGCGGGTACGGGCGTACGGTGCGCGGTGCGTGGGCCCGCGAGCGGTGCGCCCGCAGACGTGAGGGGGCCGGCCCCGCAGGGCCGGCCCGGACGCCGCTAGCGGCAGTACTTCACTTCGCCGAAGCTCTTGATGTAGCGGGCCGAGACCCAGTGGTCCTTGCGGTCCTTGGCGGCCGCGGCGGTCTTGATGCCCTTGGCGGCCTTGGGTGCCATGCCGTCCATGCCGTCCTTCTCCTCCTTGCCGTCGAGGAGGTACCAGACGTTGTTGCCGTCGACCCGCTCACCGCGCTTCTTGCACTCGATGGCGACCTTCTCGTGCGGGTGCAGCTTGCCGAGCTTGTACGAGTGGGTGGTCGGCCGGCTGCGGACGGTCAGCGCGCCGCGCGAGGTGACGACGCCGCGGACGTGCTTGCGCTTGTGGGACTCGTCGGGCCGGGCGAGATCGTCGGAGCCCTGCTCGTCGTCCACGACGTTCTCCTGGCCCGGGTTGTCGTGGCGCGGGTTGCCGTCCGCGAGGGCCGAACCCGCCCCCACCAGGCCGAGCACCAGGCTTCCGGCGGCGAGGGCGAGGATGGTCCTGGTGGGCTTCAGCATGAGCCGGCTCCTCCGAGAGATGTCCGCCCGGCCGCGGAACGCGGCGCGGGACGGCGACCAGGCGGTCGCCACGGACGACTATGGCGACGGAGGGCCGTCCAGCTCGGCTGACGCACCGCGATTTAGCCCGATATGCCCAATATGCGGAGCGGGCGGCCGGCTGGTGGCGCTCCGGTGGGGGAGTACGGGGAAAGCCGCGCCGGCGCGGGTACGGCCCGGGCTCCGAGGGGAGTGGACGGGGCGCGGCGTGCGGGCAGGTGCGCGGAGGGTCGCCGGGGCCGTGCCCGCCCCCGAACGGGCACGGCCGCGTGGCGGGCCCCGGGGGGATCGGGCCACTGCCGGTTGGGACCGGCTCAAGGAAATCTACGGGCGGCTACCTGTTGCCCTCGCCCATCCACGGGTTGAACTGCGCCTACCGCCACGGGGGGTAACCCTGTACAACCAGGGGTGTACACAAGGGGGTTTGACGTGCAGCTGTCCGCACATCCGGCGGTGATCCGGTTCAGTGCCGCGAGATCGGTCGTCGTCGAGATCGTGTGGGCCGTCGGCTCGCTCTGGATATCGGCGAGCGTGCTCGCCAAGACGCCCTATCCCAACGGCCACTGGCGGGAAGCCGCCCCCCTCGCCTACTGGCTGCTCGCCGCCGTGTACCTGCCGTTCGTCCTGCGCCGCCGCTACCCCGTGGCCGTCCTGGTGAGCACCGCGATCTGCATCGGCACCTACTTCACCCTCGGCTATTACCACGTTCCCGCCGTCTGTGGGATGTTCCTGGCCCTCTACACCGTGGCCTCCCTGCGCCCCCGCCGCGTGTCCGTCCGCTGCGCCGCCGTCTCGCTGCTGGTGCTGCTCTGGGGCACCCGGCTCGCCGAGCCCGGACTCGGCCCGCTCAGCGTCGGGTTCGTCACCGTCACCACCACCGTCTGCTGGGTGGCCGGCGACGGATCCCGCCGGCTGCGCGAGCTGACGCGCCAACTCCGCCTGGAGCAGGAGGAGAAGGCCCGCCGGGCCGTCATCGCCGAGCGCATCCAGATCGCCCGCGAACTGCACGACGTCATCGCGCACCACGTCTCGGTGATCTCCGTGCAGACCGGGCTGGCCGGGTACGTGTTCTCCTCCGACCCGCCGACTGCCCGCCGGGCCCTGGACACCATCGGCGCCAGCGCCCACGAAGCCCTGGACGAGATGCGCCGGATGCTGGTCGTGCTCCGGGAGGACGGGACGGCGCCCGCGGAGGAGGTGCCCCCCGAGGTGTCCGGGCTGGGCCGCCTCGACGAACTGGTGCGCCGGATCGGTGCGGCGGGAGTACCGGTCGACGTCACGATCACGGGGACGGCGTACGCCCTGCCGCCCGGTATCGACCTCTGCGCGTACCGGGTGGTCCAGGAGGCCCTGACGAACGTGCTCAAGCACGCCCCGGAGGCGCGCACCACCGTCCGCGTCCACTACGCCGACGACGAGGTCCGCGTACGGGTCAAGGACGACGGCCGCGGTGACGGGGGGCGCTCGGCGCGCTCACTGGGGTCCCCGGGTTCGCCGGGCTCCCCGGGCTCCTCCGGTTCCGGCCAGGGGCTGGTCGGGATGCGCGAACGGGCGAAGATCTACCACGGCACGCTGACCGCCGAGCGGGCCCCCGGGGGCGGCTTCGAGGTCAGCCTGTGCGTCCCCGTCCCGAGGACCGCCCATGCCGACTGAACACCAGGCGCACGAAGCGCACGAAGCACACGAAGCACACGGAACACAGCCTGAAGGAGTGATTGCGCTGCGCGTCCTAGTCGTCGACGACCAGTTCCTGATCCGGTCCGGACTGACCGCGCTCCTCACCGCCGCCCCCGGCTACGAGGTCGTCGGCGAGGCCGAGGACGGCGAAGCGGCGGTGCGGCTGGCCGCGGCCACCCGCCCCGACGTGATCCTCATGGACATCCGGATGCCCGGAATCGACGGGATCAGCGCCACCGAGCGGATCCTGGCCGCCGCCGGGCCGGGCTCGCGCCCCAAGGTGCTCATGCTGACGACCTTCGACTCCGACGAGTACGTCTTCCGGGCCCTGCGGGTCGGGGCGGGCGGTTTCCTCTTCAAGGACACCCCGCCCGACCGGCTGCTCGCCGCCATCGCCACGGTGCACGCCGGCGAGATGCTGTTCAGCCCCGGCGCCCTGCGCGGGCTCGTGGCCACGTACGCCGCCCCGGCGGCCCGCACCCCGCACCCCGGTCTGGACACCCTGACCGCGCGCGAGCGCGAGATCCTCGGCCTGGTCGGGGCGGGCCTGTCCAACGCCGACATCGCCGGTCGCCTCGTCCTCAGCGCCGCCACCGTCAAGACGCACGTCCACCGCTGCATGAGCAAGCTCAAGCTGTCGAGCCGGGCACAGGCCGTGGTGGTCGCCCACGAGTACGGTCTCGCCGCCCGGCTGCCCTGACCCCGCTCCGGATGCGGGCACCGCCCGGCGCCGCCAGAGTGGAGCCCATGGGTATCGAAGATTACGGCGGCGGCCCCGGCGCACAGGAGACCGGCGTCATGGTCGTGACGACGAACGACGTTCCCGGCTACCGGGTCGAACAGGTCATCGGTGAGGTCTTCGGCCTCACCGTCCGCTCCCGCCACCTGGGCAGCCAGATCGGCGCGGGCCTGAAATCGATGATCGGAGGCGAGCTGAAGGGCCTCACCAAGACCCTGGTGGAGACCCGCAACCAGGCCATGGAGCGCCTCATCGAACAGGCGAAGGCCCGCGGCGCGAACGCCGTACTGATGATGCGCTTCGACGTGACCGACGCCGCCGACGTCGGCACGGAGGTCTGCGCCTACGGCACGGCGGTCATCCTGGTTCCGGCGAGCACGTAGAGCACGTAGTCCGGCCGCCGACCGGCTTCACCGACCGGCCTCACCGGCCGGACAGCTCAGGGGATCCATGCCCCGGGGCGCCGGACCACGTGACCCACCGGTCACATAAGTCCAGGACGGGGCTCGGGTTTGTCCATGGGCCTGCAGTGCCGCGATCCGCAAGCTGACTGGTCAGTGAGCGGACCGCCGGCCTCCACGGCGTGCGGTCTTCCGCACAGGAAGCGCCGACTCCCGGAGGTCCGATGCGATTCCCCCTCTGGCCGGCCGCGGCCGCGGTGGCCGGTCTGGTCGCCACCCTGGTCGTGGCCGTGCCCGCCGCCCCCGCCGTGGCGGCCGCCCCCGTGACGATCGCCTCGCCCGAGCTGTCCGTCAGCGTGGACAGCGCCTTCCCCCGTGTCATCAGCTACACCCGCACCGCCACCGGGGACGTGCTCAACGGCAACGAGGACACGATCGGTGCGATCGTCGTCAACGGGACCACCTACACCCCCACCGTCACCGCGACGCCCTCGGCCTCCGGTGTCGACTACGCCCTCGCCTTCTCCGGAGTGACCATCAGGTCCCGGCTCTCGGTGACCGGTTCGGTCGTGGAGTTCAAGGTCACCGCGATCGAGGACACCCCGGCCCTGCGGGTACGGAGCTTCGCGATCCCCGATCACAACCTCGTCAGCGTCCGCAGCAGCCAGGCGGGCGCCGCGCTCTCCACCGCGAAGATGTACACCGCCACCACCGGCACCGGGGACACCTTCACCCCGATCACCGCGAGCACCCCGGTCGACGCCTCCGCCTCGACCGTGATGTACGGCCTGGCCAACACCGGCAAGCTGGCCGCGGCCATCGACTCCAACTCCTCCTACGACACGCCCTCGGGCGGCACCGCCACCGAGAACGGCCGGATCAGCAAGCGGGTCACCGACAAGGGCGCGTACCGCCGGGCCGGCCTGTGGAGCGGATCCTGGCTGTACCGGGCCGCGGGTGCCGCCGACACGGACACCGAACCGCTGCCCTACGTCCGGGTCGCGATCGCCGCGGACCGCAACGGCGACGCCACCGTGGACTGGCAGGACGCGGCGGTCGCCTACCGCGACATCTGGACCCCGCCCACCGGCTGGCAGCAGACCGCCGACCGGGTCGTGCAGCGCATCCCCTTCAACTTCGCCTCCGCCGCCACCCACCCCTTCGCCGAGATCCTCGACGAGACCAAGCGGGTCAACCTCGCCACCGACGGCCTGGGCCAGTTCGTCCTGCTCAAGGGGTACGCCTCCGAGGGGCACGACTCGGCGCACATGGACTACAAGAACATCGGCTCCAAGCTCGGCGGTGCCACCGACCTGAACACCCTGACCACCGTCGGCCACACCTACAACGCCGACTTCGGCGTGCACATCAACGCCACCGAGGAGTACCCGGTCTCGGCCACCTTCGACCCGGCCCACCAGAGCAGCGGGCTCGGCTGGGACTGGCTCGACCAGTCGTACTACGTGGACACCCGCAAGGACGGCCAGTCGGGCGGGCGCCTGGGGCGCCTGCAGGACCTCAAGGCGGCCGCCCCAGGGCTCGACTTCCTCTACGTGGACGTCTGGTACGGCGACGGCTACGTCTCGCGCAAGCTCGAACGCGAGATCGGTGGCCTCGGCTACCAGCTCGCTACTGAGTTCCCCAACTCGATGACCGAGCAGTCCCTTTGGCACCACTGGGCGACCGACGTCAATTACGGCGGCACCGACCTCAAGGGAATCAACTCCCACATCGCCCGTTTCATCGCCAACCACACCAAGGACGACTGGATTGCGGGCAACGCCCTGCTGGGCGGCGCCGAACTCACCGCGTACGAGGGCTGGCAGGGCAAGCGGGACTACACCTCCTTCCTCTCCACCACCTTCGCGACCAACCTGCCGACCAAGTACCTCCAGGAATCCCCGGTCGTGAAGTGGACCTCCGACACCATCACCCTCGCGAACGGCACGACCGTCACCACGGCCGGTGGCACACGCAAGATCACCACTGGCGGCCGGACGGTCCTGAGCGGCTCCACCTACCTCCTGCCGCGCGACGGCAAGCTCTACCACTGGAACACCGCGGGCGGCTCCACCACCTGGACCCTGCCGGCCGGCTGGTCCTCGCCCAAGCTCTACAAACTGACCGACACGGGACGCCAGTTGGTCGGTGACCTCACCGTCACGGGCGGGCAGGTCACCATCAACGCCACCGCGAGGACCGGCTACGTCGTCACCAACGGCACGGCGCCCGCCCAGGCCGACCCGAACTGGGGCGAGGGCACCCCCCTCAAGGATCCCTCCTTCTACTCGGGCAACCTCAACGCCTGGACCGTCACCGGAACCGGCGCCGCCGTCACCCGCAACGCCCAGGGGCAGAACGAGCTCACCATGGCGCCGAGCACCACCCCCGCCGTCTCCCAGCAGCTCACGGGACTCACCCCCGGTACCTACGCGGCCTCCGTCTGGGTCTCCACCCCGGCCGGCCGCGCCACCACCCTCGCCGTCACCCCGGCCGGAGGCGCCGCCGCCTCCGTCCACGCCGACTCCTCGACACTGACCAACAGCCTCGGCGGCAGCGAGAAGAACACCACCAGGATGCAGCGCATGAAGGTGCTCTTCGACGTCCCGGCCGGGCAGTCGGCCGCCACCCTCAAACTGTCCGCGGCCTCCGCCGCCGGCACCGTCTACCTGGACGACGTACGCGTCGTCCGCTCGGCCCGCACCCCGCTCGCAGGTCACTGGTTCACCGAGGACTTCGAGAACGTGGACGCCGGCTGGGGCCCCTTCGCCTTCGGCGGAGCCGGCGGATCGGCCACCGACCCGCGCACCCACATCGCCCAGCGCAACGCCCCGTACACCCAGGCGGGATGGAGCGGCAAGCTCGTCGACGACGTGATCAGCGGGCAGAACTCGCTCAAGTCGCACGAGGAGCGGCAGGGCCTCGTCTACCGGACCCTCCCGCAGACGCTGCGCCTCACGCCCGGCCGCTCGTACAAGGTCACCTTCAGCTACGAGAACGGCTTCAGCGGCGACTACCAGTTCATCACCGGATCCGGCAGCACCGAGACCGCCACCGCGCTGAACCAGGCCCGGACGGCCACCACCTTCACCAAGACCTTCACGGCCGGGACCGACGCCTGGATCGGCGTACGGAAGGTGACCGGCGAAGGCTCGCACAACGAGGCCGACTTCATCCTGGACGATCTCGCGGTCGACGACCTCGGCACGGGAGGTGGCGGCGAACTCTTCGTCCCGCAGGGCCAGATGAGTGTCAAGGCGGTGGACAGCCAGGAGACCGCCGGCGAGAACGGCGCCGCGGCCAACGTGCTCGACGGTGACGGAGCCACCATCTGGCACACCCAGTGGTACCAGGCCACCACGCCGATGCCGCACGAGATCACCCTCGACCTCGGAGCCTCGTACAACGTCTCAGCCCTGCACTACCTGCCCCGCCAGACGCAGAGCAACGGACGCATCGCCGACTACCAGGTCCTCACGTCCACCGACGGGGTCAACTGGGGCACGGCGGCCACCTCCGGGACCTTCGCCAACACCACCGCCCAGCAGGATGTCGCCTTCACCGCCCGCACCGCGCGCTACGTCAAGCTCAAGGCCACGAAGGAGGTTTCGGGCAATCCGTGGACGGCGGTCGCCGAGCTCAACATCGGCTACCTACCGTGACGGGGGCTGCTGCGCGGCGGACTGCGGCTGCGTCGACTGCTGTTGGCGGAACCGGACCGGCGCCACGCCCACCCGGCGGCTGAACAGCCTGCTGAAATAGGCCGCGTCCTCGTAACCGACCCGCCGGGCGACTCCGGCCACCGGCAGGTCGGTCCGGGCCAGCAGTTCCTTCGCCCGGCTCAGGCGGATGCCGAGGAGGTACTCCTTGACCCCCTCCCCGGTACTGCGTCGCACCGCCCCGCGCAGCTGGGGCAGCGGCATCCCGAGCCGGGCGGCGTGCTCGGCCACCGATATCGGCAGCAGTGCGTCCCGGGCCAGGGTGTCCATCACGGTGTCCCCGTGCAGCGACACCTCGGCCCGGGCGTAGCGCAGCGCGACGAGGAGCCCGTGCACGGCCGCGGCCGCCTCCACTTCCAGCAGCGGTCCGCCGCGCCGGGCCGCCCGGACGATCCCGTCGACCACGTGCCGCACCCCGGCCGTGCCGCTCAGCGGCACCAGCGGGCGGTCGGGGGTGAGGTAGCCGAGGTCGGTGTACGCCTCCACGCTGTGACCCGCGAAATCCACGAAGCACTCGTCCCAGCCGGTCTCCGGGTCGGGACCGTAGTGGTGCTCCACTCCCGGCACCAGCCACAGCAGCGCCGGGGCCGTCACCGACTGCGGGGCCCGCCCGCCGTGGCTGAACCAGCCGCGGCCGGCGCAGACCACCACCGCGACGTGGTGGTCGAGCACGCGCGGGCCGACCACCGGCAGCACGCCCTGCTGCACCCCCACACCGAGGCACACCAGGCCGAGCCGGCGGTGATTGGCGGTCGGCGAGAAGTACCGCATCCAGCTGCTGTACGGGGGCGTTGCCATCTGCGGATTGTGATCCACAAGGCCCGGCCCGCTCAAGGGGCGGCGGACTCCTGGGCGTTACGAGGCTTTCGCGCGGCCGCCGGGTCCGGCGCGGCGGGCGACCCGGAGGCGACCCGCTCCGGAAGGAGCCCGGCGGCCAGGCCGGCGACCACCACCGCCAGGCCCAGCCACACCGCCGGACCCGGCACCCCGCCGCCGGTCACGGCTCCCGCGCCCGCCGCCGCGAGGGGCGCGACCCCGGTCAGCAGCCCGGCCCGGCCGGAGCCCACCGCGGCCACCGTGCGGTACCAGAGGAGGAAGGCCACCGCCGTCACCATGACGGCGAGGTATCCGGCGGCCGCCCACTGGCGCGGGCTCACCGACACGAGCCCCTGGGGCCCCTCGACGCACACGGTGAGCACCGCCAGCATCACCGCACCCATCCACACCGCGTGCAGTGACACCCCCCACGCGCCGTGACGCCGTAGCACCGGCACCGCGAGCAGGGTGAAACCGGCCTCGCAGCCCAGCGCGAGCGCGGCCCACCCCACCCCGGCCGCGTCCGTCCGGCCGGCGCCCTCCACCAGCACCGCCCCGGCGACGACCACCGGCGCGGCCAGCAGCACCCGGCGGCTGGGCCGGCGGCCCTCCAGCAGCGGGCCGATCAGCCCGAGCAGGATCGGCACGGAGGCCACGGCCACGGCGATGACGGCCGGTTCCGCGTGCGCGACGCCCCGTACGACGGCGACGTTGAACAGCACCAGCCCGGTCGCGGCGACCCCCGCGAGCCACAGCCACTCCCGGCCGCGCGGAGCGGTGATCCGCGCCCGGGCGACGCGGGCCAGTCCGAACAGGAGCAGCGCGGCGGCCGTGTAGCGGACGGCCTGGACGCCGAACAGCGGGGCGTGCACGAGGGACCGGGAGACGGTGACGCTGCTGCCGACGAGCGCCATGCCGGTGATACCGGGGGCGAGGTCGCGCAGCCGTGGGGACGATGCCGGAGACGGGGACGATGCCGGAGAAGGGGGCGGTGTACTCATACCGTCGAGCCTGGCGTGACAATGGACCGATGGACAGGTCCAAAGAAGGCGATGCCCAGGGGTCCAAAACCTTCGGGGCGGTCCCCGGGGCGGGCCTCGGGTCGGACCCCGGGTCGGATTTCCTTCAGCTCGACATCGGCCTGGCCCCGGCCGGCGGCCGCACCGACTGGCTCGCCGACCGGCTGCGCGCCGCCATCGCCGACGGCAGGCTCCCCGTGGGCTCCCGGCTCCCGGCCAGCCGCGTCCTCGCCGCCGAGCTCCGGGTCTCCAGGGGCCTGGTCACCGAGGCGTACCAGCGGCTGGCGGAGACCGGCCAGGTGGCGGGGCGGGGCCGTGCGGGGACGGTCGTGGTGGCCGCGCCGGTGGCCGCGCGCGTGACCCCCCGGCAGGTCCCGTCCCGGCCCGCGGGGGCTGGAGTCCCGGCCCCGGTAGGCCCGTTCGTGCCGGGGGCCGGCGGGGCCCTCGTCGACGCGCTGCGCGCCGCGCCGTGCCGGATCGACCTGTCGCCCGGTGTACCCGATCTGACCGCGTTCCCGCGTACGGCCTGGCTCCAGGCCGAGCGCCGGGTCCTCGCGGAACTCACCCCGGCCGACTTCGGCTACGGCAACCCGCAGGGCACGCCCGCGCTGCGCGAGGCGGTCACCGGCTGGCTCGCCAGGGGCCGGGGGATCCGCGCCGACCCCGGTGAGGTGGTCGTCGTAGCGGGCGTGGCGCAGGCGCTGGGGCTGCTGGCGCAGGTGCTGCGGGCGGACGGCGTACGGCGCGTCGCGGTGGAGGACCCCGGTTCGCTGGGGGCCCGTCAGCAGCTGGAGCACGGAGGCATGGAGCTCCTGCCCGTACCGGTGGACGAGGGCGGGATCGACACCGCCGCCCTGTCCGCCGGCCCGGCCCAAGCGGTGGTGCTGACACCGGCGCACCAGTTCCCGACCGGGGTCGTCCTCGACGGCGAACGGCGCCGCGAGCTCCTGGGCTGGGCGGCGGCCGGGGGCATCGTCATCGAGGACGACTACGACGCCGAGCACCGCTACGACCGGGCACCCGTCCCCGCGTTGCGCGCCCTGCTGCCGGAGGCGGTCTGCTACGCCGGGAGCGTTTCCAAGCTCCTGGCCCCCGCCCTGCGGCTGGGCTGGCTGCTGGTCCCGCCGCGTCACCTGGAGGCCGTGATCGAGGCCAAGAGGTACGCGGACCTCGGCAATCCGGTCCTCGCCCAGCTGGTGCTGGCCCGGCTGATGGCATCGGGGGAGCTGGAGCGGCACCTGCGCTTCGTACGCCGCCGCCACCGGGCCCGGCGGGACGCGATGCTCCGGGCGATCGCCGCCGTACTGCCCGGCGCACGCGTGCACGGGGCGGCCGCCGGGCTGCACCTGATGGTCACCTTCGACGGAGCGGAGTTCGACGACACCGCGCTGGCCGCGGCGGCCCTGGAACTCGGCGTCAAGGCCCATCCGTTGTCCTGGCACCGCCTGGCCCCGGGCCCGCCCGGCCTGGTCCTCGGCTACGCGGCGGGCCCGGTCGGCGAGATCGAGGAGGGTGTGGCCGCCTTCGGCACCGCGCTGCGGGAGCTCGGGCGGCCAGTGAGGCCAAGGCAGCCAAGGCGGCCCGGGCGGACCTGAGCGGGTGAGGCCGGCCGGAGTTGGGAACGCGGGTCGGAACCAGAACCGCGAAAAGTTTTTCGGGAACGTCGACAACCTCCCTGAGGGTCGCGCGTCGTGCGGGGTGAAGGGCGTGGTTCCGCGCCCCGCAGCCGACCGTGGAGAACCACCGTGAAGAACCTGAAGCGCGCCCCGCTGTCCTTCCGCAGGGCGGCTGCCGTCGCCGTCGCCGCCGCCGGGGTGGCCGTCGTTATCGCCGGGCCGGCCTCCGCCGCGCAGGGGGCGTCCGCCACGCCGAGCGCCCGGCCCGCCCCCGCGTCGGCCGCGCCCAGTGCCGTGCCGAGCACCGCGCCCAGCGTGGTCCCGACCTCTCCGAAGCCGCAGCCCTCGGTGAGCCGGCCCCCGACCGCGACGCCGAGCGCCTCCCCGAGCGCGGCTCCCGCCGCCCCCAGTGCGACCCCGGGTTCCAACGGCGAACCCGAGCTCGCGCATACTGGCTCCTCCGCCACCACGGCCGCACTCGGAGCCGGGGCCGCCGTGCTGCTCGCCGCCGGGGCCGCGACCCTGTACGCCGTTCGGCGCCGCGCCAACGGCTGAGGATCCCCGTGCTCCACCTCGCACCATCCGTGGGCCCCGCGGTACCCGGTTTCGACCGGGTGCGGCGGGGCTTGTGGTCGTTCCTGCTGCACCGCGAGCGGTCCGCCCCGGCCGCCCCGCCCGCGCACCCGGAGCCGCACCGGCACGGATACACGTACGGTCACCCCACCGAGGACGGCGGCCCGCCGCCCACCGTGACCGAGCTCTACCATGCCCATCGGCTGCAGATGGTCCGGCTGGCCGTGCTGCTCGTGGACGACCTGGGCACCGCCGAGGACGTGGTGCAGGACGCCTTCACGGCGCTGTACCGGCGCCACGGCGAGCGGATCGCGGAGGTGGACAACGCGCTGGGCTACCTGCGCACCGCCGTGGTCAACACGGCCCGCTCCGTACTGCGCCGGCGCCGGACCGCCCGTGCGTGGATCCCGCCCGCGCCCGTCGACGTACCGTCCGCCGAGGCGTCCGTGGTCCTGGACGAGGCACACCGCGAAGTGCTGGCCGCGCTGGGCCGCCTGACGCCGAGGCGGCGGCAGGTTCTGGTGCTGCGCTACTGGGCCGACCTCAGCGAGGCGGAGATCGCCGAGACGCTGGGGATCAGCCGGGGCTCGGTGAAATCGAACGCGAGCCGTGGACTGGACGCGCTGGAACGGATTCTGGAGGGTCGGACATGACGCGTGCGCGGGGACCGGCCGAGGGGTCGGACACGGGCCCGGGGGGCGCACCGGCGGCCGTGCGGCCCGTCGAGCACCGGTTGCGCAGCGCCCTCGACGCACGGGCGGCCGGGATCACCGCGCGCGAACTGCGCCCGGCGCAGCCGCCGGGGCTCGGGGTGCGACGTCTGCCGTGGGCCTGGCCGCGCGGGTTGGCGCTGCCGCTGGCCGGGCTGGCGGCAGCGGCCGCCGCGGTGGTGGTGGGGTATGCCGTACTGGCTCCCGACCCGGCCCAGGTCCGCCCGGCCCCGGTTCCGCCGGCGGCTCCGCCGTCGCCCTGGCCGGACGGGTCGTCGCCGCGCCCGGCTCAGGGCACCCCGGCGCCGTCACTGCTGCCCCCTTCGGCCACGGCCACTCCCACGCCGCTGCCCTCCTCCCATGCCTCCTCACCGTTCCCGTCCTCCCCGTCACCGTCCTCGGCGGGGCCGGAGCGCGGGTCCGGTACCGGTGGGCCGCGGCCGGTTTCCACCCCGTCCGGCTCCGCCGTCCCCTCCGCCAAGCCGGGTCAGTCCGCGTCGCCGTCGCTCTCGCCCTCGCCGCCGCCGGTCACCGGGCCTCCGGACTACCACTAGGCCTGGCTCCGTCACCGATCCCGGGGGCGGCCCGCCCGGGATCGGCGCGCCACGCGGGGCCCTGAACCATGAGCCGATGGAGATCCCTCCGCTGCATCCTTGATCCCTGCCGAGGAGTTCGAACGGGGGACGCGGGATGTGGTCAGTGGTGTCGTCGTGCGCGGTACCGGCGGGGGAGCGGTTCGACTGGTACGCCGACATCATCTCGCGCGAAGTGATGCCCGCGGCTCTCAGCAGCGAGCGGCCCGCGGAGTTCCAGGGCGAGGCCGCCGTACTGGACCTGGGGGACCTCCGGGTGGCGAAGTTCGCCCTGTCGCCGCTCCGTTCACGGCGCACACCCGCGCTGATCCGGCGCGGCGACCCGGAGCAGTACCAGCTGGCGCTCCTGCGCGAGGGCAGCACATCGATGTCCCAGCACCGCAACGACTGCACCATCGGGGCCGGGGACCTCATGCTCTGGGACACCTCGCGCCCCTCCGACAACGAGATGCTCGCCGACCGCGGCCAGGCGCGGGCGACGATCCTGATGCTTCCCAGGGAGGCGCTGCCCCTGCGTGACCAGCGCCCGGAGCTGACGCCGCCCGTCGTCGCCGCCCGCCACAACATCTCCCTGCGCACGCTCCACCAGCTCTTCCACGGCCAGGGGGAGAGCGTCCGGGCCCGGATCCGCAGGCGCCGGCTGGAGCAGTGCCGCGCCGACCTCGCACGCCCCGGTCCCGGGGCGCACCGGGTGCACGCCATCGCCGCCCGCTGGGGCTTCAGCGGCCCCGTGGTCTTCAGCCGCTCCTTCCGCGAGGCGTACGGAGTCAGCCCCGCGGAGTTCCGTGCGCTGAGCCTGGAGGAAGCCGGTGCCGAGCGTGCGGCGAGCCGGCCGGCCGCTGCACCGTTCCGGTGAGACCGGCCGTTCCCGCTGGTCAGCGGCGCTCATTGGGCTTTCCGCTGAGGGGAGGGAGCGTCCATGGTCAGGAAAGCGCATTGCGTGCGCAGGCGCCGCCGGGTTCCCTTGCCAGGATCAGAACGGCGGGGCCGCCCCGAGCCGGCAGGGAAGGAAGCGCATGACATCCACGCTGGGCGGCTGTACGCCCTGGCCCGAGGAGTTCACCGACCGCTACTGGGCGGCCGGGCACTGGCGCGGCACGTCGCTGGACAATCTGCTGCGCGGCTGGGCCCTGCAGTTCGGACCGCGGACCGCGCTCGTGCACGGCGGCACCCGTCTCACGTACGCGGCCCTGAACCGGCGCATCGACCGCATGGCCGCCGGGTTCCGGCTGCGCGGCCTGCGGCGCGGGCAACGGGTCGTCGTCCAGCTGCCGAACGTTCCCGAGTTCGTCGTCACCGTGTTCGCGCTGATGCGCGCCGGGGTGGTCCCCGTGCTCTGCCCGGTCTCGCACCGCGCGCCCGAGATGTCCCGCGTCGTGCGGGTCGCCCAGGCCACCGGCTACGTCGGCCCCTCGGTGTACCAGGGCTTCGACCACACGGCGATGGCCGCCGGCATCGCGGCCGAAGGGCCTTTCCTGCGGCGGGTGTTCCCCTTCGAGGCGCCGGGCACCTCCTCCCCGTACGGCGGTTTCACGACCGACACGTCGGGCTGCCACTACTTCCCGCTGGGCTCGCTCGACTCCCCGCCCGAGCCGGCGCTCGCGCAGCGCGCCGACCAGGTGGCGTTCTTCCTGCTCTCGGACCTCGGCGCCGCCGACGGCACCGCCGAGGTCCCCGGGCTCGTTCCGCGCACCCACAACGACTACGCCTACCAGATGCGGGCCACCGCCGAGTTGGTGTCGCTCACCGGGGACGACGTGTACCTCGCCGCGCTGCCCGCCGGGTCAGCCTTCGCCCTCGGCTGCCCCGGCATCCTCGGCACCCTCTCCGTCGGCGGCACCGTGGTCCTGCTGGAGGACCCGGGGGCTACCGAGTGCCTGGAGACCATCGAGCGGGAGCGGGTCACCATCACCTCGGTGGTGCCCGCCCTCGCCCGGCTCTGGCTCGATGAACTCCCCGCGGCCCGGGCGGACGTGAGCAGTCTGCGTCTCGTGCAGATCGGCGGGGAACCCGCGCGGCACGCGCTGGCCGAACGGATCGGTTCCGCGCTGGACTGCCGTCCGCAGCAGGTCTTCGCCATGCCCGAGGGGCCGCTGGTGCTGACCCGTCCCGCCGATCCGGACCCGGCCGCGCTCACCACGCACGGCCGCCCGCTCTCGCCCGACGACGAGATCCGCGTCGTCGACTCCGACGGCAGGGAGGTGGCCGACGGGGACCCGGGCGAGCTCCTCGTCCGCGGCCCGTCCACCCCGCGGGGCTACTACCGGGAGCCGGGCCACAACGCCCGTTCCTTCACCCCCGACGGCTACTTCCGCACCGGCCGGCTCGTCCGACGCACCCCTGACGGCAACCTGTCGGTGACCGGACCGGCGCTCCGGCCGGGCTCCCGGACCGCGGTCGCTGACGGCCGCCCAGGGGCGGACGGGTAGGAGGCTCCGCTCCGTACGCCCGGCCCCGTCCCGACCCCGGCCCCCGCCCGGCGTCGGCGGGTGTCCGCCGGTCACGACCGGCGCAGTGCGGAGCGGCCCGCGTAGCGCGCGGCGTCGCCCAATTCCTCCTCGATCCTGATGAGTTGGTTGTACTTCGCCGTGCGGTCGGAGCGCGAGAGCGAGCCGGTCTTGATCTGGCCGCAGCCGGTCGCCACCGCCAGATCCGCGATGGTGGTGTCCTCGGTCTCCCCCGACCGGTGCGACATGACGGCGGTCCAGCCCGCCTGGTGGGCCGTGGCCACCGCGGCCAGCGCCTCGGTCAGGGTCCCGATCTGGTTGACCTTGACCAGGACCGAGTTGCCGACGCCGGTACGGATGCCCTCGCGCAGCAGCGTCTCGTTGGTGCAGAACACGTCGTCGCCGGTGAGCTGGCAGCGGTCGCCGACGCGGGCGGTCAGCTCGCGCCAGCCGTCCAGGTCGTTCTCCGCCATCGGGTCCTCGATGGAGAGGACCGGGTAGGCGTCGATGAGCTTGGCCAGGTAGTCGGCGTTCTCGGAAGGGGTGCGGCGCACGCCCTCGCCGGCGTAGTCGTAGACCCCGTCGCGGAAGAACTCCGACGACGCCGGGTCCATGATCAGGCCGATGTCCGTGCCGGGGCGGTAGCCGGTGCGCTCGATGGCGGCCATCACGAAGTCGAGGGCCTCCTCGGCGGTCCGCAGCGCGGGCGCGAAGCCGCCTTCGTCACCGACGCCCGTGGAGTGCCCGGCGTCCAGCAGATCGCGGCGCAGGGTGTGGAAGACCTCGCTGCCCATGCGGACGGCTTCGGCGAAGGTGTCCGCGCCCACGGGCGCGATCATGAACTCCTGGAAATCCAGCGGATTGTCGGCGTGCGCGCCGCCGTTGACGATGTTCATCATCGGCAGCGGCAGGAGGTGGGCGTCGGCGCCGCCGAGGTAGCGGTAGAGGGGCTGGCGGTGGGCCGCCGCGGCGGCCTTGGCGGTGGCGAGGGAGACGCCGAGGATCGCGTTGGCGCCGAGCCGGGACTTCGTGGCGGTGCCGTCGAGGGCGATCAGCGCGGCGTCGAGACCCGCCTGGTCCACCGCGTCCCGGCCGCGCACGGACGCCGCGATCTCCCCGTTGACGTGGGCCACCGCGCGGTCGACACCCTTGCCGTGCCAGCGTGCGGGGTCCCCGTCGCGCAGTTCCACGGCCTCCCGGGCACCGGTGGAGGCGCCTGAGGGGGCGGCCGCGCGCCCGAGGGACCCGTCCGTCAGGACCACGTCGACCTCGACCGTGGGGTTGCCCCGGCTGTCGATGATCCGGCGGGCGGTGACGGTTTCGATGGTGGCGTCGACGGTTCCGACCGCCTTTGCGGACACCTCTGCGGACATGGGAGGTCCTTCCCGTTGTCGTATGCCGCGGCCCCGGCTGCGACAACGCTGGCGCTGAGCCCGACAAGCCAAACCCTACAGCAATGCTGCTCAGTTTCGCTGTGCAGTATTGCTGCACAGCATTGCTGTGCAGGTCAGGTGTACAGCAATGCTGTCCAACGGGGTAAAGTGCCCTATGCCCACCTCGGAAGCCGCCGCCATCGCCACCGAACTGCGCACCGCGATGGGCAAGCTCACCCGGCGCGTCAAACACGAGGACAACATCCCGCTGGGTCAGGCCGCCGTACTCGGCGCACTCGACCGCAATGGCGCCATGACCACCAGTGACTTGGCCGCCGATCAGCGCGTACGCCCCCAGTCGATGGCCCGGGCGGTGGGGCTGCTCATGGGGCAGGACCTGATCACACGCCGGGCGCACCCCACCGACGGCCGCAAGTCACTGGTCGAGCTGTCGGAGGCGGGCCTGGCCGCGCTCGAAGCGGAGCGCGGCCGGCGGGCCGGCTGGCTCGCGCAGGCCATCGAAGCCGAACTCACCGACGGGGAGAGGGAGTTGCTGGCGCGCAGCGCCGCCCTGATGGAGCGGCTCGCCGGGCGCTGAGGGGCCATTCCGGTACCGCTCGGGCGGCTGCGTCCAAGGGCTAAGCCCCGGTCGTCGGCGTGTTCTTCACGGCGGCCACCAGTGGGGCCAGCTCCGGCGTGCGCGCGGCCTCGTCCAGGGCCTCGCTCAGGGCGGTGTCGTTGGTGGGGCGGGCCTCGGTCAGGAGGGTCAGGCCGGCCTGACTGACGTCGGTGTAGATGCCCCGGCGGTCGGTGTCGCAGAGGTAGCGGCTCAGCAGTCCGCGGTCCTCCAGTCGGCTGACCAGCCGGGTCGTCGCGCTCTGGCTGAGCACCACCGCGTCCGCGACCTGGTGCATGCGCAGGTGGCCGCCGGGGCCGCTGTGCTGGCGGCTGAGGACGTCGAGCAAGGAGTACTCGCGCACGCTCAGGCCGTGTCCTGACTGGAGCGCGCGCTCGATGTGCGTCTCGATCCGCCCGTGCAGGAGGGAGAGGGCGCACCAGCCCTGGGCGAGGGCGGTGAGTGCGCTGTCCGTGGCCGTCATTGGTCCTCCTCCAGGGCGTTTGACTCCAGGATAGGGCACGTCTGCAATTGCCCGCGCTTGCAAATATACCGCGTCTGCAATTAATGTGGACGCAGGCAACCCGCTGCGGCAACCCAATGCCTCCAGGTCGCCACCCCCGTACGAGGCGCGCCCCCCGCGCCCCCCCGCCGACCCCGCGTCCCCCTCCGGGCGCCGATCGCGCAGCACCACCCGCACCCTCCCCTGAAGGGCACCCCCCTCATGCCTCTCGCTCTCCTCGCACTCGCCATCGGCGCTTTCGGGATCGGCACCACCGAGTTCGTGATCATGGGCCTGCTCCCCGAGGTCGCCGGCACCTACGGCGTCTCCATCCCCGCCGCCGGCTTCCTGGTCACCGGCTACGCCCTCGGCGTGGTCCTCGGCGCGCCGCTGATGACCGTCCTCGGCACCCGGATCCCGCGCAAGCGGATGCTGATGCTGCTCATGGGCCTGTTCATCGTGGGCAACGTGCTCTCCGCGCTCGCCCCCGCCTTCGGGATCATGCTCGCCGGACGCGTCGTCGCCTCGCTCGCCCACGGCGCCTTCTTCGGGATCGGAGCCGTCGTCGCCGCCGAACTCGTCGCCCCCGAGAAGAAGGCCGGGGCCATCGCCATGATGTTCACCGGCCTCACCGTGGCCAACGTCGTCGGAGTCCCGCTCGGCACCCTGGTCGGCCAGCACCTCGGCTGGCGCGTCACCTTCCTGATCGTCGCCTCGCTCGGCCTCCTCGGCCTGCTCGGCATCGCGCGGCTCGTCCCCGACCTGCCCCGCCCCGAGGGCGTACGCATCCGCCACGAGCTGGCCGCCTTCCGCAACGTCCAGGTGCTCCTGGCGATGGGGATGACCGTCCTCGGCTTCGGCGGGGTCTTCGCCGCCATCACCTACATCACGCCGATGATGACCGGCGTCGCCGGGTTCGCCGACACCTCGGTCACCTGGCTGCTCGTCCTCCTCGGCCTCGGCATGGTCGCGGGCAACCTGGTCGGCGGCCGCTTCGCCGACCGGGCGCTGATGCCGATGTTGTACACGTCCCTGGGCGCGCTGGCCGTCGTCCTGGCAGCCTTCACCCTCACCGCCCACACCAAGGCAGGCGCCGCCGTCACCATCTTCCTCATCGGCGCCCTCGGCTTCGCCACCGTGCCGCCGCTGCAGAAGCGCGTCCTCGACCAGGCGGCGGGCGCCCCCACCCTGGCCTCCGCCGTGAACATCGGCGCCTTCAACCTCGGCAACGCCCTCGCCGCCTGGCTCGGCGGACTCGTCATCGCCGCCGGGCTCGGCTGGACCGCACCGAACTGGGTCGGCGCGGCGCTGGCCGCCTCCGCCCTGCTCCTCGCCGTCGCCTCCGGCGCGCTGGAACGGCGTACGGGAACCCGCGCGGGCGACGCGGACGGCAGCCGGGTCGTCGCCGCCGGGGCCCCGGCGCCACCGGCGGCCGTCCCCGCCCACCACTGATCCACCACCCCACCATCCCCACCGCTACCACCTCACAGGAGAGCCTCCTCATGTCCAGCGCCACCACCCCCCGCACCGCCGTCGCCCCCCTGACCACCACGGACGCCGAGGCGCTCGTCGCCGCCGCCACGGCCGCCGCCGACGTGGCCGGGGTCGCGGTCAGCGTGAGCGTCCTCGACGCGGGCGGCCACCTGCTGGCTTTCCGGCGAGATGACCGGGCCGTCCTGATCTCCGGCGAGACCAGCACCCGCAAGGCCTTCACGGCGCTCCAGCTGGACGCCCCGACCGCCGACCTGGTGGATGCCGTCCAGCCCGGCGGGCCCTTCCACACCCTGCCCACCGCCCTCGACCGCCCGCTGCTGTTCATCGCGGGCGGGCTCCCGGTCCGCCGTGCCGGCCGGCTCATCGGGGCCATCGGCGTCGGCGGTGGCGCGCCCGCCCAGGACCACGGATTCGCCGGGACCGCGCTCGGCGTCCTGGACTGACCTGCCCGGCCCGACCCGCCCGCCCGGGTCGCGCACCCGTGCCCCCCGTGCCAGGTTGGTACGGGGGAAAGGTGCATGATGCGGCAGACGAAGCAGTACCGGCGGAGCCACCTCCTCGCGACGGCCGTTGCCGCCGTGCTGGTCTCCCTTGTCACCGTCCCGGGCTGCGCGGCCGGTACGGCCGCCCCGGACGGCTCCCGGGCCGCCCCCACCTCGGCGCCCCCGGCCGCCAGCCCGTCCACCCCGTCCGCCGCCCCCTCGCCGACGCCCTCCTACCCGCTGTCCAGCGCCCCGCGCACCGTCCCGGCCGTACGGGAACACGTACCGGCCCGCGGCCCCGGCTGGCGGCCCGGCCCCGGGGCGCGGGTCGTCGTACCACCGGCCGACAGCGCGGCCCTGGCCGACGAGGGCAGACTGCTGGCCGGTGAACTGCGCATGGGATTCGCCGAGACCGACGCGCCGCGCCCCGGGGACGTGCAGCTCGCCCTCGGGGCCAAAACCTCCGGCGCACCCGAGTCGTACACCCTCACCGTGCGCGACGGCCAGGTCCGGATCACCGGCCCCGACCAGGCCGGGGTGTTCTACGGCACCCGCACCCTCAAACAGGAGGTGAGCGGCGGCGGTTCGGCCCCCGAGGGCACGGTCCGCGACGCACCGGCCAAGCCGCAGCGCGGACTGAACCTCGACATCGCCCGCAAGTACTTCACCCCGGCCTGGATCGAGGACCGGCTTCGCGAGATGGCCGACCTGAAGCTGAACCAGCTCGGCCTGCACTTCTCCGACGACCAGGCCTTCCGGATCGAGTCCGACACCCACCCCGAGATCGTCTCCACCCCCCACCTCACCAAGGCGCAGGTGCGCGAGATCACGGCACTCGCCGCCCGCCTGCACATCGCGGTCGTACCCGAGATCGACTCACCGGGCCACCTCGGAGCGGTCCTGCGCGCGTACCCGGAGCTGCAACTGCGGGACTCCCAGGGGCGGGCGGTCAAGGGCGCCGTGGACATAGCGAACCCGGCGGCCGCGAAACTCGTGGACCAGCTCCTGCGCGAGTACCTGCCGCTGTTCCCCGGCGCGATCTGGAACCTCGGCGCGGACGAGTACCAGGCACTCGTCTACAAGGACCCGCAGACCTCCTTCCCGCAGCTCGCGGCCGCCGCCCGGCAGCGCTACGGTCCCACCGCACGGGTCCAGGACCTGACGACGGGCTGGCTGAACGACCGTGCGGACGTGGTCCGTTCGGCGCGTCGGCAGCCGGCCGCATGGAACGACGGCTTCTTCACCGGCGGGGTCGTCCAGCCCGCGAAGGACATCCAGGTCGAGTACTGGACGGGCAAGGAGGGCGGGGCCCGGCCGCCGCTGGAGTACCTGCGCGAGGGCCGCGACGTGGTCAACCTCAACGACGAGTACCTCTACTACGTGCTGGGGCAGCCCAACCAGTTCACGTACCCCGACGGCCGGCGCATCTACGAGCAGTGGACCCCATTGGTGCTGCGCGGCACGGCGGCGGTGCCCGCGCGGTACGCGGACCGGATCCTGGGTGCGCGCCTCGCCGTCTGGTGCGATCTGGCCGGATCACAGACCCAGGCCCAGGTGGCGGCGGGCATCAGGCTTCCGCTGGCGGCCCTGTCCCAGAAGGTCTGGGACTCCCGGACCCCGGCCCTCGGCTGGCCGGCCTTCAAGGCCTTGGCCGACCGTCTGTAGCCGGCCCCGCCCGCCATCGGTGCGTCCGGCGAATTCCACTGGCCGGACGAGGGGCCGTCTTGCTTGGATGCGGAGATGAACAGTGAACTGCCCTCGCCCGAAGACCACGAGATCTCCACCGACCCCGGCCGGCTCGACCGGACGCTGATCCACCGTTGGCTGTCCGAGGACGCCTACTGGGCTCTGGGGCGGAGCCGGGAGAAGCAGGATGCCGCGATCGACGGATCGCTCAACTACGGGGTCTACGAGCGCCTCTCCGGCAGGCAGGTGGCCTACGCCCGCGTGGTGACCGACCTGGCCACCTTCGCCTGGCTCTGCGACGTGTACGTGGACCCGGACGCGCGGGGCAAGGGGCTCGGCACGGCCCTGGCGGGGGCGGTGCGCGACCACCTCGCCCCGTACGGTCTGCGTCGGATCCTCCTGGCGACCGGGGACGCCCACGACGTCTACGCCAAGGTCGGCTTCGAGCCGCTCTCGGCCCCGGAGAAGTGGATGGCCCTCGGCCAGCAGTAGGTCGGTGGCGGAGGTCGGGTCCGGCGTACGCCTACCAGATGGAGCCGACCCACTCCGGGTGGTCGATGAACGGGTTCCGGTTGTGCTGGTAGGTGTCGTATATGACCTGGTTGCGGCGCTGCTCGAAGGCGTCCGGCGGGTCCTGCAGGTTCCACTGCTTCAGGACGCCGATCCGGCCGATGGCGGACGCGCTGCCGTTGTTGACCTTGTCGTTCACTTCCAGGTCGGCGAAGCCGTCGCCGCCGTCGTAGCGCACGGCCATGTAGAGCAGCATGCGCGCGACGTCACCCTTGACCGCGTCCCGCGGCTCGAAGGAGTCGGAGTCGGTGAAGCTGCCGGGGGCCTCGGCGACCGGGCTGCCGCCCTTGTCGAAGTCCTTGTTCCCGCGGGTGCTGTTGACGGTGACGTCCTCGGGCCTGAGGTGGTGCAGGTCGGTGCCCGGGCCGGTGGCGGTGCCGAAGTCGCCGTGGCTCTTGGCCCAGACGTGCTCGCGGTTCCAGTCGTTGACGCCGCCGCCGTTGGTGGACTTGGACTGGGAGCGGCCCGAGTAGACCAGGATGACGTTGTTGGGGTTCGCCGGGTCCTGGTCGGTGACCTTCAGGGCGTTCCACACGCCTTCGTACGTCACCTTGGACTGGGTCTTGATGATGTTGTGCAGCGCCGTCTTGAGCGCGGCGCCGGTCTTGCCCTCGGCCGAGGCGTAGTAGGTGTCGACGGCGGACGTGGCGTAGGCGGAGGACGACGAGCGCACAGCGGATGCCGAGGACGCCTGCGCCGCGGACGGGAGCAGCAGCAGTGACGCCGCCGCGCAGCCGGCCGCCCAGGGAGTGAGGCGGGAGATTCTCATGACGTGGGGGTACCTCTCCACACGCACCGCTCCCGCCCGGGGAATTGGCGGGGCATCAGGTGGCAGAGCGAGGTTCACATTGTCATGTGCCGTACAGGTGAAAAGCATGTGTCGGGAGCCCGGACTCTCTACGCGCGTCGTGTGGGTGATTGGCGCGGGAATCCCTTGGCAGAACCCGGCGGCGCGTGCACGGTAGCGGAGGCCACACCGTGAACAGCCCTACCAGGAGCAGCCCATGGCAGTGAAGATCCTCATCGTGACCGGCGACGCGGCGGAGTCGCTGGAGGTCCTCTACCCCTACCAGCGCCTGCGCGAGGAAGGCTACGAGGTCCACATCGCGGCGCCGGCGGTGAAGAAGCTCCGGTTCGTCGTGCACGACTTCGAGGAGGGCTTCGACACCTACACCGAGAAGCCCGGCTACACCTGGCCCGCCGACATCGCCTTCGCCGATGTGGACCCGGGGGAGTACGCGGCGCTGGTCGTACCCGGTGGGCGCGCCCCGGAGTACCTGCGCAACGACCCCGAGGTGCGGCGGATCCTGGCCGCCTTCGCCGGCTCCGACAAGCCGATCGCGCAGATCTGCCACGGCCCGCTGATCACCGCCGCGGCCGGCGCGCTCGGCGGTCGCCGGGTCACCGCCTATCCGGCGCTGGAGCTCGACATGAAGGCCGCCGGGGCCGAGTTCGAGGACTCCGAGGCCGTGGTCGACGGCACGCTGGTGTCGGCCCGCGCGTGGCCCGACCACTCGGCGTGGATGCGGGAGTTCCTGACCGTCCTGCGCGGCAAGGCGCCGCTGGCCTGATCCGGACCCCTTGCCCTCCTCCTCGCCCTCCTCGCCGCCGGCCGACGGCCGTCCGGGGAGGGTGAGGTTCCCCGTCCCTTTGTGAAAGATCCTGACGGGGCACTGCCGGGAAGCGATCGGTGTGATGTGGTGTGCGGGTCAACACGTCCGGTTCGCACGGTAGTTGAGAGGGACATCCATGTCTGGAACCTTAGGGCGACGCGGATTCATCGGTGCGGCAGCGGCCCTGGGAGGCGCCGCGGTCGTCGGTGCCGGAGCCCCGCTCGCCCAGGCGCAGACCGCCCGACCGCCCCGGCCCGACGCGATCGCCACCCCGGCGGGCTTCCAGCCCGAGGGGATCGCCGTCTCCGCGCGCGGCACGGCCTACACGGGCTCGCTGATCGACGGCTCCATCTACCGCTTCGACCTCGCCACCGGCGCGGGCCGGATCATCACCCGGGGCGAGGGCCCGATGTCGGCCGGCCTCAAGACCGACTCCCGCGGGCGCCTGCTGGTCGCCGGCGGCGCCAGCGGGCAGATCCGCGTGATCGACGCCGGGGACGGGCGGGTCCTGGCCAACCACCAGGCCGCGACGGGCACGGCCTTCGTCAACGACGTCGTCGTCGGCTGCGGCGGCGCCTGGTTCACCGACTCCTTCGCGGACGTCCTGTACTTCCTGCCGGCCGGCCGCGAGCTCACCGGCGCCGGCGCCGCCCCCCGCGCGCTGCGGCTCGGCGGCGAGTGGGCCCCGGTCCCGCCCGGCGGCGAGTACTGGGGCGCCAACGGCATCGAGCGGACCCCCGACGGCCAGGCCCTGCTGGTGGTGCACGACACCGCCGAGGCGCTGTTCCGCATCGACCCGCGGACCGGGGTCGCCAGCCGGACCGTGCTCGACGGCGGCGCGGTCGGCAACGGCGACGGGCTCGTGGTGCACGGGCGCACGCTGTACGTCGTACGCAACTGGGCCTATGCCGTGGACGTGTTCACCCTCAGCGGGGACGGCCGCCGGGCCCGCTTCGTCAAGCGGATCACCGACCCGCGCTTCGACGAGCCGACCACCGCGGCGGTCCACGGCGGCCGGCTGTACGTGGTCAACGCCCGCTTCGACGCCGACTGGTCGGACCCGGCCACCTCCTCGACGGTCGTCAGCTGCCCGTTGTGATGGCGGGGGCCGGCTCGTACTTGTAGTCCGCGCCGAAGTTCTTCTTCACGGCCGCTTCCCAGGAACCGTCCGCGACCATCTTGCGGATCGCCTCGTTGACCTTGCCCTGGAGCTCGGTGTTCCCCTTCTTCATGCCGATCCCGTAGTTCTCGCTGCTCAGGCTCAGCCCGATCAGCCGGAACTTGCCCTCGTTGCCCTTGCGGACGGTGTAGCCGGCCAGGATGGAGTTGTCCGTGGTCATGGCGTCGACCAGGTGGTCCTGAAGGGCGACGAGGCACTCGGAGTAGCCGGGGAGCTCCAGGAGGCTCGCCTTGGGGGCCAGGTTCTTCTTGACGTTCTCGGCCGAGGTCGAGCCGGTCACCGAGCAGAGCCTCTTGTTGTTGAGGTCCTCGGCCTTGGTGATGGTGGTGTCGTCGGCGCGGACCATCAGGTCCTGGTGCGCGAGGAAGTACGGGCCGGCGAAGTCGACCTTCTCCTTGCGCTTGTCGTTGATCGAGTAGCTGGCCGCGACGAATTGGACCTCGTTGTACTGGATGAGGAGCTCGCGGTCGTTGCTGTAGACCTGCTTGAAGGCGATCCGGTCCGGCTTGTAGCCGAGCTGCTTCGCGATGTACCGGGCCACGTCCACGTCGAAGCCGGTGAAGGTGCCGTCGGGCTCGCGCATGCCGACACCGGGCTGGTCGAACTTGATGCCGATGGCGAGGGTCCCCTTGGAATCGTCGTCACCGACGCACCCGGAGGCGGTCAGGACGAGCCCGATCACTGCGGCAACCGCGCCGGCCTTGGGAACCTTCATGCTGCACTCTTTTCTGGGGTACCCGGATCGCGGGTACGGGGGTGCGCGGGGTCGCGCGGGGCGCGCCCGGGGACTCGGCCGGGGCACGGGGAACCGCGGAGGCAGGTGGGCGCGTATATGAGGAAGCTAGGAACTCGCCGGGCACGGTGTCACGGGATCTGAGCAAAGCTTGAGGGTAACGATCCGGAACGGCGGCAGATCCTGCGGCGGATCCGGTCCTGTACGGGAGAGGAGCCGGTCGCGTGGCCGAGGGCGGGACGAGGGTCGAGGGAAACGCGCTGCTGCTGGGCGAGGGGGCGCGGGTCCGGTTCATGCGGACGCTGCGGCTGCCGGAGTCGGGTACGCACAATCTGCCCCCGGGTCTGGGGGAGTTTCCGCTGCGGCGGGTGGAGGACTATCCGGACACGGTGCCCGCGGACTGGCTCGCCAAGGGCGGGGTGATGCTCCCCGTGTACCTGCGCGAGGCGATGTGGCTCGCCTTCGGCGGGAGCCGGCAGCCCACCGCCCTCCAGGTCGGGGTCGGCAAGGTGTGCGCGGTCTCCGGCGAGCGGTGGACGGGCGCGCTCGGGCGCCGGCCGCAGAACTACCTCGTACTGCCGCGCCAGCCGTGGTTGGACGGGATCAACTCGGGCCGGGGCACGGTCCGCCAGTTCGTCGCCGTCCCGCTGGGGCTCGGCGCTACCGTGAGGGCCAGGTCACCGGCGAGGAGACCACGGGCGGCGTGCAGCTCCAGGCCTTCCCGCTCGGCGCGAAAGCACTGGCACGGTGGCGGGAGGAGGAGCGGGAGCGTACGGCCCGGCCCCGCCCCGGCGGTGGCTCGTACGGGGTCCTGCCTCCGGGCGCACCCGCGGGTGGCGGCTACGGAGCGGCTCCCGCGATGCCGATGGCCGCGGCGCCGGGCGGACCGGCGGGCGGACCCCCGATGGCGCCCCCGGGATCGGCCCCCGGTGGACCCTTGGGCGCGCTGGGCAGGTCGCGCGCCGGGGCCGCCCCGCAGGCGGCCCCGGCGATGGGGCTCGGAGTGGGCGGGGCCATGCGCCAGGAGGTGTACCGCGACGACCGGAAGCTGCGGGACTGGGCGGAGGAGCCGGCCGCGAGGGTCTTCGTACACCTGGTGACCCCGCCCGCGTGGCGCCGGATCACCGGTGAGGAGCCGCCGCCCTCCCCGGTGGACCGGGCCGCCTACACCAAGGCCGGGCTGCCGTGGTTCGACTACTACGACGAGGACGCCACCGACATCGCCCCCTCCGACGCCCTGAGCGGGGTGGAGCCGGTGGGCGAATGGCTCGGCACCGACGACACCCCCTGGGCAGAGCCCGCCCCCGGGCAGGTCACACCCCTGGGGAAGGCTCCCCGGCCGGGCAAGCCGGTCCAGGACGGGGACTGGTAGAAAACCGCAGGCCAGGGCGGGAACGGCTCGGTACGATCGCCGTCGGCAAGGCCGTAGCGCAGAGGTCGTCGCGCCAACGGAGCAGGCTGGAGGACGTCGGTTCGAATCCGACCGGCCTTGCCGGACCGCCGGGTGCTCCCGTACCCGGCGAGGAACGGGGGAGTGGTGAGCGCGCCGGGTCCGGTACAGCTGAAGGGCGGGTTCGCGCCCGCGGACCGTTCGACCTGGCAGCGGATCCGCCGCTACGCCGTGCCCGGCTGGATGATCGAGCGGGTGACCGCGCACCGGCTGGTCGGGGACTGGCGCTCCGCCTGCGAGGCGGCCGGCGTGGACGTCACCTTCGATCTGCCGGGGCTCGCGGACCGCTACGGTGCCGCGGTCGAGCGGGCGGTGGCGGACGACCTGCGCCACTTCGCGCCGGACCTGCTGCGCTGGCACCTGCCCAGAGTGCTCGGCGGCCATTCGACGATCACCCCCGACCTGCGGATCGTCCTCGCGCACTACGGCGAGGACGGGCGGGTGCCCCGCGCCGCCGGCGCCCCGGTCCTCTCGGTCACCACCAGTCCGCTCATCGGCGGCCCCCAGCGCCTGCGGCTGCACTGCGAGCCGCTCCCGGAGGCGGAACCGCACGACGTCTGGATCTTCCGCTTCACGGTGGAGGACTGGACGACCGCCCGCCCGTACTGGGACGCCCGCCACAGCGCCGGGCTGTACGAACAGCTGGGCGGCGGCCCGGGATCCGGCGCGCACCGGCGGTTGCCCTTCCTGCGCGCCGACGGGACCGCCCTGGACGCCGGTGAACTGCCCGCGCAGGACCCGGGGGCCGGCGACCCCGTGCGGCGGGCCGAGTGGACGGCGCTGCTGCACGCGCGCGAGGACGCGGCCGGGGCCTTCGACAGCGCGGGGATCGAGGTCGACCTGACGCCGCCGCGCCTGAAGCGGTTGTGGCCCGAGTCGGATCCGTGGGCCGATCTGCGGCGCATCCCCGGTGACCTGACCCGGATCGCCGCCGAAGCGTGGAGGCTCGCGCTGGCCGGCGCGGGTGACCGGCTGCGGATGGGCGGCGTGCTGGTCGAGCCGACCGGCCCCGTGCCCGAACCGCTCCGGACCGGCCGGGTACGGATCCGCCTGCTCGGGTACGACGAGGTGCGCACGGCGCCGCGGCTCCCGCTGCACGCCTGGCGGCGCCCGCCCGACCTGGAGATGCTGCGCCACGGTCTGACCACCCCGTCCGAACTGCACCCGCTGGTCCGGGCCGCCCTGTACCCGGACGCACCGCCGGCCGGCGGTCCGCCGGGCCCGGCCGCGCCGAAGCCCGTACGGGTGCGGTGCGGGGGCGAGTGGCACGAGGTCCGCTCGCGCGGCGGCGTCCTGGAGGTTCCGCACCCGGCCTCGGAGGGGGAGCCGGATCCGGAGCCGTCCGTGGAGGGCGCCGGGTGCTCCGCCGTCCGCCGGACCTGGGTCACGGGGTACGGGCGGCTGCCGCGTGGGCTGCGCGCCGAGCGGCAGGACCTGTTCCTGCGGGCCGCGCACGGGGACACCCCCGGGGTGGTGGCGCTCCTCGATGCGGGCGTCGACCCCCGGGTCCGCGACGGTTCGCGGCGCGGGCTGCTGCACGTACTGCCCGGGCTCGACCACGAGGTGCTGCTGCCGCGGCTGCTGGCGGCCGGGGCCGACCTGGAGGCCCGGGACGACCAGCGGCGCACCCCGCTGCAGCGGGCCGTCCACTGCGGCGGCTCCGTCGCGCTGGTGCGCGCGCTGCTCGAGGCCGGTGCGCGGATCGACGTGGTGGACTACAAGCAGCGGTCGCTCTCCCAGGTGATCCGGCTCTACCGGGGCGGGGACCTGGCCTTCCTCAGGCGTCGGCTGGACGAGGAGCATCCGGGCCTCGGCGCCATCGGCTGGGACATGTCGTGGGACCGACGGGTGGCGTGGGCCCGGCAGCTGATGGCGGACTGGCCGGGAACGTACGGTCGTTCGGTTCCGGTGGACGGACCCGTGACAGCATGGGAGGGCAACAGACGCTAGGAAGAGGGGGAGTTCGGTGAGCGGAGTACGCAAGGGCCTGGCCAAGGTGGAGATCGCGCTGAAGTGGGATCCCAGCCCGGCGGGCGCGCCCGTCCACGACCTCGACATACTGGCCGGGGTCTACGCCGCCGCCGATCCGTACGGGGAGCCCGTCCACCTCGTGCACTTCGGCAGCCGCTCCCCCGACGGCACCATCACGCTGAACCGGGACAGCCGGACCGGTCAGGGGCTCGGCTTCGACGAGGTCATGACCCTCGAACTCGACCGCATCGCCCCGGAGCTGACCCGTGTGGTGGTGGGCGTGATGATCCAGCAGCAGGCGGGCGAGGGCCCGACGCTGACCTTCGGCGACGTCGCGAGGACCGGGCTGCGCATCCGGGAGGGGTACACCGACCTCGCCGTGGACGACTTCGCGGGCGTCGCGACCGCGAGCGCCGTCACGATCGCGGAGTTCACCCGCGACGCCTCGGGCGTCTGGTCACTGGACCCGGAAGTACGGGGCTTCGACTCCGGCCCGGAGGAGTTCGCCCGGGCGATGGGCGCGGCCCGCGGCTGATCACCGTACGGGGCGGTCGGGCCGGTCGGCGTACGCGCGGGCCGGGCTGTCACCGTACGGGCCGGGCGGCGGGCACTCCGCGAGGGAGTGCCCGCCGCCCGGCCCGGTGGTGCGCTGCCACCGTCCCCACGAGGCAGCGCGGGCAGGTCGCCGTCCGGTCATCGGGAACGGCGGCCGGCCGGTTCAGGGGGTGTGCGCGGAGGCCTGCGGGGCCACGCCCAGCGCCGGCAGCAGGCAGGCGTCGACGAACCGTACGAGGTATTCGGAGTCGGCGTAGCGCCCCTCCAGCACGGGCCGGATCCGCAGCACGCCCATGAGCTGCGCCGGCAGGAACTCCACCGCCGGATGCCCCGATGAGATCTCGCCCCGCGCCACGGCCCGTTCCACGATGGCGTCGAACGCCGCCAACTCGGGCTCCACCAGCGCCTCGCGCAGGGCCGCCTTCAGCTCCTCGTCGCTGAGCACCGCCACTCCGAGGGCTTGCGTCAGGCGGGTGTCGCGCCCCGAGGTGCAGGCCGCGATCCTGGCCGCCTCGCGCAGGTCTCCCGCCAGGGTCCCGGTGTCCACCGCCGCCAGCGTCCCGCGCCGGTCCGCGCGCAGGGCGGCGGCGACGAGCTGCGGTTTGGTCTTCCACTGCCGGTAGAGCGTGGACTTGCCGCAGCTGGCCCGCGCGGCGATCTTCTCCATGGTCAGCGCCTCGTAGCCGTCCTCGCGCAGCTGCTCGAGGACGGCGTCGTAGAACTGCCGCTCCCGCTCCGGGGTGATCTTGGAGCGGCGCGCGGGGGCCGGGGCGGCTTCCGGCGTCGGCGACGTCATGGTGCGGCTCTCCTCGGTGCTGCTCGGGCGGGTCTCGGGGTGGGGGCCGGAAACGGGTCCCGGTGGGGTCCCGTCCGGTCCCGGTGGGGGTGCGCGGGCCCGGTATATCGGTCGCGCGGCAACGGCCTCCAATGAAAGTCTACGGGAACGCGAGCGTATCGGTACACGCTCGTATCGATACGCGAATGTATCGATACACTGGTGTGTCGATTGTGAGCCCGTGTACAGGAAGCGAGACCGGGGGATGACCTCCCACACCACACCCGCCGAGGCCGGCGCGGGGCCGGGCGGCCGCCGTCCCAGCCGCCGCCGTCTCATACGTGAGCTGCTGCTCGTCGCGGGTCTCTTCGCCGTCTACAAGTGCGGCCGCATGCTCTCCACCGGCCGCACGGACGAGGCCTTCCGCAACGCCGCCCGGGTCTGGGACGCCGAGCGCACCCTGCACCTGCCCGGCGAGGGCCCGGTCCAGAGCCTGCTCCTGCACAGCGACGCCCTGGTCCACACCGCGAACACCTACTACGCGGCCGTGCACTTCCCCGCCACCGTGCTCTTCCTGGTCTGGCTCTACGTACGCCGTCCCACGCACTACCTCTGGACCCGCCGCGTCCTCGCGGTCCTCACCGGCGCGGCCCTCGTCCTCCACCTGGCCTTCCCCCTCGCGCCGCCGCGGATGCTGGGCGCCGCCCACCTCATCGACACCGGCCAGGTCTACGGTCCGACCGTCTACGGGGCCGCTCCGGCCGCCGACACCATGGCCAACCAGTTCGCCGCGATGCCCTCACTGCACTTCGGCTGGGCCCTGATGCTGGCCCTCGGCATGATCGCCGCCACCTCCTCCCGGTGGCGCTTCCTGTGGCTGCTGCACCCGCTGGTCACCCTGCTCGTGGTCGTCGGCACGGCCAACCACTACTGGCTCGACGCCATCGTCGCGACGCTGCTGCTCGGGGCCGCCCTGCTGCTGGTTCCGCGTCCGGCCGTCCGCTCGGTCGTCGCCGCGCGGAGCGTGCCCGGTCAGCGCCGGCCCGGCCCGTCCACCACGGCCGCGGGAGCCCCGGGTCCCGCGGGAACGGTCGACGCCGCGGCGCCCGCGGTGAACGCCGGGACCGCGGAAGTCGTAGGAGCGGTCCGGTGAGCGCCACCCTCCTCGCCGTCCTGCTCTGCCTCGCCGCGGCCGTCACCTACGCGGCCGCCGCCGTCGCCCAGGAACGCCTCGCCCGCCGTGCGGTCGCCCGCAGCGCCGCGGCGCTGCTCGGCAACGGAGCCTGGTGGTGGTCGGCCGGCCTGAACGCCGCCGCCGCCCTCCTGCACGCCGCCGCCCTGCGCTACGGACCGCTCACCCTGGTCCAGCCGCTCGGCGCGCTCACCCTCGTCGCCGCCGTCCCACTGGGCGCCCACGGCGCCGGGCGCAAGGTCGTGGCCACCGAATGGCGCGGCACCCTGGCCACCGTCGCAGGCCTCGGTCTGCTCCTGCTGCCCGCCTCCGGCCCGGCCCCCGACGAAACCCTCACCCTGGCCGAGGCCCTCGCGGTCTCCGCGGCGACGGCGGCCGTGATCGTGCTGCTGACCGTACGAACGGACGCGCGCTCGGGTCTGCGCCACGCGACGGCGTCCGGACTGGCCTCCGCGGCCGCCTCCGCCCTGACCCAGACCGTCGCCGTGGCGGGCGGCCGCGGCGGGGCGCTGCTCAGCTTCCGGGTCGTGTCGGTGGCCCTGCTCGTCGTGGTCTTCGCGGTCGGCGGGATGCTGCTGTCCCAGCGGGCCTACCGGGGCGGCCTCGGTGCCCCGCTCGCGGTGGTCAACCTCACCAACCCGCTGGCCGCCGCCGCGATCGGCATGGTGCTGCTCGGCGAACGCATCCAGGGCGGGGCGCTCGGAGTCCTGCTGGCGCTGGCGGGCGCGCTCGCGGCGGCCCGGGGCGTGCTGCTGCTCACGCGGACCCCGCAGCAGACGGCGGCCGCCGCATCCCAGCCCGCCGCATCCCAGCCTGCCGCATCTCCGGCCGCCGCATCTCCGCTCGTCGCATCCCCGGCCACCGCTTCACCGGCCGCGCCGATGGCCGGTGTGGCAGCATGATCCGTATGGCTGCCGACGACGGTTCGTTCCTCTCGCTCCGCTCCAAGGACTCGATCCTCTCCTTCGGCTCGGTGGGCTCGGTCCTCTCCATCGGTTCCGTGGGCTCGGCCCTCTCCATCGGTTCGGTCGGCAGCGTGCTGTCGCTCGGCTCGATCGGCTCGGCCCTGTCGGCCGCCTCGGCGGGATCCTGGCTGAGCGCGGGCTCGGTGCTCTCCGCCCAGTCGACGCTGTCGGTACTGTCCTGGCGCTCCCGCGGCGGATTCCTGGCGGCGGGCGCGGCGGCCGCCGTCGTGCTGGTCACCGCCGGCGCCGTCCGTACCCGGCGCGGCTGAGAACCGTTTCGGCTGTTCGCGCGTCCTTGCCTGTGAGACGGAAGCGGACACCGCGCGCACCCGCGCGCACACCGAAGCGGAGTGAACAGGCATGGGCATCATCGGCTGGATCATCCTTGGACTGCTCGCGGGCGGAATCGCCAAGGTCCTGCTGCCCGGCCGGGACCCCGGCGGCCTGATCGGTACCACCCTCATCGGCATCGCCGGCGCCTTCATCGGCGGCTGGCTCTCGGCGAAATTCCTGGGCCGGTCGATCCAGAACGACTTCTTCGACCTCGCGACCTGGGGCTCCGCCATCGCGGGCTCCCTGGTGCTGCTCGTCGCCTACCGGCTCCTGTTCGGCAACTCCCGCAACTGACCGGCGGCCCCGGACCGTCCATCCCCGGGACCACCTGCACCGCCGTCGGCGCCGGCGCCTACGATGACCGGCCATGGAGAGCAGTGAGGCCGGCAGACGGTTGATCGACGGGCGTTTCGAACTGGTGGGGCCCCTGGGCAGTGGCGGGATGGGGACGGTGTGGCGTGCCCGGGACATCGCGCTGCACCGGGACGTAGCGCTCAAGGAGGTGCGGCCGCCCGACCCGGCCACCGCCGCCGCCCAGCCCGACCTCGCCGTCCAGCTGCGCGAGCGGGCGGTCCGCGAAGCCCGGGCCCTCGCCCGCCTCGCGCATCCGAACGTGGTCACGATCCACCACATCGTGGAGCCCGCGGAAGGCTCCGGCGGCCATCCGTGGATCGTGATGGAGCTGGTCGGCGGCGGTTCCCTGCACGACCGCCTGGCCGACGGGCCGATGCCGGTGGCCGACGTCCTGAGGCTCGGCCTCGACGTGCTCTCGGCGCTGCGCGCCGCCCACGCGGAGGGGGTGCTGCACCGGGACGTGAAACCGGCCAACGTCCTCCTGAGGCCCGACGGCTCCGCGGTGCTCACGGACTTCGGGATCGCTGCGCTGCACGGTTCCACCGCGCTGACCTCGACGGGCGTGCTGATCGGGTCACCGGAGTACATCGCGCCCGAGCGGGCCCGCGGTGAGGAGGGACTGGCCGCCTCCGACCTGTGGTCGCTCGGCATGCTGCTGTACGTGGCCTCGGAGGGGGTGCACCCGCTGCGCCGGGCCACCAGCCTGGCCACCGTGGTCGCGGTGCTCGACGAGCCGATCCCGGCGACGGTACGGTCCGGGCCGCTGGGGCCCGTACTGGAACGGCTGCTGGTACGGGACCTCGCCGCGCGGCCCGGCGCCGAGGAGTTGGAAGCGCTGCTCCGGAGTGCGAGCAGTGCTCTCGGAGGGTCCACCCCGGTGGTACCCCTGGTCGCCCTCGGGAACTTCGGCCCCGTGACCCCGGGACCCGGGTCGGTCCCCGCCTTGCCGACCGCCGCCCCCACGCCGTTCGTTCCGGGTGCCGGCAACCCGTACTCGTCGACCGTGCCCGTGCCCGCTCCCGTACCGTCAGGCCCGCGCCGCCGCCGTCCGGCGCTGCTCGCCGGGCTCCTCGCGGTGGTCCTGGCCGCCGGAGTGGCCGGCTTCGTGCACTGGATGCCCGACGGGAACGCCGGCACCGACACCGGCGCGGGCAGTGGTACGGGCGGTGGTGCGAAGTCCTCCGTCACCCCGTCGGTGTCCACCCCGGTCTCCCCGGCCCAGGGCAGCCCCGTGGCATCCACCCCCACCCCGAAGGCGAGCACGCCGAAGACCGCCCCGCCCAAGGGCAGCCTGATCGACCCGGCCGGGATCCGTACCGCCGTCGAGGCGCTCAAGGAGCAGGCGGGGACCACCACCTTCGTCAACATGCGGGTCTACGACGAGTACGTGCTCGCCGACATCCCCACCGCCCCCGGGGCCAGGACCGTCGACGCCTGGCAGTACCGGGGCGGCGCGGCCAAGCGCACCGGCCCGGCCGGACTCGTGAAGGAGGGGGACGAGCTCATGGACATGGCCGCGATCGACTGGGACCGCCTTCCCGCCCTGATGGACCAGGCCAAGCAGGAGCTCGCCGTCGCGATCCCGAGCTCGCGCTACCTCAACGTCTCCCCCTGGTCCGGCGGCCCGGCGATCCGCCCGTACATCAGCGACCCGTACGGTCAGGGCGGCTACGTCCTCGCGGACACCGACTTCAAGATCAAGAAGGTCTACAAGAGCTGAGGTCCACGACAACGGACCGCGCCCGGCCGGCCGGCCGCCCGTCCGCCCGGCGCGGGCGCCGGCACGTACACGAACGCGGACACCTACGCTGACACGTACGCGTACGCACGAAGCGGAGAACCGACACACCATGCCCAGCTGGCGCACCACGCTCACGACCGCCGGCATATCCGGCACCCGGCTCCGCGGCGACTACACCTACGCGGCCCGCAGGGTCCTGCGCCGGGAGCCCGCTCCCTACCTCGCCCTGCGCCTGCTCGCCGCGCCGCCCCTCGTGCCCTGGCTGGCGGCCGGACTCGCCTTCATGAACCGGGTCGACGACGTCGCCGAGACGGGAACCCCGGATCAGCGGGCGGCGGCTCTCGCGGAACTGGGCACCGAGGTGCGCCGGGCGTTGGAGACCGGGGAGAGCCCCGACCCGCTGCTGCGCGCCTACGCCCACGCCGTCGCCTCCCGCGGCCTGCCCGCCGAGTGGGTCTTCCGGTTCCTCGACGGCGCGGCCACCGCTGAGGCGGTCTTCGACGGCTTCGCCTCCGAGGCGGAGTTCCAGGCGTACCTCGACGCCTACGCCTGGCCCGGGGTGCTGGTCTTCACCGGCCTGCAGTACGAGGGTGGTCCCGACGCCGGACAGGCCGCCGGCTGGAGGCGGTTCGTGGACGCCGCCCAGCGGGTCGACTTCCTCGCCGACCTCGCCGGGGACCTCTCGGAGGGCCGGCTCTGCATTCCGCGCGCCCGCCTCGCCGAGCACTCCGTGACCCGGGCCGACCTCGAACAGGCCCGGGACACCCCGGCCGTAAGGGAGCTGCTGGCCGCTGAGTGCGGGCGGGCCCGTGCCGCGCTCGCCGCCGGGCAGGACATCGTGGACCTCACCGCACCGGGGCTGCGGGCGGTCGCCTCGACGATGACGGAACTCATGGGGCACCAGCTCACGGCAGTGGAGCGGGCCGGGGCC
Source organism: Streptomyces sp. NBC_00435 (assembly GCF_036014235.1). Lineage (GTDB taxonomy): Bacteria > Actinomycetota > Actinomycetes > Streptomycetales > Streptomycetaceae > Streptomyces. Next base: position 7,389,021 of record NZ_CP107924.1, read on the forward strand.
GGCGCCCTGCGCAAGGACGTCGGCTACGGCTTCGCGGCGCCGCTGCGCACCCTGGCACGTGCCCGGGTGCGCGGGCCGCGTACCGCCGTCCGGCAGTGACATTCGTACGGCCGGAGTCCGTACACGCGGCTCTGCCGGGGCCCCGGCCCCGTCCGTAGCGTGGAGGACATGACGCAGACGACGACAGGAACGGGAACAGGAACAGGAACGGGAACGGGAACAGGAACGGGAACAGGAACGGCGGCGGGATCGACAACGGGAACGGAGGCGACGGACACGCCGCGCCGGGCGACCGGGCCAGTGCCACCCGCGGTGCCACCCGCGGTGAGCTTCCGGCACACCGCCAAGTCCTTCGGCCCCGTCCACGCCGTGGCCGGTCTGGACCTCGACATCCACCGCGGGGAGACGGTCGCCCTGCTCGGCCGCAACGGGGCCGGAAAGTCCACCGCCATCAGCCTGTTGCTCGGGCTGGACGAGCCCGACGCGGGCAGCGTGCGCCTCTTCGGCGAGAGCCCCGGGCGGGCGGTGCGCTCGGGCCGGGTCGGCGCGATGCTCCAGGAGGGGCGCGCCGTACCGCGGCTCACCGTGCGGGAGCTCGTCGCCTTCGTCGCCCGGACCTACCCCGCCCCGATGCCCGTCGCCGAGGCCCTGGGCCTGGCCGGGCTCACGGACCTGGCCGGCCGCCGTGCCGACCGGCTCTCCGGCGGCCAGGCCCAGCGCGTCCGCTTCGCGGTGGCCCTCGCGGGGAACCCGGAGCTGATCGTCCTCGACGAGCCGACCGCGGCCCTCGACGTGGAGGCCCGGCGCGCGTTCTGGGTGTCCATGCGGGCGTACGCCCGGCGCGGCAACACCGTCCTGTTCTCCACGCACTACCTGGAGGAGGCCGAGGCCCACGCCGACCGCATCGTGGTCGTGGACCGGGGCCGGGTCGTCGCCGACGACAGCGGTGAGGGGCTCAGGCGCGCCGCCGGCGGCTCCCTGGTCGCCTTCGACCTGGCCGGGCTGCCCACCGAGGGACTGGCCGGGCTGCCGGGGGTGGTCGCCGTAGAGGTGCGCGGGGAGCGCGCGAGACTGCGTACCCGGGACCCCGATGCCACCGTCGTCGCCCTCGTCGGCCGGGGGGCCGTGCGCAACCTGGAGGTCACGGGGGCCTCGCTCGAAGACGCCTTCCTCGCCCTGACCGGATCCACGGCCGCCGCGGAGAGTGCCAGGTGATCGTCGCCGCGTACGTCCGGCTCGAAGTGCGCCGCGCGCTGCGCGACACCGGATTCGTCTACTTCGGCATCGGCATGCCGGTGGTGATGTACCTGCTCTTCACCAACCTCGGCGCCAACGTCCCCGAGTGGAGGACCGCCTCCATGGTCGCGATGGCCGCCTACGGGGCCCTGGGTTCAGCCCTCTCGACCGGCACCGGCATCGCGGAGGACAAGGGCGCCGGCTGGCTGCGCCAGCTCCGCGTCACCCCGATGACCCCGCGCCAGGTGGTGACCGGCCGGGCGCTGACCGGCTCGGTGATCGTGCTGCCCGCCATCGCCGCCGTCCTCGCGGCGGGCGCGCTCGTCAACGGGGTCCGCCTCGGGGCCTGGCAGTGGGCGGCCGTCGCGCTCGCGCTCTGGCTCGGCGCCCTGCCCTTCACCCTGCTGGGCATGGGCAACGGCTACCGGCTCTCCGCCCAGACCACCGGCCTCGTCAACGTCGCCTGCAACCTGCTGCTCTCCGTCGTCGGCGGCCTCTGGTTCCCGGTCGAGCTGTTCCCGCACTGGCTGCGGACCCTCTCCGCCCTCACCCCGACCCACCGCTTCGCGGAGATCGGGCAGTCCCTCGCGGCGGGCGCGGCTCCCGGTGCCGCGGCGGCGGCCGTGATCGGTGGATGGGCCCTGCTGTTCGGCGCGTACGCGGTCCTCTCGTACCGCCGGTCGGCGAGGACGGTGTAGAAGATGGATGCGGAACACGCGGCGGAACGGGGCACGGGCATGGGTGTGGGCACGGACATGGGCACGGACCCGGCCCCGGGCGGCCACCCCCGTGGCCGTCCCGGCGGCGGGCGGAGCGAAGGGGAGCAGCGGAGGTTCGGCCCGCGCGGACTGAACGGCGGGCTCACCCTGCTGCCCTGGCTCCTGATGGGCATGGGGGCCTTCTCCAACATCCTCCAGGGCCGGACCCCCAACCCGCTGGTCGGGGGCGCCGGTCTGCTGATCTTCAACTCCCTCTACATCAGCGTGGTGTTCCGCGCCTTCGACAAGTGCAAGCGGGAGGCCGCGAGCACCCGCTGGAGCCTCGTCGTGATGGGCCTGGTGACCTGCGGACTGGCTCTCGGCTACGGCGGCAGCTGGCTGCTGTTCTTCCCCCTGCTGGGCCTCGCCACCGGGGCGGTGCTGCGGGGCCGCCCGCTCGGGGCGGCCGTGCTCGGTCTCAGCGTCGTGGGCGGCGCGATCGCCGTGTACCAGGACGGGTGGGGGGCGGTCGGCATCATCTACGGGACGTTCCTGTCCGGCATGGTCACCGCGGCCATCCTCGCCCTGTCGGAAACGGTGCGGGAGCTGCGCGAGACCCGGCAGGAGCTGGCCCGGGCGGCCGTGGAACAGGAGCGGCTGCGCTTCTCGCGGGACCTGCACGATCTGCTCGGGCACACCCTGTCCGTGATCGTCGTGAAGTCGGAAGCGGCCCGCCGGCTCGCGCCCCGCGACATGGACGCGGCGCTCGCACAGGTCGCCGACATCGAATCGGTCGGCCGGCAGGCCCTCGTCGAGATCCGGGAGGCCGTCACCGGCTACCGGGAGGCCAGCCTGGCGGGCGAACTCGACCGGGCCCGCGGTGTCCTGACCGCCGCCGGGATCGAGCCCGTCGTACGGCAGTCCGGGCCGCCGCTGGCGCCGCGGACCGCGGCGCTGCTGGGGTGGGTGGTGCGCGAGTCCGTGACCAACGTGATCCGGCACAGCGGTGCGACCGGCTGCGAGATCGAGGTGCGCGGCGCCGCCGGGCGGGTCCACCTGGTGATCACCGATGACGGGGCCGGCGGCGTAGGCTCGAGCGCGCCGGGCGACGGCCTGGCGGGCAGCGGTCTGACCGGTCTGACCGAGCGGCTCGCGGCGGCCGGCGGTACCCTCTCCAGCGGCCCGGCGCCGGGCCGTCGCGGATTCCGGGTCACCGCCGAACTCCCGGTGGACGAAGACCTCGTAGGGGCGGACGGGGACGGGGAAGGGGAAGGCAGATGATCAGGCTCCTGCTGGCCGAGGACCAAGGCATGATGCGCGGGGCCCTGGCCCTGCTGCTCGGGCTGGAGGAGGACATCGAGGTCGTGGCGCAGGTCGGCGCCGGGGACGAGATCGTGCCCGCCGCCCTGGCGACCCGCCCCGACGTGGCGCTGCTCGACATCGAGCTCCCCGGCCGCAGCGGGCTCGACGCGGCGGCGGACCTGCGCCGCCAGTGCCCCGGCTGCCGGGTGCTGATCCTGACCACGTTCGGCCGCCCCGGCTACCTGCGGCGGGCGATGGACGCGGGCGCCGCCGGCTTCCTGGTGAAGGACGGGCCGGTCGAGGAACTGGCGGCGGCCGTACGACGGGTGCTCGCGGGGGAGACCGTGATCGACCCCGCGCTCGCGGCCGCGGCCCTCAGCGCGGGCCCGAACCCGCTGACCCCGCGCGAGGTCGACGTCCTGACGGCCTCGGTCGACGGGGCCACCGTCGCCGACATCGCGGCGAAGATCCACCTGTCGGAGTCGACCGTACGGAACTACCTGTCCGCGGCGATCGGCAAGACCGGCACCCGCAACCGCATGGAAGCCGTCCGCGCTGCCCGCCGCCAGGGCTGGCTCTAGGACCGGCTTCAGGGGGCTTGCCCCTCCCCGGGCGGGGCGCGCCGCTCCCTAGGCGGTCTTGCGGCCGGAGCGGTGCTTGAAGCGGTCGGAGGCGCGGCGGCCGCGGGCCTCGAGGGGGAGCACTCCGGTGGCCGCGGCGAGTCCGTAGGGCGGCATGTCGGCGTAGATCGACTCGTACGACCCCTCGGGGACGACGTACGACTCGTGCCACAGGCCCACGTGCTGGCGGAGCTTGCCCGCGCGTTCCTTGCGGTTGATGATCGCCCAGGCCCGGTGGTGGAACATGTCCGGGGCCTTGGCGTACGCGTAGAGCTTCTCCTTGGACTCCCAGTACTGGACCACGTAGTACGTACGGGGCGAACCGGTGAGCAGGACGTGGCCGAGCAGTCCCCGGCTCTCGTCCCGGGCCAGCTCGCGGAGCATGCGGGGCATGGCCAGCAGGACCGGCACCCAGTGGTGCACCGCCCATAAGTGGTTGATGCGCATCCCGATCAGGAGTACGACGACGTCGCCCTCCGCGGCTGCGGTGGTGTGGCCCGGTATCGGCTTCGCTGACACTCTGTCTCCAGTCGCCTGGTTGGATAGCGGCACTGTCCATCCCTACAGGGTTGGATAGTGACACTCCCCAATGGAAGGTTCAAGAGATGCGGCTGGCGGAGTTGAGCGAACGCAGTGGCGTCTCGACGGCGACCATCAAGTACTACCTGCGCGAAGGTCTGTTGGCGCCGGGGCAGCGGGTCAGTGCGACGACCGCCGAGTACGACGAGGGACACCTGCGGCGGCTGCGGCTGGTCCGCGCGCTGATCCAGGTCGGCGGGATTCCAGTGGCCAAGGCCCGGGAGGTGCTCGCGCACGTCGACGACGAGTCCCTGGGCCGGACGATGCGGATAGGAGCGGCGCTGTGGGCGCTGCCGCAGGTGCCCGAGCCGGACGAGGAGGACGCGGCGGTGACCGCGGCGCGGCGGGAGGTGGACCGGCTGCTCGAGACGCTGGGCTGGTCGACGGCTCGGAAGGTGGGCGCGCTGTCCCCCGTCCACCGCTCGCTCGTGACGGCGGTGGCCACCCTCATTCGGCTCGGCTATCCGTGGGACGCCCCGCTGATGGCCCCGTACGCCGAGCTGATGCACCAGGCGGCCGTGCGCGACCTGGACTTCATGGAGACGTACCCCTCCGAGGAGGAGAAGGTCGAGACGGCGGTGGCCGCTGTCGTCCTCGTCCAGCCTGTGCTGAAGGCCCTGCACCGGCTGGCGCAGGAGGAGGAGTCGGCCCGGCGGTACGGGCTGGAATGAGCGGGGCGGGCGGTCCGTCGTCGTTCGGGTCCGCGAGAATGCGGGAGGACGCGACGGGCGTCGTACGGAACGCGGCGTGTGCCGGGCGTGCTGCCACGCGCCACCGAGAACACCTGGAGAACACGCGATGCCGCAGATCACCGTCGAGTACTCGGCGAACCTGACCGACACCTTCGACCGGCGTGGATTCGCCCTCGCCCTGCACGCGTTGACCGCCCGGGTGGCCGATGCCGCGGTGGAGAACTGCAAGACGCGCTTCCGGTGCCTCGACGAGGTCTGCGTGGCCGACGGTGCTGCCGGGAGCGCGCTCGTCCATGTACAGCTGGCCCTGCTGGCGGGCCGGACCGAGGCGGTCAAGGCCGAGTTGAGCGAGGCCGTGCTCGAACTGCTGCGGAAGTACACGTCCCAGGGGCTGGATGCGTCCGGACCCGTCGTGCACGCGTCGGTGGACGTGAACGAGCTGGGGGCGGCCTACCGCAAGCACGTGGGGGCCTGAACTCCGGCCTCGTGCCCGGTCCCGGTCCGCTGCCGTCGTACGGGCTTTTCAGTACGCGCCGTTGACGTTGTCGATCGAGCCGTAGCGGGCGGCCGCGTAATTGCAGGCGGCGGTGATGTTGGCGACCGGGTCGTAGGAGTTCTGCGGAGTGCCGGGCACGTGATAGGCCTGGAAGGTCGGGTCGATGACCTGGAGCAGACCCTTGGAGGGGATGCCCGCCGCCGCGTTGGAGTCCCAGTTGTTGATGGCCATGGGATTTCCCGAGGATTCGCGCATGACGTTGCGGTGAATTCCGTCGTAGCTGCCGGGGATTCCGTGCAGCGCCATGACGTCGAGCGACTCCCTGATCCAGCCGTCGAGGTTGTTCGGGTAGCTGGGGGCGGCCTTCACGGCGGCGGCCTTGGCGGCGGCGGCCGGGGCGGCCGCGGGGGCGGCGGCGAGGTTCAGCTTCAGACCCGGGCGGATGACCCCGGGGTTGGCGCCGACGATGCTCCGGTTGGCCTGGTAGAGCTGCTGCCAGCCGCCGCCTATGGAGTGCTCCGCCGCGATCTTGCTCAGGGTGTCACCGCTGACCACGGAATACGTCTTGGGTGCGGCACTGACGCCGCTGACCTCGGCCGCCCCGGCCGTGGTCGTGCTGACCAGCGGGAGGGCCAGCGCCGCACTGCCCGTGCCGGCGAGGGCCAGCGTGCGGGTGAGTGCGTGGTGCTGCTTCGGCCGGCGGTGCTTTCCCTTTGCGGACATGGCGGAATTCCTCACGTGGGGGTACGGAAGAGCCCGGGTGGCGGCCGGATTCGGCTGCGAACCACTGGGAACGAGGTGACCGTAGGCCGTTCCGGCGGGCCGGAACAAGACTCGAATTCGATCGGGAGATCAACTTCCCGTAATCGGCTCGATGGATGACCTTGGAAAGGGATACGGGAATTCTCGAAATTCCGGCCGGGAAAGGGGGAATCGGCCCCTGCGGGGAAATGATGTTGGTGTGGTCGGCGTGACTCACATCACGAGGTTCCGGGTGAGGTCCCAATTCGGGGCAAGTCGCCCGTCGCTGGGGTCGATTCGGGCGACCCGCCCTATGGGGGCGAATCGCCCATCCCAGGTCATTAACCCCCATGCGCGTAACCGAGCCCGCCGGGCCCCGGGCGGCGGGCTCGGCGCCCCGAACCTGGCCCGCCGACTCCACGGGCCCCACGCCCCGAACCCGGCCCGGCCGGCTGGCGGCCGACGAGCGGGGCCCCGCCTGTGCGGGGCCTTGTCCGTGGGGGGCTCGTCCGTCCGGGGTCTCGCCCGGCGGCGGACCGCGCCCGTGCCGGACCTCTCCCGACGCCGACCTGGGCCTGTGCCGGTCCTGGTCCGTCCCGGGCCCTGAGCGTGCCGGGGCCGTGCCTGGTGCGCGCCCGGGCCCGTGCTGGACCGGCTTGTGCCGGGCTCGCCTGCGCGGGGTCGTGCGTGCCGGGGCCTTGCCCGGCGCCGGCCTGGGCCGGTGCCGGAGCGGCCCCGGGCGGGGGAGCGGGCAGGGCCGGGCCCGCCGGGGCCGGGGAGGGGGGCGGGCCCGGGCGGACTGGCAGGCAGGAGCGAGTGGAGAGCGGTAGGGGACCGGGTGGGGTCAGAGGAGTGCCAGTTCTCGCCGCGCCGCAGCGATCGCCTCGTGGCCGGCCGGGAGCAGAGGGAGGCGTACGTCCGGCGTCGGGATACGGCCTTGGGCGTGCAACACCCCCTTGACGACCGTGGGGTTGGGCTCGCTGAAGACGGCGGAGGAGAGGCGGGCCAGGCCGGGGCCCAACGCACGCGCCCGGTCGGTGTCACCCGCTCGCCAGGCCGCCGCGAGCTCGACGAACCGGGCCGTCGCGAGGTGCGCCGAGGCGAGGATCCCGCCCGCCGCGCCGAGCGCGAGAAGAGGAGAGAGGAAGGTGTCGTCGCCCGCCAGTACCACGAAGCCCTCCGGCAGGTCGCCGAGCAGCGCCACCGCGTCCTCGTCGACCGAGCCGACCGCGTACTTGACCGCGACCACCCCGGGCAGCGCCCCGACCGACCGCAGCGAGACCGCGTCCAGCGGCTTCCCGGTCCGGTACGGGACGTGGTAGACGATCAGCGGTACGGGGCTCACCCGCGCCAGCCGCTCGAAGTGCGCGAGCACCCCGGCCGCCGAGGGGCGTACGAACGCGGGCACGGTCACCAGTGCCGCCCGCGCCTCGGGCCACCGCTCCAGCCGGATGAGCGAGTCCTCGGCGGCCCGGGTCCCGCTCGCCCCGGCGCCCACGGTCAGCGCCGCCCCCCGCTCCCGGCAGACCCGCGCACAGACCTCGGTGACCAGGTCGCGCTCCGCCTCGTCGAGGGCGGCCGGCTCGCCGGTGGTGCCGAGCGCCACGATCCCGGAGGCGCCCGCGTCGAGCACCTCGTGTGCGAGCGCCTCCAGGGCCTCGGCGGCCACGTCCCCGGCCGCGGTGAAGGGGGTGATCAGCGGTACGTGGATCCCGTGCGGGCCCTGCGCCGTGGGGGCCAGGGGCATGAAGGTCTGTGTCATGCGCCGAGCCTGGACTGCTCCGAGCATCGAATCCAGTTCGCTTTTCTTACCGGACCCGTAAGCTGATCCGATGCTCGATGTACGACGCCTGCGCCTCCTGCGCGAACTCGCCCGACGGGGGACCATCGCCGCGGTCGCCGAGGCGCTCTCGTTCAGCCCTTCGGCGGTGTCCCAGCAGCTCGGTGTCCTCGAACGCGAGGCCGGTCTGGCGCTGCTCGAGCGCACGGGACGCGGGGTCAGGCTCACTCCCGCCGGGCAGAACCTGGTCCGGCACGCCGACGCGGTGCTGGAGCTGCTGGAACGCGCCGACGCCGATCTCGCCGAGGCACGCGGCGGACTGGCCGGAGCGCTGCGGATCGGGTCCTTCCCCACGGCGACCAGGGCCATCGTTCCGGCCGCCCTGGTCGCGCTGGCCCGCCGCCACCCGGGACTGGAGCCGATGGTGTCCGAGACCGACCCGGCGGCGGTCGCGCACGCGCTGCGGGCCGGTGACCTGGACGTGGCGCTGATCCACGAGTACGACTTCGTCCCCGCGCCGGAGGAGCCGGGGCTCGCCGCCGAGCCGCTGTACCGCGAGGCGATGTACCTCGCGTCCCCCACCTCTCCGGCCACCCCCACCTCTCCGGCCACCCCCGCCACCCCCACCCCTCCCCCCGCCGACCAGCGCGCGATGCTCCGTACCCACGCCGACGCGCCCTGGATCACCGCCACACCCGGCACGCTCTGCCACGCCATGACGCTGCGGGCCTGCCAGGCCGCCGGATTCACTCCGCGGATCCGCCACCAGGTGGACGAGTTCGCCACCGTGCTCGCCCTGGTCGCGGCCGGTCAGGGCGTGGCCGTGGTGCCGCAGCTCGGGATCACCGGGCACGCGGATCCGGCCGTTGTGCTCACCCGCCTCCTCATGGAGCGCCGGACCAACCTGGCCTTCCGCGGCGGGGCCGCCGGCCACCCCGCCGTGGCCGCCTTCGGCGCGGCCCTGCGGGAGGCGGTACCGCCGGAACTCGCCACATAGGAACGGCTCCCGTGCGCCCCGGTGCGCGGCAATTCCCGTACGCGGGAACGCGCGTGTACGTTGACCGGACCGGCGGATCCCGCGCGGGACCCCCGGTGCAGTCGACGCAAACCATGAATGAGATCGGGGTAGCACGTGACGCATCGCGTACGAGGGGTCATCGCCCGGAGCAAGGGCGCACCGGTGGAGACGACGACGATCCTCGTGCCCGATCCGGGCCCCGGCGAGGCGCTCGTACGGGTCCAGGCCTGCGGGGTCTGCCACACCGACCTGCACTACCGCGAGGGCGGCATCAACGACGAGTACCCCTTCCTGCTCGGCCACGAGGCCGCCGGGATCGTGGAATCGGTCGGCCCGGACGTCACCTCCGTGGCCCCCGGTGACTTCGTCGTCCTCAACTGGCGTGCGGTGTGCGGAAGCTGTCGGGCCTGCAAGCGGGGCCGCCCCTGGTACTGCTTCAACACGCACAACGCCACCCAGCCCATGACCCTGGAGGACGGCACCCCGCTCTCCCCGGCCCTGGGCATCGGCGCCTTCGCCGAGAAGACCCTGGTCGCCGCCGGCCAGTGCACCAAGGTGGACCCGGCCGCCTCGCCGGCCGCCGCCGGACTGCTCGGCTGCGGGGTGATGGCCGGCCTTGGAGCCGCCCTGAACACCGGCAACGTGGGGCGCGGTGACTCCGTCGCCGTCATCGGCTGCGGGGGAGTGGGCAACGCCGCCGTCGCCGGGGCCCGGCTGGCCGGAGCCTCGCGGATCATCGCGGTGGACCTGGACGACCGGAAGCTGGAGTGGGCGCGGGGCCTCGGCGCCACGCACACCGTCAACGGCGGCACCGAGGACGTGGTCAAGGCCATCCAGGAGCTCACCGGCGGGAACGGTGCCGACGTGGTCATCGAGGCCGTCGGCCGCCCCGAGACGTACCGTCAGGCGTTCTACGCGCGCGACCTGGCCGGCACGGTGGTCCTGGTCGGCGTCCCGACTCCGGAGATGCGGCTCGAACTCCCGCTGCTGGACGTCTTCGGGCGCGGCGGCGCCCTGAAGTCCTCCTGGTACGGGGACTGCCTGCCCGAGCGGGACTTCCCGCTGCTCATCGACCTCTACCTGCAGGGGCGCCTGGACCTGGACGCGTTCGTCTCCGAGCGGATCGCCCTGGACGGTGTCGAAGCGGCCTTCGCCCGCATGGAGCGCGGGGAGGTGCTCCGCTCGGTCGTCGAGTTCTGACCGGGTACGGCGCACTGCCCGTACCACCCCGATGAGGCCGGGACCGGCCGCCGTACGAGCACCCCTGCCTGCCCCGGTGCTCGTACGGCCGCACTGTTCCCGAGGCGGCCGTGCGCCCGTACGGACCGGCCCGCTTCCGGGGGCCTCGCGTAAGCTCAGCCGGGCCCGCCGCCCCGGTCCGCCACCATCCACCGGCCCCGGAACGGCTGCCGCGCACCCACCCACCGCGCCGACCCCAGGGACCCCCGTGACCTCAGTGACCTCCGCCGCCGGCAGCTACCGCCAGCCCGGCGTCGAACTCACCGACCACCACTTCAGCCTTCCGCTCGACCACGCCCGCCCCGAGGGCGAGCGGATCGACCTGTACGCCCGGGAACTGGTCGCCACCGGGAAGGACCCCGCGTCCCTGCCCTGGCTGCTCTACCTGGAGGGCGGGCCCGGCTTCGGCGCACGCCGCTTCATCGGCCGGCAGGCCTGGCTGGAGCGGGCCCTGTCCGAGTACCGGGTGCTGCTCCTCGACCAGCGTGGCACCGGCCGCTCCACCCCGGTCAACCGGCAGACCCTGCCGCTGCGCGGCGGCCCCGCGCGGCAGGCCGAGTACCTCGCCCACTTCCGCGCCGACTCCATCGTGCGCGACGCCGAGACCATCCGCCCCCTCCTGACCGGCGGCGCGCCCTGGACGGTCCTCGGCCAGAGCTTCGGCGGCTTCTGCGTCACCCACTACCTCGGCGCCGCCCCCGAGGGGCTGACCGCCGCCCTCATCACCGGCGGGCTGCCCTCCCTCGAGGCGACCGCGGCCGAGGTGTACGAAGCCGCGTACCCCCGCATGGAGCGCAAGAACCGGGCGCACTACGCCCGTTACCCCATGGACGTGGAACGGGCCCGTCGCATCGCAGCCCACCTCGTCGAGCACCCGGCCGAGCTCCCCGGCGGATACCGGCTGACGGTCGAGGCCTTCCAGTCCCTCGGTCTCCTCCTCGGCGTCTCGGACGGCAGCCACCAACTGCACTACCTGCTGGAGGACGCCTTCGTCCCCACCGCGGCCGGGCCCGCCCTGTCCGACGCCTTCCTGGAGGCGGTCCACGCCCAGCTCTCCTTCGCCGGGCACCCGCTGTACGCCCTGATGCACGAGGCGATCTACGTCCAGGACCCGGCCGCCCCCATCGGCTGGGCCGCCGAACGGGTGCGCGCGGGCCACCCGCGCTTCGACGCCGAGAAGACCCTCGCCGGCGAGGAGCCGCTGTACTTCACCGGTGAGACCATCCACCCCTGGCACTTCACCTGTGACCCCGCGCTCGCCCCGCTGCGCGAGACCGCCGAACTGCTGGTGGCCCGTACCGGCTGGACGCCCCTGTACGACCGCGCACGGCTCGCCGCCAACGAGGTGCCGGTGGCCGCCGCCGTCTACCACGACGACATGTACGTGGACACCGGGCACTCCCTGGCCACGGCCCGCGCCGTCCGGGGGCTGAAGACCTGGGTGACGGACGAGTTCGAGCACGACGGAGTCCGCGCCGGCGGCCCGCGCGTCCTGGACCGGCTGCTGGCCCTGGTGCGCGACGAGGCCTGATCCTCGGGGAGTTACGGGACGGGGATGCCGGTCCGGAGGAAGAACAGACCGGTGAGGAGTCCGTCCTCGTTGAAGGTGACGCGGAACTCTCCCGGCCGCTTCGCCATGTTCAGCGGCACGTTGACGACGGTCCCCTGTACGGATGCGACCTGCCGGGGGTCCCCGTGCGACCGGTACGGCCCGAACTGTTCCTGGTAGTCCTGCCAGGACCGGGCGAGGAGCTCCGGGGACGCCTGGTGGCGGAGCGTCTCGTCGAAACGGCCCGAGACGGCGGTGAAGTCGCCCCGCACCACCTCGTCGAGCGTGTCGAGAGCGAGCTGCTCGTCATCCGTCCTGGCCGCGACCGGCACAGCGGCCGCGGCGAGGACGCCGGCCGGGGCCGTGACCGCCGCGGGGGCGGGCTCCTGCGCGGAGCTCGCGGGGGAACCGTTCGTCAGGAGCACGGCGCTGGACGCGAGCAGGGCCGCGGGCACCGTTCGCACGATCCGGGCGAACCGCCGTTTCCCGCCGTGGGTCGTGTGCGTGCCGGACATCGGGGCCATGGCTTTCCCCTTCTCCCGTTCGAGGGGCCGGGAGGGTCACCGCGATTCTCCGGATCAGCCGGATCAGCCTGGTCGGCCTGATCGGCCCGATCCGCCCGATCCGCCTGGACCACCACCCCTCATGCTAGGGCGCCCACACGGCGGTCGCACGTCGGCCGCGGCACGTGCCCCGGGCTCTCAGCCACCCGGTACGGCCGGGGGCACGGAGGGCTCCACGAAGGCGCGGGTCAGGTGCGCGGTGGCCAGCAGGGCGCCCCGGCGCACGGCCAGGGCCAGGGTCTCCTCGCGGGAGGCCCGCGCGGCGGCCCGGTCGCGTTCGTGGGAGTACGGGACCGCCGGATCGGCCAGCTGCACCGCGTGCACCAGGACGTCACCGGTGACCAGGACGTCCCGGTCCCCGCCACCCGGGCCGGCCGCCCCCTCCACCAGTACCGACTGGTGGCCAGGGGTGTGCCCGGGCGTCGGCAGCAGGGTGAGGCCGGGGGCGAGCCTGTGTACCCCGGCCACCTCCTGGAGCTGCCCGGAGGCCCGCAGCGGAGCCACCGTCCAGTCCCACACCGGGTCCGCCCGGTCCAGGGCCGCCACCTCCGCGCCCTGTACGAGGTACCGCGCGGCCGGGAAGAACGGCCGGCCCGCCGCGTCGAGCGTCCAGCCGGTGTGGTCCTCGTGCAGGTGGGTCAGGACCACCGCCTCCACGTCGGCCGGGGCGATCCCGGCCTCCGCGAGCGCGGCGGGCAGCCGGCCCGGGACCGGGGCCCAGCCGGCCGCGGGACCGTGCGCCGGGCCGACCCCCGCGTCGACCAGCACCCAGCGTCCGCCCGGCCGGGACACGGCGAAGCACCGGAAGTCCAGCCGCCAGGAGCCGTCCGGCCCGGCCGCGCCCGGGTCCACCAGGGCGGCCCGGGCCCAGGCAGCGGCGTCCGCCCCGGGGAACGCCGTGGCCGCGGGCTCGAAGAACGTCCCTGTGGCGTCGAGCAGGGCCACCACGAGCCCGTGTCTGTCCATTCGCCTATGGTGCGATGTATGAGCGAACGACTGGACGGGCCCGCGCCCTTGGAACCGATGCCCACCGACTGGCAGCGCGCCCTGGCGGTCGTGGCGCACCCCGACGACCTGGAGTACGGCTGCGCGGCGGCCGTCGCGGACTGGACGGACGGCGGCCGCGAGGTCGTCTACCTGCTCGCCACGCGCGGCGAGGCGGGCATCGACACGGTCGCCCCGGCCGAGTGCGCCCCACTGCGCGAGGCGGAGCAGCGCGCGAGCGCGGCCGTGGTCGGCGTGTCCGCGGTGGAGTTCCTCGAGCACCGCGACGGCGTCGTCGAGTACGGCCTCGGCCTGCGCCGGGACATCGCGGCCGCCATCCGCCGCCACCGCCCCGAGCTGGTCGTCACCATGAACCACCGCGACACCTGGGGCGGCGCCGGAGGCGGCGGATACTGGAACACCCCCGACCACAAGGCGGTCGGCCGGGCCACCCTGGACGCGGCCAGCGACGCGGGAAATCGCTGGATCTTCCCCGAACTCATCGAGGAACAAGGGCTGGAGCCGTGGAACGGGGTGCGCTGGGTCGCGGTGTCCGGCACCACGACGCCCACCCACGCGGCCGACGCCGGTCCGGGCCTGGAGCGTTCGGTGAAATCGCTGATGGAGCACAAGGCGTACATCGCGGCCCTGACGGACGAGGACCCCGAGACGTACGTACGCACCTTCCTGACGGGCAACGCCCAGCAGGCGGCGGCCCGGTTCGGCGGCCGGCCGGCGGTACCCTTCGAGGTCTTCCCGCGTTGAGCGGTGCCCCCTAAGGTGTCGGCGTGATCGACACCATCAGCACGGAGATCGCGGAGGGTGAGGAACGGATCCGTCTGGACGTCGCGGGCGGGATCGCGGAACTCACCCTCTGCCGGCCGGGGAAGCTCAACGGCTGGAGCTGGGAGTCCACGCGCCAGCTGGGCCTGTTGGCGGACCGGATCCGCTTCGACCCGGCGGTCCGGGTGGTCCTGCTGCGGGCCGAGGGCCGGGCGTTCTGCGCGGGCATCGACGTGACGGCCCCCGGCGGGGCGATCACGGGAGGTTCGGCGGCCGAGCGCAACCGCAACTACTACGAGGGCATCCGCTGGGTCCACGAACGCTTCGCGGTCCTGGCCCGGCTGCCGCAGCCGGTCGTGGCGGCCGTGCAGGGCTACTGCCTGGGATTCGGCTTCGAGCTGGCCCTGCTGGCCGACATCCGGGTGGCGGCGGACGACGCCGTCTTCGCCCTGCCCGAGGCGCAGTTGGGCGTCGCGGTGGACGCGGGCGGCGATCTGCGCATCGCCCGGGAGGCGGGTGCCGGCTGGGCCAAGTACCTGGCCCTGACCGGCCGCCGTATCGACGCGCGGACGGCCGAGCGGCTGAACCTGGTCCAGCAGGTCGTTCCGCCAAAGGAGTTGGAATCGACCGCCCGAGCGCTCGCGGCGGAGATCGCGGCCAACGCCCCCCTGGCCGTCCAGGGCATCAAGCGCGCGATCGACTCCTACGCCGATGCGGCCCTGCCCGCGGCCCTGGACCGCGTCGCGATGACGGCGGCCCTGACCCTGACCTCGGAGGATTCCCAGGAGGGCTACACCGCCAAGGCGGCCCGCCGCCCCCCGCGCTTCACCGGAGGCTGAGCCCGGGCGCGCGGGATCCGCGCGGATCCGGCTACTCCTCCAGGCGCAGGAGGGCCAGGGCGCGGGCCGAGACCTCGGGAAGGCGGTCGCGGCCGTCCTCGGCGGCCCAGTGTTCGAGGGCCACGGTGACCGCGTCGATGAGGACGGCCGCCAGCAGGCGGGTCTCCAGGGCGGATTCCGGGCGCCCCGTGCGCTCCGCGAGCACCGGCACCAGGCGGTCCTGCATCGCCCGGGCGGCCGCGAGCCAGCGCAGCCGGATCTCCGGGACCCGGCTCATCACCTGGATGAGGTGGACCGTCTGGCCCGGTTCCTCGTAGCGCGCACCCGCCGTCGCGATGGTGAAGGCGGCCTGGACCGCCTCGGTGAGCGGCTCCGCGGCGGGCCGCAGGGCGAGCTCCTCGACCAGGGTGGCCACCCCGGCGGTGAGGACCGGGGTCAGCGCGTCCTCCTTGGTCGGGCAGTACCGGTAGAAGGTCCGCAGCGAGATCCCGGCCGCCCGCGCGATGTCGTCGACCGTCGTGGCCTCGTACCCCCGCTCCGAAAACAGCGCGGCCGCGGCTTCCGCGATCTCGTACCACGTGGCCTCTCGGCGCCGCTCCGTCAACGACGGGCGGCCCGTACTCGCCGTGCTCACCGCAACACCTCCTGGGATGGTGGGGCCAATGTGCCACACCCGTCACGGGAGGAACGGACCCCGGCCCAACTGGTCGCGCACCGGCACCACTTCGGGATTGACGAGGGAGCGACGCTGCCAGTTCGCGCCGTCCACCACCAGGGTGTGACCGGTGATGAACCGGGCGTAGGGCGAGGCCAGGAAGGTGGCGGCCCAGCCCAGTTCGCGCGGGGCGCCGACCCGCAGGGCGGGCTGTCTGGCGTCCTTGCCGTCCTGGGCGGCCCGGTCCAGGCCGCCCCGGATGTCCTCGGTCATGTCCGCGTGCGGGAACAACCCCGGGACCAGCCCGTTGATCTGGATGCCGTACGGGCCCCACTCGACGGCGAGCGTCTCCACGAGGTTCTTCACCCCGGCCTTGGCGGCGGCGCTGTGCGCGTAGCCGGGCCCGCCCGTCCAGGCGTACGAGGCGCCGATGTTCACGATGGACCCGGCGCTGCCCGCGGCGAGGTGGCGGCGGCCGAACTCGCGGGTCACGAACCAGGTGCCGGTCAGGGTGATGTCGACCACCGCCCGCCAGGCGTTGGGGGACAGGTCCTCCGCCGGACAGGGGAAGTTGGCGGCCGCGTTGTTGACGAGTACGTCCGGTATCCGGTCGAAGGCCGCCCCGGCCGCGTCGAAGACCTCGGCGACCCGCTCGGGGTCCCGGATGTCGCAGACGGCGGCCGTCACCCGGCCCGCGCCGGGTACGCCCGCCAGCTCCTCCTGAGCCGCTTCGAGCTGCTCGATCCGGCGCCCGGCGATCACCAGGTCCGCGCCGAGCCGCGCGAACTCGGTGGCGATGGCTTTGCCCAGCCCGGTCCCGCCGCCCGTCACGAGCACCACCTGCGCGGTGAACGTGCCGGGCGGCAGGGCGGCGGAGCCGAACGGCGGCGGCGCGGGCAGCCCGCGCAAGGGGTTCTCCATGCGGCCATCGATAGCGTGCGGACGCTCAGATCACCATGGCCGGGACACCACCCGCTGCCGGCTACTTCTGCGGCAGGTACGCCTGCTTGCTCGCACAGGTCCAGATCACCGGCCGGAGCTTGCCCTTCGCGTTCACGGCCGAGCCGCCGACGCGGTCGCGGTCGGAGACCGCCTCCGCCGTACTCGCGCCGTTCGGCGAGAGCCGGGGCAGGGCGAGGACCGGACCGGAGCCGGGCCACAGCTGGGCCTGGTCGGGCAGGGTCTGCGACTCCGGGTGGAACTTGGCGGTGCCGACGCTCACGTTGGTCGTCCGGCTGATCGCCTCGAAGGTGCCGTACGGGTGCGTGTTCAGCACTCCGGGGGAGGAGGCGGGGCCGGTGTGCGGCGGGCTCCACACGAACGGCTTGTACTCGTGCCACGGGCCGAGCCAGTCGTAGCCGACGACCCGGCCGCTGTCGTCCATGTCCTGCACGTAGCTGTCCTCGAACCCGCCGCCGCCGCTGGGCGCCAGGGACCGGGCGGGCGAACCGTCCGCGGGCCACACCAGCGGGTAGTTCCACCACTTGTGCTCGCCCGTCTCGGGCACCTCGTAGTCCTGCTCCGCCAGCCCCAGGACGTCCCCCCTGGTGTTGACGGCCGTGATCATCTTGACCCGGGTCCCGGGACCGCTGTCCGCGGGCAGGGGGAGCTCCCGTACCTTCTGGCCGTCCTTCCAGACGGTGGCGACCCCCTGCGCGGTGAGGGAGGTGACGTATCCGGCGTCGTTGACGTCGGCCTCGATGTCCGGCCAGCCGGTCCCCGGCAGCGGGGTGGGCGCCGCGTTCCCGGCCCGGTAGGTGAACAGGTAGCCGTTCTCGCCGTTCACCCGGCCCACCATCAGCCCACTGCTGTTGACGGCGATCACCTCGCCGGTCAGGGTCGCGTCGTGCAGCGGGATCCGGTGCAGCGTGGTGCCGGTCCAGTACACCGGCTTGCCACCGGAGACGCCGACGGCGAGGTTGCCCGTGCCGAGGTCCAGGACGCCCTGGGTGGGTGTGGTGTCCGGGACGTAGGTGTCGGGCGCCAGGTGCCCCAGCACCTGTATCTTCGGCGTGCACTTCGCCTCGGCGGCCACGGCCGGGCCGGCCGCGGTGACCAGACCCGCAAGGACGACGACGGCTCCGGCCGCGGGCATGCTTCTTCTCATGTGCTCGTCCCCCATGGACATGTGCTGTTCCCCGTTGAGCCATGACACTCGAGTCATGACACGTGCACGCCACATGCTGCCCGAAAGAGTGACGGAAGTGGCCGAATTTTGCGACAGGTGGTTGCGGACGGCGACGATCCGGTCCCCTCGGCGGAGTTTCCGTCAGGGCCTACCGGTTCCCAGCCGTGCAAGCGACCGCTTAGTATGCCCGCGAGGCGTGGTTCCCCGTCGGCGGCTGGAGGCCCCGGATGCAGGCATGGCGAGTACACACCCCCGGCGAGCCCCGCGAGGCCATGAGCCTCGAAGAGGTTCCCGAACCGGTTCCCGGCGAGGGCGAGGTGAGGCTCAGGGTGCTCGCCGCCAACGTCAACTTCCCCGACGCGCTGCTCGTGCGCGGCCAGTACCAGATCCGCCCGCCGCTGCCCTTCACCCCCGGCGTGGAGATCTGCGGCCTGACCGACGACGGCCGCCGCGTCATCGCCAACCCGAGCCTGCCGCACGGCGGTTTCGCCGAGTACGTCACCGCCCCCGCGCGCGCCCTGCTCCCCGCCCCGGACACGCTCGACGACGCCGAAGCGGCGGCCCTGCACATCGGCTACCAGACGGGCTGGTTCGGCCTGCACCGCCGGGCCCGGCTCCAGGCCGGCGAAACCCTCCTCGTGCACGCCGCCGCCGGCGGGGTCGGCAGCGCCGCCGTCCAGCTCGGCAAGGCCGCCGGGGCCACCGTGATCGGGGTCGTCGGCGGCAAGGCCAAGGTGCGCACCGCCGAGGAGCTCGGCTGCGACCTCGTCATCGACCGCACCGGCGAGGACGTGGTCGCCCGGGTCAAGGAGTTCACCACGGGTCGCGGCGCCGACGTCGTCTACGACCCGGTCGGCGGCGAGGCCTACACGGCCTCCGCCAAATGCGTGGCCTTCGAGGGCCGCATCGTCGTCGTCGGCTTCGCGAGCGGAACCATCCCCGCTCCCGCGCTCAATCACGCCCTCGTCAAGAACTACGCGATCCTGGGCCTCCACTGGGGCCTCTACGCCGCCAAGGACCCGGCGTCGATCGCCGCCTGTCACGCCGAGCTCACCCGGCTCGCGGTCGACGGCGCCATCAAGCCGCTGGTCAGCGAGCGGGTCCCGCTCGCCGGAGCCGCGGACGCCGTGCAGCGCCTCGCCGACGGGACCACCACCGGCCGGGTCGTCGTCGTACCGGGCCTGGACGCCGCCGCGCCGTCCGGCCCCACCACCGCGGACGGCGGCCCCCGATGACGGCCGCCCCGGTCACCGCCGCCCAACTACTGGTACGCGTACGGGAACTGCTCGCGGCGCACCCGCCCGCCACCACAGGACGCGAAGAGTTCCTGCGGGCCCGCTTCGACGCCGGACTCGCCTGGGTGCACTACCCCGGGGGCCTCGGCGGACTCGGCGCCCCCCGCTCCCTCCAGGCCGTCGTGGACACCGAGCTGGAGGCGGCCGGAGCCCCCGACAACGACCCACGCCGGATCGGCATCGGCCTCGGCATGGCCGCGCCGACGATCCTCGCGTACGGCACCGAGGAGCAGAAGCGGCGCTTCCTGCGCCCGCTGTGGATCGGCGAGGAGGTCTGGTGCCAGCTCTTCAGTGAGCCAGGCGCCGGCTCCGACCTGGCCGCGCTCGGCACCCGCGCGGTCCGCGACGGCGACGACTGGGTGGTGGACGGCCAGAAGGTGTGGACCTCCAGCGCCCACACCGCCCGCTGGGCCATCCTCATCGCCCGCACCGACCCCGCACTGCCCAAGCACCAGGGCATCACCTACTTCCTGTGCGACATGCGCGCCCCGGGGGTGGAGGTGCGCCCGCTGCGCCAGATCACCGGCGAGGCCGAGTTCAACGAGGTGTTCCTCACCGGCGTCCGGATCCCCGACGCCCACCGCCTCGGCGCGGTCGGCCAGGGCTGGGCCGTGGCCCGCACCACCCTGATGAACGAGCGCGTCTCCATCGGCGGCATGCGGATCCCGCGCGAGGGCGGCATGATCGCCCCGGTCGCCGCCGCCTGGCGCGAGCGGCCGGAGCTGCGCACGCACGCCCTGCACCAGAGGATGCTGGAACTGTGGGTGGAGGCGGAGGTCGCCCGGCTCACCGGGGAGCGGCTGCGCCAGCAGCTCGTCGCCGGCCAGCCCGGCCCCGAGGGCTCCGGGATGAAGCTCTCCTTCGCCCGGCTCAACCAGGAGATCAGCGGGCTCGAGGTGGAACTCCTCGGCGAGGAAGGCCTGCTGTACGAGGACTGGACCCTGCGCCGCCCCGAGATCGTCGACTTCACCGGCCGCGACGCCGGCTACCGCTACCTGCGCGCCAAGGGCAACAGCATCGAGGGCGGCACCAGCGAAATCCTCCTCAACATCGTCGCCGAACGCGTCCTCGGCCTGCCCGCCGAACCGCGCGACGACAAGGACCTCGCGTGGAAGGACCTGGCTCGATGAGCTCTCCGAGCGCCGCCCCCCTGGACCTGCTGTACTCCGAGGCGGAGGAGGAACTCCGCACGGCCGTACGGTCCCTGCTCGCCGTCCGCTGCGACGCCGCGGGCATCCTCGCCCGGATCGAGGGCGGCCGGCCGCACGACCCCGAACTGTGGCGGATCCTCGCCGCCGACATCGGCGCGGCGGGACTCCTCGTACCGGAGAAACTGGGCGGACAGGGGGCGAGCCACCGGGAGGCGGCCGTGGTCCTCGAGGAGCTCGGCCGGGCCGCCGCGCCCGTCCCGTACCTCACGAGCGCGGTCCTCGCGACGGAGATCCTGCTCGGCTGCGACAGCACCCGGGCCGCCGATCTCCTGCGGGAACCGGCGGCGGGCCGGCAGATCTGCGTGCCCGCGCTGCCGCTGACCCTGGCACCCGGAGCTCCGCTGCCGGCGCCGGTCCACGACTCCGGTGACGGCAGGCTGAGCGGCACCGTCACCTCCGTAGCCGACGCGGTGGCCGCCGACGTGCTGCTCGTCCTCGCCGACACCGGGCTCCACGCCGTCCCGGCGGCGAACGCCCGGATCACCCCGCTCGTCGCCCTGGACCTGACCCGGCCGCTGGCCACCGTCATCCTCGACGGGGCCGCCGCGACCCGGCTCGCCGACCCGGCCACCGCCCGCGCGGCCATCGCCGGAGCACTGCTCTCGGGGGCCGGGCTGCTCGCCTCGGAACAGCTCGGGATCGCCGAGTGGTGCCTGACGGAGACGGTGGCCCACCTGCGCACCCGCCACCAGTTCAACCGTCCGCTGGGCTCCTTCCAGGCACTCAAGCACCGCCTCGCACGGCTGTGGCTCGACGTGGCCTCCGCCCGCGCGGCGGCCCGCGCCGCCGCCGACGCGCTGGCGACCGGCGCCGCCGACGCGCCGCTCACGGTGGCCGTGGCCCAGGCCTACTGCTCGGGCGTGGCGGTCCGGGCGGCCGAGGAGTGCGTCCAGCTCCACGGAGGCATCGGCATGACCTGGGAACACCCGGCCCACCTCTACCTCAAGCGGGCCAAGGCCGATTCCCTGGCCCTCGGCACGGCCGGTCACCACCGCGGCCTGGTGGCGGACTTCGCGGAACTCCCGGCGCCGTAGGACCGTGCCGCTGCGCGGGGCGGGGGGAATGCCTCCGCAGGGTCCCCCGCCCGGCCCGCGCAAGGACGGCCCGCGCAAGGACCGGCCGAACGGCCGATGCGGGGTGCGGCCAGGGACGGGCAACCTCTACAGGTTGCCCGTCCCGCCTGCCCCGACCCCGCCCCGCGAAGGGAGCCGCGCAATGCTGCACGCCCTCTACCTCCTCGGCATAGCCGCCTTCGCCGCCTCCGGCGTCCTCGCCGCGCACCGCGCCAACATGGACCCCTTCGGCGGGCTGGTCCTCGCCTTCGCGGCCAGCATCTCCGGCGGGACCCTGCGCGACCTCATCCTCGGCAGGCACCCTCTCTACTGGACGCACGACTGGCTGCTGCTCGTCCTCATCGGAACCGTCGCCGTCGCCACCATGCTCTACCTGCGCCGCTGGGAGCTCCCGCACCGCACCCTCATGGTCGTCGACGCCGTCGGCCTCTCCGTGGTCACCGTGATCGGCGCCCGCGCCGCGATCGACGCGCACGTCACACCCGTCGCCGTGCTGATCCTCGCCGTCCTGACGGGCGTCACGGGCGAGGTGGTCCGTGACGTGCTCTGCGGGGAGTTCCCGCCGCTGCTGCTGCGCGAAGAGGTGTACGCGACGGCCGCGCTCGCCGGGGCGCTCTGCTACCTTGCCCTGCACTGGGCCGGCGCCCCGGACACCGCCAACACCGCCGTGTCCGCGGCCCTGGTCTTCGGCCTGCGCATGACCGCGGTCTTCCGTGACCTGCACCTGCCCCGCCTCCAGCGCGTCACCAGTGTCCCGGGACGGCAGACGCACACCTAGGCCGCCGCGGGTCCGGGCGGCAGCAGCTCGGTGATCACGAAGGCGACCACGGCCGCCAGGATCACCACCGGCATCATGGCGGAGCTGCCCAGGAGCAGGACCACGAGCACCACGCTGCTCACCGGCAGCCGCAGGGTGATGGCCGAGGCCGCCGCCATCCCGGCCGCCATCGCCGGCACGACGCCCAGACCCGGCAGGGGCGAGAGCAGTACGCCCGCCGCGGCGCCCAGAAAGAGCCCCGGGAACACGGGGCCGCCGCGCAGACTGCCGAGGCAGAGCGTGTAGGCGGCGCCCTTGAACAGGAGCACGGCGAGCAGTGCGCCGACGCCCCACGCGTGCGGGTCGGCGGCCAGCGCGGCGAGGGTCGACTGACCGGACGAGGCCACGTGCACGGGGGAGCGATCGGTGATCAGCGAGTAGACGGCGGCGCAGGCCGCGGCGCCGAGGGCGCACAGGACGGTCCGTCCGAGCGGCCGCGCCGTGACGTACGCGGCGATCAGCCGGGCCCCTGCCAGCAGCGGGTGCAGGACCGCGGCGAGGACCACGGCGATGGCCAGCGCCCAGAGCACGTCCGCCACGTCCAGGCGGGGCGAGGGAGCCGACAGCTTCAGGGAGAGGTCGCCCGTCGACAGCCCGGTCCAGCGGCCGAGTCCCGTGAACACCAGGGCGCCGATCCCGCTGGAGAGCAGGGCGGGGAGCATGACCGCGAACAGCTGCGGCCCGCCCACTCCCGCGACCTCGATGAGGAGCACCGCGGCGATCAGCGGGTTGCCGAAGATCGCCGAGACGGCCGCCGCCGCCCCGGCCGCGCCCAGGAGGGCCGCGCTCTGCTGGGTCGCGGGCCCCCTCGCGAGGTCCCGGAACACCAGTGCCAGACCACCGCCGAGGGCGATCAGCGGGGCCTCCGGTCCCAGCACGGCGCCGAACGGAAGGCAGGCCACCGCCGCGAGGAGCACACCGGGCAGCGCGGACGTGGAAGGGCCCGCGGTGTGCAGTCCGGAGGCTGGTACGTGGCCGCCCGCACCGGGCAGGCGGGCGGCGGCCAGGCCGACCGCGGTGCCGGCGACGAGCAGCAGGGGGAAGGGCCACCACCACAGCGGGACCTCCATGCCCATGGCGTGGGGGAGGTCCGCCCACAGCGCGTGCTCCAGTTCGTGCAGCAGGACGAGGAACCAGAAGGCGGCGAGGGACACCGGGATGCCGATGAGTGCACAGAAGCCGAGCGCCTTGAGGTAGCCGGGGCCGCGGAGCATGTGCCGCAGCAGCTCCGCCTCCCGCGGCTGCGTCCCGCCGGCCGGAGGCTCGGATCGATCGCGCGGCTGCGTCATGGGTGTGCTCCTTCCTGGGCAGTCCGCCGGGCGGGACCGGTCACGACTCGTCCTCCGGGAACCGCGAGCCCTCCCCGCGCCTGCGCATTCCGATCCTGACCGCGCCGAAAAGGACCTTGGCGATCACTCCCACCACGATCAGATCGGCGACCATCTGCGCCGTCGTCAGCGCACGGGCGGTCTGGGTGGTGGGTGCGACGTCCCCGAATCCCACGGTGGCGAAGACCGTGACGGTGAAGTACAGCGCGTCGGTCCGGGTCAGCGGCTCGGAGAACGAACCCGGCAGCTCCTTCGAGAGCAGGAAGTACGTCGCCGAGAACAGCACCAGGAACAGCGGCACGCCGGTGGCCAGCGCTTCGACGGCGCGCAGCCTCGGATGCTCCGCATGGGTGATGGCGGCGATCTGCCAGGCGACCAGGCCACCGAAGAGGACCAGTCCGAGGACCAGCAGTGCGAGGGTCACGACGCCGAACCCGCGGTCCAGGGGAGCCAGGTAGTACAGCCCGGTGAGGAGGACGACCGGGGCCACCGAGCGGAGCAGTGGTCCCGCCAGCAGGCGCAGGCGATTGCCCTGACGGCCCGGCCCGGGCAGTGGCCGTGGGCGGCCCGTCACTTTCACCGACCCCTGGAGCGGTGGTCGACCGGTCCCGCGTCCCCGACCTCGCCGCCCATGACCACTCCTCGCACACGAACCGGGCGATTTCCCGCCTCCAGCGGCGGGCAGAGCCGTACGCCCATTGCAGCACCCGCCTGATCCACTCGCACCCCGGGCCGCTCTCCGCCCCCGCTCTCCGGGCCCCCGGGCTCAGCGCGTGAGGTCGTAGAGGCTCCGGCTGACGAGCCACAGTCCGAGGACGAGGCACGTGACGACGATGGCCTGGTCCTTGTGGCCCGACAGCTACGCGCGGAGGTTCGTGAGCGCGAGCGCGGCCTTCCCGGGCGCGAACACCATGTACAGCTCCATGGTCAGGAGGCTGGACGTGGCGAGGACGCAGAAGGCCAGCAGGGCCAGGTACGAACTGCGGTGGGAGAGGTCGGCCTCGATGACGGTGGCGGCTCCGGCACCGACCATTCCCCAGGGCTGGAGGAGCACGGCGAGCGCGGCCGCCGACCACCCGGAGGCCTGGTCCATACGGGAAGTCAGAGAGCTCCCGGAGGATCCCGAGGTCCCGGAACCGGCAGCCGGCGGGGCGCCGGCCGAGGTACGCCGCCGACGGCGCCTGTGCTCGCTGTACAGGACCAGGCCCGTGCCGATGGCCAGCTTGGCGGCCAGCGCGGCCGTGGTGGGTGGCGAACGGGGAGCGGGCGGCTCCCCGCCGGTGAGGAGGAGCACGATGGCGACCACGGCAACGAGGCAGGCGAGCCAGGCGGCGATGAAGGCGAGCCCCTTCAGGACGCCCCGGGGCGCCGAGAGCACCAGGACGAAGGCCATGACCGGCAACGGGTAGAGCGTGATGACCAGGCCGATGACCAGCAGGTCAAACACCATGGCCACACGCCTCCGATGCACCGTCCGGGCCCGCCCAGATCAGCGGATAGGCCTCGCTCCCCGTCCGTTCGACCCACCGCAGCCGGTCCCGCAGGACTTCAGGACGCCTGCCCGGCCCCTGCTCCACCAGCCTGATCAGCAGGGTGCGCATCCTGCGCAGTGCCATCGGGGAGCCGGCGGCGGCGAAGACGAGGTCGTCGACGGCCGTGCGAACGTACTGCTCCCAGTCAGGCACCGGGACCGTCACCCGCAACTCGCCCTCCTCGTCCGCGAAGTGCCCGATGTCCAGGTCCCGGCCGGCGAGGCGGAGCAGGAGGTCCTCCAGGCGGTCCAGGCAGTCCACCGCCGTCGCCGGATCGTTGACGGCCGAGGAGAGGGCCCGTAGCGCCATGTCGACGAGCAGCCGGAACGGCAGTTGCGGATCCTGGTCGAAGGTGCGCTCCACCCCGGTCACCATGGAGTCGCGCAGCACCCGTTCGGACAGCCGGCCGCCCGTCACCTCGGCGAGCACCATGCCCCGCGACACGGTATGGCCCGGGGCGACGCGGAAGGCGATCGAACAGCGGTGCGTCCCTCGCAGCGCCGACGAGCGCGGGTACGTCCAGCTGCTGGAGCACGACCGCCGGCCCCGACCAGCGCAGAGCGGCGCCGCCGGTCGTCGCGGGAGGGGGCCCGGTGACCTTGTCCGGATCGTACGGCCGTACGTACAGCGCATCGAACAGCCGGTGGGCGCGGGTGGCGATCGCGGTCAGCGAGTGGGCGAGCTGGATCGAGCTGAACGCCCTCATCTGGAGCGTCCGCATGAGGGCGAGCGCGACCAGCGTCAGCAGCATGGCGATGACGGGGACGACGACCGACACGTTGCGCCGCGTGCCGATGGCCAGCCCCGCGGTGATGCTGAAGACGAACACCCCGACGGTGAAGGCGAACGCACGCCAGACGATCGGCTCGTCGCGGAAGAGCCCCAGGCGGGGCGTGAACGTGCTGGCGGAGAACTGCACGACCAGGAACAGCATCGAGTAGATGATGCTCACCAGGCTGATGACGCCGAACCCGATGGTGAACAGCAGGGTCGCCACACGTCCGGAATCCACCCGCGGCCCCACCGAGAGGAGCGGGACCAGCAGTCCCAGCACCAGCCCGGCGACCGCGCAGACCAGCTGGGACAGGTCCCGGCGCACCGCGCGCGCGGGCCGGTGGAACGGCGCGCCCCGCTGACGTCGTTCCGCGGACGCGAGGCGTGCGGGACCCTCAGCCGAGCCGGACATCCAGCCTCCTCAACGGTCCCCCCGCGGTCGCGGCGCCGGTTAAAGATGCAACCACGGGAGCAGCGGGACCGAGTGGCGAAATGCCGGATACGGGCAATTCCGTCATTGTTCTCGGGGAAGGGTGGCCGCAGCCGCCGGGAACCTTGCCCCGAGGAGTCTCACCGTGCCTGGACCGGAGGCCGGACCTCGCCTGCGTGCCGTCCCCCGCTGGATGCGCAAGCACACCCCGCTGCTGGGCCGGCTCCTGGAGCAGCTCGGGGCCGTCAGGGTCCTGGACTGCGCGACCAGGCTGGCCGCGCAGGCCTTTCTCGGCGCAGTGCCCGCCGTCTTCGTCATCGCGGCCCTGGCACCCAGCTGGCTCCAGGACCAGCTGGTTTCGTCCATCCGTACGACGCTGGGGCTCCAGGACGCCGCGTTGGACCAGGTCCGGTCGGTGTACTCCGCCCCCGACAGCACGGCTGTCGTGAGCACGGGCTGGGTGGGAGTCGTGGTGACGCTGCTGTCGGCCACCGCGTGCAGCCGGGCCCTGCAGCGGACGTGCGAGCGCTCCTGGCACCTGCCCAAGGCCAAGGTCCGGGTCGCCGCGTGGCGGTGGCTGGCCTGGCTCCTCGTCTGGCTGGTCGCCCTGCTGTTCCAAGGGCTGGTGCAGACGGCCTTCGGCGCCGGCCGCGCCACCGGTTTCACCCTCGTCGTGGTCAGCGGAACACTGCTGTGGTGGTGGACGCAGCACCTGCTGCTCGGCGCCCGGATCCCGTGGCTGCCACTGCTGCCCGGTGCGGTGCTGGCCGGGGTCGGGGAGCAGCTCCTGACCGTGGGGTCGCGGGTGTACATGCCCCTTGCCGTCGAGCGCAGCATGCAGCAGTTCGGCAGCCTCGGCTCGGTCTTCGTCCTGCTGTCCTGGCTCATCGGGTTCT
Organism: Streptomyces sp. NBC_00435; assembly: GCF_036014235.1. Taxonomy (GTDB): domain Bacteria; phylum Actinomycetota; class Actinomycetes; order Streptomycetales; family Streptomycetaceae; genus Streptomyces. The sequence goes on from NZ_CP107924.1 coordinate 7,416,279, forward strand.
TCATCGTCATCACCCTCGCCATCGCCGTCGGGTACGTGGTGGCCCACGAACCGCTCCCGGCGGGCTGGCTCCGTACGCCCGAGAACCCTCCGGCGCCGTGACGTCGGGCGGCTACCCCTGCCCGGCCCGGGCGGAGCCGCGGCCACAGGCCGCCAGCAGGGAGAGGACGGCGAGCACGGCGAGCAGGACGAGGACCAGCAGCAGGACGGTGAGGACCGTCGGGTGGTTCCACAGCGCGAACACGAGCGCGAGCACGAGCAGTACGCCGGCGGTGAGCGGGCGGCGGTGGGCCTGCACCCAGGTGCCGGCGCGCCCGGTACCCACTCCGTGCGCGGCGCCCCACCCGGCGGCGGAGTCGGCCGCGCGCTCGGCGCGGCCGCGCACGCCGCGCGGCAGGCGGCCGGCGCCGGACAGGTAGGCGCCCAGCGCCACGACGAGCCCGAGGACCAGCGCGGTCCGGACGCTGACCCGCAGGAACCGGACCAGGGTGTCGAAGACCGCCGCTGCCGCCGCCGGCGACTGGACCTGAGCCGGGAGGTGGTCGAGGTAGTAGTGGCGAACGACGGCCAGCCCGACGGCGAGCACGAGACAAGCGGAAGCGGCGCCGAGCGCCGTGGTCACCAGGGCCCGGCGACGGCGCCGGGCGAGCAGCACCCCGACGGCACCCAGCACCACCGTGAGCACGGGCAGCCAGTTGCCGGCCACGTCGAGCAGGTGGACCGCGCCTCTGATCTTCTCCAGCTTGTCGGACTGGAAGAGCATCATCCGCTTGTCGACCTCGGGGATCTTCTCGGCCGGGGACAGGCCGGCCTTCACGAGCTCCTCCTTGACCTTCTCCACGGCGGCGCCGACATCCAGGGTGACGGTGCCCCCCTCGACCCCCACCGCGCCGCGGCCCTCGCCGGTGAGCGCGTGCACCACCGCGGAGTGGGCGGCGCGGTTGGCGGTGTTCCAGACCGTCTCGAAGCGGTCGCTCTCGACGAACCGGGTCGCCACCTTGGAGACGGCCGCGTCCGCGGCCGAGTCCAGCTGCGGCCCCAGCGCCTTGACCGCCGTGCCGACGCGGGGCGGCAACCCCTGGGCCTCCAGCCACTTCGCCAGGTCCGAGGTGACCTGAGCGCCGTCGACCCGGACGTCCGCAGCCTCGGTGATCCGGTGCACGGCCGCGGCCTCGATCGCCGGATCCGAGGCGAGCGGGGAGACCGTGGACACGTAGCGGCCGGTGTCCAGCACGATGTCGTGCACCCAGACCGTGAGCAGGGAGACCGGCACGAGGACGCACACGAGCGTGATCAGCACGGCCGAGACCGAGCTCATCGCGATCCGCCCGGCGCGCGACGCCCCCGTCCGACCCGGCGCGGGGACCTCGTCGAGGGGATCGGACGGCACACTCATGGCACTCCCGGGAACGTCGGACGGGAAACCCGCTTCCGTCCCATGGGACACATGCCCCCGCCGGATCTGCGCGTTCAGCTGCGCCCACCGTGTGATCCGCGCGGCGGTTCGCGCGGGTTCCGCCCGGTGACCTCGCCCGCCGTGCGGCGTTAGACCCGTAGGCACCGGCACCGAGCGAGGGAGACCGTATGTCCGCAGCACCCGCCGCCGCACCACTCACCCGCCGCGCGGTCCTCCGTACGGCTTTCACCGCGGCCGTGTTCGCCGGCACGGCCGCGGCACTGGCCCCCGTACTGCGCGCCCGCCGTCCGCGGCAGACCCTGACGCCGGCCCCGCTCGCCCCGGGCGGCGAGGAGACGTACCGCGGCCGGCACATCGCCGTCGGCCCGGCGGGGGCCGTCCACATCGACGGCCGTCCCCTGCACGTCATGCGCCGCGCCGACGGCAGCTACCTCAGCGGGATCAACCACTTCCAGTCCTACGAGACCCCGCTGGAGCTGGCCCGCGCCGCGGTGGACGAGCTGGGCACCAACCAGCTGGCGTTCGCGGCCGCGCACCACGGGGGACAGGAGTAACACGCTTTGTACATCCGGCAGAACCAGAAGAACCTCACCAGCGCGCAGAAGAAGCGGTTCACGGCGGCCGTCGTCGAACTCAAGCGCAACGGCACCTACGACGCCTTCGTGCGCACCCACGACAAGTACTTCGTCCCCGACCGCGACCGCAAACTGCGCGTCGGGCACATGTCCCCGTCCTTCTTCCCCTGGCACCGGCGCTACCTGCTGGAGTTCGAGCGGCAGCTGCAGAACGTCGACTCCGGCGTGACCATCCCGTACTGGGACTGGACCACCGACAACAGCCCGGTCTCCTCCCTGTGGGCGGAGGACTTCCTCGGCGGGACCGGCCGCGAGAGCGACCGCCAGGTGATGACCGGCCCGTTCGCCTACGGGACGGGCAACTGGACGGTCACCGTGGGCATCACGGAGGCCGCCTTCCTCACCCGGAACCTGGGCCGGCCGCAGAACCCGATCAGCTTGCCCACCCCGGCCGAGCTCCAGTCGGCGATCGACGACCCGGTGTACGACAGCTCGCCCTGGGACTCGACCGCCGCGGGCGGTGGCTTCCGCAACAAGCTGGAGGGCTGGGCCGCCCCCAAGAGCGAGAAGTGGCGCAACCACAACAAGGTGCACCAGTGGATCGGCGGTCACATGACGGGCGGCACGGCGCCCAACGACCCCGCGTTCTGGCTGCACCACGCCTTCGTGGACCTGCTCTGGGACCGCTGGCAGCAGAAGCACCCGAAGTCCGGCTACCTGCCCGCGGCCCCGCTCGCGCTCGGCGACCTCCAGCGCGGCCGGGTGATCGCCCTCGACGAGCCGATGCCGCCGTGGGACGTCACCCCGCGCGAGATGCTCGGCCATCAGGGCACCTACCGCTACGAGTGAGCGGCCCGGCGCGGTGGACACCGCGCCGGACACGGGGAAGGGCCCCCGCCGGGAGGCGGGGGCCCTTCGGGGTACCGGGCGATCAGCCGCCGTAGTTGCCCTCGGTGTGGTGGTCGCCGCCACCCGACGCGTTGACGCAGGTGTTGCCGAACGCCGGGTTCAGCAGACCGATCACGTTGACGGTGTTGCCGCAGACGTTGACCGGGACGTGCACCGGAACCTGGAGCAGGTTGCCCGAGAGGACACCGGGGGAGCCGACCGCCGCACCGTGCGCTCCGGCATCGGCAGCAGCCAGACCCGCACCGGCGGCCAGGGCGCTACCGGCGGCAGCGGTGATGACGAATGCCTTCGCGATACGCGACATCAAGATCTCCTCGAGAGAAATGGGGGAGCCGCGGGGAAAGAACCCGCGGTGTTCGACATGGCATACAACGCGGGGAGCGCCCAAGGGTCACGGCCGCTGGGCCGCCGGTGATCCTGAAGGCCGCGGATGATCTCGAACGGCGCCGGTGATTCCGGCTACCTGGTGACCTCGAAGCGGGCTGAGGCGAAGTACGGGCGCACCGGCATGACGGCGCCCGGCCGCAGCACCTCCACCGGAGTGCCCGCGCAGCCCGGCTCCCGGTACAGCGACACCCGTCCCCGGGTCTTGTTGGTCACGGCCCGGCCGCCGCCGCCCCGGGCGTCCACACAGCCCTTGGGGGAGGCGACGCCGTGCGGCTGGTCGTCCGTACCCAGGTACTGGAAGGCGGGCCCGACGGACGTCGGGGTGCCGAGGGCGGCGGTCGGGCCGTCGGCCGCGTGCGCGGAGGCGGCCGCCAGCGGTCCGGCCGCCGCCGCGAGCAGCAGGACGGGGACCGATCCGGCCCGGACGAGACTGCGGACGGCGGGGTGCAGAGAGAGGAATCGCATGCCCCGCCCAACCCGGCCCGCCCCGGCCGGGGTCACGCCTTGTCACCCGGGGGACGCCTGTGCGACGGTGCGACCGACGGTGCGCGGAACCCCGGGACCCCGGAACTCCAGGAGGAGACACGATGGCCGCAGCGGCCGGCGAGGACCGGGACGGGACCCGCCCCCGGGCCCTTACGGCGTACGGCGTGGTCGAGGGCAGGAACGGGCCGGGCGGCACCGCCGTCTTCCGGGGCGTCCCCTACGCCGCCCCGCCCGTCGGCGCCGGCCGGTTCGCCGCGCCCGGGCCGCCCGGGGCGTGGGACGGGGTGCGCGACGCGGGTGAGTACGGCCCCACCGCGCCCAAGGTCCCCTACCCCGAGCCCTACGCCGCGCTGCTGCCCGATCCGGAGATCCCCGGGGACGACTGCCTGAACCTCAACATCTGGACCCCGCGGGCGGAGCCGGGGGCCCGGCTGCCGGTCATGGTATGGATCCACGGCGGCGCCCTCACCAGGGGCTCCTCGGCGGTGCCCGTCTACGACGGCTCCGCCTTCGCCCGCGACGGCGTCGTACTCGTCTCCGTCAACTACCGCCTGGGCGTACTCGGCTACGGGCTCTTCCCCGACGCCCCCGCCAACCGCGGCCTGCTCGACCAGATCGCCGCCCTGGCCTGGGTACGGGAGAACATCGCGGCCTTCGGCGGCGACCCAGGCCGGGTCACCGTCTTCGGCGAGTCCGCCGGTGCCATCAGCATCGGCGCCCTGCTCGCCGCACCCCGCGCCGCCGGCCTCTTCCAGCAGGCCGTCCTGCAGAGCGGCGCCCCCGAGGCGCTGCCGCGGGACCGGGTGCGGGCCGTGGTCCGGCGGATGGCCTCGCTGCTGAAGGTGCCGGCCACCGCCGAGGCGTTCACCGGGATCGCGCTGCCCGACCTGCTCGCCGCCCAGGAGGCCGTACTGCGCCGCTCCTCGCCGCTGGTCGGTGGTCCGGTCTTCGGCCTGGTCACCGATCCGGACACGCTGCCGCTCGACCCGCCCGGGGCGGCGGCCGCCACCGACGTACCGCTGCTGCTGGGCTGGACCGCCGAGGAGTACCGGCTCTGGCTGGCCCCGACCGGGGCGATGCGGCTGCTGGACCGGCTGGGCCCGCTGTCCGTGACCCTGGGCCGGATCCGCGGCGGCAAGGACCGGGCCGCCGTACGGGCGCTGCGCGCCGAGCGGCCCGGCGCGGGCCCGGCCGACCTCCTCGGCCACCTGATCACCGACCGGCTGCTGCGCGATCCGCTGCGCGCGCTGGCCGGAGCGGCCGGGCGCACCGCGCCGGCCTTCGTGTACGAGTTCGCCTGGCCGTCCGGGGTGGCGGGCCTCGGGTCCTGCCACGCCCTGGAGCTGGGCTTCGTCTTCGACACCCTGGACGTACCCGAGGCGTCCTGGCTGGCCGGGCCGGGCGCCCCGCGGGAACTGGCCGGGGAGATGCACGCGGCCTGGGTGCGCTTCGCCGTCGAGGGGGATCCCGGCTGGGCGCCCTGGAACGGCAGCGGCCCGCCGAGGGTGTTCGGCGGGCCGGGGCTGGAGGAACAGCGGCTGGTTACTCCACGGGCCCTTCCATGACCTTGCTGATGAACTGGATCGGCCCCTCGCCCATGTTGGGCACGTAGGTCTTGGCGTTGTGCTGGCCGCCCTGGATGACCCTCAGCTCGGTGTGGACCGGCCCCTTGCCGTACGTGGCGATGAACTTCTGCACGTTCGGCAGGGTGTTCTTGTTGCTCTCGTTGGTCCCGACCTGGAAGGCCAGGTAGACGTCCGGGCCCTTCTTGTCGATCAGCTCCTTGGCCAGCAGCTCGGGGTTGTTCTCCGCCTTCTCCTTGTCGTGACCCTTCCACAGCGAGGAGTCGGGGAGGATGTCCGGACCGGAGCAGATGGCGGCCTTGAACTTCTCCGGGTACTTGAGCACGGCCTTCAGGCTGGCGAAGCCGCCCGTGGAGGAGCCCATGTAGGCCCAGCCGTCACGGGACTTGACCGTGCGGAAATTCGCCCGCATCAGGTCCGGGACGTCGTCGGTCAGCCAGGTGCCCATCCTGGGCTGGCCCGGAATGTCTGATCCGTCCCAATAGATGCCCTTGTCGTCCGGGGCCGGGTTCAGCACCGGCATGGCCAGGATGAAGGGCTTGCTCTTGCCCTCGCTGTACCACTTGCTGATGCTGGTCTGGAGCCCCAGGTCGGTGCCCATCCAGTAGTTGTTCGGGTAACCGGCACCGCCGGGCAGGGCGATCATGACCGGGAAACCGCTCTTGGCGAACTTCGGGTCGTTGTACTCCTTGGGCGCCCAGACCCAGACCTTGCCCTTGAAGCCGGACTTCTTGCCGTCCAGCGTGGTGACGGCGACGTGCGTGCCGTCGGACAGGGTCATCGAGTTCTTGAAGTCGGCCTGCGGTCCGGTCGGCATCGACATCTTCGAGTTCGCCGGCGGCTTGACGGCCGTACCGCCGCCACCGCCTCCGCCGGAGCCGGCGGACGGCTGGCCGAAGGAAACGGCCTCGCCCTTGTCGGTGAAGGGCGGTATTTCGAAGTGGTTCATCACGAGCGCGGCGACACCCGCGAGCGCCAGGACCGAAGCGCCCGCGATCACCCACCGCCGGAACCGGGACGGCCGCCGCACCGCTTCGGGCTGCGGATACGGCTCCCCGTAGGACTGCTCGTACGGCTGCGTGTGCCCCTGCTCGTACTGCTGCTGCGCGTACTGCTGGTGCTGCTGGCCGTGTTGCTGTCCGTACCGCCCGTACTGCTCTGCGTAGGGCTGCGCGTGCGGCTGCCCGTACTGCGGAGCCTGCTGCCCGTGCTGCTGCCCGTAGGGATCGCCGTAGGGAGGCTGCTGGTAGGGCCCTTCCGACCGGTACGGCTGCTGCTGTCCGTCGGGTGAGTGCGACATGTGGGGTTGCTCTCCGGCTGGTGCTGCCCCGTTGGGGCGGGGTGGGACTGCTTTCGATCGAAAGATGAGCGTACGTGCTCACGGGTTCCCGATTTTTACGTCTCTTGGTGTTCCGCTGGGAAGCACGTTGCCCGACGCGAAAACGGCCTGTGGAGTTCCCGTTCTGTTCGCCAAGTATCTCTGGCCCATGCACATGCCGCTCGGTACGGTACGTCCGCGCCGCCCCCAGACCCCCCTGCCCGGAGGTAATTTCCGTGTTCGGCATGCCACTTTCACGGTCCCGCCGCAAGACCGCCCTCGCCACCGCCTTCGGCGTCACCGCCGTCGGCGCCGCGCTGTGGGCGGGCATCGGCTCCGCCCAGCCCGCACACGCGGCCGGCCTGCCCGCACCCGACCACATCGTCGTCGTGGTCTTCGAGAACCACGCCTACAACCAGGTCATCGGCAGCTCCAGCGCCCCGTACATCAACTCGCTCAAGGCCGGGGGCGCCAACCTCACCAACTCGTACGGCATCACGCACCCAAGCCAGCCCAACTACCTGCAGCTCTTCTCGGGCTCCAACCAGGGCGTGACCGGCGACAGCTGCTACACGCCGGGCTTCAGCTCCGCGCCCAACCTGGCCTCCGAGCTGATCGCCGCCGGAAAGACCTGGGCCAGCTACAACGAGACGCTGCCCAGTCAGGGCTCCACCACCTGCTCCAGCGGCGACTACGCCCGCAAGCACAACCCCTGGTTCGCCTTCTCCAACGTGCCCACCAGCACGGCGAAGACGATGACCCAGTTCCCGACGGACTTCACCACCCTGCCCAAGACCTCGTTCGTCGTGCCGAACCTGTGCAACGACATGCACGACTGCTCGGTGGGCACCGGTGACACCTGGCTGAAGAACAAGCTCAAGGCCTACGCGGACTGGGCCAAGACCCACAACAGCCTCCTCGTCGTCACCTTCGACGAGGACAACCGGCTCGCGGGCAACAAGATCCCGACCATCCTCTACGGCCAGCCGGTCACCCCCGGAGCCACCGCCTCCACCACCTACAACCACTACGACATGCTGCGCACCCTGGAAGGCCTGTCCGGTCTGACCACCCACGCCGGGAACGCGGCCACCGCCACCGACATCACGGGGATCTGGGCTTCCTGACCATGTACGTTGCGGACAGCCGCGGTACCCCCGCGCCCACCGTGACCCCCGCGCCGCGGCGCGTCGCCCCGGGCATCCGCCCGGGGCGACGCGCCGCGCTCGCCCCCACGGTGCTCGCCCTCGGCACGGTCAGCCTCATCACCGACATCTCCTCGGAGATGGTCACGGCCGTGCTCCCCCTCTATCTCGTCGCCGGACTCGGACTCACCCCACTCGGATTCGGGCTGCTCGACGGCCTCTACAACGGCGTCAGCGCCCTCGTCCGGCTCACCGGAGGCCACCTCGGCGACCGCTTCGGCCGCCACAAGGCGCTCGCCGGCATCGGCTACGGGCTCTCCGCCCTGTGCAAACCGCTGCTGCTGCTCGCCCACACCCTGCCGGCCATCGGTGCCGTCCTCGCCCTCGACCGCACCGGCAAGGGTCTGCGCACCGCCCCCCGCGACGCGCTGATCTCCCTCTCCGCGGCCCCCGCGGAACGCGGCCGCGCCTTCGGCGTGCACCGGGCCATGGACACCGCCGGCGCGCTGATCGGGCCGATCCTGGCCTTCCTGATCCTGCGCGGCGCCGCCGAGGGCTACGACGCCGTCTTCACCGTCAGCGCCTGCGTGGCCGCGCTCGGTGTCCTGGTGCTGGTGCTCTTCGTACCCGGCCGCCGCACCGAGCCCGCCCCCGGCGGCGCACCCGTCTCCCTGCGCGGCTCCTTCGGCCTGCTGGGCCGCCGTGACCTGCGCCGGATCAGCCTCTGCGCGCTGCTGCTCGGCCTGTGCACGGTCAGTGACGCCTTCGTCTTCCTGCTGCTCCAGCACGCCACCGGCATCGCCGACCGCTGGTTCGCCCTGCTGCCGCTGGGCACCGCCGCCGCCTTCTTCCTGCTCGCGCTGCCGCTCGGCCGGCTCGCCGACCGGATCGGCCGCTGGCCCGTCTTCCTCGGCGGCCACCTCGCGCTGCTCACCGCGTACGGGATCCTCCTCGCGGGAGGGCACCACCCGGTCCTGCCGTACGCCGTCCTCCTGCTGCACGGCGGCTTCTACGCCGCCACCGACGGGGTGCTCATGGCAGCCGCCGCCGGAGCCGTCCCCGAGCAGCACCGCGGCGGAGGCCTCGCCCTCGTCCAGACCGGGCAGGCCCTCGCCCGGTTCGCCGCCTCCCTCGGCTTCGGCGCCGCCTGGACCTTCTGGGGCGCCCGCCCCGCCCTGGCCGTCGCCGCCGCGCTGCTCGCCGGAGCCGTGGTGCTCTGCGTCCGGCTGCGGCCGGGAGACCCGGCCGCGGACGCCGCCGCAGCAGCCTGAACCGTCCCCGCAGATCCAGAAAGGCCCCCACACATGCCCCTCCAGCGCCGGATCCTGATCCTCGTGTCCGCCGTCGTCCTGCTCGCCGCCGTCGGCGCGCTCGCCGTCGTACGGGCCTCCTCGCGCGCCGAGGAGAAGAACCGGGTCCAGGCCGGCGGGCCGCCGATCACTCGGGGAGAGGTGTCCCTCACCCCGGGCGACGGCGGCCGGCGGATCGTGTTCCGGAACATGGCCTGGGGTCCGCACCGCGACGAGCTCGCCACCGCGGCGGCCGATGCGCCCGAAGGCCCGCGGACCGCCTCCGGGGTCAGCTGCCTGCGGTTCCATTCCGCCGCCGGGACCGGCATCTGCCTCCGCGCCGACAAGGGCGGGGTGCAGGACAGTTACAAGGCGGTGGTCCTCGACGCCGGACTGAAGGAGGTCACCAGCCGCCCGCTGGCCGGCATCCCGACCCGGGCGAGGGTCTCGCCCGGCGGTCACCTGGTCGCCTGGACGGTGTTCGTGGGCGGGGACTCGTACGCCGGTACGAACTTCTCGACCCGGACCTCACTGCTGGACCTGCGCAGCGGGAAGTACGACGCCTCGCTGGAAGACTTCACGATCCACAAGGGCGGCAAGCCGTACCGCAACGCGGACGTCAACTTCTGGGGGGTCACCTTCACCCCCGACGAACAGGGGTTCTACGCGACGCTCGCGACCGGCGGCCAGACCTACCTGGTCCGCGGCGACCTGGCCGCGCGCACGGTGACCACGCTGCGCGAGAACCTGGAGTGCCCGTCGCTGTCGCCCGACGGGAAGCGGCTGGTGTTCAAGAAGCGGGTGCCCGGCCTGTCGCCGGACGCGCCGTGGCGGCTGTACGTCCTGGATCTGGCCTCGATGGCCGAGACCCCGCTCGCCGAGGAACGCAGCGTCGACGACCAGGTGGTGTGGACCGACGAGAAGACGGTCGTCTACTCGCTGCCCGGGGACTTCGGCGCCGACCTCTACTCCCTGCCCGCCGACGGTACCGGCGCCCCGGCCCGGCTGATGACGTCGGCCCTCGCCCCTGCCTTCCTCGGCTGACACCGGGAAGGAGGGGAGAGGGCCGTCCGGGCAGCAGGACCGTTACGCCGGGATGAGCGTCTTGCGGCGGCGCTTGCGCTGCGCGGCCGCCGAGAGTCTGAGCTCGATGACCGACCGCACGGTCGGCCACTCCTCGTCGAGGATCGAATAGAAGGCCGTACTGCGGACCGCCCCGTCCAGGCCCCGCGAATGGGCCCGACGGACCCCCTCGCTGGTGAACCCGAGCCGTTCCATCGCGGCGCGCGAACGTCCGTTGCGGGCGTCCGCACGCAGCGAGATGCGCCGGACGCCCCAGGTCTCGAAGGCATGGCGGAGCATGAGCAGCTTCGCCTCGGTATTGATGCCGGTCCCCTGGGCTGCCGGGGACAGCCAGGTATTGCCGATCTCGGCGGCATCGGGGATCGCCGTCGCCGGATCGCCGAACGGGACTCCCGGCACGGCGGGCCACACCAGCGGCCCCTGCCAGTAGTCCAGTTCCAGGAACCGGGTCGAACCGACCACCCGGCCGTCGGTGGCTCTGACCACCGCGAACGGGAGCGATCGACCCGCTGCCTGATCGGCGAGGGCACGGTCGATGTACTCGTGGGACGCCTGCACGCCGTGGGGTACGGGAGTGAAGGCGTAAGTCGTACGATCCTCGGCCCCGGCCATGGCCAAGGCCTCGGTGTGGTGGGGGGCGAGGGGCTCGAGCCGCACGGAGCGGCCGGCGAGGAGTACGGGTACGGGCACGGAGCCTTCGGTCCTTCTGGGCGGTGGGGTGGTTGCACAGTCTGCGTCCCTGACGTCGCCCCCCGTGCAAAACACGGGTGAAAGGCAACGGGCTGTCAGGTGAACGCGAGTGGCTCAATGTAGCCCCTTAGAGTCCTCTCATGAACCCCCTAATCGGCAATGGCGCGACACTCTTTTTCGAGGACTTGGGTCCCCGCGAAGGAGCCCCCGTAATCCTGATCCACGGACATCCGTTCAACCACACGATGTGGGCCCCCCAGACGGCGGAACTGATAGCTGCCGGTTACCGTGTGATCACCCCTGACCTGCGGGGATACGGGCGGAGCCCGGTGCTGCCGGGCAAGACGCTGCTCGCGGACTTCGCCGATGACCTGGCCGCTCTGCTCGACCGTCTGGGCGTCGAACAGGCGGTCGTCGGCGGTGTGTCCATGGGCGGCCAGATCGCCATGGAGATGCGGCTGCGCCACCCGGGCCGGGTGCGGGCCCTCGTGCTCTGCGACACCTCCTCGCCGCCGGAAACGCCGGAGGGCAAGGCCTTCCGCCGTGCCCTCGCCGAACGGCTCCTCGCGGAGGGCATGAAGCCCTACACCGACGAGGTCATCGACAAGATGCTCGCGCCGTACAACGTGACCGGGATGCCGCGGACCGCGGCGAAGGTGACCGCGATGATGTACGCGACCGACCCCGAGGGCGCGGCCGCCGCGCTGCGCGGGCGGGCCGAGCGGCCCGACTACGCCCCGGTGCTCGCGGCGCTGCCGCCGGAGGTGCCCTGCCTGATCGTGGTCGGGCGGGACGACGTCTACACCCCGGTGGCCGAGGCCGAGTCCCTGCACGCGCTGGTGCCGCATTCGGTGCTCGCGGTCGTGGAACGGGCCGGGCACCTGCCGGGCGTGGAGCAGCCGGAGGCGTTCAACGAGGCCCTGCTCGGGTTCCTCGCCGCCCTCTGACCGGCCGGGAAGTGGCCCCGAAAACCCAAGGGGCACGGGAGCGGCGGAATGGGCCATTCGGCTGGTCCAATGTTCCGGTGACGATACGGATCCTGCCCCCGCCCGGAGCGCCCCGCCGACTGGCCGCCGCCCAGCTGAGCAACTCCGTCGGCGACGGAGCCTATTACGTGTGCTCGGCGCTGTACTTCACCCGGGTGGTGGGGCTCTCGCCCGCCCAGATCGGCCTGGGCCTCACCGTCGCCTGGGCGATCGGCTCGGTCGCCGGCGTCCCGCTCGGGGCCCTGGCCGACCGGCGGGGTCCGCGCGGCACCTCCGTGGTGCTGGCCGTGGCCACGGCGGCGTCCGTCTGCTCCTTCCTCCTGATCCGCTCCTTCTGGGCCTTCCTGGCCTCCGTGGTCGTCTACGCCACCGCCCAGTGCGGGCTGGCCGCCGCCCGCCAGGCCCTCCTCGCGGGCCTGGTCCCTCCCGGGGAACGGACCGGGGTGCTGGCCCACCTCCAGGCCGTCCTCAACGGCGGCCTCGCGGTCGGCGCGGCCCTCGGCGGGCTCGCGCTCGGCATCGGCACCGAACGGGCCTACCTCTCCGTCTTCGCCCTGGACGCCGTGGCCTTCCTGCTCTGCGCCGCCGTGCTGCTGCGACTGCCGGCGGTGGCCCCCACCGCGGACCGGATGGCGGGGGAGCCGCGCCTGGCCGTGCTCCGGGACCGCCCGTACGCGCTGGTCACGCTGCTCAACGCGATCCTGCTGCTGCGAATGCCGCTGCTGAGCCTCGCGATCCCGCTGTGGATCGTGGAGCGCACACAGGCCCCGGGCTGGCTGGTGTCGGCGCTGTTCGTCCTCAACACGGTGGCGGTGATGCTCTTCCAGGTGCGCACGGCCCGCCCGGTCACCGACCTGGACAGCGCCCGCCGGGCGGTACGGGTCTCCGGGCTGGTGATGGCCGCGTCGTGCGTGGTGTTCGCCGTCTCGGCGCTGCCCCGGGCGGGGTGGGCGGCCGCGGCGCTGCTCGTAGCGGGGGCCGTGCTCCAGGTGGACGCGGAGATGCGCCAGTCCGCGGGCTCCTGGCAGATCGGCTTCGAGCTGGCGCCCGCCGAGCGGATGGGCCAGTACCAGGGGTTCTTCGGCACGGGGGTGCCCGTGGCCCGGACCCTGGGCCCGCTGGTGCTGACCTCACTGCTGCTGCTCTGGGGGATCCCCGGCTGGCTGTTCCTCGGAGCGCTCCTGCTGGCCGCCTCGTACGCGATGGGGCCGGCCGTGCGCCGGGCCGGCGGGGTCTCCCGGACCGGCGGCGCAGCCGCGCAGGCCGTCGTACGGTCGTAGGCGTCGGCAGTGCCCCCGCCGCGCCCCCGGGCGCGGCCCGAGGAAGGACGGCTCCCCATGCTGCGAGGTCTCGCCACCATCAGCTTCTGGGCACATGACCTGGAGGCCGCCAAGCGCTGGTACACCGATCTGCTGGGCATCGAGCCGTACTTCGAGCGGCCGGGGTACGCGGAGTTCCGCATCGGCGACTACCAGGCCGAGCTCGGCATCATCGACGCTTCCTTCGCGCCCCCCGGAGCTGTCATCGGCACCCCGTCCGGGGTGGTCGCGTACTGGCACGTCGACGACGTACCGGCCACCCGGCAGCGGCTGCTGGACCTGGGCGCCAAGGAGTACGAGCCGCTGACCGAGCGCGGCCAGGGCTTCGTCACGTCCTCGGTGGTCGACCCCTTCGGCAACGTCCTCGGCATCATGCGCAACCCGCACTACTTGGAGGTCCTGGAAGGCCGGGAGGGGCCGACGCCCACCTGACCGGGGCCTTCGGCGGGTTCTCCGGGGGCCTTCAGGGGCGCTGGAGCGGTCCTTCGGCGCCCGGACGGGTGCCGAACGGGGCTACCGGGCGCCGGTGGGCCGGTGTCAGTCTGTCTGCAGGGTGGTGCGCAGCCGGTAGCGGTCCCCGCTGTACTCCACCGTGGACAGCAGCAGGGGCCGTTGGTCACGGGTGTACACGGTCTGGTCGAGGACGAGTACGGGCGCGCCCTCGGCGATGCCCAGGTGCCCGGCGAGCCCGGCGTCGGCGTTGCGCGCCTCGATGGTCGCCTCGGCGCGGTCGGGCTCGACGCCCCAGCGCCGCAGTTCCTCGAAGAGGGACGTCTCGCGGAAGTCGGTGCGTGCGAGGTCGGGTGCGAGGTCGACGACGACCAGGGTCCGGTCGAGGGCGATCCGGACGTCGTTGAGCAGCCGGACCCGCTCCAGGAGCAGCAGCGGGGTGCCGGCGGGCACGTCGAGGCGGTCCGCGTCGTCGAGTGAGGCCGTCACCGTGTCGTGGCGCAGGACGACGGAGCTGGCGCGCATGTGCTTGCGCCGTGCGGTGGCGGTGAACGACTCCAGGTCCTTGGGCCACTCGCGGGCGGGCGCGGGTGCCACGGGGGCCGCGACGAACCAGCCGCGTCCGTGGGACGCGGTGACCAGGCCCTGTTCGACGAGGTGACCGAGGGCGCGGCGCAGCGTGACCCGGGAGACGTCCAGCCGGGTGCAGAGCTCGCGCTCCGGCGGCAGCTTGCTGCCCGCGGACAGGCCGCGGCGGGCGATCTCCTCGCGGATCCGCTCCGCGGCCTGGGACCACAGGGGGTCGGCGGCGCGGGCGGTGGGGGAGGCGGCGGCGTCGTCGGTCATGGGGAAGACCATACCACTTGGTACCACTTTGTTTTGGCTTACGACCTCGGGATGGGGGGACCTAAGCCCCCATCTTGATATTTTCTGTAAGACCACAGAAGACCACCGTTGACCAATCCAAAACCACTAGTTACCTTCGAGTCGTCCCCACCACCCCGCTCGACGAGGAGTACCTGCGATGAGTACGGCCACAGTCCCGGCCACCGCACCGGCCGCCGGAAGGAAGCCGGGCCGGATCATGCCGGTCATGCAGCGCATCGGCCGCAGCCTGATGCTGCCCGTGGCCACGCTCCCGGCAGCCGCCCTGCTGACCCGGCTCGGCGGCCACGACCTGCTGGGTCGTGAGAACTTCCCGCTGATCGTGCAGAAGCTCGCGATGGTGCTGGCCGCCGCCGGAAACACCGTCTTCGAGAACCTGCCGCTGCTCTTCGCGGTCGGCGTGGCCGTCGGTTTCGCCAAGAAGGCCGACGGCTCCACCGGTCTGGCCGCGGTGGTCGGCTACCTCGTCTTCAAGGCCGTACTGGCCAGCGAGGCCTTCCCGGCCGGCGCCGACGGCGAGAGGCTGGACGCCAAGGTGCTCGGCGGCATCGTCATGGGCCTCGTCGTGGCCCTCCTCTACCAGCGTTACAGCCGTACCAAGCTGCCCGAGTGGCTGGGCTTCTTCGGCGGCCGCCGGCTCGTGCCCATCCTGAGTGCCTTCGCCGGTGTCGGCATGGGCGTGGTATTCGGAGTGGTCTGGCCCACCGTCGGCAACTGGTTCTTCCACTTCGGTGAGTGGCTCGTCGGCACCGGTGCCTGGGGCGCGGGCCTCTTCGGTCTGGTCGTCCGGGCCCTGATCCCGATCGGGATGCACCACTTCTTCTCGTTCTTCCCCTGGTTCGAGGCCGGCTCCTTCGTCAACCCGGCCACCGGCGAGACGGTCCACGGGGACATCTTCCGCTTCCAGGCCGGGGACCCGACCGCGGGCCAGTTCATGACCGGCGGCTTCCCGATCTACATGTTCGCGCTCCCGGCGGCCGCCATGGCCATCGCGCACACCGCCCGCCCCGAGAACCGGGCCATGGTCAAGGGCATGATGATCTCCGTCGCCCTGACCTCCTTCGTCACCGGCGTGACCGAGCCCATCGAGTTCGCCTTCATGTTCGTGGCCCCGGTCCTCTACGCGATCCACGCCTTCCTCTTCGGCGTCTCGATGGCCGTCTGCTACGCCCTCGGCATCCGTGACGGCTTCGGCTTCTCCTCCGGCGCCATCGACTACATCGTGAACTTCGGCATCGCCACCAAGCCCTGGCTGCTCATACCCATCGGCCTGGCCTTCGCCGCCATCTACTACGTGCTCTTCCGCTGGGCGATCGTGAGGTTCGACCTCCCGACCCCGGGCCGCGAACGCGACGAGGAGTCCCAGCCGGGCGCCAAGGCCGACGCCTCCGCCTGAGCCCGCCGCGACCCACAGACTTCCCCAGACTTCTAAGGACCCCCACCATGTCCGGATCCCGCATCACGTTCCTCGAGGGCCAGGCCGACCAGGGCGCCGCCCTCGCCCGGATCGCCGACCGCGTACGCACCCAGCTCGCCTCCCCGGAGCTCGCCGGGCTGCTCGCCGCCGAGCGCCCCCTCTTCACCGGCATCGGCGCCTCGTACGCCGCCCTCGCCGTCCCCGTGCAGCAGCTGCGCGAGGCCGGGATCGTCACTCAGCGCGTCCTGTCCAGCGAGATCGAGACCGGCACCGCCGGCTTCGACACCGACTGCCTGATCGCCGTCTCCCAGGGCGGCCGCAGCTCCGAGACCATCGCCGCCTTCGAGTGCGCCGCCCCCGGCATCACGAGGACCGCGCTGCTCAACGTGGTCCCCTCGCCGCTCGGCGACCTCGCCGACCTCACCGTGGACCTCGGCAACGAGCCCGACTCGTACGCCTCGACCATCGGCTACACCGGCACCGTCGTCGCCCTCGACCTGATCGCCGGCGCCGTCGCCGGCCGTGACGGCGACCCGTGGGGCGGGATCGCGGAGCAGACCACCGCGGTCCACCAGCAGGCCACCGCGATCATCGCCGGTCTGCGGGAGCGCGGCGCCCGCTGCATCGCCTCCGACGGCGTGGCGGCCGGGGCCTCCCGGGCCTCCGCCGAGGAGGGCGCGCTGCTGCTGCGCGAGGTGGTACGGATGACCGCGGCCGCCTCGGCGACCCGGAACTACCTGCACGGCGAGATGGAGTCGGCGGGCAACACCCTCCACATCGTCCACGGCGACGGCCGCGAGATCGAGCTGGCCCGCTCGCTGGCGGGCGCCGGTCACCTCACGCTGCTGATCACGGCGGCCGAGGTGGAGCCCGCGGACAGCCTGTCGGTCGTCCGCCTGCCCCGGGTCGCGGACGCGGTCCGGGTGGTCCTGGAGACGGTGGTCCTCCAGGAGCTGGTCGCCCAGCTCAGCGACGAGCGGAACGTCCCGATCGAGTCGTTCGTCTTCGCCAACGACGACACCAAGCAGGGCGGCCTCGACATGTCCGACTTCGAGGTCGCGGCGTTCACCCAGACCGTCCAGGCCTGACGGCCCGGGCGCCCGCGCCCCGGTACGGCGGCTGCCCCTACCGGTGGGCAGTCGCCGTCCGGCGCGGTGAGATCATCGGCGGATGGATACGGAACCCGGGATGGACGGCGTACTGCGGCAGCTGGGTTCCGTCGGACCGTTCTTCACCGCTGCCTGCGGGAAGGAGCCGCCCGGGCCCGGCTTCCGGCCGCTCGGCGAGCTGTACGGGGAGCGGCTGGGGCCCTACGTGGGCGAGGTCGGGCGGCGGATCGGGAGCGGGCCGGGGCGGGTGGCCGCCTCGACCGCGCAGTTCGGGATCGCCGGGCGGCTCTGGTCGCTCGCGCTCGGCTGCGCCGTGCTGTCCGGGCGGGTCCCGGATCTCGGACCCGACCGCCTGCACTGGCGGCTGCCCGGCGCCGGGTCACTGGAGCTGTGGCTGCCCGAGCCCGCCGAACTGCCCGGTGCGACACCCGCGCGGGCCCTGGCGGACACCGTGCTCGGCAACCTCGCGGTGCTCGACGCGGCGCTGCGCGAGCGGTTCGGCGTCTCCCCGCGGGTGCTGCGCGGCAACACCGCCTCCGGGCTGGTCGGAGCCGTCCGGGTGCTCACCGACCGGGTGCCGGGGGACGCGGCTGCCTCCCTCGCCGCCGAACTGCTCGCCGACGGCGGTCCGCTCGGAGGTACGGGCACCTTCGTCCACGAACCCGGGCTCGGAGTGGCCTTCGTCCGCCGCAGCTGCTGCCTGTACTACAAGGTGCCGGGCGGCGGCCTCTGCGGGGACTGCGTGCTGCGGACCGGGTAGGGCCGTTCGGACCAACGAGGGGTGTGGCGGACGGCGCCGAACCGCAGGCGCTCCTACGTTCCCTGCCATGACGCACGAGCGAGCCGGCGCCCCGGCACCCGCACACCCCGCCCGCCCCGCCGACCCCGCGCTCCCCGGCGCGTCCGGGATCTCCCGCCGAGCCGCCCTGACCGGGCTGGCCGCCGGGGCCGGCTCCCTGGCCGTCGGAGCGGGGGCCCCGCCCGCCGCCGCTCTGCCCGCCGCCGCCCTCCCGGCGCCCGCGCCGGCGTCTCCCCGGGCCGCGGCCCCCGATCCCTCGCCGGGAGCCATGACGCTCTTCGCCGACCCGGGCTTCAACTTCGCCGGCCTCTTCGCCCTGGGGGCCGCCGGCATGCGCGCCTCCGAGGTCGGCGAGGTCCTCACCGCCGTCAACGCGATCAATGCCGCCGGGCTGTCCGCGCAGACCTTCACCGACACCTTCCGCGCCTGGGGAGACCGCCTCGCCGCGCCCCCGGCCGCCGGCCGCCACGGCGGCTCGGTCCCCTCGCAGACCCGCAGGTTCCGCTCGCTGCGGGCCGCGCAGTACTACGCGCAGGCCCTGTTCTACGTCCTCGGTACCGACCGGCCGGGGGACGAGAAGGAGGTCTACCTCGAAGGTCGGCGCGCCTGGGACACCTTCACCCGGCTCTGCTCCCCGGCCGCCGTCCGCGCGAAGGTCCCGTACGGCAGGACCCAGCTGCCGGTCTGGTTCTTCCGTCCCGAGGGCCACGGCCCGTCCGAACCCCGCCCCACGGTCATCCTCACCAACGGCAGCGACGGCCAGAACGTCGACATGTGGACGTACGGGGTGTCCGCCGCCCTCGACCGGGGCTGGAACGCCCTGGTCTACGACGGTCCGGGCCAGGGCGAGCCGCTCTTCGTCCAGGAACTGTCCTTCACGCCCCGCTGGGAGGAGGTGGTCGGCCCGCTGATCGACTGGCTGGACCGGCGCGAGGACGTGGACAGCTCGCGGATCGCGCTCACCGGCCTCAGCATGGGCGGCAACCTCGTGGCGCGCGCCGCCGCGTTCGAACCCCGCATCGCGGCCCTGGTCTGCCAGCCCGGCTGCGTCAGCCCGTGGCTCGGCTTCGACAAGGAGCTCCGCGACGTGGTCACCGCCGACAAGGCGGAGACCAACCGGGTGTGGAACGAGGAGGTCGTCCCCGAGCTCACCCCGCAGCTCGCCCACACCGTGAAGAAGCGGTTCGAGATCTTCTCGACGGAGGCGCTGCGGGAGGCCCGCGCCGGACGGGTCTTCACCGACCTGTGGACCCCGGCCCAGCTGGCCATCGGTCTCGACGTCACCGCCGTCGTCCCGAAGATCAAGGCCCCGACGCTCGTCCTGGACTACGACTTCGAGCAGTTCTACCCCGGCCAGCCGAAGCAGATGTACGACCTGCTCCGCTCGCGGCGCGAGTACGTGAAACTGACGGGGGCCACCGGGGCGCAGTTGCACTGCTCCCCGATGGCCCCGCAACAGCACTGCGACGTCGTCTTCGACTGGCTGGCGGACGTCCTGCACCGTTGATCCGGCGGAGGGACGGCCCGCCCGACCGGTTAGAAGGTCAGGTTCCAGGCGTCGATCTTGCCGGTGTCCGCGTTGGCGTTGTCGTTCACACGGAGGGTCCAGACGCCGTTGGCGACCTCGGAGGAGGCGTTGACGGTGAAGGTCTGGATGATGTTGTCCGTGCTGCCGCCGGCCCGGTTGCTCAGGGTGTAGACCGAGCCGTCCGGGGCCACCAGGTCGACCTTGAGGTCACCGATGTAGGTGTGCTTGATGTCCACGCCCACCTTGAGGGTGGCCGGCGCGTTGCCGGTCACCCCGCTGACGGTGATCGTGCTGTCCACGGTCGCGTTGTCGTTGACCGCGAAGTCGGTGAGGTTCTCGAAGTACTTGCCGGTGGGCGGCGTGGTCGTGCCGCCGATCGCCTTCAGCGCGTCGACCTGGCCCTCGCCGAAGAACCCGTTGTTGGCCGTGGTCCCGGTGCAGCGGCTGTCCGACGGGCAGGCGGTGTCGTTGGCCTGGGTGGCCAGCGCGGTGCGGATCTGCGCCGGGGTGAAGGACGGGTTGGCGCTGGCGATGAGCGCCGCGACGCCCACGACGTGCGGGGTGGCCATCGAGGTGCCGCTCTTGGTGCTGTACCCGCCGCCCGGAGCGGTGGAGTACACGTTGCTGCCCGGCGCCGCGACGTCGATGACGCCCTGGCCGAAGTTGGAGAACGAGGCCTTGGTGACTCCGGTGCCGTTGGCCGCGACCGTGACCACGCCCGGGAGCTCGGTCGGGATGTCGAGGCAGGCGTTGGTGATGGTGCGGGTGGTCGGGGTGGAGTCGTTGGGGCTCGCGGTGTCCGTGGTCTTGTGGGCGAGGTCGTAGTTCTCGTTGCCCGCCGCGGCGACCTGGAGCGAGCCCTTGCTCTCCGCGTACTCCTGGGCGCGCTTGACGCCCTCGATGATGGCGGCCTGGTCGATGTTGTCCGGGCAGTTGAACTGCCACGGGTCCGTGTAGTAGCTGTTGTTGGTGACCTTGAACCCGTGGTCGCCGGACCAGACGAAGGCACAGATGGTGTTCTCGGCGAAGAAGAACGAGTTGCCGGGCTCGGCCACGCGGACCGAGGAGATCTTCACGCCCGGGGCCACGCCGACGACGCCCTTGCCGTTCTTGGCGGCGGCGACGGTGCCCGCCACGTGCGTGCCGTGGGTGTCCACGTCGCGCCAGGCGCCGACCCGGGTGTCCGGCTTGCCGTAGGCGCAGGAGGCGGAGTCGGCGGCGTTGAAGTTCGGCGCCAGGTCCTGGTGCTGGTCGTCCACACCGGTGTCCAGGATGCCGACCTTGACGGAGGCCGATCCGGTACTCACGGCCCAGGCCTGGTCGGCCTTGATCTGGCTCATGTCGACGCGTACGGGCTCGCCCGCCGGGGTCGTCGTCTGCGCCGGGTTGGCGGGCAGCGCCGGATTGTAGGCGTCGGCCGGGACGTCCGAGGTGCGCGTCGCGCCGACCTTCTGGACTCCGCTGACCCCGCGCATGGTGGCGGCGAAGGTCGAGGAGGTCGAGTGGGCGACGATCACGCCGATGGAGTCGAAGTACGAGAAGACCGTGCCGCCGTTGGCCGTGACGGCGGAGCGGACCGCCGAGCTGTCACCGGCGGCGGTGATCACCAGGTAGGCGCGGGTGCCGGCAGCCCAGGTCGCACTCTGGGAAGTCGGCGCCGCGGCCAGGGCCTTGGCGGGTGCGGAGGTGACCGGGGTACCGGCCGGGGAGACGGGCGCGGTGCCGGCGAGCGCGGCCGGAGCGCCGAAGGCCAGGGCGCCGAGGGCGGCCGCCAGCACGAGGGTACGTCGAGGTCGGCTGGATATGTGGGGTATCAATGCGTCCTCCGAAGACGGCCCCGCGGTGCGGGTGGCACCTACAGGGCCGTACGAAACGAGTGGTGGACGCAAGATGTCAGAATCCTGCCCCGATATGGAAGTACCTTTTACCGCACGACAGTTCACATGATCTTGGCTGGAAATCGACGTCAGGTCGAGGTGTCGGGACCGGCCGGACTGGGCACCGTGGGGGCGAGCCCTGGCCGGCCGGTCCGCGGGGCGTACACGCTAGGCGGGTACGCCGTCCTTGGTGCCGTCCGGCTGGACGGGCACGACGGTGGCCTCCCGGGGCCCCTCGTCGGTGAGTGTGGTCTCGTCGAACGGAAGTCGTCCCGCGAGGACTTCGGTGGCCCGCGCCCGGTCGAACTCCTTCGTCCAGGTCCCGATCAGCACGGTGGCGACCGCGTTGCCCGCGAAGTTCGTCATCGCCCGCGCCTCGCTCATGAACCGGTCGATGCCCACGATCAGGCCGACGCCGTCGACCAGTTCCGGCCGGTGCGACTGGAGTCCTCCCGCGAGGGTGGCCAGTCCCGCGCCCGTCACCCCGGCCGCGCCCTTCGAGGCCACGATCATGAACAGCAGCAGCGAGACCTGCTCGCCCAGGGCGAGGGGTTTGCCCATCGCCTCCGCGACGAAGAGCGAGGACATCGTCAGGTAGATCGCGGTCCCGTCCAGGTTGAAGGAGTAGCCAGTGGGGACCGTGATGCCGACCACCGGCCGCGAGACCCCGACGTGTTCCATCTTGGCGATCAGCCGGGGCAGCGCGGACTCGGAGGAGGAGGTGGACAGGATCAGCAGGAACTCCCGGCCCAGGTAGCGCAGCAGGGCGAAGACGCTGATCCCCGTACACACCCGCAGCAGCGTGCCCAGGACCACGAAGACGAAGAGCAGGCAGGTCGTGTAGAAGCCGATCATGATGACCGCCAGGGACTTCAGCGCGTCCATCCCGGTCGCCCCGACCACCGCCGCGATCGCGCCGAACGCGCCCACCGGAGCCACCCACATGATCATCGCGAGCACGCGGAACACCAGCTTCTGCACGTACCCGACCCCGCGCAGCACCGGCTCGCCCGCCGTGCCCAACGCCTGCAGGGCGAACCCGCACAGCAGCGCCACCAGCAGGGTCTGCAGCACCTCACCCCCGGTGAAGGCCGACACGAGCGTGGTGGGGATGATCCCCAGCAGGAACTCGGGCGTGCTCTGCGCGCCGCCCGCCTTGGCCTGCGCCTCGCCCGCGTGTCGGGCCGCCTCGGTCAGGTGCAGTCCGCTGCCCGGCTCCAGCAGGTTGCCGACCAGTAGTCCGATGGCCAGCGCCACCGTGGACATCACCATGAAGTAGCCGAGTGCCAGCCCGCCCACCGCGCCGACCTTGGCGGCCTTGCGGACCGAGCCGATGCCCAGCACGATCGTGCAGAAGATCACCGGCGAGATCATCATCTTGATGAGGTTGACGAACCCGGTGCCCAGTGGCTTGAGCTCCACGGCCGTGCCGGGTGCGGCGAATCCGACGGCGATGCCGAGCAGCACCGCGCCGATCACGGCGATGTACAGATAATGCGTCCTGTCGGGCCTGGCGGCCACGATGCCTCCTGGTGATGCACTCGCTCGCCTCCCGGTGGTGAAGGCGTCCCGGGAGACCATCGCCCGCAACTGTGACCCCGGTCACCCTTGCGTTCATTGAGTTCACGCCGGGGTGCACACTGAGCGCCATGTTCCGCTTCCTCCGGCCGCCGCGCAGCCTCGCCGGCCAGCTCTTCGCCATGCAGGTGGTGCTGGTCGCCGTGGTCGTCGCCGGATGTGCCGTCTTCGCCTGTGCCACCGCCCGCGACCAGGCGGAGGAGGCCGCCCGACGCCAGGCCGGAGCGGTGGCCCGCGCGGTCGCCGACTCACCGTCGGTACGGGACGCGGTGCGGGAGGCGGCGCGCAGGACGGCGACCGGGACGGCAGGTGGGGCGGAGCGCGGGGGTGATCCGTCCGGCGGCCCCTCCGAGGCCCTGCAGGCCTACGCGGAGCGGGTCCGGATCGACGCGGGCGTGGACTTCGTGACGATCATGGATCCGGACGGGCGGCGCTGGACCCACCCCGACCCGCTGCGCATCGGTGAGTCCTTCCTCGGCAACACCGCCCCCGCGCTGCGGGGGGAGACCTTCAGCGAGACCTACACCGGCACCCTCGGTCCCTCCATCCGGGTGGTCACCCCGCTCGTCGACGACGGCCGTGTCGTCGGCATGGTGGCCGCAGGCATCACCGTCCGCGCGGTCAGCGCCCGGCTTGCCGCCCAGCTCTCCGTACTCGTCTGGGTGGCCGGCGGGGCCCTCGTACTCGGCGGCGCGGGCACGTACATCGTCAACGCTCGGCTGCGCCGCCACACGCACGGGATGAACGCCGCCGAACTGAGCCGGATGTACGACTACCACCAGGCGGCCCTGCACGGGGTCCGCGAAGGACTGCTGATGCTCGACGGCCGACGCAGGATCACCCTCGTCAACGACGCTGGCCGCGAACTCCTGGGCCTGCGCGGGGAGATCAAGGGCACCGGAGTCGCCGAGCTCGGCCTGCCCGCCCCGCTCACCGGGGCGCTGCTCGCCGACCGGCCCCGCGTCGACGAGGTCCACCTGACCGCCGACCGGGTGCTCGTGCTCAACAGCACGCCCGTCGCGGGCGGCGGTCGCCGGGGGACCGTGATCACCCTGCGCGACCGCACCGAACTGCTCTCCCTGACCGGGGAACTGGACCAGGAGCGGGGATTCACCCAGGCACTGCGCGCGCAGGCCCACGAGGCGGCCAACCGGCTGCACACCGTGGTCTCCCTCATCGAACTCGGCCGCAGCGAGGAGGCGGTGGACTTCGCCACCGCCGAACTCTCCCTCGCCCAGGCCCTGACCGACGAGGTGATCACCGCCGTCGGTGAGCCGGTGCTCGTCGCCCTGCTGCTCGGCAAGGCCGCGCAGGCCCACGAACGGGGCGTCGAACTGGTGGTGACTCCGGACAGCGGGTCCATCGACGCCGGGCTCGGTGGCCCGCCCGCCCGGGACCTCGTCACCGTCCTCGGCAACCTCGTCGACAACGCTGTCGACGCGCTCAGCGGTGTCCCCGGCGGCCGCGTCCAGGTCACCGTCCGCCCCGACGGCCCGGCCGGGCCCCAAGGGCGCGGTCTACTGCTGCGGGTGGCCGACAACGGGCCCGGACTCCCGGAGGGCGCGGACGTGTTCCGGCGCGGCTGGTCGGGCAAGGGTGAGGGACGGGGCCTGGGCCTCGCGCTCGTGCGGCAGGTGGCACACCGGCACGGCGGCAGCGCGGACGCCGAGCAACTGTCCGGAGGAGGAGCGCGGTTCACCGTATGGCTGCCCGCGAGCAGGGAGGCGAGCGAATGAGCGCGTCCGAGGTGCGGGTCCTGGTGGTCGAGGACGACCAGGTGGCCGCCGACGCGCACGCGCTGTACGTCGGGCGCGTGTCCGGTTTCACCGCCGTGGCGGCCGTCAACTCCCTGGCGGAGGCCACTCGGGTCCTGGAGCGGACCCGGATCGACCTGCTGCTGCTCGACCTGACTCTGCCCGACGGCCACGGGCTGCGCTTCGCGCGCGGCCTGCGGGCCGCCGGGCACCCGGCCGACGTGATCGTGGTGACCTCGGCACGGGATCTGGGGGTCGTCCGCGCGAGCGTCGCGCTCGGGGTCGTGCAGTACGTACTGAAGCCCTTCGCCTTCCCCACGCTGCGCGAACGGCTGCTGCGCTACGCCGAGTTCCGTGCGAAGGCGGCGGGAGAGGCGGCCGGCCAGGACGACGTGGACCGGGCCATGGCGGCCCTGCGCCCACCCCCTGCGTCCAAACTCCCCAAGGGGATCGGCGCGTCGACCCTGGACCGGGTCGCCGCGCTGCTGCGGTCGGCCCCCGAGGGGCTGACCGCAGCCGGGACGGCCGAGGTGGCCGGGATCTCGCGGATCACCGCCCGCCGGTACCTGGAGCACCTGGTGGACACCGGCCGCGCGGACCGCACCCCCCGGTACGGCCAGGTCGGCCGCCCCGAACTGAACTACCGCTGGCTGGTGCCGGCCCCGGCCAGCGCCGGCTCGGTGTCGAAGGTGTAGAACTTCCGGTGGTCCAGCATGTCCGCCGGCGTCACGTTGTTCCACGGCCGCATGGTGTCGTGGAGGTCCACGACGTTCGGGGTGCCGGCGGCGGGCAGGTACGGCGACTGCGGGTGCAGCGCCTGCCAGTCGGCCCACAGCTTGTCGACGAAGGCGTGGTGCATCCAGAACACGGGGTCGTTGGGCGAGACCCCGGTGGCCATCTGGCCGCCCACCCAGACGTGGATCCGGTTGTGCAGGTTGGCCCCGCGCCAGCCCTCCAGGTTGTTGCGGAAGCCGCCGGACGCACTGTTCCAGGGCGCCGCGTCGTACACCGGCATCGCGAGGACCGCGTCCACCTCGGCCCTGGTCGGCAGCTGGGCCACGCCGGTGCCGAGGTCGCGGCGCAGGTAGTTGCGCCCGTCGACCCGTACGGTTATCTCCCACTTGCCCGCCGAGTAGGCGAACGGCCCGTCGATGACCTGGCCGTCGCGGGCCCGTCCCGTGCCTCCGAGGAAGTCCGCGGCCCAGAGGGAGGAGCGGGCGGTCCGGTCCGCCGTCCAGTCCCAGTAAGGCAGGGCCACCTTCGGATCCACCGACTGCAGCGCCGCCTCGAACTCCAGCAGAAACCTGCGGTGCCAGGGCAGGAAGGAGGGGGAGCGGTGGCCGACCCGGTCGCCCGCGTCGGTGTCGGCCATGATGAAGCCGTTGTGGGTGGTGACGAAGCGGTCGTAACGGCCGGTGCGCTTGAGTTCGTGGAGCGCCGCGACGAAGGCGCGCTTCTCCTCGGCGGTGAGCTTGGCCTGGTTCTTGCGAACGGTCATCACATACCAGCCATCGGGACGAGGTCGGCGCCCTGGAGTTCGCGGACGGCCGCGCGGGCGAGCGGGAGGGGATCGGCGAAGGTCTCGTAGTGGTTGACCACGCTGATCCAGGTGCCGTCGGCGTTGCGCATGACGTGCAGTTCGCGGCCGTCGATGAGGACGGTCGGCAGGGCGGCGGAGTCGTGGCCGGCGTGGTGGCCGCCATGGTGGTCGCCGTGGTGGTCTCCGCCTGTGGCGGCGGGGATTATCCGTATGCGGCGGCCCTGGTAGACCTCTTCGATGGTGCCCGCGGGGTTGGCGGGTGAGTCGGAGCGGGATCCGGTGACGGCCGCGTGCGCGGTGGCGCCTGCGAGGCCGAGGGCGGCGAGTGCGCCGGCAGCCGTGCCCAAGGCTTGACGGCGGGTGAGCTTGTTCATGGGCCGAGAGGTATCAGGGCCCGAGGAGTAGGGGACCTGTATCCGGACATCCAAGGATAAGTTGCCCGTCGAACTACTTAGATGATCTTCCCGTCCGGGCCGGCTCCGGGGGGCCGAACGGGAAAACCTTTGCAAAAAAGCTTAATGAACAAGAAATGCTGCGGTCATGTGGCGAGGCTATGGAGGGGGTCACACTGTCGAGTCGGCCTGAAGCCGCAGCGACGTCCGGCCCGAGCCCGGTCGAACCGCCCCTTAAGAATTCTAAAGCCGACTTCAGTGTGATCTGTCCCATATAGTCCCGATATGGCTCTCCATGAGACGAAGGACGCCCGCGCCCGCGACGCCGAGACGGACGTGTTCGCGTCCACCCTCAGCGGCGAGGTCCTCCCCAAGAACCGGATGCCGGAGGACCACTCGCCCTCCGAGGTGGTCTACGAGCTCCTCCACAACGAGCTGCTCCTCGACGGCAACGCCGCCCAGAACCTGGCCACCTTCTGCACCACCTGGTCGGACGACGGGGTCCACCGGCTGATGAACGAGTGCCTCGACAAGAACATGATCGACAAGGACGAGTACCCGCAGACGGCCGAGATCGAGGCCCGCTGCGTGAACATCCTGGCCGACCTGTGGAACGCCCCGGCCGGCGCCACCGGCACCGGTTGCTCCACCACCGGATCCAGCGAGGCCGCCATGCTCGGCGGTCTCGCCCTCAAGTGGCGCTGGCGCGAACGCCGCCGCGCGGCCGGACTGCCCACCGACAGGCCGAACCTGGTGTGCGGGCCGGTCCAGATCTGCTGGGAGAAGTTCGCCCGCTACTTCGACGTCGAGCTCCGCCAGGTCCCCATGGAGCCGGGCGCCAACGGACTGCGCCCCGAACAGCTCGCCGCGCACGTCGACGAGAACACCATCGGCGTCGTGGCCATCCTCGGCGTCACCTACACCTGCGTCTACGAGCCGGTCGCCGAGATCGCCGCCGAGCTCGACCGGATCCAGGCCGAGCACGGCTGGGACGTGCCCATCCACGTCGACGCCGCGAGCGGCGGCTTCGTCGCGCCCTTCCTCCATCCCGACGTGGTCTGGGACTTCCGGCTGCCGCGCGTGGCCTCCGTCAACACCTCCGGGCACAAGTACGGGCTCGCCCCGCTCGGCGTCGGGTGGATCGTCTGGCGCACCGCGGACCTGCTCCCCGCCGACCTCGTCTTCTCCGTGGACTACCTCGGCGGGGACATGCCCACCTTCGCGCTCAACTTCTCCCGCCCCGGCGGCGAGATCATCGCCCAGTACTACTTGTTCCTGCGCCTGGGCAGGGGCGGCTACCGCCGGGTCCAGCAGGCCTGCGCCGACACCGCCCAGTACCTGGCCCGCGAGATCGAGAAGATGGGCCCCTTCACCCTCCTCTACGACGGCCAGGGGGCGCTGCCCGCCGTCTCCTACCGGCTCACCGACCCGGAGGGCGCCGGGTTCAGCCTGTACGACCTCTCGGACCGGCTGCGCATGCGCGGCTGGCAGGTGCCCTCGTACCCGCTGCCGGCCGACCGCGAGGACACGGTCATCCAGCGCGTCCTGATCCGGCACGGGGTGACCCGGGACCAGATCGCGCTGCTCGTCACCGACCTGCGCCGGTCCGTGGAACACCTGGCCGCGCATCCGCAGCCCGTGACCGACAGCGCGCCCCGGTCCGGCTTCCACCACTGAAACGGACCGCAGGACCGCAGGTCCGCCGGGCCGCCGGGACTCGGGCGTCCCGGCGGCCCAAGGGCACGGAACGGTCAGGAGGCCGGCCAGCGCATCCCCAGTTCCGTCAGCGCGGCCGTCCGCTCCGGGGTGAGGGACGCGGCGCGGGAGCGCTGGTTGGCGATCCAGGCGCCGAGGCGCAGTTCCCGGTCGCCCACCCGCTCCACGTGCGTACGGGGCACCCGCAGATGCCGCTCGCGGTCGCGGAACTGCCGGGCCGCCTCCAGGTGCGCCGCCCACGCGGCGGCGTGCCCCACCCGGGGCTTCGGCCGGTCCGCCTCCCCGGGCGGCTTCACCCCGAGGGCGTGCTCCAGCAGCCAGCGCTGTGCCCAGGAGAGCCGCTCCCAGCCGACGCGCTGGCCCCGCAGCCACACACCGAGGTCCTCGCCCTGGACGACGGCCTCCCCGGGGCGGGCCGGGAGCCGGCCGCCGGCGTCCAGGTGGACCCGTGTCAGGTGGAAGGCCCGCTGCCAGGAGATCTCCCAGCCCGGACACCAGGACGCGTCCACGGCCTCCAGCGCCTCCCGGCGCTCTTCGGACAGGGCGCCGGGGCCCTCGCGGCGGGCCGCCGCGCGCTGGTTCTTGACCCACACCCCGACCGGGGCGCCGCGCCAGGTGGCGTCCACCGGCGGCAGCAGGTGGCCGTGCTCGGCCGCCCAGCCGCTCGCCGCCGCCAGCCCCTCCTCGAAGGCCACGTCGAAGTGGCTCCACACCATGCCCAGTTCGTCGAGCTGGGCCACCCGCTCCCGGCCCAGCGCGCCACGGCGGTACGTGCGCCGCACGTCCGCGATCCACTGGCCGAGCGGGAACCGGGCCAGCCCCGATGGCCACTCCTGTCCGGCTTCGCCCGTCCCGGATGCGTGCCCGGCGTCGGCGGCCTGACCGGGTTCCCCGGTTTGTCCTGGCTGCCCGGTTTCCCCGGTCCGCCCGGTTCCCCCCTGTGTCGCCGTCGTGCCGGCGTCCGGGCCTACGGGCACCTTGAACGCGAACGGCACCTTCAGGTCCCCGACGGCCCTGGCGTAGACCCGGGCCGCCTCCACGCCGCGCCGCCAGTGCTCGTGCTCCGGGTGCAGGACCCGGAGCCGGATGAAGGCCGCCAGCAGCGCCGGGTCGCGCGGTGTGGAGAAGCTCAGCAGGGACTGCGCCCCGTCGCGCAGCCCGGGGCCGCTCACGCTCTCCACCGCGCCCGCACCCGGTGCCCCGCGCCGGCTCGGTGCCTGAGGCTGTGCCAGGGACTCGACGAGCCGGGTGTCGTGGGCCCGGAGCGCCTCCAGGAGCCGCGCGAGGTCCCCGTACGCCCGTGAGGTCAGCATTGTCTCAGGGGACTCGTCGGGCCCCAGCAGCACCGGCACCACCAGGGAGGCGACCTTGCCCTCCCCGGGCCGGATGCGCAGCGCCCGGCCGACGGCCTGGACCAGGTCGGGCATGGAGCCCCGTACGTCGGCCCAGAAGACCGAGTCGCACTCCTTGGTGTCCACGCCCTCGCCCAACACCCGGACGCTGCCGAGGAAGGCTTTGTCCGCGACCCGGTCGTCGGAGAAGGCGCCCAGCACCCGCCGCCGGTGCGCCGCCGTGTGCTGGCCGCACAGCCAGTCCGCCCAGACGGTGCGCGGGTACACCGGCCGGGGGGCCCAACTCGTGGCGCGCAGCCGCGCGGCCACCGCGGGCAGCCCGGCCGCGAAGGCCTCGGCCTCCTTGGTCAGGTGGTGGAAGACGAGCGTGCGCCGGAACCCCTGCCGCACGGCCGCCGTCACCAGCGCCGTCTGGAGCGCCGCGAGACGCACCCCGCGCACCGCGTCGGAGCGTCCCTCCGGCCCGAGCAGTACGGCCGCCTGGAACTCCGGATCGCTGACGTCCACGCAGACCACCCGGTACGGGGCGCAGATGCCCCGGTCGATGGCCTCGGAGAGGGTCAGGGTGTAGCAGCGCGCGCCGAACGGCCCGTCGGCGTCGTCCTCCATGGAGGCCACGAGGTCGCCCCGGCCACGACCCTCCCGCTGACGGTCGGCGCCTTCGGAGTCCTCGGTGCCGTCCGTGCCCTCGGTGTCCTCCGCGCCTTCGGTGCCTTCTGCACCCTCGGGGCCCTCGGTGTACTCGCCGTCCTGCCAGACCCGGGGGGTGGCCGTCATGTACAGCCGGCGGACCGAGGGGATCCGGGTGTTGTCGTGCACCACCGCCCAGGGCTTGCCGATCCGGCCGGAGGTCCGGTGCGCCTCGTCGACCACGATCAGGTCCCAGCCGGGCAGCCCCTCGCGGTGCGCGCGTTCGATGGTGCCCAGGCCGAGCGAGGCGTACGTGGCGTACACCGTCACCCGGTCGACGGGCGGGCCCGCCCAGCCGGCCAGTTCGGCCGGGTCGGTGGTGGTCGGCACGCCGGCGTCCTCGCCGCGCAGCGAGCACACCGCGAAGGCGCGGCCGGTCCGGCCGCCCTCGCGCCAGGCCGCCGCGGTCTGCACCAGGAGGTCGAGGGAGGGCACCAGCACCAGGACCCGTCCGGCGCGCAGCTCCTCGGCCGTGTGCACGGCCACCAGCGACTTGCCGGAGCCGGTCGCCATGATGACCTGAGTGCGGAGTCCCGACTGCGGGACGCGGCGTCCGGCGGGCAGCTCCAGCGCCCGCACCGCGGCGTCGACGGCCTCACGCTGGTGCGGACGGAGTTTCTGCCTGACCATGCGGACCACCTCCCCCGTGAACTGCCCGTTCGCTTCCAGCCACTATCTTGCCCCGGTTTTGAATCACGAGGGGGAGATCGGCTGAGCGGGTTCGGGCGATTCGGGGCGGTCCCCGGTCGGGTCCGGAGGGGAGGGCTACATCCGGGCACCGAAGTTCTGCGTCCACCACGGGCCGCCGGGGCCTTGGTGGATGCCCACGCCGATGTCCTTGAAGGCACAGTTGAGGATGTTCTCGCGGTGTCCCTGGCTCTTCATCCAGGTGTCCATGACCTGGGCGGGGGTCTGCTGGCCCCTGGCGATGTTCTCCCCGTACGTGGACCAGCGGTACCCGGCCGCGGTCGTCCGCTTGCCCGGGTCCGCGCCGTCCGGATTGGTGTGCGCGAAGAAGTCCCGCCGCGCCATGTCGTCCGAGTGGCCCTGCGCGGCCGTACGCAGCTGCGCGTCCTCCTTGAGCGGCCCGCAGCCGGCCGCCGCGCGCTCGGAGTTGACCAGCGCTATCACCTGGGCGGCGGCCCCGCCGCCCTGCGGGGCGGGAGCGGGGTCCTTCGGCGGGGTGGACTTCGGGCTCGGCTTCGGAGTGGCCGAGGGGGTCGGGGTGGGACTCGGGCTCGCGCTCCCGCTCGGGCTGCTGCTCGGGGAGGCGGACATCGAGGGGCTCGGGGTGGGCGAGGGCGACTCCGGGGGCAGTGACGCTCCCGCCCCGGGCGCCGCCAGCGTGGCCGGCGGCACTTCGGGGGAGACCGCGCCGGGCCGCGTGGCGAGGTAGGTCAGCCCGCCTCCCGCGACACAGGCGGCGAGCACCGCGCCGCCGATCACCCGGCGCCGGCCGCGGGTGCGGCGGAGCTTGCGCAGCGAGGCGCGGCCGGCGCCGGGATCCGCCCCCGGGGCGAGCTGGGTGATGGTGTCATGGGCATCGAGCACGTCGCCCCCGGAGCCCGCGTCGCTGGCGGGGCCGAAGCCCGTGTCGCCCCCGGGGTCGGAGCCCGCGGCGGGGCCGGCGGCCGGGCCCGCGTCGAACGCCGACGCGGCGGTGGTCATGCCCGGGGAGGCGAAGCCGCCCGCCAGGGCCGCCCGTACGCCTGCGACCAGTGCCACCGAGACGGGCACCAGAGCCAGCCCGGCCAGCAGCCCCTCGGCCGGGACCAGGCCGTTCCACAGCCCGGAGCACCGCAGGCACTCACGGGCGTGCCGGGCTATTCGCTTGCGCCACAGCGCGGAAGGCAGCCCGTCCCAGCTCGCCGCCACCGACCGCAGGTCCTCGCACGGGGGCTGGACGGCCAGCGCACGCTCCACCACCCGGGCCGCCTCCAACTGCGCCTTCATGCGCTGCACCCGTACCGCGGTGTGCTGCGGGGACAGCTCCAGCGCCTGCGCCAGCTCCGGACGCGTCAACTCCCCGGCGCACTCCAGCCACCACAGGGACAGCAGTGCCCGGTCGTCGGGTTCCAGCCAGCGCGTGGCGCGGGCCGTCTCGCGCCGCTGGCCCTCCAGGTGGAGCCGTACGACGGTCAGATCCACGAAGTCGGCGCCCGGATCGGCCAGCTCCCAGGCGGCCTCCAGCCCGCTCTCGCCGTGAGCGCTGAGGCGGGCCTGCCAGTGGGCGCGTACGCGGTTCATGGCGATGGCGACCAGCCAGGACCGGAAGCTGTGGTCGTCGCGCAGGCCGCCCAGCCCGTCGAGCGCCCGCAGCATCGTGTCCTGGACCACGTCGTCCACGTCGACGGACCCGTTCAGGGCCCGGCCGACGATGTTGTAGACGAGCGGCAGGTACGCGCCGACCAGGTCGTCCTGCGCGCGCGCGTCGCCCGCGCGGGCCGCTGCGACCAGCGCTGCCGTGTGCTGAGTGCTCATGTGAAAATCCCTGTCCGTACCGGCGGCCGATGATGCCCAATACCTGGGAGACCGTCGAGAGGGACTCCGATAACACTTATTCGGCGATTGAATCAGGGGACGTGGAATCCGGTGCCACCGGGCTCGGGGCGGGGGCGTGATCGGCGGCCGGGGCGAGGCGGGCGGCCAGGGCGTCGACGTCGGGCAGGAACCAGATGTGGCGGCCCTCGTTCGATTCCCGTACCAGGTCGGCGAGGGCCGAGCCGGCCCGCAGCCGGTGCGTGAGGTCGCCCAGGACCACCAGCCTGACCCGGTAGTTCACGAACTTCTGCATGATCGCCCCGGCGAGACCGGTACTGAGGTCGAAGAAGGCCCCGTCCAGCCGTGCCTCCGGCACGGCGACCACATCGGTCCGGTAGAAGGCCGCGCCGATCAGCTGGTCGAGCGCGTCCTGCGCGCTGGCGACGGGCGGACCGTCGGCGGAACAGAGCAGGACCGGTACGCCGTGGTGCTCCACGAGGAGGTCAGCCACGGTCCACCGTCCCCATGCCGTTGTCCGGGCCGAGCACACCGTCGACCAGCTGCAGCAGAT
This sequence comes from Streptomyces sp. NBC_00435, assembly GCF_036014235.1. Lineage (GTDB taxonomy): Bacteria > Actinomycetota > Actinomycetes > Streptomycetales > Streptomycetaceae > Streptomyces. Next base: position 7,449,604 of record NZ_CP107924.1, read on the forward strand.
CGGCGGTGGTGGCGGCGTCGCCGAGGATCACGATCTTCATACGGGCCCGCTCCTTGTCGTAGACGGTCTGGACGCGCAGGGCGGCCGGGGAGTCCCGCGGCGACTGCGCGGTCGCCGTGACGAGGTTCGCGAGCCTGCTCGCCGCGTCGGGGCCGATCGCGTCGATCTGCACGATGCTCGACACCTCCAGGTGCGGCCCCCGTGCCTCGCCGACCGCGGGCGCCTCCCCGGTTGCCGGAGCGGGGTGGCTGGTCAGGGCCTCGAAGTCCTCCCGGCTGATCCGGTACTGCTTGCCGATGCGGACGGCCTTCAGCCGGCCCTCACGGACGTAGTTCCGGACGGTGCGCACGTGCAGTCCGAGCAGATCGGCGACCTCGCCGACCGTGTACAGCTCACGTCCTTCATTACTCATAGGACCGAATCCTACCCTTATGAGGTGCGTATGAGGAGTGATAGCGGAACATGGGGAAGTCTGTAGTGGGGGGATGAGGGGGTGAGGGGCCGGAGAGGCGGCACAAATCGCTGTGGCGGAGGCAGCAGGCCTTCCTAAGATCACTGGATGACAGCTCCCCGCTACCCCGCCAAGCCGCGTCCCGGAGACCGGGTCGCGGTGCTTTCCCCCTCGGCCGGTCTGCCCGCGCTCTTCCCGCACCCGTACGAGCTGGGGCTGCGCAGGCTCCGGGACGAGTTCGGGCTGAAGCCGGTTGAGTACCCGACGACCCGCACGATGGGCGCGACGCCCGAGGAGCGGGCCGCCGACATCCACGCGGCCTTCGCGGACCCCGGGATCAAGGCGGTGATCGCCAGCATCGGCGGGGAGGACCAGATCACCGTGCTCCCGCACCTCGACGCGGATCTGCTGCGCGCCAACCCCAAGCCGTTCTTCGGCTACAGCGACAACACCAACCTGCTCCTGTACCTGCGGGACCTGGGGCTGGTCGGCTACCACGGGGGCTCGGTGATGGTCGAGCTCGGACGGCCCGGCGCGCTGCACCCGATGACGGCCGACTCCCTGCGGGCGGCACTGTTCACCTCGGGCGAGTACGAGCTCACCCCCGCCACCGCCAGCGGGGACGTCAACGGCTCCTGGGAGGACCCGCGCACCTTCGACGGCGAACCGGAGCTGGAGCCGGCGGCCGGCTGGACCTGGCACAACGCCGACCGGGTGGTCGAGGGGATCGGCTGGGGCGGCAACCTGGAGATCATCTCCTGGCTGCTGATGGCCGGCCGCGCGGTGCGGCCCGCCGGGGAGTACGCGGGCGGCGTGCTCTTCCTGGAGACCTCGGAGGACATGCCGCGGGCCCGGGAGGTCTACTGGATCCTGCGCGGCATGGGCGAGCGCGGGCTGCTGGGGCAGTTCCCCGCCCTGCTGATGGGCCGGGCGAGGAGCTGGTCGTTCGAGAACCGCTTCGGCGCCGGGGAACGGGAGCGCTACCGCAGCGAGCAGCGCGAGGCCGTACTACGGGCCCTGCGCGAGTACGCCCCCGGCACGATGGCCGTCTTCGACGTGGACCTCGGGCACACCGACCCGCAGGTCGTGATCCCCGTGGGGGGCCGCATCCGGGTGGACGGCCCGGCCCGGCGGGTGTTCGTGACGTACTGACACCGGGGTCCCCGACCCCACGGCCCCAGGGTCCCGCGTACGTCCTTTCCCGGTCCGTCCGTTGGGGTGTCCGGATCCGGGTCCGGGGTGACAATGGGGCTCCCACGGGACGTGTTGGGGGCGGCATGTCGGCGTTGCTCTTGCGGGGAACCGGCCGGGCGCGGGGCTGGGTCGCGTACCTCGGCGCGGTCGGGCTCGGCGCGGGCGCGGTGGCGCTGGCCACGGTGTGGACCTCGGGGCCCTGGGCCGCCGGGATCGGCGCGGCCGTCACCACGCTGTCGGGACTGGCGGCCGAGCGGATGCGGCCGCCGGGGGAGGGCTCCGACGCCGGTGCCGCGGGGGAGGTGCTGCGCACGGAGCGCGGCCGGATTCCGCTGCTGCGCCACCTGGACCGGCCCGAACTGGCCGGAGCCCACCCGGCCGAGGCCCCGGCCACCCCTCCCGCGTACATCGAGCGCGACGCCGAGCCGGAGCTGCGCGCGGCCCTGGAGCGGGCCCGCTTCGTCCTCGTGGTGGGGGAGTCAACGGCGGGCAAGACCCGGCTCGCCTACGAGGTGGTGCGCACCCGCTACCCCGGCCACGCCTTCGTGCGCCCGCTCTCGCGCGCCGCGCTGCCCGAGGCGGTACGGATCGCCGCGCGGCGGCGGCGCGCCGTGCTGTGGCTGGACGACCTGGAGGACCACCTCGGCGCGGGCGGCCTGAGCTCCGTACAACTGGCCTCCCTGCGCACGGCGGTGGTGATCGCGACGATGCGGGTCCAGGAATACCGGCGCTACGACGCGCGCGAGGAGAGCCGGCTCACCGGCTCCGACCGGGACGCCTGGCGGGCCCAGCGCGACCTGCTCCAGCAGGCCGCCGTCATCCGGCTGCCCCGGCACTGGTCCGGGGGCGAGCGCCGCCGGGCCGCCGCCCACCGGGGCGATCCGAGGATCGGGGCCGCGCTGCGTGCGGGGGAGCGGTTCGGGGTCGCCGAGGTGCTGGCGGCCGGTCCCGAACTGCTGGCCTCCTGGGAGAACGGCTGGGCTCCGGGAGCCAATCCGCGCGGAGCGGCCGTGGTCGCGGCGGCGGTGGACTGCCGCCGGGCCGGACTGCGCCGCCCGGTGAGCCGCGAGTGGCTGCGCGAGCTGCACACCCCCTACCTGGCGGCCCGCGGCGGGGGCGACCTCCAGCCCGAGCCCTTCGCGGAAGCGATGGACTGGGCGTGCGCGGCCGCCTACGCCACGAGCGGGCTGCTGATCGGCAACTACGGCGCCGGATTCACCGCGTTCGACTACCTGTTGAACGCGCCGGGCCACGGCCCGGTTCCCGATCATCTGTGGCACGGGCTGCTGGTCCGGGTGGAGCCCGCCGACGCCTATGACATGGGGCTCGTCGCCCACCAGGAAGGCCGTCTCGCCCGGGCCGTCGAAGCCCTCGACCTCGCCGCGCGCGGCGGGGTGTCCGGAGCCGAACTGCCGCTGGCCATCGCCGTCGGGGACTCCGGGAGGCCGCGCAGGGCTGCCGCGGACCTGGCCGCGATCGCCCGCCGGCGCACCGGCCGGCTCGGTCCGCGGCACCCGGACACCCTGGCGGCCCGGCACCAGCTCGCCTTCTTCGTAGGGGAGTCCGGGAACCACCGGGCGGCCGCGGCCCGGTTCGCGGAGCTGCTCGAGGACGTCCGGGAGGTGCTGGGGCCCGACCACCCGGACACCCTGGCGGCCCGACACCAGCTGGCCTACTCCACGGGGGAGGCCGGCGATCCCCGGGCGGCGGCAAGCCAGTTGGAGGCGCTGCTGGCCGACCGGCTGCGCGTGCACGGCCCCGGGCATCCGCAGGTACTGGCGACCCGGCGCAGCCTGATCTGGTTCCGGCCGGGTGATCCGGCCGGGGCCGAACGGGAGCTGGCGCTGCTGCTGGCCGAGGCCGAGGCCGCCGAGGGGATCGGGCCCGACGATCCGCACACCCTGGCCGTCCGGGGCAGTCTGGCGGCGCTGGCCGCCCGCGCCGGACGCACCGCCGAGGCGGCCGGGGCCTGGGCGGAGCTCACGGCCGACCGGACCCGGGCGCTCGGCGAGGACCACCCGCACGTGTTCTACTCCCGGCTGGAATGGGCCCGCGCCCTGCTGGCCCAGGACCGGGCCCTCGAGGCGGGCGCCGTGCTGACCGGCGCCCTGGCACGGGCCGAGTCCGTCCTGGAGCCGGGCCACCGGCACCTGCGGACGGCCCGGGAGCTGCTGGCCCGGGTCGCCGGGCGGGGCGGGGCCGGACCGCAGTGACCATCGGGTGGCAGCCGCCGGAGGGTGGCGCCGGGTGGGCCGCGGCTACAGCAGCGGGGCCAGCGCCCGCGTGGCCGCCAGCAGGGCCGGCGCGTAGGCCTCGAGCTCCGTGCGCGAGACCAGGAAGGTGACGGTGGTGATGCTGACGCCGCCGACCGGGCGGCCCCGCGGTCCCAGGATCGCGGCCCCGATGCAGCGGATGGTCGCCTCGTTCTCCTCGTCGTCCACCGCGAACCCCCGCGCCCGCACGGTCTCCAGCTCCGCCTCCAGGGCCTCCGACGTCGTGAGCGTGCGGGGCGCGCGCCGCGGCAGCCCGGTGGCCGAGATCAGCTCGCGGACCTCGGCCCGCGGCAGGTGGGCCAGGATGCCCTTGCCGATCGCGGTGCTGTGCAGCGGCATCCGCATACCGACCCGCGAGGCCGTCTGGAAGGGCTGTTCGCTCTCCAGCTTCCGGATGTAGGTGATGGTCTCGCCGCTGTGCAGGGCGAGATGGACCGCCTGACCGGTGGCTTCCTGGAGCTCACCCAGGATCTGCTCGATGCTGGCCGGTTCCCCGCCGCTGACCAGGGCGGACAGTGCGCGCAGCCGGGGGCCGACGCCGTAGCGGCTGTCGCCCTCGGAGCGTACGAAGCCCTGCTCGACCAGCGAGGCCAGGATGCGGAAGGCGCTCGACTTCGGCACGGCCGCCGCCGCCGTGACATCGGTGAGCCGGTGCGGGCCGCCGGGGGCGGCCACGGCCTCCAGGATCCGCATCGACTTCTCCAGCGCCGTGCCCGCGGTGGAGGTCCGGCCGCCGCGCCCGGCGCTCGCGGTCTCCTCGCTCTCGGGTCCCTCGTCCGTGGACACGTGATCTCCAAAGGTGGGTATGGTCTGGGGCGGGAGTTCCGTTACACGATACCAAGTTCCACTACGTGGAACAAATGGAGGGTCCTTTGTCCTGTCACCCGTATGCGGCCATCACCGCGCAGCGACTGCTGCCGGTCCTGCGCGAGGCCGACGCCGACGAGGCCGTCCGCCGCACCCGGGCCCTGCTGGCCGCCGGGTGCCGGGTCGTCGAACTCACCACCTCCACCCCGGGCTGGGCCGGGGCGGTGGCCCGCACCGCGCCGCTCACCGACGCGCACGGCCGCCCCGCCCTCATCGGAGTCGGCACCGTCACCACCGGCGGGGCCGCGCGGACCGCCCTCGACGCGGGCGCCGTCTTCCTCGTCTCCCCCTATCCGGCCCCCGAGGTCCGCGAGGTCGCGCGGGAGCGCGGAGCCACCTTCATCGAGGGCGGCTTCACCCCGGGCGAGATCGCCTCCGCCGTCCGGTCGGGTGGCGCCGCGAAGGTGTTCCCCGCCCATGTGGGCGGCCCCCGGTTCATCCGCTCCCTCAAGGCGGTCCTCCCCGACGCCCTGATCATCCCGACCGGCGGAATCCAGCCGGGCGAGATCGGCGACTGGCTCGACGCGGGAGCCGCCGCCGTCGGGATAGGCGACGGCCTGCCGGCCGACCCGGGAGAACTGACCGCCGTCTTCGCCGGTCTCGCCCGGCCCTGTTGCGGGGACTGCGCGGACTTCGCGGACCGCGGGTACCGCGCGGACTTCGAGGACCTTGCGGAGGTCGCGGACCGCAGCGGTACGGAGCGCCGGCCGTGACGCGACCCGCAGCCCCGGCCCCCTCGGGGGGCTACGACGTACTCGTCCTCGGTGAGGTGCTCGTCGAGATCCACACGGACACCGTCCTGCGGGACGCGGCCGACGGCACCGCCGCCCGCGTCTCCTACTCCGGTGACGCCCTCAACGCCGCGGCCGCCGCCGCCGCGGCCGGAGCCCGCACCGCCCTGCTGGCCGTCGTCGGCGAAGACGAGCTGAGCGTTCCGCTGCTGGCCCGCGCCGCCGAACTCGGCATCGACGTCTCCCACGTACGCCGGGCCCCGCGCCCCAACGGTGCCTATCTGCTCTGCGCCGACACCGAGGGCGACCGCGAGTTCGTGTACTGGCGCACCGGCAGCGCCGGCTCCACCCTCCGCGTGGAACACGTGGAGTCCTGGCGGGAGTTGCTGACCGGCTGCACGGCCCTCATCACCAGCGGCATCACCGGCGCCCTGTCACCGGGCAGCCGCGACGCCGTGCTCCTCGCCGCCGAGACCGTCCACGCGGCCGGCGGACACCTCTCCTACGACCCCAACTTCCGCGCACGGCTCACCGGTCGCGCCGAGGCCCGCTCCCTGCTGGCCCGCATCGCCCCGCTCACCGGACTGCTGAAGACCTCCTGCCCGGCCGACGCGCTGGCACTGGTCGACGCCGACGACCCGGCCGAGGCCGCCGCCCGCTACCGGGCACTGGGCGCCCGTACCGTCGTGGTCACCGCGGGCGCCGACCGGCTGCTGCTGGACGCCGGAACGGGGGCGCGGTACCTCCCGGTCCCCGTCAACCCCGACCCCGTCGACGCGACCGGCGCCGGAGACTGCTTCACCGGCACCGCCACCGCGCGGCTCGCGCTGGGCGACACCCTCGCGGACGCGCTCGCCCACGCCACGGCCGCCGCCTGCCTCTCCGTGTCCGGCCGAGGCGGCACCGGGTACGTCCCCGCCTTCGCGGAGACGGCGGCCCTGGCGGCCGCACACCACGAGCACCTCCGACGAACGGGGCAGGCGCCGGCGCGCACGGCGTGAAGCCGGTCCGCGCGATCCCGCGGATCCCGTACGGGCAACGCACCCGTACGGCGCCGCGGGGGCCCCGGCCCGGGCGCGTTCCCGGACCGGGGCCCCGCGCGTTCGGGCGCCCGGCGGCCTACGCCGCTTCGAGCAGGGCGATTTCCTCGGGGGACAGTCGCAGGGCTCCGGCGGCGACGTTCTCGACCAGGTGCTCGGGGTTACCGGTGCCAGGGATGGCCAGGACGTGCGCGCCCCGGCTCAGGGTCCACGCGAGGCGCAGTTGGGCGGGGGAGACGCCGTGGGCCCGCGCGAGTCCGCGTACCGCCGGACCGTCCTCGGTGACCACTCCGGTCTCCCTCCCCGCTCCGGCGATCGCGAAGAAGGGGACGAAGGCGATGCCCTGCTCGCCGCACGCGTCGAGGAAGGCGTGCTCCCCGGCCGGGGAGCCGATCCCGTACGCGTTCTGCACGCACACCACGGGCGCGATGGCGCGCGCCTCGGCCAGCTGCTCCGGCCGTACGTTGGACACGCCCAGGTGGCGGATCAGCCCGGCCGTGCGCAGCTCCGCGAGTGCCCCGAAGTGCTCGGCGATCGAATCGGCCGTCCGCCCCCGCGGGGCACGCAGGTTGACGACGTCCAGGTGGTCGCGGCCGAGCTGGCGCAGATTCTCCTCGACCTGCCCGCGCAGCTGCTCGGGGGTGGCCCACCACCAGTTCCCGGACGGGTCGCGGCCCGGCCCGACCTTGGTCGTGATGACCAGCTCGTCGGCGTAGGGGGCCAGGGCCCGGCTGATGAGCTCGTTGGCGGAGCGCGTCGAGGAGAAGTAGAAGGAGGCGGTGTCGATGTGGTTGACACCCAGCTCGACCGCCCGCCTCAGCACCCCGGTCACCCGGTCCCGGTCGCTTGGTGTGCCGTCGGCGAGGTGCGTGAGGCGCATCGCTCCGAAGCCGATGCGGCGGACCGTGAGGTCGCCGAGCCGCCAGGTGCCGGAATCGGCCGCGGTGGTCCTGTCCGCGGTCGCGCCGGTGGGGGTTTGGTCCGAAGTCATCGGGTGAGCGTATCCCGGCCCGTGCCCCGGCCGGCAAAGAGCCCCAGGTCAGAGCGCGGACCTGCCCCGGGCGGCGCCACCCCACTCCTCCGGTCCGGAATCGGCCCGTTCCTCCTCCGCCGACTTCTCCTCCTCCGAGAGTTCCCTCTCCTCGTACGGGACGGGGTCCGCGACCCAGCCCCCGGCGAGGACCAGGCGGGAGGCCCGGTGGACGGCGAGAAAGCCGAAGGGGCGGTGGAAGGCGACCTCGGCCCGGCGGACTCGGTACCTCAGCCGGGGACCGGGCCCGGCCGATGCGATGGCGGCAGCGGTCACCGCGGCGGCTTCGAAGCCTTCGGCGTGGAAGCGCGCCATGGCCGTCTGCCGGGCCGAGCCGATGGCCAGAGGCTCGGCACTGATGCCCGGGAAATGACCCCTGCCCTGGTCCGAGGCGCTCGCCAGCCCGAACGGTTCGGGGTGCGCCATGAGATCGTGCTCGCCCCTCACCTCGAAGGCCACCGTACTGATGCGCAGCAGGTGCCGGCGGTCCGTCGAGGGCACTTGCCCGATGTGCAGGCCCGGCCCCGGGTCGCCCTCGGGGAGCGTGCTCGCGCCCGTCGAAGCGATGGCGCGGGTGACGGCCGCGATACCGGTCCGCAGGGTCTGGCCGGGCGGGGCCTGCGGCTCGCCGAGGACGAGGTGGACGTCCACGCCGCCGTCGCCCACCACTTCCAGCAGGGTCACCGGCCCTGTGGGCGCCCGTGCCACGCGGACCCGGTCCAGGAGGGAGGTGGTGCGGAACAGGCCGAGTACGGCACCACCGGCCCAGGGGCCCTCGCCGATCCACGCCGCCCGGGGCGTGAAGGGCCGGATCCACCGCAGACCGAGCGCCAGCGCGGAGGCGAGGACGAAGCGCGTGTCCGGGCCGACGTCGGCCGGCATTCGCTCGATGAGGCCGCCGGTACGGTCGGCGGCCCAGGTGTCCAGAGCCTTGCGGTCGGTGTCCCCGTCGCCGGTCAGGGACCCCCGGGTGCCGGCGGGGAGCAGCTCCGACCAGCGCTCCTGCAGCGGGAGGTCCCGCCGCGCCCACAGGCCGGTGGCCGCGCGCAGGCCCCGTACGCCGTCCAGCGCGGTCAGCAGCTCCCGCGCCGCCCCGGCCGCGTCTCCGGCGGGTGTCCCGAGGGCTTGTTCCAGCTCGGTGCGGGCCGGGCCGGTGGCGCCGTCGGCGAGGAGGGCGAGCAGCGGCCAGACCCCGGCGGCCGTGAACGCCGTGCCCGCGCCGCCCGCGGCCGCGTGTCCGGCCCAGCGCGAGGTGAGTGAGTTGACCGCCCGTACCGTTGTCGCCTTCATGCGGGGGAGCGTATGGGTTGGGGCGCCGCCGGGACGGGTCAATTTCCACGGCCCGGCGGCGCGGTTCGGGGGGCCGGTCAGTGGCCGCGCAGGCCCTGGTCGACCGCGGTCATGAGCTCGCCGTCGGCGGTGTCCGCGTCCAGGGACCAGAACATCGCGCCGCCGAGGCCCTCTTCGCGGATGTACCGGGTCTTGGCGCGCAGCACCGTCGGGTCGTCGTACGTCCACAGGGTGGTGCCGTCGAACAGCCAGGCGCTGCCGGCGCGCCGGTCCCGGTAGACCTTGTACGCGCCCGAATCGGCCAGCTTCCTCAGCGCCTTGTAGTCCTCGTACCCGGCCGACCAGGTGGCCGGCGCCGGACCCGTCGCGGGCTGGCCCATGCCGTCGCCGCCGCCGCTGACGCCGGTCCAGCCCTGCCCGTAGAACGGCATGCCCATCACGAGCTTGTTCGCGGGCGCGCCGCGCCGCAGCCAGGCGTCCACGGTGCCGTCGACGCTGAAGTCGTTCCTCGCGTACAGCGCGGACTGCTGGGCGGTGGTCTTCTCTCCGGAGACGTGGAAGTCGTAGCCCTGGAGGGTCACGAAGTCGAGGTCGCGCATGATCCGGCGGACGTCGAAGCCCGCGTCGATCTTGGCGGGGGCGGTCGGGACGAAGGCGGACAGCTCGTACTTCGACTTCCGCTTCTGGGCGCGGGAGTAGGTGTCGAGCTGCGAACGGAACTCGCCGACCAGGGCGGCGAAGTTCTTCTTGTCCTCGGGGCGGTAGGTGGTGTCGGAGTCGCCTGCCGAACCGGGCCACTCCCAGTCGATGTCGAACCCGTCGAAGATCCCGGCGGCCGAACCGGCGCCGCCGCGGCTGCCGTCCTGCGGGAGGTTGCCCTTGATGTAGAGGTCGATGCAGGAGGCCACGAGGGCCTTGCGGGAGGCCGGGGTGAGCGCGGCGTCCGAGAAGTGCGTGGACCAGCTCCAGCCGCCGAGGGAGAGCAGGACCTTGAGATCGGGGTGCTTGGCCTTGAGCTCGCGCAGCTGGTTGAAGTTGCCGGCGACCGGCTGAACCCAGTCGTCGGCGACGCCGTCCACGGAGTTCTCGGCGTCCAGCGGGCGGACGTAGTCGGCCCAGGCGTCGGCCTCACCGGGGATGTTGCCGGTGAAGCACTTGCCGTCCGCGCCGATGTTGCCGAAGGCGTAGTTGATGTGCGTGAGCTTGCTCGCGCTGCCGTTCTTCTCCAGGTCCTGGACCTGGAAGTCCCGTCCGTAGACGCCCCATTGGGTGAAGTAGCCGACCTTCTTGAACGAGCGGCCGTGCCCGGAGTCGTCGTGGCCGGCGCCGTCGTGGGCGGGCGCGAAGGCGGTCAGCAGGGAGAGGGAGCAGGCGGCGACGGCCAGCCTGCCGAGCATGCTGCGGCGCATGGGCTTCCTTTACGGATGCGGTGAGTGGTGCCGGGGCGCGTGCGCTGTGCATGCGGAAACTATTGGTCTGGACCACAGTGGGTCAAGGGGGCGGCGCGATCCGCCGCGATTGACCGCCAGGGGCGGCCCGCCGACCACGCGACCGGGCCGCGGGCTGGAACGGTCCGGCGCGCGTGTACCGCGTGAGGTGGTCGAGGATCTCGCGCAGCGCGGAACGGGCGGCGGGCCGCAAGGCGTGGCGGTGGTCAACACGCCACTCGTGCCATCCGTACGGGGGCGTCGGGGCCTCGTAGCCTGTGCGGCATGCTCGCTCTGCCATCGGACGATCCGCTCGCCGTCGCCGTCACCGCGGCGATCCGCGGCGGAGACCTGGACGGACTCCGGCGGTTGCTGGCCGGGAATCCCGGGCTCGCGGGGGGCCGGATCGTGAAGCGGGGCGAGGCGGCGGGCGAGCGGAGCCTGCTGCACATCGCCGTGGACTGGCCCGGCCACTGCCCCCGGACCGCGGAGGTGATCCGTGCCCTCGTCGCCGCCGGGGCCGACCCGGGCGCCCGGTTCGTCGGCTCACACCCCGAGACCCCGCTGCACTGGGCCGCGAGCAACGACGACGTCACCGCGATCGAGGCCCTCGTCGCATCGGGTGCGGACGTCAATGCCCCGGGCTCGGTTCTCGGCGGCGGCGGCCCGCTGTCCGACGCGAGCGGCTTCGGGCAGTGGCGGGCGGCGCGCAGACTCCTCGAGCTAGGCGCCCGCCCCACCCTCCAGGACGCGGCCACTCTCGGACTGCTGGCCCCGGTCGAGGCCTTCGTCACCGCGGGAGCCGCTCCCGAGGAGGTCACCAGCGCCTTCTGGGGGGCCTGTCACGGAGGTCAACTGTCCACAGCGCAATACCTATTGTCTCGAGGCGCGGACATCAACTGGATCGGCTACGACGGGCTGACCCCGCTCGACGCGGCTCTGACCAGCGAGGACGAGTCGCTGCTCGACTGGCTCCGGTCTTCGGGCGCCAGGACGCGCGATGAAATTTCTCGCGGCTGACCGCAGAATTCAGTGGATCTTCGGCGGGCGTCATGACATGGTTGGTCCCACCGAAGGGGTGTAGCTCAGCTGGTCAGAGCGCTGGTCTCCAAAACCAGATGTCGCAGGTTCGACTCCTGCCACCCCTGCCATGCTGGTCCAGTAGGAACGAACGTAGAACGCCCAGGTGGGAGCCACTTTCCCCCTGGGTGTTCGTCGTTGCCTCGGTACCGCCCCGCCGACCGGCGATGATTGATACGTACGGGCTGCGCAGTGGCGTCCGGCGGGTTCTGGGGGTGGGGCAGTGATCGAGGTCGGGCAGCAGGGCGCGTTCGGAGTGAACAGTGTCGGCATGGAGCGCGAGCCGTTCCCCTTGAGCTTCAGCGTCCGTGAGGCCGAGGGACTGTGGCGGGTGAGCGCCGGTGCGGCCCAGGCGGGCGAGCTGGTCGACCTGCTCATGGGCGTGGCGAACGACGCGGTGGCGGTGGTGTCGCTGGAGACCAACTCCTACCTGGATGAGGACTGGCATCCACTGCGGCCCGCGCTGATCGCGGCAGAGCTCGGCGTGCCGTGCAGGGTCCACCCTCTCGGACCGTGGGCGGCCGGCACGAACGGACTCGCGGAGGAGTTCCTGGTGATGGACCGCGACCTCCTGCCCCGTCTCCTCGACGGAACCTGGTCGCCGTACGAGCTGACGCTGATCGACGTGGCCGCCGACGTGACCCCGGAGCAACTCGACGAGCTCGCCCTCGTGCTCGGCACGAGCGGCGTCGACGAACCGCTCCTGAGCCGCCTGGGAGACTCCCGGATCTGGTTCTCGGGCCACGACGACTGCTACGTGCTGCTGGAGACCCGCGACCCTGCCCTACCGGCTGCGGTCCTGGCGCGGCTACTGACCCTGCTGGCTGGCTCCGCTCTCGCCGAACTCATCGAGGAGCCCTCCTCGCGCGTTCCCGAGCCCGGGCCCTGGTTGCCGGAGCAGCTGATCGCCACCGCACCCCACTGGATCGGAGCCCTGGGCAACGTCACCGAGGAGCTGGTCACGATCGGGCTGGCCGCCCTGCCAGACCCGTGGCGGCTGGGTGTCTCGTTCCCGCAGCGGGCCGACCTCACCGCGACGCTCGACGTACGTCACGGCACCTGGCGCATCACGCCCGAGGAGTAACGAGTGGAGCCGCTCCCGGGCGACCGTGCCGGGCGTCACCGGCGGGGGCCACGCAGCCTGGGGAGCGGCACCGGTTGCGGCGAGTCGAGGCAGGACGCGTTGATCAGCGGGTCGGAAAAGATGTCAGAGCAAGGTCCCACTGGTCAGCCGCGTGAAGGAGTGCAGCCGTATCCAGCCGCACTTCCACGACGTATTGGTAGATGTCCGCTCCGTCGTCACCCTGTTGCCACGGGGGCGCCGCTTCCAAAGACAGGTGAATGCGAAGCAGCGCCCCACCCTCACTTCGGTCGGCGAGGCTAAAGGCAAGGACCGGTTCGACGAACCACGTGTCCGGGGACAACTCGCCTTCGGCATCAGGTTCGGTCGCAACCATCGTCCCGGCTGCCACCGCCCGCAACCAGGCGGCCACCTCACGTGCTTCATCGACCAGCAGGCAGGGATCGGAGAAGGACCAGCTGCCCTCAGCGGTCGTCAACGTGCCAGCGATGACAAGCCAATTGTCATCAAATGAGCTGCCCCCGACCAGGGGGAACTGATAGCGCAGCGGGCGGAGGTCGGCACTGTTTATGTGATCACTCAAAAGCACTGCCACAGGATGGCACGGGCTCTCCCAGCACTGCACAGCACAGGCCAATGATCATGGCGATGCTATGGCGAGTGGTGGCGTGAGCGCGTAGCGGGCCGGTGACGGATCGGGACTCACAGGACGTCGACTCGGCGACGGGCGAGGGCGATCACGGCCTGCGTGCGGTGTTTCCCCTCGACTCGGTTGCGGTCGTAGAACGCTCGGGAGTTTAGGTCGCAGCGGACGCCGGTCAGGGCGGACATGCAGCAGACGCGCTGGAGGCCAGGGACTGCGGTGTGCTGCTGTTCGACGGCATCAACCGCCGTGGCCGCGAGCTCCTCCGGGGTGCGGACGCCTCGGGCGCGGAGTCAGCGGGTCAGCCGGGTGGTGCCCATGCGCCGGATCGCGGCCGGTGTCCGGTAGCCGTCGATGAGGACCGACGGGCCGGCGTCCGGGGAAGGGCGCACACCCCGCGGCACCGGACCGACGAGGGACCGGGGTGCTCCCGGGGCGGCCTGACCGGCAAGATCCACCTTGCCGGTGAGGGGACGCCGCCTCCCGGCCCTGCTCATCACTCCGGGCCGGTGGGGCGACGCTCCGAAGCTCATCCCGGTCATGGACCGCATCCGTGTCGGCCGCCTCGGCGGCGACAAGACGATCTACAGGCGCAGGAACGAAGTTGAGCGAACGATCAACGCGTCGAAGAACTCCGGGCAGTGACCACGAGGTTCGACAGGCGCGGCCACATCTTCCATGTCACCGTCACCATCGCCTCGATCCGACTCTGGCTCCGCCCGTGATCTCCGCCGGATCTAGTCGCCGGTCGTGCCGTCGAGCATCTCGCGCAGGATGTCCAGGTGGCCGTTGTGGCGGGCCGTCTCCTCGGTCAGGTGCAGGAGGATCCAGCGCAAGTCGACGTGGAGGCCGTCGCGGATGGCTCGCTCGGCCTGATCGTCCAGGCCGTTGCCACCGACCAGTTCGCGGTAGCGGGCGCTCTGTTCGGCGTATTCGTCGAGCAACTGCGTGATTGGGAAGTCGACGGCGATACGCATCTCGCGGTCGGGGTCCTCCTCGGTCCAGGGACCCTGGTCCTCCTCGCCGAGGAAGACCACCTGGAACCAGTAGTACTCGACCCAGCGGAGGTGGTTGATCACTCCGCTCATGGTCATCAGCGGCGAGCCCGGCAGGAGCGCCTTGCGAGCGTTCTCTGCCGAGACGCCATCGCACTTGGCTCGGGCGGTGTCACGTGTGTAGTCGAGAAACGTGGTGAGCTGGGTGAGCTCGTCCCACGCGGGCGGCGTGTCATCGATTCTGGTCATCGCGCGAAGCGTCCCCGATCACCGCGACCGATGTCGAGGGATTTATCGGCGGACCCAACCTGCTTCACCCAGCGCACCGGCCCGTCCCCCTCGTCACCGCCACCCACCTGTTCCTCACCGAACGGCGGACCTGGCCCAAAGCCCCTGCCTGGGCCTGACCCTCTACCAGGCCCTGGACCTCCTCCAACACCTCATCGCCACCTGGACCGGCACGTGCCCCACATGCCGACGACCCACCGGCCGCCGGTTCCGGGGCGTGACCGCTCTTCGCGGGAAGCGAGTGCGCTCCGCGTGACACGTCCGTGAATGTCCGGGGTGTACCCAGGATCGATCAGGAATTGAGAAGCGCCGTTCACGGAGCCGGCTCTAGCCTGCTCACCACTGGCCGGCGAACACGCGCCGATGTGACATCCGGGCTCTGGCCCGGATGTCCGGCACTCATCCACAACAGTGCAGGAGCAAGGCATGAAAGCGCACGTCAGCTCGATCCTTCTTGGCGTCCGGGACATGGACCGGGCCAAGCAGTTCTACACCGAGGGGCTGGGCTGGAAGATTCAGAACGACTTCGGCATCTCGGTGTTCTTCGAATCGGACGGTGCTTCGCCCGTCGGCTTCTACAGTCGCGAGGGTCTGGCCGACCAGGTGGGCACGGACCAGGAAGGCAGTGGTTTCAGCGGACTGGTTCTGACCTACGTCGTCCGCAGTGAGACGCGGGTCGACCAGATCCTGGCGGAGGCCCAGAAGGCCGGCGCCACGGTCCTCAAGCCCGCCGGCGCTCTGCCGTGGGGTGGGTACGGTGGCACCTTCGCCGACCCGGACGGATACATCTGGAGTCTCGGCTACAGCGACCAAGGAACCGACCAGCCCTACGCGGAGTAGCCCCGATCTCTGTCTCATGGCCGTCCGGGACGGCAGGGCGCGTGCCGCTGCCGTCCCGGACGACCTTGCCCCCGGTGCGGGAGCGGGAGCGCGGGCGGCGATCGGAGCCGGGGCGGGATCCGCGGGGAACCGGCAGGACGAACAGGAGAAGATTTTGAAGTTTCGGACCCATGTCGAGCCTCCCGAGCCCATGCGGGGGCTGGAAGTGCCGTCCGAGGTGGTGGCAGCGCTCGGCGAGGGCGCGCGACCCCCGGTGACGATCACCATCAACGGGCATTCCTGGAAGAGCCGGGTCGCCCTCCTGCGCGGCCGCCATTTGATCGGCCTCAGCCATGCCAACCGGCGGGCCGCGGAAGTTGAGATCGGCGAGGAGGTCGAGGTCGAGCTGGAGCTCGACACCGAGCCGCGCGTTGTCGTCGAGCCCGAGGACTTCGCTCAGGCTCTGGACGAGGACCCGGCCGCCCGCGCGGCCTACGACAACCTCACGTACAGCCGCAAGCGCGAGCACGTGCGCGCCATCGAGAGCGCGAAGATGCCCGAGACGCGCCAACGGCGTATCGAGAAGGCCATCGCTGCTCTGCGGGGCTGACCCCGAAAGCCGTGCGCCCGTGGTCCACGGGGGATACGCCGTCGGTTCGCGATCGGTGCCTCGGGTGCGGTCCACGCTGCCGTGGCAAGCCGCTCCTGGGCCTCGGCCACGCCTGCGGCAGGCTTGATGACGGCAGCGGCGGAGCGGTCGGCGCCACCTTCCGCTGCCCCGGTAGCCGTTGGGGAAGGGGGGGTGCCGCGCGAGCCGGGCAGCGCCACTCGGGGTACCCGGGTGGCGCACGCCCGACGACGGCGCCCACGAGCGCGGAGAGCGGGTGTCGGGGTACGCCGAGCCAGTCGGCCCAGGCCGCCCTGACAGCGGACGGACCCCGGGATGCCCCGCCAGCCTGCCGCGCGCACGCTGGAGGCATGGCCGACCAGATGCAGGTCACCGTCCACCCCGTCGCCCCGACCGGCGGCCGGGGGGTGGTCGCGCACGTCCACGGGACCGATTCGGTCCTCGGCCTGGCCCACTCGATGGCGGACGTCGCCGAGTTCCTGCGGAGGGCCGGCTGGTACGACGAGGAGGACTGGCCGCCGATCATGTGGCGGGGCGGCGGACCCGAGGTGTGGGGAGGCGAGCCGGATGCCGAAGCGTGACGAATGGCAGCACTGGGGCGTGCCGCTGGAGCCGCCCCACGCCCTTCTTCACCCTCCGGCGGGCCAGCCCATCGACGACAATCAGCGGACGATGGTCCTCGACTGGGCCGTGAACCAGTACATCGCCAACGGCTGGCGCATGGAGTCCCGCTCCCAGACCCAAGCGGTACTGGTCCGCGGGGATGCCGTGAACCACGTCCTGCACGCCATCCTGACCGTGTTCACGTGTCTGCTGTGGGGAATCGTGTGGCTCGCGCTCGCCGCGGTGAGCAAGGTCGAGCGGGTCGCACTCACCGTGGACCAGGCCGGACACGTCCAGGCCGTACAAGGGCCGGGCTGACTCCGGGCGCGCGGCAACCCTCCCGTGGGGAGCCGGGAGGGCGCTGGGCCCGGGATGGTCCGGAGCCACACCATATGCACCGGAACCGGAAGGCCGGTAGGCATGTGACAGGTGAGATTCCGGATGCGTCTCGATCGGTACGAGATCGACCATCGCCTGCCCGACATGCGACCCGTTGGCCCCGGCTGGCCCTGCTGAAGTGTCGCCCCACCTGAGGGGACGTCGACTGAGGCGAAAGCGCCGCTCGCGGCGCGCAGAAGCCCATGGTCAAATCCCGCCCCTGGTTAGTAAGGTTCACTCCACGTGGCGGACTATTACTATTTAGGGGGGTGGGCCGCGATGCCGGACATCAGGATCAGTGAGCTCGTGCGGATGTGGATCGACGGCTGGGTCGTCTCCCGTGGCGGCTCGGAGCCCATCGACGAGCCCTGGGGGTGGACGATCGACGTCGGGCAGCCCAAGCACGTCGCCCGGCACGTGCTGCCGGAGCCCTCCGAGGCCGATGTGCGCAAGATCGTCGCCGCGACGAGCGCGCCCGGGACCTGGCTGAAGCTGTTCGCCGAGGATCAGGCGGTCCTGCCCTGGGTCGGGCCGGGGTGGCGGTGCGACGTTCCCGGGTTTCTGATGACCTGCCACCTGGTGTCGGAGCGCCCCGAGGTGCCGGCCGGTTACACGCTCACCAGCTGGACCCGGGGCGGTGTCAGCCGAGTACTGGTCCGCACACCTGCCGGGCACTTCGCCGCCCGTGGACAGATCGCCCAGGTCGGCGACCATGCCGTGGTCGACCAGGTCGAGACCGCCGCCGAGCACCGGCGCAAGGGTCTCGGCGGCCTGGTGATGCGCACGCTGCAGGGCGCCGCGTACGAGGCCGGTGCAAGGACCGGCCTCCTGGTCGGCACACCGGACGGGCGGGCGCTCTACTCCTCGCTGGGCTGGACCATGCGCTCCCCGATGGCGAGCCTCTGGTACGAGCCTTCGGATGGCGCCCAGTGAGCTGAACAGGACACAACTGGCCGGGGCGTAGGACTACGCGGCCCGGATCGTGGCCGCGGGGATCTCGAACACGAACACGATCCCCTCCTGTGCGTTGCCCTGTTCCCCGACGTGCGTGAAACCGAAGCCCGCGATGGTGGCCAGGGAGGCGGTGTTGTCGGATTTGATGCGGGCCCGCACGGTCCTGACACCGGGGTCGGCGGCGGCCCTCGCGAGCAGCGCCGCCAGCATGGTGCGGGCGTAGCCCTGGCGGCGGTGCCCGGGCACGACCGTGAAGCCGACCTCGACCATGCCGGCCTCGTCCGGCGGCCCGTGGAACCCGGCGTCACCGACGACGGTCCCGTCCGGTTCGGACACCGCGGCCCGCGTGGTCCACGGTGCGGCGGACGGATCCCTGGCGAGCTGGTCGGCGCGGTAGCCGAAGATCCAGCGGGCCCGTTCTCCGACGAAGTGTTCGTCAAGGGCCACCCCGGCCGCGGCGCTGCCGCCGGCGAGGTCGCCGTCGGCCAGCGCGCGCAGCGCCTTTTCGCTGAGTTCGACGAAGCGGACGCGTTGGGGGGTGGGGAGAAGTTCGTTGTTCATCGCGGAGATGCTCGCCCAGCACCGGAGGCCTGTCCAACGCATTACGTGGGGGCGCCGCGCTTCGCCAAGTGGTGCTGGGCGGACAGGGGGTCGGTAGGTCGGTACGTCAGTAGGTCGGGCAGAGGTTGGCTTGGACGGCTGCCACGATCAGTGCGGACTTGACGGGACCGAACCCGTCGGGGTGGTTGGGCCCGATGAACCGCTGGTTGGCGCCGGCCACTCGCTTGGTCGGGTCCTTCTCGCCCTTCATGGACTGGCACTGGTCGAGACCGCGTGAGACGGCCTTGTCGTCCTTCCCGTTGACGATCTCGGGGTCGATCTTGTTGAGCGCGGCCAGGTACGCGGCGCGCTGCGCGGGTTGGGGGCTCGGCGGGAATCCGATGTCGGGGCGTGCCGAGCTCGGATCGGCGCTCGGCCTGCCACTCGGCGTGGCCGAGGTCGGCGCCGAAGTGGGGGCCGGATCCGAGGCCTTGGGGGTCGACTTGCCGGATTCGCCACCGCATCCGGTGAGGGCGAGGAGCCCGGCGCCGGTGAGGGCGATGACCAGGTGATGTCTGCGCATCGGGTCATGGTCGCCCGGCTCGGAGGCCTGTGGGGTGGCTGTGACTGTGCTGTGACACGGGGGCGCCGGCCTCCCCGTCGGTGCGGACCGTCGCGGCCGCGGCGGTTGCCCGTGTACCGGTACCGGTACCGGTACCGGTACCGGTGCTCGGTGCTCGGTGCTCGGTGCTCGGTGCGGGCCTGGGCGCGGGCCCTGAGCGTGACCGACAGGGGCTCGGCGGCCAGGTCCTGACCGTCGTTGGCCGCGCAGATCCCGAGGCCGGTCACCCGGCCGGCCCAGTACCGGCTGGTCCGCGCCCGGGGGGCGTCCAGCTTCTGGGCCACCGACCGCGCGCCGATCGGGGCCGTCAATGGGCGGGTCGCCACCAGCGTCGGAAGACTCGGATGACCCTGGCTTCGGCGGGAAGGTCGAGCTGGGCGGCGTTCAGGGACTGCCGTGCCGTCGAGGCGCGGGCGCCCCCGAACCTGACGTGCCCGACCGGGTCGAAGTCGGCGCTCACGAACCTGGGTTGAAGCAGAGGACCCGCGGCACGATCGGCGGGTGGCCAGGATCCGGAGAGAGGTCGGGGTTCTCCTTTGCGGGAAGGGGGGGTGCCCCTATGGGTTTGGTCAAGGTGATGGGGCGGTCTGGGGTTCGTAGAAGGTGCCGTCTCGGAGCATGGCGAAGAGGACGTCGGCTCGTCGTCGGGCGAGGCAGAGGAGTGCTTGGGTGTGGTGTTTGCCCTGGCTGATCTTCTTGTCGTAGTAGGCCCGGGAGGCCGGGTCGGCGAGGGCTGCGAACGCGGAGAGGAAGAAGGCCCGTTTGAGCTGCTTGTTTCCGCGTCGGGATGGTTGCTCGCCGCGGATCGACGAACCGGAACTGCGGGTCGTCGGGGCGAGGCCGGCATAGGCAGCGAGGTGAGCGGCGGACGGGAACGAACTGCCGTCGCCGACGTCGATGAGGATGCGGGCTCCGGTCCTGACGCCGATCCCCGGCATGGACGTCAGGACCTTGGAAAGAGGGTGGAGCTCCAGCAGTTCCTCGATCCGGGCTGCGAGGAGTTTTCGCTGGTCAAGCACTGCCTGGAGAGAGTTGGCGAGGCTGGGGACGATCAATGCGGCCGCGTCGGTGCCCGGGACGACGACGGTCTGCTCGTCCAGAGCCGTGAAGATGTCCTCGACCAGCCGCTCGGCCATCCGCGGCGCCTTGGGACGTATCAAGGTCACGAGGCGACGGCGTCCGGCCTTGCGGATCTGGGCTGGGGAACCGAACTGGTCGAGGAGCTTGAGCACCGCCGGATGCTGCACTCGCGGGCCCAGGACCCGTTCCAGCGACGGATGGATCTGCGTGAGAAGGCCGCGGAGACGGTTGCTGATCCGGGTTGCCTCACCCGCGAGGTCGTCGTCGAAGCCGACGATCATCTCCAGCTCGGCGATGGTTTCCTCCTCGAGATCGACCGAGCGGAGCGTGTGGGGCATGACGCGGGCCGCGTCCGCGATGACGAACGCGTCGCGGGCATCAGTCTTGGCCTCGCCCGGATAGAGATCAGTGATCCGTCGCATCGTCAGCCCGGGCAGATAGGCGACCGGGCAGCCCATGTCCCTCGCGACTGCGAGCGGCAGAGCGCCGATGGAGGCCGGCTGGTCGACCACGACCAGCACGGTCCCGTGCTTGGCCTGCAGTCTCCCGAAGACCTCGCGGAGCTTGGGCTCACTGTTGGGCAGCCGCTTATCGAAGGCCTTCTTCCCGGCCGGCGTGACGGCGGTGGCGTGGTGTTCGCCCTTGCCGACGTCCAGGCCGAGGAAGGCGCCGATGCCGCTGATGTCGATCACGTGCGTCCTCCGGTCGTCCCCGTCGCCCGGCCGTCCCACGGCACCGATCGCCACATCCACATTACGAAGAGCCTCCCGACCTGCGAAGAAGCCGGTGGTCATGCCCCTAATCAGCGGTCTGTCGATGCCTCCGGAGCCGGTGACACCACCCCCCAAGACATGCGATCGACAGGGGGAGAAAGTCATGCCGACTCCGAAGGCCGGGCGCCCCGTTGCGGGGCAACCAAAACGGTAATGGGGGGAGCGGCGCAGGGGTGGCCGGGCCTCCCCTGCAGGAGAGCGCCGTCCGGCGGGCTCCACCGGCCGCCCCGGGGCTGAAGCCGCCCAGGGGGTACGACAGGCCACCCTTACGGCGGATCGGCTGCTTCCGTTCCAGCCCGGGCGCCACCGGCGAGATCCGAAGGGGACGGCCTAGCCTGGAGGGATGACCGCCACCGCCGGGCGCGAGCCCAATCCCGATCTGCGGGACTTCCTGCGCTCCCGGCGTGCCCGGATCGCGCCCGAGGAGATCGGCTCCGCCGCGCACGCGGGCCGGCGGCGGGTGCCCGGGCTGCGCCGCGAGGAGGTCGCGCAGCTGGCCGGGGTCAGCGTCGACTACTACGTCCGGCTGGAGCAGGGCCGCAGCCTGCACGTCTCCGCCGAGGTCCTCGACGCGGTGGCTCGCGCGCTGCGGCTCGACGCCACCGAGCGCAGCCACCTCTTCGACCTGGCCCGGCCGCAGCAGGCCGGCGGGCGGGGGCCAGGCCACGGGCCGGGTCATGGGCCAGGACACGGGCCAGGACAAGGTTCCGCGCACGGGTCCGGGCGCGGAGCGGCCGGCGCCAACCGGGCTTCCGGGGCCGCCGTTCCGCAGCGCGTCAGGCCGGGGCTGTACCGGGTGCTGGAGGCCCTGGACGGCACCCCGGCGATGATCATGGGGCACCGGCTGGACGTCCTGGCCGCGAACCGGCTCGGCAAGGCCCTGTACACCGATTTCGACGCGCTGGCCCACCGCGACCGAAACCTCGCCCGATTCGTCTTCCTCGCCCCCGCGGCCCGCGAACTGCTCGCCGACTGGGAGACCTCCGCGCGCGGAGCCGTCGCCGCGCTGCGGCTCTACGCGGGCCGGCACCCGTACGACCCCGAGCTGGGCCCCCTGGTCGGCGAGCTCTCGGAGAAGGACGAGGACTTCCGGCGCTGGTGGGCCGCGCACGACGTGCTCGAGTACACCCACGGCACCAAGCGCTACCGCCACCCCGTCGTCGGCGAACTGGCGCTGGAGTACGAGTCCCTGACCCTCCCGGACGATCCCGACCAGGCCCTCTACCTCTACACCGCCGAGCCGGGGTCCCCCTCCGACGAGGCCCTCCGGGCGCTCGCCTCCCGGACGGCCGAGGTGCTGCGCCCGAACGGATGACCGCCCTCCGTATGGCAGAGTGGACCGGGTCATCCAGGCGGTGCAGGACAGGAAACCGGTGCGAATCCGGTGCGGTCCCGCCACTGTGACCGGATCCCCCCAGGGGAACCGGGAGCCAGACACTGACGCACCGCCTTTTCGGTTCGACCAGGGGACGCGGATCCCCCGGAGAGGCTTCGTCATGCCGTCGTACCCCAGCGCACTTCTGCGCGCGCTCCTGCCCGTCCCGCTCCTGATACCGCTGGCCGCCTGCGGGGCTCCGGCCGGGCCGGCGACCGGGGCGAAGGCCGCGGGATCGGACGCCGCGCCCGGATTTCCGTACACCGTCACCAATTGCGGTGTCAGCAGCACCTATCAGGCGCCACCGCGCCGCGCCGTCGCCATGAACCAGCACGCCACCGAGATCCTCCTGGCCCTCGGGCTGGAGGACAGGATGGCCGGGACGGCCTACCTCGACGACGCGGTGCTCCCCGCCTACCGGCCCGCCTACGACAAGATCAAGGTGCTGGCGAAGGAGTACCCCTCCAGGGAGGTCCTTCTCGGCGCCAACCCCGATTTCGTGTACGGGGGTTACTCCAGCGCCTTCGACAAGGCGCAGGGCCGCGACCGCGAGGGCCTCGCGAAGTCAGGCATCAACTCCCGGCTCAGCGTGGAGTACTGCACCGACGGCAAGGTCGGCCTCGACCAGCTCAGGACCGAGATCACCGAGGTGGCCCGGACCTTCGCAGTGCCCGAGCGCGGCGAGAGGCTCATCGCGGACGAGCGGCGCCGCATCGACGACGTCAGCGGGCGGGTGAAGGACAAGGCCAGGCCCACCGTCTTCGTCTACGACTCGGGCGAGGCCTCCGCCTTCACCTCGGGAGGCAAAGGCATCGGCAACGAGATCGTCTCGCTGGCGGGCGGGACGAACGTGTTCGCCGACCTCCAGGACACCTTCGGTGACGTGTCGTGGGAGAAGGTCATCGAGCGCAAGCCCGAGGTCGTCCTCATCTACGACTACGGCGGCACCACCGTCGAAGCCAAGAAGCAGCGCCTGTTGAACGACCCGGCGCTGGCGCAGGTTCCCGCGATCAGGAACCAGCGGTTCGTCGTGCTGCCGCTGTCCTGCGCCGTGCTCGGCGTCCGCGTCGCCGACGCCGTCGAAGCTCTGGGCCGCCAGCTGCACCCCGCCGCGGCGTGAGGCAGCGGTTCGCCCGCGCGCTCACCCGTACGCCGGTCGTCCTGGCCGTGCTCGCCGCCGCGCTGGCCGCGTCGGCCGTGGCGGGGCTGGCCCTGGGACCGGTACGGATCTCTCCGGGCCAGGTGCTCGACATCGTGCTGGGGGGACCCGGACCGGGAAGCGGTGCGGGCGCCTTCGGTGCGATCGTGTGGGACGTCCGGATGCCGCGCGTCCTGCTGGGGGCCGTCGTCGGCGCGGGACTGGCCGTCGCGGGAACCGTGCTGCAGGCCCTCGTACGCAATCCGCTCGCCGACCCGTTCCTGCTCGGGGCCTCCTCCGGGGCCTCCGCGGGAGCGGTACTGGTGATCGTCCTCGGCGCCGGTGTCCTCGGATTCGCGGGCGGAGCCGCCGTACCGCTCGCCGCCTTCGCCGGGTCGACGGGCGCACTCGTCGCCGTCTATGCGATGGCCCGGCGCGGCGGCGCCATGACCACCGGCCGGCTGATCCTCGCCGGAGTCGCCGTCCAGTACGTCCTGTCCGCCCTCACCAGCCTGATCCTGGTCCTGGCCGCGCACCCCGACCAGATCCGCAGCGTGCTGTTCTGGACGCTCGGTGGACTCGGCGGGGCCCGCTGGGGCGAACTGGCCCTGCCCACCGGCGCCCTGATCCTCGGCACCGGACTGCTGATCGCCCTCGCCCGGCCGCTCGACCTGCTGCTCGCGGGGGAGGAGGGCGCCCACACACTGGGCCTGGACACCGGCCGGTTCCGGGCGGCCGTCTTCGTCCTCACCTCGCTCGTCATCGGGGTGCTGGTGGCCTCCAGCGGTGCGATCGGTTTCGTGGGGCTGATGGTTCCGCACGCCGCCCGTATGGTCGTCGGCGCCGGACACCGGGCGCTGCTGCCGGTGGCCGCCCTGGGCGGCGCGGTGTTCCTGACCCTGGCCGACCTGGTCGCCCGTACCGCCGCCGCGCCGGAGGAGATTCCGGTCGGGGTGGTCACGGCGCTCGTCGGCGGGCCGTTCTTCCTGTGGATGCTGCGCAGGTCCACCCGTGGCGAAGGGGTTGCGGGATGACGGCAGGGACCAGGCCCGCAACCAGGTCCGGAACCAGGCCCGCCCCGGGGCCGGCGGAACTCGCCGTCGAGGACGTGCGTTACGAGATCGACGGGCAGCCGCTGCTGCACGGGATCGATCTCATCGCCCGTCCCGGCGAGACGGTCGGCGTGGTCGGGCCCAACGGCAGCGGCAAGACGACGCTGCTGCGCTGCGTCTACGGCACCCTGCGCCCGAGCGGCGGGCGCGTGGTGCTGGACGGCCAGGACGCGGCCACGCTGGGCGTCAAGGACCGCGCCCGGCGGGTGGCGGTCGTGCCCCAGGACGCGGCCGGCACTTTCGGGCTGACCGTGCGCGAGGTGGTGGCCATGGGGCGCAGCCCGCACAAACGGTTCTGGGAGCAGGACGGCCCCGACGACGTTCGACGCGTCACCGAGGCCCTGGAGACCGTCGGCGCGGCCGCCCTCGCGCGGCGTCGCTTCGACGGGCTCTCCGGCGGCGAGCGCCAGCGCGCCCTGGTGGCCCGCGCCCTCGTCCAGGACCCGGGCCTGCTCGCCCTGGACGAGCCGACGAACCACCTCGACATCCGCTACCAGCTGGAGATCCTCGGCCTGGTCCGCGCCCTGCCGGCCACCGCCCTGCTGGTCCTGCACGACCTCAACCTGGCGGCGATGTACTGCGACCGCCTGTACGTCCTGGCGGGCGGCCGCGTGGCCGCATCGGGCACCCCGGCACAGGTACTGACGGAGCCGCTGCTGGCAGCGGTGTACGGGGTCCGCACCCGCATCGGTACCCACCCTACGACGGGTGCGCCGAGCATCGTCTACCTTCCGGAGGATGGGGAGCGGGCGGGGCACTGACATGACGGGCTGGGACGGTCTGGAGTTCGGCGAGGCGGTGGGGGAGAGGCTGCGCCGGGCCCGGCGCGAGGGCCTGAGCATGAACCGTGCCGCGCCCGACGGGATCCTGGTGGGGCTGATCGGCGTCAGCGAGCAGGTGTTGCACCGGCCCGACCTGCCGCAGGCGGTACTGGAGACGGCGATCGGGCACCCGGACCGGAACGTGCGCGGCGGGCTCGCCGAGTACCGGGGCGGCACGATGCGGTTCTCCAGGACCGGCACCCGGACCTGCGTCCCATTGACCGCCGACCAGTGGTCCAGGCTCGTCCTGGCAGAGGCCGGCTCCCAGTGGAGGTACTCGGTGGCGGCACTGGCGGCCGACGCCGGGGTGTCGCTGACGGAGGAAGCGTACGAGGCGGTGGCCACCGTCAGGTCCCACGCGGTCAGGGCGGACGCCGCGAGCCTGCCCGGTCTGCCGGGGCGGCTGCTCGCCGCGCTGGCCTCCGATCCGGCGGCGGCCGTGCGCGCGGCCGTCTGCGAGGCGGCCTGGGCGGAGCTCCGGGACGAGGTGCGGGACCGCCTGACCGGGGACCCCGCCGAGGTGGTGCGGAGGGCGGTCGCGGTGGCCCGACACGAGGAGGTCCCGGTCACGGGCGAGCTCTTCCACACCCTGCACGGGAAGTACGGCACCGTGGAGACGCTGCGGCTGGAACAGGACCTCGCGGCCCGGCTCTGCGCGGACGAGGAGCCCTCCGTGCGCCGGAGACTCGCGGAGAACCCTACCTGGGCCCTGACCTGGTCGCCGTGCTCGCCGCCGATCCGGAGCACGCCGTACGCCTCGCCGTATCGGTGCGGCCCGAGCTGACGGAGGAGCAGCGGACCGGTCTCCTGGCGGGCTTGGAGCTGGACGGGATGCGCCGCACCGTACCGTGGGTGGTGGCCCTGCACGGTGACCCCGAGGCGATGCGGCGGCTCGCCGCCTCCGTCCATCCCGTGCTCCGCGGCAGCGTGGCGAGGTCCCGGCGGCTGCCGGCCGATGTCGTGGAACGGCTGGCCGGGGACGAGGACCGGGTCGTGCGGCTCTTCCTCGCGGAGGAGTGCGACGACGCCCCGGCGGACATGCTGCTCGAGGTCTGGAACTGGTGGACCGGGAGCCTCTCCACGCCCAACCGGCCCTACGGCCACCCGAACTTCCCCGGCCGGGACCTGCTGCGCCACGCGCAGGACCCCAACCGGCGGCTGCGGCAGCTGGCGCTGGACGACCCGGACTCGACGGCGGACTTGGTGGAACGTTTCAGCCGGGACGGGGACGAGGAGGTGCGGGCCCGGGCCGCGACCGACCCCCGGCTGTCCGCGGAGTCGGCGCTACGTCTGCTCGAGGACCCGGACCCGTACGTCCGCCGGCTCGCCGCCCAGCACCCGCGGCTGCCGGTGGCCGCCCTGGCCGGGCTGCTCGGCGACGAGGAGACGGCGAGGGCGGCCGCACGGAACCCGGCGCTACCGGAGTGGGTCATGCGGCGCATGCTCGACTGAGGTGCGGAGGTGCGGAGGTGCGGAGGTGCGGAGGTGCGGAGGTGCGGAGGTGCGGAGGTGCGGAGGTGCGGACGCCGCGCTGCCGACCCGCTGGGGTGCCGTGCCGCCGCCGCATCCGCTCGGGGCGGCCACGGACCCCGCCCCGGTCCTACTCCTTGAAGCCGCCGTACGGCCGGGTGATCAGTTCCATGCCGTGCCCCGAGGGGTCCTGGAAGTACACGCCGCGCCCGCCGTCGTTGTGGTTGATCTCGCCGGGGTGGCGGCCGTGCGGGTCCGCGAAGTAGGTGATCTTCGCCCGCTGGATCTTCGCGAAGGCCTCGTCGAACTCGGCCTCGGAGACGAGGAACGCGTAGTGCTGCGGGGTGATGGACCCGTCCGGGGCGGTCGCGAAGTCCAGGGTGACGCCGTTGGCCGTCTCGACGGGGATGAAGGGGCCCCAAGGTGCCCCGACTTCGAGGCCGAGGAAGTACGCCAGGAATTCCGCGGACTCCCGGTTGTCGCGGGAGTGGACGATCGTGTGGTTGAGCTGGACGGTCATGAGTGGATGCCTCCGAAAGGCATGTCCCGGCACCTCCATGTCTCACCCAGCCGGTGACCGACACGCGATGCCGCGACATGATCCTAAACATCCCTTACTGGGGAGTCCAGGCCTTTCGAGCCGACAGCCGGGCTGCCCGGGTCCGGGGTGGGAGCCGGCGCGGCGGAGTCCGAGCCGCCCGGCGGTGTACGGCGTCCGGTGCGGGGGCGGTGTTACCGACGTCGGTGTGCCAGCTTCGGCCCGGCAGGGACCCGGCAGGAGTCCGCCAGGCGGGCGGTGTCGGTGTCGTGGGGCAGGACACCCGTCCCGGTGAGGGGGGTGATGAAAGCGGTGACACCGGTCATCCGCTCTTCCTCGCTGAGAGGGCGAGGACCTGCCCGACGTCGGGAGCGGCCCGGGCAAGCAGGGCGGCCAGGGGGTGGGCCGCTCGTGGACGCCGCGGACGAACACGGCGTACAGGCGAAGGCTGGCGTGCGTGTCGCCCGTTTCCCAACGACGGGACGCCGGCGCGGAGTGGTGCTGGGCATCCACACTGCGCTCGCCCGCGCCCTCCAGTGGGGCGGCACCGGCATTCGGTTCCGCCAGCAGGGCACCGGGATGCTCCGCGGCGGCCCGCGCAGCGCCACGCGCCACTCCAAACCCGAGCGCTCCGTGCCGCCCTCCCCGACGCGCCGGCCCGCCGTGATCGTCACTCCGCTGCCGCTGGCCCGCAAGGGGGCGCTCAGGGCCCCGCTGTTCCCGGCGTGCGATCCTTCGGTGCCGATCAGCGGCTGGAGTAGGGCCCGGGGAGTACCGGGTACCTGGTCCCCGAGCATGGCCTGTTCTTCACCGGCGACGCGCTGGTCACCCATGACGGCCGCGCGGCCCTGGCTTTCCTCGACCGGATCGACGGACTGGCCGCCGTGACCCTGCTCCTGCCGGCGACGGCGAGTCCGTCAGCGGGGGCATCCGCGAGGCCATGCGCCGGGCCCGGCAGACCGGGCAGCACTGAAAGCCAGGAGAGTGCCAGGAGCCGGCGGTCCGCCGTCCACCGCGGCGGCTTCGCCGCGAGGGCGATGGGGCTCAGGGATACGGCCTCCACGGGCTCGCGGCCTCGGCCTTCCGGCTCGGCCTCCTGGGGTCGGTGCCCGCTCGAGGCCGGGGACCCCTTCGCGGCCTTGGGCCGCTCCGCGTGCGGAACGGGGCTCCGGGCGCTCAGGCGGCGAGTGCCTCGCGGCCGGCGCTGGATCCGGTGCCGGTGCCGGTGCCGGCGGAGCGCTAGTCGCGCCGGTGGCGAGCAGGGCGGGAGTGGCGCCGAATCCGCACCAGAGGGTCAGGACGAGGGCGGGCAGACCCGCGTCCGTGCCGTCGAAGAACGCGTTGGCCCGCAGGAGACTGCCCGAGGCGCCCGGGGGGAGCAGCTGGCCGAGGGAGGCCCAGCCGGAGGGAAGCCAATGGGGGCCGGTGGCGACGTCCGAAAGGGGGTTGCCCCGCGCCGTCCGCGGCGCCTGCTTCCACAACTCCGTACCCCCCGACCCCGCCACCGGCGAGGCGGCCAGGCGCCAGTACGCCGACGGACTCGGCGACATGGCGACATGGCGATCGCCTACCTCCTCACGCCTGACCGCCGTGGCACCGCGTCCGCCTGAACCCGGTCCCTGGCGCACGGCCGAGCGCACGGCCGAACGCCGTGCCGGGCGCTCTTCGCCGTGCGGGTTCCCACCGGGCGCGGTGGAGACGACGGTGCCGTAACGGCTCACGCCCCCGAACCCGAACCGGAACCCCCGTACACCGCCCTCACGTTGTCCTGCGCCGGATGCGTCCGTCCCGCGGGGCCGGCCGCGAAGGTGCGCAGCAGGTTCTCCGTCACCCGCGCGGTCAGGGCGCCCGAGCGCGCGTCCAGGCCGTGGTTGGCGCCACTGCGCCCGTCGCCCGTCGCGTCGAGGGCCTCGACCCAACGCATCGTTCCGGTCGCGAACACGGCGGCGCCGCTCGGCACCGTGTAGTAAGCCGTGTCCTGGTGGCTCGGCCGGCCCTCGCAGACCACGGGGGAGTGGGCCAGGATCTCGATCGGGCGAGGGGTCGTGAAACCGGTGTCGACCTTGTCGTACTCCACGCCGACCAGGTGCGCGAACGCGTCGCCCGCCTTGGCGCCGGTGCCCTCGAAGAGCCAGTGGCCGGGGTTGGTCACCACGTACGGGGCGTCCACCGGGTAGCCGTCGTAGATCACGCCGAGCAGTGAGCTCTCCGGGTCGGCGGCGGGCGGGGAACGGAAGTCGACGGTGGCAGGATGGCCGCGTTTGAACCCGGGGTCCTGCTCGTAGGAGGACTTGTAGCAGACCACCGTACGGTCCGGTCCGAGGTCGGAGGCCTCCAGTCGGATCCGGCGGTAACAGCAGTTCGCGCCGAGGATCGCTATGTTGGTGCCGGCGTCCCGGGCGGCGGTGAAGTGCGCGCGCTGCTCGGGCGACCAGTACTCGTCGTGCCCGAGGGACAGGACGGCCGACGCGCCCTCCAGCAGCCGCTTCTCCCGGGCGACGTCGGTGGTCGTCGTGTACGCCAGGGGTATGCCGAGGCGTTCGGCGAGCGCGAGCAGCGGAGCCTCGTACACGAGGAACAGCCCCGCGCCGTCGTCGTACTCGTAGGGCCGGTCGAAGGTCACGGCGAGCGAGCGGGAGGCGTACCCACCACTGGGGCCGTCGTAACTTCCGTAGCCACCCCACCGGTTGTACGCCTGCCAGGTCGCCACCGCGTTGACGACGACGGTACGTCCCGATGCGCCGGCGGACCGCACGGTGACGGGGACGAACCGCTGGCCCTCGCCGCCCTGCGCGTCGAGACGGAGCAGGTAGCAGCCCTCGGGCCAGTCCTTGGTCTCGACGGTGGTGCTGCGGGTCCACCGCGTGCGGACCATACGGGTCGCGGAATCCACCGTGTGGTCGGGCTGGCGTGCCCCGGGCAGGGCCTCGGACCGCCAGACCAGGCGGGCCCGGGCTCCGCCGTACCAGCCCATGCGGTAGGCGGAGACGGTGAACCGGGGCGCGGTGGTGGAGACGTGCAGCCCGAAGGACTCGCCGGGCAGGACGCTGACCCTGTCGGCGAAGCCCTCGATGGCCCGCGCCGGCCCGGCCTTGGTGACCTGCCAGTCGGCGTTCCCCGTGCGGGCGTTCTCGGCCTTGACGTCGAAGCCGTGCGGCCCGCCCTTCTCCGGCGTGCCGGAAGGCTTCGGGCTCTCGCCGGGCCCCGACCCGTCCGCCGCACCGGCGTCCCCGTTCGCGCAGCCGGCCACGGCCCCCAGCCCGGCGGCGGTGGCCGCCGCCCCCGTCGCCAGGGCGAGGAACCGCCGCCTGCCCGCGCCTTCGCCGTCCCCGGCTATGTGCTCCTGATCCATGCAGGGCACGTTATGTCACCGTGTGCCTGGTCTTTGACCGCCCCGCGGGTCGGCCGGGGATCCGGCCGGGAGAGCGCGCCCGGAGACCGGCGATCGTGCCCGGAGCCTGGTGGTCACCCCAGCCGGACCACCACCTCCTGGCCGGCCCCCTCCAGTGCGGTGAGGCTGCCGAAGCCCAGCTGGAGCATGGCCCCGGTGGTCGCCGAGACCACGCTCGCGGCCCGGGACAGCACCTGGATCACGGGCCGGCTCCACACCAGGGTCAGCGCCGTGAGCGTGCGGGTCGGGTCCGAGACGCGGACCACGGCCGTGCCGTCGCAGCGCTCCCGCACCGTCACCGAACACGGAGCACTCGCCTGCAGGGTGCCCACCGTCGCGGCCTGCCAGAAGTTGACGCCCGTGAAGCCGAGCGGGCCCACCGTCACACCCTGGGCGGTCACACTGTTGGAGAGCACCGTGAGCCATCCCGTGGCGGCGGCCCGCGCCGAGGTCCGGGCGGCTGACGCGCCCGGCATCAGCTGATAGCAGTAACTCCCGCCGGCCGGGTCCGTCCCGTGGTCGTACCAGAGGGTCAGGTACCGCCGGGTCAGGGCCGTGGTGGAAGCGCTCCGATTGATGTCGCTCCACCGGCCGGTGCGGGCCTGCCGCAGCGCGCTGAAGGTGCCCGGCCCCGACATCACGTACCCGCCGAAGCCCGCCAGGTGCGCCCAGCCGGGCCCGGGGAAGGAGGCGGTCCAGCCCAGAGTGGCCGGCTGGACCGTGCCACCGATGGTCAGCGCGTGGCTGCCGTCCGCGCCCAGATTCCGGTTGTCGATGACCGTGTCGACCGCGGTGCCGTCGGTGGCAGTGATCCCCGCGCCCAGGCAGACCACCGTGTCGTCGAGGAAGAACCACGATTTGCGGGCCGTGAGGGTGCTCCCCAGCCCCTTGAGGTGCTGGCCCACCGACGCGAACTCTCCGTCCGTCGTACCCCCCACCCAGATGGCGTCCGGCCGGGAGGCCCCCCAGTCGCCGCCCGCGCCGTCGGCCAGCACCTTGCGCGACACGGTCGTCCCCGGCAGCCGGTACGGATCGACCGTGGGCCAGAACGCGTCCGAGTACTGGCCGTTCCCGTAGCTGGAGCCCCACCAGCAGAGCATGCCGCTGCCGGTGTGCCAGCCGCGCAGGTTCTCGCCGTTGCCCGTCTCGTAGTGTGTGATCCGCTTCGAGGCCATGGACAGGGAGGCGGCCCAGGCCGGCCGCCGGTGCACGGCCCGGTCCATCGAGGGGAACAGCCGGTGCGCCACCGGCTCGGGCGCGGCCGTGACCGAGGTGTCCGCCGCGAGCCCGGAGAACCTGGCCAGGGCGGACAGGGTCTGGGTGGGGTCCGCCGACGGGGGACTGTAGTGGTCCCGCGCCGCCCAGCCCTTCACCAGGGCCTGCCAGCGGGCCCGGTCGGCACTGCTCGCACCCTCGGCGAGGAGCAGGATCGCGGCGAGAACGGCGTGCCCGCGGGTGTGGTCGTCCATCTGCGCCTGGAGGGGATCGGCCACCTGGACGCCCCGGCTGGGAGCCCGTCCCGATACGGCGTCCATGACCAGCCCGTTGAACAGGAAAGGCGCCCACGCGTGCTCGACCGCGTCGAAGACCGTCCGCGCTCCGGGATCCGTGACCTCCCACGCCGTCCCCTTCAACAGGCCGAACAGCATGCCCAGTCCGCCGAGCAGGACCGACCCGTACGACCCGGTGTACGCGACGTAGGTGTGCTGGATGAAGGAGCCGTCCCGGTAGAGCCCGTCACCGGTGGAGACGTACGGGAAGACCGGAGACAGGGCGTCCCGGGCCAGGGCGATCTTCGCGTCGTCCCCGCCGACCACGCCGCGCAGCGCGAGCACCCGGCACAGGTCCACCCGGTTCGCTCCGGTGCTCGTCCCCGTGTACGTGCCGACCGAGGAGTCCGGCACGAAATGGTCCACGGCGGCGCAGTAGCCGGCGAGCTGGGCGGCGGACAACTGGCCGTACATGAGGACGACGGTGTCGAGCAGCGCCTGGGGGGGCGCCGATCTGCCAGCACCACCAGTTGCCGTACCGCGCCTGGCCGGCGTTGTAGACCTGGGCGTGGAGATGGTCCAGCCCGGTCAGTACGGCCGTGCGCAGTCCGGCGTCGCCGGTGAGTCCCGTCCCTGGCCGGGCGTAGGCCTCCGCCATGCCGCGCAGCCGGTAGTAGCTCTGCGCCATCCATTCGGGGTCCGTGGTGAACACCTGGTCGGGCCAGAGCGAACCGGTGGCCGGGGCCATGGCGGAGCGCCACTGCCCCGCCTGCGTGCCCAGTGCCGCCAGCCGGGTGCGGAAGGGCTCCGCGGCGGGGGAGAACGGGGGCCCCAGGACGAGGCCCTGCCACACCGTGCGCATGGCCTCGTGGACCGATGTCACCGTCCCGGCGGCCGCCTGGAAGGCGGGTGTGCCGAGCAGAACCACGCTTCCGCCCACCGCCGTGAGGAAGGCGCGGCGGCTCCACACATCTGTCATCGCAGTCTCCTTTGACTGAAACGCTCCGGCCCCCGGGGTGTCTGCCCCCCAGCTACCTCACGTGACGTGCTCGCGATAGCGGTCGATCACCTCCCGGAGCACCTCCCCACCGTCCCGGGCCCACAGCCCCGGATTGAAGATCTCCACCTCCACCGGCCCCCGGTACCCGGCGGCGTCGGTCAGTTCACGGAAGGCCCGCAGGTCGATCGAGCCGTCGCCCAGCTGGCCCCGGCCCAGCAGCACGCCCTCCGGGAGCGGGGTCACCCAGTCGGCCACCTGGACCGACACGATCCGCCCGGTCTCGCCGGCCCGCCGCACCTCGGAAGGGAGCCGCTCGTCCCACCACAGGTGGTAGGAGTCGACGACCACGCCCACCTGCTCCGCCGGGAACCGCTCGGCGATGTCCAGGGCCTGCCCCAGGGTGGAGACCACACAGCGGTCCGCCGCGTACATCGGGTGGAGCGGCTCGATCCCCAGGCGCACCCCGTGCGCGGCGGCGTACGGAACCAGATCGCCCAGGATGCCGACGATGCGCTCCCTGGCTCCGCGCAGGTCCCGGTCCCCTGCCGGCAGCCCGCCCGAGACCAGGACCAGAGTGTCGGCGCCCAGCTCGGCGGCCTCCTCCACGGCCCGGCGGTTGTCTTCCAGAGCAGCTCCCCTTCCCACCGGGTCGGCGGCCGTGAAGAAGCCGCCCCGGCACAGCGAGCTGACCCGCAGGCCGGCCCCGGCGACCAGCTTCGCCGTCTCCCGCACCCCGAACCGCCGCACCGGATCGCGCCACAGCCCGACCGCGGACACTCCGGCCGCCGTGCAGCCGGCGACCAGCTCCGGCAGCGACCACTGCCGGATCGTCTCCTGGTTCAGGCTGAACCGGTCCGGCGCCGGTGCCGGGCTCACGAGGTCACCCCGTGCAGGGCCAGAAGCTGTCGCATCCGGGACTCGGCGAGCTCCGGGTCCGGGAACAGGCCCAGGTCGTCGGCCAGTTCGTACGCGGTCGAGAGATGGGGGAGGGAGCGGGCCGAGTGCAGTCCGCCCACCATCGAGAAGTGCCCCTGGTGCCCCGCCAGCCAGGCCAGGAACACGACCCCCGTCTTGTAGTAGCGGATGGGCGGCGCGAACAGGTGCCGGGACAGCGCCACCGTCGGATCGAGCAGCTCCCGGAATCCCACCGGGTCGTCCTGGTCGAGGGCGATCGCGGCCCGCGCCGCGATCGGCGCGATCGGATCGAAGATGCCCAGAAGGGCGTCGCTGGCCAGCTCCCCGTCCCCGGCGATCAGTTCCGGATAGTGGTAGTCGTCGCCGGTGTAGCAGCGCACTCCCGCCGGCAGCCGGCGCCGGATCCCCACCTCGCGCCCCGCGTCGAGCAGCGAGACCTTGATCCCGTCGACCTTCCCGGGATACTCCGAAATGATCTTCAGGAAGACGTCCGTGGCCTCGTCGAGGTCCTCGTGGCCCCAGTAGCCCTCCAGCGCGGGGTCGAACATCGGCCCCAGCCAGTGCAGGACGACCGGCCGGGAACTCTGCCGCAGCAGCTGCCCGTACACCTCCAGGTAGTCCTCCGGGCCGCGCGCCGCCGCGGCCAGGGCCCGCGAGGCCATCAGCACCGCCGGTGCCCCGCAGGCCTCCACGTGCGCCAGCTGTTCCTCGTAGGCCGCGGTGACGGCGGCCAGGGAATGCGTGGTGTGCGGAGCCAGCTGATCCGTACCCGCTCCGCAGACGATCCGGCCGTCCACCGAACGGGCCTCGGCGGCCGACCGGCGGATCAGGTCCGCCGCGGCCGGCCAGTCCAGTCCCATCCCGCGCTGAGCCGTGTCCATGGCCTCGGCGACCCCGAGGCCCTGGGACCACAGCCGGTGCCGGAAGGCCAGCGTGCTCTGCCAGTCGATCACCGGCTCCGCCTCGGACGAGGCGAACAGCGGGTCGGCGACCACGTGCGCGGCTGAATAGAAGGTGCGGCTGCGGGCCGGGCCGAAGGTCAGCGGCGCCAGCGGGGCGGTGACTGGGGAGTGGGTGCGGAACCCGCCGTCCACCGACGGAAGTCGGATGCTCACAGCGCCACCTCCGGTACCACGAGCCGCCGACCCTCGGCCGAGGAGCGGAGCCCGAGATCGGCGAGCTGCACGCCGCGGGCCCCGGCCAGCAGGTCCCACTGCCAGGGCTCGTCCAGGACGACGTGGCGCAGGAACAGCTCCCACTGGGCCTTGAAGCCGTTGTCGGCGGGGCTGTTGTCCGGAACCTCCTGCCACTGGTCGCGGAACCGCTCGGTGAGCGGCAGATCCGGATTCCACACCGGCTTCGGCGTCGCCGCGCGGTGCTGGATCCGGCAGCCGCGCAGCCCCGCGACCGCAGAGCCGTGCGTCCCGTCCACCTGGAACTCCACCAGCTCGTCGCGGTTGACCCGGACCGCCCAGGAGGAGTTGATCTGCGCGACCGCACCACCCTCCAGCTCGAAGGTCCCGTACGCCGCGTCGTCCGCGGTGGACTCGTACGGCTTGCCCTCCTCGTCCCAGCGGCGGCCGATGTGGGTGCGCGTCAGCGCCTGGACCGTGCGGACCCGGCCGAACAGCTCGTGCAGCAGGTACTCCCAGTGCGGGAACATGTCGGCGACGATGCCGCCGCCGTCCTGCGTCCGGTAGTTCCACGAAGGGCGCTGGGCGGGCTGCCAGTCGCCCTCGAAGACCCAGTACCCGAACTCGCCGCGCACGGAGAGGATCTCGCCGAAGAAGCCGCCGTCGATGAGCCGCTTCAGCTTCAGCAGGCCCGGCAGGAACAGCTTGTCCTGGACCACTCCGTGCTTGATCCCGGCGGCGTCGGCCAGCCGGGCCAGCTCCAGGGAGGACTCGAAGGTGAGGGCGGTGGGCTTCTCGCAGTACACGTGCTTGCCGGCCGCTATGGCCTGCCGCACGGCCGCCTCGCGGGCGCTGGTGACCTGGGCGTCGAAGTAGATCTCGACCTCGGGGTCGGCCAGTACCGCCGACAGGTCCGTGCTCACGTGCTCCAGCCCGTGCTTCTCGGCGATGGCCCGCAGGGCCGCCTCGCGGCGCCCGATCAGCACCGGCTCCGGCCACAGCGCCGTGCCGTCGCCGAGGTCCAGCCCGCCCTGCTCGCGCAGTGCGAGCAGGGAGCGGACCAGGTGCTGGCGGTATCCCATCCGTCCGGTGACGCCGTTCATGGCGATCTTGATCGTCCTGCGCTCCACGGTGTCCCCCTCCTTTATCTCGTGCGGTGCCGCTCGTGCGGTCCTGCTCATGCGGTCCTGCTCATACGGTGTTGCGGGAAAGCAGGATAGAAAGCGCTTTCACTGCGATCAGGCTAGAGCCGCGCAACACGACGGCACAAGACTCGAACGGGTGATAGAAAGCGCTTTCTCAATCGGCGAGTATGGAGATCCACGCACCGGATGAGACGATGGCCCGGTACGGATCGGAAGGAGGGGGCAATGGCGGTCACACTCGCCGAAGTGGCGGTGCACGCGGGCGTATCGCCCGCCACGGTCTCGCGCGTGCTGAACGGCGGATACCCGGTGGCCGGCGCCACCCGTACCCGCGTGGAGCAAGCCGTCGAGGAGCTCGGGTACATCGCCAACGGTCCCGCGAGGGCACTCGCCGCCGCGACCTCGGACCTCGTCGGCGTCCTCGTCCACGACGTCGCCGACAGCTTCTTCGGGATCCTCGCCGGATCCCTGCAGAGCGCCCTCACCTCCGGTGGTCACGGCGACGCGCGCAGGCTCGCCGTCGTCTGCAACACCGAGGGAGCCCCGGCCGCCGAGCTGGACTACCTCGCCCTCCTGGAGGGCCAGCGGGCCGGCGGGGTCGTCCTGACCGGCGGCGCCGTGGAGGAACCGGAACACACCCGGGCGCTCACCGCCCGGCTCGCGCGCATCGCGGCCACCGGCGCCCCGGTCGTACTGTGCGGACGCCCGCCGCTGCCCATGTCCGCGGGACTTCCCGTCGCCACCGTCATGTTCGACGACCGGGGCGGCGCCTTCCGGCTCACCGAGCACCTGCTGACGCTCGGCCACCGGCACATCGCCTACGTCGCCGGGCCACCCGGCCTGAGCACCACCCGGGAGCGCCTCGCCGGACACCGGGACGCCCTGAGCCACCACGACCCCGAGCTGGCGGGGCACTGCGCCGCCCTCACCGTGCACGCGGGGTTCGAGCGCTCCGCCGGATACGACGCCACCCGTGAACTGCTGCGCCGGGGCACTCCCTTCACCGCCGTGGCCGCCGCCAACGACACCGTCGCCACCGGGGTGTCCGCCGCCCTGCGCGAGGCGGGCCTGCGGATACCCGAGGACGTCTCCGTCGCAGGCTTCGACGACCTGCCCGTCTGTATCGACACCGCGCCCACCCTCACCACCGTCCGGGTGCCGCTGCGCGAGGCGGGCGTGCTCGCCGCCCAGTACGTCACGGGTCGCAGGGCACTGCCCCCCGGCGGCATCACCACCCTGCCCGCCGAGCTGATGGTGCGCGCCTCCACGGCACCGCCGCCCGCCGGGCCGGGTGACGCCACGGCATGGCCGTTCGCCGTCACCGGAGGGCCCCGCCGGTGAGGTACGCCTTCTCCACCCTCGGACTTCCCGGCACCGCGCTGGAGCGAGCCGCGGGCCTCGCCGCGGCCCACGGCTACCAGGGCCTCGAACTGCGGGCCCATCCCGAGGAGCCCCTGCACCCCGGCAGTTCCGCCGCCGACCGAGCGGCCGGCCTGCGCACCCTGGCCTCGGCGGGCGTCACCGCCCTCGGGATCGCGGGGTACGCCCAGGTGGCCGCTCCCGGCCCCGACGAACCCGTGCTCACCGAAATCCAGGCCCTGGTCCGGCTCGCCGCCGATCTCGAAGCCCCCTACGTCCGGGTGTTCCCCGGCGGTGGTGAACTGCCCTCAGCGGCAGCCGATGCCCACGCGGTCCGCCGGCTCCGGGCGACCGCGCCCTTCGCCGAGCGGCACGGGGTGCGGATCCTGCTGGAGACCCACGACTCCCATCGCACCGGGACCGCGACGGCCCGCGTGCTCGACCGGGTCGCGCACCCGGGCGCGGGCGCACTGTGGGACGTACTGCACACCTGGCTCGGTGGCGAGTCACCAGCCGAGTCGGCCCGGGCTCTGGCCGCCTACCTGGGGTACACACAGGTCAAGGACGTGCGGTCCGCGCACGAGCTGACCCCGCTCGGGCTCGGTGCGGGAGCGCTGCCGCTCGCCGAGGCCGTGGCCCTCGTACCGGAACAGGGCTGGCTCTGCTGGGAGTACGAGAAGCGCTGGTACTCGGACGCCGCCGAACTGCCGGGGCAGCTCGCTCGGGGCCGGGAGCACCTGGAGGCCCTGGTCCGCGCGGCCTCGGCCCGGTAGGCGGAGGCGAGCCACACCGTTCGAGCAGCCGCGTCGGGTCGCGCCGGTCCGGGTCGTGCCACCGCGGTCGCGTCACCTTGCCAGCACCTTCGGAGTCCGATGGCCCGCCGGCCGGTTCCCCTCCGACGGCTGAACGCTCACCGCCACCCCTCTTGCATGTTCTATGCCATACCCCATAAGTTACCGCCAGGTAGCCCGCATGGCGGGCCGCATCGGCCTCGGGAAGGTGGTGGAGCGGGTGGGTCCGCGCAAGGGTGGCAGCCGTGACCGGATGATCCTCAGCGCTGCCGCCCTCCTGCCCGAGTACGGGGCGAGCGGGACAAGTATCGACCGGGTGCTCGCCCACAGCGGAGCCCCCCGGGGCTCGGTGTACCACCACTTCCCCGGCGGGCGGACGCAGCTCATCGACGAAGCGGTGGCGCTGGCGGGGGACTTCATCGCGGGTCTGACCGACGCCATGACGCGGGCGGACGATCCGGTGGAGGCCATCGACGCGTTCTTCGTGATGTGGCGAGACCGGCTCGTGGCGAGCGGATTCCGGGCCGGCTGCCCGATCGTGGCGGTGGCAGTGGAGACCAACGACGACGCACCACAGCTCGCCCGCTCCGCCGCCGAGATCTTCGCCCGCTGGCGCGAAGCCTTCGCGGCCCTGTTCGTCCGGCACGGCCTGACAGGGGAACGCAGCCGGAGGCTGGGTTCCTTCATCATCGCCGCGGTCGAAGGCGCGGTGATCATGAGCCGGGCCGAGCGGAGCGCCGCCCCGATCGAGGCGGCCGCCGCCGAGATCCACGACCTGCTCCGGTGCGCCCTGCGCGACCGCCCCCCGGCCGGATCCCCGCCCCGGCCGTAGCCCGCACCGCACCGCACTCGCTCCACTCCGCACGCGCTCCACTCCGCACTCGCTCCACTCCGCACGCGCTCCACTCCGCACTCGCTCCACTCCGCACGCGCTCCACTCCGCACGCGCTCGACTCCGCACCGCACTCGCTCCGCACCATGCGGGCGGCCGTCGGGATCCACGACCGCCCGCGACCAGGGCGTGCGGCCCTCCCACCCGCCGAACACCGCTAGGAGAAACGCCCGTGACCACCACCGACCTGTCCGCCCTGTCAGGCCTGGAACTGATGCGCTGGGTGCAGACCGAGCGCCCCGCCGACATCCCCTCCATCGGCCGACTGCTCGGCATGCGCTTCGACGAGGTCGAGCACGGCCGTATCGTCGTCTCCCTCGACACCCGACCCGACTTCGCCAACCCCCTCGGCACCGTCCACGGCGGCATCGCCGCCACCCTCCTCGACTCCGCCATGGGCTGCGCCGTCCACACCACCCTCCCCGCCGGCACCGGCTACACCACCCTCGAACTCAAGGTGAACTACATCCGGGCCGCCCGCACGGACGGACAGGTGCTCACCGCGGAGGGCAAGGTCATCCACGCGGGCCGACGCACCGCCACCGCGGAGGGCAAGGTGATGGACGACCAGGGCAAACTGATCGCCCACGCCACCACCACGTGCATGATCTTTTAACGGCCCGGCGCGTCTCCGGGTCAGGCCGAGTAGGGGAGCCGGGACCGGTCCACGGGGTGTTGGAAGGCGAGGCCCCGGGCGTAGCGCTCCAGTTCCTCGACGGCGGCCGCCGCCAGCCGGTCCAGCTCCCCGCCCAGCGAACCCGCCACATGAGGGGTGAGCAGCACGTTCGGCAGGTTGTAGAGCGGAGAGGCGGCGGGCAGTACCTCGGGCTCAGTGTGGTCGAGTACGGCGCACAGCCGGCCCGAGAGCAGCTCGGCGGTGAGCGCCGCGGTGTCGACGAGCGAACCGCGCGCGGTGTTCACCAGGGTGGCGCCGTCCGGCATGAGGGCCAGCCGGGAGGCGTCCAGCAGGCGGCGGGTCTGCGGCAGCTCGGGCGCGTGCAGGCTCACCACGTCGCTGCGGGACAGCAGTTCGTCCAGCGGGACGGCCTCGGCGCCCAGCCCGGCGAGCTCGGCCGGGTCCGTGTACGGATCGTGCACGAGCACCCGCAGGTCGAAGGGGCGCAGCAGTTCCAGTACGCGGCGGCCGATGAAGGAGGCGCCGACCAGGCCGACGGTGCGGCGGTAGTTGCCGACGGCGGGGTAGCGGCTCAGCAGGTCCATGGGGCCGCGGGCCGCCCGGTAGGCGTGTGCGGACTCCAGAACGCGCTTGTTGGAGAAGAGGATCGCGGCGAGCGTGTACTCCGCCACCGGCAGGGCGTTCACGGCGGCGGCGCTGGACACCAGCAGTCCGCGCTCCCAGCAGGCCGGAGTGACATGGTGTTTGACGCTGCCCGCGGCGTGCACGACGGCCCGGAGCCGCGGCATCAGAGCCAGCGCCCCGGCGTCCAGCGGAGGGCACCCCCACCCGGTGAACAGCACCTCTGCCGTGGCCAGCCGGCGCCGCAGGGCGTCCTCGGCGGAAGCGGAGCGGAAGTCGGTGACGAGCAGACCGGGATCCACGTCGGCGACCCGTACCAGCTCGGGCAGGATCCGGCCGCCGAGTACGGCATCCCGGGTACCGGGGCTCATGGCGAGGACGGTGACGGGCCGGCGGAGCACGGCGGAGGCCGGGAAGGCGGGGGAGGACCCGGGGCCCGGGGAGTCCACGGGGCCCGGGGAGTCCACGGGGCCCGGGGAGTCCGCGAGGCCCGGGGACTCCGGGGAAGGGGCGGCGGGGGAAGGGGAATCGGGGGAGGCGGGCGAAGTGGGGGAGGCCGGCGAATCGGGGTAGGCGGAGCGGGGAGAAGAGGAGGCGGGGTCGGTCACTTGACGGCTCCTGCGGTGAGATCCGAAGTCCTGCCAGGCGGCCCGCGGCGGTCGAGGCGGGGGTGAACAGGAAGGTGGTCACAAACCCCGGTCGCGGCTCCGGGAAGGGCACGTGGGTGGAGGCGGGCCGTCCCCGCGGGACGGGATGGGGCCCCGGAGCCGCCGCTCCCCAAAGAGGCGGCTCCAGGGCTGTTCAGGAGCCCCATCCTTGGCACACATGATCATGTAGTCAAGAGCGGGTCGGCGATTCGATCGAAACACTCATTCGGAGCCGAGCGCTCCGCCGCTCCCGGGTCGGACGACCAGCCTGGGCAGAAGTTCGAGATGCTGCCGCGTCCCCTCCCGCCCGCCATCGGCGCCCGCGCCCTCCAGCCGGTCGAGGAGCAGAGCGGCCGCCCTCTCCCCGACCTCGTGCTTGGCCGGGGCCACGGCCGTCAGCGGTACGTCGGCCAGCCCGGCCACCTCGTCGTCGTACGTGATCACCGCCAGGTCCTCCGGGACCCGCACGCCCCGCGCCTGGAGCCGCGGGATCAGCATGATCGCGTCCGTGTCGCTGTGGATCAGGGCGGCGGTCACCCCGCCCTCCGTCACCGCCGCGCACAAGTAGTCCAGCGTCCGCGCGAATGCCCCCGCCTCCGAGTCCGGCTCCGGCCCGGCGGCGGGCCACGGCGGCGCCGGTTCCAGCCCGAGCGCGCCCACGGCCGCCGCGAACCCGGCCCGCAGCCGCCCAGAGGTCGGAGTCTCCCGGCTGGCCAGCGCGATCCGCCGGTGCCCCAGCTCCGCCAGGTGCCGCACGGCCCGCGCCGCACCGTGGGCGTGGTCGGAGGCGACCCGGTCCAGGGCCGCGGCCGGGTGCCCGGGCGGAGCCCACCGTTCCACCAGGACCACCGGCACCGGCAGTTCCGCCGTCCACGCCCCCTCGCCGGGTCCGGGTGAACCGGCGTTCCAGTTCGGGGTCAGCAGCAGCCCGCCCGCTCCCGTGGACAGCAGCCGGTCCGCCTGCGTCCGGTCCTCGCCGGGCAGGTACCGGGTCAGCCCTACGGTGAGCCGTGCGCCCCGCGCTTCGACCGCCTCGCGAGCGCCCCGTACGACGTCGGCGTAGTAGTACTCGGTGGTCGGCACGACCATCCCGATCACCAGCCCGCCGCCGCGGGCCGGCGCGGCACCAGCGCCGCCACCCGCACGGTCCGCGCCGCCCACCCCCGTCCGCACCCCCGTCCGCACCCCGGTCGGAGGGACTCCGGCGGCCGGAGCGGCCTCCGGACCGCTGATCACCCCGTGCCTCCGCAGGATCTCGCCGCGCGCGGCCATCGCCTCGATGTCCCTGCGCAGGGTCACGGGGGAGATGCCCAGTTCCCGGGCGA
This sequence comes from Streptomyces sp. NBC_00435, assembly GCF_036014235.1. Classification (GTDB taxonomy): domain Bacteria; phylum Actinomycetota; class Actinomycetes; order Streptomycetales; family Streptomycetaceae; genus Streptomyces. The sequence goes on from NZ_CP107924.1 coordinate 7,492,191, forward strand.
GATCCGCCACGCGCACACTGCCCCGTGCCCGGACGAGTTCGAGCACCCGGGCCCGGCGCTGGTCCACATGTGGTCTCAAGGATCCTCCTCGGTCTCCCATCGCGGTGCTGCTCCATCGCGGTGCTGCTCCGCAACAGGGCCGCCCCACCGCGAGGCCGCCCCATCGCGCGGCCGCCCTCATCATAGAAGCCAGAGCCGATCGATTCGCTCGATTCGATCGAACCCGATCAGCTGGTCATTGACGGCGCGGACCACGTGTTCATATATTCGGCCACGTCCCGCACCTCACGGCAGCATCTCGACCTCTCCCGGGAGTCAGCACATGCTCACGCACGACCAGGACGGCTTCCGGCGCGCAGACCGCCCCCACCGCATCGTTTCGGGGGCGCTGCACTACTTCCGGGTCCACCCCGACCTGTGGGAGGACCGCCTCGTCAGGCTGCGTGCCCTGGGCGTCAACACCGTTGACACCTATGTCCCCTGGAACTTCCACGAGACCGCCCCGGGCAAGGCCGACTTCACCGGCTGGCGCGACCTCGGCCGTTTCCTGCGCACCGCCCAGGACCTCGGCCTCGACGTCATCGTCCGCCCCGGCCCGTACATCTGCGCCGAATGGGACTTCGGCGGCCTGCCCGCCCGCCTCCTCGCCGTCGAGGGCCTGCGGCTGCGCTGCTCCGACCCCCGGTTCGAGGCCGAGGTGGACGGCTGGTTCGACCTCGTCGTTCCCGAACTGCTGCCCCACCTCGCGAGCCGCGGCGGGCCCGTCGTCGCCGTCCAGATCGAGAACGAGTACGGCTCGTACGGCAATGACGCCCGCTACCGCGCCCACGTGGAGCGCGGTCTCCTCGAACGCGGCGTCGACTGCCTGCTGTTCACCGCCGACGGGCCGGAGGACGCCATGCTGCAGGGCGGCATGGTCCCGGGCCGGCTCGCCACCGCCACCTTCGGCGCCAAGCCCGCCGAACGCCTCGCCTCCCTGCGCCGCTACCAGCGGACCGGTCCGCTCACCGCGATGGAGTTCTGGATCGGCTGGTTCGACCACTGGGGCGAGGAGCACCACGTACGCCCCGTGCAGGACGCGGCGCAGGCGCTCGACGAACTCCTCGCCACCGGAGCCTCCGTCAACCTCTACATGGCCCACGGCGGCACCAACTTCGGCTACTGGGCCGGTGCCAACCACACCGGATCCCGTCCAGGTGACCCGGGCTACCAACCCACCGTCACCAGCTACGACTACGACGCCCCCATCGGCGAGGCCGGCGAACTGACCCCGAAGTTCCACGCGTTCCGCGAGGTCATAGGCCGGTACGTGCCGCTGCCGGACGGCCCGCTGCCCGAGCCGCGGCCGAGGATGACCCCGGCCCCCGCCGTCGCCGCAGGCACCGCTCCGCTCTTCGGGCACCTGGACCTCCTCGCCGGTCCGCCGCTGCTGCGCCCCGCGCCCGAGTCCATGGAGAAGCTCGGCCAGGACCACGGCCTGATCCACTACCGCACCACGATCACCGGACCGCGCGCCGCCATGCCCGTCAGGATCGACGGTCTGGGCGACCGCGCGTACGTCTTCGCCGACGGGGCGCCGCTGGGCATCCTGGACCGCAACGCCCCGGACGAAGGCCTGGACCTGCGCGTCGGCGAGACCGGAGTCGTCCTCGACCTCCTCGTCCGTGCCCAGGGCCGGGTCAACTACGGGCCGCTGATCGACGACCGCAAGGGCATCTCGCGGGCCGTGCGCCACGGCCACCAGCACCTCTTCGAGTGGGAGATCCGGCCCCTGCCCCTCGCGGACCTGACCCCCCTGATGTGGTCCGGGGACACCCCCGCACCGGGCGAGCCCGCCTTCCACCGCTTCACCCACACCCTCACCGAGGCCCCGGCCGACGGTTTCGTCGACCTCTCCGGCTGGGGCACGGGCCTGATCTGGCTGAACGGTTTCCTCCTGGGCCACTACGACACTCCGCGCGGCCCGCAGCGCACGCTGTACGCGCCCGCCCCGCTGTGGCGTGCCGGCGCGAACGAGATCGTCGTACTGGAACTGGAGCGGCCCGGAACGGAACTGCCCCTGAGCGACCGGCCCGACCTCGGCCGCCCCACGGTCGTCGACATCGACTACTGAGGAACGTGAGCGGGGATCACTCCCGCCGCGTCGCTGCGCGGTCCGATGGCTTGGAAGTGGGCTCGGCCGGCCGACGAGGTCCTCGACCGCTTCCGTGCCATGGACTTCGACCTGGAGACCGACCGACGAGGGCGCGACACCGTCGGCGCCGCCGTCACCCGGCCACCGGCGCAGGCATCCGCGAAGTCTTTTGCAACCGTGTGAACTTCTGCGCCACGGCCGAACCGCCCGGGGCGGCCGCGGCGAGCGCCCCCGACCTCGCGGTCTGCTCGGTGGACGAGGGCCGGGCCAAAGGGAAACGGCTCGCCGACCTCTTCCGAGGGCACGCGCCCGGGGGGCCGCCGGACCTCTTGCGCGCCCGCTCCGGCCCGGAGCGGGCGGCCCGGGGAGACCTAGACTGCCGTTCGGTCGATCACGATCACGTGCCGGACGAGTGCGGAGGAACGAAACGCATGCGCTATCTCCCCCTGGGAAATTCAGGTCTTCAGGTGTCCGCGATCGGGCTCGGCTGCAACAACTTCGGCGGCCGCCTCGACGCCCGGGCCACCCGCGAAGTCGTCGACGCCGCGCTCGACGCGGGCATCACCCTCCTCGACACCGCCGACATCTACGGCGGCAGCGGCGGCTCCGAAACCCACCTCGGCGAGGCCCTCAAGGGCCGCCGCGACCAGGTCGTGCTCGCCACCAAGTTCGGCTACGACGGCGTGGACATGGGCTACGGACCCGCCGCCGGCTCCCGCGGCGGGCGCGCCTACGTCCGGCGCGCCGTCGAGGAGTCCCTGACCCGTCTGCAAACCGACCACATCGACCTCTACCAGCTCCACAGCCCCGATCCGGCCGTACCCGTCGCAGAGACCCTCGCCGCGCTCAGCGAGCTCGTCACCGAAGGCAAGGTCCGCTACATCGGGCACTCCAACCTCACCGGCTGGCAGCTCGCCGAAGCCGCCCACGTGGCCCGCGAGACCGGCGCGGCACCCTTCGTATCGGCCCAGAACGAATGGTCGCTGCTCCAGCGGTCGGCGGAGCGCGAGCTCGTCCCGGCCGCCCTCCACTACGGCGTGGGGGTCCTCCCGTACTTCCCGCTGGCCAACGGCCTGCTGACCGGCAAGATCCGGCGCGGCGCGCCCGTGCCCGCCGGCTCCCGCCTCGAAGGCCGTGACGCCTACCTCACCGCCGAGCGCCTCGACGTCGTGGAGGCGCTCGCCGCGCTCGCCGACGAGCACGGCCGCACCGTTCTGGAACTCGCCATCGGCTGGCTCTCCGCCCAGCCCGCCTGTGCCTCCGTCATCGCGGGCGCCACCTCACCCGAGCAGGTGCGCGCCAACGCCGCCGTGGCCGACCGCCCCCTCGACGCCGGACTGCTGGCCGAAGTGGAAGCCGTGGCGGGGGCCGCCGCGTGACCGGAGTCCTGCGCTGCGCGGTCATCGACGACTACCAGTCGGCCGCCGCCGGATCCGCCGACTGGTCCTCCCTGGCCGGCCGCGTGGAGGTGGTCACCCACACCGACCACCTCACCGACGAGGACGCGCTCGCCGCCCGCCTCGCCGACTTCGACATCGTGGTCACCCTGCGCGAACGCGTGCCCTTCCCCGCCACCCTGCTGGAGCGCCTGCCGCGGCTCAGGCTGCTCATCGCCTCCGGCATGCGCAACTCGGTCATCGACTACGAGGCCGCCGCCCGCGCGGGCATCACCGTATGCGGCACCGGCAGCGCGAGCACCCCGCCGGTGGAGCACACCTGGGCCCTGCTGTTGGGCCTTGCCCGGGGGTTGGTACGGGAGAGCACGGGGCTCCGTACCGGCGGCCCCTGGCAGCAGACGCTCGGCGCCGATCTGCACGGCCGCCGCCTGGGCCTGCTCGGCCTCGGCAGGATCGGAGGCCGGGTCGCCCGGATCGGCCTCGCCTTCGGGATGGAGGTGACGGCCTGGAGCCAGAACCTCACCGCGGAACGCTGCCGGGAAGTGGGCGCGACCCGTGCCGCCTCGAAGGAGGAGCTCCTCGCCGGCAGCGACTTCGTCTCCGTCCACCTCGCCCTCGGCGAGCGCACCCGCGGCCTGATCGGCGCACCCGAACTGGCCCTGATGCGGCCGACCGCGTACCTCGTCAACACCTCCCGCGCCGCCGTCGTCGACCAGGACGCCCTGCTCGACGCGGTGGGCGCGGGCCGCATCGCGGGCGCGGGCCTCGACGTCTTCGACATCGAGCCGCTGCCCGCGGACCACCCGGTGCGCACGACCCCGGGCGTGCTGGCCACGCCGCACCTCGGCTATGTGACACGGGACAACTACGCCACCTACTACGGACACGCCGTCGAGGACATCCTCGCCTTCCTCGACGGGACACCGGTACGGGTCCTGCCGTAATCGCTGGCCGACCTCAGGTGGCGCTGACCGAGGGGGACGCCGAATCCGACGGGCTCCCCGAGCCACTGGGCGTACCGGTCGGCGACCCGCTCGCGCTCGCGGACGGGCTCTGCGAGGCACTCGGCGAAGCGCTGCCGGAGGAACTGGCCGAGGTACTGGCCGACGTACTGGCCGACGGGCTCGCGGAAGGGATCGCGGAAGGAGCCCCCGCCGGCGCGGCGGTGAGGAGCTCCACCTGGCCGGTGTCCAGCGAGTAGTAGGCGCCGACCACGGCCAGCGAGCCCTTCTCCACCATGGGTGCGAGGTACGCGTTCGCCCGGAGCTCGTCCGCCGTCACCTTGACCTGGTTGCGGATCATCGTGTCGACCGGGTCGGAGCCGGGGTCCTTGACCGTCAGGTCGTACGCCGGCACCAGCGCCTTCTGGATCGCCCGCAGGTCACCGGGGAGCGTCGTGCCGTCCCGCAGAGCCTTGTACGCGGCCTCGGGGGTGCTGGGCCGGGGCTCCGGCGCGGGCCGGTCGGACGGCAGGCGCGAGCGCGTGCCCACGAGTCGGCCCCCGACGGCCGAACGGGCCCGGCGTGCCGGGCCCCTCACGTCAGGAGGTGATGTCCTTGCGCGCGAACCCGCGGAACGCGAGTGCGAACAGCACCAGCGCATACGACACCGACACCACCGCACCCTTGATCATCCCGCCCCACTCCAACTGGGGCTGCAAGGCGTCGGCCCACGCGAACTGCCAGTGCGCCGGCAGGAACTCCCGCCACGAACCCAGCGCCGTCACCGCGTCCAGGACGTTGCCGACGATCGTCAGCCCGACCGCCCCGCCCACCGCGCCCAGCGGCGCGTCCGTACGCGTCGAAAGCCAGAACGCCAGCCCGGCCGTGACCAGCTGCGACACGAAGACGAACGCCACGGCGACCGCGAGCCGCCCCACCGTGTCCCCGGCGGGCAGCGAGCCGCCCGTCGGAAGCTTCAGCGGGCCCCACCCGTACGCCGCCGTACCCGCTGCCAGCGCCACCAGCGGCAGCAGCACCATCGCGGCCAGGCTGAACCCGAGCGCCACCACCAGCTTGCTCCACAGCAGCCGGGCCCGCGGCACGGGCGAGGCCAGCAGGTAGCGCAGCGAGGACCAGCTGGCCTCCGAGGCCACCGTGTCCCCGCAGAACAGCGCCACCGGAACCACCAGCAGGAATCCGGCCGACACGAACAGGCAGGTGGCAGCGAAGTTCGCGCCCGAGGCCGTCGCCGTGTCGATGAGGGTGACGCGGCCGCTGCCGCCGTCGCGGCTGCCCGGCCCGCCTCCCACCGCGAAGGCGAACATGAGGATGAACGGCAGCGCCGTCAGGATCCCGCCCATCACCAGCGTCCGCCGCCGGCGCCACTGCCGCAGTGCCTCCACACGCAGCGGCAGCGTCCGGCCCGCCCGGTAGCCCGGAGCGACCCCACCGGCGCCGCTCACGCGGTTCTCCACGTCCGTCACGGCGCTCATGCCGCACCTCCGATCAGGGTGAGGAACGCGTCCTCCAGCCGCCGGTGCGGTCCCACTCCCGACACCGGCACCTCCAGCCGTACGAGTTCGGCGACGAGCCACGCGGCACTCGCCCCGTCCAGCCGTACGAGCAGCCCGTCGTCGGCGCTCTCCACGGACTCCACTCCCTCCAGCGCGGCGATCTTCCCGACCGCCGCCTCGTCCACCGGCCCGGCCAGCGTCACCAGCAGGGTGTCCCCGCCGCCGGTGATCTCGGCGACCTCACCCGCCCGCACGAGACGGCCGCGGTCCATGACCACCAAGTGCGTACAGGACTGTTCGACCTCCGACAGCAGGTGGCTGGAGACGATGACCGTCCGCCCGCCCGCCGCGTACCGGATCATCACGTCACGCATCTCACGGATCTGCGGCGGGTCCAGACCGTTGGTCGGCTCGTCGAGGATCAGCAGGTCCGGCATACCGAGCATGGCCTGCGCGATCGCGAGGCGCTGGCGCATGCCCTGCGAGTACGTACGCACCGCGCGCTCCAGCGCGTCGCCGAGCCCGGCGATCTCCAGGGCCTCCTCCAGGTGCGAGTCCCCGGCCGGACGGCCCGTCGCCTGCCAGTACAGCTCCAGGTTGGCGCGTCCCGTGAGGTGCGGCAGGAAGCCGGCGCCCTCCACGAACGCCCCGACCCGCGACAGCACCGGAGCGCCGGCCCGCACCGGGTGCCCGAACACCCGGATCTCTCCCGCGTCCGGAGTGATCAGGCCCATCAGCATCCGCAGGGTCGTGGTCTTGCCCGCACCGTTGGGCCCGAGCAGGCCGAGCACCTGCCCCTTCTCCACCCGGAAGGACAGGTCCCGTACGGCGTAGCGGTCCTGCGCCCTGGCATAGCGCTTGGTCAGCCCCGTGATCTCCAGTGGTACGTCGGCCAGCGCCAGGTCGGGCTGCGGTGCGCCCGCCCGCATCCCGCCCGGCCCCCGGCCGGTCCTCCGGATCCCCACCAGCCCCGCGGCCAGCAGCGCCGCCCCGAGCGGCATCCACCAGATCCAGGCGGGCAGCCCGGCGGCCGCCGTACGCACCCCGTCCGCGACGGGCACGGACAGCGGGCCCGAGGCCGAGACGGTGTAGGTCGCGGGCACGGCCGGGGAGGCGTAGCCGAGGTCGGTGGCGGCGACCACGAGCCGCAGCCGGTGCCCGGCCTCGACCGCGTGGTCGATCGTGGGCAGCCGCAGCTCGACGGTCCGGTCCTGCTGTGCGTCCTCCACCCGTACCGGGGCCACGAGCTGACTCGGCAGCACCTGCTGACGGCCGTCGGGGCCGACGTCGTACACCTTGCCGAACAGCACGGCCGAACCGTCCGCAGCCGTAGACCTCACCTTTAGGGTGATGGTCGGGGTCCCGGTGATCCGCGTCTCCTCGGCCAGCGGCTCCGATTCGAAGCGGGCGTTCTGCCCGGGGAAGTCCAGCGAGAGCCCGCCTCCGAGAGCGGCGAGCTGCCCGCCGATGCCCGGCAGCGCGGACAGCGCGGGCGGGGCTCCGCCGGCGGGGTTGCCGAAGCTCTGCTCCCGGCCGGCCAGGGCGAACTCGCGCGGTCCGGACCGCAGCCCGGGATAGGTGGAACCGCTCGCTCCGCGCAGCGTGACCGTGCCGTCGGTGGAGTCGATGCCGCCGGAACGCGAGACGCGGAAGGCGGGACCGGTGTCCACTCCGGTGTCGTCCTTGAGGTAGCGGTCGAACCAGGTCTTCACCCGGCCCTCGACCCGGTCCGCCTCGCGCATACCCCCGTCGTGGCCCCCGGCCGCCCAGTCCACGGAGACGGGCGCGCCGTTGGCGGCGATCGCCCTGGCCATGGCGTCGGCCTGGTCCAGCGGGAAGAGGGAGTCGTCCTGGCCCTGCGTGATCAGGGTCGGCACCTTGATCGAGCCGCCGACCGCCGAGGGGCTGCGCCGCTCCAGCAGCGCGCGGGCCTCGGGGTCGGGCCGGCCCGCCACCGCGACCCGCTCGTACATGGCGCACAGCTCCGGCTGGAAGCGTCCGCAGCCGGGTGCGGGCGGGGTGGCCCGCGGGGCGGACCCCGGGGTGGTGCCCGGGCCCGGAGCGCCGGGCTGGAGTCCGCCCGCCGAACCGGTGGTGAAGAAGAGACCCGCCCACAGCTTCTTGAAGACCCCGTCGGGGAAGAGGGAGTCGGCGAGGTTCCAGTAGGTGATCGAGGGGGCGATGGCGTCCACGCGCGGATCGTGGCCGGCGGCCAGCAGGGAGAGCGCCCCGCCGTACGAGCCGCCCGCGATGCCGACACGGGGATCGCCCGCCGAGTCGAGCCGCACTCCGGGCCGGGCCGCGACCCAGTCGATCAGCCGGGAGACGTCCTTGACCTCGTAGTCGGGGTCGTTCAGCCCGATCTTCCCGCCGGAACTGCCGAAGCCGCGGGCCGACCAGGTCAGCACTGCGTACCCGTCGCGGGCGAGGCGCTCGGCCTGCGGGCGGACGTCTTCCTTGCTGCCGCCGAAGCCGTGGGCGAGGAGGACGACGGGACGTTTCTCTCCGGAGTTCCCGGCCCGCTCGTCCCCGGAGGTGAAGTACGAGATGTCGATGCCGGCGCCAGGCATGTCCAGGACGTGGTCCTCGCGGTGCACGGACGGGGCGTTGCCGGCCGCGGCGGTGGCCGTCAGGGTGCCCGCCCCCGCGACGACGGCGAGCGCGGCCGCGCCCGCGAGCAGGCGGCTTCTGCGGCGCCGGGGGAGTCGGAGCTTCATACGGGAACCCTAGACGCCAGGCTGCCGCCGTCCGCGCTCCCGCAGGCTGAACTGTCGACGTCCTCCAGGACTACACCGGCTCGTCGGCATACCGCGGTTGCGGTACACGGGGCCCGCCCGGGCAGGGGGCCCGGCTCCGGTCCCGGTTGCCGGAACCGGGACCGGAGCGGGCGAGCGCCGGCGGGGCTGGAGGCGCCGGGCTGCGCCGGCCGCCGGGGGGCGGGAGGATGGCCGCATGCTGTTGGCCGAGGTCGCACGGGTGTCCCGGGAGGTCGGTGAGACTTCCGCGCGGTCGGGGAAGACCGCTCTGCTCGCGGAGCTGTTCGCCGCCGCGCCCGCCGAGGAGGCCGCGCTGGTGGTCTCCTACCTCGCGGGCCGGCTCCCGCAGGGACGCCCGGGGATCGGCTGGCGCGCGCTGGCCCGGGAGACGCCGCCGGCCGGGGAACCCACGCTGACCGTTACCGCCGTCGACGAGGCCGTGACCCGGTTCGCCGCCGTCGCCGGGACCGGCGCACAGGCCGAGCGCCGCCGGATCCTGGACGAACTGCTCGGCGCGGCCACCGAAGCCGAGCAGCGGTTCCTGCGCAGTCTGCTCTCCGGGGAGGTGCGCCAGGGCGCGCTCGACGCGGTGGCCCTGGCGGGCGTGGCAGCCGCGGCCGGGGTGCCCGCCACCGCGCTGCGCCGGGCCGCCATGCTCGAAGGCTCCCTGCCCCGGGTGGCGGCAGCCGTGCTCGCCCACGGGGCGGCGGCCCTGGACGATGTGACTCTGCGCGTTGGGCAGCCCGTACAGCCGATGCTGGCGAACACGGCCGGCTCGGTGGCCGAGGCCCTGACCGCCGTCGGGCCGTGCGCGGTGGAGGAGAAGCTCGACGGGATCCGGGTGCAGGTCCACCGCGAGGGGGACGAGGTACACGTGTACACGCGGTCCCTCGACGAGATCACCGACCGGCTGCCGGAGGTGGCCGAGCTGGCCCGCGCACTGCCGGGGGACCGGTTCATCCTCGACGGGGAGGTCATCGGGAGGTCCCCGGTGGACGGGCGGCCGGTGCCGTTCCAGGAGGTGGCGAGCCGGGTCGGTTCCCGGACCGACGTCGCCGCCGCCCGACGGACCCTCCCGGTCGTCCCCTTCTTCTTCGACGCGCTGGTGGTGGGGGAACGCGTACTCCTGGACCTGCCGGTGCGCGAACGGCACGCGGCGCTCGCCGCCCTGGTCCCGGAGGAGCTCCGGGTCCGCCGGCTCGTGGTCGAGGACGTACGGGCACAGTCGGCCGAGGCCGAGGAGTTCTGGACCGGGACCCTGCGCCGGGGGCACGAGGGCGTCATGCTCAAGGCCCTCGACTCCACCTACGCGGCAGGCCGGCGCGGCAAACACTGGCTCAAGGTGAAACCGGTGCACACCCTGGACCTGGTGGTGCTCGCCGTCGAACGGGGCCACGGCCGGCGCACCGGCCTGCTGTCCAACCTGCACCTGGGCGCCCGCGCGGCCGACGGCACGTACGCGATGCTCGGCAAGACCTTCAAGGGACTCACCGACGAGATGCTGCGCTGGCAGACCGAACGGCTCACCGGGCTCACGGTCGAGGACGACGGTTTCACCGTCCGGGTCCGCCCCGAGCTGGTGGTGGAGATCGCCTACGACGGCCTGCAGCGCTCCCCCCGCTACCCGGCCGGCGTCGCCCTGCGCTTCGCCCGGGTCCTGCGCCACCGCCCCGACAAACGCGCGGAGGAGGCGGACACGGTGGACACGGTGCTCAGCGGCGAGGTTCCCGGCGCGGACCGCTGACGCCTGCCCCACAGCCCGCCGGCCCACCAGACCCCAAGGGGTCTGGTGGGCCGGCGGTACGAACGGGGTTGTCAGCGCAGAGTGGGGATCACATCGCGCGTCTCGTCGACCCCGGTGACCGCTGTGCCGCGGCGGCCGAGTGCCTCCGGGGGCGTCTCGTCCGCGCAGACCGTGCCCCGGGCGGGCAGGGCCAGGGTGGCCAGGTAGGTGTTGACGAGCGCGCTGACGCACGCGCTCCGGTTGTAGCCGGTGTGTCCTTCACCGGCGAAGGTCAGCAGCCGTCCGTTGTCCAGCGTCCCCGCGAGGGCCACGGCGTCCTGGTAGGGGGTGTCCGGGTCACCGGTCGTGCCGAGGACCAGGATCGGCGCGGACCCCGCCGCCCGGTAGGAGCCCTCGAAACGGCTCGGGCGATCGGCCGGCCACTGGGCGCAGGTGGGCGCGTGGTTGTGGTCGTAGGTGGGCGGCCCCAGGCCGATGGGGGGTCCCAGCAGAGGCGCCGAGGCGACATGCGCGCTGACCAGTGCGCCCATGAGCAGCTTGCTGGTCGGGTAGGCGCGGTCGGCGCACTCGACGGCCATGTTGACGTTGAGGAAGTCGAAGGAAGCGGGGGAGGGCGGGTTCAGCAGCCAGGTGGTCCGGTGTTCCTGGGCCGTCCGCAGTGCCTCGCCGAGATCGGGCCAGATCTCCTTGCCCGAGTTGATGTTGAACATCAGGCGGTAGGCCAGCGTGTAGCCGGTGGCCGGGCGTCCGCTCGCGGTGATGACCGGGTCGGCGTCCAGCGACCGCTTGAGCTCTTCGAAGGCCTGCCGGGGCTTGCCCTCGCCGAAGCCGCAGGTGGTGGCGTTCTGCGCGCACCAGTCGAGGAACCGGCCGACCGCCGTGTCCAGGGCGACGAACTGCCCGGCGTCGTAGGAGTAGGGCACGTCGGCGTAGCGGCGCGGATCGTAGGCCCCGTCCAGGACCATGGCGCGGACGCGCCGGGGGAACTGCGCGGCGTAGACGGTGCCGACGTAGCTGCCGAAGGAGCGGCCGTAGAAGGTGAGGGTCTCCTCGCCGAGGGCTTGGCGCAGCAGGTCCAGGTCCTTGGCGTTCGACGCGGTGCCGATGAACGGCACGAGGTCACCGGAGCGCTGTTGACAGGCGGTGGCGAAGTCGAGGCCCTGGCGGACGGCGAGTTGCAGCGCTCCCGGGGCGGGCACGCCGCGCGCCGCGTCGACGGCGGCGGAGTACTCCTTGTCGTTCCAGCACTCCACCTGCCCGCTGCGCTTCACGCCGCGCATGTCGTACCCGACGACGTCGAAGGAGTCGCTGAGGGCGGTGGGGAGCGCGTCGTAGCTGTCACGGGCGAAGTCCACACCGGAGTTGCCGGGTCCGCCCGGGTGCAGCACCAGGACGCCGGTGCGGTGGGCCGGGTCGGCCGCGAGCCGCCGGGTGACGGCGAGCGGGATGGTGCGCCCGGTGGGCCGGCGGTAGTCCAGCGGGACCAGGGCGGTCGCGCACTCGAAACCGTCCCCCCGGTCGTCGGCGCAGGGTCCCCAGGACAGAGCGGGCACGGGCGGTGCGGTGGTGGTTGTCGCCGTGGCGGCTCCGGGCGCGACGCCGAGGAGCGCCGTGACCGCGATCAGGACGAGGGTTGTCCCCCACACCACTCGTTTGCGCGGGTCGACGGTTGAGCGGGTCTGCATGCGGTGAGCTCCCTTTGGGCGGTTCGGAAGGGGCAGCACACAAGGTCGGGGGCACATGTGGGACGCCCGCGCTCGGCTGAGCGGCACGCACAGGTTCCCATCGCCGGACCGGGCCGGGATAGACGCTGAGGCGCACGGGATACGGAACAGACGGCCCCCGGTGAGAGGGCGACGGTCCCTGCGGCGGCCCCGGCGGCCCCGGCGGCAGACCCTGCGGCGGCTCCTGCGACGCCTCGGTCACGGCCGGGTGGAGACCCGGCGGCCCGAGCAAACGGGATTTGCCTCGGAGGCAAAGCGGATTGCCACGCAGGTAAGGATCTGGCTCAATCGGGGCATGACAACCGGTCCTGCCCCCGGCCCCGACGACGCGGCCGAGACACCTCCCGGCGACAGCGCCCACGACGCCGAGCTGCCCACCGTGGCACCGCAGCTGCGCGAGCTGCGCCGCCGTGCCGGGCTCACCCTGGAAGCCGCCGCCGCTCGGGCCCGGCTCTCGCCGGCGCACCTGTCGCGGCTGGAGACCGGCCGGCGCCAGCCCTCCCTGCCGCTGCTGCTCGGACTCGCCCGCACTTACGGCACGACGGTCTCGGAGCTGCTGGGGGAAACCCCGGCCGTAGCCGATCCCATCGTACGGGCCGGCGGCCCGGGCGCCCGGGAGGCCGACGGCTGGACGTACTGGCAGGCCGGTGGTTCCGGCCGCGGGATGCAGGCCCTGCGCGTGCACGTCCCCTACGGCCGCAGCCAGGGAGAACTGGTCCGCGTACATCCCGGGGAGGAGTGGCTGTACGTCCTGCAGGGGCGGCTGCGGCTGCACCTGGGGGAGAGCGAGTACCTGCTGGAGCCCGGCGACAGCGCGCACTTCGACTCGCTCACCGCGCACCGGATCGCGGCGGCCTCGGCCACCGGAGCGGACCTGCTGTTCGTCCACACCCTGCTGCAGAGCAGCCTCGCCGGTCTGTGCCTCGGCGGCGGCCCGGGAACGACCACGCACCACCGATAGCCGACAGCTCACAGCTCACAGTCCACGCGGCCCACGGCTCACGCGGCCCACAGTCCACAGGTGAGGAACGCCACTCCATGTCCCAGACGCAGCACCAGAATCAGAATGAGCAGCAGCGGCCCGAGACGTCCGCTGAGGCCCAGCCGACCGCAATGCGGCGCATCGAGTCGAAATTCCCGCGCGGTCTGGTCATCCGGCTGATTGCCTACTTGTTCGTAGGCCATCTCTTTGCCTTCTTCGTCTACCTGCTCTTCGTCCTGGGCGGTCAGAACCAGTGACGGCGGGCCGAAGTTTCCGCCCGTGACTCTAGGAACCTGCAGGTCCTGAAGCTACCCTCCGCGCATGATTTCCACGGTTGTCTGGGGTACCGGCAACGTCGGCCGTTTGGCCATCCGAGCCGTAGAAGCCCATCCGGCCCTGAAACTGGCCGCCGTCATCGTCCACAATCCGGAGAAGATCGGCCGCGACGCCGGTGAACTCGGCGAACTCGACCACGTAGTAGGAGTCGCGGCCACCGACGACATCGAGGCGGTACTCGCCGCCCGCCCGCAGGCTGTCGTCTATGCCGCCTCGGGCGACATCCGCCCCGACGACGCACTCGCCGACATCACCCGGGCGATCCGTTCCGGGGCCGTCGTCGTCAGCCCGGCCCTCTACCCGCTCTACGACTACCGCAGCGCGCCACCGGAGTTCCTCGATCCGGTGACCGCCGCGGTCGCGGAGGGCGGCGGTTCGCTCTTCGCCTCCGGCGTCGACCCCGGCTGGGGCAACGACGTGCTCCCGCTCCTGCTCAGCGGACTCGGCACCAGGATCGACGTCATCCGCTGCCAGGAGATATTCGACTACTCCACCTACGACCAGCCGGACTCGGTCCGCTTCCTCATCGGCATGGGCCAGCCCATGGACTTCGAGCCGATGATGCTCATGCCGTCCGTCCCGACCATGGTGTGGGGCGGACAGATACGGATGATGGCCCGCGCACTCGGCGTCGAACTCGACGACATCCGCGAGACCGTGGAGCGCCGCGCCCTCGACACCACCGTCACCACGCGCACCATGGGGGAGTTCGAGGGCGGCACCCAGGGCGCCATCCGCTTCGAAGTGCAGGGGATCGTCGACGGCGAACCCCGCATCGTCATCGAGCACGTCACCCGCATCCACGCCTCCTGCGCCCCGGACTGGCCCACCCCGCCCGACGGCGGTGACGGCGCGCACCGGGTCGTCATCGAGGGACGTCCGCACATCGAGGTCACCATCGAGGCCACCGACGAGGGCGAGAACCGCTCAGCGGGCGGCAACGCCACCGCCGTGGGCCGCCTCGTCGGCGCCATCGACTGGCTGGTGGAGGCCGAACCGGGGCTCTACGACGCCCTGGACATCCCCCTGCGCCCCGCCGTCGGCAAACTCGGAAGGAAACAGTCATGAGGATCGACGTACCCCAAGGCCAGCACCCCATCGAGTACGTGTGGGGCGACCTGGTACCCGGCATCGGGATGGCCGCGGCCAACTTCTCGCTGTCGGTGTACGCCCACACCACCCTGGGGCTGCGGGAGTTCGAGGCGGCGCGACTGCGCGTCGCGCAGATCAACGGATGCGTCTTCTGCCTGGACTGGCGGACCGACCGGGACGGGGAGAAGGTCGAGGACGAGTTTCCCGAGGCCGTCACCGAGTGGCGCACCACGGAGGTCTTCGACGAGCGCACGCGCTTGGCGGCGGAGTACGCGGAGCGGTACTGCCTCGACCACCACGGCCTGGACGAGGAGTTCTGGGAGCGGATGACGGCGCGCTACAGCCAGGTGGAGATCGTGGAGCTGACGATGAGCATCGGGTCCTGGCTGGCCTTCGGCCGGCTCAACCACGTGCTCGGCCTCGACAGCGTGTGCGTGCTGCCGGGCCACTGAGGCGGCCGGTCGGGCGCACACGCAACCGGGGCCGTCGGCGAATCCGACGGCCCCGGTTGCGTGTGCCGCGCCGCGCGCGTGCCCACTACATGTCGGTGGCGATGATCTTCTCGATGTTGCGCTCGGCGAGCGCCGTGATGGTGACGAAGGGGTTGACGCTGGTGTTGCCGGGGATCAGCGCGCCGTCGATGACGTACAGGCCGGTGTAGCCGTGCAGACGGCCGTAGTTGTCGGTGGCCTTGTTCAGGATCGCGCCGCCCAGCGGGTGGTAGGTGAGGTGGTCGCCCCAGATCTTGTTGGTGCCGAAGAGGTCGGTCCGGTAGATCGTCCCCTCCTTCGAGTTGATCTTGTCGAAGATGGTCTTGGCCATGTCGATGGACGGCTGCTTCCACGCCGTCTGCCAGTTCAGCTTGACCGCGCCCGAGGCCGGGTCGTACGTGAACTCCGCGCGGTTCGGGTTCTTCGTGATCGACAGGTAGAACGAGGCGTACGTCTCGATGCCGGTCGGCAGCGGCGCCACCTCGGCGAACGCGCCGCCCGCGTCCCAGTTGTCGATGCCGCCGCAGGGGATGGACGCCTGGACCTTGCCGGTCGCGTCCCACATGTGGTTGGCCCGGCCGACCATGACGTTGCCGTTGTCGCCCCAGCCCTTGCCGATCTCGTTGTTCAGGTTGGGCAGTGCGCCGGTGGCCTTGAGCCGGACGAGCAGCTTGCTGGTGCCCACGCTGCCGGCCGCGAAGAACACCTTGTCCGCGACGACGGTCTTGGTGCCGATGGTGTCGCCGGTGGTGTTGATCTGGTCGATGACGACCGTGTACCCGCCGCCGGAGGCCTGGGAGACCGAGGTCACCTTGTGCAGGGGCGAGATGGTGACCTTGCCGGTGGCCTTGGCCTGGGCGATGTAGGTCTTCTGGAGGGACTTCTTGCCGGCGTTGTTGCCGTAGAGGATCTCGCCGGCGACGGCGGACTTGGGGACCGCGCCCGCCGCCTCCTGCTTCATGTAGTCCCAGTCGTACACGTCCGGGACGAAGACGAAGGGGAAACCGGAGCGCTGGGCGTGCTTGCGGCCGACCCGGGCGAACTGGTAGCAGTCGACGGTGTCGAACCAGGCCGGGTCGATGAGGCCGACGCCCAGGCCCGCGTTGGCGCGCGGGTAGTAGATGTTGTACATCTCGTCCGCGTCCACGGACGGCAGGACGGAGCCGAAGTTCGCGCGCTTCGGGGTGACCGCCATACCGCCGTTGACCAGGGAGCCTCCGCCGACGCCGCGGCCCTGGTAGACGATGATCCCGCCCATCTCCTCGGCGTCCAGGATGCCGGTGTAGCGCGGGACGTCCTTGTCGATGGGGAAGCCCAGGAAGTTGCTCAGGGGCGCCTTGGTCCTGGTCCGGAGCCAGTAGGCGCGGTAGTCCGGGGTGGTGGTGTTGCAGAAGATCTTGCCGTCCGAGCCCGGGGTGTCCCAGGCCATGCCCATCTCGATCATGTGGACGTCCACACCGGCCTGGGCGAGCCGCAGCGCGGCGACGGATCCTCCGTACCCGGTACCGATCACCAGGGCCGGTACGTGCGCTCCGTTGTCGATGGGCCCGGCGGCGGTCGCGGCGTCCGTGGCGGCCTGTGCCTGGGAGGGAACGATCTGGCCCGCGAGGGCCATTGCTCCAAGAATGGAACCAGTTCTACCCAGGAATCCACGGCGCGAGACGCCATTGAAGGATGTTTTGTGCAGGCCTTTGTCGGTCATGTGAGCTTCCTCACTCTAGGCGGAATGAGAACGAGTTCTACTGCTGAGTGCTTGTGAAGTCACTAGATACGTCGCGGAATCTTTCGCCGGTCACCGCTGTGTGTGGCGCCAATCGGCGCTCCCCGGAGGGGTGTTGAAGGTCCCATCGGACGCTGGGAATGACGACCGGCTGTGGATGTCCGATGGCCTCGCAGTGACGGACCGCGCCCGGGCGGGGCGGGCGGCCGGCGGCGCGTGCGTGTCGAATCCGCCACGTCAGAAGTCGAACGCGATACGGCGCGCCATCCGGACCGGAGCGTGGGGGGTCTTGGCGCACCCAGCCACTCCGCCGTGGCTGTTTCCCGCGGGGTCAGAGGCCGAAAAGCGACAAACCGCAAGGTGGGCCCGTGGTCGGCGGCCGAATCTTTTTACCTTCGCCGGATGCTTCTGTTCCCCGCGCAGGTCGGTGTTACAGGCACGGGGCGCCTCGTTCGGCGGCCTCGTGTACAGAAGGGGAACGCACGCGGTCGCCGGTCCAGACCAGGGTCAGCATCGAGGCGGCCGCCGCGAAGGCGCACCAGGTGGAGGCGAATTCCAGCCGCCACAGCAGGGTGCAGAGGAGGGCTCCGGCGGCCAGGACGAGGCCGAGGAGGCGGAGCCGGCGGTCTCCGGAAATCAGTAGGGAGCCGATCGTGGCGAACAGGTAGCCCGCAAGAACCAGCGGCATCCATGGAACATCCACGCCGTATCCGAGGGTGTGGCCGCGGACCTCGGCGCGGACCGGGCGGGTCGCCAGGCAGTACGAGAGGTACGCGCCGGTGGCCAGTCCGGCGGCCAGGGGCCACCGCAGCCGGGGCCGGAGCTCCGGCGCGGCGGCGAGCAGTACCCCGAGCGGTACCCACACCGGAAGCAGCGGGAGCGCGATCGCCGCCCAGGCCGTGGTGGCCGGGCCGCAGCCGCCGCCGGAATGCCAGGCGGCGGCCTCGATCAGCTGGTGGGCGCCGAGGATCAGGGGGAGCGCCGCGACGGGCAGGTCCCGGACGCGTCGCGTCCGGGCCAGGCACGCGATCCCGACGGCTGTGATGACGGTTCCCGCCGTCAGGTCCGCCGTCGCGCTCCAGCACATGGCGGCCTCCGGACCCTCGGTCCCTCCCACGGTAGGACGGGCCGTCGACGTCTGCCACACCACGAATGATTGGAAGAAGTCGACAGGATGGAGAATATTCCCGTATGAGTCTTGCTGTGTTCGTGTGTGGGGTCCTACTGTCCGGCCATGCCCCCTAGAAGAGCCGTCCCCCCAAGCGCCCGCAGAAGAACCGCCGCCGCGCTGGCGGCGATCACCGCGTCCACCCTCGGTCTCGGCGCCCTGGGCGCTGGCGCCGCCGCAGCGCGGCCCGCCGGGGCGGACCCCGCGGCGCCGGCCGCCGTCACCCGGGCCGCCCTCGACCCCGCACTGGTCGAGGGCCGCGGCGCCCGCGTGGACTTCGCCGAACAGGAGGCGGAGAACGCCGCCACCTCCGGCACGCTGATCGGCCCCGACCGCACGGCGTACTCCCTCCCCGCCGAGGCCTCCGGCCGCAAGGCCGTGAAGCTGGCCCCGGGCCAGTACGTGGAGTTCACGCTGCCCGCCGCCGCCGACGCGGTCACCGTTCGCTACAGCCTCCCCGACGCCCCGGCGGGCGGCGGCATCACCGCCCCGCTCGACGTCACCGTGAACGGTAAGAACCGCCGCTCCATGACGCTGACCTCGCAGTACTCCTGGCTGTACAACCAGTACCCCTTCAGCAACGATCCCCGGGCCGACCTGCTGCACCCCGACTGGTGGATCACCGAGTGCGGCTGCGTCCCCGCGGCCACCTCCCCCGCCCCGGTCATCGACAAGCCGTTCCGGCCCACCCACATGTACGACGAGCAGCGGCTGCTGCTGGGCCGCACCTACCGGGCCGGCGACAAGATCCGGTTCACCGTCCCGACCGCGAGCCCCGCCGCCTGGACCGTGATCGACCTGCTCGACTCGCAGCGTGTCGGCGCCCCGCACGTGGAGGCGGTCGCCGCCAATGCCCTGCTCTTCGGCGCCGACCCGACCGGCCGCAGCGACTCCGCCGACGCCATCGACCGGGCCGTCGCCTTCGCCAGGCGGAGCCGGCTCCCGGTGTACCTGCCGCCCGGCACCTACCAGGTGAACCGCCACATCGTCGTGGACGGGGTCACGATCACCGGCGCGGGCAGCTGGTACACCACGGTCAGGGGCAAGGGTGTCGGCTTCTACGGCAAGGAGGCCGCCGACGGCGGCAGCCGCGGCGTGCACCTCTCCCGCTTCGCCGTCGAGGGCGACGTCCGCGAACGCGTGGACACCGACCAGGTCAACGGCGTCGGCGGCGCGATGAGCGACTCCACCATCGACTCCCTCTACATCCACCACACCAAGGTGGGCCTCTGGTTCGACGGTCCGATGAGCGGCGTGAAGGTCACCCGCAACGTCATCACCGACCAGATCGCCGACGGCCTCAACCTCCACACCGGAGTCACCGACTCCCTCGTCCAGGACAACTTCGTCCGCAACACGGGCGACGACGGCCTCGCGATGTGGTCGGAGAGGACGGCGAACGCCCGCAACACCTTCGACCGCAACACCGTGCAGAGCCCCACCCTGGCCAACGGCATCGCGATCTACGGCGGCGCCGACACCACCGTCACCGGCAACCTCGTCGCCGACCCGGTCCGCGAGGGCAGCGCCCTGCACGTCGGCTCCCGCTTCGGCGCCGAGCCCTTCACCGGGAACCTCCGGATCGCCGGCAACACCACCGCGCGCGCGGGCACGTACGAACTGAACTGGAAGATCGGGCTCGGCGCCATCTGGTTCTACGCCCTGGACCGCAGCATCGACCGGGCCGACATCCAGGTCACCGGCAACTCCTTCCTCGACAGCACCTACAACGCCGTCATGCTGGTCAGCGACTGGCCGGTCAAGGACAAGGTCCGCATCGAGAACGTCCACTTCAAGGACGTCCGGGTCGACGGCACCGGCACCTCCGTGGTCAGCGCGCGGGCGGCCGGCTCGGCGAGCTTCGAGAACGTGGACGCCCGGGGCGTCGGGGCCGTCGGCGTGAACAACTGCGGCTCCTTCAACTTCCCGGCCACCGGCTCGGAGTTCACCTTCGTCGACCGGGGCGGCAACGACGGCGGCGGCACGACGGGCCCCTGGCTCGCCGGCTGGGAACTGCCCAACACCATCACCTGCGACGACCGCCCGCCGGTCGTCGTCCCGCCGGCGCCCAGCCCCTGGTAGCGCCCCGTGATCACCGCTCCGCCGCTCCAGGGGGTTCGAGCGGCGGGGCGGTCACCGCGCAGTTCGTACGGCACTGCGGGTGGCAGGCCCCGGGCACCGGGGAGCGTACGGTCGTCCACGCCACGGCGGCTCCGGCCACCAGCACCCCCGCGCACCAGGGCATCGCCCGTCCGAACGCCGCGTCGAAGGCGCCGGCGGAGAGGTAGGAGTCCGGTCCCATCCCGGCCAGCAGCGGCAGTCCGGCCACCGCGAGGAGCCCGGCGGCGCGCGCGGCCGCATTGTTGATGCCGCTGGCCAGCCCCGCCCGGCCGGGGTCCACCGAGGACAGGACCGTCGCCGTCAGCGGAGCCACCAGGGTCACCATGCCCATGCCCATGACGAGCAGCGCCGGCAGCACGTCCCGTACGTACGAGGCCTCCGGGCCCACCCGCAGCATCAGCAGCATCCCCGCCGCGCACAGCAGCGGTCCCACGGTCAGCGGGATCCGCGGGCCGATCCGCTCCCCGAACTGCGCCGAGCGGGCCGACAGCAGCAGCATCAGGGCCGTGGTGGGCAGCAGGGCGCCCCCGGCGGCCAGCGCGGAGTAGCCCGACACCACCTGGAGCTGGAGCACCACCAGGAAGAAGAAACCGCCGAAGGCCGCGTACACGCACAGGGTGACCAGGTTGACGGCGGTGAACTGGCGCGAGGCGAAGATGTCCGGCGGCACCATCGGATCGGCGCGGCGCCGCTCCACCACGACGAACACCGCGGCCAGCAGTACACCGCCGACGGCCGCACCCACCACCAGGGCCGTGCCGGGGCGGGCCTCGATGAGCGCGTAGGTCAGCAGGGCGAGGGAGGCCGCGCCGAGGACGGCCCCGGCCACGTCGAACCGCCCGTGCGCGTGCGGGTCCCGGGATTCCGGTACGTGCCGCAGCGCGACCGGGACGCACAGCGCGGCCACCGGCACGTTCAGCAGGAACACCCAGCGCCAGCCGGGCCCGTCCACCAGCCAGCCGCCCAGGAACGGCCCCACGGCCGCGCCCACCCCGCCGAACCCGGACCACAGCCCCACCGCCCGGGACCGGTCCTCGGGATGGATCGACCCCTGGATCAGCGCGAGGGAACCGGGCGTCAGCAGCGCCCCGCCGACGCCCTGCAGGGCGCGCGCGGCGATGAGCACCCCGGCGTTCGGTGCGATGCCGCACAGCAGGGAGCCGACCGCGAACCACACGACACCGAGCACGAAGATCCGGCGCCGTCCGAACCGGTCCCCGAGCGCCCCGCCGACGAGGATCAGGCCCGCGAGGGTCAGCAGGTAGGCGTTGACCGTCCACTGGAGCACGGCCAGATCGGCGTCGAGGTCCCGGCCGATACGGGGCAGCGCGACGTTGACCACCGTGGAGTCGAGCAGGGCCATGGCGGATCCGAGCACGGTGGTCAGCACGATCCAGCGGCCCTGCGCGGTCCCGAGCCGCACCCCGGGGGAGGGCGGTGGCGGAACGGGGGCGGTCATTCCCCCAGGCTGGCCCGCCTGGCCGGGAACGGCCACCCGGCGGCCCAAGGACGGCTCATTAGGCCCTCTTGTACTGCGCATGACACCTCCCGCACCATGACCCGCGCACGTCACACACACCCTTTCCACACGGCCTATCCACGGCGTACGAGGAGACCACACGTGGCACAACGCACCAGCCGACGAACCCCCCACTCACGCTCGCGCGCACGATTACGACCCGTGCGCGCCGCGCTGACCGCGCTCGCCGCGGCCCTGCTCCTGCCCCTCGGCGCGGGCGTCGCCGCGGCGGCCCCCGACCCCGGGCCAACCCCGGGCGCGGCCGAGCGCAAGATCGAACCGAGTCTCCGCGCCCAGCTCGACGGCTCGGCCAAGGCCGTCTTCTGGGTGTACCTCAACAGCGCCGCGGACCTCACCTCCGCGGGCGGGCAGCAGACCCGCACCGCGAAGGCAGAAACGGTTCTGCGACTGAAGAGGGACCACGCGGCGCGCAGCCAGACCGAGGTGATCAAAGCCCTCGACGGCGCCAAGGCCGAGTACACCTCGTACTGGATCGTGAACGCGGTCCGCGTCGTCGGCACCGAGAAGCTCGCCGGGGCCCTGGCCCAGCGCCCCGAGGTCTCCCGGATCGACGCCGACGACAAGATCGCCCTGCCGAAGCCCGCGGACGGCAAGCGTGAGAAGGCCGCGGCCGACGCCGTCGAGTGGAACATCGACCAGATCAAGGCACCCCAGGTCTGGGACCAGCTGGGCGTGCGCGGCGAGGGCATCGTCATCGCCAACATCGACAGCGGCGTCGACTACACGCACCCGGCGGTGGCCAACCAGTACCGCGGCAAGAACGCGGACGGCACCTACGACCACAACTACAACTGGTTCGACCCGGCCGGGGTCTGCCCCACCGCGGCCCCGTGCGACAACAACGACCACGGAACCCACACGATGGGCACCATGGTCGGCGACGACGGCGGCGCCAACAAGATCGGTGTGGCCCCGGGAGCGAAGTGGATCGCCGCCAAGGGCTGTGAGGCCAGCTCCTGCTCCGAGGCCTCGCTGCTGGCCGCAGGCCAGTGGATCGTCGCCCCGACCGACCTCAACGGGCAGAACCCGCGCCCCGATCTGGCCCCGCACATCGTCAACAACTCCTGGGGCGGTACGGGCGGCGACGCCTGGTACCAGCAGATCGTCGACACCTGGCGCGCCGCCGGCATCTTCCCGGCCTTCTCGAACGGCAACTCCGGCCCCGGCTGCACCACCAGCGGCTCGCCCGGGGACTACGCGAACTCCTACAGCTCCGGTGCCTTCGACATCAACGGCGCGATCGCCTCGTTCTCCTCGCGCGGCGCGGGCCCCGGCGGGATCGTCAAGCCGAACATCGCGGCTCCCGGCGTGAACGTGCGCTCCTCCGTCCCCGGCGGCGCCTACGAATCCTTCTCCGGCACCTCCATGGCCTCGCCGCACACGGCCGCGACCGTGGCCCTGATCTGGTCCGCGGCGCCCGCCCTCGAAGGCGACATCGCACAGACCACCGCCCTGCTGGACGGTACCGCGCTGGACGCCGACAGCAGCCAGTGCGGCGGCACCATCGCCAACAACAATGTCTTCGGTGAGGGCAAGCTCGACGCCCTCGCGGCCGTCACCGCCGCCCCGCGCGGCGCGATCGGTAGCCTCGGCGGCACCGTACGCGCCGACGGACAGCCCGTCGCCGGTGTGAAGATCGTGGCCCACGGCCCGATCGACCGTACGACGACCACCGCGGCCGACGGCACGTACCGCTTCCCCTCCCTGTCCGTGGGCGACTACGTGCTCACCGCGTCGAAGTTCGGCTACGGGCAGCAGGGCGCGACCGTGACGGTGACCGAGAACGCGACCGCCACCGGCGACCTGACGCTCACCCAGGCCGCCTCCGGGAAGCTCACCGGCACGGTCTCCTCGGCCGCGGGCCCGCTGGCCGGCGCCACCGTCACGATCGCCGACACCCCGGTGACCGCCACCACCGACGCGCAGGGCCGCTTCGAGGTCACCCTGCCGCACGGCACGTACGACGTGACCGCCACCCACTCCTCGCGCTGCCTCACCGCCGGCACGGCCAGGGTCACCGTCGCCGGGGACACCACCGTCGCGGTGAACCTGCCCGAACGCACCGACGGCTACGGATACGCCTGCGCGATCTCGGACGGCAGCCCGTACCAGGTGGGGGACCGGCAGCTCGCGCTGACCGGTGACAACACCACCGAGCGCGTCGACCTGCCCTTCCCGCTGCCGCTGTACGGCAAGACGTACGGGCAGGCCTGGATCGGGACCAACGGCACCGTGAGCTTCGGCGGGAACAACACCGGCGACATCAACGGGGACATCCCGAGCGCGGCCACGCCCAACGCGGCGCTGTACCCGTTCTGGGACGACCTGGTCGTCGGCGCCGCCGGCAGCGGATCGGGAGTCTTCACCTCGGTCACCGGCACCGCCCCGCACCGCAGTTACGTCATCGAATGGCGCCAGGTCTCGCACTGGTCGGCGCAGTCCGACACGTTCTCCTTCTCCGCGGCGGTCGGCGAGGACGGCACCGTGCGGTACTCCTACAAGGGCACCGGCGGCCCCGGCATCAAGGGCGGCTCCACGGCCACCGTCGGCGTGGAGAACGCGACCGGCACCGACGCCTTCAAGTACTCCTTCAACGCGCCCGTCATCACGGACGGGCTGTCCATCGCCTTCCGCACCACCAAGAGCGGTGTGGTGGCGGGCCGGGTGCTCGACGCGAACGACGGCAACGGCGTCGCCGGAGCCACCGTGACCCTCGGCACCGGAGCCGCGGCAGTCTCGGCCACCACGGCCGCCGACGGCGGGTACGTGGTCCAGAGCCCGTCGGGCGCACGCGAACTCGTCCTCACCGCGGCGCAGTACGAACCCGTCACGGCCACCGTCGACGTCAAGGCGGCCGACGTCACTCAGGTGACGCGGTCCCTGCGCACCGGCAAGGTGACGTCGGCGAAACCGGCGGTGGAGATCGTCCTGCCGCCGGGCCAGAAGCGGACGCGGTCCCTCGACCTCACCAACCCGGGCCTGGGCACGGCCTTCACGGTGGCCGAGGACGCGGCCTGGCTGACGGTGACCCCGGGCTCGGGAGACCTCCCGACGGGCGGGAAGGCCCCGCTCGCCCTGGCGGTGGACACCACGGGCCTGACCCCGGGCACCGTGCTCACGGCCGACCTGAGGATCACCTCGGCCAGCGGTCGTACCCCGGTGCTCACGGTTCCCGTCAAGCTCGTGGTCCCGCGCTACCAGGTCGCCCTGGACGCGGGCTCCACGAACGCGAGCACGGACTCGCTGGGCGACGGCTGGTCACCCGACCGGAAGTACACGACGGGCTCGTACGGTTACCAGGGCAGCGGATCGGTCGAGTCCACCAACCGCACCATCGCGGGCACGAGCGACCAGAAGCTCTTCCGCAACGCCCGTGAGGGCATGTACGAGTACCGCTTCGACAACGTGCCGAACGGCACCTACACCGTGGAACTGGGCTTCGCGGAGCTCTCCTCCACCAAGCCGAACAAGCGCGTCTTCGACGTCCTCGCGGAGAACGCCCAGGTACTGCCCTCCCTCGACGTCTCCCTGGAGGCGGGCACCTACACGGCCCTGACCCGCACCTACACGGTCACGGTCACGGACGGAGTCCTCAACGTCCGCTTCGTCACCCACAGCGGCTTCGGCAAACCCCTGCTGAACTCGCTGCGCGTCACGGACCGCCCCGACAAGGGCTGACCCCGGCGCTACCACTGGTCCAAGGGGCGGGGCGTCTTCGGGCGCCCCGCCCTTCCGTTCCTACCCGGTGGCGATCCGGAACTCCGCGTCCAGCGGACCCGATCCGGTCGCCGGACAGGACCAGGAGCTCGCCGCCCCCGTCCGTGACGTCCAGGACGGGCCGCATGAGGATCATCGGAGGAACTCCCTGTCGTGCCGGGTGAAGGAGGGCAACGGGGCCGCCGCGCGCAGGACCACGTCCAGGGCCCGCTGGGGATCGCAGGCGTACGTACCGCTCGCCCACGCGGCGTTCGCCTCGATCACCGACCAGCGGCCGTCGGCGAGCCCCACGTCCACGACGATCGCCGACGGGAGGGTGGGGAACGGCAGGCCGGCCGCGAAGGCGAGGGCGTCCGCGGAGGCGGGGCCCAGGCTGAGACGGCCGTCCTCGGCGTAGCGACTCGCGGTGTGGACGGCGCCGTCCAGCAGGAACATCCGGTGCTCCGCCGTGTACCGCGCGACATCGCTCACCAGCACCGGTGTCCACGGATCCACCGCGTCCGGGCCCGGCAGGCGCGAGCCGTCGGCGTAGACGAGGGCCGGGATGTCCTTGTCGTTCGGGGACTTCACGAAGACGGGCCGGCGCAGTGCGTACGCCTCGCTGATGGGCATCAGCCGGATCTCCCGCCCGGTGAACTCCCGGGGCAGCCGCGCCAGCCAGTCGGACGGCGCCTCCAGCACCCCGATGCCGAGCGCGGGGGCCACGGCGTCGGCGAACCGCGGACCGGCGTGCAGATGCGCGGCCCGCAGCCCTTCGGGTACGGCGAATCCGTCGAGCCGTACGGTGTCCAGCCCGCGCGCGTGCGCGGCGTCGCGGAGCCGGGCGGCGGATGCGGTGAGGCGCGGCGGGAGCAGCAGGGTCATGCGGTGATCCTGCCGAAGGGCACGGCCCGGCGTCATCCGGATTTGGTTCGGCCGGATGTGCGTCAGTGCTTCAGGTCGAAAGTTGACTGAATATTCAGTCAGTGGCACAGTGTGACACGCGGCCCCGTCGCCCCCTCCTGATGTACGGGCCGTTCACGGTGCGAGCGCGCACCCTTGTCACAGGGCCCCAGCGTCGCGTCGGACCGTGCCGCGCCCCCGCCCGTCCTGGCCGGACGCCCGTGTTCCGCCAGTCCACGATCGGAGTTCCCGTGTCCCACCTTCCCCCCACCCGCCGGAGCGCCCTCCAGGCGCTCGCCGGCCTCGGCGCGGTCTCCCTCGGCGTCAGCGCCTGCGGCCCCTCCGGGGCCGCTCGCCGTTCCGCCACCCCCGACGGCTCCCCCCAGCCGGCCCCGGCAGGCGCCGGGCGCCGGCTGGGCGCCGAGTGGGAGAGCCACACCCGCACCTTCATGGCCTGGCCCGCGCTGGGCTCGGTCTGGCAGGAGGACCTGCGCTACGTGCGCGAGGACATCGCGCGGATCGCCCGGGCCGTCGGGGAGTTCGAGGCGGTCGTCATGCTGGCCCGCCCCGATCAGGCCGACGCGGCCCAGCGGGCCGTGGGCTCCCAGGTCGAGGTCGTCCCGCTCGCCGTGGACGACCTGTGGGCCCGTGACACCGTGCCCGTCTTCGTGGAGGAGGGCAGCAAGGTCGTCGGTGTCGACTTCAACTTCAGCGGCTGGGGCAACAAGCAGGAGCACAAGAACGACGGCCAGGTCGGCCGCCTCCTGCTGCAGAAGTACGGGATCCCCCGGGTCCAGGCTCCGCTGGTCGCCGAGGGCGGCTCCTTCGAGACCGACGGCGAGGGCACCCTGCTGGTCACCGAGAGCTCGATCGTCAACGACAACCGCAACCGCGGCAAGAACCGGGACCAGGTCGAGGCCGAGCTCAAGCAGACCCTGGGCGTCGAGAAGGTGATCTGGCTGGCCGGCGTGCGCGGCGAGGACATCACGGACGCCCACGTGGACAGCCTCGTACGCTTCACCGCCCCCGGCGTGGTCCTGCTCGACCGGGCGTTCCCGGGCAGTCCGCCGGACTCCTGGTCGCGCTCGGCCGACCAGGCGAAAACCGTCCTGTCGAAGGCCACGGACGCCCGCGGCCGCCGTCTGGAGATCATCGATCTGCCACAGCCCGACCTGGACAGGATCACGGGGCAGGGTGACGACTTCGTGTCGACCTACGCCAATTTCTACGTCGCCAACGACGCCGTCCTCATGCCCAGGTTCGGGGACCGCAAGGCCGACGACCGGGCCCGCGCCATCCTGCTGGAGCACTTCCCCGGGCGGGAGGTCGTGCCGGTCGCGATCGACACGATCGCCTCGGGCGGCGGCGGCATCCACTGCTCCACCCACGACCAGCCCGGCAAGCCCGCCGCCTGAGCGCGCCGCGACGCACCCCCGAGGCCCCCGTGTCCGCGGCCCGCCGCCGTTCACCCGCGCGACGCCCCCGGCGCTGCCGGTTCTGGTCGCGCTCGCCGTCGTGGCGGCGGTCGGCGTGGGAGCCTGGCTCCAGTTCGGCGAACGCCAGGCCCTGGACTCCGTCCACACCACGGGCCGGGCCGACTCCGACAGGGTGGACGTCCGGGCGACCGTCCAGCGCGTCGACGCGGCCGGGCGGGAGCTGGTGCTGCGCGTCCTGGTCACACCCCGGGGAGCGCTGGCCGAGGCGGGCGGGACCGCGCCCGTCGACGACCTCACCCTCTACACCTCTCCGTCCACCCGCGGCGACACCGCCCCCGGCACTCCGCCGATCGGCTGTCCGCTCGACTACCTCGCCTTCCTCTGGGCGGAGACCGTCATCGCGTTCTGCCTGATCACCGTGGTGGTCTCGGGCGTCCGGTCGGAGTCCCGCGCCGAAGCGCCGGCGGACGCGGCTCCGTAGCCGGCCCCTCGCGCCCGCCCGGGGCCGGCGGCGCCGGGCGGGCGCGAGGGCATTCGGGTGGCCGGCGCCGACCGGCCCGCGCGACGCGCGGGGGCGCGGGCGGGAGGCCCCGTACCGTGGCTGACCATGACGCTCCAGAGCGACCGGGCCGGACAGGCCGAGCAGGGCGAGCCGGCCGGGCAGGGCGGTCAGGCCGGGCAGGCCGGGCAGGGCGGGCAGGGCGGGCAGGCCGGGCAGGCCGGGCAGGGCGGGCAGGGCGGGCAGGGCGGTCAGGGCGAGGAGGCCGGGTGGGCCGAGCAGGCCGGGTGGGCCGAGCAGGCCGGGCAGGGTGAGCAGCCCGAGCCGGCCGCTCCCCGGACACCGGCGGGGGGCGCGGACCGGATCCGGGGGCTTCTGCGGGAGGCCGACCCCGGGGCCGCCTGGGCGGTGGGGGGCCCGGACGGCCCGGACGCGGTGGTCGAGGCCGATACCGCAGCCGCCGAAGCCGCATCCGGTCGCGAAGGTGCCTGCCCCGACGTCAGCGGGCTGGCGGCCGTGCTCGCCGTCTGGCCCGTCATCGGCATCCTCGTGGAGGCGGGGGAACTGCACCTGCACACCCCCCTCACCGCCTACGGGGCGGGCGCGGACCTGCCCGCCGGAACCACCGCGCACCACCTGCTCACTCACGGCTCCGGGATGTCACCCGTCCTCGTCGGCCTCGCCGGGCGGCTGTGCGGCAGCCCCCTCGCCGGCTTCGCCGCGGAGCGGATCTGGGAGCCGCTCGGCATGACCCGCACCCGCTTCGCCGCCGACGGCACCCTGCGCGCGCCCGTCGCCGACCTGGCCCGGTTCCTGGGGCACCTGCTCGCCCCGGCGGGCGGCCCGGTCAGCCCCGCCTGGAGGGCGGAATCCCTGCGCATCCGCACCGGCGAGCTCGTCCCGGCCCGCGGTCTCCTCTGGAACCCGGCCCCACACGGCTCCTGGTCGCACGGCGAAGGCCCGGCCCTGTGGGTCTCCCCGCGCCGGCAGCGCTGGGCGGCCCTCCTCCCGACCACCCCGTCGGCGTCGCTCCGTACGGCCTTCCGTGAGGCGGTGTTCGGCTGAACCCGCGTCTTCTTGAGGTGAGTCGTGCTGTCATGGCGTCATGAGGAAGACCCGCCGGAAGGACCGTGACGTACCCGGTCCGCAGAGCCCCTGGGACGAGATCGTCCCTGGCATCTGGATGGGCGGCCACTACTGGACCGACCCGGCCGGGGAGCTGCGGCCGGTCGTCGTCGGAGCCGAGTTCGACCTCGTCATCAGCCTTTTCACCCGCCCGGGCCACGGCCCCGACCCCCCGTGTGGAACACCTCGTCGGCGAAATGCCCGACGCCCCGCTCGCGGGCCCGCGGCTGCGTACCGTCCCGCGGCTCGCCCGGGCGGCCAGGACCGGCCTCGACTCCGGACGGCGGATCCTGGTCCGCTGCCAGTCCTGGGCCCTGCACAACGAGACCTTCGAGGCCTACCTCGACGCAGGCCTGGACGCGGCCGCACTGCTCATGGAGCTCGATCCCGAACAGGGAGCCGAGTCCCTTCCCTGGGGCCGGTCGTCAAACACGGCGTTGCCGTCCGGGCCCCGCTGGTCCGCCGGTGGTCCTCGAAGCGCGGACCCGGGGTGCTCGACGTACGGTGAGCGCGAGATCACCGACCGTCGAGTCCCGGCTGCGCGGAGGTACACGGATGCGTACGGCCCACGAACCCGCCCTCGAAGCGCGCACACCCCCGGCCCCGGCAGCGGCGGCCCCCGTATGACGGCCCGTGCGGCACGCGCGGGGCGGGCCGGGAGCGTCCGGTTCGCCGCGGCCCACACCCTGCCCGTCCTCGTCCGGGGCTTCGTGAGCGCCCGGCCCCGCGCGGACCGCGGGCACGCCGGGCCGGGCAAGCCCCGGTGGTCGGCCGCGACCCTGCGGGCCCTGCGCGCCCGCCACGGCGGGGCGCCCGTGCTCGTACGGGGGCTGACCGGCCCCGTCCTGCTCGTCCTCGATCCCCAGGACGTGCGGCAGTTCTACGCCGAACCCGTCAGCTCCCTCGCCCTCCCCGCCGGCGAACCGGACGGCTGCGCCCACGCCGGGCTCCGCGCCGAGCGGCGGGCGGTCGACGACTCGGTCCTCGCCGCGGGACTGACGGTGCACCCCTCGTGCGGGGCGTTCCTCTCGGTCCTCGCGGAGGAGGCCCGGCGGCTGACGGCGGGCGGAACCCTCGAACTCGCGCGCGCCCGGCACGTGGTGGCCCGCGCCGCGCGGCGGATCGTTCTCGGCGACGCGGCCGCGCAGGACGTGGAACTGAGCCGTCGTTCCGGACGTTTCCACGACAAGGCCGGCGCGCGCATCGCCGCGTACGCCGACCTCGCGGAGCCGCACACCCTGGTGGGGCGGGCCCGCCGGCACGCGGACCCCACCGGCGCCCTGGACCCGGTCGGACAGGCCCGCCAGTGGATGGCGGCCTTCGACCTCGTCCCGGGCATCCTGCTGTGCACCCTGCTGCTCCTCGGCGCCCACCCGGCCGAACAGGACGCGGTTGCCGCCGAGGCGCGGGCGGCAGCTGCCGGGCACGGCTCCGCCCAGGGCGCGTTGCCCCGGCTGCGCGCCTGCGTGCGGGAATCGCTGCGGCTGTTCCCGGCGGTCCCGGACCTGATGCGGATCACCCGCGCCGAGACCGAGTGGCGGGGCGTGCGCCACCCCGCCGGGACCTGTGTGCTGCTGCCCGCGCTGTTCCACCAGCGCGACCCCGAGCACGTGCCCGCCGCGCACGTCTTCGTGCCGGGCCGGTGGGCTTCGCGAGATGCGGTCCGGGACGTCAGGATGGCCCCGTTCAGCCATGCCGACGGCCGCTGTCCCGGCGAGCAGTTGGGGCTGCTGATCACCTCCGCACTCTGCGCGGAGGTACTGCGCGGCCACCGGGTCCAGGCCGTCAGGCCCGTGCTCGATCCCCTCGGCCCGCTCCCCGCCGCCCTGGACCCCCAGGGCATCCGGCTGCGACTGACCCGCCGCTGACCTGGGGCGCCCGGCGCCCCAGACGACCCCGGTCGCCGCATCCCGACCCGGCCGGCCACCGCCGCACCGCCGCACTGCCCCACCCCCGACCATCCGTCCGACCCGACGAGGAATCCATGTCCGACGCCGCGACCCCCGCGACCTCCGAGTCCGCCGACCCGGACGCCGATCAACTGGGCGCCCTGTGCCGGGAGCTGGCCGAGGCCGCCGACGCCGTCGGCGAAGCCGCCGGTTACGCCTCCCGGCTGGCCCTCGGCTCCCGTCTGCCGGTCACCGCCCTCGGCCTCGGCAGCCGCCGCCGCGCGGCCTGGCGTACGCTGCTGCGCGCCCTCACCGACCCGGCCGGGCTCGGCTGGGCCGCGCGGGGGCGGGGCGTGGCGCGGGCCGGATGGCTCGCGGGGGTGTTCACCGGCCGGGAGAGCCTCGCCGTGAGCCTCGCGGTGTGCGGCCTCAAGGGCCGGATCCGGGTCGCCCGTACCCGTAACCCGGGCATGTCCGCGGACCCGGCCGCCGCCGAGGTGCTCCTGGCGGTGGAGGAGGACCGGCAGGCCGACGCGGCCCGGGCGTTCCGCGAGATCATGCGCCGGCAGGGCGCGGGACCCGCCTTCGCCCTGCTGAACCCGTCCTTCGCCGACATCCTGGCCTGGCACGCGCTGACCGACGACAACCCCTTCAACGACCATTCCGGCTGGCAGGTGGCCACCGGCCGGGCCGTGGCCGCCGAACCGCTCCTCGGGCTCGGCGCCGCCTTCCGGGCCTTCTTCGACCGGGGACCCGCCTGTCCCGAGCCGGGGACGGGGCTCCTGGCGGACCTGGACACCACAGGCACCCCGGCCGGGTACCGGCGCAACGCCGAACGGATCGGCGCGGTGGCGGGCGCCGTCCTGCTCCAGGAGGTCATCGGCCCGGACGGGGTCGAGCGGTGCGTGGTCCAGCTCGCCGGTCCACCACCGGACCCCGGCAGCCCGGACGCCCCGCACGACGCGTACGCCGCGCACGTCCGCGTGGTGGCCGCGACCGTACGCCGCCTCGTGCCCTCCGGGACCGAACTCGCCCTGCTCGGACGCGGACCGGGCGGCCGGGCCGCGGCGCGACTGGCCGGGAGCCGGGACTTCACCACCGTCTACCGGGTCACCTGGGTGGGTCCCGGTCCGGGGCCGGGGCCGGCCGCGGCCCTCGCGGTCTTCCAGGGCCGGGTCACCGGAAGCCATCTCGTGCGACTGCCGGGCCATCCCGACGTCTTCGTCCCGGGGAGGACCCGGTGACGGGCACCCGCGACCACGGCGAGCCCGCCCCGGCCGACGGTCTGCGCGCCCACTCGGCTGCCCTGCGTTCGCACGCCGAGCGGCTGCGCCGCGCCGTCGGCGACCTGCGGTGGCAGGGCCCGAGGGCCGACGCCTTCCGCGCGGAGGTGGCGGACCTGGCCGACCGCTGTGCCACCGCGGCGGGCGGCCTCGACCTGGCGGCGGCCCAACTGGCCGGGCCCAGGCCCGGGGACACACGCTAGGGCGGTGGCCGGGGGGTGTCAGAGGACCAGCGACAGCAGCAGGACGAAGGCCAGACCGACCACCGAGATGATGGTCTCCATCACCGACCAGGTCTTGAGGGTCTGGCCGACCGTCATGCCGAAGTACTCCTTGACGAGCCAGAAACCGGCGTCGTTGACGTGGCTGAAGAAGAGCGAGCCCGCCCCGATGGCGAGGACCAGCAGGGCGGTCTCCGTCGTCGGCATGCCTGCCGCGAGCGGGGCCACCAGGCCGGCCGCCGAGATCGTGGCGACCGTCGCCGAGCCCGTCGCCAGCCGTATGGCCACCGCGATGAGCCAGGCCAGCAGGAGGGTCGGTATCGCCCAGCTCTGGGACAGGTCCATGATCATCTGGCCGACGCCCACATCGATCAGCGTCTGCTTGAAGCCGCCGCCCGCGCCCACGATCAGCAGGATGCCGGCGATCGGGGCCAGCGACTTCTCCACCGTCACCGATATCCGGGCCCGGGTGAATCCGGCCGCGCGGCCGAGGGTGAACATGCCCACGAGCACTGCCGAGAGCAGGGCGATCAGGGGTGAACCCGCGACGTCGGTGATCCGCTGGACCGCGCTGGCCGGGTCGTCGACCACGATGTCGACCAGGGCCTTCATGAGCATCAGCGCCACCGGCAGCAGCACCGTGAAGACCGTCGCCCCGAAGCGGGGGCGGTGTTCGAGCTCCGCCGAGGGCCGTTGCGGGATCATGTGCTCGGGCGCCGGGATGTCCACCCACCGGGCCGCGTACCGCGAGAACAGCGGGCCCGCGATGACGACGGTCGGGACGGCGACGAGCACACCGAGGGCGAGGGTGACGCCCAGGTTGGCGTGGAGCGCGTCGATGGCGACCAGCGGGCCGGGGTGCGGGGGAACCAGTCCGTGCATCACGGACAGTCCGGCCAGTGCGGGGATGCCGATCCGCATGAGCGAGTAGTTGCCCCGCTTGGCCACCAGCAGGACCACCGGGATCAGCAGCACGATGCCGACCTCGAAGAAGAGCGGGAGCCCGATCACCGAGGCGATCAGCACCATCGCCCACGGCATCGCGCGGCCCTTGGCGCGGGCCAGGATGGTGTCCACGATCTCGTCGGCGCCGCCCGAGTCGGCGAGCAGCTTTCCGAGGATCGCGCCGAGCGCGATCAGTACGCCGACGCCCGCGACCGTCGCACCGAGCCCGGCGGTGAAGCTGGTGATGGTCTTGGCCAGGGGGGCGCCCGCGAAGACTCCGAGGGCGAGTGAGCCGAGCGTCAGCGCCAGGAAGGCGTGCAGTTTGAGGCGGGTGATGAGCAGGACGATGACGGCGATGCCCGCGAGGACGGCGATGCCCAGCTGGGCATCGCCGGCCGAAGTGATCGGTTCGGCGGCGGCCGCTGCCAGAGTCTCGACGCTGAGACTGGTCACGGTGTGGTTCCTTCGTTCTCGTTCTCGGGTGGGGAGGGTGAGGGAGTGGGGCCGTGCTCCTACGCGAGCGGCGCCGGAAGGCGGCGCAGGGCGGCCAGCGCCCGTGCGGTGATCTCCTCGGGGGGCCCGGACACGTCGACGAGGACGCCGGGCTCGTCCGCCTGGAGCGGCTCCAGCGTGGCGAACTGCGAATCCAGCAGGGTGGTGGGCATGAAGTGCCCCTTGCGTGCCGCCATCCGCTCCTCGATCAGCGGCCGTTCACCGGTGAGGTGCACGAAGACGGTCCCGGGAGCGATCGAGCGCAGCCGGTCGCGGTAGACCCGCTTGAGCGAGGAGGCGGCGACGACTCCTCCACTGCGGCCGGCCCGGTTGCGCATCCACTCGCCGATGGAGTCCAGCCAGGGCCAGCGGTCAGCGTCCTCCAGCGGGGTGCCCGCGGACATCTTGGCGACATTGGCCGCCGGGTGGAAGGCGTCGCCCTCCGCGTACGGGAGGGCGAGCGCGTCGGCGAGCAGCCGTCCCACGGTCGTCTTTCCCGTCCCGGCCACGCCCATCACCACAATGACGCGCGTCATCGCGCACCTCGTTTCGCTGTCCTCGTCGACACCGGCCCGCAGGACCGGGACCTGGCACCACTGAAACCCATTACGTAGTACTTATTCAAGGGTGTGGTGGTAAAACATCACATCTTTTGTTCGTCGGGGGGTCACCGTACGCTTGCGCCATGACCACTGAAGGGCCGGGAGGCCCGGGAGAGCAGGGCGGCCAGGGGCTCCACTCCCGCGTACTGGACACCCTCGGCCTGGCGATCACGGCGGGGGAGCACCCGCCCGGCAGCGTCCTGCGCACCGATGAGATCGCCGAGCGCTTCGACGCCTCCCGCACCGTGGTCCGCGAGGTGGTCCGCGTTCTGGAATCGATGCACCTCGTCGAGTCCCGCCGCCGCGTCGGGGTCACCGTCCGCCCCGCCGAGGAGTGGAACGTCTACGACCCGCGCGTCATCCGCTGGCGCCTCGCCGGCACGGACCGCCCCCGCCAGCTGCGCTCCCTCACGGTCCTGCGCTCCGCCATCGAACCGGTAGCGGCCGGACTCGCGGCCACCCGGGCCACCCCGGAGCAGTGCGCCGAACTCACCGAAGCGGCCCTCGGCATGGTCCGCACCTCGCGTGGCCACCAGCTCGACGGCTACCTCCACCACGACATCGCCTTCCATCGGACCGTGCTCAACGCCTCCGGCAACGAGATGTTCGCGCGGCTCGGCGATGTCGTCGCCGAGGTGCTGACCGGGCGCACCCAGCACGCGGTGATGTTCCACGACCCCGATCCGGCGGCCGTCACCCTGCATGTCCGGGTGGCCGAGGCCGTACGGGAGGGGGACGCGGCCGGAGCGGAGGCCCTGACCCGGCGGATCGCGGTGGGCGCGCTGGAGGAGCTGGACGTGCTCGCGCCGTAGGCTCGCGCCGTCGGGCGTTGGGTTCGGTGTCCCGGGAGCCGGCGGGCCCGGGGGCCCGGCTCCGGGGTCCCGCCGTCCGGCGTACCGCCACCGCGTGTCGTTGGACCAACTCGTTGACGATGCGGCGACATTAGCGTTTTTGATCTTCATCGGACCCCCGCCCGGGAGATGCTCCCCCTCGCTTCGGCCGGAGCAGACGACCATTTCCGTTCGGTGAAGGGGTACTCGCATGTCTTCCACAGCAAGAACCGGACGAAGGGCCCGGCTGGCCGGCGGCCTCGTGCTGCCGGTGGCGGTGGCGCTGGGTGGATTCACGGTCCCGGCGGTGGCCTCCGAGTCAGGCGCCGCGAGCGGGGCCGGCGTCGCCGCCGCGGCGTCGTCCCCCGGGGCGGGCGAACCCGTACACGGTGCGGAGTCCCGCGAACGATCCGCCCCGCGTGCGGCGTACGCGCCCCCGGCGCCGGGGGCACGTACCTCTCGGCAGGCTCCATCGGAGAGCCGAGTGACGGGCTCGGAGCCCTCCGCGCACCCGGCGAACTGCGCGGAGGGTCGGGCGGAGTCGTCCGTCCCGGGGTCCGGTCACCCGTGCCCCGGCCCCGCCGGACCCAGGGGCCCCAGGGGGGCGCAGGGACCCGCCGGTCCGCCGGGCCTCAAGGGGGAGAAGGGCGGCGCCGGACCCAAGGGCGACGCCGGCCCGCCGGGCACCAGGGGTGAGGCCGGCGAGGCGGGGGCCGCGGGGCCGAGGGGAGCCGCCGGACCCAGGGGTGAAGCCGGGCTCAGGGGTGAGGCCGGGCCGAAGGGTGACGTCGGACCGAAGGGCGAAGCCGGGCCCCAGGGTGAGGCGGGTGCCAAGGGCGAGGCCGGCGCGCCAGGAGCCAAGGCCGACGCCGGCGCGAGGGGCCTCGCCGGGCCCAAGGGGGATCCCGGGCGCACCGGGAACGCCGGAGCCGCCGGGCCGCAGGGCCAGCAGGGAGCGGCGGGCCAGGCCGGTCCACCGGGAGTGCAAGGCCTGCCCGGACTCCCCGGCGCCGCGGGTCCGCAGGGCTTCGCGGGACCGCCCGGACGGCAGGGCGCCGCGGGTCCGACCGGCACCGCAGGGCCGATCGGGCCGATCGGGCCCGTGGGTCCGCAGGGGGTGCCCGGTCCGATGGGCCCGTGCACCTCGGTGGACAACCAGATGCCCAACAACTCCGAGGAGTTCGCACTCGTCCTCAAGGGCGGCAAGACCTACCTCGGCCGCCGAGCCCGCGACATGGCCGGGGTCTGGGGCGACTTCAGCTGGACCGACCTCACCGTGGCGCCCGTCACCGGCTATCCGGCCGACGTCTGCACGGTCGCGCTGGCCATCCAGGGCAACGACGTGAAGATCAAGGCCGTCACCAGGACGGGCACGCTCTACCACACCCACTGCGAGACCAACGGCCGCACCGTCACATGCAACGCTCCCTGGGCGGCGGTGAATACGCAGCCCGGAGCGGTACCGCCCCCGCCACCGGCCCCCTGACCCGCGCCCCCGGCACTCCCGTGCCCGGATTCCGGCACCCGCCCCGTACGCCACACTGGGCGGGTGCTGGGACATGACGACGGGTATGCGGGCGGCGGGTCCGCCTCCTTCGTGGGGCGGACCGGTGAACTGGCCTGGCTCGAAAGGGCTTTGCATGACGATCGGCTGATCACTCTGACCGGTCCGGGCGGCGTGGGCAAGAGCCGCCTGGCCCGGCAGGCCCTCGGCCGGGCGGCCGCCCCCGGGCCCGGGGGCCCCTTCCCCGACGGGGTCCACTGGGCCGACCTCTCCGCGCTGCCCGACGACCGACTGCTCCTGGCCACCGTCGCCGACGCCCTGGACCTCGCGGACCACACCTCCCGGACCCCGGCCGCAGCGGTGCGGGAATGGATCGGCGGGCGCCGGCTGCTCCTCGTACTGGACTGCTGCGAGCACCTGGTGGCGGCCGTACGCGGTCTCGTACGGGAGCTGCTCGGCGCGGCCCCGCACCTCGTGCTGCTGCTGACCAGCAGGCAGCCGCTCGGCCTGGAAGGCGAACGGGTCCTGGCCGTCGGTCCGTTGCCGCACGCCACCGACCCGTACGGCGCCGAGGAGGCCCTGGCCCTGTTCACCCGGCGGGCCACCGCTGCCGCCCCGGGGCAGGCCCCGCCCTGGACCGAGGCCCGGCTCGCGGCCGCCCGGGCCGTCTGCGCCCGCCTCGAAGGGATCCCTCTCGCGCTGGAACTGGCCGCCGCGCAGCTGACCGACCACACGGTCGAGGAACTGGCGGTGCGGCTCGCCCGCAGGATCGGCCCGCTGTCCACGGCCGCCCCCGTCGAGCCGCCGCGCCACCGCGCGCTGCGCACCGCCATCGGCTGGAGCCACGAGTGGTGCGAGCCGCGCGAACGGCTGCTGTGGCTGCGGCTGTCCGTCTTCGGCGGCTCCTTCGACGAGCCGGCCGCGCGCGCCGTCTGCGCCGCGGCCCCGCTCACCGGGGCGGACGTCCCGCCGCTGCTGGCGGCCCTGGTCGCCAAGTCCGTCGTACAGCGGGGCGCGGACGGCTCGTACCGGATGCTGGACACGATCCGGGAGTACGGGGTCATGTGGCGCGACGGGGCCGGCGAGCGCGAGGCGCTCCGGGCGGCGCACGCCGCGTACTTCACCGAGCTGGTGCGCGCCGCCGAGCGGGACTGGCTGGGCCCGGCCCAGCGACTGGGGTACCGGCGGGTCTCCGCGGTGCACGGAGACCTGTGCGCGGCCCTCGACCACTACCTGGCCACCGACCCGGCGCGGGCCCTG
This sequence comes from Streptomyces sp. NBC_00435, assembly GCF_036014235.1. Classification (GTDB taxonomy): domain Bacteria; phylum Actinomycetota; class Actinomycetes; order Streptomycetales; family Streptomycetaceae; genus Streptomyces. The sequence continues at coordinate 7,530,536 of NZ_CP107924.1, forward strand.
GAGCTGGCCGCCCGGGCCGGCTTCTTCTGGGCCTGCTGCGGACACCTGCACGCCGCACGCGGCTACCTGGAGCGGGCGCTGGCCGCCGCGCGGCCCGAGGAAGTGCCCCCGCGGATCCGCGTGCGCGCACTGTGGGCGCTCGGCGTGACCCTGCTGCTCCAGGGCGAACAGGACCAGGCCCACCGGATCGCGGTCGGCTGCGAGACACTGGCGGCGACGCTGGAAGGCGCGGGCCACGGTGACGGCGGCGACGGCGACGGCGAGCGTGACGCCGGTCCGGTGCTGGACGCCGCGTACCTGCTGGGTCTGAGCCACCTGCTGGCCGGGCGCCCGCTCGCCGCGCGGATCGTCTCCGAGAACGCCCTGGAGGCCTTCCCCGGCGAGCCCTTCGACTCGGGGCCGCGGATCCGCTGCCACCTCGTACGGGTCTTCGCGCTCACCGGCATGGGCCTGCTCACCGATGCCCGGCAGGAGGCGGAACTGCTGCGCGCCGGCTGCGCCGAGCGCGGCGAGCACTGGACCCGGGCCTACGCCGACTACCAACTGGCCCTGATCTGCCTGTTCGAGGGCCGCCCCGTCGAGTCCGCCGCGCACGCCCGCGCCATGCTGGAGAGCAAGCGGGAGCTGGGCGACAGCTTCGGCACGGCGCTGGGCCTCGACCTGCTGGCGGCGGCCAGGGCGGCGGCCGGTGACGGGGCGGGGGCGGCGCGCGCGTACGGCGCGGGCCACGCCTACTGGCAGGCGGTCGGCCACCCGCAGCGCGGTACGCCCGAGCTGGCCTCCGTACGCGAGGAGTTCGAGCGCACGGCGCGCGGGTCCCTCGGCGACCAGGCGTACGAGGCGGCCTTCCTGGAGGGCGTCCGGCACGGCCACAGCCTGCGCACGCGTCCGCGTCCGTACGAGAACTGACAGAGCGTGGGACGGGGACGGGGCGAGGACGGAACGGCGTAGCGGGGCCAGTGGGGCCTACGGGGCCGGACCGTCGGTGAGGCTGACGGTCGGGCAGCCGAAGAGCTCTGTGAGGAGCCGGCGCTGTCGGTCCGTCAGCGGATTGACGAAGGCGACCGCGTCGGCCCCGGTGGCCTCGCGGACCACGGCCACCTCGCGGGCCTTCCCGCGGCCGATCAGCGTCCGCGAGGAGAGCGGCCGGGACATCCCGCGGACGCCGCCGTCGGAGACGCCGCGGCGCTGGACGGCCCGGCCGAGGACCCGGACTCCCCGGTCCGTCAGCCCCGCGGCCGCCGCGTCCATGACCGAGGCGAAGTCCTTGCGCTTGCCGGAGAAGAGGCCGACGAGCACCACTGCCGCACCTTCGGCCAGCACTGACCGGACGGGCGGCAGGGGGTCGGCGGCGGGCGCGCGCCGGGCGGAGCGGTGGTCGCGTCTGAGGTCCCGGTGCATGAACGGACCGTAGCCGAGCACCCGTACGGAGCGACAGGCCCCAGGACTCAGGGCTGGTCGGGGAAGCCCGCGTAGTAGCCGGCGGCCATGTCCTCGTCGCCGTGGCCCAAGGCGTCGGCGCGGTGGAAGCGCGCCCGCGCGGCGACCGCCAGGTCCACCGACACCCCGGCCGCCCCGGCGGCCTCGGCGATCAGGCCGGTGTCCTTCTCGGCGCCGCGCACCGTGAAACTCGGGGTGAAGTCCCGCTCCAGCACTGCCCGCATCTTGGCCTGGAGGTAGGGGTTGTCCATCGGCCCGCCGGTCACCGCCCGCGCGAACAGCTCGGGGTCCACCCCGAGTCCCTCGGCCAGTGCCAGGGCCTCGCCGACCGCCGCCGTCACGGTGATCGCGTACCCGACCGTGGCCAGCTTCAGCCGGGTCGCCGAGCCCGGCTCGTCCCCGGCGCGCAACACCTTGCTCCCGACGGCGGCGAAGACCGGGTCGAGCCGGGGGTCGGCCGGGCCGCCCACCAGCACCACCAGGGTCCCGGCCTCGGCGGGTTCGCGGGTGCCCTGCACCGGGGCGTCCACGAAGACCAGCCCGTGTTCCCGGGCGAAGGCGGCCAGCTCGTCGAGCGCGGTCAGGCCGACCGTGCCCATCTGAGCCCACACCTGGCCCGCGCTCAGGCCCTCCACGGCCGCGGCCATGGCCCGCGCCACCGCCGGACCGTCGGCGAGCATGGTGAGCACCACATCGGCCCCTGCCACGGCGTCGGCCGGCCCGTCGGCGACCACCGCTCCGTCCGCGGCGAGCGCGGCGGCCTTCTCCCGGGTCCGGTTCCACACCCGGACCTCGTGTCCGGCCCGCAGCAGGTTCCGGGCCATGCCCGAACCCATGATTCCGGTCCCCAGCAGTGCGACGGTGCTCACGGCACCACTCCCTCTCTGATGATCCTTCAGGTGTCCCGGGAGACAGTCTCCACGGGTGCGGGGCCCCATCGCCCCACCCGGGCCTCAACCCGCCACCGCGGGAGCCTCCGTGAGCACGGCTTCCAGCGGCCCCGGGGGCGAGGCGGGCCGCTGCGCCACCGTGTCCGAAATGGGCGAGCCGGCCCGACGGTGAACCGCTGGACCCCGCAGATCCGCTCCGATCCGCTCCGGGCCGGACCTGACGCCGTCTACGGGGACGTGGTCTGCCCCGTCCGGCCGGCCCCCGGGCCGGGCCCCCCGTCCGCAGCGCTGCCGGTTCCGCTGTCCTTGCCCGCCGCCGCGAACTGGGTGCGGTACAGCTCCTCGTAGCGGCCGCCCAGGGCCAGCAGCCGGGTGTGGGTGCCGCGTTCGACGATCCGGCCGTCCTCCACCACCAGGATCAGATCGGCCGCCTGCACCGTCGAGAGACGGTGCGCGATGACCACCGCGGTCCGGCCCGCCAGGGCCTCGGCGAGGGCCTCCTGGACGGCTGCCTCCGAGGTGGAGTCCAAGTGGGCGGTGGCCTCGTCCAGGATCACCACCCGCTGCCCGGCCAGCAGCAGCCGGGCGATGGTGAGCCGTTGGCGCTCCCCGCCCGACAGCCGGTAGCCGCGCTCGCCGACGACGGTGTCGAGCCCGTCCGGGAGCGAGGCCACGAGCCCGTCCAGCCGGGACCGGCGCAGGGCCGCCCAGAGCTCGTCCTCTCCCGCGTCCGGGCGGGCCAGCAGCAGGTTGGCCCGGACCGACTCGTGGAAGAGGTGGCCGTCCTGCGTGACCATGCCCAGGGTCTCGCGGATGGAGTCGGCGGTGAGGTCCCGGACATCGATCCCGCCGAGGCGGACCGCGCCCGCGTCGGCGTCGTACAGCCGGGGCAGCAACTGCGCGATCGTCGATTTGCCGGCGCCGGAGGATCCGACCAGGGCGATCATCTGCCCCGGTTCGGCACGGAAGGACACCTCGTGCAGGACCTGCGTGCCGCCGCGGGTGTCCAGGGTCGCGACCGCCTCCAGCGAGGCCAGGGAGACCTTGTCGGCCGACGGGTACCCGAAGGAGACCCGGTCGAACTCCACGGCCACCGGGCCCTCCGGGACCCGGCGGGCGTCGGGCTTCTGGGAGATCAGCGGCTTCAGGTCGAGGATCTCGAAGACCCGCTCGAAGCTGACCATGGCGCTCATCACCTCGACCCGCGCCCCGGCGAGCGCGGTCAGCGGCGCGTACAGCCGGGTCAGGAGGAGGGCGAGGGCGACGACGGAGCCGGCGTCCAGGGTGCCGCGCAGCGCGAAGTGGCCGCCGAGCCCGTACACGAGCGCCAGGGCCAGCGCGGAGACCAGGGTCAGGGCGGTGATGAAGGCCGACTGGGCCATCGCCGTCCGGATCCCGATGTCACGGACCCGGGCGGCCCGCGCCGCGAACTCCGCCGACTCGTCGGCCGGGCGCCCGAACAGCTTCACCAGCGTCGCGCCCGGCGCGGAGAACCGTTCCGTCATCTGCGTGCCCATCGACGCGTTGAGCGCCGAGGCCTCCCGCTGCATCGCCGCCATCCGCACCCCCATCCGGCGGGCCGGCAGCACGAACACCGGCAGGAGTACGAGGGCCAGCAGGGTGATCTGCCACGAGATGCTCAGCATCACGGTCAGCGTCAGCAGCAGCGTCACCGTGTTGGAGACCACCCCTGACAGGGTGTTGCTGAAGGCCCGCTGCGCGCCGATCACGTCGTTGTTGAGGCGGCTGACCAGCGCTCCGGTACGGGTCCGGGTGAAGAACGCGACCGGCATCCGCTGCACGTGGTCGAAGACCGCCGTCCGCAGATCCAGGATCAGGCCCTCGCCGAGGGTGGCCGACAGCCGCCGGATGAGCAGGCCGAGGCCCGCCTCCGCGACCGCGATCAGTGCGATGAGGAGGGCGAGGCGGGTGACCGTACCGCTCTCCTTGCCGTCCACGATCGCGGTGACCACCCGGCTCGCGAGCACCGGGGTGGCCACCGCGAGCAGGGCGGTCACCACGCTGAGCAGGAGGAAGAGCGTCAGCCCGCGGCGGTGCGGGCGGGCGAAGGCGGCGATCCGGCGCAGGCCGGCGCGCGAGAGCGGGCGACGGTCCTGCTGGGCGTTGATGGCACTGTGCAGCGATGTCCAAGCGGTGACTTCCATGTCCATGTGTCGAACGGTATGACCTCAACCAAACTTGAGGTCAAGCGATGGGGTGCCGGTTACCCCGATCCGTGGCCAACTCCCGCTCGTACGAGGGATTTTCGCGGCCCTCGTACTTGTCGGTGCCCGGTGGGAGAATCGGTCCATGACGCAGGGATCAGAGTCCTCCACGCACCCCGCCCCGCGCACCGACGACACCGTCCTGTCCCGCTTCGAACGCTGGGTGCGCGACACCCCCGGCGCGCAGGCCGTCGCCGCGGGCGCAGCCAGTCTCACCTACGGACAACTCGACACGCGAGCCAATCAGTTGGCGCACCACCTGCTGAACTCCGGCCTGCCCGACCGGGCCGTCGTCGCCGTGGCCACCGCCAGCCGGTCCGAACTCCTCGTAGGCCTCCTCGCCGTTCTCAAGGCCGGCGCCGCGTACACCGTCATCGACGTCGGGAACCCGCGCGCCGGGCGGCTCCAGATCGCCGCCGCCCGCCCCTTCGCCCTGCTGGCCGACGCGCTGGACCAGGCACGCCTGGACGACGGCGGCGACCTGCCCGTGATCCGCCTCGGCGCGGAGCGGGCCGTGCAGGGCGGGACGCCCCCCGAACCGCCGGCCCGCACCCCGCGAGAGGGCGCCGCCGCCGTCCTGTTCACCGGGGGCGCCGACCGACGGGCCGTCCGCCTCGGCCACGACCTGCTCCTCGCCGCCCACCAGGGCTGGGCCCGGGTGGCCGGGCTGACCCCCGAGGACCGGCACCTGTTCACCGCCGCACCCGACCTCACCGCCTTCGCCGCCGGATGGACCCGTGCCCTGTGCGAGGGTGGCGCCCTCGTCCTGCCCGAGGGCCCGCACTGGACGGCCGAGTCCCTGCGCCGCGCGGTCGAAGCCGAGCGGGTCACCGTCCTGCACACCGACCCGGACACCGCCACCCAGCTCCTGATCCGCGACCGTGAGGCGGCCCTGGCCCACACCCTGCGCCGCCCGGACGAGGAACTGCGCTCGCTGCGCATGGTCACCGTCACCGGCGACCGGCTCTACCTCGACGAACAGTCCGCCCTGCTCGCCCGGCTGCGGTCCGGGGCCCGGCTGCTCAACGTCTACGGGCTCACCGAGGCGGCGGGCGCCGGGACCTGGTTCGAACTCTCGCAGCTGGCAGGCCCCTTGGACGGCTCCGAGGAGATCTCGCTGATCGGCGAACCCTTCCCCGGCTGCCACGTGGGCGTACGTGACGGGGAGATCCGCCTCACCGCGGTGGACGGTGGCGAGGAGATCGGGACCGGCGACCTCGGGGCGCTGCGCCCCGACGGGCTGATGGCGTTCGGCGGCCGGCTCCGCGACCGGTTCACCGTCGACGGCCATCCCTTCGACCCGCACCCGGTCGAATCAGCGATCCGGTCGCACGAAGGGGTCGGCGGCGTGGTCCTGGCCGGGGTCCCCGGAGCCGGAAAGGGCAGGAACGCGCGGCCGGTGCTCGTCGCCTACCTCGCCCCGCCCGCCGACAACGACAGCTGGCCCCCGGGCTCCGACCTGCCCGGCAGCGGAGAGCTCCGCCGGCACCTGAACGGCCGGATCCCGGGCGCCCGCATGCCGGACGCGGTGTTCCGGCTGCCCCGGATCTCCCGGGACCGGGCCGGCCGCGAGGAACGCACGGCCCTTCCCCTGCCCGCGACGCCGCCTCCGGTCGGTGGGACGTCCGGGGGGACGTCCGGCGGGAGCAAGTACCAGCCGGGGTCCGCGGGCACCGGGACGGCCGCGTTCGTCTTCTTCTGCGGGATGGGGCTGCTCGTGCTGGGAGCCTTCGCGATGGGCCTGGCCGCGATCATCTGGCCCGGGTCCATGGACCTCGGCGGAGTCCCGAACCCGTACGCGGCACTGTTCTTCCTCCTCTACCTCGCCGAGTCCTGGTCGTTCGCCGCCGGCGTGCTGTTCCTGTTCATCGGCCGCTCCAGAATGCGCCGCCACGGCCGCCGCGGTCCGCGCATCACCGCGGCCGCCCACCTGGCGATCGTCTACCTGCTCGCCGCCTGGTGGCCCCAGGACAACTTCTACCGGCTCGCGGCCAAGCAGGACTGGCCTCAGCAGGCGGCCCTCGTCTACGCCTTCAACATCCCCCTGATGGTCGCCGCCGGGATCGTCGCGGTCTACGCCACCCGCCCGCCGCTCAGCGCCTTCGACGTGGAACCGGACCGGGCCGGCTGAGCCCTGCCGTCACCGCGGGAGCCGCTCGAACATCCCCCCGACGGACAGCGCCCGCGCCCGCACCAGCCGCTCGGCCGCGTCCAGCGCCTCCCGGCCGGCCGCGGCCACCAGGACGCCCGTCCAGGGCGCCGGTTCGAAGGCTCCGGTCGGGATGGCGGGGACGAACACCGCCCCGATCGCGGCGCACCGGCGGGCCAGTTGCTCGCACAGATCACCGAACTCGGCCTCCGGCAGCCGGGCACCCAGCTCCACCCGGTCGCAGATGCGTACGAGGTGTCCCGCGCCCCGCAGTTCGTCGAGCCGGGCCGCCACCATGAAGGCGACGGCCGGCCCGGTCAGCCGCAGGTTGGTCTCGGTCGGGGCGAGCCGGCCCTCGCCGTCGGAGACGAAGTCGACGTCGAACCAGCCCCGGTACCCGGCGGCCGACAACTCCCGGCCCACCGCCTCCCCGAAGGCCAGCAGCGGCTTCTCCGCCCAGCCGGGCAGCACCCCGGGTCCCACCGTCGCCCCGCGGTACCCGCCGTCCGCCACGTCCATCACCGCCCCGCCGACCTCGTGCACCCGGCCCCGCGCGTCGACGAATCCGTCGTACGTGAGGTCGCCCGGTTCCGCCGGGTCCGCCGGGCCGGACACGTACTCCTCCACCAGCAGCGGTCCGCGCGGCAGCGCCCGAAGTGCCGCCCGGGCCCCGCCGGCCGCGCGGACCCGCCCGGGGGTCATCACCGTGGTGCCCGAACCTCCGACGCCGTGCTCCGTTTTGAGAACGCTGCTCTCCCCGGCCCGGGTCCGGGCCGCCAGCAGCCGGACCGCCGACCGCCGGGTGTCCGCCCGCCACTGCGCGGGCAGCGTGATCGAGGGGTGCCCGCCCTCCGCCAGGATCCGGCCGAACAGCCCGTGCGCCGCCGACTTCGACTCGTACCGCAGCTCGCCGGGGAGCCACGGCCGTCCCGCCAGCCGGGCGAAGGGGGCGGTCAGCCCCCACGGCACGAGGGGCACGCCGACGCCCTCGCCGCTCCCGTCCGTGCTTCCGCTTCGGATCCCGGCGGCGGTGGCGGTGGCGCCGCTCGCGGCCCCGGCGTCGGCTCCGGTCAGCCGTGCGGTCAGCGCCGGCCGGGCCCGTACGGCGTCCGACAGGCCGGGACCGTCCGCCGCGAGCCCGTCGTACACCTCCACCCCGGTGGGCCAGCCCAGTTGGCGTCCCACCAGCGCGATCCAGCCCGCCGGTACTTCGCGCGGCAGGACCAGTGCGGCCGGGAGCGGACTGTAGAAGGCGGCCAGGCAGGCGTAGTGGTGCGCGGCCCGCTGCTCCGGGTCCAAGGAGGCGTCGGCGAACTGCGCGTTGTACTCCGCGACATTGCCCACGTGAACGGCGGCCGCGCCGCCCGTCCAGGCCCTCGCCCAGGGGGCCAGGCCCGCGGGCGCCACCTCGAACCGGACCAGCGCGCCGGGGACGCCCACGCCCGTGTTCACGGCGCCCGGGCGGGCGGAGCCCCTGTCCACGGCGTCCGCGTCCCCCGGACCCCGTGCGCCCACGGCCCGGTAGAACCCCGTGGCGTGCGGATCGGAGTCGATCAGCAGTCGGCGGAAACCGAGCCCGGCGGCGCGGCGCAGTACGTCCCGGTAGAGCAGCCGGCCCACGCCCCGGCCGATGGCGGCCGGCTCCACGAACAGCAGCCCGAGCCGCCCGAGCGGCGGCTCCCCGTCCAGGGAGGCGAGCCCGAGCACGGCCGCCGGGCCGGTCCCGGTCCCGGCGTCGGCTGCGGCTTCGGATTCGGCGACGACGATCCGCCGCACCGCCACGTCGGCGGCCCCGATCCGCAACTCGGGGGCGCACGCGGCCAGGAACCCGGTGTCGTACCCCCAGTGCGCCTTCGACCGCATGACCAGCGCGGACAGCGCGCCGGCCTCCGTCGGCCGCGCGGGCCTGAGCTTTGCCACTTCCTGACCTCCCCATGGTCCGGGGCCATGCCGTGCGATAGATTCGGCCACCGCGACGACAGGCGTGCGACGTACTTCCTACCCACCCGGAGACGGCTTCTCAATGAGCGACATCATCAATGGACTTGGCCGCACCACCGCATTCGGCGGCGTCGGTCTGGTGCTGCTCATCCTCGGCATCGTCCTGGTGGACGTGCTGACCCCCGGCAAGCTGCCGAAGCAGATCTGGGAGGAGCGCAACCGCAACGCCTCCGTCCTGCTCTCCTCCGCGCTGGTCGGCATCGGCGGCATCGTCTTCACCTCGATCTGGACGACGTACGACGACTTCGGCAAGGGGCTCCTCTCCACCGCGGCGTTCGGCGTCCTCGGTCTCGTCCTGATGGCGGTGGCCTTCCTGGTGCTGGACCTGGTGACCCCGGGCAAGCTCGGTGCGATCGTGGTCGACCCCGAGCCGCACCCCGCGGTGTGGGTCTCGGCCGCGTGCAACATCGCGGTCGCCGCGATCGTCTCCGCTTCCATCGCCTGACGGTCCGACGCCTGACGGTCCGATCGCCGCACGGCCCGATCTCCGCACGGCGCGAGGACACGTCCGCGCACGCACGAGAGCGCCGCTCCCACCGGGGAGCGGCGCTCTCGTTCCGTACCGGTGCTCTGCCAGGCGGCTACGCCAGTCCCAGCGCGAAGACCGCGAACCCGGCGGACAGCACGCCCGCCACGGTCCGGCGTACCACCGTCGCCCTCGTCCACGGCTGCTCGAACCGGCGCGCGTAGCGGGCGATGCCCACCAGCAGCACCGCGAACACCGGCATCCACGCCAGTCGTGCCACGATCCACCCCAGGCCGTCCGGCGCCGTCGTCAGCCCCGCCAGCCCGCCCACGAACGACCCGGGCACGGCGGCCGCCAGCATCGCCGTCTGGTGCCAGCACAGGATCGTCATCGCGCACAGGTTGATCACGACCACCGGCGCCCACAGCAGCGGCCGGGCCAGCAGCCGCGCCAGCCGGTCCCGCAGCAGGATCGCCGCCCCGGACTGGGCCGAGGCCAGGGCCAGCACCAACAGCGACGGAGGATGCGAGTTGGTGCGCGCCTCTCCCGGGACACCGACCATCGACGCCGGGTAGTGGAAGAGGAGCAGCAGGGTGGCGAACAGCGCGCCCCCGCCCGCCAGCAGCAGCCACGCCCCGCGCCGGCCGATCCGGCCCTCGCCCCAGGACACGCCCAGCTGGTACGCGAACAGCCAGCCCGGCAGGATGTTCACCAGAGCCACCCACCCCGGCACCGAGTCCGCGAAGGGCCCGTAGCGCAGGAAGTCCACCACCGCGACCGAGCCGAGCAGCGGGGCCGCCGCCCAGCCCCCGAGCCGGTGCGCCGCACGCACGCAGTACGGGGTCAGGGCGGTGACCGCCACGTACACCCCGACGAACCAGAGCGGCTGGATCACCAGCGTGGCCCCGGTCCGCAGCGTGGCCAGGGGCACCCCGGCCGCGTACAGCACGGGCGCGGCCAGCGCCCACACCGCCGTGACGCCGAGCACCGGCCGCCCCAGCCGGGCGATCCGGCCCTTCAGCCAGGCACCGGTTCCCCCCGTGTGCCGCCGGAGGGACAGCACCGAGGCGTAGCCGCCGACGAGGAAGAAGATGCCGAGCAGCTGCAGCACCCAGCTGGCCGGGGCCAGGGCGCCGAAGGTGGAGAGCGGGCTGGCGTTGTGCAGGGCGCCGTCGGAATCGAGGGTGAACCCGCCGAGGAGCCAGTGCCCGGTCGGAACGGCCAGCAGGGCCAGCGCCCGCAGCCCGTCGACGGCGCGGTCCCGGTGCGCGGGGGTCCTGGCATCGATCCGAGCGGCCGCGGCCCGCGCCGTGGAGCGCGGGCCGGGCACGTTCGCCCGCGTACGCGCCGGCCCACTCGCCGGTGTGCTCGCCCGCGTGCTCAGCCGTGTGCTCATCGGACCTCTCCCGTCGCGATCGCGGCGAAGACCCTCAGGGACCGGGTGCCGGGGGTGAAGTAGCCGGTGTGGCCCGCCACGTCGGCGGCGGGGATCCGGCGGGCTCCGAAGGCCGGCGAGGTGGGGTCGGCACCGTGGCCGAGCCCGGCGAACTCGACGTTGGGCACGTCGGAGATCCAGTCGGAGGGCCCGCGCGCCGCCCATACCCGGGCGCTGGTGTGCAGCCCGGCGACCGTGTCCGCCCGCATCCCGGGGGAGCCGAAGGCGACGATGTCGGTGGCGTCCGTGTGACGGGCCGCCAGTCCGCAGACCACCGATCCGTAGCTGTGGCAGAACAGCACCGGATCGGGCGCCCCCACCGCGTCGAGCCCCTCGGTGAAGCGGGTGAGACGGACCGCGCCCGCCTCCGCGAGCCGTCCCTGGGCCGTGTCCAGTCCCACCCCGACGGGGGTGGTGTAACCGGTCCACGCGATGACGGCGGTCTTGTCCCCGGTCGCGGAACGCAGTGCGCGGGCCATGCCCGCCGGGCCCGTGTACGCGGCGCGCTCGCGGTCGTGTCCGGCGGCGTCGTTGTCGGAGCCCGGCACGATCACCGAGACGTGCGCGGCCTGCCCCAGGTCCCCGAACACCTCGGCGACCGTGCCCCGGCCGCGCGGGTCGAAGGCCAGGATCTGCCGCCCGGGTGCGGCCAGCGAGGCGAAGCGGGCCCGCCCCGCCGTCGACTCGGCCAGGACGGCCAGCCGGTTGGCCTCGTACCGGAGCGGGAGCGGAGCCCCGTCCAGATTGCCGACCACCAGCGGGTGCGACCGTACGAGGCCCAGGGCCTGTGCCTCTTCCAGCCCGGCGAAGAACCGCGCGATCTCGTACGGGGTCGCCCGCGCGGGATCCGGCAGCGGGCGCCCGGACACCGAGTCGGCCCGCCAGGCGGCGGTGCCCGGCACCGGCCCGGTGACCGCCGTCTGCGTGCCGGCGGAGGCCCATCCCGCGGTCCCCGCGACGACGGCCGCCGCCAGTGCGGCCGTGACCAGTGTCCTTGCGAAGCGGCGCATGCCCCTTCTCCTCTCCTCGTGACGAGGAGGAAGGTAAGAAGGAGGTACCCGCGCGGACGTCGGACCGTGGAGCCAACCCGGATGTCATACCCCGGTAGGGGGTGGAGGAGAGAGCGGGACCAGGGCGGGGGACAGGGGACCGTCAGGGCGGGGGCAGTGCTTGGGGCAGTGCGGGTCAGGCCCTGGAGTCGCCCGGCCGCACCAGCCCCGCCTCGTACGCGAAGATCACCGCCTGGGCCCGGTCGCGCAGGTCCAGTTTGCCCAGCACCCGACCGATGTGGGTCTTGACCGTCTGCTCGGCGAGCACCAGGTGTCCGGCGATCTCCTGGTTGGACAGCCCGCGTGCGATGAGTTCCAGTACCTCGGTCTCCCGCGGGGTCAGCCCGTTCAGCCGCAGCGCCGGATTCTTGCGCGGCGCGGGCCGCCGCTCGACGAAGTCCGCGATCAGCCGCCGGGTGACGGACGGCGCCAGCAGCGCCTCGCCCGAGGCGACGACCCGGACCGCCGCGATCAGATCCGCCGGCGGGGCGTCCTTCAGCAGGAACCCGGAGGCGCCGGCGCGCAGCGCCTCGTACACGTAGTCGTCGATGTCGAAGGTGGTCAGCATCAGCACCTTCGGCCGGTGCACCACCCCCGGCGGGGGATCGAGGAGCTCGCGGGCGGCGCTGAGCCCGTCCATCTCCGGCATCCGGACGTCCATCAGCACCACGTCGGGGTGGACGGTGCGGGACACCTGGACGCCCTGGCGCCCGTCGGGCGCCTCGCCCACCACGTCGATGTCGGCCTGTGCCGACAACAGCGCGGCGAATCCGGCCCGTACCATGGCCTGGTCGTCGACGATGATCACGCGGATGGTCAACTCGGGTCCTCGGAAGTGGTGTTGAGGGGTAGGCGGGCGGCGACCCGGAAGCCGCCGTCGGGCAGCGGACCGGTGTCCAGCGTCCCGCCCGTCAACCGTACGCGCTCCCGCATCCCCACCAGACCGTGCCCGGTGCCCGAGGTCTCCAGCGCCACCACCGGCTCCCGCGCCGGTCCGTTGACCACGAGCACGAGCACCTCCTCGGCGTCGAAGGTCACCGAGACCCGGGTCGGCGCCCCCGGCGCGTGCCGCACCACGTTGGCGAGGGCCTCCTGCACGATCCGGTACGCCGACAGGTCCACGGCCGGCGGGGCCGCTTCGGCCGCGCCCGCGGCCAGCGCCAACTCCACCGGCTGCCCGGCCCGTACGGTCGCCTCCACCAGCTGCTGCAGCCTGCCGAGCCCCGGCTGCGGGGTCCGGTCGGCGCCGTTCGCCTCGTCCCCGCGCAGTACCGTCAGCAGCCGCCGCATCTCGCCCAGCGACTCCCGCGCGCTCGCCGCGATCGCGGCGAACTCCTCCCGCACCGGCTCCGCCATGCCGGGCAGCCGGTACGGCGCCGAATCCGCCTGCACCGTGATCACCGACATGTGGTGGGCCACCACGTCGTGCAACTCCCGCGCGATCCGGGCCCGTTCCTCCAGCAGGGTGCGCCGGGCCCGCTCCGCTTCGCTGATGCCCTCCTGCTCGGCGATCTTCTGCCGCGCGTCGCCGAGCCCGCGCAGCGCCCCCGTCAGCGCGAGTACCACCCCGCCGAGCACGAAGAGCAGAGCGTTGGTGTTGATCACCCCGGTGGGCGGGAAGAAGCCCAGCACCACCCCGGCCGCCCCGGTCGCCAGCCACACCCCGATCAGGGTCCGGACGGACTCGCGCAGCCCCAGGCAGGCCATCAGCGCCAGGTAGCCGATGATCACCATCGGTGTCCACGGCCAGGCGTGCTGGGCCACCTGGTCGGCCCGCGTCAGTACGACGGCCCCGACGACGTCCGCGGCCAGCACCATGCCCCACGCGGGCAGCGGTCGGGTCACGGCGAGCAGCAGCGGTACGGTCTGGGCCACGCCCAGTGCGCCGGCCCAGCCGCCGCCCGCCTCGTAGTCGTTGGTCAGCACCACGATCGTCACCGGCAGCAGCACCATGACGAACACGGCGGCCACGGCGTACGGCAGCATCCGCTGCCAGGCTCGGGGAGCCCGGGCGAACAGCGGCTCGCCGGCCCGCGCGGGTGTCCGCAACGCCACCGCGAACTGAGCCGGTGCCCGCGGAGCCCGCACGGTGGAGGCCGCGCCGGCGGTGGCACCGGCGGACACGGATCGGGCCCCGCGCCGGAATCGGAGCCGGGGCCGGAGACGGGATCGGGGTCGGTCGCTCATGATCGGTCCAGCGTATGTCCCCACGGCTCGGCCGTGCCCCGCACACCGCCCACCGCCGGCCCCGCCCAGACCCGAAGGAGCCGGCCCGGGGCAGGCGCGGGTCGGTCGAGGCCGAGCCGGATCACCTTGCCGGCGACGGGTGCGAGGCACAGGCTCCCGCCGCGGGCCCGGGTGGGTGCGCCGGCGGTGAACCCTGACCCGCGCGTCAGGGTCGAGCCCGCCGGGCAGCACTCGGCGGCACCCCCGGTGGGTGCCCGGCCCGGGCGGCATAGACTGCGCCCGGTCCGGATGATCAACGAACGGCTGGGAGCGGGGACGCATGGGCGGGGCGGCCGCGCTGGAGAAGCTGATACCGGTGCTGTTGGCCTTCGGCGCCGGTGTGCTGCTCGCGCGCCGCAAGGTGGTCCCCGCCGAGGCCTCCAAGGCCTTCGCCGACTACGCCTTCCTCTTCGCCGTCCCGTGCTACCTGTTCGGCAACATCTACGCCGCGAACCTCTCGGCCCTCTTCGACTGGCGGGCCATCGGCGGCTACGCGGCCGCCGCCGCCCTGGCGGTCGTGGCCGTCGCCGCCGTCTCGGCGGCGGCCGGCCTGCGGGACCCCCGGGCCGTCGCGCTGCGCGTGATGGCCGGGGTCCAGGTGAACACCGCCTACTTCGCGGTCCCCGTCTTCATCACCTTCTTCGGTACGGCGGCGCCGATCTTCCCGGTGCTGCTCTTCCAGGTCTGCGTGCTGTCGCTCGTCGTCATCGCCATCATGGAACTGGGCCGCCCGGGCCCCGGCGCGGGCGGCCCCGCACGGCGCCTCGGCCGCGCCGTCAGCGCCTCGCTCGTCACCCCGCTGGTACTCGCCTGCAACGCCGGGATCCTGCTCAACCTGCTCTCCGTGCACGTCCCCCGGGTGGTCCTGGACGGGGCCGCCTTCGTCGGCGACAGCGCCTCCCCGGTGGCCCTCTTCGCCCTTGGCCTGCACCTCGGTGGCATGGGCCTGGACGTACGGGGGACCACGCGCGAGGAGCTGGCGCTCATCGGCTTCAAGTGCCTGCTCTTCCCGCTGCTGGCCTGGGCCGTCTGCGGGGGGCTGTTCGGCGTCCGGGGCGAGTGGCTCACGTACCTCGTGCTGATCGCGGCGATGCCGACGCCGCAGAACCTGTTCATCTTCGCCCAGCGCTACGACGTGGGCGTGGACCTCTCCGCCGCCGTCGTGATCAAGAGTTCGGTGATCTCCCTCCTGCTGCTGCCGCTCTGGCTGCAGACTGTTGCCTCATGAAGGCACCGACACCGACACCGACACCGGCACCGGCATCGACGGCGCCGGGAGTTCGCCACG
Organism: Streptomyces sp. NBC_00435; assembly: GCF_036014235.1. Classification (GTDB taxonomy): domain Bacteria; phylum Actinomycetota; class Actinomycetes; order Streptomycetales; family Streptomycetaceae; genus Streptomyces. Next base: position 7,545,705 of record NZ_CP107924.1, read on the forward strand.
GCCGTCGGGTCATGGGACCCGTGGTGGCGGGGGCCGCCGCCGACGGGTACCGCACGGGCGGGCGTTCTACCAGGCCTGCCTGAACGGCTTCGGGCCGCACGGGATCGTCCACCTGGCGCAGGCCGCCGCCGCGCGCGGCTGCATCCCGGGCGTGGTCACCTCGCCGCTGGTCGTCGTGCCCTTCACCCTCTGGGCGCGCGGCCGGCTGCGGGATGCCGGCGTACGGACCCCCACGCGGCCCCGGGACCTGACCCGAGGCCTCGGACTGGCAGTCGCCGCGACGGCGGGGGCACACGTCGTCGCCCGCCGGATCCGCCGCGGGGCCTTCGTTCCCCCGGCGGGATCCGCTCGTTGACCCTGCATGGAGCTTCCGACGATCGCGGCGCCCGGCGTCGGTGAACAGGCCGACGCCGTGGCCGATGCCGCCTGCCACCTCTACGACACCATCGCGCCCTGGGGGCACGCGGCGCCCGGAGGGTGGAGCCGGGACGCCGCCGAGGACGCCGCCGAGGCCATCGAGACGGCCGCGCACGCCCTCGCGTACGCCCACCCGCGTGCCGAGGTCATTCTCGGGCCCGTCCACACCGCCCTCGCGGACCTGCGCCGCCAGCTCGGGCTCGCGCCCGCCGAGCCGCTGACCGCGGAAGGCCTGCCGGCGACCCCGCGCTCGGTGGGCAACCCGCGCCGCACCCGCTGGGTGCGGGTGATCACGCCACCCGCGCCCCGGCGAGAGCCGTCTCGTACAAGTTCCTGACGTCGGGGCCGAAGTAGGAGCTGTAGGAGGTGTCGGAGGTGTCCCCGCCGGTCTTCCAGCCGCCGATCACCCCCACCACGTCGCCGGTCTCGGTCCGCTCGTCGTAGCCGGTCAGGAACGGGCCGCCGCTGGTGCCGCCCGGATAGCCGGTGCAGTCGATCCGCAGGAACGATCCGGGGATCCCCGGATCCGTGCTGGTGAACTTCGTCGTCCGGTTCACGCACAGCCGGGGCCGGGCGGCGGAGGCCGGATAGCCGATCAGCGAGACCTCCTTGTGGGCGTACGTGGCCCCGGTGACCAGGCGGTTGCCGCCCACCACGTCCTCCACGGGGAAACCGTCGGCGTCCGGGCCCACCTGGGCGAAGGCCACGTCGAGGGTGGCCGCCCTGTCCGCGCCGAGCTGCCGGTAGCGCGGGTCGATCCACACCTTGGAGCGACCTCCCGCGTCGCGCAGGACCGGGAACATCCCGTACGGCTGCGGGTTCTCGGCCGTGTACTGCGGTACGAAGGCCACCTGGCGGGCGTCCGTCCCGAGCAGGCAGTGCGCCGCGCTGAGCACCAGGTCGCGGCCGGGGGAGTCGACCACGCTCGCGGTGCAGAAGTACGCGCCGCCGCTCTTCATGACGAACATCCGGCCGACCACGGGGATGCCGTCGAAGTCCTGGCCGGTCCCGTCGTTCGCAGCCGGGGCGCCGCCACGGCTGATCGGGACCGCGGACGCCATCCGGTCGGGAGTCCAGAACGACTCCGCCTCCCGGGCCGACCACCGGTCGGCCGTCGGGGCCGGGGAGGTACCGGCCTCGGCGACGGGCAGGGGCCCGCCGGGCAGCAGCAGGGCGGCCGTGATCGCCGTCACCGTCAACATACGTCGCATGTCCGTCTCCTTCTTCGTCGCGTCGCTGGAGGGGAGAGAGGGGAGGAGGCGTTCAGACGGCCTGGGGGAAGCGGAACAGCCGGTCCGGGTCGTACCGGCGCCGGACCTCCTCGAGGCGGGCGAGGTTCGGCCCGTAGTAGGCCTCGCGCCAGCCGGTCAGCCCCGGGTCGGCGTAGTTCTGGTAGGCGGCTCCGCTCGCCCACGGCCGCAGGTCCTGCCACAGCCCGTCGAGCCAGCGCTGGTGCCGGGCGATCTCGGCGGCCGGTGCCGGGCCGGGCCAGTAGACGAGGTACTGGGCGAGGAACCCGGCGCTGCGGTGCGCGAAGGCGGTGGCCCCGGCCGGGATCCGGTTGAGGGCTCCGCCGCAGACCCCGTCGAACTGCACCACGCCGAGCCCGCCGCGCGGCACGCTCCCGGCGTAGCGTCCGAGCGCCGCCAGCACCGCCCCGGCGGCCGGCCGGGTCAACCCGCCCGGGGCCCAGAAGTCGGACCGGGCGGCGTAGGAGTCGCGGCCGAGCCGGCCCCGGGGATCGTGTCCCGGCAGGGTGCCGGGCAGCCGGCACTCGGCGGGGCTCCGGTCCAGGCAGCCCGACATGGCCCGGACGGTGTCCCCGTAGCCGCGTACGGTGATCCAGCTGTCCCGGGGCGTGCGGCCCACGAAGTCGGCCAGCCGGGTCAGCTGCCGCTCCAGCGCGTCGCGCCCGCCGTCCAGGCAGAGCACCCGCAGGGCGGGTGCGCCGACCGGGCCGCCGCCGACGGTGAACTCCACCTGGCTCCAGAACGGGTCCGGCAGTGCCTCCAGCCAGCGCTGCCAGCCGCCGAGGACGGCGGGGGAGTCGGCGGGGGACCAGTGCAGCTCGGCGAAGGCACAGTCGGCGACCCGGTGGGTGCGGAAGAGGAATCCGGTGACCACCCCGAAGTTGCCGCCTCCGCCGCCGCGCAGGGCCCAGAACAGGTCGGGCTCACGGTCGGCTCCGACCTCGCGGACGGTCCCGTCTGGGGTCACCACCGTCGCTCCCGTGAGCTGGTCGGCGGTGGCCCCGTAGGACCGGGAGGCCAGTCCCAGCCCGCCGCCGAGGGTGAGCCCGGCGATGCCGACCGAGGGGCACAGCCCGGTCGGCACGGCCAGGCCCCGCGCGGCGAGGACGGCGTTCACGTCCCCGAGCCGGGCGCCCGCGCCGATCCGTACGCCGGTCGCGGAGGGCGCGGTCACCTCCGCCATGGCGCCCGTGTCGATGACGAGACCGCCCTCGCGGGTGGACCAGCCCGCGTAGCCGTGGCCGCCGCCGCGCGGCACGACGGGGACGGCCGAGCGCCGGGCGAAGTCCAGGCAGGCGGCCACGTCGCCGGGGTGCGCGGGGTAGGCGACCGCGCCCGGCCGGACCGTGTCGTAGCGGGGCTGGAACAGCTGCCGGGCCTCGTCGTAGTCCCGGTCGCCAGCCGTCACCACCCGGCCGTCGAGGGAGCGGGCAAGCGCCCCGTAGTCCGGGTCCGCGCGGCGGACCGTCGCCCCGAGCGGGGCCAGTACGCCGGCGGCGGCTCCCGCGAGGACCTGGCGGCGGTGGAGGGTCATCCCTCCTTCCTGCCACCGCCGGACGCGTTCGGGGCGAAGGCGGGCCCACGGGGGCCGAGTTGCCCCCCGAACGGCCCACACCGGACGCGGCCCCCGGTGCCCCGGGGCGCCCCCCGGTGCCCGGTTCGCCCGCACGCGCCCGGGGTCAGGGCAGCTTGCGGGCCAGCAGGAAGCCCTGCGGGGACTTCTCGTCGGCCCCTGGCTCCCGGACCAGCCGGGCCGTCTCGGTGAGGCCCGCCCCGGCCAGCAGCGCGGCGATGAGCTCGGGCGGGGTCCAGTACACGTCGAGGTCGACCGGATGTCCGTACGCGTGTTCCAGCCGCAGTTGCCGGTCGCCCGCCTTGAACGCGATCAGCGCATAGCCACCCGGGGCCAGTACCCGGGCGAACTCCGCGAACAGCGGCGGAAGTTCCGACGGCGGTGTATGGACGATGGAGTACCAGGCCAGTACCCCGCCGAGGACCCCGTCGGCGATGTCCAGCGCGCCCATCGAGCCGACCTCGAACCGCAGTCCCGGATACGTCCGGCGGGCCACCGCCACCATCGCGGGGGACAGGTCGACGCCGAAGGCCCGTATCCCCAGGCCGTCGAGGTGCGCCGTCACCCGGCCCGGCCCGCAGCCCAGGTCCGCGACCGCCCGGCCGCCGTTCGGGCCGTCAGCGCGCACGTACTCCGCGAAGGCGGCCAGCATGGCCCGGTCCAGCGGCCTGCGCTCCAGTTCACCGATCAGCAGCTGGGCGTAGTCGGTGGCGACGGCGTCGTAGGAGACCCGGACGGTGTTCAAGTGCGAAGTCGATTCCATGCCCCTGGACAGTAGCCCGACCCTGCCCCGGGATCAGCCCCCCGCAAGCGGATTGTCCAGCTCCGCCCACTGGTCGCCCGGGGATCCGGGGCTCAGCCGCATCAGGGTCAGCGCCTTGGTGGGCAGCGGCCCGGTCAGCAGCGCGCCGGTGTCGGCGGTGCGCGGCAGGCCGGGTGCCGCCGCCGTGAGGTCCGCACCCAGCGCGGCGGCAGTGCCCGCCGTGGAGCCGAGCGCCCCGGCCACCAGGGAGCCGAAGAGCTTCTGCCTCAGCAGGGTCACGTCGTCGGTGATCAGCCGTCCCGACAGCGCCGGTGCCGGCAGGCCGTGGCGGGCGAGCCGGGCCGGGCTGATCCGGATGTCGGCCAGGTCGCGGTAGACGAGCCGCAGCGGGGTGCCGTCGGCGGAGAGGACGACCAGGAGGTTCTGGCCGTGTGCCTCCAGGGCCACTCCGAGCTCCAGGACCCGCAGGCACACGGACAGCGCGAGGCGGGCGAAAGCGGCCCGCCAGGGCGCGGAGCGCGCGTACGGCGTGAGGGCCAGGGCGGCCACGGGCAGGACGCGCTCGCCCGCGCCGGAGTCCGCGTACGCCTCGGGAGGCTCGCGCAGTACGGCGGCCAGGTCCGGGGTGTGCGCGGTGACCGCGCCCAGGGTGCGGGTGATGTGCAGGCGGCCGTCGAGCCGTTCGGACAGGTTCTGCGCGAAGGCCGAGACCGTGGCGGCCGTCTCGACGGAGTAGACGGAGATGTCCCGCACGGAGGAGGTGAGCCGGGTGCTGAGGGTGGTCTTGACGTGCGGCCCGCCCCCGGCGGGGGCGAGGGTGCGCAGGGCCATCAGTGGGTGCGCGGTGGGACCGGGCGCGAGCGCCGGCCCGGGGCCGGGAGCTCCTCCCAGCTTCAGGACGTGCTCGGCCTGCCAGGGATGGACGGGTACGAGGATCCGCCCTGCCTCCCGCCAGGCATCCGGCCAGTCCCCGGCGACCAGGCACTCCCCGGCCCGTACGGCGGCCAGCCCGAGGGTGACCACCGGCCGGTGCTCGGGCGCGTACGCCAGCTGCTCGGCCGGGCTGAAGCCGGGGCGGGAACGGCAGTTGGGGTGGTACGGATGCCCGTCGACCACCCGCTGCTCCCACTCCCAGGCGGCCCGGGGCCCGGTGCCGGTGACGGTGCCCGGGCCGGGGGCCGCCGGCTGTCCGGCCCGGGAGAGGGCCAGGGAGGCCGTGCTGTCGTCGAGCTCGGCGGCGAACTCCTCCCCGTACGGCAGCCCGAGCGCCGCCACCAGCAGGGCGGCCTGCCGGTAGGGGCGGCCGTCGAGCAGTAGTTCGGTGACGGGGGGCGCGCTCGCGCACGCCGCCGAGTACGTCGTCGCGTAAGGGTCCGGGTGCGGTCCTTCCAGCCGGGCGCCCGAGGCGAGGCGGAGCGCGAGTGCGCCGGCCCCCCGCTCCCGCCGCGTGATCCACGGCAGCGGTTCGAAGGCGAGCGACCGCCACAGCCGGGTCAGTACGGCGGCGCGCGCACCGGGGAGCGCGGCGGCGTACGCGGACCCGAGGCCGGGCCGTACGCCGTCCTGTCGGTCCAGTCCGGCGGCGACGGCCTCTTCGGCCGGGGTGGCGGGGAGGTGCATGCTGCGGTCCAGGGCCCTGATCCTCTCGGATGACGCGATGATCGCTTCATCATCGCGGATACTGAAGATCACGGCCGGTGGTACGTCCCGCGCACCTCCGGCGCTCCGGATGGACCGAATGGAATCCGTGGACCTCAACACCACCGACAACACCGCTGACCACGCCGTCGACAACGCGGTCGACAGCGCCGCCACCGCCGACGCCTGTGCGGCCGCCCCGCTGCTGAACTGCCTGCTCAGGGAGGCGGCCGAGCCCGCTGAAGCCGCCGGGTCCGCGAGGTCGACCGGGTCGGCCGCGGCCGGTGGGTCCGTCCGGTCCGCCGGGGAGGGCTGGTGCGTCCACCGGATGCTCGGCAGCGGGCGGCTGCTGCGGGTACGCGGGGGGCGGCGGCCCGAGTGGCCCGAGCTGCGGACGGCGGCCGGCTGGCACCCGCTCAGCCACACCGAGCTGGTCAAGCTCGTCTCCGACGAACTGCGCCAGTACACCGGGGTGTCCAACGACGAGCTCCCGGTCGAGATCGCCGACAGCCGCGAGACCGTTGCCGCACTGCTGACCGCCCGCGCGGCGGCAGAACCTCCGGCGGACCCGTACGTGGCCTCCGAACAGGCCCTGGTCATGGGGCACCCCCACCACCCGGCCCCCAAGGCCCGGGGCGGCGCACCGGCCGGCGCCTGGCTCCCGTACGCCCCCGAGGCGTACGCCCGTTTCCCGCTGGTCTTCCTGGGGCTGCGCGAGGACCAGGTGGTGGAGGAGGGCGGACCGGCGGCGGCCGCGGCGATCGACTCGCTCGCGCAGGCGCTGGACGGGCCGCGCCCGCCGGCCGGTTACCGCTTGCTGCCCGCCCACCCCTGGCAGCTCGACCTGGTCGCCGCCCGGCCCGCCGTACGCGAGGCCTTCGCGGACGGGCGGCTGGTACGGCTGGGCAGCGGGCGGGTGCCGGTCTGGCCGACGGCCGCGATCCGGACCCTGTACGTGCCCGGGGGCGGGTGGGGGGCCGGTCCGGACGGGGCGGGTGCGGCGGGTGTGGCTGGTGTCGGTGGTGGCGCGGGTGTCGGCGCGGGCGCCGGCACCGGGGCCGCCGGTCCCGCGGGTGGGTGGGCTTACGGCGGGGACCTGTTCGTGAAGTTCAGCCTCGACGTGCGGATCACCAACGACGTGCGCCGGTTGTGGCGGCACGACCTGCTGAAGCTGCGCCGCACGGACGCCGCGGTCGAGGCGGGCTTCGCCGAGCTGCGCCGGAGCGGATCGCGCGCGGCCTGGCTGTCCGACCGGGGCTACCGTACGGCCGCCTTCGCCTTCGAGGAGCTCGCGGTACTGGTCCGCGACGGCCTGGGGGCGCACGTGGAGCCCGGTGTCACCCCCCTGCTGGCGGCCGCGCTGGCGGAGGGGTACCCGGGCAGCCCGCTCGAGGCGACGGCCGACCCGGTCGGGTGGTGGCGGGCGTACCTGCGCCAGGTGGTGCCGCCGGTCCTGCACCTGTTCGCGCGGCACGGCGTCGTCCTGGAGGCCCACCTCCAGAACACCCTCGTCGCCGTCGACGCCGCGGGCGTGCCCGCGCAGGCCCTCTTCCGGGACGCGGAGGGAGTGAAGCTCCTGCCGGACCCGGACCGGGAGGCCGCCTGGCAGCGGCTCGTCTACTGCCTGGTGGTCAACCACCTGACCGAGGTGGCGGGCGCGCTCGCGGAGAGCCACCCGGAGGCGGCAGGGTCCCTGTGGCCGGCGGCCCGCGCGGAGTTCCGGCGTTTCGACGCCGCCCACGGCCTTCCCGAGATCGCCGCCCTGCTGGCCGCCCCGACGCTCCCGGCCAAGACCAACCTGTTGCTGCGCTGGACCCGCGCCGACGGGGCGGACGCCCGCTACCTGCCGCTTCCCAACCCGCTGCGGGTCTGAGGAGAGGTGTGGTTCCGGCCAAACCGGTCCGGATATCGGAACCCCTCTCACTGAAAGGTATAGACCAATGCTACGTTGGTCGAGCAGACCGCGCAGTCCTTGACCTCCCGTCAGAGGAGAAGCCATGCCCTCCCCTTCGCGGGGCGGCGGCCCGGCCGCCATGCCCAAGTACCAGCGGATCGCCGCAGCGTTGCGGCGCGAGATCGACCTCACCGCACTCACCCCCGGCGCCCGGCTGCCCTCCGAGCGCAGCCTCGCCGCCCGCTACCAGGTCAACCGGCAGACCATCCGCGCCGCCCTCCAGCACCTGCGGGAAGACGGCCTGGTCGTCACCGGCAAGCGTGGTACCCGGACGGCCCTCCCGGCACCGGCTCTGACGCCGGAACCGACCCTGACGCCGGAACAGGCTCCGCGGCACCCGGCGGCTCCGCCGACCGCGCCCGCCCCGGCCCCCGGGCACGCCCCGGGCCCCACGCAGACCTGGCTCACGCTGGTCACCCTGGCTCCCGCGCTCGCCGACCAGCTCGGCATGCGTGGCGGGGAGCAGACCCTGGTCCACCACCACCGCGAAACCGGCCCGACGGGCCAGGCCCGGCGGCACGCGGTGACGTACCTCTGTGCCCGCACCGTCGCCGGGGCCCCCGTGCTGGCCCGCTACCGGGACCGTCTGACGGAGGGCGTCCGGGACGAGGACCTGGGTCCCCTGCACCACTGGCTGGAGCAGGCCGAGCGGGCCGGCCGGGTCGCCGAGACCATCACCATGACCCGGACCACCGTCCCCCGGGCCGCCCCGGCCGGCGGCCTGTCCGTACGCCGCACCCTGCACGACGCCACCGGCAGGCTGCTCGCGGTCACCGACCTCGCCTTCCCCAGCTGGGACCGGCTGACCTTCGACCGGTCGCACGCCGCCATCGGCTTCCGGGTGACGTAGGTCCCGCGGCGGGCGGGCCCGCCGCTCCTCACGTGCTCGTGTGGACGTCCCCGGTGGTGGTGGAGGTGATGACCGCCCGGCGGCCCAGGTCGCCCGGCGGGATCCCCGGGTGGTGGCCGCCCGGCCGGCCAGCCCCCGGGGACGCGTCCAGGGACGCTCCGAGGGCGAGGCGCGAGACGATGCGGTAGCGGTCGCCCCGGTAGACGGAGTGCACGTACTCCACGGGGCGACCGGTGGAGTCGGTGGTGAGCCGCTCGATGAGCAGGGCGGGGGAGAGCAGCGGGACGTCCAGCAGGCCCGCCTCCGCCTCGTTGACCACCGTCGGCTCGATGGACTGCTGCGCCTCGTGCACGTACACGCCGTGGTGGTCGCGCAGGTGCTCGTAGAGGTCCCCGGCCTCCAGTTCCTCCGGGGTCAGCGCCGGTACCAGATCGGCCGGGATGTGCAGGTGCTCGATCGCCATCGGGGCGCCGTCCACCAGCCGCAGCCGGGCGATGTAGAGGAGCTGTGCGCCGGGGGAGATCCGCAGCCGGCGGCCGATACGGGCACCCGCCTGGACGGTGGAGTGCTCCAGGATCCGGCCCGACCAGTGTCCGCCGGCCCGGCGCATCGCGAACGCGGCCTCGTCGCCGGCCAGTTCCTGGGTGATCTTGGCAGGGGCCACGAACATCCCGCGCCCGTGCTCGCGCACGAGCAGGCCCGTGGCCACGAGCTCGTCCACCGCCGCGCGCAGGGTGGGGCGGGAGACCTCCAAGGTGGCGCACAGGGTGCGTTCGGAGGGGATCGCGTCGCCCGGCCGGCGGATGTCGACGAGGCCCAGCAGGTACTCGCGGACCCGCTCGCGCTTGAGTACCGAACCTGATGAGTCGGACGCGTCCTTCGTCATGGCCCGCTCCCACTTCCCCTGATCGTCTGTCCAACTGGTCATGTGCATCTAACCACTCGGCCGGGGGAGGGTGCGAGCCATCCGCCGTTTTTCTTGCCTGTGCTCGGGGTTGACGGCGCACGCGGGTCGTGTCACCTTCTAGCCACTCGGCTAACCAATTGGTCAGTTGGTCAACTCACGGGTTGCTCAAGTGAGTTGTTCAAGCGAGTTGTCCCGCTCCGCGATCAGGTGAGGAAACACGACGCCGTGCCCGACGCCGACCTCCGTCCCGACCTCGCGCTCGTCCCGCGCCCCGACTTCCTGATCCCCCTGCCCGGCCGCTTCACCCTCGATCGCCGCACCGGACTGCGCGCCGGCCCCGGAGCCGAAGGGGCGGCCGCGCTCCTGCGCGAACTGCTCACCCCGGCCACCGGATTGCCGCTGGCCCCGGACCCCGCCGGGCGGATCTCCTTCCTCCTGGACCCGGGCCCGGGCGCACCCGGCGATTGGCCCCTCGGCGCCGAGGGGTACGCCCTCACCGTCCGCCCCGACCGCGTGCTGCTGCGCGCCGCCCACCCCGAGGGGCTGCTCCGCGGGGTCCAGACCCTGCGCCAGCTGCTGCCGCCCGAGGCGCTGGCCACCGGGGGCGCGCAGGCCCGTACGCCCACCCCCGACTGGTCGCTGCCCTGCGTACAGATCACCGACCGGCCGCGGTTCGCCTGGCGCGGAGCCATGCTGGACGTGGCCCGCCACTTCCAGCCCGTGGCCTACGTACGCCGCTTCGTGGACCTGCTCGCCCTGCACAAGCTCAACGTCCTGCACCTCCACCTCACCGACGACCAGGGCTGGCGGATGCCGGTCGCCGCCTACCCCCGGCTCACCGAGATCGGCGGCCGGCGAAGGGAGAGCGCCGGTGACGGGGTCCCGCACGAAGGGGCCTACACCCGTGCGGAGCTGACCGGACTCGTCGCCTACGCGGCCCGGCGAGGGGTGAGCGTGGTACCCGAGATCGAGATGCCCGGCCACGCCCGCGCCGCCCTGGCCGCCTACCCCGAACTCGGCAACCGCCCCGGTGTCCGGCTGGAACCGTGGACCCGCTGGGGGATCTGCGAGAACGTCTTCGGGGTCCACGACGCCGTCCTCGACTTCTGCCGGGGAGTGCTCGACGAGGTCGCCGACGTGTTCCCCGGGCCGTACGTCCACCTCGGCGGCGACGAATGCCCCGGAGCGGAATGGGAACGTTCGCCGGCCGCCCGCGCGCGGATCGCCGCCGAGGGGCTGGCCGGACCGGGCGCGCTGCACGGGTGGTTCATGGACGCCGTCGCCACACACCTGGCCGGGCTCGGCCGCCGCCCGCTCGGCTGGACCCGGACCGGCACCGAACTGCCCGCCCCCTTCACGGCCATGGCCTGGCTCGACGCGGAGCACGGGCGGGCCGCCGCGCTGCGCGGCCACGACGTGATCATGGCCCCGTACCGCTCCACCTACCTCGACTACCCGCAGTCCGCCGATCCCGGCGAACCCCGGGGCCAGGACGGCGTGCTCGACCTGCGTGGTGTCTACGACAACGAACCCGCCCCCGCGCACTGGGAGCCCGAGGCCGCGCGCCGTGTCCTCGGCACCCAGGCGCAGCTGTGGACCGAGTACGCGCGCACCCCGGCCGAACTCGACTACCTGGCCTTCCCGAGGCTGTGCGCCCTGGCCGAAACCGCCTGGTCGGCGCAGCGCGACTGGCCCGACTTCCACCGCAGGCAAGGCCACCACCAGACCCGGCTCGCCGCCTTCGGCGTGCGCGGCCGATCCCTTCCCTCCCCCCACCCCGAGAGGAACGCAGCATGCGAACCCACAAGCGCCGTACGGCCGTAGCCCTGGCCATCGCCCTGACCGCCGGTCTCGGCTCGGCCGCGCTGACCGCCCTGCCCGCGACCGCGGCGGCCGACTCCGTCAAGGTCCAGTACCGCACCAGCGCCACCGGGGCCACCGCGGACCAGGCGGAGCCCTGGTTCAAGGTGGTCAACACCGGCTCCGGCGCCGTCTCCCTGAACCAGGTCACGTTCCGCTACTACTTCAAGGCCGACGGCCCGGACACCCAGTACCGGTACGCCTGTTCGTGGGCGGTGAGGGGCTGCGCCAACATCACCGGCACCTTCGGCACCCCGGCGACTCCCACGGCCACCGCCGACCGGTACCTGGAGATCACCTTCACCGGCGGCGCGGGCACCCTCGCCCCCGGCGCCGACACCGGCGACATGCAGCTGCGCTTCTACCGCGCCGACTGGCAGACGCTGCGCCAGTCCGACGACTACTCCTTCGACGGATCCCGCACGGCGTACGGGGACTGGGACAAGGTGACCGCCCAGCTGGGCTCCACCACCGTCTGGGGCACCGCGCCCGGCGGGAACGTCCCCGACCCGACTCCGACGCCCACCCCGACGGGCCCGACGCCCACGCCCACCCCGACCCCGACCGACCCGGGACCGGCCGGGGCCAGCCTCTTCGACGACTTCACGTACACCTCCTCCTCGGACCCGGCGATAGCGACCCACGGCTGGAGCGTGCGTTCGAACTCCGGCGGTCCCGGGGTCCCGGGCGCGTCCTGGTCCCCTTCGAACGTGACCTTCGCGGCCGAGGGCGGCAGCACCGTCATGAACATGGAGACCTCCACGGCCGGCTCCGGCGAGAGCACCAAGCAGACCGAAGTCCTCACCAAGACAAGCAAGTTCAAGAACGGCACGTACGCGGCGCGGGTGAAGTTCTCCGACGCCCCTAAGTACGGCCCGGACGGCGACCACCTCGTGCAGACCTTCTTCACCATCAACGACCTCAAGGCCCCGATGGCCGACGACTACGCCGAGTACGACTTCGAGTACCTCCCCAACGGCGGCTGGGGTGAGCCCTCCAACATCCTCTACACCACCTCCTGGGAGACCTACCGTCCCGACCCGTGGGAGGCGGTCAACCAGCACACCGAGTCCCGGATCAGCTACGCGGGCTGGCACGACCTGGTGCTCACCATCGACAACAACGCCATCACCTACTACATCGACGGCCAGGTCTTCGGCACGCACGACGCCAGGTACCTGCCCGAGCGGCCCATGTCGATCAACTTCAACCAGTGGCTGATCGACCTGAACGGTCAGCCGGGCACGTCGCCCCGCGCCTACGACCAGAAGGTGGACTACGTCCTGCACGTCAAGGACCAGGTCCTGACCCCGGCCCAGGTCGCGGCCAAGGTCGGCGCCTACCGCACGGCGGGCACGGCCTTCGTGGACGAGGTCCCGAACGGCTGACGCGACGGCGCGCCCCGGGGTCCGCTGCCCCGGCGCGCGCCACCCGCCAGCCCTAGAACCGCAGCGCCCACCCGTCGAGGTAACCGGTGTTCCCTGCGAAGGCGTCGAACACGCGCAGTTTCCACACCCCGACCGCCGTCTCCGAGGAGGCGTTCACCGAGTACAGCCCGACGAAGTCGCCCTCGCCCCACCCGGTGTACTCGTCCTTGACCGGATACACGGTCCCGTCGGGTGCGATCAGGTCGACCCGCAGGGTCCCGGAGTCCGGGTGCTTGATGTACAGCTCCACGTCCAATTGGGCGGGCGCACGCCCCGGTACCCCGCTGACCGTGATCCGGGACTCGACCGTCTGCAGATCCCCGACCGGGAGGTTGGTCCCGTTCGGGAAGCGCTTGCCGAGCACCCGGTTCGGCACGTTGCCCACGTAGAGGGAGCGGTCGGGCGAGCCCCGTCCGGCGTTCAGCACCGCCCCGGTGGTGGCCGCGGCCGTCAGGGCGTTCGCCACCTGGGCCGGGGTGGCGGTGGGCCGGCCGGCGAGGTAGAGCGCCGCCACGCCCGCCACGTGCGGGGTGGCCATCGAGGTACCGGACATGACGGTGCTCCACTCGTCACCCCAGGAGACCGCTGAGGTGATCGAGTCGCCGGGGGCGAACAGGTCCACCAGCGGACCGAAGTTGGAGTACGAGGAGCGTGCGTCGTGGTCGCTCACCGCTCCGACCGTCAGCGCCTGGGAGACTCGGGCAGGTGAGTGCCCGGAGGCGTCCATGTTCTGGTTTCCGGCGGCCACCGCGTAGGTGATGCCGGTAGCGATGGATCCCCGGACGGCCGCGTCCAGCACCTCGTCCGGATCCCCGCCCAGGCTCATGTTCGCGACGGCCGGCTTCACCGCGTGCCGGGTGACCCAGTCGATCCCGGCGACCACCTGCTCGGTCGTGCCCTCCCCGTTCCAGTCGAGGACCCGGACGGCCACCACCTTCGCCCGCTTGGCCACCCCGAAGGTGGTGCCCACGAGCGTCCCGGCCACGTGCGTGCCGTGCCCGTGCATGTCATCGGCCTCGGTGTCGCCGTCGATCGCGTCGTAGCCGTAGGAGGCCCGCCCGCCGAAGTCCTGGTGGCTGATGTTGATTCCGGTGTCGATGACGTAGGCGGTCACGCCCTTCCCGGCCGCGGCCGGGTAGGTGAAGGATTCGTTCACCGGCGACCTGCGCTGGTCGATCCGGTCCACGCCCCACGAGGGCGGGTTCGGCTGGGTGGCGTCGAAGCGCAGCTTCCGGTTCTGCGCGACGTGGGCGACGGCCGGATCGGCGGCGAGCCGGCGCGCCTGGCGCTCCGTCATCCGGACGGCGAAGCCGTTGACGGCCGAGTCGTACGTCCTGCTGACCGTGGCGCCGAACCGTTCGACCACGGCCCGGCCCCGGTCCGTACGGGAACCCGCGCGGGCCGGGTCCAACAGGACCAGGTAGCTGCCGTCGACGGCGGTGGGCGCCCCGGCGTACAGGACCACCCCTTCCGGCGGCGTCGCGGCCGAGGCTCCGGAGTCCACCCCGAGCGCGAGCGCCGAGGCGAGTGCGAGTGCGGCTCCGTACCGCCGCCGTAAATGTGATCGCATGATCATGAGAATCGATCCCCCCTGGGTCGTCCGCCAAGACTGCGACGTCCCGAACCACCGCACAAGGGTGCCGCTTCCCTTTCATCGAGCCGCGGCTCCACCTCGTCCGCGCCGTCCTCGTCGGCCTCGGCTTCCTCACCTCCGCCGTGCTCGGCGCCCGCATCGGCAACACCGACGGCCGCTTCCGTCGGGCCGTCACCCGGTTCGACCCGAAGCCCCCGGGCGACACCGTAGGTGGCGATCGTGCCGGGCACGGTGTACGGGCCCGGGGCAGGGGAAATTGACCGGACGGCCACGGGTTCCGGCCGAACGGCTGATGTGCGGGTGAAACGGGACCCGGTCGCAAACACGGCCGGGGCCCAGCCGGTTGGATCAAGAACAAGGGACTGGCGGAAGGGGATGCGGAACCCGCTAGGGTGTACGCCCATCAAGGTCACGCGCCGCAAGCCGACCAGCCCAAGGAGCGACCCCATGCCGATGCCCGCCCCGTTCTCCCATACCGCCGGCCCCACTGTGGCCGGGCCCCGCCCCGCCGCCGCGGTCCCCCTGCCCCGGATCGAGGAACCCCGTGAGGTGGCCCCGGCGGACGCCCGCGAGCTGTCCAGAGTGTTCTTCCGCAGACTGCGCGAGCTCGCGGAAGGCACCCCCGAACACCGTTACGTACGTCACACGCTCGTCGAGATGAACACCTCGCTCGTGCAATTCGCGGTCCGCCCCTTCCGCAGCCGCGGGGACGGCGGCGACCTCGAAGACCTCGTCCAGGTCGGCACCATCGGCCTGATCAAGGCCATCGACCGGTTCGACCCGGCCCGCGAGGTCGAGTTCTCCTCCCTCGCCATGCCGTACATCACAGGCGAGATAAAGCGGCACTTCCGGGACACCACCTGGGCGGTCCGGGTCCCGCGCCGGCTCCAGGAGCTGCGCATCGACCTCGCCAAGGCGAAGGAGGAGCTGACGGCCCTCGTCGGCCGCCCGCCGACGGTCGCGGACCTCGCCGCACACCTCTCCCTGACGGAGGAGGAGGTCATCGACGGCCTCGTCGCCGCCAACGGCCACACCAGCGGATCCCTCGACGCCCCGCAGTCCGACCACGGAGACGGCCGGACCGAGGGCCACTGCCTCGCCGAGACGATGGGGGCCGAAGAGCCCGCGCTGGAGCACGTCGAGGACATCCAGACCCTCGCGCCGCTGCTGGAACAGCTCACCGACCGCGAGCGGCGCATGCTGTCGATGCGCTTCGGCGAGGAGCTCACCCAGGCCCAGATCGGCGCCGTCCTCGGCCTCTCGCAGATGCAAGTCTCGCGCCTCCTGACCCGGGTACTCGCGCATCTGAGGGCCTCGATGCTCGCCGACCCCGAGCACCCCGAAGCCCCGGCCCCGCCACAAGCGGAACCCCGAGTGGAGGGCGCAGCCGAGGGCGCGGGTGCCGACGTACCGTAGGTGACATGGCTCACTTCACCGTTTGCAAGGGTTAAGACAGGGCACTAGCGCTGCTGGAGCGGACCCGTCCGCCGGCCGATAGCGGCCGGAGCGCGGGTGACGGGCGGACCCCGTCGCGCTCCACGGCCCGCCGGCCGCACGCACGCCGGTGGGCCGTTCCCGGTACAACCCGTGAGGTGTATGTGTCCACGCTCATAGCCGAGCATGTGTACAAGGTGTTCGGCAGAAGGCCTGATGACGTCGCGAAGGCGGTCCGTGCGCTCGAAAGCGGCGGGACCGACCGCGACGCATTGCGCGCCGAGGGAACGACCGCGGCGGTGATCGACGCCTCGTTCCGCGTCGAGCCCGGCCAGATCTTCGTCGTCATGGGTCTGTCGGGATCCGGCAAGTCCACGTTGCTGCGCATGCTCAACGGACTGCTGGAGCCCACCGCGGGACGCATCCTCTTCGACGGCGAGGACCTCACCGCACTCTCCGCGGCCGAGCTGCGCCGCGTGCGCTCCACCAAGATCAGCATGGTCTTCCAGCACTTCGCGCTGTTCCCGCACCGCGACGTCCTGGAGAACGCCGGCTACGGCCTGGAGGTCCAGGGTGTCCCCCGGGCCGAGCGCGAACGGCGGGCCGCCGAAGCGCTGGCCCTCTGCGGGCTCGGCGGCTGGGAGAAGTCCTGGCCCGACGAGCTCTCCGGCGGCATGCAGCAGCGCGTCGGCCTCGCCCGCGCGCTGGCCACCGACGCCGACCTGCTGCTGATGGACGAGTCGTTCAGCGCGCTCGACCCGCTCATCCGCCGCGACATGCAGGACCAGCTGCTCGAACTCCAGCAACGGCTCGGAAAGACCATCGTGTTCATCACCCACGACCTCAACGAGGCCATGCGGCTCGGCGATTCCATCGCCGTCATGCGCGACGGCCGCATCGTCCAGCAGGGCACCGCCGAGGACATCCTCACCCGCCCCGCCGACGACTACGTCGCCTCCTTCATCCAGGACGTCGACCGCTCGCGCGTGCTCACCGCCGACGCCGTCATGACCGATCCCCCCGCGGACCGGGCCGACTGCGGCTGCCCGACCGTCGCCGCCGACACCCCGCTCGCCGACCTGTGCGCCGTCAGCGCCCGGGTCCCGCACCCGGTCGCCGTCACCGGCGCGGACGGGGCCGTCGTCGGTTCCGTCCCGCAGGACCGCCTCGTCGCCTTCATCGGCGACGAGCGGCGCGCACCGCTGCACTGCGCGGAGGTGGCCGCCTGATGCCCCGCCTCCACCTCGGATCCTGGGTCGACAGCGGTGTCGACTTCCTCCAGAGCCACCTGTCCTGGCTGTTCGACGCCATCAGCGCCCTCGTCACCGGGCTCTACGAGGGCATCGAAGCCGTCCTCTCCGCGCCTGCCCCGCTGCTGCTCGCCGGCATCCTCGCCGTCGCCGCGTGGTGGCTGCGCGGTCTGCTCGCCGCGCTGCTCGCCCTCGCGGGCTTCGCGCTCGTCGACTCCGTCGGGCTGTGGCCCGACGCCATGTCCACGCTCGCGCTGGTCGTGGTCGCCACCCTGGTCACGCTGCTCTTCGCGATCCCGCTGGGCATCTGGGCCTCGCGCTCGGACCGCGTGAGCGCCACCCTGAAGCCCGTACTGGACTTCATGCAGACCATGCCGGCCATGGTCTACCTCATCCCCGGCATCATCTTCTTCGGGGTGGGCGTGGTGCCCGGCATCATCGCCACCATCATCTTCTCGCTGGCCCCCGGCGTACGGATGACCGAGCTCGGCATCCGGCAGGTCGACGCCGAACTCGTCGAAGCCGCCGACGCGTTCGGCACCACCCCGCGCGACACCCTCGTAAGGGTCCAGCTCCCGCTGGCGCTGCCCACCATCATGGCGGGCATCAACCAGGTCATCATGCTCGGCCTGTCCATGGTGGTCATCGCCGGCATGGTCGGCGGCGGCGGCCTCGGCGGCGCCGTCTACCGGGCCATCGGCAGCGTGGACATCGGCCTCGGCTTCGAGGCGGGCATCTCCATCGTCATCCTCGCCATGTACCTGGACCGGATGACCGGGGCGCTCGGCCGCCAGGTCTCCCCGCTCGGCCGGCGCGCCCTGGCCAAGGCCCGCGCCGCGGCCACCGGCACCGCCAAGGTGTGGAGCCACCGTCCGCAGCCCGTCCTCGCCGTGGCCTCGGCCGTGGTGCTGTCCCTGGTCGCGGGCGGCCTCGGAGTCTTCGGTGGATCCGGCAAGTCGCAGGTCAACGCGGTGGGCGGAGCCGGAGTCGAGAACATAGGCAAGGGCCGCAAGGTCAGCATCGGCTACATCCCGTGGGACGAGGGCATCGCCTCCACGTTCCTGTGGAAGGAGCTCCTGGAGCGCCGCGGGTACCAGGTCGAGGCCAAGCAGCTGGAACTGGGCGCGCTCTTCACCGGGCTCGCCGGCGGCCAGGTCGACTTCCAGACCGATGCCTGGCTGCCCGTCACGCAGTCCGAGTACTGGAAGAAGTACGGGAACAAGCTCGACGACCTCGGCTCCTGGTACGGGCCCACCTCCATCGAGCTCGCGGTCCCGTCGTACATGAAGGACGTGAAGACCCTCGCCGACCTCAAGGGCAAGGCAGGGGAGTTCGAGGGCCGGATCATCGGCATCGAGCCCAGCGCGGGCGCGATGGGCATCCTCAAGGACAAGGTGCTGCCGCAGTACGGGCTCGACGGCGAGTACAAGGTCGTCGACGGCTCCACCCCGGGCATGCTCGCCGAGCTGAAGCGCGCCTACGCGAAGAAGGAACCCGTCGCGGTCGTGCTCTGGTCGCCGCACTGGGCGTACGCCTCCTACGACCTGACGAAGCTGGCGGATCCCCAGGGCACGTGGGGCAAGGGCGACGGCATCCACAACATCGCCCGCAAGGGCTTCGCCGCCGACGAACCGAAGATCGCCCAGTGGCTGAGCTCGTTCAAACTGACCGAGGCCCAGCTGACCGGCCTGGAGGCCCGGATCCAGGAGGGCGGCAAGGGCAACGAACAGCAGGCCGTCCGCGGCTGGCTGGCCGAGCACCCCGAGGTCGCCAAGCTGGCTTGAGCCTGAGCCTGAGCGTGCGGGGGCCGGTGCGCGAAGCCCGTTCCAGGGAACTTCGCACACCGGCCCCCGCACGTCCGGGCCGGCGGTGCCGGCGGCTCAGCCGGCCACGACCCGCTCGGTCTCCCGGTGGCTGCCGGCCCCCGGCACGAGATGCCCGGCCCCCGGGCGCTGCCGGACCGGCCACCACAGGGACCGGCCCAGCAGCGCGGCCAGGGCCGGCACCAGCACGACCGACAGCACGAACGCGGAGAGCAGGATGCCGAGGCCCGTGGCGAAGCCGATCTGCTGTGTCGCGGAGCCCTGACTCGCGGCCAGGCTCCCGAAGGAGAGCGCCAGCACCAGACCGGCGGTCGCGATGGCGGGCGCCGTGTGGCGCACCGCCCGGGCCACGGCCGCCCGGGCCGG
Organism: Streptomyces sp. NBC_00435; assembly: GCF_036014235.1. GTDB lineage: Bacteria > Actinomycetota > Actinomycetes > Streptomycetales > Streptomycetaceae > Streptomyces. Next base: position 7,564,811 of record NZ_CP107924.1, read on the forward strand.
ACCGGGCCGGTCCATCTCCTCCCTGATCCGGTCCGTGATCAGGATGTTGTAGTCGGTGCCCAGCGCGACCACGAACAGGAACAGCACCAGCGGCAGCGAGAAGTCCACGCCCGGCCGGCCCGCCGCGTGCTGGAACACCAGAGTCGAGGAACCCAGCGTGGCCGCGAAGCCCAGCCCCACCGCCAGCATCAGGACCACCGGCGCGAGCAGGCTCCGCAGCAGCAGGAACAGGATCAGCGCGATCAGCGCCGCCGCCACCGGGAAGACCACCTTCAGGTCCTTGTCCACGGCGGACGCGATGTCGGAGAAGACCGCCGCGGTACCGCCGACATGTGCCTCGGTACCGTCCGGCCGGTGCGCGGCCACCGTGTCCCGGACCGGCCCGGAGACCAGGTCACGGGCCTCCTGCCCGTGCGGATCGGCGGTCGGGAACAGGTCGATGCGGGCCGCCCGGCGGTCCTGGCTGAGCACCGTCGGCGCCACCTGGCCCACGCCGCCGACCGAAGCCAGCGCACGGGAGAGCCCACCGAGCCGCACTGCCGTCAGCGCGCCCCCGTCGGAGGCGGTCACGAACACGCTGGTCGGATCCGAGACCCCGGCGGGCAGCGCGCGGGCGATCTCGGCCGCCGTCACCGCAGAAGCCGTACGCTCCCCGCCCGGGCCGCTCTGCCCGTAGTCCACCCGCATCCCGGCCGTCCCCGCCGCCAGCGCCCCCAACAGGGCCACCGCGGCGAGCACCAGGGCCAGCGGCCGCCGTGCCACCAGGCTCCCCGTCCGCGCGGCCACGCCCTCGCGGGGCACCCGGGCCAGCGCCCTCGAGGGCCAGAACATCTTGCGGCCGGCGACCGCGAGGACGGCCGGCATCAGGGTCAGGCTGCCGAGCAGCATCACCAGTACGGACACGGCGATGGCCGGGCCGAGCACCCGGAACTGGCCGAAGCTGGCCACCGCGAGGGTGGAGAACGCGGCGACGATGGTCAGCGCCGCGCAGGTGATCGCCGTGGGCAGGGGGTACAGCGGGGTCGTCATGGACATCCGGATGCCGGTCCTGGACGGGGTTGAGGCCACCGGGGAACTGTCCAGGCTGCTGCCGGAGTCCCGGGTCCTGGCCCTGAGCACCTTCGACATGGACGAGTACGTGGTCGCCGCCCTGCGGGCCGGAGCCTGCGGGTTCCTGCCGAAGGACGTCTCCCCGGAGGAGCTGACCGCCGCGATCCGTACCGTCCACACCGGTGAGGCCGCGGTGGCGCCGCGCCTGCTGACCCGCCTGATCTCCACGTACGTACGGGCCGTGCGGCCCGCCGGACGGACGGCCGCGGTCCCGGCCGAACTCACACCGCGGGAGCGGGAGATCTGGCAGCTGCTGGCCACCGGGCTCGACAACGCCGAGATCGCGGCAGACCTGGACATCAGCGTCTCCACGGTCAAGAACCACATCACCGGCATCTTCGGCAAGCTGGGCGTCCGCGACCGGGCCCAGGCGGTCATCGCGGCGTACGAATCGGGTGTGGTGGCCGTCGCCGACGGGTCGCACCGAGCGCCAAGTCCGCGGGCAGGGGCGGGCGGAGTCCGGGGCGCACACTTCTGACCTGCCGGGACACTGGAGGATTCACCCGTGCGCGAAGGGGCACGTCCATGGCACAGTGCGAGCAGCCCGACCGCACGACCAGGGAGTTTCCATGCGTGATTCGCATTCCACGTCCTTCGCGGCCGCCCCCGAGTGCCGGCCCCAGGCCGGTGCGCTGCCCTGCTGCCCAGTGTGCGACGGCAGCCCGGAGCGGATCTCCTGGCGGCAGCGTCCGGGGGAGCCCGTGGTCCTGGTCTTCGATCCCTGTGGCCACCGGCACACGTCCCCGGCCGCGCCGGTCCTGGCGGTGGAGGTGCCCGCACCGGGCGGGCTCAGGGGCTGGGGACCGGTCCGCGCATGAGCTTGCTGATCCACTGGATGAGCCCGCCGTCGTACATGCCGGGAACGTAGGTGTAGGCGTCGTGGCCGCCGCCCTCGTCGACGTGGAACATCGTCTTGACCGGCCCCTTGCCGTAGTCCTTGATGAACTCCTCGATAGGCGGCCGGTTCTGGACGTCGCTGCCCTTGGTGCCGACCTGGAAGGCGAGGTCCACCTCGGGCCCGTTCCGGTCGATCAGCCTCTGCGCGAGCTCGGGCGGGCTGTTCTCCGCCTTCTCCCGGGGGTGGCCGTTCCACAGCCGGGAATCGGGGCGGATGTCCGGACCGCCCGCGATCACGGCACGGAAGAGGTCGGGCTTCTGGAGGACCGCCTTGAGGCCCGCGAAGCCGCCGGAGGAGCTGCCCATGAACGCCCAGCCGTCACGGGACCTGATCGTACGGAACGTGGCGCGGACCAGGTCGGGTACGTCCTCGGTGAGCCAGGTGCCCATCTTCGGCTGGCCGGGTATGTCGCTGCCGTCCCAGTACAGGCCGTCCTTGTCGGATCCGGGGTTCAGCACCGGCATGGCGAGAATGAAGGGGAGACTGGCGCCCTCCTTGGACCACTTGGAGATGTCGGCCTCCAGCTTGAGGTTGCTCCCGCTCCAGTAGTTCTCGTTGAAACCGGGCCCACCGGGCAGCGCGATCATCACGGGGAAGCCGCTGCGCGCGTACTTCGGGTCGTGGTACTGCGGCGGAAGCCAGAGCCAGACCTTGCCGGTGAACCCCGACTTCTTCCCGACGAGGGTGGTCACCATGACCTTGCTGCCGTCCTCCGGGATCGTGCCCGCGACCTTCAGCTCGGGTGCCGGTCCGGTGGGCAGCCGGGTCAGCGGGTCGGCCGAGGGCTCGCCGGCCCCTCCCCGGGCGGTGGTGCGGGGCTCGTCGAGGTGCACGGTGGCGCCGGTGTCGGAGAACGGGTCGACGTACGCCAGGGCCCCGGCGGTCACGGCCGAGGCCACCGCCAGCGCGACCGCGGCCCCGATCCAGCGCCGCCGCGGTGACCGGCGGCCGGCGTGCCGGTGGACCTGACCGTGCGCGTACTGCGCCTCCCGGCGCGTGCCGTGCTTCATCGTGCGTGACTCCTGAGCCCTGTACCGATCCGGCCGGAATGGCCGTCAGGGGGAGAGAGGGCATGACGAAAAGCCGGGTTCATCACTAAAAGCTATGAATACCGTAAAAAGCCGGTCATGTGGTCGTTCCCGGTCGGGCGGGATCTGTAAGGGGCGGCCTACTCGGCCGCAGTGGCGGGGGGCTGTACGTGGGCCGGGTCCGCGGTGCGCTGGCGGTCGATCAGGGCCGAGGCCAGCAGCGCCGTCACCGCGGAGATCACCAGCAGCGGCATGAGGGTCGGCGCCTCCTTGCCCAGCAGTGCCGCGGCCAGGACCACGCCGGTCACCGGGAGTCGGGTGCCGGCGACCCCGGCCGCGCAGATGCCGGCCGCGAGGGCAGGAGCCATGCCGAAACCGGGGAGGCCGCCGAAGGCGATGCCGACCGCGGCGCCGATCATGATGGAAGGGAAGATGGGACCGCCCCGGAGGCTGCCCAGGGCGATGGACCAGCCGATCAGTTTGAAGACGGCCAGGGCGACCAGCGCGCCCACCGCCCAGGACCCGGGCTCGGCGGCCAGCAGGCCGACGGTGTTCTGGCCGGACAGCGCCACCTCGTCGGGTGCGCGGCCGGTGATCAGCGCGTAGGCGGTGACGCACACGCCGACCGCCAGGGCGCACAGGACGATCCGCGTCGCGGAACTGCCCGTCCAGCGGTGGACGCGCAGGCCCGTGGACTTGCCCAGGGCGACGAGCATGCCGATCAGGGCGGCCATGGGGATGCCCCACAGGAAGTCGCCGGCGTCGGGCAGGCCGGCGGCGGGCTCCTGGGGGAGGGTCAGTGCGCCGATGCCGAGGCCGGTCCAGTGCCCGAAGCCGGTGAAGACGAGCGCGCCTACGCCGCTGGAGACCAGGGCGGGCAGGATCAGTACGAGCAGGCGTACGCCCCCGGCCACGAGGGCCGCGCCCTCCAGCACCATCACCACCGGGATCAGCGGGCTGCCGAAGATCGTACTGATGGCGGCGGTGGACCCGGCCATGCCCAGCACCGTGGCCAGCTCGGGCTCGGCGGCGCGTTTCGCGGCGCGGATGCTGAGCAGGGCGAGTCCGCTGCCCATCGCCATCAGCGGCGCCTCCGGTCCGAGCATCACACCGAGGGGCAGGCATGCCAGGGCGGCCAGGACGACGCTCGGGGTCTCCCGCGGCATGGTCGCCGGGCCGCCGAATCCGTGGGCGGGGACGTGACCGCCGCCGCCCGGCATCCGGGTGATGATCGGCGCGGCCAGCAGGCCGGCGAGGGCGAGCGTGGGCAGCCCCCACCACCACGGGGGGCGGTCGTACCCGAGCAGGTCGGGTGCGGTGTGCCAGACCCAGTGCTGGAGTTCGTGCTCGAGGCTGACGAAGCCGAAGGCGAACAGCGAGACCGGGATGCCGATGAATGCGGAGAGCGCGAGCAGTCGCAGGGTCCCCGGTGCGGTGAGGATCTGACGGAGTGATGCGGGCTGTTGCGCCTGTTCCATGACCGCCGGGCCCTCCAGATAGTCCGCAGTTCGTTCCAGGGTCGGGGCGCGGGGTGGGCCGCGCAGGGCGGGCGGGCCGTACGGGTGACGGGCGGACGTAAGTATCGTTGGCGAATTGATGCTCAAAGATGCTTGGTGACCTGCTATTCCGAGCATCTTCCTTCAATTTAGGCCTTCGGAGCGCTATGTTGCCCGGTGCATGCCAAAAGGTGTGCGGCAGTCCGGACCGCACGAGGAGCCGCCCCATGAGACTCATCAGCATCCGAAGAGGCCCACGGCGGCGGCGCCCCCCGGCGGCCGCACTCCTCGCCGGGGCGCTCGCCGTGGCCGGTCTGGCCACCGCCGGACCGATCGCCTCCCCGGCGGCGGCCTCCCCGGCCCGGACCGCGGCCCCCGCGGCGGACTCCGCGGCCGCGGCGGGCTCCACGGCCGGCAACGTCACGGGCTTCACCCAGTCCGGGAACACCTTCACCGCCACCACCTCCAGCGGCGCCAAGGCCCGGGTGGTCGTCGCCCGCGCCGACATCTTCCGCCTCTGGCTCTCGCCCGACGGCGCCTTCACCAACGACCCGGCCGGCACCGATCTCGCCCCCACCACCGATTTCGGCTCCGTGACCACCAACTGGACCGACGCGGGCACGTACTACCGCATCACCACCGGATCCCTCTCCATCCGGGTCAACAAGACGCCGCTGCAGTTCTCCGCATACCGGGCCGACAACACCACCCCCGTCTGGCAGGAGACGCAGCCCACCTCCTGGACCGGCACCCAGACCACCCAGTACCTGGTGCGCGGGGCCGACGAGCAGTTCTACGGAACGGGCCTGCGCCTCGGCGAATGGGCCCTGCGCGGAAAGACGGTCCCGGTCGCCGTCGACAACAAGTGGCGCGAGAACAGCAACGCCAGTCCCGCGCCCTTCTACATGTCGACCAACGGCTACGGCGTGATGCGCAACACCTGGGCCCCGGGCTCGTACGGTTTCAACGCGCCCACCACCCTCACCCACGACGAGAAGCGTTTCGACGCCTGGTACTTCACGGGCGACTCGCTCAAGACCGTCCTCGACGCCTACACCGATGTCAGCGGCAAGCCCTTCATGGCTCCGGCCTGGGGCTTCGAGCTCGGCAACGCCGACTGCTTCAACGCCTCCAACCCGAACTACCAGGGCGACCACAACCGGCTGCGCCACCAGACCACCCCGGACGTCGTCGGCTACGCCACCGACGCCCGCGCCGCCGACATGCCCTCGGGCTGGTTCCTGCCCAACGACGGCTACGGCTGCGGCTACACCGCGCCCCTGAAGACCACGGTCGACGCCCTGAAGGCCAAGGGCTTCCAGACCGGCCTGTGGACCTCGACGGGTCTCGGATCCATCAACGACGAGGTGGGGAGCGCCGGTTCCCGGGGCGTGAAGACCGATGTCGCCTGGATCGGCGGGGGTTACAAGACCGCCTTCTCCGGGGTCCAGCAAGCCGTCGACGGCATAGAGAAGAACTCCGACGCCCGCCGCTACGTCTGGACCGTGGACGGCTGGGCCGGCACCCAGCGCAACGCCGTCGTCTGGACCGGCGACACCAACGGCACCTGGGACGACATGCGCTGGCACGTACCCGCCATCACCGGAGCGGGGCTCTCCGGCCTCAACTACGCCTCCGGCGACGTCGACGGGATCTTTGCCGGCAGCCCCAAGACCTACGCCCGTGACCTGCAGTGGAAGGCCTTCACCCCGGCCTTCATGACCATGTCCGGCTGGGGCGCGACCGGTCCGGGCGCCGGATACCAGGACAAGCAGCCCTGGCGCTTCGCGGAGCCGTACCTCTCCATCAACCGCAAGTACCTCCAGCTGAAGATGCGGCTGATGCCGTACCTGTACACGATGAGCCGGACCGCGAACGAGACCGGCGTCCCGAGCACCCGCGCGATGGTCCTGGAGTACCCCGACGACCCGGTGGCGCGCGGGAACCTCACCAGCGGCCAGTTCATGGCCGGCGACTCCTTCCTCGTCGCACCGGTCGTCTCCGACACCTCCGTACGGGACGGCATCTACCTGCCCGCCGGCACCTGGACGGACTACTGGACGGGCCGGACGTACGCCGGACCGGGGTGGCTCAACGGCTACCAGGCGCCGCTCGACACCCTGCCCCTCTTCGTCAAGGGCGGCGCCATCGTCCCGATGTGGCCGCAGATGAACTACACGGGGGAGAAGCCCCTCTCCACCCTCACCTACGACATCCACCCGCGCGGCACCACCTCCTTCAGCCTCTACGAGGACGACGGCATCACCCGCGCCTACCAGTCGGGGGCCTTCGCCCGCCAGCAGGTCGACGTCACCGCCCCGGCCTCCGGCTCCGGCACGGTCACCGTGTCCGTCTCCGCTCCGGCCGGCAACTACACCGGCAAACCGGCCTCACGCGGCTACGAGTTCACCCTCCACGTCGCCTCCGCCCCCGGCGCGCTCACGGTGGACGGCACGGCGCTCACCCGGCTGACCAGCAAGGCCGCCTACGACGCGGCGGCGACGGGCTGGTTCTTCGACGCGGGCGACCGCGGCGGGATCCTGTGGACCAAGACGGGTACGAAGTCGGGCGCGTTCAGCGTCTCGGCCACCGGCACCTCCGTCCCGGCCGCCGACCCGATTCCGGTCACCTCCAGTCCTGTACCGCAGTCGGCCTGGACCCTGGTCTCCGCCGACAGCCAGGAGACCGGCGGCGAGAACGGCGCCGCCCGCAACGCCTTCGACGGGAACTCCGCGACCATCTGGCACACCGCCTGGTCCGGCTCCACCCCGGCCCCGCTCCCGCACGAGATCCAGATCGACCTCGGCGCCCGCTACACGGCCGACGGCCTCGGCTACCTGCCCCGCCAGGACGGCGGGGCCAACGGCCGGATCGGCTCCTACGAGGTGTACGTCTCGGACACCACCACCGACTGGGGATCCCCGGTGGCGACCGGCACCTTCGCCGACACCCCGGCCCTCAAACAGGTCCCCCTGTCCGCGAAGGCGGGCCGCTACCTCCGCCTGAAGGCACTGACCGAGGCGGGCGGCCGGGGTCCCTGGAGCAGCGCCGCCGAGATCACCCTCACCGGCCGCCCGACCCCGCTGCCCGCGGCCGCCACCCTGGTCAACGGGGCGTCGGCCAGCTGTCTGGACCTCCCGGGGAGCGCCACCGCGCCCGGTACCCAGCCCACCCTCTACAGCTGCCACGGCGGCCCGAACCAACGCTGGACCCTGCAGGGCGACGGCCGGGTGACCGGCCTCGGCGGAGTCTGCCTGGACGCCACCACGGCCTCGGCCGTAGCCGTCCAGACCTGCAACGGCGGCTCCGGTCAGACCTGGCAGACCGGCCCGGACGGCAGTCTGCGCAACTCCGGCCAATGCCTGACCCCGGCCGGCTCCGCCACCGCCAACGGAACCAGGCTCACCAGGGTGGCCTGCGCGTCCACACCGGCCCAGCGCTGGACGTTCACCGCCTGACACCCCGCACACCGCCTGACACCCCGCACACCGCCCGACGCCCCGTAGACCGCCCGACACCCCCACCGAGCCCGGTCCGGCATCCCGCCGGACCGGGCTCGCCCTTGCCCAACCCTGCTGATCGGCGGTTATGTTGAAGCCCAAGATCCTCGAAGCCCGGAACCGGTCAGGAAGGTGCTCATGCCCGCTGGAAAGATGCACGTCGGCGAACCGGACATCGACACGGCCCTCGTGACCCGGCTGATCGCAGGGCAGTTCCCGCGGTGGGCGTCGCTCCCCGTCGAGCGGGTCGACTCCGCGGGCACCTCCAACGCCATGTACCGGCTGGGGCGTGACATGGTCGTACGTCTCCCGCGCACGCCCGGCTCCGCCGCCGACGTCCGGACGGAGCAGGTCTGGCTGCGGCGGCTCGCCCCGGGTCTGCCGGTCGCCGTTCCCGTCCCGCTGGGCACGGGGCTGGCGGCCGAGGGGTATCCGTGGCCCTGGTCCGTCTACGGCTGGCTCCCCGGCGCGACCGCGGTGGTCGGCGCGATCGCCGAACCGGATCTGTTGGCCCAGGACTTGGCGGAGTTCACCGCCGCGCTGCACCGGGCCGACACGGTGGACGCACCCCTCTCCTACCGGAGCGAGCCCCTGGGGGAGCGGGACACCGGCACCCGCGCCGCCATCGCGGAACTGGGCGCGAACGGCGACATCGACGCCGAGGCGGCAGCCACTGTGTGGGACGAGGCCCTGCCGGCCCCACTGTCGTCCGGCCCGCCGGTCTGGATCCACGCGGACCTGCAGCCGGGGAACGTCCTGCTGGCCGACGACCGGCTCGCCGCGGTCATCGACTTCGGCTGTGCGGGCCTGGGGGACCCCGCAGTGGACCTGATCGCGGCCTGGTACCTGCTCCCGGCCGGCGCCCGGCCCGCCTTCCGCGCCGCCCTGGGCGCCGATGACGCGAGCTGGACGCGCGGGCGCGGCTGGGCCCTGTCGATCGCGGTCGCCGAACTGAGCTACTACCGCGGGACCAACCCCGTCATGGCGGCCACCGCCCGCCACGTCATCGGCGAACTGCTCACCGTCCGCCCGGCGCGGGACTGAGCCCGGGCGTCCCGGGGATGGATCTTTGTCCCTGCCGGTTGCGAGGATGGGGGACATGACAACATTACTTCTGGCCGACATCGACCGTGCCGTCCGCAGCAGTTGGAGCGAGCAGACGTGCACCCCCGAGTACCGCGACCGGTGGACCCGGGAGAACCCGGCCCGTGACCAGTGCGGTGTGACCGCCCTCGTCCTCCACGACCTGCTGGGCGGAGAGCTGATCCGCGGTGAAGTCCTCGTGGACGGCGAGCGCGTGGACTACCACTGGTGGAACCGCCTGGGCATGGGCGTGGAGATCGACCTCACCCGCGAACAGTTCGGGCCCGAGGAGAAGATCACCGAAGGCGTCGTCATTCCCCGTCCCGAGGAGGGCGACATGCGCCGCCTCCGCACGGAGTACGAGATCCTGCGCGAACAGGTAATGGCCAGGCTCGCGGCGGGCTAGCGCTCCTCGGCCCGTCAGCGGGTCGGCACCCGTTCCCTGCCTCGCGATGGCGGGAACGGGTTGCCGCCCTGGGCCCTGAGCCGATCATCGGCGGCCCGGAAACCCAAGTCAATCCTCCGGATTTCTGGTAACCCCCAAGCGATATCTTGGGTGTTGTGACCCTCGACGACCTCCGTGTCTTCGTCGCCGTCTGCCGGGCCGGCAGTCTCAGCGCCGTCGCCCGCGACCTCGGCCGCACCCAGTCCGCCGTCAGCCAGCACATCCGTCGCCTGGAGAAAGAGACCGGCGCCGCGCTCCTGGAGCGCCACCCCCGCGGAGTCTCGCCCACCGAGGCCGGCCTGATCCTCCAGGAGGCCGCCGCCGACGGCATCGCCGGTCTCGACGGAGCCCTGCGAGCGCTCGACACCCTGGTACGGGGTGACGGCGGATCGGTCCGCGTCACCACCGGGGCCACCACCGTGCGGCACTTCATGGCAGAGGCCGTCGTCGCCTTTCGCCGGAGCCACCCCCGGGTCAGCCTGGAGTTCCAGACCGAGAACTCCAGCCGCAGCTGCTTCGAGGCCCTCGCCGCCGCCGACCTCGACCTCGCCTGGATCACCATCGGCGCCCCTGTACGGGGCATCGAGCAACGCCCCGTCATGCGGCTGCCCTGGGTCCTCGCGGTCGGCGCCGACGACCCCCTCGCCACCCGCTCCCGTCTGGAACCGGCCGACCTGGGCGCCGTCCGCCACATCCGGCTGCCGGAGAACTCCACCTCGCGCGCCCACCTCGACGCCGCCCTCGCGGCGGCCGGCATCCGGATCAGCTCCGACACCGGCGTGGCCGACTGGGACACCGCCCTGCTCCTCGCCGAACTGGGCCTAGGCCACGCCGTCGTACCCGCCCTGCCGGGCTGGCGGGTCCCCGGATCAGACGGACCGCTGCGCCTGGTGCCGATCCCCGCGCTGCCGCCCCTCGCGGTCGGCTGGGCCGTCCGCCGCTGGTCCGCCCTCGCCCCGCTCGCCCGGGCCTTCGCCGACGAGGTCTCCCGCAACTGCGTGGCGCGCGCCAGCGCCCCCGGGCAGCCGTGACGCGGGCAGTACCCCTACGGCGGCCAGCGCGGCCAGGACCGCGACCGAGGCCCCGGTCCCCGCGGCCACCGCGATGCCGAAGGCCGGCCCGACGTTCATCGCCGTCTGCTTGAGCCCGCCCACCACCCCCGCGTGCCCGGCCGGGGCGTCGCCGACCACTGTCCCGGTGGCCGTCACCATCACGGCGGCGAAGCCCGCGCCGAGCACCCCGAAGCCCCAGCCCGGCCCCAGTCCGGTGATCCCGAGCGCCACGAGTCCGGTCCCCGCCACCGCCGTCGCGCGCGCCCCGAACCGGCGGAGCGCGACCCCCGCCACCGGCGAGCCGACGACCATGGCGGCGGTCATCGGCAGGACACGCAGCCCGGTCGCGAGCGGATCCAGCCCCGACGCGTCCTGGAGCGCGAAGCTCGCACCGAAGAGCGCCCCGAACATCGCGGCGGAGACCAGCGCCAGCAGGGCGATCGACGCCGTCACCGGGACGCAGCGGGCCACCGGGCGCGGGACCAGGGGCTGGGCACAGCGGCGCTCCGACCGCACGAGCAGCGCGGTCAGTACGGCCGCCGCCGCGAAGCCGGCCAGGGTCGGCGACCCCGTCCAGCCGTGCCGCGGTACGCCGGCCAGCGCGTGCACGAGCACCGCCAGGGCCGTCGCGAGGAGCACGGCACCGCCCGGGCGGATCCGGCCGGGCTCCGTGGGCGGCGGCGCGGGTACCCGTACGAACACGGCCGCCGCGGCGATCACGAGGGCGGCGGGGACGTTCGCCACGAACACCGCGCGCCAGCCGAAGTGCTCGACCAGCACACCCCCGAGGAGCGGCCCGACCGCCGCGGCCAGCCCGATCGCCGAGGTCCGCACCGCGACCGCTGCGCCCAGCCGATCCGGCGGGGTGGCGAGGCGCAGCAGGGCGAGGGTCGCGGGCTGGAGCAGTGCTCCGAACAGCCCCTGGGCCGCCCGCAGGGCGATCACCCAGCCGACCCCGGGAGCGAGCGCGATGCCCGCCGAGGCCGCGGCGAATCCGAGTACGCCGGTGAACAGCAGACGCGCGTGCCCGTACCGGTCGCCCAGGCGGCCCGCGAGGACGAGGAAGGCGGCCACGCTCAGCAGGTAGGCGCCGCTCGTCCACTGCACCTCGGCCAGACCGGCGCCGAGGTCCCTCCCCATGCTGGGCTGCGCCATGAGCAGCACCGTCCCGTCGAGGGCGACGAGCATCGCGCCGGCCGCACTGACGAAGAGCGCGAGGCGGGGCCTCACGGGCGCAGGTGCGCGTCGACGGCGGCGTCGACGAGCCGGTCGACGCACGCCTGCGGATCGCCGTCGAGAGCGAGCGGCAGACTGCCCCGGGACCACAGCTGCGCCACACCGTGCAGATTGGCCCACAGCGCGGCGGCGGTGATCCGGGGGGCTTGCGCCGTCCGGCAGCGGGCGACCAGCGAGACGAGCACCTCGAACAGCGGCAGCGTGGAATCGCGGAGCCGGGCGGACCCGGGCGGCAGGGCCTGTCCGGTGCTGTCCAGGAGGTCGTGGCGGAACATCAGCTCGAACATGCCGGGGTGTTCCAGCGCGTAGCCGACGTACGCGCGCCCCAGCGCGCGTACCCGCTCGCGCGGGTCCCCCGCCCCCGGGTTCGCGGAGATCGCGGCCGGGACCCGGGAGCCGAGCTCCTCGAACCCGCGCCGGGCGATCGCCGACAGCAGTGCCTGGTGGGTGGCGAAGTACCTCCGGGGCGCCCCGTGGGAGACCCCGGCCCGGCGGGCGATCTCGCGCAGCCCGAGCGCGGCGGTGCCCTCGGTCGTCACGAGCTCCACGCCGACGTCGATCAGCCGCTCGCGCAGCCCGCTGTCCTGGTCCATGGACACTGTCTACCAGCTGGGCGTAGACAGTGTCTATCTCCGTCCTTCCGGGATGATGGGGTGAGTACGGCCGGGCACGGCCGGGCGACGCGCCCGGCCCGGCCGAGGAGGAGGTGACCCGCCATGGCCGAGCACGCGCCGCGCGAGGCCGGTCCGTCGGCGGGCGGCCTGGACGAGGGCCGTCTGATGAAGGAGCTCGAGGCCATCCACCGTACGCGCCACGAGACCCTGCTCCACGGGTCGGACGACGCGCTGGTCACCCACACCCAGCGGATGGACGAGCTGGAGCGCGAGTACGTCCGCCGCCACCCGGAACGCGCCCAGACCCCGGGCCGCACCCGCTCCGGTGCCCGCGCCCGTTCGGGCGACGCGCCCGGGCAGGGCTGATCGCGCGGCGACCGGTCCGGTGTCCGGGCGGGCCGCTACTTCTCGGCGTGCTCGCCCAGCAGGAACAGCAGCCAGACGAAGCCGGCGAAGAGGTGCGTGCCGGCGATGTAGAAGAACGCGCGCAGCAGGACGCCGTTCTCCTTCCACTTCTCGTACTTGGCCGCCGCGGAGCGGGCCTGCTCCGAACCCTCGTTCTTGTCCGTCGTCACCCGAACAGGGTACGGGCAGGCCCGCGGGAGACGGACGGCTTGGAGGGTGCTGCGCTGCTCGGGTGTAGGGCGGGTTGCCCCCGGTCCCTTGATCGGTATCGGCGTGGATCAGATTTGCATCATGTGAGACAAATTTGTATCGTTTGATGCGAAGGAGGATCGCATGATGAACGAAGAAGAGCTGCTGGACGGCGCCGCACGCGTGCTCGCCGGCGATCACAGCGCCTCCATGGCGCACATCGCCGCAGGCATCGGCATCAGCCGCGCCACGCTGAGCCGCCGCTACCCGACCCGGGAAGCGCTGCTCAAAGCCGTCGCCGTCCGGGCCATCGACGTCGTCGACGGCTGCCTCGCCCCCGCCGACCTCCCCGGCACCGCCGGCGGCGCGGAGTTCGACGCCGCCCTGGAGCGGCTCGTCACCGGACTGCTGCCCGCCGCGCACCTGTACGGGTTCACCTCGCGCGACGCCACCGTGCTCGCCGATCCCGGGTTCAAGGCCGGCATCCAGCGCCAGGACCAGCGGGCCCTCGCCTTCCTCGCCCTCGGCCAGGGCCTCGGCCGGCTCCGCGTCGACCTGCCCGCGTACTGGATCTGGTACTCGCTCTGGGGGCTGCTCGACGCCGCCGCCGAGGGCGTCCGCGACGGCCACCTCGCCCGCCGTGACATCGGCCGGCTCGTCCTCGCCTCCTTCCTCAGCGGAACCCGGCCGACCCCCGCCGAGTGACCCCGCACCCCTCCCGCGTACGACCGTGAACGGAAACCCCATGCACACCCCCACGCAGGACCCGCGCCGCTGGATCGTGCTCGCGATCCTCTCCGGCAGTCTCCTGCTCATCTCGATGGACACCACGATCCTCAACGTGGCCTTCCCCTCGCTCGTCGGCGACCTCCAGCCGGGCGCCGTACAGCAGCTGTGGATCATTGACATCTACGCACTCGCCCTCTCCGGGCTGCTGGTGACCGCCGGCGCCCTCGGCGACCGCTGGGGCCGCAAGCGGCTGCTGATGGCGGGCTTCGGCATCTTCGCCCTCGCCTCGCTCATCGCCGTCTTCTCGACCGAGGCCTGGCACGTCATCGCGGCCCGCGCCCTGCTCGGCGTCGGCGGCGCCGCGATCATGCCGTCCACCCTGTCGATCCTGCGCAGCGTCTTCACCGATGCCAAGGAACGCGCCTTCGCCCTCGCGGTCTGGGCCGCCGTCTTCGGCGGCGGCATGGCCTTCGGCCCGGTCGTCGGCGGCCTGCTCGTCCAGGACTACGGTTGGCACTCCGCCTTCCTCCTCAACCTCCCCGTCGCCGCGGTCATCGTCGCGGCCGGCCTGCGCTACCTCCCCGAATCCCGCTCCCCGCGCTCCTCCGGCAAGTGGGACTGGTGGGGCGTCGGCCAGTCGATCGTCGGCATGCTCGCCCTCGCGGGCGGCATCAAGCAGCTCGGCAAGAGCGGTGTCGCCGACCCGCTGCCCTGGGCGCTGCTCGCCCTCGCGGCCGTCGCGCTGACCCTGTTCGTCCGCCGCCAGCTGCGCGTGGACAACCCGCTGCTCCAGGTCCGGCTCTTCACCAAGCCCGCCTTCAGCGTGGCCGCCACCGCGATCTTCCTGCCCATGGTGGGCATGGGCGCGATTCTGTTCCTGGTCACCCAGTGGTTCCAGTACGGCCAGGGCTACACCCCACTGGAGGCCGGCCTGCGCCTGCTGCCCGCCCCGCTCGCGCTGATCTGCGCCTCGATGGTCGCCCCGACCCTCATGCAGCGCTTCGCGATCCGGCACGTGCTCGGCGGCGGTCTGGTGGTCCTCGCCGCGGGCATGGCCCTGCCCTGGACCCTCCAGCAGTTCACCGGCCTCGGCTACCCCGCCTTCGCCGTGGCGCTGACCGTCATGGGCCTGGGAGCGGGCGTCGCCACCACGGTCGCCTCGGTCACCCTCATCTCCACGGCCCCGGCCGACGAGGTCTCCAGCGCCGCCGCCATCGAGGAGACCTGCTACGAACTCGGCTCGGCCATGGGCGTCGCCATCCTGGGCTCCACCGCCGCCGCGCTCTACCGCGGCAACCTCCCGGCCCTGGACCTGGACTCCACCACGCTGGCCGCCGTACGGGACTCAGTGGGCGAGGCCGCCCACACCGCCGAGCGGCTCGGCGGCACCGTCGGCCAGACCCTCCTCGACGTCGCCTCGCAGGCCTACACCCTCGCGATCACCCCGGCGTTCCTGCTGGCCGGCGCCCTCGCGGTCGCCGCGGCGGCGACCACCTGGACGCTGATCCCGCGGGACCTGCAGCCGACCGAGAACCACTAGGGCCTGTCGTCGTGCGGCAGACGGGAGTTCGACGACGGGCCCCAGCGGTCAGGTGCGGGTCGTACGGGGTCCGCGAGCCCCGTACGCCCACACCGCCCGCATCGGCTCGGGCAACGGCGACGGTCCGGCCAGCTCCAGCTGGGTCAGCAGGATGGTGGTGAGCCCCGTCGAGGGGACGATGTGCGCGGCCGTGCCGGTGCCGCCGATCCAGCCGTAGCGGCCCGGGACGTTCCACGGGTCGGTCGGCGTGACGTCGACCGAACCGCCGAACCCCCAGCCCTGGCCCTCCAGGAACAGCGAGGCGCCGTCCCGCTGGGCCGCGGTGAGGTGGTCGGTGTTCATCCGCCGCACCGAATCGGCCGAGAGCAGCGGGCCGCCCCCGTCGAGCAGCATCCGGGCGAAGGCGAACCAGTCGTCCGCCGTGGACACCAGCCCGCCGGCCCCGGACGGGAAGGCGGGCATGCTGCTCCACTGCCCGTCGGGGGCGTCGACGAGGTCGAGCCCCCCGTCCGCGCCGGCCCGGTAGCAGTGCGTGAACCGGCCCAGCTGCCCCGCCGGCACGGCGAAACCGGTGTCGGCCATCCCCAGCGGCTCGAAGATCCGCTCCGCCAGGAACTCGGGCAGCGAGCAGCCGGCGACCCGGGCGATCAGTACGCCCAGGATGTCCGAGCAGGCGTTGTACAGCCAGGCCTCGCCCGGCTGGTGCAGCATCGGGATCCGCGCCAGCGTCGCCATCCATTCGTCCGGCGCCGCGACGGCCCGCGGCTGCGGCGGACCTTGCCGCAGCTCGCCGAAGAGCGGCGCGACCGCCGGGAGCGAGAAGTCCGTGGGGAAGCCCCACCCGGCGCGGAAGGTCAGCAGGTCGGCCACGGTCACCGGCCGCGCCGCCGGGACCACGTCGTCCACCGGGCTCGAGGGCGTCCGTACGACCATCGGTTCGGCGATCTCCGGCAGCCAGGCCGCGACCGCGTCGTCGAGCGCGAAGCGGCCGTCCTCCACCAGCATCATGGTCGCCGCCGCCGTGACCGGTTTGGTCAGCGAGGCGATCCGGAAGATCGAGTCCCGGACCATGGGGACGTCGCCCGCGGCGTCCGCGCTGCCCACGGCCACCACCTCCGGCTCCGAGCCGTCGCCCCGGTCCACCAGGGCCACCGCTCCCGGCGGGGATCCGCCTTCCACACAAGGCTGAAGGATGTCGAGCAAACCGGTCACGAGCCCGCCTTTCCGGGAGTGCGTCCTACGGAGTCCCACAGGCCGCAGTGGTGTTCGGCCGCCGCGTCCACGGGGCGGATGCCGCCCGAGTCCGCCGGTGCCAGGGACAGTACGGCGGGGGAACGGGGCCACCAGGGGCCCGTCCCGGGGGTGTTCGGATCGCCGGCCGCCGCGAACCGGGTCCAGTATCCGGCCATCCGGTCCGCGAGCACCCGCTGAGCGGCGGTCAACGGGAGCCCGGTGTCGAAGAGGTAGGGCAGCTCGAACCCGTGCGCGGCCCCGTAGGGGAAACCCGCCAAGGGCGGCAGTCCGCTGAAGTCCGGCGCCTGCCGGTCGTCGAACCGGTAGTCGTACGTGGGCACGTGCCGCGCCAGCGCGCGGCTGTCCCGCAGCTGCGGGCAGACGAAGGAGGCGTCCGTCAGCACGGCGGCGAAGGTCAGCGCGGGCGTCGGGTGGGCCGTCACCGGATAGGCCGCCTCGATCCGGCCGGCCGTCGCCCCGAACGCGGCGCGCAGCCGGTCCCGGTAGGCCTGGGGGTCGGAGACCGGGTAGCCGGGCAGGGTCGGCCCGAGGAAGAGCCGCATCTCGTCGTGGTTCGAGCCCTGCACCACCGGGACCCGGTGGAACTCCCCGCGTTCCAGGGCCAGTCGGGGCTCGGTGGGAAGCAGATCGGTGCCGTAGGAGACGGGGGAGAAGCGCAGCATGAGCTCGGGGGTCGCCAGCACTGCGGGGGGCAGGCCGCGCAGGCACTCCAGCACGGCGTCGCCCGCCGTGTCGTCGGGGGACTGCTCGCAGCCGAGCCCGGCCGCGGCGGCGCTCCCCTCGGCCACGGTGCGGTGCTCCGGCGCGAAGGGCTCGTAGGCGCCCAGGGTGGGGAGCAAGGATCGCGGCGGGATCGTGAGGGAGCAGGAGCCGCTCTGCGCGATCGCCCGGTGGAAGAGGCCGGCGGAGGCCGGGGAGGTGAGGTGCAGGCAGACGCTGAGGGCGCCCGCCGACTCGCCGAAGACGGTGACGTTGCCCGGATCACCACCGAAGCGGGCGGCGTTCGCCCGCACCCAGCGCAGCGCGGCCTGCTGGTCGGCGAGCGCGAAGTCGGGGGCCCCGCCGAGGGCGGGATGCGCGAAGAGACCGAAGATCCCGAGGCGGTAGTTGACCGTGACGACCACGGCGCCACCTGCCGCGGCCAGCCGGCCCGGCCGGTACAGGTCCCCGGCGCCGTTCATGAATCCGCCGCCGTGGAACCAGACCATGACCGGCCGCCGCGCCCCGGGCCCGGGCGGCGCGGCCGCGGCCTTCGGGGCTGTGACGTTGAGGAAGAGGCAGTCCTCCGAACCGCTGGGTCCGCCCGGCCCGATCGCGGGAAGCTGCACACAACGGGCCCCGGGCGCGCCCGGGGCCCGTACGCCTGCCCACCGCGGCGCGGGCTCCGGAAGCCGCCACCGCAGCGGCCCGGTCGGCGCGGCGGCGTACGGGATGCCCTCGAAGGTCCGGTACCCGGTCGTCTCCCGCCCGCGCACCGCCCCCCGGTCGGTCTTCACCACGGGCCGGGAGCCGATGGCCGCGGGCCCCCCGGGATGCGGGGCGGCGGCCCCGGCCACCGGAGCGGCGGCGGCCCCGGCCAACGGCCCGGTGGCCAGCAGCAGGAGGGCGAGCAGCAGGGCCCTGCCGGCCGCCATCAGTGCTCCCTCGTGAGCACGCCCCGTACGAAGGCGGCCTGCCCCGCGTGCTGGAGGGAGTCGCCGATCACGCTGACCAGCCGCACCCCGACGGTCACGGGCGGGTCCCACCGTTCGTCCACGACCCGGTCCAGGTCGGTGGCGCCGAGCCCCCGCAGGAACCGCCCGGTCCGCTCGTGGACGGCGTCGTAGTACTCCAGCAGCAGCTCGCCGGAGTCGACCCGCACGGCGCCGGCCTGGCGCGCGGTGTGCCCGTAGCCCGTGGATCCGGCCGGCAGTGCCAGCCCGAAGCGCTCGCCCCACCCCTGCGCGTCCCAGACCTGTTCCCAGCCGGCCGCGTCCGCCACGTGGTCGTCCTGGATCCGGGTCAGGTGCCAGACGAGCCAGGTGATCGAGTTCGCGCCGGGATCGATCCGCTCGTTGAGCTGTGCGGCGTCCAGCCCGTCGACGGCCTCGTGCACCACGCCCTGGATCCGGCCGAACGCGTCGGCCAGTACCTCCGTACCCTTCATGCCCCCACCATGCCCATGACCGGTGGCGACCGTGCCCGCGGCGCCGCGGGGGACCCCCGTTTGCCCGCCCCGAATGGCGCAGCGCGGCCGGGTGCCGCTGAATGTAACAAAGCGTGCGCTTCCCATGACGCACGATGACCGGCGCGCGATGTGTAGACCCGCGCGTCGGCGAACGGAGCTTTCCATGAATGACCCGATCACGCTCGCCGCGACGGAGTACGAGGAGCCGCGCCGGCTCCCCGACACGACGGACGCCTGGCCACCGGCCCCGGACACGGGCACGGACCAGGCCCCCGACTTCGGCCCCGCCCCCCGGGGCGCCGACCCCCGGGGCGCCGACCCCCGGGGCGCCGACCCCACCACAAGGACCGACCCCACCACAAGGACCGCCTCCGACTTCGGTTCCGGACCCGACTCCGGTACCGGACCCGGGGCCGCGCCGGGCGTGGCCCCCGAGCCCGGCACCGGCCCCCGTCCCCCGTCCCGGGAGGGTGCCGCGCCCGTGCGCACCGTCCTGGAGACCGCCGCCACCGGCCGTTCGGTCCGCGAGGTCGCCGCACTGGTGAGCCTCCTCAAGGAATCCGGACAGGTGCCCAACCCCGGACACGCGGCGCTGCGCGCGGCCGCCGTGGCCCGACCCGTCCACGAAGTGCGTGACATGGTCACCCTGCTGGGCGAGCCCCCGCACGAGGTCGTCGAAGCCGACATCACGCTGCGGGCCGCCGCCCTCGGCCGGCCCATCGAGGACGTGGCCCTGCTGGTCAGCATCCTCGGGACCGGCGAGCAGCCCCCGTACGGAAGTCCCGGTCCCCGCACCACGGAACCGGGACCCGCGGCACGGACCGCCGCCCACCGGCCCCCGCCGGCCCCGGCCGGGGCCCGGGCGAGGTCCGGGAGCCCGGGCAACGGCCGGCTGCGCCACGTCCTGCGCTGGCCGGTGGCGCTCGCCCTGCTCCTCTGCGGTGCGCTGCACGTGCCCGCAGACCTGGAAGGCCTGGCCTCCGCGGAGCCCGGGGGACTGCTCGCCCTGGGCGTCACCCTGCTCTGCCTGACCGCCGGCGCGCTGCTGGCGGTACGGGACACGGCCGGTGCCTGGCGGGCCGGCGCGGTGGTCGCGCTGGGCGTCACCGCGCTCCACGTGGCCGGCGGCGTCGTCGGGTTCGACCCGCTCGGCGGCTCGGTCGGCGGCACCGTGGCGTGGGCGGGCGTCACCGCGGTGCTGTGCGCCGCGGCCGTCGCCGTACTCGCCGGCCTGGCCCTGCAGTACCGTCCGTCGGCCGGCCCGGCCGACGGAGCCTGACCCAGGCGTGGAGGGGGCCCGGGCATCCAGGCCGGGGCCCCCTCCACGCGGTTTCGCGGAGGGAGACAGCCGATGGACCCGGTGGCCGCGCTGGACCGCATCGCCTTCCTGCTGGAACGCTCCCAGGAGCCCACCTACCGCGTCCAGGCCTTCCGCACGGCCGCCGCCGCCCTCGGCCGGATGGGCGAGGGCGAGCTGGAGGAGCGGGTCGCGGCGGGCACCCTCGAGGCGGTCCGGGGCATCGGTCCCAAGACGGCCCAGGTCGTCCGCGAAGCCCTCGCCGGGACGATCCCCGAGTACCTCCAGCGGCTGGAGGACAAGGCCGCCGCACACCCCGAAGGCCCGCCGCCGAGCCCTGAGGCCCTCGCCCTGCGCGCCGCCCTGCGGGGCGATTGCCACATGCACTCCGACTGGTCGGACGGCGGCAGTCCCATCGAGTCCATGGGCCGGGCCGCGGCCGCCCTCGGGCACGAATGGGCGGTGCTCACCGACCACTCGCCGCGCCTGACCGTCGCCCGGGGGCTCTCGCCGGAGCGGCTGCGCGAACAACTGCGGACGGTCGCCGAACTCAACGCGACCTGGGCGCCGTTCCGGCTGCTCACCGGCATCGAGTGCGACATCCTCGCCGACGGGTCGCTGGATCAGGAGCCCGAACTCCTGGCCGAGGTGGACCTGGTGGTCGGCTCCGTCCACTCCAAGCTCCGGATGGACGCCGCCGCCATGACCCGGCGGATGGTCACGGCCGTACGCGATCCGCACCTGGACGTCCTCGGTCACTGCACCGGGCGGCTGGTGACCGGCAGGACCCGCCCGGAGTCGGAGTTCGACGCCGAAGCCGTCTTCGCGGCCTGCGCCGAGTCCGGCGCCGCGGTCGAGATCAACAGCCGGCCCGAGCGGCTCGACCCGCCGCGCCGCCTGCTGCGGCTCGCCGTGGCCGCGGGAACCCTCTTCGCGATCGACACCGACGCGCACGCCCCGGGCCAGCTCGACTGGCAGACCACCGGCTGCGAACGGGCCCTGGAATGCGGGGTGACGGCCGACCGGGTAGTCAACACCTGGACCGGGGCCGACCTCCTCAACTGGACCCGGACCCGCCGCCCGCCCCGGGCCCACCGGTCCCGCCGGCCTCCTCGGGCACCCGGGACGACGTGAGGGTGAACAGCGCCCCGTCCGGATCGCGCAGCGAGACCCACCGTGCGGTCCCGCTGGACCCGGGCTCCGACACCGTCCGCCCACCCAGCTCCTCGGCCGCCGTCACGGCAGCTTCCAGCGAGGGCACCCGGAAGTGCACGTGCCAGCGCGGCCGGGTGTACGGACTGTAGGAACCCGGCTCGACCGGGCCGCTGTCGAGGCGCGCCACCGGCTCCCCGCCCTGGCGCAGCACGACCTGGTCCTGCTCGTAGGAGACCTCGCAGCAGCCGGCCCGGCCGGTGGCCCACTCCAGGACCTCCCCGTAGAAGATCGCCGACTCGAAGGCGTCCCGGGTACGGAGCTCCAGCCAGGCCGGAGCGTCCCGGGAGCCCACCCGCCAGCCCGCCGACACCTGGCCCTCCCAGACCCCGAACACCGCCCCGTCCCGGTCCGCCACCAGCGCCGCGCGGCCCCCCGACTCGAAGGAGACCGGGCCCACCGCGACGGTGCCGCTGCGCTCCCGCACCCGGTCCGCCGCCACGTCGACGTCGTCGACGGCGAAGTACGGGGTCCAGGCCACGGGCACCGCGAGATCCCCGGCGAGCGCCCCGATCCCGGCCACCGCCGCCCCGTCGAGGTAGGCCACGGAGAAGGCCTCGCCGAGCCGCGCGGGCCGGAACCGCCAGCCCACGACCGCACCGTAGAACCGCTGGGCCGCGCCGAGATCGCGGGCCATCAGGCTCACCCAGCACGGCGCCCCGAAGACGTCCCTCGTCGAAATCTCCACCGTTTTGCTCCGCCCTTCACCGGGGCGCGGTCAGCGCGCCGTCCGAGCACAAGCAGTAGCGCCCCGGTCCCGGCACGGGCGCGCAGGCGCGCCACCGGCGTGCGGATATCCCCTTGGCGGCTCGCGGGAAGGGCTCCTATGGTTCGCCGAATGACGCTCATGGATTCACGGGACATCGACCGCGCGGTATCGCTCACCACCCGGGCACTGCGGGAGGTGGCGCACCTCGACTGGTCGGTCCCGGCCGCGGGGCTGGAATGGAGCTGCCACGACACCGTCGTCCACGTGGCCGAGGATTTCGTGGCCTACGCCGCCCAGCTCACGGTCCGGGCGGCCGACGGGTACGTCCCCCTGGAGATCCGGGCCGACGAGGACGCCACCCGGGCCGGCCTGATCGACATGATCACGGCGTCCGCCGGCTTCCTGTCCGCCGCCGTGGCCCTCGCGGAGCCCGGCGCCCGCGCGTGGCACCCGTACGGCAGGGCGGGCGCGGACGGCTTCGCCGCGATGGGCGCCGTGGAGACCCTGCTGCACACCCACGACGTGCTCGGCGGCCTCGGCGTCCACGGCTGGGAGCCCGGTCCCGAGCTCCCTGCCCGGATCCTGGGCCGGCTCTTCCCGCACCTCCCGCACGGGGACGACGCCTGGCGGACCCTGCTGTGGGCGACCGGCCGGGGCGAACTGCCCGGCCTGGCACGGCAGACGGCCTGGCGGTGGTACGCCGAACCCGTGGTGGCGGACCGCCTGCTGCTCTGCGAGATCAGCCCGATGGTGGGAGCCGACCTGCACGCGGGCGGCACGGGCGGTTTCGTCTGGGCGGAGGACGGCCCCGGCGAGGGTACGCGCGTCGCCGCCGGGATGGTGGCGAAGGCGCGCGCGGAGGGTACGTACCGGCCGGGCTGGGGTCCGTACGCGATCATCCGCGCGAGCGACCGGCGGGCTGGGCTTCCACGCGGCCCCGGACGCCGACGGCCGCGCCGAGTTGGGGTACGACCTCGTCCCCTCGGCGCGCGGCAACGGCTATGCCACCGAGGCGGTGCGGGCGCTGTCCGGCTGGGCGTTCGGGCAGCCGGGCCTCGGCGTGCTGGCGGCCACGGTGGACGACGGCAACGCTCCCTCGCACGCGGTGCTCCGGCGGGCCGGTTTCGCGGAGGCGGGCACCGGGGAAGGCAAGGTCCGGTACGCCCTGCGCCAGGGCTAGGGGCTGTCGCCCGTTCCCCGGCCGGCCCGGCCCGGCGCCACCCGCCCCGCGCGGCCGAACCGTCCGCGCGGCCGACCCGACCCGGAAAGCAGGTCCCGCCGTGGTGAGTTCCCAGGTCCCCGTGATCGATCTCGGCCCGTGGCGGTCCGGCGGACCCGAGGTGCGCCGCCGGACCGCCTCCCGCGTGGACGAAGCGCTCCAGGCGGCCGGATTCCTGCTGGTGACCGGGCACGGGGTGGACCCGGAGCTGCCCGGCCGGATCCGGGAGGCGGCGCGCACGTTCTTCCGGCTCCCGGCCGCCGCCAAGGCCCCGTACGCCGTGCCGGTCGGCGGCCGGGGCTGGCTCGGCCCGGGCGCCGAGGCCAACAGCTACGCGGAGGGCGCGCCGTCGCCGCCGGACCTCAAGGAGTCCTGGTCCTGCGCGGCCGAGGATCCGACCGGGATCGCGTCGGTGGACGCCGAGTGGTTCCGCCCCAACGCGTGGCCGGCCGAAGTGCCCGCGCTGCGCGGGCTGGTGGCGCAGTACCTCTCCGCGATGCGGGCCCTCTCCGACGAGCTGCTGGAGCTGCTGGCCGCCGCCCTGCGCCTGGAGACGGACCATTTCACGCGGCACACCGGCCACCCCACCTGGGGGTTCAACGTCAACTGGTACCCCGGCACCGAGCTCCTCGGCCCGCCCCTGCCGGGTCAGTTCCGCATCGGCGCCCACACCGACTTCGGCACCGTCACCGTCCTCGACCGCCAGCAGGGCGCGGGCGGGCTCCAGATCCACACCGACGCCGAGGGCTGGCAGGACGCCCCGTACGATCCGGCCGCGCTCACCGTGAACATCGGCGACCTGATGGCGCGCTGGACGGGCGACCGCTGGCGGGCCGGCCGCCACCGGGTACTGCCGCCGCCCGCCGACGCACCGGCCGAGGAGCTCATCTCGCTCGTCTACTTCTACGAGTGCGATCCGCACACCCGGGTGGAGTCGCTCCCCGCGCCCCTCGGCCGGATCGCGCACGACCCGGTCGACTCGCACACCTACCTGAGGGCGCAGCTCGACGCGATCACCGTCCCGGAGGCCTAGGGCCTGTCCGGAGCCCGCCGGGTGCCCCGTACGCGACCCGATTACCCGATGTCGGGCGCGTTCGGCAGGATGGGCGTCATGACCGAGATCCGTACCCCCCGCCTCATCCTCCGCCGCTGGTCCGAGGACGACCTCGTACCCCTGTCGGAGATCAACGCCGACTCGGAGGTGATGCGCTGGATCGGTGAGGGCGACACCCTCGACCTGGAGGAGACCGCCGAAACCATCGAGCGCTGGGAGGACGAGTGGGACGAGGAGGGCTTCGGGATCTTCGCCGTGGAGCTGCTGGCCTCCGGCGAGCTGATCGGCGCGGTCGGACTCTCCATGCCGTGGTGGCTGCCCGAGGTCCTGCCGGCGGCGGAGATCACTTGGCGGCTCGGCCGGTCCTTCTGGGGCCAGGGCTACGCCTCGGAGGCCGCGCACGCCACGCTGGAGTTCGCCCTCCAGGACCGGGGCCTGGACCGGGTCGTCGCCGTCAACCGGGCGGGCAACGACGAGTCCGAGAACGTGATCCGCAAGCTGGGCATGACGGCGGAGAAGGACATCACGCACCCGGGATCCGGTGCGCTGCTCAACATCCACGCGATCGACCTCACCGAGTACGAGGGCTGAGCGCTCCGGCCGCCCCCGGGGCGGGGCCCGGCGCATCGACCGATCGGCTGACCCGGGAGTCGGCCGGCGGGCGGAGCGGAGGAGCGGTCGCGCGCGGTGAGGATGGGTACGGGGGAGCGGGCGCACCACCGGCCCCGTCCCTGGACCGAGAGGGGCACCATGCCGGAGCACGACCACCCGCACCCGCGCCGCCGAGCGCGGGGGACCCGTACCGCCCTGGCGGCCCTTGCCGCAGCGCTGCTCCTCGGAGCCTGCGCCGACCCGGCCGCGCCGCCGGCCGCCGCCACCGCCGTGGCCGCGCCGCTCCCGACGGCCTCGGCCGCCCCCGGCGGTACCCTGCTGGTCGCCGACTTCGGGGCGGACACGGTGACCTTCGTGGATCCGGAGCGCGGCCCCGTGGGCTCGGTCCCGGTCGGCAGGGCCCCGTACGGCCTGGTGGTGGGAGCGGACGGCCGGGCCTGGGTGGCCACGGCCGAGGGCGTCGCCGTCGTGGACACCCGTACGCGCACCGGGCTCGCCCGGATCCCCTACCGCACCACCGGCACCGGGCCCGTCACCGGAGGCGAGTACCGGGGCGGCGGCATGGGCATCGCGCTCGCGCCCGACGGCTCCCGCGCCTACGTCGGGGTCAACGTCCCCGGGACCACCGGCGCCCTGGAGGTCATCGACACGGCGAGGGCCGAGGTCACGGCAGTGGTCCCGGTGGGCCGGCGCCCCTTCGACGTGGATGTGTCGCGCGACGGCTCCGAGGTCTACGTCACCGGGCACGACTCCTTCGACGTCACCGTGGTGCCCGCGGGATCGCTCACGCCGCGCCGCATCGAGGTGGCCCCGTACGGGACGGAGGGCGGTCTGGGCTCGTGGCTGAAACCGCACTACGCCGCCGTTCGGCCGGCGGACGGGAAGCTGCTGCTCCCCTTCGAGGGCGAGCGGCTCGCGGTGGTGGATCCGCGTACGGGCAGCACCACGGTGGAGGAGCTCACCGCCGACACCCACCAGCACGGGGTCACGGTCACCACCGACGGCCGGCTGCTGGTGGTCGGCACGGGCGCTGTGGAGCCGGGGAAGGGCAAGGGTCCGTCGCTCACGGTCCGTTCCCCGGGCGGCGCGGAGCGCGTGTACCCGCTGGACGGGCCGCACGAGGACGTGGCCGTGTCCCGGGACGGGCACACGGCCTACGTCACCGGGGGCTACACGCGCGACGGCTACTGGAACGGCATCACGGTCGTGGACCTCGACAGCGGAAGCAGCCGGCGGCTCGCGGCGGGATCGCGGCCGCTGGGGATCGCCGTCCTGGGGTGAGCGGGCGCCCCCGCCCGCCCGGGAGACGGGCGTGGGCGAGCGGTGTCAGGCCGCGCAGGTGTCCAGCATGCTGGCGAGCATCTTCTTCTCGGGCTCGGTGACGGTCAGGCCGTACGTGGACTTGACCGTCGTCCAGGCCCGAGCGTACTGGCACCAGGCCGCCTTCGACGGAGGCTGCCACAGGTCGGGGCTCTGGTCGCCCTTCGAGCGGTTCGAGGAGGCGCTCACCGCGAGCAACTGAGGACGGGTCAGATCATTGGCGAAGGCCTTGCGCCTGGCGGCGTCCCAGCCGGACGCGCCGGAGCGCCAACCCTCGGCGAGGGGCACCATGTGGTCGATGTCCATCTTCGACGCCTCGGTCACCACCACGTCGTCGTACAGGCTCTTCCAGGTGCCGGACACGGCCTTGCACTCGGCGTCGCGGGTGACGTTCACACCGTCCCGCTGCAGGATCACCTCGCGGGTGTCGCACTTGTCGCCCTGTTCCGCCCAGTGCGTGAACTTGTCCCGGCTGTAACCGGACATGGTTCCCGGCGGGGCCACCTTGAGCGCGGCCAGCTGGGTACGGGCCACCGGGGCGCCGACCATGCCGGGCAGCATGTCGCCGGAGGGCTTCCCGTCGTCAGGGTCCCCGGGCTTCGCGGACGCGGAGGGCCTTGCGGGGGCACCGGAACCCGGTTTCGGGTCCTCGCCGGGTGTCGGTCCGGTCCCGGAGCATCCGGCCAGGGCCAGCAGCAGCGAGGCCGCCACTACCGCACCGGACACACGTGTCTGACGTCCCATTGACCCACCCCGAAGCTGCCGCGCCCAGTGTCCCGGGAAGACTACCCATGCCGGACGGGGATCGACGCCAGGCGCCCGTTGCCCGGGCTGGCGGCGAACGGTCCGCGGGCGTACGCCCGGTGGTGCGCGCGGTCCCAATCCCCGGACGGGTTGGCGTGGTTGGGGCGGGGATCAGGTGGCGCGGACGCGCAGCCACGCGTCCAGCACGGCGAAGTCGGCGTTCCCGAGGCCTTCCCGGGGGTCGACGCGGTGCAGGAGGGCCGGGCCGGGGTGGTGGGCGGACACCCAGCGGCGGTCCGCGTCGCCGATCTCGTCGTCGACCCAGACGAACGCCCGGCCGGCGGCGCGGGCGACGAGGGTGCGCGTCTTCCAGTGCGTCCCGCCCCAGCTGTCCTCGGGGGACGGATCCGGCCATTCCACCACTGGGAGCTGCGGCAGCCCGAGCCGTGGGCAGAGGCAGGCGTTCGCGTCCTCCATCCAGGTCGTGGCCCAGACGAGCTCGCACGGCAGGGCGGCGAGCCGGGGCCCGAGCGTCGGATCGACCCGGGAGAGGAGGGGGTGCCCGTCGTTCCCGGAGGGCACGCCGGGGGCCTCGTGGACCGGGTATCCCAGCGGCGACCCGAAGGGGATGAGGGGGCCGTCCACGTCGAGGAACAGGACGGGTCGTACTGCGCGGGGAGCCGGCGGAGCCGGGAGCACCGGGGGGTTCGTCACGCGACACAGCGATACCACGCACCCGGGCCTGCGGGAACGTCGGCCCCGGAGGGAACCGGGACCGGTGCGAGACCCTCTAGACGGGCAGAAGGGGGAGATGGTCATGACAACGAATGCGGTATCCCGGGCCGGGCGGACGGTCCTGGCCGGGCTGACGGTGCTCCTGTGCGGCGCGCTCGCCGCCTGCGGCACCGTAAGGGCCGGCGAGGCGGCCGGGCCCGCCGCTCCGACGGTGTCGCCCGGTCCCGAACAGTGCGATCTGGACGGTGCGACGGGTACGGGTGACGGGGCGGGCGGCTCCACCGGCGCCCCCGACATCCCGACGGAGGAGCAGACGGGCGGTTACGCGGGTCCGCCGACGGATGAGGAGACGGGGTCCTACGCGGGTCCGCCCACGGACGAGGAGACGGGGTCCTACGCGGGTCCGCCCACGGACGAGGAGACGGGCGGTTACGCCGGTCCCCCGACCGATCAGGACACCGGCGCCCCGGACCCGCCCACGGACGGTACCGCCGCACCCTCCTCCGGGCCCGGGGTCGTCACCAACGGCGCCGGTCCGTGCGGCGCGGCGGGGTGGTTCGACATGAGGCGGGACTTCGTCGCCTACTACGCGAAGCACCGGACCGGCGAGGACCAGGGAATCCCCGCGGACGGAGTCGGCGAGGTCCGCGTCCGCAAGGTGCGCGGGACCTGCCTGGCCGAGGTGACCTTCGCCACTCACGCCGTGGGCAAGGGGCGCGGGGACGACGCCCGCAGGGTGGTACGGGTCTTCGCGGCCTGGCGGAACGAGGTGTACGGGGACACGGACGCGGGCACGGTCACGGTTCGTACGCGTGAGGATTCCCCCGTGGTCGTGACCGGTACATGGTGACCCCGGTGAGCCCCGCCCGCGGGGCGAGCCGCGGCGATCGACGACAACCGAACCCCGAAGCAGGAAGCAGAGGCAGAACCGCGATGACCGACGACGCCGCGAACGAACCGCACGTCCCCTCCGACGCGGAGCGTGCGGCCCGCGCCCAGGTGCGGGAGCGGGCCACCGGCCTGACGCACCACGAGACCGCCGCTGCCCTCGAAGCCGCGGAGGCGGCCGCGGAGGAGGCCTCGGGCGATCTGGAGAGCGCCGACGACGCCACCCGCGCCTCCGTCGCGGAATGGCGGCGCATCACGGATCTGCTCTTCGACCACGGAGGTCCCTACTCACCCGATATCGATGCCTTCGTCCAGGGTCAGCTCGCGGCCCGCGCCGACCATGCCGACCCCAAGCAGAGCTTGGGGAAGTCATAAGGTCTGGTTATGGGGTCATAACCCAGGGGTGGGTGCCGAGTTAGGATGCCCTTAGTTTAGGGTTCCCTTGATCGAGTATTTCGTCGTTCGAAGGGAACCCAGCCATGCCTCGCCCCCTGCGGGTAGCAATCGTCGGTGCCGGCCCCGCCGGCATCTACGCCGCCGACGCCCTGCTGAAGTCCGAGGCGGCCGTCGAGCCGGGTGTGTCCATCGACATCTTCGAACGGATGCCGGCCCCCTTCGGTCTGATCCGCTACGGCGTCGCCCCCGACCACCCGCGCATCAAGGGCATCATCACCGCCCTCCACCAGGTGCTCGACAAGCCGCAGGTGCGTCTCTTCGGCAACGTCGACTACCCGAACGACATCAGCCTCGACGAACTGCACTCCTTCTACGACGCCGTGATCTTCTCCACCGGCGCCACCGCCGACCGCGCGCTGACCATCCCGGGCGTGGACCTCGACGGCTCCTACGGCGCCGCCGACTTCGTCTCCTGGTACGACGGTCACCCCGACGTCCCGCGCACCTGGTCGCTGGAGGCGGAGAAGGTCGCCGTCCTCGGCGTCGGCAACGTCGCCCTCGACGTGGCCCGGATCCTCGCCAAGACCGCGGACGAGCTGCTGCCGACCGAGATCCCGGCGAACGTCTACGACGGCCTCAAGGCCAACAAGGCGCTCGAGGTCCACGTCTTCGGCCGCCGCGGTCCCGCGCAGGCCAAGTTCAGCCCCATGGAGCTGCGCGAGCTGGACCACTCGCCCAACATCGAGGTCATCGTCAACCCCGAGGACATCGACTACGACGAGGGCTCGATCACCACCCGCCGCTCCAACAAGCAGGCGGACATGGTCGCCAAGACCCTGGAGAACTGGGCGATCCGCGACATCGGCGACCGCCCGCACAAGCTCTTCCTACACTTCTTCGAGTCGCCCACCGAGGTTCTCGGGGAGGACGGCAAGGTCGTCGGCCTGCGCACCGAGCGCACCGAACTGGACGGCACCGGCAACGTGAAGGGCACCGGCCAGTTCACCGACTGGGACGTCCAGTCCGTCTACCGCGCGGTCGGCTACCTCTCCGACGAGCTGCCCAAGCTGCCGTGGGACGTGGAGTCCGGCACCGTTCCGGACGAGGGCGGCCGCGTCATCGAAGCAGGCACCCACCTGCGGTCCACGTACGTCACCGGCTGGATCCGCCGCGGCCCCATCGGTCTGATCGGCCACACCAAGGGCGACGCGAACGAGACGGTCGCGAGCCTGCTCGCCGACCACGCCGCCGGCGCCCTGCGAACGCCGGGCACCCCCGAGCCGGAGGCCGTCGAGGCCTTCCTGTCCGGGAGGGAGATCCGCTTCACGACGTGGGAGGGCTGGTACAAGCTCGACGCCGCCGAGAAGGCGCTGGGCGAGCCGCAGGGCCGCGAGCGGGTCAAGCTCGTCGAGCGCGAGGACATGCTCGGGGCGAGCGGGGCTTAGCCACCAGCCACGCAACGAGTCCGGGCGGGCCCGCCGTGCGCGGGCCCGCCCGGACTGCCGTGCGACGGAGTCCCCCGTACGGAGGGTCCGGGAGGTCCCCCCTTCCGGGGCGGAATGCCGGGCGCCCGGAGGAGGTTCGGGTCATAGCGACACCCGAACACCACGGACGCACGGGAGAGCTCATGAAGATCGGCATCATCGGCGCGGGCAACATCGGCGGCAACCTCACCCGCCGGCTCACCGCCATCGGACACGACGTGGCCGTCGCCAACTCGCGCGGCCCCGAAACCCTGACCGACCTCGCGCGGGAGACGGGAGCCACCCCGGTCACCGTCGCCGAAGCGGCGCGTGACGCCGAGGTCGTCGTCGTGACGGTCCCCCTGAAGAACGTCCCGGATCTGCCCACGGGCCTCTTCGGCGGGGCGGCGCCCGGCTTCGCCGTCATCGACACCGGGAACTACTACCCGCAGCAGCGCGACGGCCGGATCGCCGGCATCGAGGACGAGGGTCTCACCGAGAGCCGCTGGACCGAGCGGAACCTGGGTCACCCCGTCGTCAAGGCCTTCAACGGCACGTATGCCCAGGACATCCTGGACCGGCCCCTCGAAGCCGGCCACCCCGACCGGCAGGCCCTGCCCGTCGCGGGCGACGACGAGGCGGCGAAGAAGACCGTACGGGCCCTCATCGACGAACTCGGCTTCGACACCGTCGACTCCGGCGGCATCGACGACTCCTGGCGACAGCAGCCCGGCACCCCCGTGTACGGCCTCCGGGCGGGCACGCAGGCCGTGGTCGAGGCGCTTGCCGAGGCTTCGCCGGAGCGGCCGGCGGACTTCCGGGGCTGACCGGGATCTGACGGAAGTCTGACGGGCGCCCCCGAACCCTGGCCGAGGGGTGCGCGGGGTGGTCGAATCGGCGGGTGAGCAGAGCAGAGCGAACCGAACCTGACCCGGGTAACAGCCACGCCCCCGATCCGGACCCCGGCCCGGACCCCGACGGCAGCGGCGCCCCCGTCGGCCGCCGGCTGGTCCTCGGCATGGTGGGGCTCGGCGCGCTCGGCCTGGCCCTCGCGCCGCGGCTCCAGTCGGGGCTCGACGCCGTACTGGGCGGGGCCGCGGCCAAGGATCCGACGGGCCTCACCGGACTGCTGCCGGGCGGCGGAGGGTTCCGCTACTACTCCGTCGCATCCTCGGTGCCCGAACGCGGCCCGGCCGACTACCGGCTGACCGTCGACGGCCTGGTCGACCGGCCGGCCACGTACACCCTGGACGCGCTGCGCGCCCTGCCGCGCACCCGGGTCGTCCGCGACGTCCAGTGCGTCACGGGGTGGCGGGTCCCGGCCACCCCCTTCGAGGGTGTCCCGCTCCACCGGCTCCTGGACGCCGCCGGGGTCCGGTCCGAGGCCCGCGCGATCCGCTTCACCTGCTTCGACGGCACCTACACCGAGAGCCTCACGCTCCCGCAGGCCCGCCGCGACGACGTATTGGTCGCCCTGAACATGCGCGACGAGCCGCTCAGCCACGCCCACGGCGGCCCGGTCCGCCTCTACGCGGCTCCCATGTACTTCTACAAATCGGCGAAATGGCTGTCGGGCATCACCTTGACCCGGGACGTCCGGCCCGGCTACTGGGAGGAACTCGGCTACGACGTCGACGCCTGGGTCGGCAAGTCGAACGGACGCGACGATGCCCCTACCGTCTGAACGCCCCGCCGGGGTGAGCCGGTTCAGCCCGGCCGAGCGCCAGATCCACCGGATCACCGCCGCCCTGACGGGTGTGTGTCTGGTGAGCGCCGGCTGCCTGTACCTGCCGCCGCTGGCCGAACTGGTGGGCCGCCGGCACCTGGTGGTCACCGTCCACGAGTGGTCGGGGCTGCTGATCCCGGCCCCCGCACTGCTCGGGCTCGCGTCCCGGGCCTTCCGCGCCGACCTGCGGCGGCTGAACCGCTTCGGCCCGCACGACCTGACCTGGCTGCGTTCCGCGCTGCGCCGAGACCACCGGCAGGCGGCGCGCCCGGCCGGCAAGTTCAACGCCGGGCAGAAGCTCTACGCGAGCTGGAGCGCCGGGGCGGCCCTGGTGATGCTGGGCACCGGCCTGCTGATGTGGTTCACCGGCCTGGCCCCGCTGCCCTGGCGTACCGCAGCCACCTTCGTCCACGACTGGCTGGCCATCGCGCTGACCGTGGCCGTCGTGGGCCACGTCATGAAGGCGCTCGCCGATCCGGAGGCCCGGCGCGGGATGCGCACGGGCTCCGTGGACGCCGGCTGGGCGCGGCGCGAGCACCCGCTGTGGCGGGCTACTCCTGCGGAACGGCCGCGTCCAGGGCGGCGGTGAGCTTCCGCAAGCGGTCCTGCAGGTCCTTGATCTCGCCGAGCTCGAAGCCGGTTGCGGTGGCGATCCGCCGGGGAACCTCGACGGCCCGGGCGCGCAGCGCCGTACCTGCCGCGGTGGGGCGTACGTGCACGGACCGCTCGTCCTCGGTGCTGCGCTCCCGGACCAGCAGACCGCCCGCCTCCAGGCGCTTGAGCAGCGGGGAGAGGGTTCCCGAATCGAGCCGCAGGTGCTGTCCGAGCCGTTTGACCGGCAGCTCGCCGTGCTCCCAGAGGACCAGCATCACCAGGTACTGCGGGTAGGTGAGCCCGAGGTCCTTCAGGACGACGCGGTACAGGCCGCCGAAGGCCCGGTTCGCCGCGCCCAGCGCGAAGCAGATCTGGCCGTCGAGGCGCAGGAAGTCCTGGTCGGCGAGGGCGTCGGTCGATTGCTCGGTCATGGATGCCAGTGTACCCGGGGGTGCCGTGGCGGCAACTAAATTGTGCACAACTGAATTGTGTGTCATATTGATGGGGCGAGGTCGTCGACCGACGGACCCGCCTCAGCCCTGTGAGAGGAACCCCCGAGATGGACGCGATCTACACCGCTGTCGCCACCGCCAACGGCCGCGAAGGCCGCGCCGTCAGCTCCGACGGCCAGATCGACCTCGCGCTGGCCATGCCCCCGGCGCTCGGCGGGAACGGTCAGGGCACCAACCCCGAGCAGCTCTTCGCGGCGGGGTACGCCGCCTGCTTCGCCAGCGCCCTCGGGCTGGTCGGCCGCCAGGCCAAGGTCGACACCAGTGAGGTCTCGGTGACCGCGGAGGTCTCCATCGGCAAGGACGGTGCGGGCTTCGGACTGGCCGTCGTCCTGCGCGTCGAGCTCCCCGACGCCCTGGCCGGTGAGACCGGCACCCTGCTGGTCAAGCAGGCGCACGAGGTCTGCCCCTACTCCCGCGCCACCCGCGGCAACATCCCCGTCGAGCTCGTCGTCGAGTAGTCCAGCGGTCCTTGAACCGGTCCCGGGGCAGCCGGATCCGGTGGCCCCGCGGTTCCGTACTCCCCGAGCCTCCGCCGGAGCGGCCGCTCTCCCCGTCAGCCGGTCGTGCGCGCGGATCCCGCCGCGCGCGCCGAGCGGGCGGTGAGCGCGGCCGCTCCGGCGTCGGTCAGGCGGCCGTGCAGGCGCAGTCGGGCGAGTCCGCCGTCGGGGTAGACGTCGAGGCGGGCGTGCGTGGCCAGGACCGGCGCCGCGAGCGGCAGCCGGTGCGGGCTGTCGGGCTCCAGCCGGGTGCGCGGGAGGACCCGCGTCCACGCGCCGTCCTCGCCGTCCTTGACCGACAGCGAGACCCAGCCGGCCGCGTTCCCCTTCAGGTTCGCGGTGTCCACCTCCACGGCCCGGATCTCGCACTGCCCGGCCAGCCGGTACGCGATCCAGTCGTTGCCCTTGTCGCGGCGCCGACGCGTCTCCCATCCGTCGTCCTGCTTCTGTGACAGCCCCGGCATGATGGTGTTTTCGGGGGAGGAGTAGAAGCCGTCCGAGGCGTCCTCCACGACCCCGCCGTTGACGACGCAGGCCACGTCCACCACGCCGAGCAGGGCCAGCCACGCCGGATCGGGCAGCACTTCCCCGTGGACCCGCAGGCGTGCGATGCCCCCGTCGGGGTGCTGGTCGACGCGCAGGTGCGTCCAGCGCCGCTCCGAGGTGACCGCGATCCCGTTGGCGGCGTGACCGCGCACCGGGGTGCGGGGGACGATCTCCTCCCAGGCGTCCTCCCGTTCGAGGAGCTCGGCGATCGAGGGCGTCCCTTCGAAGGCGGCGGCCCACACGCTCACCTGCTGCGGGTAGTTGCCGCGGAAGTGCGCGGTGTCGACGACGATCCCGCGGATGACGCCGGGGGCGCCGAGGCGGATCAGGGCCCAGTCGTGGTCGGAGTCCGCCGGAAACGGCTCCTCGGCGCTCGCCCCGCGCCGCCGCCTGGTCTCCCAGCCGTCCATGACCTTGCCCTTGTTGGCGTAGTGGTGGACGTCGAAGACCGCCGGGGTGCGCAGCAGCAGGTTCTCCCGCTCGGCGAAGAACTCGTCGTTGGCGGCGAGGACCCCCGCCCCGAGCCGGCGGTCGGCGAGGTCCGTGAGGTGGGAGAAGGCGAAGGTGCCGCCACGGTAGTCGGCGTACGGGTCTCCCGAGACGTACGGCGCGGCGGCGAAGTCGGTGGTCGTGGGACGCATGGCTGGGGTCCTTCTTTCCTTGTCGGGAAGGGGAGTTGGGGAGTGGGGCGATGTCCTGACTCTCGCTCACCGGGATTGCTCAGGTCCATCGACAGTTTTCGATCATTCCTTTCAGTGGAGCTGAAAGGTGTGGACCCAAGAGCCATTCATCGCCTCGGCGGCGTCGACAGCTCCGGCACTTCCCGCCACGGCGAGTTCGCCCGTCCCGGCGGCTTCGGCCACGGCTCCGGCGGCGGCGCCACCGACCTGCGCACCGGCGCCTTCGGCCCGACTGGTGGCCGGCGGCGGGGGAGGAGCCTGCAACGGCGGCCCTCCGCCGCGCGGCGGCAACGGCGGTCAGGGCGGAGGCCCCGAGGGATCCGGCGCCGGAGGCACCGGCGGAACCGCGACCCAGCCCGGCACCGGCACCCGTACCTCCCCGCTCGGCGGACCGGGAGGCGACGCGAGCGGCATCGACCAGTACGCCGGCCTGCCCAACCCGGGCTCCGGCGCACCCGGGGCAACAGGGGAGCGCGACGCTCGCCACCGTGCCGCTCGACGCCGGGCTGGCCCGCTTCACCACGAGCGCCAGGCGTCCCGGTACCCATCGGATCAGCGCCTCGCACACGCCCGACGTCGAACACACGGGCAGCCCCGCCGGTCAACGGGCCGACATCACCGTCGGATTCAGCGGGCCCTGCATGACGAGGGGGCGCTCGCAGTCTCCGTCCGCGGATCCACGCCGACCGGTCCCGTCAGCATCCGGGGCACCAGCGGCTCCGTCCCCGCTCGGTGCTCCGCGTGTCCGCGCTCCGGCTCAGAAGGTCCGTTCGAGCAGCGCGAACAGTGCCGCCCAGTGCCGTTCGTCCGAGGCGGCGTCGTAGGAGCTCGTATCGGCCAGCGTGTAGCCGTGCCGCGCGCCCCCGTACACCTCGGCCCGATGGCGGACGCCCGCCGCCGACAGGGCCTTCCCCAGTCGGTCGATCTCCTCGGCGGGCAGCGTCGGGTCCTGGTCGGCGTGCCCGAAGTACAGCTCGGCCGTGATCCGGTGGGCCAGCAGGTGCGGACTGTCCGCCGTGTCGGTCGCCAGGAATCCCCCGTGGAACCCGGCCGCCGCCACCACCCGCTCGGGGTACGTGCCCGCGGTCAGCAGCGCCAGCCGGGCACCCATGCAGTACCCGGTGATCGCCGCCGGCCCGGGGGCCACCCCCGGGATTCCGGCGAGGCGCTCCAGG
Source organism: Streptomyces sp. NBC_00435 (assembly GCF_036014235.1). GTDB lineage: Bacteria > Actinomycetota > Actinomycetes > Streptomycetales > Streptomycetaceae > Streptomyces. The sequence goes on from NZ_CP107924.1 coordinate 7,600,936, forward strand.
TACGCCCCGGCGTCCCGCATCGCGAGCTCGGGGGTCAGGGAGTCGAGGACCGGGCCGACCCGTTCGAAGAGCTCCGGCTGCCGCCCGAAGTCCACGAACTCGGGGAGTTCGAACACCGGTGCGCGCCCGTGGCGGTAGAAGAGGTTCGGCAGCAGGACCACGTATCCGGCCGCGGCGATCCGGTCCGCCATCGACTTGATGTGCGGACGGATGCCGAGGGCGTTCATGTACAACAGCACTCCGGGATAGGGGCCTTCGCCCTCGGGCCGGGCCAGATAGGCGTCGGCGGTACCGTCCCCCGTGACGATCTCCACGGATGTGCGGACTACCTCGCGTGCGGTCGTCATGGCCGTCCCCCTCTTCGTATGGCGAAGGCCGCAGACTACCGTGATCGGGGTGTTGACCTGGAGTGTCCGGAAACCGCCCTCGCCGTGCGTGAGCTGCGGCCTTACCGTGGACCGATGCCAGTCGTGGACATCAGTGCCAGTGCCGAGGCCTTCAACGCCGACCCCTATTCCTTCTACGCGAGACTCCGTGAGGCCGGACCGGTCCACGAGGTCATCGTCTCGACCGACGAGTTCGAGCCGAGCTGGCTGGTCGTCGGCCACGAGGAGGCGCGCAAGGCGCTCAACCACCCTGCCCTGTCGAAGGACTGGCGGGGCTCGGGCAAGTTCCCGGACGCCCTGGTGACCGCGGCGAACGCCAACATGCTGGAGGCCGACCCGCCGCACCACACCCGGCTGCGGCGGCTGGTCGCACGGGAGTTCACCGCCCGCCGGATGGAAGGCATGCGGGGGCGCGTCCAGCAGATCACCGACGAACTCCTCGACGCGATGGCCGCCCGGCCGGAGCGCACCGGCGACCTGATCGCCACGCTGGCCTTTCCGCTGCCGATGACCGTGATCTGTGAGCTGCTCGGCGTCCCCGATCTGGACCGGGACCGGTTCCGGTACTGGTCCAACGAGGTCGTCGCCCCCGCCCCCGGAACCCCGAACAACAACGCGCACCAGCAGCTGGGCAACTACCTCGGCGAGCTCATCGACGCCAAGGCGAAGGAACCGGGCGAAGACCTGCTCAGCGCGCTGATCCGGACCCGCGACGAGGACGGGGACTCGCTCTCGTCCGACGAAGTCATCGGGATGGCCTTCCTGTTGCTGGTCGCCGGCCACGAGACGACTGTCAACCTGATCTCCAACGGGGTACGGGCCCTGCTCGCCCACCCCGCGGAACTGGCCGCGCTCCGCGGTGACTTCGACGGACTGCTCGACGGAGCGGTCGAGGAGATGCTCCGCTACGACGGCCCCGTCCAGCACTCCACGTACCGCTACGCCCGCGAGGCGCTGGACCTCGGCGGCACCACCATCCCGGCCGGGGCCACCGTACTCGTCTCACTGGCCGGCGCCGACCGCGACCCCGAGCGCTTCCCGGAGCCCGACACCTTCGACATCCGGCGCGCCCCGCAGGGCCACCTGGCCTTCGGCCACGGACTCCACTTCTGCATCGGCGCGCCGCTGGCCCGCATGGAGGGCCGCATCGCGATCCGCTCACTGCTCGAACGCTTCCCCGACCTGGCCGAGGACCCGTCGGGCGGCGCGCCGCGCTGGCTGTCGGGGAGCCTGATGCGCGGCGTGAGCCGTCTCCCGCTCCGCTGGTGACGGAGAACACCACCACCGAAGGCGGGGACCCGGCCTGTCACCTCCACCTCCTGTGCCCCGTCTGCGGAGCGGTGGCCCGGGAGCGGCGCGAGTCCTGCTGCGCGCGGTACGCCGGGCCGGTCCGTCATCGGTGGCTGGGGGTCCTGCGCCCGGACGGTGAAGGCCGGCTGACCGGTGGGATCGCGATCGGCCCGGCGGTCCGGCCGGCCGCCGCCAACGGTGACACGGACTGCGGGGTGCGGATCGGGGCCGGGCTCGGGACGGGGCTCGGGCTCGGTCCCGTCGATCTCGACGACGCGGCGGCGCGCATCCGCCGGGCCCTCGAAGGGCTGGAGGTCCTCAAGGACTTCGCCCTCGAGCTCGCGCCCGCGGACTGGCGTCGCCACTCCGGGACGGCGGACGGGACGCCGTTGCGGGAGCGGCTGTTCCTCCACGGGTTCGACGTGATCGGGCCCGACGCGATGGACGTCGCCTTCGACTGCGGGGAGCGCGGCACGCTCATCGTCCGCGTGGACGGCTCCGGCCGGGGCCGCGACGTCCGGCTGGAGCTCTGAGGACGGAGGCGGACGGCCGGGTCAGTGCCCGGTGCCCCGCGCGAGGAGGCGTACGGCCTTGTCCAGACGGGCCCGGCGGGCTTCCGGGGTGAGGGCTTGGAACAGGGGCAGGAGGACGAGGTACTGCCCGGTCCGGTCCAGCGCGTCGAAGGCAGCCCGGGCCGCGGGGCTGTCCGCAAGCGCCGCCGTGACGTCCGGCGGGACCTCGGCCGTCCGCTGGGAGGCGTACGCCCCGGCCCAGCGGCCGTCCTCCTGCGCCTCGCGCACCTCGGCGAGGCCCGGTTCGCGCATGCGGCCCGTGGCGGTCAGCTCGGCGACCCTGTCCACGTTGACCTGCGACCACAGGCTCCGGGGCCGGCGCGGCACGTACTTCTGGAGGTAGTACCGCTCGTCCAGGGAGCGGCGCTGCCCGGAGATCCAGCCGTAGCACAGCCCGACGTCCACCAGCTCGTCCGAGGAGACCGACGGGATCCCGGACGCCTTCTTCGCCAGCTTGACCCACACGCCCTCGTGGAGGGTGTGGTGCCCGGCCAGCCAGCCCTCGAAGGCGCCGGCATCCGCGAAGGCCAGTACCTCTACGCCGTCCAGCTCGTCCATGGGGTCAGGGTAGGCGGCCCCGGAACGGACGGGGCCGGCGGCTGCGGGATAATGATCGCCGGTGCGGGCCCGGTTCGCGCCGGACCCCGCAACGACCCGAGATGGAGCCCCCGATGGACGTACGCCACTTCGAGCGGATCACCGCTTTCATCGAGGCGCGGCTCACCCCGCTCTTCGCCGAGGAGACGGGCAGCGAGAACGGCTTCGGGATGGACGACACCTCCCGGGCCCTGCGTGCCCTGCGCAACGCGGCGCTGGAGGCATCGGTGGCCAAGGGGCTCATCGAGCAGCGGGTGACGGCTGAGCCGGCGGTCCGCCGGGTCATCGACCAGGCGGTGGAGCACCACTGGGACGTGCTGCGCGGCATCGCCCGCCAGTGGGAGGACCACGCCGACTTCGTCCGCGAGTTCAAGCGCCACGCGTGGGAGCTCGACGAGGCCCCCGCGGCGGCCGTGGCCCCGTAGCGGCACGGCGCCGCAGCGGCGCAGGGCCGGTCCGGGGCTCCCGGGTCCGGCCTCCGGCCCGCGGCCTCCTGACCGGGGCCGGCTGCCGGCTGCCGGAGCCTCCTACCGCAGATCCATGCCGGGGTCGTCGATGACGCGTTCCTGCTCGCTCTGTTCCCGCAGGCGGCGTGCCTTGTCCTGCAGCCGTCGGCTCTCGTCGGGGTCGGTCGACCGCCTGGCGGCGTCGTCGAGTTCCTGCGCCTTGTCGCGCAGTTGCCGGGACCGGCCGTGGGACTCGCCTGCACTCATGATCACTCCTGGGCGCTGTGGGGGGACAGCGGGCGGAATTCAGCGAACCAGTCGCACGCCCGGAGCGCATCTCGAAGCGTCACGCGCGGTGAGCCGCGCTCACCACCAGTAGGCGGGGTACCTCGGCGCCTTGCGGCGCACGCGCGAGGCCGCGTACCCGGTCAGCACGATCAGGACGGTCGAGCCGAACAGCAGGGGGACGAACCGCGCCGCCGTCGGGGCCTGGAGCACGACCACGACGGCCGTGGCGCAAGCGGGTGAATGCGGGGTGCGCGCGGCCGTCACCAGTGCCAGCGTGACACCGGCCGCCACCGCGGCGCCCCAGGCGCTGCTGCCGGCCGCGGCCAGGACGCCGTAACCGACGGCGGCCCCCAGCATGTGCCCGATCACCACCCCGCGCGGCTGTGCCAGCGGCAGTGCGGGCGCGCTGTGCACGAGAGCGGCACTCGCCGCCAGCGGGGGTATCAGGATCGGCTCGTGGAGCGCGGCCCCGATCGCCACGAGCGACAGCAGGACCGCCGTGGCGGCGCTGATGCTGTGGATCGCGGCGGGCGCCGTGGGCCGGGCGGGAGCCCGGCCCGCCAGTGCCCGGCGGCGGGCCGGCCCGGTGGTCGGGGAGCCGGGGGCGGGGGAGTCGGGAACGGACGGAGGGTGGAGCGCGGTACTCATCGCGGCAGGCAGGTTTCCGGGCAGGGCGGCCGTCGGCCGGGCAGGGGCGGAGGAGGGTGGTGCGGGCGGGGGTGGCCGGGGGCCGCACGGCGACGTGCGTGCGGTGGCACGAGCTGCTCCGACCGGGCGGCACGGTGCGGGCGTGCCGCCGTTCAACAGCTGTGATCAACAGCCGTCCGACCTCGCGCGTCCGAGCTCGCGCTTCCCCGGGATGACGGAGCGGCGCACTGCCCGGTAGGACCCTATCCGGCGTCCTCGCGCCGACCGCCCCCGGGTCCGGGCGCCGTCACGCGTTGGGGTCGAAGGCGATCCCGGCCGGCTTGGCCTTGGCGAGGTGGCCGTTGAACTGGCCGTCCTTGATCCCGAGCAGGGCGCTGCCGAAATCGGCCTGGCTCAACTTGTCGCGCAGACCCGCGGGGTACCCGTTCCAGCCCACCAGGGTCGGGTACTGCCAGGTGCCCCTGTGGTTCTCCGGCGGTTCGTCGTTGGAGTTCGCGGCACGGAAGCAGTGCGTGCTGATTCCGTCCTTGTGGTAAACGATCTTCGGGTGGGTGCCGTCGAAACGCATCTGCGCGCTGGTGTGGACCTTGAAGTTGCCGTGCTCGGAGGTGGAGACGTAGGCGACCTGGTTGTTCTGCACCCACACCACCACGTGCTCCCAGTCGTGCCGGTGTCCGGCGCTCCCGGGGCCGAGCGAGACCTGGTCCTTCTCGAAGTAGAGCGCGTACATGATCGCGCACCAGCCGTTGTTGCACTTCTCGCGGGAGTACCCGTTGGTGTTCTCCAGGTCGGACAGGTCCCGGCAGCTGCCGTTGACGTCGCCGCCCAGCTTCAGGCCGGGGGCGATGGTGCCGTCCGGGCCGATGGCTGGGGAGGAGTAGCAGCCGTCCCGGTCGTAGTCGAAGGCGGGCTGGAAGGTCTGCTCCAGTCCGTCCGCGTTGGCCGGGAGCGCGCGGGGCGGGGCCGCGTACGCCGTGGCGGGGAGGGCGAGGACCAGCGCGGCCGCTCCCGCCGTGGCGGCGAGCACGGTCCTGCGGGTCCGCCGGCCCGTCCCCTCCCCGGCTCGCTTCGCGGACCGGCCCCCGGACCGGTTTGGGGACCGCTTTTCGGACCGGTTCTCGGATCGCTCGGCCGTCAGTCCGTCGGGCATATGTCCTCCTCATCGGTCACACGGGACAACACCCGTGCGGGAATGCGGAGTTCAGACTTCCCGGATCCGGCCGCCACGCCAAGGGGCGGGAGCGTCCGGTGTCCGGGAATCGCCCGTGTCCGGGATCCGGGGTCAGCCGCGCTCGGGCAGGTCCGCTTCGGCCGGGGCGAGTGCGAAGCCGCGCGCGGCGGCCTTGGCGGTGGCCTTCGCGGGGGTCGGCTTCCCGCAGAAGGCGGCCTCCAGGGTGCCGCCCAGGGCGGTGTTGGCTTGACCCCGGTTGGAGGTGTTCGCCATGGCGGTCAGGGCCCGGCTGCCGTCGCGGGTGGTGAAGGAGTAGGTGTAGAAGCCCTGCACCGTGCCCGTGTGCCCGTAGACCTGCGTGCCGCACGAGAGGTCGTACCGGCGCAGTCCCAGTCCGTAGAACCGGGTGTTCGTGGCATCGGTCGGGGTCATGGTGAGCATGGCGTCCAGGGTGCCCGGGCGCAGCAGCTTGCCGCTGACCAGGGCGGACATGAAGGTGCTCAGATCGGCCGCGTTCGAGATCACCGCACCCGCGGACTGAGCCCAGGACACGGTCTGTTCGGTGGAATCGACCAGCGGGCCGCCCTCCTCGTCCGGGTGGAGGTAGCCGTTGGCGTGCAGGCCCTTGATGGCCGTGTCCGGGTGGACGTACGAGGTGTTCCGCAGTCCGAGGGGCTTGAAGATGCGCCGCTCGTACGCCTTGGCCACCGGCTTGCCGGTGGCCTTCTCGATCAGCATTCCCACGACGACGAAGTTGGTGTTCGAGTACTTGTACTCGACGCCGGGCTCGGTGGTCCGCGGCTCGGCGAGCGAGAGGCCGACGAGCTCGCGGTAGGTGAACACCTTGTTCCGCACGGCCTCGAAGCCGGGAACCGTCTTCTCGAACATCGCGTTCGTGTAGTCCGCCAGACCGCTCCGGTGGGTCAGCAGGTGGCGCACCGTGATCCGGTCGTCGGGCAGCAGCCCCGGCAGGTAGCTGTTGACCGGGGTGTCCAGCTGGATCCGCCCCTCGTCCACCAGCTGGAGCAGGACGACGCTGGAGAACGTCTTGGTGACGCTCCCGATCCGGAAGCGGGCCCGCGGATCCATCGCCGCGCCCGTGGTCCGGTCGCGTACGCCCTCCACTCGGGTCTGCACCCCGTCCGGCCCGGTGAACCGGGCCATCGCACCGGGCGCCCCGGCCGCCGTCGTGCTGCGCAACACCTGCGTCAGCGCGTCCAGATCGGGCGCGACGGTCGTCTGCGCGGCGGACGGCGCCGCGGGCGCCGCGTGCGCGGCCGTGGCGGGCAGCATGCCGCCGGCCACCACGGCGAGCAGCACGGCACCGACGGCCAGACGCCGTTCACGGGAGAGGGGGAGGGAGGGGGACGGACGCACGTTGCTCCTCGATTCGGCGGGTTGGGGGGATATGAGCTGTTCCTGACCCTACGGATGATCAACGGCAAGCGGGCACGATTTCCAGCCAATCCGCGCCCTGGACGTAAATGTTCGTCATCCACACCCCGTAGTCGGGAAGATGGGATCAGGCGTCGCTCGTGCAGCCGCCCAGACGCCCCTTCCCGCCTGTCCGCAGGCGGCGGTGACGGCGCGCTCGGCCGCGTCGAAGCGTGCCCGCCCGCCCGGCACTTGGTGGTCGGTCGGCTCCGTATCCGGGTGCGCCCAGCCTGGAGGCCGCCGCCGCGCCCCGTCGAGGCCCGGGCGCCGCACCACCCGAAAACGGGCAACGGAAAACCTTCGGGAAACCCCCCTCCGGCCTGGGCGGTGGGCCAGGGCCGCCCTACCCCTGCGGGCAGGCGCGGCCCGCGCGCGCCGCCGGGCCGGGCACCAGGGCCTGCCGTTCCCTGGCTCCGAGGGCACGCTCCATCCGGCAGATCTCCGCCAGCCGCGCCCCGGGATCGGGGTTCCACAGCCGTACCGTGCCGTCGTTGCTGCTGCTCGCGAGCGTCCGCCCGTCGGGGGAGAAGGCGACTCCCCACACCGCGTTGGTGTGACCCGACAGCACGGCACCGAGCCGGTGTCCGGGCACGTCCCACAGCCGCACCGTACGGTCGTTGCCACTGCTGGCCAGCGTCCGCCCGTCGGGGGAGAAGGCGATGCCCCGCGCCGAGCCGGTGTGCCCGGTCAGCACCGCCGTGACGCGGCGCTGCTCCGCGTCCCACAGCCGTACGGTGCCGTCGTTGCCGCTGCTGGCCAGTGTTCGCCCGTCCGGACCGAAGGCGACGGCCCGCACCGCTCCCGCGTGCCCGGTCAGCGCGGCCAGCGGACGGCGCCCGGCCACGTCCCACAGTCGAACGGTCAGATCGTCCCCGGCGCTGGCCAGCGTCCGCCCGTCGGGGCTGAAGGCGACGTCGTTGGCGAAGTCGGTGTGTCCGGCGAGGGTGGCGAGCGGGCCGCGCGTGGCGAGGTCCCACAGGCGTACGGTGCCGTCGGCGCCGGCCGAGGCGAGGGTGCGGCCGTCCGGGGCGAAGGCCACCGAGAACACGGTCCCGGTGTGTCCGGTGAGGGTGGCGAGCGGGCCGCGCGTGGCGAGGTCCCACAGGCGTACGGTGCCGTCGGCGCCGGCCGAGGCGAGGGTGCGGCCGTCCGGGGCGAAGGCCACCGAGAACACCGTCTCGGTGTGCCCCGTGAAGCCGGCCAGGACCCGCCGCCCGGCCACGTCCCACAACAGCACCGTGCGATCGGCGTCGGCCGTGGCCAGCAGCTTCCCGTCGGGGCTGAACGCGGCGTGCCAGACCTCGGTGAACGGGCGCGCCGTCAGCACCGGCCCCCGCAGGTCCCACAGCGCGACCGACTGGTCGAAGGCGGCGGTCGCCAGCACCGTGCCCGCCGGATCCACGGCGACCGCGAGCACGTAGTCGGTATGACCGGCGAGCGTCGCGGTGAGCCGGCCGCCGCGGACGTCCCAGAGCCGGGTGGTGCCGTCGCCGCCCCCGCTGACTACGGTTGTGCCGTCCGGCGTGTAGGCGACGGCGTTGACGTCGTCGCTGTGCCCGGTCAGCGTGGTGACCGGGCGCCGCCCGGCGACGTCCCACAGGCGCACCGTACGGTCGACGCCGCCCGTGGCGACCGTACGGCCGTCCGGGGCGAAGGCCGCTCCCAGCACCTCTCCGGTGTGGCCCTCCAGCACGGCGGCGGCGCGGGCCCGCCGCGTGTCCCACACCCGTACGGTGCCGTCGGCGCCGGCGGACACGAGGCTCCGGCCGTCCGGCGCGTACGCCAGGGCGTTGACCCGTGCGGTGTGCCCGCTCAGGGTGGCCACCTCGCGGTGGTCCCCGGCCGGGTCCCGCAGCTGGACGGTCCCGTCGGCGGTCCCGACGGCGAGGACGCTGCCGTCGGGAGCGAAGGCCAGTGCCCGGGCACCCGCGGTGCTCGGGGGAAGCACCGAGGCCGGTCCGCCTCCGCCGCCGACCGGCCAGAGCCGGACCGGGCCGTCGGTGGAACCGGCCGCCAGGGTCCGCCCGTCGGGGCTGAAGGCGACCGTACGGACCCGGCCGGGCGCGGTGAACGAGGCGACCGTGCTCCGGTCGGCCACCCGGCGCAGCAGCACCCTTCCGTCGGAGCCGGCCGTGGCCAGCAGCCGGCCGTCCGGTGCGAAGGCCACCGCGTTGACCGGACCGCCGTGCCCGCCGAGCCGTGCGAGGAAGGGCTGGGACTGGGTGCTGAGCAGGGCGCCGCGTGCCTCGCTCGTCGCCCCGGCGCGGTACGCCTCCCCGGCGAGCAGCATCGAGGCCTCGGGCTGTCCGGTGGCCAGCGCGAGCGACCGGGCGGCCAGCGCCTGCGAACGGGCCGTCCGCTCCTGGCGCAGCGCGCCCGCGCGCTGCTGGTAGGCCACCGCTCCGGCGGTCAGTGCCAGCAGGAGCAGGACGACGAGCGTGGCCAGCATCCGCTGGTGCCGCCGGACCTGGAGCCCGGCCTGGTGGTGGCGGGCGTCCTCCGCGGCCCCGCTCGCCCGGAGGAAGTCCGTCTCCCGTGGCCCCAGCCGGCTCCGGCCGTCGAGCTCGTCGGCCCAGGTACGGGCGTTGCCCAGGCGGGTGCCGCGGTAGAGGACGGACGGGTCGCGGCCCTCGCGCTCCCATTCGTCCGCGGCCTGGGCCAGTTGCTGGTGGACGAGCAGCCCGGCCCGGTCGGCGTGGATCCACTCGCGCAGCCGCGGCCAGGCGTGCAGCAGGGCCTCGTGGGTGATCTCCACGGTCTCGCTGTCCGCGGTGACCAGCCGGGCCCGGACGAACGCGTCGAGGGCGGCCGCTGCCCGCCCGGTGTCGTCCTGCCCCTCCAGCAGGGCGGTACGGCTCACCCGGCGCCGGGTCGGCCCGGTCCCGTCGGCGATGTGCACCAGCCGTACGAGCAGGCGCCGAACCATCCGCTGCTCGGCCGGGTACAGGCGGGCGAACGCCTCCTCGGCCGTGCGCGCGACGGCGCCCTGGATCCCGCCCGCGTACTCGTACCCCGCGACGGTGAGCACGGAGCCCTCGCGCCGCTGCCAGGTGGCCATCAGCGCGTGGGACATCAGGGGCAGGGCGCCGCAGGGGACGTCGTCCCCGTACGGGTCGGTGTGCTCGGAGGCCTGCCCCGCCGGGTCGCGTACGCCGGCGTCCCGCAGGAGCAGCGGGACCAGCCCGGGTTCCAGCGCGAGCCCGGCGAGTTCCGCCGGGCGCGTGATCGACTCCCGCAGCTCCGCCACCGACATCGGGGGCAGGACGAACAGCCCGTCGGTGAACGCGGCGGCCAGCCCGGGAAGGTCCAGGCACTCCCCGGAGAAGTCGGCCCGCACCCCGAGCACGACGGCGGCGGGGTCGTACGCGGTGACGGGGTCGTACGCGGTGGCCGGCGCGGGACGGGACGTGGCCACCGCGCAGAGCACACGTACGAAGGCGCGGCGTTCGTCCTCGTCGGCGCAGAGGGTGAACAGTTCCTCGAACTGGTCCACCAGCAGCACCGGCCGCACGGTCGGCAGGTGCCGTCCGCCGGCCCCGGGGCGGGCACCGTCCACCGGCCGGCGGGCGCCGGCGCCGTCCGCCAGCCGGTGGACGGCTTCGAGCAGTGACTCCGGGCGCTCGCGCAACGCCGCCGGGGTGAGGCCCAGTTCGCCCCCGACGGCCTTGGCGGTGGCTTCGAGCAGCTCGCGCAGCGGGTGTGCGGTGGGGGTGAACCTGACGACCGGCCAACCGTCGGCGCCCGCCACCGGGAGGTCCCCGCGCCCGAGGGCCGGTACGAGACCGGCACTGATCAGGGAGGACTTCCCCGCGCCCGACCTGGCGACGAGCAGCAACGGCCCGCGGCCGAGGCGCTCGTGGACCCGTTCGACGAGGGCGGCCGTGGCGCGCTCCCGGCCGAAGAACCGCCCCGCGTCCTGCGGAGTGAACGCCGACAGGCCGCGGTAGGGACACTCGCCGTCCGACTGCGGTCCGGATGGACCGGGCGGACCGGGCGCACCGGCGGTCCCGGTACGGGAACCGGCGAGCCCGGTCGATCCGCCGGCACCGGCCGCGCCGCCCGCCCCGGTGTGCGCACCTGCCCGGGGATCGGGCTCCTCGCTCTCCGGTACCAGCCGCAGGAGCTCGCCCTCCGCCCCCAGCACCCGGTCGCAGCTGCGCGCGACATCGGCGGTGACCGGCTTCGCACCGGTCTCGATCTTGCTCAGATAACCCTTGCTGTAGTGCGTCTCGCGGGCGAGGGCGGCGAGCGACAGCCCGCGCTGCACGCGCATCCTTCGCAGCTGCGCGGGAAAGGCCGCCGCTGCGGGCTCGCGTCCGCGGTCCGGATCCCCCAAGACGTCCCCCATGGCAATGCGCGCCCAGGCTGTGAGAGGCAGGTGCCCAGGCTATCGCGGGGGTCCGACGGCCGACCGGCCATTCGTGCGGCGTGGCGTGAAACGGAGGTGTTCCGGAGCCGTCGAGCGGTCGGCTCCGGAACGTTCCCTCAGGCTGGTGATCGGATGAACCGACCGCCTGGCGCTACCGGTTGAGCGTGATCGAGTTGATCGGCGAGAGGTTGGCGTAGACCCCGCGGCTCTGGGCGATGGGGTTGCCGCAGTTGACCCCGTTGGAGCCGGTGCACAGGCGCGCGGTCGCGCCGCCGTACTGGTTGTTGAGGACCCAGTGGTTCCCGTACTGGTTGCTCAGGTTGTGGGCCCCGTAGCTGTAGAAGATCTGGCTCGGGCTCACGGCGGGGTTCTGGTTCTGCGGGTAGATGCAGACCGCCCCGTCCGGGCACCCGGCCCAGGTGTCGGCCGGCTGCGCGCCGGTCGCGCCGGCCGTACCGCTGAGTGCCACGACGGCGGCCGCGGCGGTGGCGAACGCGGCGGCGCCGCGGATCATCTTGCGCATGGTGTCCCCTCGGTTCTTGCTCCGTGCTGACGTCCTCAGCCTGTCCCCGGCGGCCACGGGGGTCGACGGGTTTCCCGTCCCCCGTCGCGGGCCCGGACCGGGAAACCCCCTGTGACCAGCGCACTCGCCGAAGGACGGGCAACGGCCCCGGCGGCTCCTTCGGCCCAGCGCGGATGAAGCCTTCGGGCGAACGCGCTGCGCGGCGCACGGGGCGGACGCCCCCGGGGTGATAGCCCGAGGGGACCAACACACCCCGGAGGTGCCGCCGCACATGACCAGGCGACTCGTGACGCGGTCGGCCCGACGGCTCCCGGGCGGCCGGCGCGGTGGCGGCCGGGCGGGCGCGGCCCGTACTCCGCTCGCCCGGTCCCGCCCGGATCCCCGTAGGGCGGTCCCGGTCTCCCCGGTCCTGCGGACGGCCGCCGCCTACGCCTGGCGGCTCCTGGTCGTGGGCGCGGCGACGTACGCCGTCTTCGTGGTCCTGGGGCGGTTCCACGAGATCGCGCTGGCCGTGTTCCTCGGCCTGGTGGCGGCCGCCATGCTGCGCCCGCCGGCCGATCTGCTGGCCCGCGTGATGCCCCGGGGCCTCGCCGTGGCGTGTGCGCTGATCTGCAGCATCGTCCTGGTGCTCGGGGGCCTCGCACTGGTCGGTGAGGCCGTCGCGGGCGAATGGCCCGCTCTGGTGAGGGAATTCAAGGTGGGGCTGGGCCGGATCCAGACCTGGCTCGAGGGTCCGCCGCTCCGGCTGGACACGCACGTGCTGGGGGATGCGCAGTCGCGGATCGGCGACTACCTCTCCAGCCACCGCTCGACCCTGCTGAGCACCGCGTTGAGCGGGGCGGGGCGCGTCGTGGCGGTGTTCACCGTGGCGGCCCTCGGACTGTTCTGCTCGGTGTTCTTCATCTACTCGGGCGACCGGCAGTGGAGCTGGTTCTGCGGACAACTGCCGGAAGGGGCACGGGAGCGGGTGGCCGCGGCCGGCCGCGCCGCGTGGCGGACCTTCACGGGCTACACCCACGGCATCGTGCTCGTGGCGGCGACCAACGCGATCCTCGTGGGCATCGCGCTGTTCGTCCTCGGTGTTCCGCTGGCCGTCCCGCTCGCCCTGCTGGAGTTCGTCGCCGCGTTCGTCCCGCTCATCGGCTCACCCGTGGCACTCGGCGTCGCCGCCGTCGTCGCCCTCGCCGTGAAGGGGCCGCTCGTGGCCTGCCTGGTCGTCGCGCTCATCGTGGTCATCGGCCAGATCGAGGGACACCTGCTGCACCCCCTGGTGATGAGCTGGGCCGTACGGCTGCACCCCATGGTGGTGGCGCTGTCGGTGGTGGCCGGAGCCATCGCCGCCGGGATCGTGGGGGCCGTGGTGGCGGTGCCCCTGGTCTCGGTGGCCTGGTCCGTCCGCCAGTCCCTGCGCGTCGCCCGTACGGGCTGACGTACGCGCACGGGCTGTGACGTACGCGCACGGACCGACGTACGCGTACGGGCGCCCCGCCGGCGGCTACGATCCGGCGCCCGAGCGGCCCGGAGAACGGGTGAACAGCACCTGGCCCAGCGCCAGCACGCTCAGGCCGAACATCAGGACGCCCAGGGGGACGTGGAGAGCGGGCTTGTGCGCGATGCCCAGGACGACCTGTACGGAGGCGAGTACGAGGAAGCCGGAGGAGTACAGGACGGGCCGGGGCGAGCCGCCGCCGGGCCGCCACGCCAGTATCGCGGCGAGCACGTACAGCATTGTCGCGCCGTACATCACGCGCGCTCCGACGCCGTGCACCGCCTCCGCGGAGGAAGAGGTCAGCAACAGCCCGGCGGTGGCCGCCTGGAAGAAGATCGCCAAGGTCTGGAGGGCGACCGCCACCTGTACGAACGTGCCGTTCCCCTGCTTCGTCATCGTCTGCGTGGCCACGACTGGGCCCCCTCTTCTGCCTCGCGGCGGTGGATCGGTAGTGTCTCGGTAGTCCGACGGGGCAGCCCCGCGAAATGTGAGGCGAAGCGCCGAACTCCTTTCCCGGTGGGGGGAAAAGCGGGAGCGGACAGGACGAACCAGGGGAGCGCGTGGCGAGCATGAGCGTCTCAACCGAGTACGGGCACGGGCATGATCGGTCCGAGCCCGACCTGAGCGCGGTCGACGGTGAGCGGCGGCAGCTGATGAACCTCGCCTACCGGCTGCTGGGCTCGCTGGCCGAGGCCGAGGACGCCGTGCAGGAGACCTACGCCCGCTGGTACGCGATGTCGCCGCAGGAGCGGGCGGCGGTGCGCTCGCCCGGCGCCTGGCTGACGACGGTGGCCAGCCGGATCTGTCTGGACGTACTCGGTTCGGCGCGGGTGCGGCGCGAGCGCTACGTGGGCGAGTGGATACCCGAGCCGCTGCCCGACCGCTCGGAGTGGGCCGGCGGGCGGGTGGACGGGGGCCGGGCGGAGCCCGTGGACCCGGCCGACCGGATCACCCTCGACGAGTCGGTGAACATGGCGTTCCTGGTCGTACTGGAGTCGATGACCCCGGCCGAGCGGGTGGCGTTCATCCTGCACGACGTCTTCCGCTATCCCTTCGCCGAGGTCGCCGAGATCGTCGGCCGGACGGCCGCGGCCTGCCGGCAGCTGGCCACTTCGGCCCGCCGGCGCATCCGCTCCGCACAGGCCCCGTCGGCTCCGGCGGCCGGACGGGCCTCGGTGGTGCGCGACTTCAAGGAGGCGTGGGAGGCCAAGGACATCAAGGCCCTCGTCGGCCTCCTCGATCCGGACGCCACGATGACCGCCGACGGCGGAGGTCTGGTCGGCGCGGCCCTGCGTCCGGTCGAAGGCAGCGCGCGGATCGCCCAGTACCTGATCGCCATCGCCGACAAGGCCCCCGGACTGACCCTCCTGGAACGCACGGTCAACGGTCTCCCCGGCCTGGTCGCCCAGTACGCCGGCGTCACCGTCACGGTGGCGGCCCTCGACGTCGCCGACGGCCGCGTCACCCGCATCTGGGCGGTCCGCAACCCCGAGAAGCTCGGCCCGTGGACCGAGCGCGGACAGGACTGACCCCCGGGCATCCCCGCGGGGCGGCCGGGCCGGCTCCCGGGCGCCGGCCGGGTCGCTGGGTACCGCCGTGGGCCGAAGGCGGGTACAACTGCTGTGCGAAGAGGGGGAGCGGATGCTTCGGGGTGCGCGCGAGTGGCTGACCGGCGCGGCCGACGGGGAGATACGGGCGCTGGAAGAGGTGCCCGGCATCGATCCGGAGCGGCTGAGGGAACTGTGGTGCGCCGAACCGGAGCTGATGCTCCGCCTGGACCGGCTCCACGCCGCTGCGCAGCGGGCCTTCGAGCGGCGTACGCGCACCGCGGTCACCGAGGACCTGCTGCGTGCCCTGGGGGCCGTGGCCAGGGGCGCGGACGTCGGCCGGCTGGAGACGGCGGTCGCGCTCGCGGAGACCCGGCTGGAGGCCGATACGGTCACGGCGGGGGCGCGCGGGCTCAACATCGGCCTGGCATTCGGGGTCGTGGTCAGCCCGGTGGTGCTGGTGGTGGTCTTCGCGCTGGGGGAGTGGGTGCCCCGGCTGTTCGGCATCCACCTCGGCTGTCAGGAGCGACAGGCCCTGGTCCACTCCCTGGTGTGCTTCGCGGGCGGTGCGATGGGCGCTGTCTTCAGCGTGATCATCCGCCTGCGCGATCCCCAGCAGCTCATCCGGAGCCGGGCGGGACGCGCCGCCCCGGCGGCCGACCCGGTCCAGCTGTCACAGACGCTCCGTCAGGAGGGCTGGTACCGGGTGGTGGTGGGCTGGTTCCTGGCCACCGCACTCTTCCTGCTCGTCAGCGGAGGGGTCCTCACCGTCCTCACCCCGCCGGCCACCCCGGCCGACCTGTGCGGTCCCGGCCCGCTCTCCGCCGCCGGGCACGAGGCCCTGGTCAAGGCGTGGTTCTTCTGGGGAGCCATCGGTTTCCTGGCGGGCCTCAACGAGCGCTGGGCCCACGGCCTGCTGCGCCACCCCGCGGCCCCGCGCGACGAGGCCGGCCGGGAGGACGGCACGGGCCGCGCCTAACGGGCCCGGACTGCCGGCCGGCAGTCCGGGCCCGTTAGGGCTCGAGCGGCCGGCCGTCAGCCCTCGATGGAGACGATCTTGCGGGTGGCCAGGTCGGCCTGGACCTGGACCTGGGTGGTGTCCCCGCCTCCCCAGGTGAGGGTGACCGTCGCGCCGGTCCGGCCCGTGCCGCTCCCGGTCGAGGTGACCTTCCACTGGAGGGGCACGTTCTGGGCGCGCAGCACTCCGTCGGCGTGGTTGGCCGCCTCCCACTTCGACAGCTGCCCCTGCAGGGACTTGGAGAGGTAGAAGGAGCGCAGCTGGGTCGAGGTCTTGCCGTCACCGTCGTACACGGCGTCGATGTAGGCACCGTAGAAGTCGGCGATCCGGGTGAAGGCGGCCTCCGGGCTGCCCGACACGGAAGGCAGCGCGACCGCGACCGCGGGGGTGGGCGCCGGTGCGGCTGGCGCGGCCGACGCGAAGCCGCCCGTGACGACGGTGAGGGAGAGCGCTGCCGTGACGGCGGTGGCCGCGAGGGCGAGCGAAGCGGTGCGCGTGGTGCGCGCGGTCGGGAACGAGAACATGGGCGGTACCTTTCCCCGTCTGACGTACGTGTCCCACACGACGCGACGGTCGGCGCCTCCGGTTCTCGGGTTACGCAAAACGGCTGAAAGTCACTGTATCCGGCGGGGAGACAGGGGGGTGCACAAGCGTTTACCCTGGGGGTGAACGCTTGTGCACCCCCAGGGTCGTTGTTGGGAGCAGCATGTCCGCCGAGACGCACCCCCGCCTGATGGTCCCCGTCCTCGCGTTCTGCGGCGCGGTCGTGGCCGTCATGCAGACCCTGGTCGTGCCCCTGCTGCCGCACATCCCCGCACTGACGGGCAGCAGTCCCGCCGCCGCGGGCTGGCTCGTCACCATCACCCTGCTGACGGGAGCGGTCTTCACCCCCGTGCTCGGCCGGGTCGGTGACATGTACGGAAAGCGCCGCGTGCTCCTCTCCTCGCTCGCGGTGCTCACCGCGGGGTCCGCGATGTGCGCGCTCACCTCCGACATCGGCTGGCTCATAGCCGGCCGCGCACTCCAGGGCTCCGCGCTCGCCGTGATCCCGCTCGGCATCAGCATCATCCGCGACGAACTCCCGCCCGAACGCGTTCTGCCGTCCATCGCCCTCATGAGCTCCACCCTGGGGATCGGCGCCGCGATCGGCCTCCCGGTGGCCGCGCTCGTCGTCGAGAACTTCGACTGGCACACCATGTTCTGGGCCTCCGCCGCCCTCGGGCTCCTCGACATCCTCCTCGTGCTGTGGATCGTCCCCGAGTCCCCGCTGCGCACCTCGGGCCGCTTCGACACTCCCGGCACCCTCGGCCTCGCCGCCACCCTCGTGGCACTGCTGCTCGCGATCACCCAGGGTGCGGACTGGGGCTGGACCTCACCGCGCACGCTCGGGCTGTTCGCCACCGCCCTGGTCGTTGGAACGCTCTGGGGGCGCTACGAGCTGCGCACCGCCTCCCCGATGGTCGACCTGCGCGTCTCGGCCCGCCCCGCCGTCCTGCTCGCCAATCTCGCGGCCCTGCTCGTCGGCTTCGCCTTCTACGCGAACTCCCTGGTCACCGCCCAGATGGTGCAGGAGCCGACAAGTACGGGGTACGGACTCGGCGCCTCCATCGTGGTCAGCGGCCTGTGCCTGCTCCCCGGCGGCCTGGCCATGGTCGCGCTGTCCCCGGTCTCGGCGCGGCTCTCCGCCGCGTACGGCCCGCGGACGGCTCTGGCCCTGGGCGCGGCCGTCATGGCGGTCGGCTACCTCGTCCGCTTCTTCACCAGCCACGCCCTCTGGCTGATCGTGGCCGGTGCCACGGTGGTCGCCTGCGGCACCGCCCTCGCCTACTCGGCGCTGCCCGCGCTCGTCATGCGGGCCGTGCCGGTGACCGAGACCGGCGCCGCGAACGGCCTCAACACCCTGATGCGCTCCGTCGGCCAGGCCTGCTGCAGCGCCGTGGTCGCGGCCGTACTCGCCCACGTCACCTTCGTGGCGGGCGGGCGCAGCGCGCCCACCCTGCACGCGTACCTGCTCATCTTCCTGATCGCGGCCGGTACGGCGCTCGCCGCGCTGGCCGCGGCGCTGTGCCTCCCGTCGGGCAAGCCGGCGGTCTCCGCGCCGGCCGGTACGGTCGCGGTGACGAAGTCCGCGCCCGCCCTCCGGGAGAGCACATGACCACCACCGAGGAGCCTACCCCCGGTACCGGGCCCGATCCCGTCCCCTGCCCCGACCCCGGTGCCGAGCCCGGTACGGGTCGTGACGCCATCGTGCGCGCCGCACGGCGGGCGTTCACCCTGCGCCCCTACGCCGAGGTCACCCTGCGCGGCATCGCGGCCGACGCCGGGGTCAGCCCCTCGCTGATCGTGAAGCGGTTCGGCAGCAAGGAGCGGCTGTTCAACACCGTCGCCGATTTCCAGCCGGCCGCCGACGCCCTGTTCGCGGCGGAGCCGGCCGCCCTGGGCCGTCACCTCGTCCTGACGATGCTCCGGCTGCGCGACGAGCTCCGCGGGGACCCGCTGCTGCGGGTGGTCTTCTCGCTCGGCATCGACGACGAGCGCACCCTGCTGCGGGAGCGCTTCCGCGAGCAGGTCACCGCCCGCCTCGCCGGCACCCTCACCGGAGCGGACCGGGAGCTGCGCGCCGAGCTGATCGCGGGCCAGCTGCTGGGCCTGGGGGCGACGCTGAGTCTGCACCGCCCCGACGGCGCGGGCACCCGTACGGCTCCCGGACGGCTGGCGGACCTGTACGCGCCCGGGCTCCAGGAACTCGTCGACGGCGGCGGCCGGGCGTGAACCGGGGTATCCGGTTAGCGTCGGGGGATGAGCGACGAACCGCAGAACTTCGAGATCCTGCTGGTGCCGGAGCACGTGGTGGAGGGGTCCGCCGTGGACGCCGTCCGCTCGGCCGTCGTGGCGCCGACCGGCCAGAACGGAGCCTCGGGCTACCCCCGCTACGAGGGTGACGGGATGGTGGCGGACATCGATCCCCGCACCCGAACGGTCGAAGCACTCCTCGTGGACGGCTCCGAACTCGACTACGGCCTCAAGCCCGTCCTGCACCCGGCCACCTGACCGGCTCCCCCGACCGGCCCACGTGACGGGCCGCCGAAACCGGCCGGCGGCCCCGTCCCCTACTCGAAGCGGGCGGTGTCGCCCGCGCCCCGCCGGACGATCTCGGCCTCGCCGCTGGAGAAGTCGATGACCGTGGTCGGCAGCGTCCCGCAGTCGCCGGAGTCGACCACCATGTCGACGAGGTGGTCGAGTCGGTCCTTGATCTCCCAGCCCTGGGTCATCGGCTCCTCCTCGTCCGGCAGCAGCAGCGTGCTCGACAGCAGCGGCTCGCCGAGCTCGGCCAGCAGGGCCTGGACCACGACGTGGTCGGGGATGCGCACGCCGACCGTCTTCTTCTTCGGGTGCAGCAGCTGGCGCGGAACCTCCTTCGTCGCCGGGAGGATGAAGGTGTAGCTGCCGGGGGTGGACGCCTTGATCGCGCGGAAGACGTCGTTGTCGATGATCACGAACTGCCCGAGCTGCGCGAAGTTCTCGCACACCAGGGTGAAGTGGTGGCGGTCGTCGAGCTGCCGGATCGACCGGATCCGGTCGACACCCTCACGGTTGCCCAGCTGGGAGCCCAGCGCGTAGCAGGAGTCCGTCGGATAGGCGACGAGCCCTCCGGAGCGGATGCCGTCGGCGATGCTGCCGATGGCGCGGGGCTGGGGGTTCTCGGGGTGTACGTCGAAGTACTTTGCCATCCGCCGAGCCTACGGGATCCAGGGGTCCCGGCACTCGGAGCGGCCGCTCCCTGCGGCCAGCTGGTGGAAAAGTAACCGATTGTCCACTTTCCAGCACGCTTTGGACCAGACCTGTCCGTGATTGCGATCATATTCTTGCGTGGGGTGCGTGAATTCATCGGCGGTTTACATAAGGTGCGTGGACGGGCGGCCTGTCCCTGGCCGATGAATCACGCACAAGGATTTTCCACACATGACCGCCACATCGCTCCCGCCTGCCGAAAGACCCCTCTCCGCGGGACTCCGCAGAGGCCTTGGAGCGCAGGTGGGCGCGGTAAATCGGAATACCGCATTCCTTTCTGCCTTCGTGGCCGCATTCATATCCATGGCGGCCTACAGTGCGGGTCTCGCCGCCCGCGGCGTGTACCCCTTCGGGCGGATACCGCGCGCCGACAACGACCTGCGCCACCAATACGTGCCGTTCCACACCCGCCTCTGGGACCTCCAGCACGCAAACGCCCAGGGCGACCTGCTCTTCAACTGGCAGAGCGGCTACGGCGTCGGATTCCTGGGCGACTTCTTCACCTATCTCAGCAATCCGTTCTCCCTGCTGACCGGGGCCCTGCCCCGCCAGTACGCGGAGCTCTCCGTCTACCTCGTCAGCCTCTTCAGCATGGGCCTCGCCGCCGCCCTGATGACGGTCTTCCTCGGCCGGCTCCGCCCTGGCTCGCCCTGGCTGCGCGCCCTCCTCTCCGTGGGCTACGCCGTCTGCGGCTGGGGAGTCGCCGAGGGCACCGTCGTACCGATGTGGACCTGGGGCCTGGTCGCGATACCGATGCTCGGGATAGCCGCCGACTGGTGCCTGACCGGCCGCCGCTGGATCCTGGGCAGCCTGCTCGTCGCCCTCTGCTGGTACGCCAACTTCTACACCGCCGCCATGGCCACCCTGGCCACCGCGCTCGTCCTCCTCGTGCGGCTCCTGCTCGCCGACACCGACTGGCGCACCCGTGGCCGGGCCCTGTGGCGGGCCGCCACCATGACCGGCACCGGACTGCTGCTCGCCGCCCCCGCCATCCTGGTGTGCGCCCTCGCCAACAAGCGGGCCCAGCCCACCGAGCTGTACGTCGTCAGCGTGAACACCGACCCGCTGACCTACCTCTCGATGCTCATACCGGGCACCCACCCCGTCCGGCCGGCGCCCAACATCTTCGCCGGGGTGCTCGTCCTGCTCCTCGTGCTCACCCTGATGTTCCACTCCGGCGTCCGCGTCCGCGAACGCCTCGCCTGGTTCTCTCTCCTGCTGCTCACCGCGGCCTCCTTCGTCTTCACCCCCACCGCCAGGCTCTGGCAGGGCGGGGCCCTCCCGCACGGCGCCCCCTTCCGCGAGTCCTTCGTGCTCAGCGGCATGCTGGCGATGGCCGCCTGGATCTGCCTCGCCCACATGCCCCGGCCCCGGGCCGTGCTCGCCGGCGCCTCCCTGCTGGCCCTACTCGTCACGGCCACGCACGACCTCCCGCCGGTCAACCGCTACGCCCTCACCGGCGTCCTGGTCGGCGGTACGGTCACCACCGTCCTGCTGCTGCTCTACGCCCGCGGACTGCGCCGCCCCGCCCGCATCGGCGCCATGCTGCTGCTGGCCGTCTCGGTCTTCGCCGGCACCACGTACTCCGTCTACGGAAACGCCGTCGTCGACGACCCGCGCCGGCGCGGCCCGGTCCGCGCCCAGACGATGACCGAGCTCGGCCTCAACGCGCGCCAGGCCCTGGAAGCACGCCGGAACTGGCCTGCCACCCGCTCCGACGCCGGACCCGAAATCTTCGTCACCAACAACGACGCCATGCTGGTCGGCGGCCAGGGCGGCGCCTACTACAGCAGCTACGTCAGCGTGGAGACCGCGACCGGACTGCGCGGCCTGGGCCTCGGCGAGGCGATGGGCGGCCGCCACCTGTGGCCCGCCCACGACCCGGTCCTGCGGGCCCTGCTCGGCGTCGGAACCGTCCTGGAGCCGGCCGGCGCGAACGGCGCCACCGCGCGCACCGTGCCCGCCCCGCCGCTGGTCACCGTCCGCGCACCGGGCAGCGACCAGGCGTACGGAGCACCAGCGGGTTCGGTGTGGGCCCGGCGCCAGGCCGCCCTCGGCGCCAGGATCTACACCGTGCCCGCGCTCACCCGGTCCGGCGGCCCGGCCGCACCCGAGTCCGGGCGGGGCTTCGCCCTGCCGCGGGCCGAGGGCGAGAGCCCGGAGACCTGGACGGCCTTCACCGCCCGGTGCGCCCCCGGAGAACGGGCCTTCCTCCACGCCCCCGAGCTGTACGCGACCGCACGGGACGAGAGCACCGGCCGGCGCGAGAGCTTCTCCGGCAACCCGCCCGCGGTCAGCGCGCCGCTCAAGGAACTCGGTACGGCCGGGGCCGACGGCCGCTTCACCTTTTCCGTGCGCGCCCCCAAGGACGGCCAGGTCCTGCCGTCCGACGCGCTCGGCTGCCTGGACCCGGCCGCCTTCGACGCGGCCGTCGCCCGCCTGAAGGCCACCGGGGCCACCTCCGTCACGGCCGGCGGCCACACCGTCGAAGCGCGTCTCCCCAAGGGCTCGGCCGGCACGGCGGTCCTCGCCACCACCGCGTCCCCCGGCTGGACCTGCTCGGTCGACGGCGGCCCGGCCCGCGCCCCGGTCTCGTACCAGGGCCTGCTCGGCGTCCCCCTGGGAAGCCGCGGCGCCGGCCGGCTCGCGTGCTCGTACCTGCCCGAGGGGCTGAACGCCGGTCTGGCCGGCTCGGGCGCGGGCGCGCTGCTCGTCGCGGGCGTCCTGGTGCGCACGAGGTGGCGCGCCCGCCGGGTGTGATCATCCGACCTCCCCGGGAGGGAACGGATCGGTCTGCCCAGCTCTCTAGCCTCATGCGCACCCGGGAAGCGGTGCGCGTCCTTGCCCCGTTCCCCGCGGAACCGTCGCAGAAAGTCCCCCGATTTCGTGAGTCTGACCAGCAACACGCTCTTCGCGACGGTCCTCGTCGCCACGACGCTGATGTTCGTGGCCGCCATCCTGCTCTGGCCGCGCTTCGCCCCCCGGGGGTGGCGCCGGATCCTCGGACGGATCGGCCTGGTGATCGTCGTCCAGGTACTCGTGCTGTCCTGCGTCGGTCTCGCGGCCAACCGCAGCTTCCTGATCTACGGCTCCTGGACGGAGCTGGCCGGGCAGGAGCAGGCGCTGACGGTCGGCGGGCGGGACGCCGGGGGGACCTCGGCCGTGCAGGTTACCGACCGGCTGAACCCGGACGTGCCGGGCGGGAGGACCAAGCATCTGGGCGGCTCGATCGAAAAGGTCATGATCGAGGGGGAGCGCTCCAAGATCGCCACCCCGGCCTACGTCTACCTGCCGCCCGAGTACTTCCAGAAGGGCAACGAGCACCGGCGCTTCCCCGCCTCGGTCGTCCTCACCGGCTACCCCGGCACGGCGGAGAACCTGCTGCACGGACTGCGCTACCCGAAGACCGCGTGGAGCCTGGCCAAGCAGCAGAAGATGAAGCCGATGATCCTCGTGATGATGCGGCCCACCGTCGCCCCGCCGCGCAACACCCAGTGCATCGACATACCCGGCGGCCCCCAGACGGAGACCTTCTTCGGGACCGACCTGCCCAAGGCCCTGACCGGCGCCTACCGCATCGGCACCTCCTCCCGCAGCCTCGGCATCATCGGCGACTCCACCGGCGGCTACTGCGCCCTGAAGGTCACCCTGGAACACCCGGAGAGCTACTCGGCCGGGGTGGGACTGTCCGCGGACTACGAACCCGAGAGCTACGGCGCGGGCGACCTCTTCCACGGGAACACCGCCGAGCAGCAGCGTGCCGACCTGCTGTGGAGCCTGGACCACCTGCCCCAGGGGAACGGGGCCTTCCTCGTCACCACATCCCTCAAGGGCGAGGACAACTACGGGCCGACACAGAAGTTCATCGAGAAGGTGAAGGGTCCCAAGCGGATCTACTCCATCACCCTCGACTCCGGCGGCCACAGCTTCAACACGTGGAACCGCGAGATCCCGCCGTCGCTGGAGTGGCTCAGCACCCGCCTCTCCGCCGAATAGCCCCCGGCCCGATCCCCTCACCGGCCCCGGCCCGGGCCCCTGCGCCGAACGGGTGTACGCGCGGCCCGCCTCCGGGCCGGGACGGGCGGCGGACCGTTGGATGGGTGCTCCGGGGGATCGTGGTCAGGGGGCCGGGGCGCGCGATCGGCAGAGCATCGGTTCCTGAGGAGTGGAGATGGGGCCGTTCTCGGTGACCGGGGCACGGGACGCGCTGCGCCGGACACAGACCGCGATGCTGCTGCCCGCGGTCCTCGTGGGTGCCGGGGCCGGACTGGGCGCGGTGGGCTTCCGGTGGCT
This sequence comes from Streptomyces sp. NBC_00435, assembly GCF_036014235.1. GTDB lineage: Bacteria > Actinomycetota > Actinomycetes > Streptomycetales > Streptomycetaceae > Streptomyces. Next base: position 7,624,799 of record NZ_CP107924.1, read on the forward strand.
GATCGAGGCCTTCACCCGGGTGCTGTCCGGCCACGACGACTACTCCTCGGCCGGACACGCCGCCAACCCGTACGTGCCCTGGCTCGGCCCGTACTTCGTGCTGCTCGCCCCCGTGGTCGCGGGCGCGATCTACGGGCCGCTCGTCTACCGCTACGCCAAGGAGGCACGCGGCCACGGCGTGCCCGAGGTGATGTACGCGGTCGCCCGCCAGGGCGGCCGGATCCCGCCCCGGGTCGCGGTGGTGAAATCGATCGCCTCCGCCCTGTGCATCGGCGGTGGTGGTTCGGTGGGCCGCGAAGGGCCGATCGTGCAGATCGGGGCCGCCCTCGGATCCACCGCCGGATCGGTCCTGCGCATGGGCGAGGACCGGATGCGGGTGCTGGTCGCCTGCGGATCGGCCGGAGGCATCGCCGCGACCTTCAACGCGCCCCTGGCCGGCGTCTTCTTCGCGATGGAGCTGATCCTGCGCGACTTCACCGCCCGCCGCTTCGGCCTGGTGGCCGTCTCCGCGGTGACCGCCAGCGTCATCGGCCGCGCGGCCCTCGGAGACGAACGGTTCCTGGACCTGACGCCGGTCGACGTGGACCACCTGGCCGCGTACGCCCTGTACGTGCTGCTCGGCGCCGTGGCGGGCGCCGTCGGCGTGCTCTTCACGAAGGTCCTGTACTGGGTGGAGGACATCTGCGACGCCGTCTGGCACGGCCCGGAATGGCTGCGGCCGGCAGCCGGCGGCATCGTCCTGGGCGCGATCCTGCTCGCCCTGCCCGAGATGTACGGGGTCGGCTACCCGGTACTGGGCAAGGCCGCGGTGGGCGGGTACGAGGTCGGATTCCTGCTGGTCCTGCTCGTCGGCAAGATCCTCGCGTGCAGCGTCACCATCGGCATCGGCGGCTCGGGCGGCGTCTTCGCGCCCAGCCTGTTCGTCGGCGCGATGCTCGGCAGTGCTTTCGGACAGGGCATGGGCCACCTCGCACCGGGCGTGACCGGCTCGGCCATGACCTACGCCGTCATCGGCATGGGCGCGGTGTTCGCCGGGTCGGCCCGGGCGCCGATCACCGCCGTCATCATCATCTACGAGCTCACCGGCGAGTACGGCCTCATCCTGCCGCTGATGGCCGCCGTCGCCGTCGCCACCGGAGTCAGCCACGCGCTCAGCGGCGAGACCGTCTACACGGCCAAGCTCCTGCGCCGCGGAGTCGACCTGGACCTGACCGGCCCGGCCGCGATCGAGGTCCGGGCGGCGATGGGCCCGCCGCCGCCCCCGCTCACGCCGGGCACCGGCCTGCGCGAAGCCGCCACGGCGATGATGGAGGCGGACGCCGGGCGCCTTCCGGTCGTCGACGGGCACGGCCGCTACGAGGGCTCGGTCGGTGCGCTCGCCCTGGCGCGGGCCCTGCACGAGGTCCCGCCCGCCGGGGAGTCCATCGAGGCGGTACGGGACTACCCGCCGGCCCTGCTCGCCGGGCAGTCCCTGCAGGAGGCGCTGCCGCTGCTCGTGGCGAGCGACGGCGACGGGCTCCCGGTCCTCGACGAGGAACGCCACCACCTCCTGGGCTGGGTCTCCCACCGCTCGGCCCTGCGCGCCCTGCACCCGCCGTCCTGAGCCGGGGGCCGGCGTCAGCTCGGGTTCTCGTACCGGGCCACCTTGTCCGAGACGCCGTTCAGGAGCGGGGACAGCCGGTCGACCAGATTTTGGTAGTCGGCGGCGCGGCCGTCGGACCACTGGCCCAGGCCGACGACCATCGCCCGGCCCTGGCTCGTGAAGGCCTGCACCATCCCGCTGTCGGCCGGGAGGACCGGCAGCCCGGACCCGGCCGGCGGGGCCTGCGCGGCCACCTGGTAGTCGTCCATGGCCATCGACAGACCGGTCACCAGGTGCACCGCGTCCCCCGGGTCCTTCATCGTGAAGACGGCCAGGTTGTACTGGTTGCCGTGCGCGTCCTTGTAGAGCGCGACCTGCTCACCGACGCAGCCCCCGCTCTCGCGGATGCCGGCCGCGAGACCCGGTCCGACCGAGCCGGGCTCGGTGCAGGACTTCAACGCGGCCGCGGCCACCCGCGTGAAATCGCCGCCGGACCCGTCGGGGACGTGTGCGGGGAACGCCTCGCCCAGGGAGATCACCGGCCGCTGCGTGGCGGAGGCGGGAGAGGCCACGGCCTCCGTGCCGGCAGGCGGGGTGATGCCGCTGTCGAACGGGGACCCCGTGAACTTCAGTGCCACGAACGCCAGCCCCGCCACGAAGAGCACGGTCACCGTGGTGCGGGGCCACGTCCGCTTCGGCCGCACCGGCGCGGCGGAGGGGCCGCTCGCGGCGTGCGCGAGGACGAAGGCGTTCCATTCGTCCTCGTCGGGACCGTTCTGACCTGCGGGTATCTCATCGCTCTTCGCCACGGTCGCACCCTATTGATCAGCGCCGAGGGGCAGAAGACCCCGGGATCACGGAGTGACCGGTTGGTCCGGACGCTCACTGAGGGAAGGAGGCCAGCCGTGGGCATCGGCGCCCCAGGCGTAGACGCGGGCGACGGCGTCGACCTGCGCCTCGGTGAGCGCCCGGGCGGCGAAGCCGGAGGACTCGACCGAGGCCCACGCGCCGTTGCCGTCGACCTGCGCCCAGGCGCCGTCCAGGACGGACACGTACTGCTCCGTCTCCCCGTCCCGTGAGACCCAGAAGTGGGAAGAGGCCTTGATCCCGGGGGTGTTGAACCGCTCGTACAACGAGCCCTCACCCTCCTGGACGTGGAGGACGAGCCCGCGCTGCGCGTCGCGTTCGCCGACGACGTAGTTGCGCTCGAGCGGCATCCTGACCGCGCCCGGCATCCAGCCTGAGGCCGCGCGGACGGTGCTCGGGGCCTCGGGCCGGCCCGCGCGGTCGCGGCCGTCGTCGCCGGACCGGCCGGACCCGCCCGAGCTGACGGCCAGGAGGGAGCCGGCGGCCGCGGTGAGGAACAGGGCGCCGCCACCGGTGAGCAGGCGTCGCCTGGAACGAGCCGCGGGGGAGATGGTGATCCTCCGGGGCGCTCATGATGGGGACGTGATGGCTCGATGACCGTTTGACGACAGGTGCGGACCCGTCACTGACCCGGTACTGACCCGGTGTGACCTGCGGGATCGTGACCAATTGGTCATCTTGTGCGCATCGCCCGCGCATATGGGACGGGGAGACTGGAGTCCGAACGAGAACGGCACGAGCAAGGCGGTTGCGGTATGACGGCGGTACCGGTGGAGGGCGAGAAGTCCGACGTGGCGACGGAGCAGGACCCGGCGCGAACGCCCGACGGGCACGCCGCGGAAACCCCGAAGCCCGTCCCGGATCCCCGGACCGGGTCTGCGCCGGAGCGGGGATCCGTGCCGGATCCTGCTGTCGATTCCGCACCGGAGCCGGAGCCGGAGCCGGCGTCCGACCCTGTGGCCGAGTCCGCACCTGAGTCCCTGTCGGTGGGCGCCTCCGAGCGCGAGTCCGAGTCGGGCGCCGAGCCCGGGCCCGCGGCCGAGTCCGTACCCGGGACCCGGACAGTGGCCGACCCTGAGCCCGGCTCCGAGGCCGACTCCGGCGGCCCCGGCCAGGAGTCCGTCCCGGAGCCCGCAGCTGAATCCGTACCGGAGCCGGAGCCGGTGTCAGGGTCTGAGCCTGTGGCCGAGTCCGCACCTGAGTCCCAGTCGGTGGGCGCCTCCGAGCGCGAGTCCGAGTCGGGCGCCGAGCCCGGGCCCGCGGCCGAGTCCGTACCCGGGACCCGGACAGTGGCCGACTCTGAGTCCGAGCCCGGATCCGGCCGTGAGTCCGGGCTCGAGCGCGGCCCGGGCCTTGAGCCTGTGGCCGAGTCCGCGGACGGGCTCGGGTCCCAGCCCGCGGGCGGGACCGGCGAGACCGCATCCGACTCCGACCGCGAGTCCCGGTCCGAGTCCCAGTCCGAGTCCCGGTCGGTCCCGGAGTCGGACAGCGAGAGGACGAGCACGTTCATCCGGCTCAAGCCGCTGGGCGAGGCCCCGTCGTCGGCGGCGTCATCGGTTCGGGGACCCGTTCCCGGAACCACTCCGCTGGCGACCCCGGCCACGGCTCCGGCCGCCGCGCCCGCCTCCGCCCCGGGCGGCACCCCCGCCCGGGGCCAAGGCCCCGGACCCATCCCCGGTCAGGGGCCCCGTCCCGTCCTGGAGTGGACCGCCGAGCAGCCGTTGCCGCCGCTCGATCTGCTCGCGCAACTCACCAATACTCCGCCGCCGCCCGAGACCCGGGGGCGGACGGTGGCCCGGCGGGTGCGGGTCTGGGTGCCGTTGCTGCTTCTGCTGGTCGCCGTACTGGCCGTCGTACAGGCGCTGCGCCCGCTGCCCGCCCCCGTTCTCGCCCGTGGGGACGCCGCGACCGCGTTCACCCTCGACGGCCGTTTCGACGTGCCCTGGCCGGAGAAGGGACAGGCGGCCCTACGGATCGGCGGCGCGGGCGACGTGGGCACGTTCGGGGAGCAGAAGCCCGTACCGACGGCCAGCGTCGCCAAGGTGATGACGGCGTACGTGATCCTCAAGGGCCACCCGCTCAAGAAGGACGAGGCAGGCCCCCAGATCGAGATCGACGCCAAGGCGGTCGCGGACGGCACTTCGGAGAACGAGTCGCGCATCGAGGGCCTGAAGACCGGAACGCGGTTCACCCAGCAGGACATGCTGAAGATGCTGATGATCCCCTCGGGCAACAACATCGCCCGGCTGCTGGCCCGTTGGGACACCGCAAGCGACTCCGAGGCCGCCTTCGTGGAGAAGATGAACGCCGCGGCCAGGGAGCTCGGCATGGACTCCACCACCTACACCGACCCGAGTGGGCTCGACGCGAAGACCGTGAGTACCGCCGTCGACCAGCTGAAGCTGGCCGAGGCGGTCATGCGGATCGACGCGTTCCGGGCGATCGTCCAGCTGCCGAGTGCCAGCGTCCCCGGCCTGTCGAAGCAGCTCATCAACAACAACGACCTGCTCGTCTCACCGCTCAGCATCAAGGGCATCAAGACCGGGTCCAGCACACCGGCCGGCGGCACGCTGATGTGGGCGGCGTACAAGACGGTGGGTGACAAGACCCCGCTGATCCTCGGCACGATGCTCGACCAGCACGTCACCGGCGCCGATCCCAACGGCGCCAACAGCCTGATCCTGGTCAAGGACAACAGCAAGAAGGTCATCGAGGCCGTCCGCACCGCGCTGACATCCGCCAGCGTGGTCAAGGAGGGCCAGGTCGTCGGCTACGTGGACGACGGGCTCGGCACCCGTACGCCGGTGGTGGCCACGAAGGACACGACGGTCGCCGCCGTCCCGGGCCAGCAGGTCGAACTCGTGCTCGCCGTGCGCGAGAAGGGGCTCCCGCGCGAGGCGCGGGCCGGCACCGAGATCGGAACACTGACCATCGGTACCGGCCCCGGCACGCAGACGGTCCCCGTGGCACTCCAGAAGGACCTGTCCGAACCGTCGCTCGGGGCGAAGCTCATGCGCGTCGGCTAGGGCCTGTCGTCGTGCGGCAGACGGGAGTTCGACGCCTGGCCCCAGGCCGGGTGTGCGCTCCCGAAGTCCCCCGGGCGGGCCGGTGTCCACCGGCTCCACCCGGGGATGGCCTCCCGGGCCGCGAGCCAGTCGGACGGGAGGCCGGCGGTGCCGGTCCGGGCCGCGACGACCCCTCCCGCGATCGCGCAGGTGGTGTCGCGGTCCCCCCATCCCGCGACCGTCTGCCACAACGCCTCGGGCAGGTCGTCCAAGTGCCCCGCCGCGGACCACAGGGCGAACGGCACGGTGTCCGGCGCCGAGATCAGCAGCCCCGAGCCCAGGACGGACGCGGCGTGGCGCACCGACGTACGCGCGGTGAAGCCAGCGGCCACGCGCAGCCCGGAGCCGACGTCGCTCTCCGGCACGTACGAGGCGACCTCCCGGAGGAACTCGGCGCGGGCCGGGGCCTCCTGGCCCGCGCTCGCCGCCGCCAGCGCGGCGGCGACCGCCACGGCCACGGCGCCCGCGACCGCCTCCGGATGGGCGTGCGTGGCCAGCGCGGACAGCCTGGCCTGCGCGGCGGCGGCCGCCAGGTCGCCCTGGAACCAGGCGCCGAGCGGTGCGACCCGCATCGCGGCGCCGTTGCCGTAGGAACCCTGTCCGCCGAACTGCCCGGTGGTGACGCCCTGCCAGTCCTCGCCCTCCCCGATGCGCCGCAGCACACCGTGCATGGACGGCCCGTACTTACGCCCCTGGTCCCGCTCGTACTCGGCGGCGAACTCCCGCGCCAGATCCCCGGGACGGACCTCGCCGTGGGTCACCAGGTGGGCGAAGAGCACGAAGGCCATGGCGGAGTCGTCCGTCCAGAGCCAGGGAGTGGGGCGCGGCAGGCGTGCGGCCCACTGCTCCTCGACGTTCTCACCGGAGAGCGTGAACCAGCTGTCGCCGAAGGTGTCGCCCATCACGAGGCCGTCCAGGGAGGCGTGGGCGGAGTGGACGTGCGGCGGGGTGCTCATCGGTTTTCCTTCGAACGACGGGACGGTCGGGCCATCCTCTCCGTCCGCCGGTGCTGCGTGCGAGCCGGTTTAGGACGCGGCGACCGGTGAGACCGCGACACAGCCGCCCGCGGTGGCCGCCTCGCCGGTGGCCTCCTTGATGACCTTGCCCCGGTAGATGACCTTGCAGGTGAGGTCGGCGGTGTGGTCGACCGAGCTGGGCGATACGGCCGGGGGCATGATGCCGCGCAGCGTGACGGTCTTCGTCCACGAGGTGCCGGGCTGGTCGGCCGTCGCGAGGTTCGGTGCGGTGGCCGTGCCGCCCCCGTCGTGGAAGGAGATCGAGTCGACGCTCGTGCCGGACACCTCGTAGGTGACCTCGTACGTCTCGTTCACCGCTTTGTCGACCTGGTCCACGGCCTTGTCCGCGGCCTTGTCCGCCGCCCCGGCGGAGCAGCCGGCGGAGCCGAGCGCCAACGCGGCCAGGGCCAGGGCGGACAGGGTGGTGGGAAATGATTTGCTCACGCCCGGAGAGTAAAGTCAAAGGATCCGTAAAGTCAACTGGGTTTTGGCCTGCTGACCGCCTTGCGGTCGCGGTGTATTTGCTCAAGGGAAGGCGGCTAGGCCGACGTGCAGTGGTTCCCGTCGGTGCCGGACGCCGCGGAGCGGGCGAGGGAGGCGTCCAGGCTGAGCCCGGCGCCGGTCGTGCGGGCGCCGGTGATCCGGACGCCGTCCGGGAGGTCGCCCACGTCCACGGTCCGCGGGGCGAGCCGCTCGGTCAGGCCGGCCGCGCCCGGCAGCCCGCTCAGGGTGGCTATGGGCAGCTCGCGGCCCAGCACGGTGACCGTCGTCGGAGTGATGGTGAGGCTGGTCGCCGTGGTGCTGGTGCTCGCGTGGACGGTCACGGGGAGGCCGAGGCCGCCCACCGTCCCGGTCAGGGTGAGTCCCTTGGCGTCGCCGCCCACCTTCATGCCCTCGGCGCCCCCGGTGTCCTGGCCGGAGTCGGCCAGGCGCTTCTGCAGGGAGCTGTAGGGGATGGTGGCCGTCGCCCGGCCGCCGCTCATGCCCCCGTCGCGCGTGACGTCGTACAGTTCGGCCCTGACGTCCATGTCGGTGTCGGCGCGGTGCACGCCCTCGGCCGCCAGCTGGACGGAGCCCACTTGGCCGGTCAGTGCGCGAAGTCCGGCGAAAGTTCCGGTGAGTTCGGCGGTGACGGGTCCCCGGGCCTGGAGGCGGCAGCCCGCCGCCCGTGCGATGCGGTCCTGTGCGGTGTGTTCGACCACGACGTCGGCGATGAAGACGGCGGCGAGGGTGGTGGCGATCCCGGCGGTGACGAGTACGGGGGTGCGGCGGAGTTTCATTGCGGGGCGGATCCGATCTGCTTCAGCATCCCGAAGGCCTCCAGCAGGAGGTGCGGGGGAGGGGTGTCGGTGACGGTGCCGTTCTCGCGGCGCCGGCGTTGGGTGCGCAGGACGGCGCGTACGGCGGACAGGGCGGCGCCGGCGATCACTCCGGCGCGAAGGTCGGCTTCGGGCGTTCCGGCGGGGAGCCGGTCCAGCACGATGAGCGTGAGCCGGTTCTCGAAATCGGCGAAGAGCTGGACCAGTTGGGCCGCTACGACGCGTTCGTCGCCCGCGATCGAGATGGAATGGGTGAGCGCGGTCAGGCTGGAGGCCGCGAACGGCGCCACGGCTGAGACGAGCGCGTTGCAGACCGCGTCGAGCGGGTCCTCCTCCGGCGGGCGCCGCGCCAGTTCGGCCTCCACGTACTCGAAGAGGTCGATGCTGTCGGGCAGGAGCAGGGCCTCCTTGCTCTCGAAGTAGCGGAAGAAGGTCCGCTCGGACACGTTCGCGCAGGCGGCGATGTCCGCGACCGTGGTCCCCGCGAAACCGTGCTCGGCGAACAGTGCGGCGGCGCCCTCGCGCAGCAGCTTGCGGGTCCGCTCCTTCTTGCGCTCGCGCAGTCCGGACTCGGGATCGGTCCCGGACTCGGGATCGGGTGCGGAGGCGTGTGCCGGGGCGGACGGATCTTGGGTCACGGCCGAAGCCTAGCAATGCCGTCACCTCTGTCAATTGTCATGCCTGTCAATTGTCAGTCGTGCCATTTTCCGCCTAAGGTCTTCGTGTCAGTCCTGACACTTTCCGGAGGAGCCGCGTCGTGCACCACCCCCAGCCGCCCGAAGGACGGCCCCCGGCCTCCCGCCTGAGCCGCCTCGGGACCCTCTGCGCCCGCCACCCCGTCCGGGTGATCGCCGTCTGGCTCCTGCTGCTGGCCGTCGCGGTACTCGGACGCCAGCTCGCCGCCGCGGCCTACAGCGACCAGATCACCCTGCCCAGCACGCAGTCCCGTACCGGAGCCGACCTGCTGACCGGCTCCGCGCCCCGGGCCGCGGACCCCAGTGGGCGGGTGGTCTTCCACGTCGACTCGGGTTCCCTGTCCGGACACCGTCAGGCCATGGACGAGAGCGTGGCCGATCTCGCGGGGATGCCCCACGTCACCGCCGCGTCCCCGGTCGTCACCAGCGCGGACGGCCGGACCGCCTACACCACCGTGTCCTTCGACCGGCAGCTCAAAACACTCGGGCACGCCTACACGGACACACTCGACACGGCCACCGCGGCGGCCCGCGCCTCGGGCGTGGAGGTCGCGTACGGCGGGGACCTGGACCAGGTCGTGCGGCCGCCGGCCGACGACCGGACCGCCGAGGTGGTGGGCGTCCTCGTGGCCCTGCTGATCCTCGTCCTCGCCTTCGGCAGCATCGCCGCGGCGCTGCTGCCCCTGGCCACGGCACTGGTCGGCGTCGGCGTGGGCCTCGGTGTCGTCGGCATCGTCGCGGGAGCCGTCACCTTCGCGACCGCCGCCCCCACGCTCGCCACCATGATCGGCCTCGGTGTCGGGATCGACTACGCCCTCTTCCTCACCACCCGCTTCCGGCAGGACCTCATCGACGGCCACGATCCGGTCGACGCGGCCGGCCGTACCGCCGCCACCAGCGGCCGCGCCGTCGTGGTCGCCGCCGTCACCGTCGCGGTGGCCATGCTGAGCCTGTACACGTGCGGACTGACCTTCATCGGCCGCATGGGGCTCGCCGCCACCATCGTCGTGATCATCACCGGGGCCGCCGCGCTGACCCTCGTTCCGGCCGCCCTGGGCCTGGTGGGGCGCCGGATCGACCGGTACGCGCTGCGCCGCCCGGTCGCCGAGACCTCCGGCGACCACGACGGCTGGCACCGCTACGCCGCCCTGGTGGCCCGGCATCCGTGGAAGTTCCTGACCGCGGGCACGCTGCTGCTCGCGCTGTGCTCCGTACCGCTGTTCTCCATGCGCCTGGGCCACGTCGACGACGGCGCCGACAAGGCGGGCAGCACCACCCGCGAGGCCTACGACTGGATCGCCGGGGCGCAGGGCCCGGGGTTCGGCCCCGGGGCCAACGGCCCCTTCGTCCTGGTGACCGACCTCCACCACACCACCGTCCCGGCCGACAGGATCGGCGGCGAGCTCACGGCCGCCCTGCGGGACACGGCCGGGGTGGCCCGGTTCACCCCCCTCGCGCCGAGCCCCGACGGCAAGCTGCTCATCTCCACGGTCACCCCGGCCACCGGACCGCAGAGCGCGGGCACGGGCAGCCTGTTCACGACGCTCACCGGGACCACCCTGCCCACCGCGCTCAGCGGCACCGGCGCCGAGGCCTACCTCACCGGATCCACCGCCGGCCAGCTGGACTTCCGCGACACGGTCGAGGAGCGGCTGCCGCTCATCATCGGCATCGTCCTGGCCGCGGCGCTGGTGCTGCTGACCGTCGTGTTCCGCAGTGTGGTGGTCCCGCTCAAGGCGGTCGCCCTGAACCTGTTCACCACGGCCGCGTCCTACGGGGTCCTCGTCGCGGTGTTCCAGTGGGGCTGGGGGAGCGGCCTGATCGGGCTGACGCAACCCGTGCCCATCGAGTCCTTCGTGCCGATGATGATGTTCGCGATCGTCTTCGGTCTGTCGATGGACTACGAGATCTTCCTGCTCTCCGCCATCACCCGTTCCTGGCACCGCACGAAGGACAACACCCTCGCCGTGGGCACCGGGCTCGCGGCGACCGGGCGGGTCATCTCCAGCGCGGCGCTCATCATGACGGCGGTCTTCCTGTCCTTCGCGGGCTCGGCCACGGTCGTGGTGAAGATGCTGGCGCTGGGCCTGGCGGTCAGCGTGGTCCTGGACGCGACGGTGGTGCGGCTGGTGCTGGTCCCGTCGGCGATGTTCCTGATGGGCCGCGCCAACTGGTGGCTACCGGGCTTCCTGGACCGGCTCCTGCCGGACCCGTGGGGTGGGCACCGTCCGACGCCGGCCGCGGGTGGGGACGCGGGCGCGGGCACCGGCACGGGCCGCGGTGAGGCATGATCGGGGGATGTCTGATCGCATCATCGCCGCCTGTGACGGGGCGGCCAAGGGAAATCCGGGGCCGGCCGCATGGGCCTGGGTCATCGCCGACGTCGACGGGCGCCCCGAGCGCTGGGAGGCCGGACCACTCGGCCGGGCCACCAACAACGTGGGTGAACTCACCGCTCTGCAGCGACTGCTGGAGGCCGTGGCCCCCGGCACGGCCGTGCAGGTGCGGATGGACTCCCAGTACGCCATGAAGGCCGTGACCCAGTGGCTCCCGGCCTGGAAGCGCAACGGCTGGAAGACGGCGGCGGGCAAGCCGGTGGCGAACCGCGAGCTCGTGGAGAGCATCGACGAGCTGCTGGCCGACCGGGACGTCGAGTTCCGCTACGTCCCCGCGCACCGCGAGGACGGCGACCACCTGAACGCGATCGCCGACCAGGCGGCCAGTGACGCGGCCGTGAGCCAGGAGCCGGCGGGCACCGCGCTGGGACACGCGTCCATGCCGGTCCCGGCGCCTGCCCGCAGTACGCCCGCCCGCAGCACCCCCGCACGCAGGGCGGCCGGCTCCGCTCCGGCCGGGAGCGGAGCCGCCAGGAGCACGGCGGGCACCCGTGGTGCGGTGACCATCAAGGCGAAGTTCCCCGGGACCTGCCCGTGCGGCAAGCAGTACGGGTCAGGGGAGAAGATCAGCAAGCTCGGTTCACGCTGGGGACACCCCGACTGCGGCGGGGCCGGCGCGGCCGCCCTGTAGGCGTCGGCGTCAGCCGATCTGCCAGCGCTGGTACGTCGAACCGCCGTTGGACTGCTGGGCGACCAGGGCGCCGTCGGCCCCGGAAGCGGCGGTCAGCAGGAGTGCGCTCTTCTTGTTGGTCACCGAGTAGTCGCCGGAGCCCAGCGCCGCGATGAGCCAGCGCTGGCTGTCGCCGCTGCCGCAGGTGGCCTGGACCACGGCCGCGCCGGAGGCGGTGGAACCGCCCGCCACGTCCGCGCAGAGGCTGGAGGAGCCGTTGACCATGGTGTAACTGCCGTCCGCGCCCAGGGTCAGCCGCCACTGCTGGTTGGTGCCCCCGTGCGGGGTCCAGGTGATCAGCTGGGTGCCGGACGCGCTGGAGCTCGCCGGGTCGTCGAGCGCCTTCCCGCCCGCGGTGAGGGTACGGGTGCCGCTCAACTGGCCGCCGTAGACCTCGAACTCGTACAGGGAATAGCCGTAGGCGGTGCCCCGCTGCGTGCCGTACACCCGGATGTAGCGGCCGGAGCCGGAGAGCCCGGTCAGGTCCTGGACCCCGCCCGTGCCGGTGGTCGTCGCGTACGCGGTGCGCCAGGTGGTCCGGTCGTCCGAGAGCTGGATCTGGAAGCCCTTCCCGTACGCGGCCTCCCAGCGCAGGACCACCCGGTTGACGGCCTGGCTGGACCCGAGGTCGACCTGCAGCCACTGCGGGTCGCCGTAGACGCTGGACCACCGGGTGCCCGGATCGCCGTCGGTCGCCAGGGAGGCCGGGAAGTTGACGGTCTCGGTGCTGGAGGCGGTCGTGGGGCGGCCCAGGGCGAGGTTGCCGGGCTGGGCGAGGCCCGGCCAGGCGGGATTGTGCCCGATGGCGGCCACGACCGGGGTGAAGGCGGCGTAGGTGCTCACCGGCTTGGGTGATCCCCAGGTCTGCTGGGCGAGCCCGCGCAGCGGGTACATGATGCCGGCGGCGATCTGCGCCTCGGTCTCGGCGTTCGGGTTGTCGCACCACACGTGGATCAGCGAACCGGGGTTCTTCGAGGTGTCCGTGAGGGTGCTGCCGCCCTCGAACCGGTCCGGGGTCCAGGTCTCGTACATCCACTTGGTGTCCGGCTTCGCACCGCCGAGGACGTAATAGGTCGGCGTCCAGGACTCGTTGGCGACGGTGTGCCCGGCGTTGACGAGCTGCTGCGGGGTGAGTCCGTAGCTGTACCAGTACTCGACGAGGATGCCGGCGTTCGGGGTGACCGTGCCGTCCCCGGCCTTGATGCCGTCGTTCCACATCCGGGTGGTCTTGCCGGCCGCGCGGACCAGGGAGTCCGACCAGTTCACGAACCCGTAGTAGGTGTCCTTGGCGGTGGCGTTCGCGCCGTAGTGGGCGCGGGCGTAGCTGAGCAGCTGCGGGTACCTGCCGTAGTCGGTGACGTACTCGTCCGCGCCGATGTGCCAGTAGGGGGCCGGGAACAGCGGCAGGTACTCGTTGACCAGGTCCTTGATCAGCGTGTACGAACCGGGCAGGGACAAGTCGATGAACTCGGCGCTGGCCGTACCCGAACTGTCCTTGAGCCTGAGCTCCGGGTGGGCGGCCAGGATCTGGTTCATGTGCCCGGGGGTGTCGATCTCCGGCACGATCGTGACGTGGTACTTCTGTCCCAGCGCGACCAGGTCGGCGATGTCCTGCTTGGAGTAGTGCTCGGTGGAGACGATCTCCGGGTGGGTGGAGCTCTCCAGCCGGAAGCCGAAGGTGTCCGACAGGTGGAAGTGGAAGTAGTTGAGCTTGAGGTAGGCCAGCTCCTTGATGTGCTGCTTGATCCAGTCGACGGTGAAGAACTTCCGCCCCTGGTCGATCATGAGCCCGCGCTCGGCCTTGGTGGGCCAGTCCACCGCCGTTCCGGCGGGCACGGCGTTCGACTGGTGCAGCAACTGCAGTACGGTGCGGGTGCCGTTGAAGGCTCCCGCGTCGGTCCCCGCCTGGAGGGTGACGGACTGCCCGACGGTCATCCGGTACCCCTCGGCGGGCAGCGAGCCGTCACCCAGACCCAGGCCGATGTCGCCGGGGGAGACGCTGCCGGTGACGACGGTCACCGGGCGTCCGGCCAGGGCGCCCAAGTCCTCCGCCAGCGTGGCCGCTTCGTCGGAGAGCTGGGCACTGTAGGCCGGATCCACGACGATCCTGCTGGTGCTCGTGAAGGCGTACGTCCCGCTCCCGGCGGTCCACTGGCGCAGTGCAGGCACGGTCTGCGGCGGTGGCGCGGCGACCGCTGCCCGTGCCTGCGCGGGCGCGGCGACGGCGGCGCCGGGCAGGGAGAGCGTGGCCACGGCCAGGGCGGAGGCGGTCAGTGATCTGAGCAGACGCATGGCGAGTCCCCAGGTGTTCACGGCGGCGGCTCCCTCCAGCCGTGACTGCTGGAGGGAGTGGCCAAAGTGCAGCGCAGTGTCAGGTCTATGTCAATAGATGCTTGAAATGGCGTCCGAATGAGCATCATTGAGCATCGGATCCCCTGCCCGGCTCAGTTCGACACCGTGACCGGAGAGGAACCGCCCGCCACCGTCATACGGGGTGCGCCGGTGCCGTCCGCGGGGACGGTCCAGATGTCGCTCGCGCGCCCGTCCGCACCCGGCAGCCCGTAGGAGACCTCGCCGTCGTCCGTCCAGGCCGCCTGGTCGTCGACGCTGCGCGTCTCGGCCAGTGGAGTCTCGGTCATGGTCCGCAGGTCGAGGACGTACAGCCGCCAGGGTGCGGCCGGGTCGTCGGACACCTTCTTCTTGAAGGCGATCCGGGTGTTGTCGGGCGACAGGGAGGGGCATTCGACGTTCTGCCGGAGCGCCTTCGCCGACCAGTCCTTCATGTTCCCCTCGACGAGGTACGTGTTCCCCTTGGTGGAGACGGTGGCGTAGAAGCGGTTGTCGTCGCGGGCGAAGCTCACTCCCCAGTAGTTGAGGTCGGGGGCGTGGTAGCGGACGCCGTCGATGGTCAGGGGGATCTCTTCCATGGACTTCACCAGGTACCCGGTGCGCAGGTCGAGGACGGCGGTGCGGGTGGAGAAGCCGGTGGTGGAGTACGAGTCCCCGGTGGCGAACACCGTCCAGGCGAGCATCTGCCCCGACCCGGACACGCGGGCCCGGGTCGGCACTCCCGGCACGGTGGTCCGGCGCACCTCGCGCAGCCGCTGGTCGAGGACGATCGCGTACGTCTTCGGCAGTACCCCGGGCTCGGCGCGCAGGCAGAGGGCGGTGCCCCCGGCGGCGTGGAACCGGTCGCAGGCGGGGCCGCCCGGGGTGCGGTCGGGGGCACCGCCCCTCGCGTCGAGGGGCTGGTGGGCGACGCGCCCCGTGGCCGTGTCCCGGAAGTACAGGGCCGGCCCGCCGAGGGTGAACGAGGCCGATGCGCCGCCGTGTTGGCGGTCGGAGCGGTGAGCGGCGTGGAGGGCGTACCCGGCGGTGGCTCCGGTGAGGAGCACTGCCGCGGCTGCCATGACGGCGATACGGGCCCGGGCGCCGAGACGGGGGGTGGGGGGAGGTGGTGGTGCCGGGGCCGTCGTCGGTGCGTCGTCCGCGGCGGTCGTGGCTGAGGCCGCTGCCGCTGCCGTGGCCGGGGGGCCGGGGATCCTGCCGGTCATGGTGTCCGCCTCTCGGTGTTCCGGGCTCCTGTCCGCGCCCCGGTGGGCGGGCCCGTGGCCGGTCTCTCCGGCGCTCCGGGGGAAGGGGTGCGCGGCAGCAGTGCCCAGCCGCCCGCCAGTGCGGCGAGCAGTACCGCCGTCGCGCCCCACAGTGCGGGCCGCGGCCCCCACGCCGTCCACGCGGCGCCGAAGCCGGCGGCGGCGATCATCCGGGCCAGGGCCTGCCCGGTCTGGAGCAGGGCGAGTCCGCCCGCCCTGCCCCCGGCGGGCAGGGTCGGCCCGGCGAGGGCCATCAGGACCCCGTCGGTGGCCGCGTAGAAGATCCCGAGCAGTGCGAGGACGGCTACGAGGAGGAGCGGGCCCGTGCCGCCGGCCGGGGCGAGCAGCACGAGGTAGGCGCCGAGCAGTGCCAGGTGTCCGCACAGGAAGGGCAGCCGGCGCCCGACCCGGTCGGCGATCCGGCCCACCGGCACGGCGAGGAGCAGATAGCCCGCGGCCGCGCCGAGCGGCAGCAGCGGGAACCAGCTGACGTCCAGGCCCAGGCGGCGCTGGAGCAGGAGGTAGACGAAGGCGTCACCGATGGTGGCGGCGCCGAGCAGGGAGGCGGTCCAGAGGATCCGGCGGAAGGCGGGATCGCGCAGGGCGCCGAACGCCTTGCGGGCAG
Organism: Streptomyces sp. NBC_00435; assembly: GCF_036014235.1. Classification (GTDB taxonomy): domain Bacteria; phylum Actinomycetota; class Actinomycetes; order Streptomycetales; family Streptomycetaceae; genus Streptomyces. Next base: position 7,640,627 of record NZ_CP107924.1, read on the forward strand.
GGGGAGTCGGTCCGTGCGAAGCCGGTGCCGGTGCCGGCGTCCGTACGGGCCGGTGGTGCCCGGGAACGTACAGGACGAGGAGGAGCACACCGAGCAGGCCGACGCAGAAGCTGGCGACGAACACCGAGTCGTACGCGCCCGCGGTGGCCCAGAGCAGGGCGAAGGCGGCGAGCGGACCGAGCAGGGCGCCGGTGGTGTCCATGGCCCGGTGCACGCCGAAGGACCGGCCGAGGTCGTCGGGATGGCTGCTCAGGGTGATCAGGGCGTCGCGCGGCGCCGTGCGGATGCCCTTGCCGACCCGGTCGGCGGCCAGGGCCGCCGCGATCCCGCCGGTGGCTCCGCCCGCGAGCAGCAGGCCGAGCCGGGAGCAGGCCGAGATCGCGTAGCCGATCCCCGCGACGTGCTTGTAACGGTGCCCGCGGTCGGCGACGTGCCCGCCGAGGAGTCGTACGACCGCCGCGGCGCCCCCCATCAGGCCGTCCAGGAAGCCGAATTGGAGGGGCGAGAGACCGAGTCCGAGGACGAGGTAGAGCGGCAGTACCGCGGTGACCATCTCGGAGGAGATGTCGGTGACGAGGCTGACCGTGCCGAGTGCGAGGACGGCGGCGGGGACGCGCCGGCCCGCCCCTCCAACGGGGGGCGGGGCCGGAGCGACCCGGCGGCCTGTGGTGGCCAGGTACATCAGTGGCAGGTGTACTTCGGGCTGGTGTCCTTGGACTTCCCGTCGGTTCCGACGTAGCTCCAGCTGTAGCCGGAGTCGGTGAAGTCCAGCTTCAGGACGCCGTATTCACCGCTGATCCGCTTCTGGCTGTTCGGCTGGACGTTCTCGATGGGGTACGGCTCGGCGCCGCCCATGCCGCCGACGATCTCGGTGATCCCGTCGGCGGTGGCCTTCCCGTTGGGGTCCTGCGGGGCGAACCGCTCGTAGTGGTGGTCGTGCCCGTTGAGTACGAGATCGGCCTTGGCGCCGTACAGGATGTTCCAGACCGGCTTGCTGACCGGGTCGTTGCCGTGGCCGCCCGAGGAGTACAGGGGGTGGTGCCAGTAGGCGGCGATGCAGCTCTTGCCGTTCGCGGCGAGGTCGGCCTTCAGCCAGTCGATCTGGGCCTTCTGGTCGAAGGAGTTGGAGTCGAGGGCGATGAAGTGCCAGTTGCCCTCGTCGAAGCTGTAGTAGCTCTTGCCCTGGGGGTAGGCGACCGATCCGAAGTACGCCTTGTAGCCGGCGAGCGACCCCGCCGGGTCGTACGTCTCGTGGTTGCCCGGGATCGGGTGCGTCTTGTCCTTGAACGCGCCCCAGGACTTGTCGTAGTAGGCCTTGTAGTCGGCGAGCCGGGCGTCGTCGTACTGGTTGTCGCCCATCGTCAGATAGAACTTCGGGTTGATCCTCTGGGCCTGTGCGGCGGTCTTGGGGTGGGCGCAGGCGCTGTCCGAGGCCGTGCACTGGGCGGCGATGTCACCGGCGGCGACGACGGTGAAGGCGCCGGTCTGCGGGGGCGGTCCGCCGTCGAGGGTGCCGTACACCTCGACCTCGTGCAGCGAGTACCCGTAGGCGGTGCCGCGGGCGGTTCCGTACACGCGCAGGTAACGGCCCTTGCCGGACAGGCCGGTCCAGTCGTCGGTACCGCCGTTCCCGGCCGTCTCGTTGGCGAGACGGGTCCAGGTGGAGCCGTCGGCGGAGATCTCGACGCGGTAGACCTTGGCGTACGCGGCCTCCCAACTCAGCAGCACCCGGGTGACGTTGGCGTTCGTGCCGAGGTCGACGCGGATCCACTGGGGGTCCTTGCCCTCGGCGCTGGCCCACCGGGTGGAGGAGTTGCCGTCGAAGGCGTTCTGCGGGCCGAGCGCGGAGCTCTCGCTGGAGGACGCGGTGGCGGCCTTGCCGCGCGAGATCACCGGGTCGGCGGCGGCGCCGGCCCGGTCGGGGTAGGCGAGCAACAGGCCGCCGACGAGGAGGAGTACGGCGGTGATGACCACACCCATCGTGCGGCGTGGTGTGAGGAGGTGCGGCGTGCTTGGGGCGTTCAGGCGCATTGCTGACTCCCTGGCCTTGTGGGTGGCGAGAGCTGGCACCGGTACGAGACCCCGCGCCCGGCCCGCGCGCGGGCAGCGGAACGCGACGTCCCAGCGGCCGGGTCAGAGCTCTCGCTGAGCGCGTCATACCCGCAGGTGCGGGCACCGCGCCGAGCCGCCGAAGCGGGATGCTAGCAAACAGGAAAGTTTCCTACCAGTCATTCGGCGAACCCCGGGTCAGCAGGACTGACGGCCCCTCAGGAGACGCCGTACCACTGGCTGGCCCACCCGGTGCTGATCGTGCTGGTGGACTGCTCGGCGAGGTTGAGGGTGCCCGGGAGGGAGGTCTGGCCGGTCAGGACCGTGCTGTAGCGGAGGTTCGGCGGGGCAAGGCCGGCGTTCACCGAGATGCCGGCGCCCGTGGCCTTGAGGGTGAGGCCGTTGGTGGCCCACTGGCCGTTGAGCAGGAGGGCGATGAAGTAGGTGCCGGGGGGTGCGGTGAACGGCTTGGCGAGGGGCAGCGCCTTGGCGATCGCGTCGCTCGTCAGCTGCGGGGAGATGTCCGCGGTGGACGAGCGCAGGGTGCCCTGGGCGTCGTAGACGCCGAGGTAGCAGTTGGACAGCTGGGCGCCCGGGTCGACCCCGGCCAGCCCCAGCCAGATGTTGGACCAGGTGATCTCCTCGCGCAGCACGATCCGCACCAGGGTGACCCGCCCGCCGACGCCGGCGGCGGACTGTGCGGTGACGTGCCCCGCGTCGCCCGGATCACCGGTCCAGGCCAGGAGGTTCTGGTCCTGCGGCCGGGGCCCCTCGTACCCGGAACCGCCCGGCACGGGCGTGGCGGCCGCCACCGGCGGGGCAGTGGCGGCGCGGTTCCCGCCGGGCCCGCTGCATCCGGCCAGAACGAACAGCGCCGCGAGCGCGGTGGCGACGGTGGTGCGGGTGCGCATGGTCCCCCCATGAGGTGCCGATCTTCGAACGGACCCATGGTCACACGTCCCCCGTTCCTCGCGACCGGCGGCCGTGGTCCCGGCGGCGCGCACGACGGTGAGTGGTGTGACGTGAGGAAGGGGCCGGCCGCATCGAGGAGCGGCGAGTCGGGATGATCCCGTGATCCCGTGATTGGCCGCACCGGTCCAGTCCCGCGAGTCGTCGAACAGCCCCGGCGTCATGTGGCGGGCTCACCGGCGGGCTGTCCGGTGGAGTTCTTCGGAGTCGCGCTGTTCGATTTATGTTCGATAGGCTGGGTGCGTCTGGTCAGGGTGGCTGGAAAGGGGTGGTCGGTCGATCGGAGGTGGCGTATGGGCCTCGGCGCGCACCTTCGTGCCGCGAGTGGCCGCCCGGGCCGCCGCGGCGCCTCGCACCCCGTTGACCTGGTGGAACGGGCCGTCGTGCGGGGGGTGGACCCGGCCCGGGCAGGGGCGCTGATCGGGGAGACCCTCCGTGCGGCGGCACTGTGCGCAGTCCGCCCGGCGGCCGGGCCCGGCGCCGGGCAGCCGGGATTTCCCGGAGCGGACGTGGTGGGTGCCTGCCCGGGGCCGGGCTGTTTCGACGCGGCCGAGTCCGCTGGGAAGGCCAGGGGCGCAGATGTCCGTATCCCTGTCCGCGGGAGGTGCTGAAGGTGCCCGCTTTCACTCATCTGCGGACCGTCTCCGGGTTCTCGATGCGCTACGGAGCCTCCCACCCGGAGGAGATCGCGGCCCGGGCTGCCGCGCGGGGCATGGGCGCGGTGGCGCTCGCCGACCGGGACACCCTCGGGGGCTCGGTGCGCTTCGCGAAGGCCGCGGCCGAAGCCGGCGTGCGGCCGATCTTCGGCGTCTCGCTGGCGGTTTCGGAAGCGGAGCCAGCTCGCCGCGTCTCCCGGCCCGGGCACCGGACTCCGGTGAAGGGCGGGGTGTTCCTCGACGAATCCGCACCGCGGATCACCCTGCTGGCCCGGGACGCCGCCGGCTGGGCGGCACTGTGCGCGCTGATCACCGCGGCGCACGCCGGCGAAGGCCGGCTGCCGCGGGTGGGATTCGCCGATCTGGCCCGGCAGGCCGGGGACGCACACCTGGTGGTGCTGCTCGGGCCGGAGTCGGAGCCGGTCCGGGCACTGGCGGCGGGCCGTCCGGACCGGGCGGCCCGGCTGATGGCGCCGTGGCGGGAGATGTTCGGCGCGGGACTGCGGATGGAAGTGGTGTGCCACGGCCGCTCGGGGACCGGGCCGGGCTCGCTGCGGCTGGCCGCGCGCACGCTGGGCTTCGCCGTCGAGCAGCGGATCCAGCCCGTGCTGACCAACGCCGTGCGGTACGCGCACCCGGAGCAGCGGCGGGTGGCGGACGTGCTGGACGCCGCCCGCAGGCTGGTGCCGATCGATCCGCGGGGACCGCTCGACACGGGAGAGCGGTGGCTGAAGGATCCGGCCGCGATGGAAGCGGTGGCCGAGCGCGTGGTCCGGGCGGCGGGCTGGGGGCAGAGGGTGGCCCGCCGGCTGCTGGAGGTCACCGAGCAGACCGCGTCCTCGTGCCTGGTCGACCCGCGGGACGACCTGGGCCTGGGGCGGGTGCACTTCCCCGAGCCGGAACTGGTAGGCGCCGGCGACGGCACCGCCGACCGCGTCCTGCGCGAACGGGTCAACGCCGCCCTCGTACGCCGCGGCCGTGACCGGGAGCCGGCCGCGGTCGAGCGGCTGGAGCACGAGCTGGGGATCATCGAACACCTCGGGTACGCCTCGTACTTCCTGACCGTGGCCCGGGTGGTCGACGACACACGAGAACTCGGGATCCGGGTCGCCGCCCGCGGCTCGGGCGCCGGTTCGCTGGTCAACCACCTGCTCGGTATCGCCCACGCCGACCCCGTCGAGAACGGGCTGGTCATGGAGCGGTTCATGTCCGAGCGGCGGGTAGCGCTGCCCGACATCGACATCGACGTGGAATCGGCCCGGCGCCTGGAGGTCTACCGGGCGATCCTGCGGAGGTTCGGCCCCGAGCGGGTGGCGACGGTGTCCATGCCGGAGACCTACCGGGTGCGGCACGCCGTCCGGGACGTGGGCGCGGCCCTGTCGATGGACCCGGCCGAGACCGACCGGCTGGCCAAGGCCTTCCCGCACATCCGGGCCCGCGACGCGCGTGCGGCGCTGGCCGAACTGCCCGAGCTGCGGGGGATCGACGTCGGGGCGTACGGCCCGCTGTGGGAGCTGGTGGAGGCCCTGGACGGGTTGCCGCGCTCGATCGCCATGCACCCCTGCGGCGTGCTGCTGTCGGACACGTCGCTGCTGCGCCGCACACCGGTGGTGCCCACCAGCGGAGAAGGCTTCCCCATGTCCCAGTTCGACAAGGAGGACGTGGAGGACCTCGGACTGCTGAAACTCGACGTCCTGGGCGTACGGATGCAGTCGGCGCTCGCGCACGCCGTGGAGGAGATCGAGCGGGTCGACGGCGTGCACCTGGATCTGGACGATCCGGCCCAGGTCCCACCCGGTGATCCGGCCACCTACCGGCTCATCAAGGACGCGGCCTCGCTGGGTTGCTTCCAGATCGAGTCGCCCGGCCAGCGGGACCTGATCGCCCGGCTCCAGCCGGAGACCTTCCACGACCTGGTCGTGGACATCTCCCTGTTCCGGCCCGGGCCGGTGGCGGCCAACATGGTCCGCCCGTTCATCGAGCGCCGCCACGGCCGCGCGCCCGTCCGCTATCCCCACGAGAACCTCGAAGCCGTGCTGGCCGAGACGTACGGCGTGGTGGTCTTCCACGAGCAGATCATCCGGATCGTGGCCGTCATGACCGGCTGCGACCTCGCCGAGGCGGACGAAGTGCGGCGCGGCCTGAGCAGCCCCGACCGGATCACCGGCCTGCGGACGTGGTTCGGGGAGCGGGCCCGCGCCAACGGCTACGGGAAGGAGACCGTCGAGCGGAGCTGGGAGACCGTCGCCGCTTTCGGCGCCTACGGCTTCGCCAAGGCGCACGCGGTCGCCTTCGCCGTGCCGACGTACCAGTCGGCGTGGCTGAAGACCCATCGCCCGGCGGCGTTCTACGCCGGGGCGCTCACGCACGACCCGGGCATGTACCCCAAGCGGGTGATCGTCGCGGACGCACGGCGCCGGGGCGTGCCCGTACTGCCGCTGGACGTCAACGCCTCCGACGTCGTCTACCGCGTGGAGCGCACCGTCCGGCCCGACGGCACCCCGGGACCCTACGGAGTGCGGCTGGCACTGATGGACGTCCACGGAATCCACGGTGCCGACGCCGAGCGGATCGCCGCCGGCCGCCCGTACGCGTCGGTGCAGGACCTGATGCTGCGGGCCCACCCCTCCCGGCCGGTGGCCGAGCGCCTGGCCCGGGTCGGCGCGCTGGACGCCTTCGGCACCAACCGGCGGGACCTGCTGCTGCACATCGCCGAGCTGCACCGCGCCCAGCGCGCCGCGGGCGCCGCCGAGGGCCAGCTGCCGCTCGGCGGGGACGGCGACCCGGTGCCGCCCGCGGGGCTGGCGGACATGGACGGGGCCGAGCGGCTCGACGCCGAGCTCTCGGTGCTGGGGGTGGACGCCTCCCGCCACCTGATGGCCGACCACGCCGCCTTCCTCACCGAACTCGGCTTCACGGCCGCGGACCGCCTCGCCGCCGTGGAGCACGGGAGCACGGTACTGGTGGCCGGAGCCAAGGTTTCCACCCAGACCCCGCCGATCGCCTCCGGCAAACGCGTCATCTTCCTGACCCTGGACGACGCCTCCGGCCTGGTCGACCTCGCCTTCTTCGAGGACTCCCACGCGGCCTGCGCCCACACCGTCTTCCACAGCGGGTTGCTGCTGGTGCGCGGACAGCTGCAACGGCGCGGCCGCGCCCTGTCCGTGGTCGGCGAAATGGCCTGGGACCTCGCCGAGCTGGTCCGGCTGCGTACCAGCGGCGGCCTCGACGCGGTGGCCGGCCGGCTGGCCGCCGATGCCGCGCACCGGCCCGCCGCCACCGCCCCGGGACGCCGGATCGAGCTGGCCACCGGCTACACCATGCACGCCTGGGCCGACCTGCAGCCGGCAGGCGACGGCACCGTCTCCGGCCGGAAACTCCACCACCAGAGCCAAGGGAGCGCCGGATGACCACTCCCGCCACCCCCGTCATCCCTGCCGTGCCCGCACCACCCGTCGCAGGCGTGCTGTACGTGCACTTCCACGGCCGGCCGGACGAGCAGACCTACGCCCGACTGCTGGCCGTACTCACCGATTTCACCCCCACCGTGCAGCCGCTCCCACCGGACGCCGCGTACGCCGACGTCACCGGTTCGCTGCGGTACTTCCGGCTGACCGCCCCCGAGCTGGCGGTCAGAACGCGCGTGCGGACCCTGGTGCTGATGGGGATCGACTGCACCATCGGTGTCGCCCGCAACCCACTGCTGGCCACCATGGCCGCCCACGACGGGCCCCCGGGAGCGGTGCGCGCGCTGGCGGCGGACGACGGGGCCGTCGCCGGGTTCCTCCACGACCAGCCCGCCGGCAGACTGCCCGGCATCGGCACCAGGACCGCCCGGCAGCTCGCGGCGTACGGGCTCACCACCCTCGGCGAGATCGCCGCCGCGCCGCCCGCGACCCTGCAGCGCATCCTCGGAGCGCAGACCGGCCGGCGCATCCACGAGGCCGCCCGCGGCCACGACCCCGCCCGCGTGGCCCCGGCCGCGCCACCGCGGACCCTTCGCGCCGAGCACGGTTTCCCGCTCGACGAGCTCGACCGGGAGCGGCAGCGGAGCGCGCTGCTCGCCCTCGTCGACGAGCTGGGCCACCGGTTGCGCGAGGACGAGCACGTCACCCGCAGGCTCACGCTGACGGTCCGCTTCGCCGACCGGACCGTCGCGACGCGGACCCGCACCCTGCCCGAGCCCACCGCCCATACCCGGGCCCTGCTCACCGCCGTCTACGGGATGCACGACGCCCTGGGCCTGCAGCGCGCCCGTGTGCGGGTACTGGAGGTGCAGGCCGGTGAACTCCGCGCCGCCGAACTCGCCAGCAGGCAGCTGACCTTCGACCCCGACGACGAGGCGGCCCGGCGGATCGAGGCCGCCGCGGACAACGCCCGCGAGCGCTTCGGGCCCCACACGGTCAGGCCGGCCGCCGCCCTCACCCCGCGGAGCGCCCCGGACGCCGACACGGAGTGAAGCCCCGAACGAGCCGGGCTCCGGGCGGAATCCGCCATTTCCGGCCCGTGGCGGTCGAGGTGGCGCCGCACGGGGATAGCGTCCCCCAATGTCATCGAACACGCAGACGACTTACGTCACTTCGCCCAGTCGCCGTACCCTCCTGCGCACCGCCCTGGCGGGCACCGCCGCCGCCGGGTCCGTCCTCGGACTCGCATCCGTCTTCCCGGCCTCCGCGTCCGACGGCTCCGGCGCCTCGGCCGGCGCCGTGGACACCGTGGACGGGGGTCGGCCCACCACCCCGGACGCGGCGCTTCGCCGCCTGGCGACCGGCAACCGGCGCTGGGCCGCGTACCGCCAGAAGCACCCGCACGAGTCGGGCTCCGTGCGCCTCCAGGTGGCGCGGGAGCAGCACCCCTTCGCGATCGTGCTGGGCTGCGTCGACTCCAGGGTGGCGCCCGAGCTGGTCTTCGACCAGGGGCTCGGCGATCTGCTGACCGTACGGGCGGCGGGCGAGGTGCTGGACGAGGCGGTGCTCGGCAGCATCGCGTACGGGGTCCTGGAACTGGACGTCCCCCTGGTCCTGGTCCTCGGCCACCAGTCGTGCGGGGCCGTCGGCGCCGCGGTCCACGCGGACGAGACCGGTGCTCAGCTGCCCGCCCACATCCAGTACCTGGCCGAGCAGATCCGGCCCGCCATCGACCGCGGTCAGCACGGCGAGGCCCGGATCGCGGCCACCATCGACGCCCACGCGCGAAGGACCCGCGCCCGGCTCGCGGCGGAGCCCGACCTCGCGCGGGCGATATCCACCGGCCGGCGTGGCGGCCGCGCGTTACGACCTGGCCGACCAGAAGGTTCGCATGCTGCACTGACGCTCCGGCATGCTCCGGCACGCTCCTCGTGAATAACTCCACAAGCCCTGTAAGCCCCGTGACGCAGAAACACCCCGGACCGATTGACGGCCGGGGTGTTTGTCTGCGTATATTTAATGTTTCACATCGAGGCGGAGCCTAGGCGTGAAGAAGCTTATGGGGACACTGTATCGCGTCAGGAGTGGAATTGTCAACCGAAGAATTCCGGAATGAACAGCAATTCATCACAGCGCTCTACGCCCGCCTCGATGCCCTGCGCGACCAGGCCGAACGGGCCGTACAGGGCGCCCTCGGCGCGGCCGGAAGCGGGTTCCAGGCGCGGCTGGAGAGGGATGTCCTGGTCGCTGAGCAGTCCGGTCTGCTTTCCGCTCTGAACTCGGGCGAGAACGGTCTGTGTTTCGGCCGGCTCGAGTTCTCCGACGGCTCCGACCATCACATCGGCCGTATCGGAATCAGGCAGGACGACACGGAGCGCACGCCCCTGGTAATCGACTGGCGGGCCGATGCCGCGCGCCCGTTCTACCTCGCGACCGGCCATTCCCCCATGGGCCTGCGTCGCCGGCGCCACATCACCACCCGGGGGCGCGAGGTCACCGCCCTGCACGACGAGATCCTGGACCTCGCCGACACCGAGCGCACCGGCTACGAGGGCGCCGACGCGGACGCGGTCCTGCTCTCCGCACTCGACGCCGCCCGCACCGGCCGGATGCACGACATCGTGCGGACCATCCAGGCCGAGCAGGACCGCATCATCCGCTCCACGCACCGGGGGATCCTGGTGGTGGAGGGTGGGCCGGGCACCGGCAAGACCGCCGTGGCCCTGCACCGGGCCGCGTACCTCCTCTACGCGCAGCGCGAACTGCTCGCCAAGCGCGGCGTGCTGATCGTCGGGCCCAATCCGGCCTTCCTCGGCTACATCGGCGGGGTGCTCCCGGCTCTCGGCGAGACCGGGGTGCTGCTCGCCACCCCGGGCGAGCTGTTCCCGGGAGTCCGGGCGACCGCCACCGACCGACCCGGCGCCGCTGCCGTCAAGGGGCGCGCCGCGATGGCCGCCGTCCTCGCGCGCGTGGTGAGCGACCGGCAGACGCTGCCCGAGACCGTGCCGGCGGGAAGCGGCGAGGACGCCGACGTGGTCCCCGAGGCGGCCCTGGAGATCGACCACGACGACTACGGGACGCTGCTGCTCGACCGGACCATGGCCCACGAGGCCCGGGACCGGGCCCGCGCCACCGGACTGCCGCACAATCTGGCGCGCCCGTACTTCGCCTTCCGGATCATCGACGCGCTCACCGGACAGCTCACCGACCGGCTCGGCGCCGATCCCTTCGGCGGCCCCAACCTGCTCGGCCCCGACGACATCGCGCAGCTGGGCAAGGAGATCGCCACCAGCGCCGGGGTGCACGCCGCCATCGACACGCTGTGGCCACCGCTCACACCCCGGCGGCTGATCTCCGACTACCTCGCCGACCCCACACATCTCCCGCCGCACGAAGCTGAGTTGATCAGGCGCGTCACGACAGGCGACGCGGACTGGACCCCGGCCGACGTCCCGTTGCTCGACGAGGCCGCCGAGCTGCTCGGAGTCGACGACACCGCGCTGCGCGCCGCCGAGGAGCGCGAACGCCTCGAGCGCGTCGCGTACGCACAGGGCGTCCTGGACCTGTCGGCGGGCTCGGACTCGTACGAGTTCGAGGACATGGAGAACGAGTTCCTCGCGGCCCACGACATCATCGACGCCGAGCGGATGGCGGAGCGGCAGGAGGAGGCCGACCACCGCGGCGCGGCCGAACGGGCCGCCGCCGACCGCACCTGGGCCTTCGGGCACGTCATCGTGGACGAGGCGCAGGAACTGTCCGCGATGGCATGGCGCCTGCTCATGCGGCGCTGCCCGACCCGTTCCATGACGCTGGTGGGAGACCCGGCCCAGACCGGTGACGAGGCCGGCTGCGGCTCGTGGCAGCAGATCCTGGCTCCGTACGTGGAGGACCGCTGGGAGCTCGTGCGCCTCGGCGTCAACTACCGGACGCCCGCCGAGATCATGGACGTGGCGGCCGCCGTGCTCCGGGCCCGTCACCCGGGCTTCGAGCCGCCGAGCTCGGTCCGCTCCACCGGGCGGCGGCCCTGGGTGGCACGGACGGACGACCTGGCCGGTGCGGTCGCCGGGGCCGTACGGGAGGGGGCGCCGGCCGGGGGCCGCCTCGCGGTGATCGCCCCGCGCCCGCTGCACGAGGCGCTGGCGGCCGCGCTGCCCGGCGTACGGGCGGGGGAGGAGCCCGACCTCACCCGTCCGGTGGTCCTGCTGGCCCCGCGGCAGGCCAAGGGGCTGGAGTTCGACACGGTGATCGTCGTGGAACCGGCCGACCACGAGCACAGCGATCTCTACGTCGCCCTCACCCGCGCCACCCAGACCCTGGGGGTGGTGCACACCGGCCGCCTGCCGGAGGGCCTGCGCGAACAGCCGTAGCCGTAGCCGTAGCCGGGCGGCGTGACCCGGACCGCGGGAACCGGTCGGCGGCGACTCCCGCGGCACCCGTACGGGCGCGGCCCCGGCGCCGTTCGGCGGACACGCGGTGGCCCGTACCGGAGGAACCCGCCCAGCCACCCGGGTGAGTTCACCGGCGCTGCCCTGCCGCCGCGGTCCGCGACCCGCTACAACCGGGGCGTGATCAGGATGATGACGGCGCGCGGTCCGTCCGTACTCGCCGCGACGTTGACCGCGGTGCTCTGTGCGCCGCTGTACTCCGGTCCGGCGCGTGCGGCCGACGGGGTGCCCCGTACCGGATTCGAGGCCGCGCACGGGGCCCGCTGGACCAGCGAGTCCCAGGAGCGGGACCTCCTGCGCGAACTCGGCCGGCCCGGTGGGCGCACCGTCGTCGGGACCATCGGCACGACCGTACGGGGCCGCCCGCTGCACCTGGTGAGCGTGGGCCGGGGCCCCCTCGGCGTCCTGCTGGTGTGCAGTCAGCACGGCGACGAGCCGGCGGGGCGCGAGGCCTGCCTGACCACCGTACGAGACCTCGCGCACACCCGGGACGAGGCGACCCGGCGCCTCCTGGAGGCCGTCACGCTGCTGGTGGTCCCGACCGCCAACCCGGACGGACGGGCGGCCGGCACCCGGTTCAACGCGCGGGGCACCGACATCAACCGCGACCACATGGCCCTGATCTCGCCCGAGGCACGGGCCGTGGCCGCCGTACTGCGCGACCGGAAGCCGCGGCTCGTGTACGACCTGCACGAGTACCGGGCGACGCCGGGGAGTTACGACAAGGACCTTTTCGACCTCTGGCCGCGCAACCTCAACACGGACCCGGGGGTGTACGCGCAGTCCCGGGTGCTGTCCGCCGCGTACGTACGCGCGCAGGGGCGCGCGGCGGGGTACTCCACCGGGACCTACGGCATCCGGACCGACCCCGCGACCGGTGCTCCGGCCGGGCAGTCGGCGGGCGACGGCCAGGAGCGCATCCTGCGCAACGTGGCGGGCGTCAAGCATGCGGTCACACTGCTGATCGAGAGCCGCGTCGAAGCGCCCGCGGGCCGATCCGGCGAGGCGGAGCGGGCCGATCCGGCGCTCAACCACCGCCGCCGTGTGAGCTCTCAACTGGCAGGACTCCGTGGCCTGTTCGCCTACCTGTCGGAGCGTACGGGTCCGCTGGCGGCGGTCTCGGCCACGGCCCGCCGGGCCGGTCTGCGCGGGGCGGGCCCGGTCCTGCTGGGCGGCGCGGACAACGCCCCCGCGAACGGGGGTGAAGTCCTTGCCGACCTGCCCTGCGGCTACCGCCTGACCCCCGCCCAGTACGCCGGGACCGGCTACCGCCTCGCCCTGCACGGCGTACGGGCCGAACCCGGCGCGGACGGCGGCGCGTTCGTTCGGCTGCGCCAGCCCCTGCGCGCGCTCGCGGTCCTCCTCCTCGACGCCCGGGCCCGGTACCGGCTCACGGCGGGGGAGCCGGTGACGGAGTGCTGACACGGGCGCCGAAGCCTGGCTGCTGACGGTCCGTGATCGGGGGGAGGGGGGTGACGGGGGGCGGTGCGGGCGTCACCGGAGGCCGGCCGAGGGGGAAGCGCGCTGGTCAGCCGGATGCCGTGAGCTATGTTGGGATCACGGAGTGGCACGAGAGGGAGGACCGCCGGTGTCATCGGGGCAGCAGGCGCGCGCACAAGCGGCCGCGATCACGCCGAGCGAGCAGGCGGCCGACCACGAGCGCGCCCCGGCCGACCGGGTCCGGGCGCTGTTCGACGGACATCCGCTCTCCCCGGGCCAGCGGCGGATCGCCCAGTACCTCGTCGACCACCTGACCGAGGCGGCGTTCCTCTCGATCACGGAGCTCGCGGAGCGGGCCGGCGTGAGCCAGCCGTCCGTGACCCGCTTCGCCTCCGCGCTCGGATTCAGTGGCTATCCCGCCCTGCGCGAGGTGCTCCAGCCGATCGCGCTCAGTGCGGTGGCCGGCGCCCCGGACAGCCCCGAACAGGCCCGCCGCAACGAACTGCAGGCCGCCGTCGATGCCGAGATCGAGAACCTGCGGGGCGTCCGGCAGCTGCTCGCCGACACCAACCAGGTGCTCGACATCGGCCGCGAGCTGGCCCGGTCGGTGCCGCTGACGGTCCTCGGGCTGCGGATCTCCGTCTCGCTGGCGGAGTACTTCGCGTACGCGGCCCGCCGGATCCACCCCGACGTACGCCTGGTGACGGGCGGCGGCAGCGTCGCCTACGACGCGCTGCTGCAGGCCCGCGCGGCGGGCGGCAGTTGGGTACTGGCCTTCGCGATGCCCCGGCACGCCAAGGAGACCCTGGCGGCGCTGCGGGTGGCGCGCAGCGCGGGGCTGCGGGTCGCGCTGATCACGGATCCCACGCTGGGACCGCTGGTGGACGAGGCCGATGTGGCCCTGACGGCCGGCACGGGTTCGCGGCTGGTCTTCGACTCCTACTCGGCGCCGGGGGTCCTGTCCGCGGCTCTGCTCCAGGCGATGGCCGACGCCGACCCGGAACGGACGCAGACCCGGCTCGAAAGCTATGAGCAGGCAGCCGACCAGCACGGATTCTTCCTCTAGGGATCGTTCGGGGGGTGTCAGGGGTCCTGACCTGCCGTATTCACACCCCAAGCGAGCATGAATATTTTCATACCCTTGCTTACTCAACGGTATATATGTTTACTGATGGCGGCGCGGACATCCGTCAAGATGCCAGGGAAGGTGTCCCCACACCCTCCCAGAACAGATGCCCGGCGTGACGTTTCTCCTCCTCACGTGACGCCAGGTGTCCCGTCCGGCTTTCGGATCCCGGAGCGCCCCCGCGGCCTCGGCCAACCCCTGGGCCGAGGCCGCGCCATCACGTCCCGATCAGCGTTCTACACCCTGTGGAAGCGGCAAGAATGTCTCAGACGGCACTCACCACGCGCACCACGCGCAGCCCGGACTGGCCCTGCCAGGTCAAGCAGCCCGGAAGTCACGACTGGGAGCGCACGGCCACCCGCTGGCTGCGCGACCTGTTGCCGGCCCGCTACGCCGGCTACGCGCCCCTGACGCGCAGCCCCGTACTCCTCGCGCGCCACGCCCAGCTGCAGGTGCAGCACGAGACGCGGGCCGTACGCGTGGCCCTGGAGACCGGCCGCGCCGAGCTCCCCGCCCTAGGGGTGGCCGAGGGGGTCATCGAGACCTCGATCAGGATGTACGCCGTCGAGCTCCAGCAGCTCGCCCGGCTGGCCCGCGCCATCCGGCTCGTCGGCGACGCCCTCGCCGCCGGCACGGCCCGCCGGCGCTAGCAGGCGGCGGAGCCGGTGCGGGCGGGTGCGGGCGGGTGCGGCGGACCAGGTGCGTCCGATCGGCTGGCTCTGTCCCGTGCCCGGCAGTGCGCCGGGACATGCGGGCGGCTCCTCCCTAGGTTCGGGGTGCCTACTGCCCTCCCGAAAGGTGGATCCATGCGTACCGTCCGCTCCGCGCTCTCCGTCGTCGCCGCCGGTGTCATCGTCCTCGGGGGCGCCTCCGCCGCCGCCGCGGATGTGACCGTCAACGCTCCGTCCGAGAAGTCGTACACCATCGTCTTCGGCGACTGGCTCCAGTTCGCCGCCGACGACGTGTTCAACGCGGGCCTCAACAACACGGTGGGATCCAACAACTGAGCACGCCCGGTCGGGCCTCCTCGGCCCCCCGGTCCCCGGGCAGCGATGCCCGGGGACCGGGGGGCCGCGTGGTGAGTGGGGCGCGTACCGTGTCCCGGCACGGCGAGTACGCCACCACACGCAGGGGAGACGGGCCATGAACGCGGTCGACTACCGGGGCCGGACCACACTGATCACGGGTGCCAGCTCCGGTCTGGGCGAGGAGTTCGCGCGCCGCCTGGCCGCCCGGGGCTCCGACCTCGTCCTGGTGGCCCGCCGTGCGGACCGCCTCGAGCGGCTGGCGGCCGAGCTCTCGGCGGCGCACGGGGTGACGGCGACGCCCGTGGCGATGGACCTCGGCGCGGACCGGATCGGAGAAGCGCTCTTCGAAGAGATCGCGCGACGCGGCATAACGGTCACGAGCCTGGTCAACAACGCCGGTTTCGGCACCTTCGGCCCCCTCCACCAGGAGGACCCCGCACGTCTGCGCCAGGAACTCGCCGTGAACGTGGGCGCGGTGGTCGACATCAGCCGCGCCTTCATCGGGCCCCTGCGGGCCCAGGGCGAGGGCGTCCTCGTCAACGTCGCGAGCGTGGCCGCCTACCAGCCCATTCCCCAGATGGCCGTCTACGGCGCCACCAAGGCCTTCGTGCTGAGCTTCACCGAGGCCCTCTGGCACGAGTCCCAGGGCACCGGACTGCGCGTCCTCGCGCTCTCGCCGGGTGCGACGCGGACCGAGTTCTTCGACGTCGTCGGAACCCGCGAGGTCAACGGCGGTACCCGGGTCCAGACCTCGGCGGAGGTCGTCCTCACGGCGCTCAGGACGCTCGACCGCAGGAACCCGGGCCCCAGCGTGATCTCCGGCGCCCTCAACCGGGTGATGGCGGTCGGCGGCCGCCTGCTGAGCCGCCGCCAGCTGGTCAACTCGGTCGGCCGCCTCATGCCCTCGGCCGAGACCGCTTCCTGAGTCCCGGCCGGGCCCGCTTCCCTGATCCCGGCCGGGACGCCCCGGCTCAGGCGGCGCCGACGCCGACGAGCCGCTCCGCGATGACCTCGGCGGAGGGGAACCGCATGCCCAGCGTGCTGACGTGCTTCCAGTGCAGGGTGCCGTCCGGCGCGACGACGAAGACGGCCCGCCGCAGGCCGATCACGGGAGCGGAGATGCCGAGGGCCCGGGCCACCTCCCGGTCGGTGTCGGCGAGCAGCGGCATCCGCAGGCCGCGCGCCCGGGCGAAGGCCTCGTGACTGTCGACGCCCTGCGGACTGATGCCCCACACCTGGGCACCGCACGCCGAGAGCGCCTCCAGCCCGTCGGAGTAGGAGCACAACTGCGCGGTGCAGACGGGGGTGTTGTCACCGGGATAGAAGGCGAGGACGACCGGCTTCCCGCGCTGTTCGCCGAGCGAGTACTGCCCTCGTGCGAAGGCGTCTTCGGTGAGTTGACCGCCGGGGAGCGAGAAATCGCCCACGACGTCGCCCACGTGCGGGATCCGGGTCACGATGGCCGTACCTCTCTGTCGTCGAGGGGCGTACGGTACCCGGTCCCGCCCGCGGCGTCGCCGGCTCAGCGGCGGTGCATCGTGTGCAGCGCCTCGAGGAGCACCTTGGGGTCGTGGCCGCCCTTGTAGACCGGCGGAGGCTGCCGGTCCAGGTGGAGCAGCCGGGCCACGGCCGTCCACGCGGTGCGCACCGAGTACTCGACGGTGAACACCACGTCGTCGGGTACCTCGGCGTACTGGCCGATGAAGGCCAGGTTGGTGGAGCCCTCCGGGACGACCTCGGGCCGGTCACCGGCCTTGCGGACCAGGAACTGGCTGGTGATGTAGGGCATCAGGGCCGGGATCACGACGGAGGACTCCAGGATCTCCTCGCTCTGCGCGAGGCGCAGGTGTCCGAGCACCTCGGACAGGATCTCGCGGCCCGTGCACTCGGCCATCGTCTTGCCCACGTGGTCGCCGGGCTTGTCGGGGAACAGGGCGTACCCCCACCAGACGTAGGTGTCCTCGGGCTGCTCGTGGAAGTGCGGCTGGTGGTTGAGGACGATGGTCAGTAGCCAGCCGGAGTCCTTGAAGGTGATCAGCCCGCCCTTGCCGGCCTCGCTGCCGGAGAACTCCTCCATGGCCTTGAAGAAGGTGGGGTCCTTGGTGGTGACGGTGAAGGAACCCCAGGTGGAGTCCGCGACGGAGGAGTCGAACACCGAAGGGTCGCCCAGGTTCGGCCGCTTGGCCGCCAGGGTCTGCCACAGCCGCCACGAATCGTCCGGGGCGGAGGTGTCCAGTACGGCCGCGGTGCCGGTGGACCCCAGGGTGGAGTTCGCGGTCATCGAACCGTTGGTGACGAACACCAGGTCGTCGGGGGCGACGGGGATCTTCCGGGCCGTGCCGTCCTGGGTACAGGCGAGGGAGATGACCGTGATGCCGTCGCCTTCGGCCAGCTCCACATCGGTCACGGTGGTGTTCATCGTGAACACGACGCCGTTGCTCCGGAGCCAGGCCTGGAGCGGGCGCACGATCGAGTCGTACTGGTTGAAACGCGTGCGGTAGATGCCCGACATGGTGTCGAAGGTCTTGAACAGGTGCACGAACCGGTTGAGATAGCGCCGGAACTCGATCGCGGAGTGCCACGGCTCGAACGCGAAGGTCGTGCACCACATGTACCAGAAGTTGGTGGTGAAGAACTCCGGTGCGAAGCAGTCGGAGATGCGCTTGCCGTCGAGGCGGGACTCGGGGGAGGCCACGCACGCGACCAGGTCGAGGCGGTCGCGCTCGGAGAACCCCATGGAGCGGGTGTCCACCCGGTTGCCGGCCGCGTCGACCAGGCGGGCCTTGTCGTTCCAGGCGAAGTCCTCGTGGAAGGCGAAGGTGTCCTCGGTGACCGAGGTGTCCGGCGAGTCCAGGGAGGGGATGGAGCGCAGCAGGTCGTAGGTGCACTCGAAGTGCAGCTCGAACATCCGGCCGCCGCGCATGGTGTAGCCGTTCTCCGGATCTCCCGCGGCGTCCAGGCTGCCACCGGTACGGTCCTGGGCCTCCAGGATCGTGATGTCCGCGCCGGCGAATCCGCCCTCCCGAATCAGCAACGCCGCCGCCGACAGGGAAGCGATCCCCGCACCCACCAGATATGCCTTGGCCACTACAGGTCTCCTCACCCTGCCCGCACGGCCCCGGTCGGCCGCACGGTCACCCGCCAGCCCACCATCGTCCGCGGTCCGTCGCGACCCGGGTGCGCCATTGGGCGGGTGGGAGGGGCCAGGCCACTTCGACCACCTGTGCTGGCCGTGCCCCGGGACATCACGGTCCAGCTGCGCATGCCCGGGTAGCGCACCAGCGGGTCCGGGGCGCGGGCCATCCGCATTGTGAGATGCGGTGCCACATGTCGGCGGCGGCGTGCCAGACTCTTCCGCATGCGCCAGCTGAAGATTAGCGCCGGCGTGCCGGCCCGGAGCTGAACTGAGCGATCACCCCAGCAGCCCACCGCCCGCACGCAGACCTCTCGCACCCGCGAGGGGTCTTCTTGTTTTCCGGGACCACGCGCCTTCAGCACAGTCCCGCCCCAGGACAGGAGCCACCACTCATGACCCGCAGCGATGTTCTCCCCGCCGTCGACGACGCCGTGCGCCCCGGCGACACCGCTTGCCACACGCTGACCGTCACCGTCCGGGACGGGGGCCACGCCCTCACCCGCATCTCCTCGATGCTCAACAACCTGTCCGTGCGGGCACTGTCCTTCCGGGCCGCGGAGGGTGACGGACTCGCGGTGTGCGAGATCGTCGTACCCCTCGCCGATTCGCCCCGCGCCCAGGCCAAGCTCCTGCGCTGTGTGGAGGTCGTCGGGCTGCGGGCCCGGCCGGCGGGGGAGCTCCAGGCCATCTGAACAGATTACTTGACCGACCGTTCCAGTATGTCGTACAGTACTGAACGTGGCCAGGACCAAGGAATTCGATCCGGACGCCGCGCTGCAGTCGGCTCTCGAGCTGTTCTGGCGGCGCGGCTACGAGGCGACGACGATGGCGGACCTCGTGGAACACCTCGGCATCGGGCGGGCCAGCATGTACGCCACCTTCGGGAACAAGCGCGAGCTGTACCTGAAGGCGCTGGACCGCTACAGCGAGTACCGCGACCCGGGCCTGCTGCGCGAGCTGTCCCAGCCGGGGCCCGCGCTGCCGGCCGTACGTGCGGTGGTACGCCGCTTCGCCGCCGAGGCGAGCACCGGTGATCTGCGGCGCAGCGGCTGCTTCGTGACCAACACGGCGGCGGAGCTGGGGGCGCACGACCCGGCGGCGGCCGGCCGGGTCGAAGCCAGCTGGAACCACATCGAGACCCTGCTGCAGTCGGCGCTCACCAGGGCCCAGGCTCAGGGCGAGCTGCCCGCGGACCGCGATCCGCGCACCCTCGCCAGGATGCTGCTGGTGCTGATGCAGGGCCTGCGCGTGGTCGGCAAGGCCTCGCAGGACCCGGGCCGGGTGCGCGATGCGGCGGAACAGGCCCTCGCCCTGCTCGACTGAGCTGCCCGACTGAACACCGTGCTCGACCGGCACCTCCCTTCGGGGAGCTTGCTCCATGGCCTCATTCTGGAACGTACGATCAAATATCAGGGGGAGTAATGACCGTCACGCAGACTGCCGACACCACGGCGACGCCCACCACGTCCGACACCAGGCCGGCCGGTCCGGCCCCCGGTCCCGCCTTCGCGCTGCTCGGCACCGTGCAGATGACACTGATCTTCGCGCTCACCTCGCTGATCGTGCCGCTGCCCACGATCGGCCGCGAATTCTCGCTGGCCCGCGACGACTTGATGCTCCTCAGCGCCGCCTACGGGCTGACCTTCGCCGGCCTCCTGCTCTTCGGAGGCCGCCTCACCGACCGCTTCGGCGGGCGCCGGGTGCTCACCGCCGGACTGCTCCTCTTCACCGTCGCGTCGCTCGCGGCGCCGCTCGCCCAGGGCCCCGGAATCCTGCTCACCGCCCGCTTCGCCCAGGGGGTGGGCGCCGCGCTCACGGCGCCAGCCGCGATGGCCGTACTGCGGGCGGTCTTCCCCGAACCCGCCGCGTTCGGAAGGGCGATGGCCACCTGGGGCGGCCTGTCGGTCCTCGGCGCGACCGCCGGCAACCTGCTCTCCGGGGTCATCTCGGCCCTCACCACCTGGCGCCTCTCCTTCGCCGTCCCGGTAGCGGTGGCCGTCGCCGCACTGATCCTCGCGCCCCGACTGCTGCCCACCACCCCGGCGGGCGAGGGCCGCTCCCTGGACCTGCCGGGCGCCCTGCTGGCCACCGCCGGTATCAGCCTGGCCAGTTACGGCCTCGTGCTCACCGACGTCCAGTCCTGGGGTTCGACGAGCGTCCTGGTCCCCCTGCTCACCGCCGCCGCGCTGCTGCTGGCCTTTCCGATGGTCGAACGCCGGGTCCGCGACCCCCTGCTCCCGCTGGGGTTCCTCCGCGACGGGCGCCGGGTCCTGGCCCTCTCCGCCATCGGCCTGACCGCCGCCGGTACGGCCACGGTCTTCGTCCTCCTCTCGCTCCACCTCCAGCAGGACCTGGGCTGGTCGCCGCTGCGGACCTCCGCCGCGTTCGTGCCCTTCGCGGTGACCCTGCTGGTGGCGGGCCGCGTGGCGGGCCCCCTCGTCGCCCGGTACGGGGCGCCCCGCCTCACCACGGCCGGACTCGTGACCGCCGCGGCGGGCCTCGGGCTCCTCGCGCTCACCGGCCTGGCCGACCAGATCCCGTACGCCTACGGTCTGCTCCCCGGTCTGCTGCTGCTCCCGGCCGGCACCGCGGCCGCCTTCGCGGGGGCCGCCGTCCTCGCCACCAACGGGGTGGCGCCGCACCAGGCGGGCCTCGCGGGCGGGGTAATGAACACCGCGATGGAACTGGGCCCCACGGTCGTCTTCGCCGCGGTGCTCTCCCTCGGCTCCGACACGATCTCGCTCGCCGCCACGGCGGTCGCTTTCGCCGCGGTCGCCTTCCTCAACACCCGCGTCAAGTAACCCGTCAGCCGGCCGGGCAGTGGCCCGGCCGGTTGACCGAGAAGGGAAACACCACCATGTCCGCACGTTTCGCAGGCAAGAGCGTCCTCGTCACCGGCGCCGGTTCCGGCATCGGCCGGGCCGTCGCCCTCGCCTTCGCCGCCGAAGGGGCCCGCGTGACCGTGGCCGGACGCAGCGCCGGCCCCCTGGAGGAGACGGTCGCGCTGATCGGGAAGGAAGGCGGCACCGCCGTCGCGGTCACCGCGGACGTGACCCGTTCCGAGGAGGTACGGGCCCTGGTGAGCCGGGCCGTCGAGCACTTCGGCGGCCTGGACGTGGCCGTCAACAACGCGGGGGTCTTCCGCGGCGGCGGCCCCGTCGCGGACCTTCCCGAAGAGGACTGGCGCACGCTGCTCGACATCAACGTCACCGGAGTACTGCTCAGCCTCCAGGCCGAAGTCGTCCGGATGCGCGAGCAGCCCACCGGCGGGGCGATCGTCAACATCTCCTCGAACCTCGGCGCGCACACCCGCATCCCGGGGGTCGCGGGCTACCTGACCACCAAGGCGGCCGTCTCCGCCCTGACCCGGGCGGCCGCCCTGGACCACATCGCCGACGGGGTGCGCATCAACGCCGTCAGCCCCGGCCCGGCAGCCACCACGATGTCGCTGCGACGAGGTGAGAGCGACGCCGGACGCGCGGAGCGGATGAAGGACGAATCGCCGCTGGGCCGGGTGTCCTCCACCGCCGAGATCGCGGCGGCCGTGCTCTACCTGGCATCGTCCGACGCCGCCTCCGTGGTCGGCACCGATCTGGTGGTCGACGGCGGCGCCGCCGCCTGACGGCTCCGGAGGGCCGGCGGTACGCACACGCGTACCGCCGGCCCTCCGGCCGGCGGGGTCCAGTGCGGGGTCCGCGGAGTCCGCCACCACTCATCTGCCGCGACGTGCCTGCGCCCGGTCCGCGCCCCGCGGGCGTCAAGGTCGGGGGCATGAAGACCGCCCTCCACGCCGCCCTCGTGGCGGCCGCCCTGCTCACCGTGACGGCAGCCGCGCCGGTCCCCGCACCGGCCGCACCGGCCCGCACCACCTCCGCCTGGCTCCCGTGGTGGAACATCGAGGCCGGCTACCGGGACGCCCTGGCCCACGCCGACCAGCTCCACACCGTCAGCCCGTTCTGGTACGCGACCTCCTCCGCGACGACGGTCGCGGGCGAGACGGGCGCCGGGGACCGGCGCATCATCGACGGCCTGCACGCCAAAGGCCTCCAGGTCGTCCCAACGGTCACCGAGAGCCTGCGCGCACCGGCCATGGCGGAGCTCATGAACGATCCGGTCCGCCGCACCGCGCACGTGGACGCCCTCGTGACCGTCGCCACGAGCCGTTCCTACGACGGCCTCGACCTGGACTACGAAGTGATGACCGAGACCCCGGACGCCGCCCTGCGCGAGCGGGTCCGCACCGGATACAACGCGCTGACCAGCGAGCTGTGCGCCCGCCTGCACGCCCTGCGCAAGAGCTGCGTGGTCACGGTCATGCCCCGCACCGGGGACGAGGGCCTGGCCTTCGACTACGCCCACCTGGGCTCCGTGGCCGACCGGCTGCGGATCATGGGCTACAACCTGCACAACG
The DNA here is from genome assembly GCF_036014235.1 of Streptomyces sp. NBC_00435. Lineage (GTDB taxonomy): Bacteria > Actinomycetota > Actinomycetes > Streptomycetales > Streptomycetaceae > Streptomyces. Next base: position 7,663,294 of record NZ_CP107924.1, read on the forward strand.
CCCTGGAGGCACCCGGGCCGCTGTCCTCGACCGCCTGGTACGACGAGTTCCTGACGTACGCCACCGCGCACGTGCCGCGCGACAAGCTGGAGGTGGCGCTGGCGGCGTACGGCTGGAACTGGACGGTGGGGTCCGGGGCCCGCGCCGGGCACGTCACCGCGCTGGAGGCGGAGGCGCTGCGCCTCGACGTGGACGCGGACTACGAGCTCGACGCCGCGTCGGGCACCCCGCACTTCGCCTACACGGACGAGGACGGGGACGAGCACCAGGTCTGGTACCAGGACGCGAACGGCGCGGCCACCCATCTGGCCGTCCTGGCCCGCCACGGGGTCAGGGGCACGGGACTGTGGGCCCTGGGGTTCGAGGAACCGGAGCTGTGGGACGCGCTGGCCGGCCGGTAGAACGGTCTCCGGCCCGGAGCGGAAATGACTTCGGCCCCCTTGACGCCAAAGCGTCAAGGGGGCCGAACCTTTTCGTAGCGGGGACAGGATTTGAACCTGCGACCTCTGGGTTATGAGCCCAGCGAGCTACCGAGCTGCTCCACCCCGCGTCGTTGTGAACACCACTGTACGGGATCCCCGGCCTGCTCCGGACCAAGCCCGTACCTCTCCCGCACCACTCCTGAAACCTGTGCTCGCGAACACAGAAATGAGCACGGGTCGCGGTCAGTATTTCTGGCCCATCGAAAGAGCGCCATTAAATTCAACGTCACTCCTGACCCAGCGTGCTACTGTGGTTTCAGTTGCAGTTGTGGTTCCCAAAATTTCGAGCACCTCCGCCGGCTCTTCGTGAGCAGGGCGAGTGTTCTTCTTTTCCGGCATTATTCCGGGCTGGGCAATCATCGGCGACTCGAGGTCCGCACAGTGCGGACCTCTGGGCTGTGCCCCGAAGGAGTTTCAACATGGCTAATGGCACCGTGAAGTGGTTCAACGCGGAAAAGGGTTTCGGCTTCATCGAGCAGGAGGGTGGCGGTCCTGACGTGTTCGCCCACTACTCGAACATTGCCTCCCAGGGCTTCCGTGAGCTTCAGGAAGGCCAGAAGGTCAGCTTTGACATCGCGCAGGGCCAGAAGGGCCCGACCGCCGAGAACATCGTCAACGCCTGACGTTCACGCGTAACCACGTAGCTGGGGCCCGCACCTTGGGGTGCGGGCCCCAGCTCGTTGCGTTTTATCGGATCCGCGGGCCGTTACGGCCCGCGTGAGTGGCGCGACCGGGCAACTCCCCGTCGACTCGAAGCGCCCGACCGTTCGGCCGATGGATGTATTCCTCGGCTCCCCGCCCGCACACGACGCCTTCCGACCGGCGCGTGGGGCGATAATCCTTTAGTGACAAAGTCGGTTGAAGTCTTGATCCGGCCCCGTCATATCTGCTTTTGCTCCGGCTCATTCTTGTGAATCATCGTGCGGCCAGATTTACGCTGCCGAGAATTCCTCGATATGTGCCGTATCGAGGAAGGTTCTGCATGAACCGCACGACCCGCATGAATGACCGATCTTCACGCACCCGTACGGGTGGATCCACCGGCTCCGGCTCCTACGGTGGCTCCTCGAACTCCTACGGCGGTTCCTACGGGAGCTCCTCCGGCGGTTCCTACGGTGGCTCTTCCGGCTCGTCCTACGGTGGCTCCTCCGGCTCCTCCAGCCGCGGCAGCCGCTTCGGCTCGTCGGCCCCCAGCCGCTCCAGCGGCCCCAAGCGCTCCGGTGGGGGCGGCTACGGCCGTCGTCCCGCCGCACTGCAGGGCGAGTTCGCCCTGCCGGTCACGGTGGTCCCCGCGCTGCCCGCCGTCGAGGCGTTCGCCGACCTGGCCATGCCGGCCCAGCTGCTCACCACGCTCACCCGTGAGGGCATGACCACGCCGTTCCCGATCCAGGGCGCGACACTGCCCAACAGCCTGGCGGGCCGGGACGTGCTTGGCCGCGGCCGTACCGGTTCCGGCAAGACCCTCGCCTTCGGTCTGGCGCTGCTGGCCCGTACGGCCGGCCAGAGCGCCGAGCCGGGGCAGCCGCTCGCGCTGATCCTCGTACCCACGCGTGAGCTCGCCCAGCAGGTCACGGCAGCCCTCACCCCCTATGCCCGTGCGGTGAAGCTGCGCCTGGCCACCGTCGTGGGTGGGATGCCGATCCACCGGCAGGCAGGTGCGCTGCGCGCCGGGGCCGAGGTGGTCGTCGCCACGCCGGGCCGGCTCAAGGACCTCATCCAGCGGGGCGACTGCCGGCTGAACCAGGTCGGCATCACCGTCCTGGACGAGGCCGACCAGATGGCCGACATGGGCTTCATGCCCCAGGTCACCGCGCTCCTGGACCAGGTGCGTCCCGAGGGCCAGCGGATGCTGTTCTCCGCCACCCTGGACCGCAACGTCGACCTGCTGGTGCGCCGCTACCTGACCGACCCCGTCGTGCACTCCGTCGACCCCTCGCAGGGCGCGGTCACCACGATGGAGCACCACGTCCTGCACGTGCAGAGCTTCGACAAGCAGGCCGCCACGACCGAGATCGCCGCCCGCGAGGGCCGCGTGATCATGTTCCTGGACACCAAGCACGCCGTGGACAGGCTGACCGAGCACCTGCTCAGCAGCGGGGTGCGCGCCGCGGCCCTGCACGGCGGCAAGTCGCAGCCCCAGCGCACCCGTACGCTCGCGCAGTTCAAGACGGGGCACGTGAGCGTGCTGGTCGCCACGAACGTCGCGGCCCGCGGCATCCACGTCGACAACCTGGACCTCGTCGTCAACGTGGACCCGCCGACCGACCCCAAGGACTACCTGCACCGCGGCGGCCGTACCGCCCGCGCCGGCGAGTCCGGAAGCGTGGTCACCCTGGTCCTGCCCAATCAGCGCCGTGAAATGACCCGCCTGATGGCCGCCGCCGGAATCACCCCGCTGACCGCGCAGGTCCGCTCCGGCGAGGCCGAACTGAGCCGGATCACCGGTGCCCAGGCGCCGTCCGGCGTACCGGTCACCATCACCGCGCCCGTCAGCGAGCGGACCCGGACCGGTACCGGCGCCTCCCGCGGCCGGCGCAGTCGGCCCGCGCAGGACCGGCGCAGCAGGACCGGCACGGCGGCCCGTGGCCCCCAGCGGCAGTCCCCGGCCGCCACAGCCGCCTAGACAGCCTCTCCCGGCTCCTGCCGGACCAGGCCAGGACGATTCTCTTCTACCTGTGAGGCACCCCATGCGCTGTGTCATCGCCCGTTTCCCGTTCGACCTGACCAAGGGCGGCGTCCTGGAATCGATGAAGGGCGTCAAGCCCGAACCGATCACGGCCGAATCGGTGGTCATCGGCCGCCGTGCCTACCCCGTCAAGCAGGTGGGCGCCGTCATCACCCGCCAGGACCGCCGGGACTTCACCGCCGGCGAGGTGATCAGGGCCCTGAGCGCACTGGGCTTCACCTGCCGGACCTCGGACCCGGTCCCGGCACCCGCCGCCGCCCTGACCCCGCTCGAGCAGGCGTCGGCCATGCTGGGCACCCCCGCGGGCGTGTAGCGGGGACATCCCGTACGGACACCAGGGCCCCGGTCGGCAGCAGCCGACCGGGGCCCTGCGCGTTGCCCGGGGACCCCCGGCTCATACCCGCGTCCAGCGCGGGCCCGCCGAGGGCGCGGGCGGGGGTGGAGGCGGTGCGGCACCGTCCAGGCGCAGGCTGCGCAGGGTGGCGTCCGTCTCGCGCTGGAAGTGCGCGTAGGTGATCAGCCGTTCCCAGAGCGGGTCGGGACGGCCGGGGACGGTGGCGCCACGCGCTTCCCACTCCAGGGCGAGCTGGTCGAAGAGGGCCGCTCCGCCCAGGGGGAAAGCGCTGCCCGACTGCTGCCGGGGGATGCCCCGGGCCGTCGCGGCGGGAATGCGCTCGGGTGCCCGGTGCCGGGCGGGGGACGGGGAGACCGCGTGTGGAGTGCCCATGCCCGCCCCAACGATTCTGCGGGCCCACGGGCACGCCCCGGGGCCCACGGGCGGGCCCGGACGAGGTCACGGCCGGCCGCCGGCGCCCCATTGAGGGTCCGCAGGGCGGCGGTACGTTTCGCATGGTGTTGAATTTCCCTCGGGGCCCCGGTGCCGGACGGCAGCAGGGCCTTTTCCACGCGTCCCACGAACGAGGTGAAAGTGACACCGGACAACCCGATCGGCCGTCTCGACGACGACGACTACCCGGCCTACACCATGGGCCGGGCAGCCGAGATGCTCGGCACCACACCGGGCTTCCTACGCGCGCTGGGTGAAGCACGCCTGATCACCCCGCTCCGCTCGGAGGGCGGTCACCGCCGGTACTCCCGCTACCAGCTGCGCATCGCCGCCCGCGCCCGCGAGCTCGTCGACCAGGGGACGCCCATCGAGTCCGCCTGCCGCATCGTCATCCTCGAGGACCAGCTGGAGGAAGCCCAGCGGATCAACGCCGAGTACCGGCGGGCGGCCGGCAAGGACTCCGGGGCCTGAGCGCGGGGCCGGGGCGCCGGCCCTGAAGCACGTACCCCGGGCCGGCGGCCGTCAGCCGAGGCGGGTCGGGGAAGAGGCTGCCCGCGCCAGGACGCGGGGGGCTCCGGTGCCGTCCGCCGCGACGGTCCACAGGTCGGTGGTGTCCACCGAGCCCTCCGCGGGCAGGGCGTAGGCCAGAGTGCGGTCGTCCAGCCACAGGGCCTGGTCGTCCACGCTGCGCTTCTCCGCGAGCGGCTGCTCCCGCAGTGTCCGCAGGTCCAGGACGTGCTCGCGCCACAGGGAGGCGCCGCGCTGCACGCGCTTCTTGTACGCGACCCGGGTCTCGTCCGGGGACAGCGACGGGCACTCGACGTTCTTGGCGAGCGTGGTGACGGCGCGCCGCGCGATCGAGCCCTTCACCAGATAGGTCTGGCTGTTGGTGCCGAGGGTGGCGTAGAAGGTGTCGTCGTCCTTGGAGAAGGTCACCCCCCAGAAGTTGGTGTCGCTGGAGCTGTAGGGCTTGCCGTCCAGCTCGATGGCGAACTTCTCCAGATCCGGTTCGAGCGCCCCGGTACGGGTGTCCACGATCGAGGTCCGGGTGGAGAAGAACGCGGCTCCGTAGGACTCCCCGGCCACGAAGACGGTCCAGGCGGCGAAGTGGCCGCTCGGGGAGACCCGGGCCCGTGAGGGGGTTCCCGCCAGCGGGAAGCTGCGCAGCGTGCGCAGTTCTGAGTCGACGATCAGCGCCCGGTTCTCCTGGGAGAGCGTGCCGGGGGCCGAGCTCAGGCACACGCCGGTACCGGCCGCCGCGTGGAAACGCAGACAGCTGAGGCCCGAGGCGGTCCGCCCGGCCCCGGGCGACTGGGCCGGTACGGAGACGAGGGCCCCGCGCTGCGGACCCTGTGCGCCGTTGACGAAGGCCAGCCCGTTCTGCCGGTCGAGCGTGACCCGGCCCCGGGAGGCCGTCGGATCGCCCTCGCGGGTCTGCTCGGCCCGGGCGGCGGAGCGGACCACCACCACGCCGGCCAGCCCTCCGAGGAGCAGCACGGCCAGGGCGAGTACGAGCAGCCGGCGTGAGCGCGTCATCGGGTTCCTCGGGGGCGTCGGGGCGGGCGGGGCCGTCGGGCCCGGTCGGGAGCGCTGTCGGGGGCCCCGGGGCGCAGTACGAAACCGGCGACGGCCGCGCAGCAGCACAGGCCGGCCGCCGCGGCGGTGAGCGCCGGACCGGAGCCCAGGAGCGTCCAGGCGCCGCCGAAGGCGAGGGAGCAGCCGAACCGGGCCAGCGCCTGGCCGGTGCCGACGAGCGCGATACCGGTGGCCCGCAGTTTCGCGGGGACGGTCGCGGCGACGGCGGCCGGCAGCACCCCGTCGGTCGCGGCGTAGAACATGCCGTGCAGCGCGAGGACCAGGTAGGGCAGCGCGGGCAGGCCGGGGACCCACAGCAGGAGCCCGTACCCGGCCAGCAGGACGGCGTGCCCGCAGAGGAAGACGGTGCGGCGTCCGAACCGGTCCGCGAGGGTGCCGGCCGGCACGGCCAGCAGCAGGAACACGGCGGCGGTGCCCAGGGGGAGGAGGGGGAACCAGCGCTCGCCCACCCCGGTGCGGTCCTGGATCAGCAGGTAGAGGAAGGCGTCGCTGACGGTGGTGAGGCCGAGCAGCACGGCGCAGAGCGCCAGCGCGCGCAGCCGGGGCAGGCGCAGCAGGCCCAGCGCGTCGCGCAGGTTCACCGGGGCGGGCGCGGGCGCGGCGGCCTCGGGGGAGGCCGCCGCGGTGGCGGCGGGCCGGCGGGCGGCCGGGACCGGAGCCGCGGGGGACCGGGGCGGGGCAGGGGCCGGGTCGGCGCCGGAGGGGACGAACAGCAGGAGCACCACGACGCCCAGGGCGGCGACGCAGGCACTGACCCCGAAGACGGCGTCGTACCCGTCGACCGTCATGCTCAGGATGAAGAAGGCGGCCAGCGGCCCGAGCAGGGCCCCGGTGGTGTCCATGGCGCGGTGCACGCCGAAGGCGCGGCCCTGTGATTCGGGAGGTGTGGACAGGGAGATGAGGGCGTCGCGCGGGGCGGTGCGCAGACCCTTGCCGGTCCGTTCCAGGGCGAGGACCACACCCACCGGGCCGAGGCTGTGCGCGAGCAGCAGCAGGGGTTTGCACACGGCGGAGAGGCCGTAGCCGATGCCTGCGACGAGTTTGTGGTTGCGGATCCGGTCGGCGAGGTGGCCGCCGGCCAGCTGCACGAGCGCGCTGACCCCGTTGTAGAGCCCGTCGAGCGCGCCGAAGCCGAGCGGGCTCAGGCCGAGCCCGGCGACCAGGTACAGGGGCAGGACGGCGGTGACCATCTCGGAGGAGACGTCGGTGATCAGGCTGACCGTGCCCAGGGCGAGGACGGCCGAGGCGACGGCGGGAGCCCGGACGCGAGACCCGTCGGGGGCGGTCTTCGCGCCCGGGGACGCGGAGCGGTCCGCGAGGTACATGCTTACGAGCTCCAGGTCCGACGGTCAGAGTCACGCGTACGTGCGAATGGCACCTTAATGGCCGTACGGGCCAACTGGGCGGCGTACGGCCCGATTCGGCCGCCTCCCGGACCTCAGCCCTGTCGGCTGCTCTCGTCGCGCAGCCAGGTGGAGAAGTCGCCGGTCCGGATGGCCCTGCGGGCTCCCCGGCGGGCCGCGAGGGCGGCCACCACGAACACCACGACACCGGGGAGCAGCCGCGGCTGGTCCCGGAGCAGTGCGCGCAGATCGCCCGTACCGGTACGCGCGGACGGTACGGGGGAGGCCGGACCGGAAGCCGCCGAGGCCTGGAAGCGCTCCAGCTCGGCGGAGGAGGTCGCCGCCCGCACGCGCCGCTTGATCAGGTCCCCCCAGGTGCGCGGCGGAAGGACCACCACCCTGGCCGCCTCGACGACGAGGCGCTCGGCCGGCGCGAAGGCGAGGGACGCGGCCAGGTCGTCCGCCATCAGCGGGGGCAGGGCGGCGATCCGCGCGTATCCCGGTTCGGACACGGCGATGACCCCCCGCCCGAAGAGCCCCTCGCGGACGGCCGGCAGGCGCTGCCAGACCCGGTAGTAGGCCCGGACCGGCCAGGCGCAGGCGGTCAGCGGGATGTCCCGGCCGGGTGCCGCCGCGAGGAGGTCGGGGCTGGTGGCGAGCGCGTCGGTCAGGGCCCGTACGTCGGCCGCCCCGACCACGACGTCCGCGTCCACGTACAGGCGGGGGAAGCCCCGCGCGTGCTCGTCGCCGACCCGGAGCGCCGTGTGTTTGGAGGGGGTCGGGATCTCCACCACCCGTACGCGGGGGCCGCGCGCACCCGCCACGGCGGCGGTGTCGTCCGTACAGCCGTTGCACACCACGACGATGTCGGGGCCCTGGGCCGGGGCTCCGGCCAGGAGCGCGTCGAGGAGCCGGCCGATGACCCGGCCCTCGTTGTGGGCCGGGATCACGATGCTGGTCACCCCGGAAGTATGCATGCCCGAACGCCCGTACCGACCGTTTCCTCCAACTCTCCCCGGGGGTAAGCCCCGTGGTCTAGATTGAACGCAGCCGACCGGATTCGGCGTGCTTCGGCACCGCTGCAATCCAATCGGGTCAAGGCAGTTGGGGCAGGTACCGGTTCGGCGGCTTGGGGGGAACAAGCCGCCTGACCGTGGCCGGCCGGCGCCAGGGGTGCCGGACGGTCGGGGGGCGGAAGTACGTAGAACACGTACGGCATCGGTCGTGGGGGGCCATCACCGTTGGGCGGGTCACGCACGGGTCGCGCAGGCGCCCGGCCTGCTGTCGACGGCACCTCATTCCTTCGCACGCGTCCCGGCCATGGGTCGTCGACACGCCCACGGGCGTGCGTGGAAGGAAAGGGAACACTGTGAAGGACACCGCGAAGGACATGGGGTCGGTCGCCCGGTCCGCAGGTGCCGCACCGGCGGAGCCGTTAGGCGTCGCCGTGGTCGGTGCGGGCTACTGGGGCCCCAATCTCGTCCGCAACTTCCAGTCCAGTCCGGAGTTCCAGCTGCGCTGGCTCTGCGATCTGAACGTCGACCGGGCCCGGCAGGTGCTCGGCGGCTACTCCACGGTCCAGGCGACCGCGGACTACGCGGCGGTCCTCGCCGATCCGGCCGTCGAGGCCGTCGCCGTGGCGACTCCGGCGGGCACCCACCTCGACGTCGCACTGGCGGCCCTGCGCGCCGGCAAGCACGTGCTCGTGGAGAAGCCCCTGGCCGCCACGTACGAGGACGGACTGCGGTTGGTGACCGAGGCCGAGGAACGCGGCCTCACCCTGATGTGCGACCACACCTACTGCTACACCCCGGCGGTGGCCCGGATCCGCGACATGGTCCGCTCGGGCGAACTCGGCGAGATCCAGTTCGTCGACTCGGTCAGGATCAACCTGGGGCTGGTCCAGAAGGACATCGACGTCCTGTGGGACCTGGCCCCCCACGACCTCTCGGTCCTCGACTTCATCCTCCCGGAGAACGTCCGGCCGGTCGCCGTAGCCGCGCACGGGGCCGACCCGATCGGCGCCGGCCAGTCCTGCGTGGCCTATCTGACCCTGCAGCTCAACACCGGTGCCATCGCCCACGTGCACGTCAACTGGCTTTCCCCGGTGAAGGTCCGCACCACGATGGTCGGCGGATCCAAGCGCACCCTGGTGTGGGACGACCTCAACCCCACCCAGCGCGTGGCGGTGTTCGACCGGGGCGTCGACCTCACGGCACCGCAGGAGATCGGCGCGGACGAGCGCCGCGACATGCTCGTCTCCTACCGGACCGGTGACATGGTGGCCCCCGCGCTCGGCGAGAAGGAGGCCCTGCGCAGCATGGTCGAGGAGTTCGCCGCCGCCATCAGGACGGGGCGGCCGGCGCTGACCGACGGTCGGGCCGGCCTGCAGGTCCTCGACATCCTCGAAGCGGCCTCCCGCAGCCTGGAGTTCAAGGGCGCGGTCGTCGGACTGCGCACCGGGCGTTGAGCGTTCGGGCCGGCTTCCGGACCCCGGACCCCCCGGACCGCGGTCGCGCGGCGGGCGGTGGGCACAGCAGGGAACACCATGACCGACTCAGTAGGAGCAGGGCGTTGAGCAGCGTACGAGGCAAGAGGATTCTGGTCACCGGCGGAGCGGGCACGATCGGCTCGCACCTGGTGGACCTGCTGGTGGACAACGGGGCGCGCGAGATCGTCGTGCTCGACAACTTCGTGCGGGGGCGCACCGCCAATCTGGCCCGCGCCCTGCCGAGCGGAGTGGTGGACCTGGTCGAGGGGGACATCCGCGACACGGCCGCCGTGCGCAAGGCGACCGAGGGCGCCGACGTGGTGTTCCACCTCGCGGCCATCCGGATCACCCAGTGCGCCGAGGAGCCGCGGCTGGCCAACGAGGTGATGGTCGACGGCACGTTCAACGTGCTGGAGGCCGCGGCCGCCGCCGGCGTGGGCAAGGTCATCGCCTCCTCCTCGGCCTCGGTCTACGGGATGGCGGAGTCCTTCCCGACCACCGAGCGCCACCACGCCTACAACAACGACACCTTCTACGGGGCCGCGAAGGCCTTCAACGAGGGCGTGCTGCGCAGCTTCCACTCCATGTACGGGCTGGACTACGTGGCGCTGCGCTACTTCAACGTCTACGGCCCCCGGATGGACATCCACGGGCTGTACACCGAGGTGTTGATCCGGTGGATGGAGCGGATAGCCGCGGGCGAACCGCCGCTGATCCTCGGTGACGGCACCCAGACCATGGACTTCGTCCACGTACGGGACATCGCGCGGGCCAACCTGCTGGCCGCCGAATCGGACCTGACCGACGAGGTGTTCAACGTCGCGAGCGGCCGCGAGACCAGCCTGCTCGACCTGGCGAACGGCCTGCTGGAAGCCATGGGCGCCGAGGGCCTGGCGCCGGAGCACGGGCCGGCCCGTGCCGTGAACGGAGTGACCCGCCGGCTCGCGGACACCTCGCAGGCCACCGGGCGGCTCGGCTTCACGGCCGAGATCGACCTGCGGAGCGGCCTGCGGGACCTGGTGGACTGGTGGCGGGCCGAGCGTGCGGCGGACGCGGCCGCGAAGGAGGCCGGCCGATGAGTGCCCAGGAGGCTCCCGCGCGCATTCCGGTCATGATCCCGTGGCTCGGGGAGGAAGAGGCGAAGGCTGCCGCCGACGCGGTCCTCTCGGGCTGGGTCGCCCAGGGCCCCCGGGTCGCCGAGTTCGAGCGGGCCTTCGCCGAACGGGTGGGCGCGGAGCACGGCATCGCGGTGAGTTCCTGCACCACCGCCCTGCACCTGTCGCTGATCGCGCTGGACCTGGGACCGGGCGACGAGGTGATCGTGCCCTCGCTGTCGTTCATCGCCACCGCCAACGCGGTGCGCTACGTCGGCGCGGAGCCGGTGTTCGCGGACGTCGAGGAGGCGACCGGGAACCTGACCCCGGCCACCGTCGACGCCGTGCGCACCGCGCGCACGAAGGCGGTGATCGCCGTCCATCAGGGCGGAGTGCCGGCCGACGTGCACGCCCTGCGGGCCTCCTGCGCCGACTGGGGCCTCGCGCTGGTCGAGGACGCGGCCTGCGGCATCGGCGCCACCGTGGGCGGCAAGTCGGTGGGCCACGGGGCGCTGCTGGCGGCCTGGTCCTTCCATCCCCGCAAGGTGATCACCACCGGCGAGGGCGGCATGATCACCACGGACGACGCCGCGTGGGCCGAGCGGCTGCGCCGGCTGCGCGAGCACGGAATGAACGTGTCCGCGGCCCAGCGGCACGCGAGCAGCAAGCCGATCGCCGAAAGCTATCTCGAAGTCGGCTACAACTACCGGATGACCGACATCCAGGCCGCTGTCGGTCTGGTGCAACTGGGCAGGCTGGACGAGATCGTTGCCCGCCGGCGCTCGCTCGCCGCCCGGTACGCCCGGCTCCTCGCCGCAGTGCCGGGCCTGCGCCCGGTCGGGGACCCCGCGCACGGCGAGGGCAACTTCCAGTCCTACTGGGTGTTGCTGGCCGAGGACTTCCCGGTCGGCCGGGACGAGCTGCTCGCGGTGCTGGCCGAGGCCGGCATCTCGGCCCGGCGCGGGATCATGGCCTCCCACCTGGAACCGGCGTACGCCGGACACGGTGCGGCGGCGCTGCCGGTGACCGAGCGGATCAGCCGCGACTCGCTGATCCTGCCGCTGTTCCACACGATGACAGAGGAACAGCAGGACCGGGTCGTGGCGGCGCTGCGCGGTCAGGCCGGCGGCGGATGAGCGGGCCGGGCGGGCGGGCCACCGGGACCGGGCCGGCCGAAAGCCTGCTGATCGTGGGCGCGGGCGGATTCGCCCGGGAGACGGCCCAGGCCGTACGGGCCGCCGGGGCCGCGGACCTGGCGGCGGGCCGCGTCCCGCGGTGGCGGCTCGCCGGGCACCTCGACGACGATCCGGCCCTGCACGGCCGGGAGGTCGACGGCGTACCCGTACTGGGCGGCAGCGGTCTGGTCCGGGAACGCCCGGACGCGCGTGTGGTGGTCTGCGTGGGCAGTCCGCGCGACTACGGGGTACGGGCCCGCCTGGTGCGGCGCCTGGCCCTGCCCGAGAGCCGGTACGCCACCGTGGTGCACCCCACGGCGGCACTCTCCGGTTCCTCGGTGGTAGGCCCCGGCTCGGTCCTGCTCGCGCACTGCGTGCTGACGGCGGCCGTGCGGGTGGGCGCCCACGTGGCGGTCATGCCGCACGTGGTCCTCACCCACGACGACGAGGTCGGTGACTTCGCGACGCTCGCCTCGGGCGTCCGCCTCGGCGGCGGGGTACGGCTCGGGCGCGGGGCCTACGTGGGCGCCGGCGCGCTGGTGCGGGAGTACACGACGGTCGGCGCCTGGTCGCTGACCGGTATGGGAAGCACGGTCCTGGCCGATGTGCCGCCGGGCGAGGTGTGGGCCGGAAGCCCCGCCCGCAGGCTGCGCGAGGCGGGGGGCCCGGCGCTCGAGGAGCTGCGGGCCGACGGGTTGGAGACCGGCCGGAGGCCGGAAACACGGATGGGGAGCACAGCCGGATGAACCAGATACCGCTCGTGGACCTGAAGGCGGCGCACGCCGAGGTCGCGGAGGAGTTACGCGCGGGGTTCGACCGCGTGCTGGCCGACACCGCCTTCATCGGCGGTGAGGAGGTCCGTGCCTTCGAGCGCGAGTACGCGGCCTTCGCCGGGGTCGGCCACTGCGTCGGCGTGGCCAACGGCACCGACGCCCTCGAACTGGCCCTGCGGGCCAGCGGGGTGGGCGTCGGGGACGAGGTGGTGCTGCCCGCGAACACCTTCATCGCCACCGCCGGAGCCGTCGCCCGCATCGGAGCCCGGCCGGTCCTCGTCGACTGCCTGCCCGACACCCTGTTGTTGGACCCGAGGGCAGCGCTCGACGCCGTCGGCAGGGCCACCCGCGCGGTGGTCCCGGTCCATCTCTACGGGCAGTGCGCCGACACCGCGGAGCTGGCCGCGCACGTGCCCCCGTACGCCAAGGTCGTCGAGGACGCCGCGCAGAGCCAGGGGGCCGTCCGTGACGGGCGCACCCCCGGCAGCGGCGGCATCGCGGCGACCAGCTTCTACCCGGGCAAGAACCTGGGTGCCTACGGGGACGCGGGCGCGGTGGTGACCGACGACGAGGAGACGGCCGAGCTGGTGCGGGCGCTCGCCAATCACGGCGGCACCACCAAGTACCGGCACGACGTGGCCGGGTTCAACAGCCGGCTCGACGGCCTGCAGGCCGTGGTGCTGCGGGCGAAGCTGGCCCGGCTCGCCGACGGGAACGCGGCCCGCCGGGCCGCCGCCGCCCGGTACGACGCCCTGCTGGGGGACCTGGCGGCAACCGGACGGTTGACCCTGCCGGTCACGGCACCGGGCAACGTCCACGTGTGGCACCTGTACGTCGTCCGGGTTGCCGGCACGGACCGCGACGCGGTCGTCGGCAAGCTCAACGCGGAGGGCATCGGCGCCGGCGTGCACTATCCGGCTCCGGTCCACCTCACCCCGGCCTTCGCCCACCTGGGCCACGGCCGCGGTGCTTTCCCGCACGCCGAGGAGGCCGCCGACCGGATGCTCTCGCTGCCGCTCTTCCCGCAGATCACCGCTGCCCAACAGCAGCGGGTCGTGGACGCGCTCGCAGCAGCCCTGCGCTGACACCGGCGCCGACTCACAGGATGCCCACTCTCAGATGAGGTTCCGGATGAACAGACGGACAAGGCTGCTGCGGTACGGACTCTTCACCGTGGTCGCGGCCTTGATGGCGGCGGTACTCCCGCCGTCGGTGGTGGCGGCAGCGGCGGATCCGTGCGGCGCCGGCTCGAACCCGATCGTGTGCGAGAACTCCAAGACGGGCACACCGATGTCCGACTGGTTCGCGCCGAGCGCCTACGGGGACATCAAGGGTTTCAGCGCCCAGATGAGCGTCCAGACGGGCGACACCGTGCAGTTCAAGATCCAGTCGCCGACCCCCTACAAGGTGTCGGTCTACCGGCTGGGCCACTACGGGGGTGACGGGGCGCGGCTGATGTCGACCGCGGCCCAGGCCGCCCAGACCTACCCGGCGAACTTCGCCCCGGGCGGCAGCCCGCACAGCTGCACCACCAAGGCCTCCACAGGCCTGGTCGACTGCGGAAACTGGCCCGTCACCGCGACGTGGACCGTGCCCTCGGACGCGGTCTCCGGCCTGTACGTGGTCAACTTCGACCAGGCGGACGGCAACGGCGTGATGCCCTATCCGTTCGTGGTCCGCAACGACTCCAGCCACTCCGACATCGTCGTCCAGACGAGCGACCAGACCTGGCAGGCGTACAACAACTACGGCGGCCAGGACCTGTACGACGGCGGCGGGCCCGCGCCCGACGGCCGTGCGTACGAGGTCAGTTACAACCGGCCGATGGACATCGGCGGGGAGAACGGGATCTACGGGTCCGAGTACCAGATGATCTCCTGGCTGGAACGCAACGGGTACGACGTCAGCTACATGTCCGGGATCGACATGTCGACCAAGGGCGCCACCCAGCTGCAGAACCACAAGGTGTTCATGTCCTCCGGACACGACGAGTACTGGACCCAGGACCAGTTCACGAACGCCCTGAACGCCCGTCACGCGGGCGTCAACCAGACGTACTTCAGCGGCAACGAGGTCTTCTGGAAGACCCGCCTCGCCCCCAGCATCGACGGCGCCAACACGGCCAACCGGACGCTGGTCTGCTACAAGGAGACCAAGCTCTCCTTCCCGCAGCCCAACGGCATCCCCGACCCGAGCGGCATCTGGACGGGCACCTTCATGGACCCGGCCAGTGCCACGAACGGGCGGCCCTTCCAGCCGCAGAACCAGGTGACCGGCTCCCTGTTCAGCGTGAACGGCTACCGGAGCGACGCGATCACCGTGCCCGGAGCCTTCGCCAAGATGCGGCTGTGGAGGAACACCACCGTCGCCAACCTGACCCCAGCCCAGACGGCCACCTTCCCCGTCGGCACCCTCGGCTACGAGTGGGACAGCGACGTGGAGGACGCCGCGCGCCCGGCCGGGCAGATAGCCCTGTCGTCCACCACGGTGGACATCAACGACGGCAAGTACCGCCTCGACTACGGGAACACGTACGGGAACGGGACCGCGACGCACAGCCTGGTCGCCTTCCGTGACCAGACCTCGCGCGCCCTGGTCTTCGGCGCGGGCACCGTGCAGTGGTCCTGGGGCCTGACCAACATGCCGACGGGCAACCCGGACGACGCGGTGGTCACCGAGGACAAGCGGATGCAGCAGGCGACGGTGAACGTCTTCGCCGACATGGGCGTCCAGCCCAAGTCCCTGCAGAGCAACCTGGTCGTGGCGAGCACCTCCACGGACACCACGGGCCCGGTCATCACCGTGACCAGCCCCGCGGCGAACGCGACGGTGCCCGCGCTGCGCCCGGTGACCATCACCGGCACCTCGGCCGACAGCGGCGGCGGAGTCGTGGCCCGCGTGGAGGTCTCCACGGACGGCGGAACCACCTGGAAGGCGACCACGGGCATCGGATCCTGGAGCTACAAGTGGACCCCGACCGTCCCCGGCGCCGCGCAGATCAAGGTCCGCGCGGTCGACGACAGCGTCAACATCGGCGCCACCACCACCGTGCCGCTGACCGTGGGTCCCCAGCAGTGCCCCTGCACCGTCTGGCCGGCCGCGGCCGTGCCCGGCACCGTCAACGCGGGTGACGGCAGCGCCGTCGAGCTCGGCGTGAAGATCCGTTCCTCGGCGCCCGGTTCGATCACGGGCGTCCGGTTCTACAAGTCGCCGGCCAACACCGGCACCCACACCGGCAGCCTGTGGAGCAGCTCCGGACAGCGCCTGGCCACGGGCACCTTCACCAACGAGACGGCGTCCGGCTGGCAGCAGCTGAACTTCTCCTCACCGGTCCCCGTCAAGGCCAACACCACCTACGTAGCCTCCTACTTCGCCCCCAACGGCGGATACTCCTTCGACACCACCTTCGCCTCCTCCGACGCGGGACTGGCCCCGCTGACCGCGCTGAAGAACGGCACCGACGGCGGCAACGGCGTCTACCGCTACAGCGGCACGGGCGGTTTCCCGGCCACGGCCTCCGCGGGCAGCAACTACTGGGTGGACGCGGTCCTGGACACCGCCACCGCGAGCACGGTGCCGCCGACCGTCACCTCGACCTCACCGCAGTCCGCGGCGACCGGTACCGCGATCACCGCTGCGGTGAAAGCCACCTTCAGCACCGCGGTGGACGTCGACACCCTCGTGTTCACCGTCAAGGACCCCGGCGGCGCCACCGTCCCGGGCAGCAAGGTCCTCGAAGCCTCCAACAGCGCGGCCTTCACCCCGTCCACCGAGCTGCTGCTGAACACCACCTACACGGCATCGGTGAAGGCCGAGGACCTGTGGGGCAACGCCATGGCCGCGCCGGTCACCTGGACCTTCACCACCAGCACGACCCCGCCCGCCGTGAACTGCCCCTGCACCCTGTGGGGACCCACCGCCGCGCCGACCACCGCCAACGTCGGCGACGACACCAACTCCGTCGAGCTGGGCACCCGCTTCCTGTCCACGGTCGGCGGCTACGTCACCGGCATCACCTTCTACAAGGGTCCCGGGAACACGGGCACGCACACCGGCAGCCTCTGGTCGGCCTCCGGCACGCTCCTGGCCACCGGCACCTTCGGCAGCGAGACCCTGTCCGGGTGGCAGCAGCTCCACTTCGCCACACCCGTCGCCATCACCGCGAACACCGAGTACGTGGCCTCGTACCACGCGCCGAACGGCAAGTACTCGGTGGACGGCGGGTACTTCACCAGCGCGCACCGCTCCTACCCGCTGGTGGCCCCGGCGGACGGCGGCAGCGCCGGCACGGGCAACGGACTCTACAAGTACGGGGCCGGCACGGACTTCCCCAACAACACCTTCGGCTCGGTGAACTACTGGGTCGGACCGGTGTTCACCACCACGATGCCCGCCGGCCTCACGGAGGGGTCGACGGAGGTGTCCGGGCAGTGAGCACCGTCAGCGTGGTGATCCCCTGCTACAAGTACGGCCATTTCCTGGCCGACTGCGTCAAGAGCGTCCTGGACGAGCAGGAGGGGGTCGACGTCCGGGTACTGATCATCGACGACGCCTCACCCGACGACTCGGCGGAGGTCGCGCGCGCCCTCGCGGCCGCCGACCCCCGGATCGAGGTGCGCGTCCACGAGCGCAACCAGGGCCACATCGCCACCTACAACGAGGGTCTGCTGGAGTGGGCCGACGGGGACTACGTCGCCCTGCTCTCCGCCGACGACCGGCTGGTCCCGGGCGCCCTGGTGCGCGCCGCGGCCCTGCTCGACGCCCACCCGGAGGCCGGGTTCGCCTACGGCAGGCCGCTGCGGTTCCAGCACGGCGGACCGCTTCCGGCGGCCCGCACGCACGGCACCGGGTCGGTGGTCTACCCGGGACGGTGGTGGTTGGAGCGGCGCTTCCGGGAGGGCACCGGGTGCATCACCTCACCCGAGGTGGTCGTGCGCACCAGCCTCCAGCGCAAGGTCGGGGGCTACGACCCGGAGCTTCCGCACGCCGGGGACATCGAGATGTGGATGCGGCTCGCCGCCCACGCCGACGTGGGGTATGTCCGGGGGGCCGACCAGGCCTTCTACCGGGTCCACGGCAACAACATGTCCACCACGGACTTCGGCGGGCAGCTCGACGACCTGCGCCAGCGCCTCGTCGCCTTCGACTCCGTACTGGAGAAGTGCGGCGACCTGCTCCCGGAAGCCGGCCGGCTGTCGACTGCGGCGCGCACCCGGCTCGCCCGGTACGCGCTGCGGCGCGCCTACCGGGCGTACGACCGGGGGCGCACCGAGGTGGTGCCGGTCGCGGAGCTGGAGGCCTTCGCCGCCGAATGCCTTCCGCGGTACACCTCGCTCGCCGAGTACGGTGCGCTGCGCCGGCGCCGGCGGATCGGGGCCCGCGTGATGCCGTACCTCCAGCCGCTGGTGCTCTCGGCCGTCGCCGACCGGGGGCGCGAGTGGCTCTGGTGGCAGTCCTGGAAGCGTCGAGGGATCTGATGGAATCGCACCACCGCCCCGCCCCCGGGGCGCTACCGGTCCGGCGGTCCGCTGATTCAGCGGGCCGCCGCGGCCACCGGCACGGGGCTCCCGTCCGGCTCCCGCTGGCCGGCGTCCGCGCGTTCGCGCCGGCGCCGGCTGCGGCCGGTCAGGAACTGGTCCGCCCACAGGGCCCCGGCCACCCCCGTGACCAACGCCAGCAGCGCCGTCCCGGCCAGCCCGCGGCTCTTGGTACTCGTCTGCGCGACCGCGGCCGGCGGTACGAGGAGAATCACGCTCATCCGGGCCGCCATCGGGATCTTCTGCTCGGCCTGCATGTCCGCGACGTGCTTGCCGTAGACCTCCACCACCTGCGTCACCGACCGGTCGGCCGCGGCGGCGTCCGTGTGCTCCGCCTGGACCTGGAGCGAGGGGATCAGGTAGCGCGGGGTGACGCTGGTGCCGCTGTTGCGCGGGATCAGCCGGTAGGTGCCCACGACCCCGGCCGCGCGCAGTTCGGCCTCCCCGTCGGGGGAGTCCAGCTGCTCGACGGCGGCGAAGGAGACGGCGGCCAGCGGGGGCTGCAGATTGGCCAGCTGGTTCGGCTGGTTGCTCGTCACCGGCGGCTTCAGGACGACGATCGCGGTGCTCACGTACGTCCGGGTCGGGCGGAGCACCTGGAGCGCCCCGGCGGCCGCCAGCACTGCCGCCAGGACCAGCACGTACCAGCGGCGGCGCAGCGTGCGGAACAACTCACCAGGCGACACGGGTTTCCTTCCGTCGTGTTCGATCTTCCCAGGACGCGGGGCGGCACGCCATTGGTTCCGGCAGTCGCGAGGGGTCGTTCGTGAACATCGGTGAGATAGGCGCGGTGTTGCGGCGCCGCTGGTACGTGATGGTGCCCCTGACGATGATCGGACTCCTCGCGGGCGTGCAGCTGTACCAGTCCGTGCCGGTGTCGTACCAGTCGCAGAGCTCGGTGGCGCTGCTCGACTCCACCGCCGTGGCCCAGCTGGCCCCCACCTTCGGCAACCCCATCTCGAACGCGGGCGGTTCGCTGGTGGTGACCGCCGACGTACTGATCAGGACCCTGTCGGGAGCGGACGCGGCACGGGACCTGCACGGCCTCGGAGTGACCGACCCCTACACGGTCGGCTTCGCCGCGAACGCCTCCGGCCCGATGCTCACGTTAACCGTAACGGGAACCAACCGGGCCAACGTGCTCAAGGAGACCAGCACGCTCACGGCCTTCGCCGGAGAACAGCTCAACGCGCTCCAGGCGGCGGCCAAGGTACAGCCCGCGTACTTCGTGCAGACGGCCCCCGTCGTACTGCCGCAGACCCCCAAGCCACAGCTCAAGGCCCGCTACCAGCAGGTGCTGGCCGTCGTCATCGCAGGCCTGGTCGCGGGGTTCACCGCCTCCTTCGTGGTGGAGAGCCTGATGGCGGCGCGCCGCCGCAGGCGCGAGGCCGAGGCCGGGGCCGGTGCGGCGGACACGCGCGTGCGCAGGCGGCCCAGGGCACGGCAGCTGGACGCCACCGCGCTGCTCACCGGCTACCTGGGGCTGGCCTTCTTCATCCCCTCGAACCTGACCCTGCCAGGCCTGGGAGGCGTGGGCACCCCGGCCAACGTCTTCGCCCTCCTCGGCCTGTTCTGGTACCTGGCGACCTGGCTGACCGGAGGCATCCGACCGGCCGCGGGCACCCGGCTGCCCAGGATCGCGATGTGGCTGCTCGCCGTATCGGTCCTGGCCTCCTACCTCGCCAACGCCTCCCGGGGCAGCTCGCACAAGGAAGTACTGGGAGCCGACCGGGGCCTGATCGGACTGCTCGTCTGGGTGTCGCTGGTGGTGCTGATCTCCGCCGGCATCCAGGACCGGGCACGCCTGGACGTCCTGCTGCGGCGGGCCGTCGTGATGGGGGCGGTGGTCGCCGCCATCGGCTACTACGACTTCTTCACCGCGGCGAACATCGCCGAGAAGATCAGCATCCCGGGGCTCCAGTCGAGCGTCGCGCAGATCACCACCCTGGACCGCGGGGCGTTCACCAGGCCGCGCTCCACCACGGCGCAACCTCTGGAGTTCGGCGGCATGCTGGCCCTGATGCTGCCCTTCGCCGTGCAGCAGGCCTTCGATCCCGTCCGCGCGCAGCTGAGCCGCTGGCGCCGCTGGGCCCCGGTGGCGCTGATGGGCGGAGCGCTGCCGCTGACGGTGTCGCGGACCTCCATCATCGGAGCGCTCATCGTGGTGCTGGTGATGGTGCCGAGGTGGAAGCCGCAGCGCCGCTGGACCACCTTCGGCATGCTGCTCGGCTCCGTGGCCGTCTTCAAGGTCCTCGTTCCGGGGCTGATCGGCACGATCACCACACTCTTCGCGTCCTTCGTGTCCAACTCCGACAGCAGCACCCAGGCCCGCACCGTCAAGTACAGCGCGATCGTTCCCTACTTGGAGGAGCGACCGCTGTTCGGAAGGGGCCTGGGCACCTTCACACCGGACCTCTACTTCTTCACCGACAACCAGTACATGCTGACCCTGGCGGAGATGGGCCTGCTGGGACTGGTCGCGCTGGTGGCGTTGTTCCTCACCGGAATCCACCAGGGCGGCGCCATCCGCCGCCTGGCCGCCGACGAGTCAGACCGGGAGCTCGGCCAGGCGTTCTTCGCCTCGGCCCTCGTGGCCCTGGTCAGCGCCGCCACCTTCGACGCCCTCAGCTTCCCGATGTTCGCCGGGATGTTCTTCCTGACGATCGCCGCCGGGGGCAGTTACCTCGGCTTCATCCGGCGCGCCGCGCCCGAGCCCCCAACCGTGGAGTCCCCGTGCCTTCCCAGCCCCCGGCAGACCGTCACCCCGACCCGCAGGCCGGAGCGGGCGCAGCCGGTCCCGTAGCCGTTCTCGTCGTCACCTGGAACAGCGCCCGGGTGATACCCGGTTTCCTGGCCGCCCTGCCGGAGGGGATGGCGGGGCTCGACTGGCGCCTGGTCGTCGCCGACAACGACTCCGCCGACGACACGGTGGAGCTGATCCGTTCGCTGGCCCCGCAGGCCACGGTCGTCCAGACCGGCCGCAACGCCGGCTACGCCGCCGGGGTGAACGCGGCCCTCGAGGCCGCGGCCGGATGGGAGGGCGGTTTCCGCGCAGCCCTGGTGTGCAATCCGGACATCCGGATGCGGCGGGGCTGCGCGGAACGCGTCGTGGACGCGCTCGGCACCCCGGTGGAGGGCGGCGGCCGGGTCGGGATCAGCGTCCCGCTGCTGTACGAGGAGGACGGGACGCTCCACCACTCGCTGCGCCGGGAGTCGCGGGTGACGCGCGCCCTGGGCGAGGCGGTCATCGGCAACCGCCGCGCGGGCCGCTTCCCCCGGTGGAGCGAGCTGGTCACCGATCCGGCCGCCTACGCGCGTCCGACGGTGGCCGACTGGGCGACCGGGGCACTGATGGCGCTCTCCCGGGAGTGCCTGGACGCCTGCGGCCCCTGGGACGAATCGTTCTTCCTGTACTCGGAGGAGACCGAGTACTGCCTGCGCGCCGGTGACCGGGGCTACCTCACCCGGCTCGAACCCGCGGCCTCGGCCGTCCACCTCGGCGGGGACTCGCAGGTGTCCCCGCGCCTGTGGACCCTGCTGACCCTCAACCGCGTACGCCTGTACGGCCGCCGGCACTCGGCGGCCGCGACCGCCGCGTTCCGTGCGGCCGTGCTGCTGCGGGAGACCTCGCGGGCCGCGCTCGGCCGCCGGGCGAGCCTGGCGGCCGCCCGGGCCCTGGTCACCCCCTCCGCGCTCCGCGCCACCCCCGGGCCCTGATCCGGACCGGCCGTCACGAGGACGCGGACCCGGAGGGCGCCGGCCCGTCCCAGGCGGTGTAGAAGCTCTCCGGGTTGACCAGGTAGCGGACGGTGGGACGAGGCAGGTGCCGGACCTCGTGGCGGCGGCTGTAGCGGCGCACGAGCTCCCAGTCCTCACGGGGCAGGACCTCGGGGGTGCGGCGCAGCCGGCTGAAGTACAGCGACCGGGTGCGGCGCGCCACGAAGGCGTTGGTGTCGAGGAAGGCCTCGTGGGCGGCCCGGCGGCGGTCGAAGGCCACCGACAGCACGTCCCGCTGGGACCCGTCGGGCAGCATCCTGCGCAGCGCGGTGTACACGGCGTCCGGTCCGCCCGGCGCCTCCAGCACGGTGAGGGCCTGCTCCAGGTGGTCCGGCTCCCACAGGTTGTCGTCGTCCAGGAAGGCCACGTACCGCGAGCGGCTCAGCCGTATCCCGACGTTGCGCACGACCCCGGCCGTGGCGGTGTTGCGGGCCAGGGAAACCGCGAAGAGCCTTGGATCCGGAGGCAGTTCGGGCAGTCCCGCCCCGTCGTCCACGACGAGGACCACCTGGTCGTCCACGGTCTGCGCCAGGGCCGAGCGGACCGCCGCGCGCAGGGCCTCGGGGCGCCGGTGGGTGGCGATCACGGTGGCGACCAGAGCGGCCGGCGGACTCCCCAGGAGGGCGGCGAGCCGCAGGGTCTCGGCGTCCTCGATCCGGCGCAGCCGTACGGCGGAAGGGGCGAGCAGAAGCTTGTTCCTGGCCTCGAAGAGCACCAGCCAGCCGAAGGCCCGCTTGAGCAGCTCCCAGGGGGCCCGGGCGATGCGGCGCATGTCGTCCTCTCGATGGTGGGGAGCGGGGTCCTCGAAAGCCCGGCCCTCGCGGGCCCGGTGCTCAGGGGGCCGGTTCGGGTACGACGGGGCGGCCGTCACTCATCCGGTTTCCGCGCCACACGTTGCCCGCGTCGCCCGCGTTCCAGGCGGCGACCGGCCCGTAGGTCCCGCTGTTCGGGTGGTACTGGGTGGAGAACACGTTGTCCGTCACCTGGATGCCCGTGGCACCGGGGCCGCCGCCGTAGAGCGCGTACGCCCCGCCCGCCAGCCAGTTGCGGTCGACGACCACGTTGGACACCACCCCGGTGTCGGCGAAGAGCCCGAGGGCCGCGCTGGCACCCCGGTCCACCGGGACCGCGTTCAGCAGGGTGTTGTGGCGCACGGTCAGCCGGCCCTTGTTGCCGCCGCCGCTGATCACGGCGTCCGTGTGCTGCCACTCGCCGCCCTGGTTGCGGAAGGCGGCGATGTCGTGGACGTAGTTGTCGTGCAGGTCGCCCTGGCCCATGGACAGGGCGTTGCCGAACACCGAGACGTCGCACCAGCCGACCTCCACGGAGCTCTCGCTCATGTTGGAGACCGCGTAGTCGACACCGCCGTTGTCGGGTCCCTTGCCCGGTACGGCGGTGATCGTGGTGTGCAGGACGCGCAGGCCCTTGAAGCCGGGACGGAGATTGATCCCCCACCAGTTTGCGGAGGTGATCCGGCTGTCGATGACGGTGACGTCGTTGGCGTACACGTCCAGCGAGCCGTGGATGTCCCAGCCCTTGATGACCATGCCGTCGGTCTTGACCGACATGTTCTCCGTGTCGTGCCGTTGCAGGGCGATCCGGGGCCCGGTGGAGCGCGCGTCCGGGAACCCGCAGGCACCGGGCGAGGAGGAGGTGCAGCCGGGCCCGCCCTGCGAGGGGGGCGCGCTGCCCGACGGCGGGGGAGTCGTGGACGAGGGGGACGTCGTGGGGGACGGGCTCGGGCTCTCCGTGGCGGACGGCTCCGCCGAGGAGGTGGACGGACCGGGCGTGGCCTCGTCGGCCGGCGGTTCGCCGCCCGGGCACACGAGGGCCGCCTCCGGGCAGGACCCGGCGTCGTTCGGGCGGGTCCCGGTCCCGGTCCTCTCCGCCTGGTACACCACCGCCACCAGGGCCAGCAGGAGCCCGACCGCCAGAGCGGCCACCAGCCGCTTGCGCCGGCGCGCCGCGGCGAGCAATCGCCTCGGCCCGCGAGCGGCGGCCACCAGGCGCCTGCGTCCGCGCGCCACGGCCGTTACCCCCCGGCCGGCGCGTTGGCGCCGGCGGGGACGACGGGGGCGGCGGCCGCGGAGCCGCGCAGGAACCTGATGCTGGGCAGTACGCACAGGCCGTAGCACAGGGCGCCGGCCACCGCGGTCGCGAGCAGCGCGAGGACCCCGTCGCCGAGGAGCCGTTCCAGGCCGAGGACCACGGCAGTCATCACGGCGCCGCCGAGGAAGGGCCAGGCGCAGGCCCGGGCCACGGTCCGCAGACCCACGCCGCCGCGGTGCAGCGCGACGAGGAACACCGGGACCACGACCGCTCCGGCGACCAGGACGTGCCCCTGTGCCACACCCACGATGCCACCCGCTCCGGCGCCGATCACCAGGGCCGGCACCAGGACGACGAGCCACAGCGCCTGGACCCCGATGAGGGAGCGGCGCCGGCCGATGGCCACCAGGCAGTCGTAGGCCAGTTCGCAGCCGATCCGGACGAGCCCGAGCCCCATCAGCCAGGGCAGCGCGGCCGCGGCGGGCAGCCAGCGCTCACCGTAGACGAGCCCGACGACCGGCGCGGCGAGGGAGGCCAGCAGGACGCACAGCGGGACGGTGCCCGTCATCACCACGCCCAGCGCGCGGCCGAAACCGCCGGCCAACGCCCCCGGCGTGTCCGCGAGCCGGGAGAACCCGGCGAAGGAGACCCGGCGGGCCGCCTCCGAGATGATCCGGACCGGCCAGCCGGAGATGTTGAAGGCGAGCACGTAGAAACCGAGGGCCAGCTGGTCGAGGGCGGAACCCACCACCATGGTGTCCACGTTGACGACGCCGAGGGCGAGCATGCTGGCTCCGGCGAGCGGGAGTCCGAACCGGAGCAGGGCCCGGGCCTGCTCCCGGTCCCAGCCGAACCTCAGGGTGCCGGGCGCGGCGAGGCAGCAGCCGACGAGGGCGGCCACGTTGCCCGCGACGGACCCCCAGGCGAAGCTCATCGCGCCCCAGCCCTGGACGGCCAGCAGCAGGGTCACGGCAGTGCTGAGGACGAAGTTGAGGGCGTCGACGGCCATCCGTCGGCCCTGCGCGAACTCGCGGGTGAGGAAGCCGGCCGGCACCTGCGCCAGCCCGTCGAGGACCACGCACACGCACATCACCCGGAGCACCCCGGCGGCCTCGGGGGAGCCGAGCACCCGGGCAACCGCCGGAGCGGCCGCGAACAGGACGGCGTAGAGCAGACAACTGGAGGCGGCGCTCAGGGTCAGGACCGTCGGGGCGAAGCGGCGCGGGTCGCCCTCCCAGCGCACCAGGGCGAGGGAGACGCCGAGTTCGTTCGCGGAGAGCAGGACCAGCAGCACCGTCTGGGCGATCCCGTACACGCCCCAGGCCTCGGGACCGAGGAAGAAGCGGGCCAGGATGATGCCGGTGACGAAGTTGCCCAGGCGCATGACCACGGTGTTGACCAGGCTCCACCGAGCGGCGGCACCGACCTTGCGGCCCAGCGGGGCCGCCTCGGGCGGGGTGCCCGTACCGGCCGCGGGGGCGGTCACGGTGATCCCTTGGCACGGTGGGCGGCCGAGGCCGGCAGGACGGTGAGCGCCATGGTGGACGCGGGATCGGTGGAGCCACGGCCGCCGGCGCCTTCGTGGCCCCCGTCGGCCGCGGAGGCCTCGGCAGGCCCGGCGTCCGGCGCCGGGGGCCGGCGCCGTCCGGGCTTCCCGGCCTTGCGGCGGCGGGCCTCCACGAAGAACGTGGCCACCAGACTGAGTACGAAGCCCAGGGCCCCGGCCATCACGAGGTACTGGAGCCGGGTCTTGGTCTGGGCCTCGGGCTTCTGGGGCGGGACGATCGTCGCCATGCGGATCATTGCCTCCGGCTGCACGGACTGCTGGGCCTGGAACTCCTGCAGTCGCTTCTCGGCGTAGGCCGTGAAGATCTGGTCCGACTTCAGGACGGCGGCCGGGTCGGTTCCGGTGACGCTCAGCCACATGAAGGGCCCCTGGGCGTTGTCGGCGATCTTCGCCTCGTACTCCCCGACGAGGCCCTGCGCGGTCAGGTCGGCCTTGGAGTCGTCGGAATTGAGGTTGCGGGCCAGCCCGTCGGCCATGCCGGTGAGCGAGGCCTGGGTACTGAGGAAGGGGTTGCCGTCGAAGGCGACCGTGGCCTTCTTCGAGTTCAGGAGCGTCACGGTGCTCTGCGACCGGTACTCCACCGGGACAAGCAGGTACACGCCGGTGATGAGTGCGGCCGTGAGCAGCAGTCCGGGCAGCAGTACGTACCAGCGCCTGCGCATGACCCGCCAGATCTCCGCGAGGTCCATGGTCTTTCCCCCTCGCGGCGGCGACGTGTCGTGTGCACGCGCCGCCGCCCTGTCATTGCGGTGTTTGCGGTGGTGGTGTCCTCGTGCCCCGGCGCCGTCCTGCGGCCGCCGTCCCGGGGGCTACGGCACGAGATCGGTGGGCCGCGGCCGGGTCGCCGCCGTCCCGCCGTCCAGCAGGACATCGGCGATGCGCTCGCTCGCGCGGCCGTCCCAGAGTGCGGGGCAGCGGGGCGCGGGCGGGTCGTCGAGCACCCGGTCGACCGTGGCCGTGATGCGGTCCGGGTCGGTGCCCGCCAGGACGTTGGTGCCCTCCTCGACGGTGATGGGGCGCTCGGTGTTCTCCCGGAGGGTCACACAGGGCACGCCCAGCGCGGTGGTCTCCTCCTGGATGCCCCCGGAGTCGGTGAGCACCACGCGGGCGGAGTCCTGCAGGGCGATGAAATCGAGGTACCCGGCCGCCGGCACCAGCCGGATGCCGCCGGGTACGCCGAGTTCGGCCAGCCGTTCGGCCGCCCGCGGGTGCACGGGCAGCAGCAGGGGGCAGCGTCCGGCGATCTCGCCCAGGGCCTTGAGCAGGCCGCGCAGGGCGTCCGGGTCGTCCACGTTGGCCGGCCGGTGCAGGGTGACCAGACCGTACCCGCCGCGGGTGAGCCCGTACCGGTCGAGGACGTCCGATCGCCTGGCCCGTTCCAGATTGGCGAACAGGGTGTCGATCATGACGTTGCCGACGACGTGGATCTGGTCCTCCCGGTACCCCTCCGCCCGCAGGTTCACCGCGGCGTCGGGGGAAGGAGCCAGCAAGTAGTCGCTGACCCGGTCGGTGGCGACCCGGTTGACCTCCTCCGGCATGCTCCAGTCCCGGCTGCGCAGGCCCGCCTCCACGTGGGCCAGCAGCGGGCCGGCCTTGGCGGTGACCAGGGCGCAGGCCAGGGTGGAGTTGATGTCGCCGACCACCACCACCGCGTCCGGGGCCAGTTCGTCGAGCAGCGGCTCGAAGGCGGCCATCACCCGGCCGGTCTGCTGCGCGTGGCTTCCCGAGCCGGCGCCCAGGTACCGGTCGGGGGAGCGGATGCCGAGGTCACGGAAGAAGACGTCGTTCATCGACTCGTCGTAGTGCTGGCCGGTGTGGACGAGGACGACCTCCGCGCCGCGCCGCTCCAGCGCGTCCATCACCGGTTTGATCTTCATGTAGTTGGGCCGGGCCCCGGCCACGCAGATGATGCGGGTCATGGGATCAGAGCACCTCCACCCGGGGTCCGGACAGCCGGTTGCGGCAGTCGAGGATCAGCGAGGAGTGCTCGGCGATCATCGCGTAGTCGAAGGAGTCGTGGTCCGTGAGCAGGACGACCACGTCGGCGGCGGCCAGCTCCTTGCGGGTCGGCTCGACCCGCGAGAGGCGGGCGTCGACCTTGATGTTCTCCACCACGTGGGGATCGGCCGCGCGGACCTTGGCGCCCATGTCGAGGAGCAGCTGCGAGACGCGTACCGCCGGGGACTCCCGGGCGTCACCGGTGTTCTTCTTGTACGCCAGCCCCAGGAGCAGGATCCGGGAGCCGTTGACCGAGCGGCGCTTGGCGTTGAGCGAGTCCATCACGCGGCGCGCCACGTACTCGGGCATGTGGCTGTTGATGTCGTTGGCCAGCTCCACGAAGCGGAAGTTCTGACCGAGTTCGCGCTGCACCCGCCACGACAGGTACGACGGGTCGATGGGCAGGCAGTGGCCGCCGACGCCGGGGCCCGGGGTGAACTTCATGAAGCCGAACGGCTTGCTGGAGGCGGCCTCGATGGTCTGCCACACGTCGATGTCGAGGTGCCTGGCGAACATGGCTATCTCGTTGACCAGCGCGATGTTCACGTGCCGGAAGGTGTTCTCCAGCAGCTTGGCGAGCTCGGCCTCCTTGGGGGAGCGCACCGGCACCGTGGTGTCGACGAGGCCCGCGTAGAAGGTCTCCACGGCCTTGAGGGAGGCGGCGTTCACCCCGGAGACGACCTTGGGCGTCTGCTGGAACCCCCAGACGGCGTTGCCGGGGTCGATCCGCTCGGGGCTGTAGCCGAGGTGGAAGTCCTGGCCGGCGGTGAGGCCCGAGCCGTCCTCCAGGATCGGGCCGAACAGCTCCTCGGTGGTACCCGGGTAGGTGGTGGACTCCAGCACGACGGTGGCACCCGGCCGCAGGAAACGGGCCAGGGTGTGCGCGGACTCCTCGATGTAGCGCAGGTCGGGGGCGCCGTCCTGTAAGGGGGTGGGGACCGTGACGACCGCGACGTCGAAGCCGCCGCAGTCCCGGGCGAGATCGCTGGCCTGGTAGGTGCCCAGCTCCAGTGCCCGGCTCAGCCGTTCGGAGGAGACGTCCTCCACGTACGACTCGCCGGCGGCCAGGCTCTTGACCCGCCGGGTGTCCACGTCGTACCCGACTACTTGGTGTCCGACCTCCGCGGCCCGAATGGCCAGCGGAAGTCCGACGTAACCCTGACCCACGACGACGACGCGCATCAGTGACTCCTGTTCGCGGAACCGGCAGACGGTGTGCGCCGGATGAGTTCCCGGACCGTCATGAGGAGGAAGGCAGCATTGGTGGTGAGGTAGCGCTTCCCGAGGCGCCGCGGTTCCTGGAGCGTGCGGTAGAACCATTCGAGCCCCATGCGCTGCCAGACCAGGGGGGCACGCTTGGTGATGCCGGCCAGGATGTCGAAGGAGCCGCCGACACCGTGCACCACGTGGGCCCCGGTGCGCTTGCCGTAGCCGGCGGTGAAGATCTCCTTCTTGGGCGAGGTCATGCCGAGGAACAGGAGCCGGGCACCGCTGTGCGCGACGGCGTCGGCGACCCCGCCCTGTTCGGAGTCGTCGAAGTAGCCGTTCCGGCTGCCGGCCACGCGCAGGCCGGGGAACTGCCGCTCGATCCGGCGGAGCATCAGATCCAGTACGTCCTGGCGGGCGCCGAGCAGGTAGACGGGTACGTCCGCGGTCTCGGCGGCGGCCAGCAGCCGCATGAACAGGTCGATTCCCGCGACCCGTTCGGGCAGCCGGACCCCGAGGACCCGGCCGGCCCACACCACGGCCTGGCCGTCGGCCAGTACGAGGTCGCAGCCGGCGACGGCCGCGGCGAGGCGGGGGTCGCGGCGCATGTTGACCAGCTTGGCGGCGTTGACCATGCCGATCTCGATCTGTTCACCGCGGCGGACCGCATCCAGGCAGCGCCGCACGGTCTCGTCCATGGTCAGGGCGTCGAGCGCGACCCCGAACAGGGTCTGTCTTTGGGTTTGTCTGTGGTTCATTCCCCGATCCCCCCGAGCCAGGCGTGGAGGAGCCAGCCGAACTCGTAGGGCCGGCACTCGCGGTCCACCGCCAGCGGGCGGAAGATCCGGTCGAGCGGTGCCAGTCGGGCCCTGGGCGCCACCCGGGTGGTGAGCCCGCGGGCCGCCCGGACGGCCTTGGCGGGGTCGCCGCGGTAGACCTTGCGCCAGGTGACCCCGTACTCCTCGAGGATCATCGGCTCGCGCGTGGTGCCGTCGGGGCCGCTGATCTCGGGCACCTCGGTCATCCAGCGCAGTCCGCGGCGGATCTGGGTGCCGAAGTCGGTGCCGCCCGCCTCGGCGAGGTCGAGGAGGGCCGTCGGGGCCATGGCGTGCTGGTGCACGCTGTAGACGGGGTACCCCTCCACCACGCCGCCCGTGCGGGCGTCGTAGTGCCACCACCACTGGCCGCCGTCCCCCTGCAGGGCGCAGATCCGTGCGGCGCAGGCGTCGGCGGCCGCGAGGGCCCTCGGGTCCGGGCCGCTGGCGTGCAGCCGGGCCAGTGCCTGGATCGGGTAGGTCTGGTCGGCGAAGCAGGCCACGTGGGTGCGGTAGCCGGGGACCAGCCCCGGCGTGGTGGCGTGCGGGAACAGCGGACTGTCACCGACCCTGGACGCCAGGAGGCGGTCGCGGGCGGCCGCCAGCCGGTACTCGACGTCCACGGCGGCGCGGGCGGCGGTGAGCGCCGAGAGCACCCAGGCGGCCTCCACCGTGTACTGCGGACGTCCGGGGACGTCCAGTTCGGCCATCCTCGCGACGGCGTCCGCGAGCTTGGGATGGCCGGTCGCGGCGGCGGCCCAAGTGATGAGCGCGGCGTCGCCGAGGTTCTTCACCGCGGGCAGCCGCTCCACCAGGAGCGCCGTGAACTCGGCGGCGCTGCGGCCGTCGAAGACGGCCCGCTGCCGCTCCTCGGGCAGGAACCGGGCCCCCAGCGCGGTGATGGCCGCGTACCGGGTGCTGGTGCCGCGCCGCTCGACACGGCGGGTGCCGTTGGGTGCGACCGTCCCGACCCGGGTGAAGACGAAGGTCTCCGCCTCCGGCAGGTACATCTGCGGCAGCCCCGCCTCGGCCAGCACGAGCAGCCGCTCGGCGAGGGCGTGCGACGACGGGTCCTCGTGGGCCAGTGCTGCTAATCGTGAGCCGGTCACCGGGTCCCCACCCTGGTTCCCCGCTCGTCCTGCGCTCTCCGTATGTCCGAGCTGTACGGCTCCAACACACCTACCCCCTCTGATCGCTCTTCGGACAGACCTGGCTGTCGTCGTCCGGCGGAGGGGACTGCGCATGACGGCGCACCTGTCGGCGGTGTGATCCCCCGAAGGCGCGGACCGCCCGGGCACGCTCGCTGGATCCCCCTCCAGCTACGTCCCGGACCGGGCACGCGCGACAAGAGGCGGCGGGCGGGCGCGTTCGCGCGCCGGCCGTCACCTCTTGCGTCATGCCCTCGTCGTGTACAACCCCCCACTGAACACAGCCTGTTGCCTGCTCAGATCCCGTGTACAGGGACAAGGTATGCCCAAGGATGTTCGTTGATTGTGGTTTTGAGGAAATGCCATTGACCCAAATCGCCGACGTTGCGTCAGGTCAGTTCGGACAGCGTTCCGTCGGTCTCCTCGTGCAGGGCACCGGTGCGCGGGCACTCCCATACGCCTGGTTCGCCCTCGCGCTCCACCAGGCGGACCCCGGCCCGGCCCACCCAGCCGATGCGGCGCGCGGGCACTCCGGCGACGAGCGCGAAGTCAGCCACGTCCCGGGACACGACGGCGCCGGCGGCCACCAGCGCCCACCGGCCGACCCGTACCCCCGCGACGCACACCGAGCGGGCCCCGAGCGAGGCCCCCTCGGCCACCACCACTCCGGTGGCCTCCCAGTCGCCGCCGCGCTTCTGCTTGCCGTCGGGGTCGACGGCTCGCGGGTAGAAGTCGTTGGTGAGCACCGCGGCGGGGCCGATGAACACCCCGTCGCCGAGTTCGGCGGGCTCGTAGACGAGCGCGTAGTTCTGGAGTTTGACGTTGTCCCCGATCCGTACGCCGGGCCCGACGTACGCCCCGCGCCCCACGATGCAGTCGCGGCCGAGCCGGGCCTGCTCCCGGACCTGTGCCAGATCCCAGATCGTGGTTCCGTCCCCGAGTTCGGCCGTCTCGTCGACCTGGGAGGAAGGTTGAATTCTGACACTCACGGGGCGGTCCCCTTACGGCTCGCGAGGGAGTTCGGACGTATGTCGCATTGAGGTACGCGGGGAGCATATGCGGCGCGGGCCGGGTCCGCCCCGGAGATCAACGGACTGTTCATCCAGTGGACTTGGCGGTACCGGGAGTCCTGACCGCGAACCCCGGCCCGCTGACCGGCCGGGACAGCTTAACGCCGCCCGATCGCTCCCTTAAGTGGAACCTAAGGTTCGCGAACGGCACCTAGAATCGATCAAATGTCCGTTTCTGGGCGGCTAGCGTGCTGCCGCACCCGAACCCCCGGCAATTCAGAGGCAGGCACGCAATGGGCACCACCACCGGTCACCGGCGCAGGACGAGCAAGAGGGCGAAGGCCGTGGGCGGGACCGCGGTGGCGGTCCTGATCGCGGCGGCCGCCTTCGCGTTCACGGGAACCGCGCAGGCGGCCTCCGTCGGAGCCGTCTACACGAAGTCCAGCTCGTGGAACGGCGGTTACACCGGCAACTACGTGATCACCAACAACAAGGACCGGACGCGGACGGGATGGACCCTGGAGTTCGACCTGCCCGCGGGCACGACGATCGACTCCCTGTGGAACGGCGTCCACACGGTCAGCGGCCGGCACGTCACCGTCAAGCCCGCCGCGTGGAACAAGGAGCTCGCGGCGGGAGCCTCCGTCACGATCGGCTTCGCCACGAGCACGTCCGGAGCCGCCGGCAACCCGACGGCCTGCCGGATCAACGGGGCGAAGTGCTCCGTGGACCAGGGCCCGACGCCCCCGCCGGGCGGCCGCCCCACCACCACCCCGAAGCCCACGGCGAGCACCGGCGCCCCCGCGTCCCCCACCCCCTCGGCGCAGCCGACCCGGACCGCCGTGCCCTCCCCGACCGCGACCGCCACGACCCCGCCGGGGACCGGGACCCCGGCCGCCGGCGCGCGTTTCGCCCCGTACGTCGACACCTCCCTCTATCCGGCCTACGACCTGGTCGACACGGCGGCCAGGACCGGCGTCAAGGAGTTCCACCTCGCCTTCGTCACCTCCGGCGGCGGCTGCGCCCCGCTGTGGGGCGGCGTCACCGACCTCGCGAGCGACAGGGTCGCCGCACAGATCGGGGCCCTGCGGGCCAAGGGAGGGGACGTACGGGTCTCCTTCGGCGGCGCCGCCGGCAGCGAGCTGGCCCTGAACTGCCGATCCGCGGACGAACTGGCCGCCGCCTACGGCAAGGTCATAGACCAGTACCGGCTGACCAAGGTCGACTTCGACATCGAGGGCGCGGCCCTGCCGGACACCGCCGCGAACGCCCGCCGCGCGCAGGCCGTCGCCCTGCTGCAGAACTCCCACCCGGGTCTGGACGTGGCCTTCACCCTGCCCGTGATGCCGGAGGGCCTCACGCAGCCCGGTGTGGTCCTGCTGGCCGACGCGAAGAAGGCCGGCGTGCGGATCAGCGGCGTCAACATCATGGCGATGGACTACGGGCCGGCCTACAGCGGGGACATGGGCCAGTACGCGATTCAGGCCGCCACGGCCACGCAGGCACAGATCAAGGGCGTGCTGGGGCTTTCGGACGCGGCTGCCTGGAAGGCGGTGGCGGTCACCCCGATGATCGGCGTCAACGACGTCACGAGCGAGATCTTCACCGTCGCCGACGCCGCCCAGCTCGTGGACTTCGCGAACGCGAAGGGGATCGGCCGCCTGGCGATGTGGTCCGCGGCCCGCGACAAGCAGTGCCCTGCCGGGGTCGTGGCCTATGCCGACGCGACCTGCAGCTCGATCCTCCAGCAGCCGCTGGCCTTCACCAAGGCCCTGGGCGCCCTGCACTAGAGGGCCCCCGCGGGGAGCATCCGGCCGGCCGGATGCGGTGCGGTGCGGTGCGGGCCGGGCGCCGGCGGGCCGGGGCCCCGCGCCCGGCCCGGCGGTGTTCGGCGTGGTTAAGGTACGGCCATGACTCACGCGCCCGTCCTGCCCGCGACGACCGCCGTGGCCGTCGAGATCAAGAAGCCGGCTCCGGCCCACGTGGTGGCGGTACTCGCCTTCGACGGCATGGCGCCCTTCGAGCTGGGTGTGGTGGTGGAGGTGTTCGGGCTCTCCCGGCCCGAGCTGGGCGACATTCCCTGGTACGAGCTTCGCGTCTGCTCGGCGGAGCCCGGCCGGGACCTGCGTGCCGTCGGCGGGTTCACGCTCCGGGCCGAGCACGGACTCGAGGCACTCGCGGCAGCGGACACCGTGATCATCCCCGGAGCCTCCCCGGCGGGCGGTGCGATACCGGAGCCACTGGTGGAGGCCCTGCTCAAGGCGCATGCCCGGGGCGCGCGCCTGGTCTCGATCTGCTCGGGCGCCTTCGCGCTCGCCGCGACCGGCCTCCTCGACGGCCGCCGGGCCACCACCCACTGGCGCTACGCCCGCACCCTCGCCGAGCGCCACCCCGGCATCGAGGTGGACCCGGACGTCCTCTACGTGGACAACGGCGACGTGCTGACCAGCGCGGGCAGCGCCGCGGGCATCGACCTCTGCCTCTATCTGGTCCGCGCCGACCACGGCGCCGCCGTGGCCAACACCGTGGCCCGCCGATTCGTCGTACCGCCCCACCGCGAGGGCGGACAGGCCCAGTTCATCGAGGCGGCGGTCGGTGAGATCGGCCCCGACGCCGCGGACGACGGCATCTCCCGGAGCATGGCCTGGGCCCTTCGGCGGCTGTACGGCCCGCTCTCGGTCCCGGTACTGGCCCGCGAGGCGAACATGTCGGAGCGTTCCTTCCTGCGCCACTTCACCCGTCGCAACGGAGTGAGCCCGATCCGCTGGGTCGTCTCCCAGCGGGTCTCGGCGAGTCTGCCGTTGCTGGAGTCGGGGGAGGGGACGGTGGACGAGGTGGCCGCCGCGGTCGGCTTCGATTCCACCGCGACCTACCGGCACCACTTCTCGCGGCAGATGCGGACGACGCCGACGGCGTACCGGAAGGCTTTCGTCCGGCACACCGCGCGGCCCTGAGGCCTCCGGAGGCCTGGCGGGATCTTGACGAGTGGAGGCGTTCACGCCACTCGTGGCGAGGGTGGGGCGGCGCCGAGGATGGGGTCATCGCCAAGGGGGAGCCCACCGGGAATCCACCCGGCCGGCGGTTCCCCGCCCATCGCCCCGCCTCGTACAAGGAGTTCTCCGATGTCCACCACCATGCCCTCCGCCGCTTCCGCCGCTTCCGCCGCTTCCGCCGCTTCCGCCGCTTCCGCCGCTTCCGCCGCCTCGGCCGCTTCCGCTGCTGCCGCCGGGTCCGCGGTGCGGCCCGAGGTCACCAGCGCCGTCCTGTCGGTTCCCGCGGCCGACCCGGCGGTCGCGGCGGCCCACTTCGCGGCCCGGCTGGCCTTCGAGGCGGACGTCTCGGACGTACGCGCCGACCTGCTGGCGGGTGTCCCGGGGGTGGTCGTGGTGGACTCCCGCAGCGACGCGGCCTGGGCCCAGGGGCACATTCCGGGGGCCCTGCACATTCCGACGGCCCGGATCGCGGAGCTGGCGCCGTCGCTCATCGACCCGGCGGCGACGGTGGTCACGTACTGCTGGGGCCCCGGCTGCAACGGAGCCACCCGTGCGGCGCTCGCCTTCGCCCGGCTCGGCCACCAGGTGAAGGAAATGATCGGCGGCTTCGAGTACTGGGTCCGTGAGGGCTTCGCCTTCGAGACCGCCCAGGGCCCCGAGCAGCGTCGGATCGACGACCTGACCGCCCCGCGCTCGGGCATTTCCTGCGCCTGCTGAACAGGGCCCGCTGAACAGGGCCCGCTGAGCAGGGCCGGCTGCGGGCCGGCACGACACCCAGGGGATCCGCGCCCTCAGCCCGCCAGTGCCGTGGTGATCACCAGGGGCGGCCTCGACCGTTCCGCCGACCAGGTACGGCCGGCGGCGAAGTCCGGGGCGACGAGTGCGAGGGCCTCGTCCACGGTGGGGCGCTGCTGGACGACCTCCCGGAAGCCCGCCCGCTCCAGCAGGGGCGGGTAGACGTCCACCGGCCACGCGTGGTTGGGCATCACCTGCCAGGTGCCGTCCGTGAGCCGGAGCCGTACGGACAGTGCGTCGCCCGGACCGTAGTCCCGCCCCGGGTCGCCGATGCGCAGCGAGGCGTACTCCGTGCCGCTGCACGCGGGGTCGGTGGCCAGCAGGACGAAGGGGCCGCCGGGTCGCAGGATCCGGCGGATCTCCCGGAACACCCCGAGCACCGACTCCTCGGTGGGCAGCGAGGCGAGTACGTGGTTGCACATGACCGCGTCGGCGCTGGCGTCCGCCAGACCGGCGGCCCGGCCGTCCACGACCAGGTGGAACCCGGCGACCGCCGACCCCGCGCCGCGGGCCAGGGCCAGCATCTCGGGGGAGGTGTCCACGCCCAGCACACGGGCGCCGAGCAGCCGCGCCGCGTGGTCGGCGACCTTGCCGGGTCCGCATCCGTAGTCCACCAGGACGGAGTCGTGGCCGACCCACCGGGCCAGTGTCCGGAAGACGAAGGGGTATCCGAGGAGCCAGTCCGTGGCCGCCTCCACGGCGGCGAAGGCGTGCGCGCCCTCGGGTCCGGACCAGGCGACGGGCTCCTCCTCGCCGCCGCGGCCCGAGGCGCTCGCTCCCGCGCCGTTCCCGCCGACCTGTCCCGCACTCCCTGACCCGTCGCTCACCGTCCCACTATCGCGCCGCCGGCCGGGGCCCCGCAGCACGAGACGGGCCGGTGCGCCGGCGGGGCGGGGGGAGTACGGCCGGTAGCCGGTGGTTTCCCCGGCTACCGGGTCTCCCGTTCCGCCGCCTCGGCCAGCCGCTTGATGTCCGCCAGCCGCCGGTCCCAGTCCGCGGCGAGGGTGGCCATCCACCGGGCCGTCGCGTCCAGGGCCGCGGGCCGGACGGTGTACCGGACCTCGCGTCCGACCCGGCTGCCGGACACCAGTCCGGCGGCGTCCAGGACGGCGAGGTGCTTGACCACGGCCTGCCGGGAGACGGGAAGTCCCCCGGCGAGTGTGGTCGCGGTGACCTCGCCCCGGGCGGCGAGCAGCTCCAGCAGTTTGCGCCGGGTCGGGTCGGCGAGCGCGACGAGGACGTTGTCGACCGCCCCGTCGGCGCCGGGACGTGCCCCGGTCACGCCGCGAGGCGTTCCACGCGCTCCTTGAAGGCGCCGAGCACCTGCGGCCAGCCGCCGGTGTTGTCCTCGAGCGCCTTGTTGCGCAGCTCCTCGGACCCGGCCAGTGCCGAGAACCCGCTCTCGACGACGCGGAGCAGTGTCTTGTCGCCCTCGCGACTCAAGGTGAACTCCACCAGGGTGCTGTTGTCCTCGCTCAGCTCCTGCCCGGGGAAGGCGCTGGCCCACCGGTAGGCCAGGTACGTCGGCGGCTCGACCTTCTCCACGCGTACCGGGAACTCGCCGTACTCGCTGTTCCTCGCCACGACCGACTCCCCTTCCCTGGCCGCGGTGCCGGTCAGGGTCCCCTCGTCGGCCACCCAGAAGCCCGGCTCGGCCACCAGGGACCAGACCCGCTCCAGGGACGCCTCGATCAGGGTTTCGCGTTCGATCCGATCCGTGTTCATCAGGACTCCTGGGTCGCTGCCGTTGGGTGCAACTCCAGAGTTGCACGTCCCTCATCCAGACGCAACCGCGGGGTTGCGTCCGATCGGGTGGGGGTCGGGTTGCGGCCGGGCGGGTGAACCGCGCGGGCGTCGACCACCCGAATGCGGTACGACAGGACGCCCCGTACGTGTACGCATATCCGTACATGCCGGTGCGGGGGTCCCAATGCGGGTAACCCGCCCCCGGAATCCCATCGCAGGAGGAACGCATGCTCGGTACCGACTACCGCACCGGCTCGCCCAACTGGATCGACCTCGGCAGTCCGGACATCCCCAGGTCCGCGGCCTTCTACCGCGCCGTCTTCGGGTGGGAGTTCCAGCTGCTCGGGCCTGAGACGGGCGGGTACGGGTTCTTCAAGTCGGACGGCAAGACCGTCGCCGCGGTCGGTGAGCTGAACCCGGGGGCGACCTCGGCGTGGACGGTGTACTTCCGGACCGACGACATGGACGCGACTGCGCAGGCGGTGCGCGACGGCGGCGGCGAGGTCCGGGTCGAGCCGATGGACGTCATGGGGGAGGGGTGGCTCGCGCAGCACACCGACCCGCAGGGCGCCGAGTTCGCCGTGTGGAAGCCGGCCAAGACGCAGGGGCTGGAGCTGGCTTCCGCCGACAATTCGCTGTGCTGGGTCGAACTGCACGTGCCGGACCCGGAGGCGGCGATCACCTTCTACAACGGGCTCTTCGGACACCGCTTCCAGGAGATGAACGTCCCCGGCATGACCTACCGGGTGCTCAGCATCGCCGACGGGGACCAGCAGGACGGCTCCTTCGGCGGAGTGGCACCGCTGGCGGAGGGGGAGACGACGGCGCGCTGGGTGCCGTACTTCGCCGTCGCGGACGTCGATGCCGTGGTGAGCACCGCGCAGACCAGCGGCGGGACGGTCCTGATGCCGGGTGCGGACGTACCCGAGGTCGGGCGGATCGCCTGGCTGGCGGACCCGGGCGGGTCGGTGTTCGCCCTGCTCAAGCCGCTGCCCCGGGAACAGTGACCGGCATAGGGTCCCGCGCGCCCCGCTGATTCCACCCCGGACGGCCGGCCCGTGCGCCGGCCGTCCGGGGCCTGAAGCCGCCCGGGTCCCGGCGGTCCGATCCCGGCGGTCGGCCCCCGGCCGTGCGGGCCCCGGCGGTCCGGGTCCTCAGCCGGTGAACGCCTCGACGAGGGTCCAGACGGCCAGCCCCGCCATGCACACGGCGCCGAAGCGCTGGACGGTCCTGAGGGGCACCCGCTTGGCGATGAACCGGCCCACTACCAGGGCGAGGGCGGAGACCGACATCAACGCGGCCGCCGAGCCGATGGCGGTGGGCAGCCAGCCGTTGGTGGCGGCGAGGTTGGCGGTGGTGATCTGGGTCAGGTCGCCCCACTCGCCGATGAACACGGCCATGAACGCCGTGGTGAACACGGGCCAGAAGCCGGTGACGGCCCTGGCCGCCGAGTCCGCCCCGTCGTCGTCCGCGCCGGAGCGCAGCATGACGAAGGCGCCGAAGGCGAAGAGGGCGGCGGAAACGAGTTTGACGGCCATGTTCGGCAGCATGCTGAGCAGGCTCCCGGCGCCGACCGCGATGGCCACGTGCACGATGAAGGCGGTCGAGGTGCCGAACCACACGTACAGCGGCCGCATCCGGGTGCCCATGGCCAGCGAGGCGAACATGGTCTTGTCGGGAAGCTCGGCGACAAAGATCAGACCGAAGGCGGTGAAGATCGCCACGGGGTCGAGGGTCATTCCGGATGCTGCTTTCTGCTGGAGCCGGGCTCTGATGGCTCGCAACGGCACCCAGGGGGCGACGGGAAGAACCACTCGGCCCGGCACGACGAAGCGTCCCGCATGGTGATGCGGGACGGGTCATGCCTTGGCCGAAGGTCTCGTCCGCCCCGCAGTGACGCGGTGGCCCGGTGGCCGGGACCCGTACGGGCGTCCAGTGTGTCGACCAGCGGTTCTCGGGACTACTCCCCTTCGCTGCATCCACTGTAACAGCGGACCCGGGCGGCCCCGGAGGCCGGACGGGCGCGGAGCCGTCGGGCACGAGCACTATCCGAAACGGACGGGGAGGTACTTCACGCCGTTGATGAAGTCCGAGCGCAGGCGGCGGACCTCCCCGGTGAGGAACACGTCGGGATGGTGGCGCAGGAGCTCCCGGACGAGGGCTTTGATCTGGGTACGCGCGAGGCCCGCGCCCAGGCAGAAGTGGGGGCCGCCGCCACCGAAGGTCAGGTGGTCGTTCGGGGTGCGGCGGATGTCGAAGGTGAAGGGGTCGGCGAAGACCTCCTCGTCGCGGTTGGCGGAGGTGTAGAACGTGACCACCTTCTGGCCCTCGGCGATGGGCTGCCCCCGCAGGGTGGTGTCACGGGTCGCCGTGCGCCGGAAGTTGTGGATCGAGCCGCCCCAGCGCAGGAACTCCTCGGTCGCGGAGTTCCACAGGACCTCGTCCCCGGGTGCGGCGGCCAGCTCGGCACGGGCCGCCGGGTGCTCGATCAGGGCGAGCAGGGTGTGGGAGAGCAGGTTGCGGGTGGTCTCGTTGCCCGCGACGCACAGCAGCACGAAGAACATGTTGATCTCGTCCTGCGTCAGCCGGTCCCCGTCGACCTCGGCGTGGACCAGCGTCGAGAGGATGTCCTCCCGGGGGCGTGCCCGCCGCTCGTCGGCCAGCGCGTCGCAGTAGGCGTAGATCTCGGCGGCCGCGAGGTCGCTGTCGTGCTTGCCGGCCGAGAGCTCGGGATCCTGGCCGCCCGCCATCCGGTTGCTCCAGTCGAAGATCAGCCGCTCGTCGCCCTCCGGCACGCCGACCATCTCGCAGATCGTCTGGATGGGCAGCCGGGCGGCGACCTCGGCGACGAAGTCCATGTCCCGGCCCGGGACGACCGCGCGCTCCACCAGGTCGACCGCACGCTCCTGGATGCGGGCCGCGAGCCTGCGTACGACGCGGGGAGTGAAACCCGCGCTGACCAGCGAGCGGTAACGGGAGTGGCGCGGGGCGTCCATGCCCAGCAGGACCAGGCGCAGGGTTTCCAGGGCCTCGGGGTCCTGGTCGCGGATCATGAACGAGCCGCGTTCCGTGGACCAGAGCTCGGGGTCGCGGCTGACGGCCTTGACGTCCGCGTGGCGGGTGACGGCGAAGAAGCCCGCGTGCCGGCCCGGCACCTCGTGCCAGTGGACCGGGTCCTCGCGGCGCAGCCGGGTGAACTGCGCGTGCGGGACCTCGCGGGCCCAGGTGTCCTCGAGTAGGTCTGTCTCGCCGGTGGGCGGCACGGGGCGGTTCCCTTCGTCGGAGTCGTCCGGGTGAGGCGGGTGCGGGGCGGGTGGGTGCGTCAGGTGCGTCGGGTGGGGCGGGTACGTCAGGTGCCTCGGGTGAGTCCCAGGAGGGCGCCGAGGGCTTCGACGACGAGCGCGT
Organism: Streptomyces sp. NBC_00435; assembly: GCF_036014235.1. Classification (GTDB taxonomy): domain Bacteria; phylum Actinomycetota; class Actinomycetes; order Streptomycetales; family Streptomycetaceae; genus Streptomyces. The sequence goes on from NZ_CP107924.1 coordinate 7,703,767, forward strand.
CCGGGACGGCGCGCGGTTCGAGGCGGTGCTGCATGGCCAGTCCCAGGAGGATGCCGAGGACGAGGGCGCCGGTCTCCTCGGGCGTACGCGTCAGCGGGGTGCCGGTGGACTCGGCCCAGTCGGCGAGGCCCTCGCCGAGCTGGGCCCGGATCTCCGTGTAGCGCTGGGCGAGCCTGTCCCCGATGAGGGGGCCGCGGGCGGCGTGCAGCCACAGCTCCGTCTCCAGCAGCAGCCAGGAGTCGCCGTGCTCGGGGTGCGGGCGGGTCAGGCTGCCCCACATCGCGGAGAAGTGGACGGCGGGGTCGGCCGGGTCGCCGGCCGCGATCTCGGCGGCCAGCTCCTCGCCGGTGCGCTCCTTCCAGACCTCCAGGAGTGCGAGCAGCAGGCCCGCCTTGCCGCCGAAGTGGCTGTACAGCGCGCCCGTGGTGCGCCCGGCCGCGTCGGCGACGGCCTCGGCGGAGACGGCGTGGAACCCCTTGCGGGCGAAGAGCTCGGCCGCCGCGTCGATGAGCCGTGCGCGGCTCTCGGACTTGCGCTGTGCCTGCGGGGTGCGACGCGGGGGCGGCTGCTGTCGCGTGCGGGACGGCTCCACGGGGCCTCCGGGCGGTTACTTATATCGGGATGCCGATATAAGTTGCGCCTCCCCTGACGAACTGTCAAGACGAACGGCCGAGTCGAACGGTCGGGCGGTCCGCTCCCCTCCGCCGGACCGCCCGGACCGCCCGGACCGCCCTGCGGATGACCGGCGCGACGGCCGGTGGGACGCTGAGGGGGTGCGTGCCCTCGTGGAGCTCCGGACGGGTACCGGCCCCCTGCCGGTGGCCGCGCGGCGGGCCGTCCGGGTCACCCTCGCGGCCTGCCTCGGCTTCTACGGGTTCCGGTACGGGCTCCACCGGCCCGTCGAGGCCACCTACGCGCTCTTCGCGGCCGTCGCGCTGGCCGCGCTCTCACGCATACCGGGCACCGGACGCCAGCGGGCCGCCTTCATCGTCCGCGTGTTCCCCACGGCCTGCGCACTGGTGGCCGTGGGCAGCTGGCTCGCCGTGCGGACCTGGACCGCCGTCGCCGGCATGCTGGTCATCGGCTTCTGCCTGGCCTTCGGAGCCGCGGCCGGACCCCGTCCGGCGGGCGCCGGACCCGGGCTGCAGCTGCTGTACATCTTGCCCAGCTTCCCGCCGTACGCCCCGGACACCCTCGGGCAGCGGCTGACCGGCACCGTCGTGGGGCTCCTGCTCCTGATCCTGGCCGAGGCCCGGATCCTGCCCGACCCGAAAGTCCCCCGTTACCGCGACCGGGTGGCCGAGGCCGCCACGGAGGCCGCCCGGTGCGCCGCCGCCCTGGAGAAGCCGCCCCACACCCTCCCCGACGCGGAGGCCGCCCGTGCCTCGGAGGCCGCCCAGGCCCTGCGGCCCTCCCGGGTCGCGGAGGCGGAGCGGCCCGCCGGACCCGGTGTGCGCGAGCGCGCGCTGGCCCACACCGGACTGGCGGCCCGCACCCTGCTGGCCCGGCTGCAGGCCCTGCCCCCGGCGGAGCCCGGCCCGCAGACAGGTGCGGCCGGTCCCGAGCTCGTACGGGCCGTCGGGGCATCGGCGACCGGCACGGCCGGCCTGCTCCGGGACGGGCGACCGCCCGAGGCGGACTCCGCGACCCTGCGCGACCTGCAGGCCTCCCTCGCGCGGACCCCCGTACCGGGGCCCGGGCCGGGGATCCGGAACGCCGCGCTCATCGAACTGGCGGACGTCGCGCTGGGGCTGCGCGGCGCGGCCGAGATCGCCGTACGGGGGCGGTCGGCCGCCCCGGCCGCCGTGGGACCGGCGACGGGGCCGGGGCCGAAGCCGGGGTCGGCCGACCGGTTCTGGTACGCCAGGCACGGGCCGGTGCGGCTCTGGTGGTACCGGCTCCACGGGAACACCGGGCCCAGGTCCGTGCACTTCCAGAACGCGGTCCGGATCGCCGTGGCCCTCGCCGTCGCCCGGACCGTCGCCGGGCTGGACACCCTGCCCCACGGCTTCTGGGCGATGCTCGCCGTCCTCAGCCTGACCCGCACCACCGCCGTACAGACCCGGTCCACCGTCCGGTCGGCCCTGATCGGCACCTGCGTGGGCGCGGTCGCCGCCGGGACGATCCTCGCGCTGGCGGGGGAGGTGAGCTTCCTGTACGCCATCCTGCTGCCGCCCCTGATGCTGGTCGGCTTCACCGTCGCACCGGTGCGCGGTGTGGGCTGGGCGCAGGCGATGTTCACGCTCGTGGTGGCCATGGCCTTCGCCCAACTGTCGCCCGTCACCTGGCAGCTGGCCGAGGTCCGGTTCCTGGACGTGCTGGTCGGCAGCGTGATCGGGATGGTGTGCGGACTGCTGGCCTGGCCGCGCGGCGCACACGACGAACTGGGGCGCGCCGTGTCCGAGCTGCTGCGCGCCGCGGCCGACGACGTCCAGACGGTCACGGCCGCCTTCGGCCGGGCCCGCGATGAGGAGCCCGACCAGCGGGTGCGGCACGCGCTGGCCCTGACGGAGAGCGCGTACGCCCAGTACCAGGCCGAGCGCCAGCGCCCGGCCGCCCCGGTCCGGGACTGGCAGGCGGCGGTGATGACCGCCCACCACGTCCTCTGGGGCGGGCGCAGACCCGGCGGAGCGCCGCCCGGTCCGCACGAGGAGGCCCTGGTGAGGGAGTACGGGGCCCGGGTGGCGGCCGGGCTGCGCCGTGCGGCCGCGCAGGCCGACCCGGTGCACGCCACCGACCCGGTATCGACGGTCCGTCCTGCGGATCCCGCCGGTGCGTCCGGTCCGGCCCCGCACCGGCCCGCGCCCGTCGGCGCATCGCCCGTGTTCTTCGCGGCGATGGCCTGGCTGGATACCCTCAACTCCGATCTCGTCCTGCTCGAGGGCGCCGCCGCACCGGCTTCCCCACCGCCCTCCGGGCGGAGCTGACGGGTGCGGGCGGGGCCGGGCTCTGCGATGGTGGAACGCGGGGGCAGCGGAAGCAGAACCAGTACGTCCGTGCTGAGTCTGCGGCGAGGAGCGTTCATGTCCGGACAGTTCGAAGCGAGTGTCGAGATCGACCGGCCCGTCGCCGAGGTCTTCGCGTACCTCGCGGACGGAACCAACGACCCGGAGTTCAGCCCGCGCGTCCAGGAGATCACCCGGATCCCGGACGGCCCGACGGCCGTCGGCACGGTGTTCCGCAGCACCGTGAAGGACGCCGGGATGAAGACCGCCCGGGAGTTCCTCATCACCGAGTTCGATGTGCCGCGGCGGATCCGCTGGTCGGAGCGGACCAAGAACCTGGTGACCGCCGAGGGTGGTTACGACCTGGAGGAACTGCCCGGGGGCCGGACGCGGGTCCGTATCTTCAACACCCTCACTGGGCACGGCGTCGGCAAGCTCCTGGTCGGGTTCGCCCTGAGCGCGGCGCGCAAGGACGCCCCCGAGTTCGGCCGCCGGATCAAGGCGGCCGCGGAGGCGTCCCCGCGCCCGGAGTGAGCGCCGGCCGGGTCGGAACCGGCCGGCTCAGAACCGGCCGGGCACGGACGGGACCGGGAGCGGCTTCGTCGGTCCGCCGGGAACGCCCCGCTGGTCCGGGCGCCCCTCGCCCGGTGCCGGGGTACGGCAGGTGACGTCCCTGGCGGGCAGTCGCCCGGTGGCGAGGTAAGCGGTCACCGGGGCGTTGGCGCACGAGGTCGGATCGGCCAGGTACACCCCGTGGCCCTCACCACCCAGCGCCAGCACCATCCGCGAGCCCTTCAGCGCCCGGTGCAGCCCTTGGCCGCTGACCAGCGGGGTCTGCGAGTCCCACTCGTTCTGCACCGTCAGCACGCCGGCCCGCGTCCTCATCGGCGTCTGCGCTTCGAGCGGCCGCTGCCAGAAGGCGCACGGCTTGATGTTCGAGGTGAAGTCGCCGTAGAGCGGGTACGCGGCCTTGTCCCGGACCGCGTCGCGCCGGTACTTCTCGGGGTCGCGCGGCCAGGAGCCGGTGTCCCCGCACACCACGCTCCAGAACACGGCGGTGCCGTTGTCGGAGGCCGGCTCCGCCGTGGCCGCGGCGGCGAGCGCCCGCTTCATGTCGAACTCCGTACCCGAGGCGCCCGGAACGCTGGCCGGCTTCCCGTCGGCGGCCTCCTTCAGGGCCGCCACCAGCGGGGTGACCTGCGCCGGATAGAAGAACAGCCCGCGCGCGCCCCGTATGTCGTCACCGGTGATCTTCTGTCCCTGGAAGGGGATCGGGTCCCGGTCGGCGCGCGCCACCAGGTCCCAGAAGGTCGTGGACACCGCTGCCGGGCTGTCACCGAGGTGGTACTCGCCCGCCCGCTCCGCCGCCCACCGCGTCCACCGGGCGAAGGCCGGCTCGGCCTCCGTGGCCCACAGCTGGAGCATGCCGCGCCAGATCCGGTCCGGGTCCACCCCGCTGTCCAGGACGAAGCGGTCGGTCCGGCCGGGGAACATCTGCGTGTACACCGCGCCGAGGTAGGTCCCGTAGGAGTAGCCCAGGTAGGAGACCTTCCGCTCGCCCAGCACCGCACGGATGGTGTCCATGTCGCGGGCGGTGTTGCGGGTGGTGATGAACGGGAGCACGGAGCCGGCCTTCTGCCGGCACTTCTCCGCGACGGTGCGCGCCCACGCCACGTCGGAGGGGAAGGACTCGGCCCGGTACGGCCGGTCGATGGGCTGTTCGGCGTCGGTCAGCCCGCAGGTGATGGGACTGCTGGCGCCGACCCCGCGCGGATCGAAGCCGATCAGGTCGTACCCCTCGCTCACCTCGCGCGGCGCCACCTCACCCAGGCTCAGCGGCAGATCGAGCCCGGTGCCGCCCGGCCCGCCGGGGTTCATCAGGAGGATCCCGTGCCGCTTGGCCGGGTTCGTGCTCCGGACCCGGGATATCGCCAGGTCGAGGGTGCGCCCCCCGGGCCGCCGGTAGTCGAGCGGCACCTTGATGGTGGCGCACTCGTAGGAGGCGGGCTGGTCGGCGCTGCACCGGTGCCAGGCGGGCTTCTGCCGCAGGTACGCGGCGTCGGCGGAGGTGGCGGCTTCGGCGGCTTCAGCGGCTTCGACGGTTTCGGCGGAGGCGGGCGCGGCGGATGCCTGGGCGGCCGCGAGCAGGGGCACGGAATTCGCGAGGAGCCCGGCGGCGGCCAGGAAGGATGCCAGTCGTTTCTTGCGCACGGGGGCGTTCCTTTCGGGTGGGCGGTATTCCGCACCACCCTGTGACACACCGCGGTTCGGGCGAATCCTCCTGGAAGGCGGACCCCTCTAGTCCTCGCGAATGACCGGAAATCCGGACAACTGGCCGACGCGCCGGGGTTTTTGTCCGGCCGTCAGGCGTGGGGGGCGGCGCCGTGGGGGCGAGTGTCGGGCCCCGGCTCGGCGCGCGGCACCGTAGCAGCCTTTCGGGTCGACGCCCAGGTGTTTGTCCAGTCGTGATGGGCCTTCGAAACGGGTACCGCACCGGGCGCTAGCGTCCCTTGCCACCCGGTGCCCCCAGGAGCGGTGCGCTCCGCGCGGCGGTTCCGGGGCCCGTCAGGAGCCAAGGAGGCACAGTGCTGTCAATTCGCCGGGCCAACGTCGGCGGCATGTCGGTCGCTTCGCGACACGTGATGGGCACGGGCATCGTCATAGGTGCCCTCGCACTCACCCTGATCGCACTGCTGATACCCGTACGGAGCTTCGGCGGCGCGACTGCCGCGGCCGCCCCGGCGGTGGCCGCGCCCCCCGCTCCGGCCTCCGCCGACGACGACGGCGCCGGGGTCATGAGCACGGCCTTCGGACCGCTGACCCCGCAGGACCGCGATTTCGTGCGCAAGGTCCGGCTCGCCGGTCTGTGGGAGCTGCCCGCGGGCCGTCAGGCCCAGGAACGGGGCACCCGCAAGGCGGTGCGGACAGCCGGGGAGCACCTGGTGGAGGGGCACACCGAACTGGACCGGCGGGTCATGGAGGTGGGGCAGGCACTCGGGGTCGAACTGCCGGACCAGCCGTCGGGGCAGCAGCAGGCCTGGCTCGACCAGCTGGACCGGGCCCAAGGGGCCACGTACGAGCGGCTGTTCATCCAGCTGCTGCGCCGCGCCCACGGCAAGGTGTTCGCACTCGTCGCCCAAGTACGGGCACAGACGCGCAACTCCATGGTCCGGGAGCTGGCCACGGACGCCAACACCACGGTCCTGGACCACATCACGGTCCTCGAAGCCAGCGGACTGGTCGATTTCGACGGACTGTCGGACACCCTTCCCGCCCCCGCCCAGGCCCCCGGATCCGCACCGTCCGCCGGCTCCTCCCCTTCCACTGACACCCGACCGAGGAAGTGAAGTGATCGTATGAGTACCAAGGACTCCGCGCGCCGGCAGGCGCGCCAGGACAAGGCCGGGCACAAACGCCGGCGGCGAACCCTGTACAAGGCGCTCGCCGCGGCCTCCGCACTGGTACTGGGCGCCGGTGGGGTCGTGATCGCGGGCCAGGTCGCCTCCGCGGGACAGGGCACGGCGCGCTCGGCGCCGGTCACCGACACCATCGACTGCCCCGACGTGGGCGAGAAGCTGACCGAGGTCCCCGACCAGGCGCGCGGCGACGTGGACCGGGAACTCGCCGCTCTGGACACCCAGATCGCCGACGCCTACCAACGCCTCGCCACGGGCCGGGCGCCGGCGGACGCACTGCTCGGAGAACTGAAGGACCGCCGCGGTGCGACGATCGGCAAGATGTCGGACGCGATCGGGCGCGCCGCCGCCCGCCCCGACAAGCTGCAGGAACTGAGTGCCTGCGCGATGCGCAAGGCGCCGGCCGCCGACGAGGAACTCGCCCGCGGCGGCGGGTCCTCGAAGGGCGGACCGGCGCGCTCGGACTTCGTCGCCATCGGCTCGGTGAAACCGAACGTCCGGCGTCCCGCGTCCAAGTCCGGTGCCTCCAAGGGTTCCTTCGCCGTGGAGTGCGGCCGCAACGACGAACGCCACCTCAACCCCGACAACGTGATCGTCGCCCCCGGCGTGAGCAACGGCGCCCACCACATGCACGACTACGTCGGAAACAGGACCACGGACGCCTTCTCCACCAACAACAGCCTCGCCGCCTCCGGAACCACGTGCACGAACGGCGACCTGTCCACCTACTACTGGCCGGTGCTGCGGCTGCGCGACGGAAAGGCGGAGCAGGACGCGGGTGCCCCCGGCGGCGGCCAGGACGCCAACGTCGGCACGATCCTGGAGCCGAAGCAGGTGAGCATCGAGTTCAAGGGAAGCCCCGTCTCGCGGGTCACCGCGATGCCCCGCTTCCTGCGGATCATCACGGGTGACGCGAAGGCCCTCACCAACGGCCCCGCCAATGCCAATGCCTCCTGGAGCTGTACCGGCTTCGAGAACCGGCAGCTGAAGGACAAGTACCCGATCTGTCCCAAGGGCACCGATGTGGTGCGGACGTTCAACTTCCAGAGCTGCTGGGACGGCAAGAACATCGACAGCGCCAACCACCGCACCCATGTGGCCTTCGCCAAACGCGACGGCTCCTGCCCGGCCGGCTTCAAGGCCCTGCCGCAGCTCGTGCAGCGGATCGTCTACGCGACTCCGCCCGGAGCGCGCTTCGCGGTGGACAGCTTCCCCGAGCAACTGCACAAGCCGGTGACCGACCATGGAGACTTCATCAACGTCATGTCCGACCAGCTGATGGACCGTGCGGTGCGCTGCATCAACGGTGGACGCGCCTGCCGCTGACCCGGCGGGAGGCGGTGCCGGTCCGGAGCCCCGCTCCGGACCGGCACCGCCACGTTCCCCTGCCCGCCGGCCGCGAGGCCCGGCAGACCCCGCCAGGTCCAGCAGCTCGTGCGGTCGGCGGGCCGGCAGAGTCGGTTTCGCCGCCGCACCCTGCGCCGTCGCGGGGGTAAGACAGGAGCACGGAGAGCGTGTCCCCGTCCATGAGCGGGCTGGCGCAGGCCGGTGCGCGGCAGCCGGGACAGGGGCAGCCGGGACACGGGGCAGCAAGGACTGGGGCAGCCGGGACAGGGGCAGCAGGTACCGGCGCTGCTCGAGGCGGGCGAGGAAATCGCCTGCCGGAAGGGTCGCCGACCAGCCGGCCGCGCTGGGCGGGGTCGGCTCGGGGGTTTCGGGCGAGGACGGGGCGGACGGCCGGGACCGGGTGCGCGATCACCGCGTCGACAGCCCCGACGGGAAGGTCCGGCTCCCGGCGGAGGTCTACCACGCCGCGCGCCCGGCCGGATCGGGCAGGCGCACCAGGACGTCGGACGACGACGGAGGCCGGGCCCGGGCAGGTACTGCCGCCGGGCCCGGTCTCCGCCGCCCCTACAGGCCGTTGACGCGGGCGATGCGGCCGTCTCCCGGCGGCGGGCGGAAGTCGGCGGTCACCACGCGCCCCCGGCGGTTGCCGCGGACGGGTCGCAGCCGCACCTGGGCCATCAACCGGCGGCTGCGCAGAGCCAGTTCGAGTTCGAAGCGGGTGCGGGGGTCCCGCAGTCCGGGGCCGAAGAGCTTCTCCAGCTGTCGCATCCGGTAGCGGACCGTCTGCGGGTGCACGCTCAGGGCCTTCGCCGCCTCGGGTGCTCCACCGCCCTCCAACCAGGCGAGCAGGGTCACCTCCAGCCGCTCGCTCTGGCGCGGGGTCAGATCCGCCAGCGGCCGCAGCCAGCGCGTGGCGAGCGCGTGCGCCAGCGGCTCGTCCTGGAGCAGCAGCAGGGTGGAGAGGTGGTCGTCCACGAAGACGGTACGAGGCTCCGGGCCGCCGGACCGGGCCTGCGGGGGGACCAGTGCGAGCAGGCGTACCGCCCAGCGCAGGGAGGAGGCCGTGTCGCCGGGGGCCACCGGGTGGCCGACTACGGCGAGCCGGCCGCGCAGCGCGCAGTCCAGCGCGGCGCGGGCCTCGGGATCGGCGGTGGGGACCAGGAGGCAGGGCTGCCCCGCGACCATGCCGCCGAGGCAGTCGTCGAGGAGGGCCGCGAGCTGCTGGGTCTCGCCGGGAGAGGCCAGGGCGACCGCCCGTACGGCGACGGGCAGGGGCCAGCCGGCGGCGCCGGCCAGCTCGGCGAGGGCCGTTTCGCGCATGGGCGCGTCGCTCGTGAGTACGGAGAAGAGCTCGCGACGGGCGTGTTCGCGCACCGAGCCGAAGCGTTGCAGGGGAACGGCCTGGAGCGGTGGCAACTCCCCCCTCCGGAAGGCGGCGTGGGGGTGGGGTTCGGGGTGCGGATGAGGATGTGGGTGCGCATGCGGGTGGGGCCGGGCGTGTTCGGCTTCGAAATCAGCGGCGGTGGCGGGGGCGGCGGTGGCGGGGACGGCGGCCGTGGCTCCGGACCGGGTCTCCGTATGGGGGTCCGGCGGCTCCTCCGCGGTGCACCCGGCACCCCCGGCGCCCTCGCGGTAACCGAGGGCCGTGAGCAGGGCCCCCTCCACCCTCCGTCTGACCACCTCGTCGCCGATCTCCTCGACCAGCGCCGAGAAGCCAGGGACGGTCTCCCGCAGTTCCTCCACCATTCCCGCTGCCAGCGTGGGCAGTTCCTTGCGCAGGACGCGGGTCCACTCGCCACGTGGGCGGGACCAGATGCGGTTCAGAAGTTCGCACATTGTTACCTCGTTCAAGCCGGGGTATGGCCTGCCCCGTGGGACGGTTGCAAGCCCGCAGTCCCGCGGCATCGGCTCGATCGCCGTCGGGGAGGTGCGGCGGCGAATCAGGTTTCAACCCCGTCGCAACCGCACCACTGGAAGGGAATCTTCCGGGGATGTTCGATGCGATGGCTGTGCGAGGGCCAGAAATTATCACGTTTCGATAAATCCCGTGGAGGGCTTGCGAACCTCCACGATGCTTCTGCACTCCGGCCCCCGCTCCCGGCCGGCCCGGTGGCGAGGCGCCCATCTCCCGCCCGCCGAGGAGCGGTTACGACGTCGACCCCCGGGCGCCGAGCGCGAGGTGGAAGTGCTCGGGCTCGGCCGTTTGGGAGACCACATGCCCTTGCCCCAGTCCCGCATGCCCGGCCGCTCGCACCGGGCCGGCCCCACGAGAGGCCGTACCCGGCGCCATGCCGGCGCGGTCTCCCGATGGGCGTCCACACCGGCACCCGCGCCGGCACGGCCCCCGGCACCGGCCTCGGCGCGGGCCGGTTCGCCGGCGTCCGGAGCGGCGACCGGCCGCCGCGCGGTGCGCCGCCCTCCGCTGCTTTCCCGCGCGGGGGGACCGCACCCCGCGGCCCTGGCCGCCGCGGCCCTCGCGGCCGCGGCCGCCCTGCTCGTGGCGGCCCGCGCCGGTGCCCTGACCCACCTGTGGGACTTCCTCGACTACGGGGCGGGGGTCCTCTCGCTCGTCTCGCTGACCGGCGCCGTCCTGTGGGGCCTGGCGGCCACGGACCGCACTCTGCTCGCCTCCGGGCACCGGCTCGTCGCTCAGGCCGTGCACCGCGGGCTCGCCGTCGCCGGACTCGGCTTCCTCGTCCTGCACGTGTGGATCAAGGTCGCGCGGGCCCGGACCGACGCCGCTGGGGCGGTACTGCCCTTCACCGACGGCCAGCGGCCCCTGCTCATCGGCCTCGGCAGCCTGGCGGGGTACCTCTTCGTCGCCGTGGCGGTCTCCGGCGCCGTCCGCGGGGCCTTCGCCACCCGGGGGCGGTCGCTGTGGTGGCGGGCCCTGCACATGGGCGCGTACCCGGCCTGGGGAGCGTCGCTGGTGCACGGACTCAAGTCCGGCCGCTCCGCGAGCGGTTGGGTGACCGTCGGGTACGCCCTGTGTCTGGTCGCCGTCGCCGGGGTGCTGGCCATGCGGCTGAGTGCGAAACTCCGTGCGCTCTCGGCCGCGCAGCCCCGTCCGAGGCCGGGTGGGCAGCCGTCCGCCCCGGTGGCGGCACCGCGGGTACCGCCTCCGCCGTACGCGCCGTCCGTACCGCCCCGGGTGCCCGGGCAGGCGCCGCCGCGCCGCCCGGCGCAGTTCGTGCGCAGACCCGCGGAGTGGGCGGCGGATCTGCTGACCGCACGCCTGGCCCGGCAGCCCGGCCCCACGGTGTTCCCCCCGGGCCGCCCGGGAGCGGTCGAGCCGCCCGCGGACCGCTCCGGCGAACCGCTCGACGGCGTACGGAGTCGGCTGTGAGCGGCTCCGTGACGCACCCGGCCCTCGGCTGCGTGGGCCAGCCCAGGCTGCTCGCCGGGCTCGACACCGCCGACCGGCTCGACCGGGCCGGCCATCTCGGCGTCCACGGCGCGCTGCCCCGCTACCCGTCGGAGGAGCTGATCGAACTCGCCGAAGGCATCGCTCTGGGCGGGCGCGGGGGAGCGGGCTTCCCGTTCGCCCGCAAGCTCAAGGCCGTCACCCGGTCCGCGCGCGGGCAGGACGGTCGCTGCGCCGTCGTCGTCAACGCGACGGAGGGCGAGCCGAGTTGTCTGAAAGACGCCGCCCTGCTGTTGTACGTACCGCATCTTGTGCTAGACGGCGCGCTGGTGGCCGCCGCCGCGCTCGGCGCCGAGGACGTGGTCGTCGGCGTCACCCGGCCGGAAGTGGAGCGCTCACTCGCCGAGGCCGTCGCCGAACGGGGCGAGGCCGGGCGTCGCGTACGCGTGGTCCGGCTCCCCGAACGCTTCGTCACGGGGGAGGGGACCGCCCTGGTGAACGGCCTCGACGGCGGGCCCGCCCTGCCGTCCGGGAACAGGACGCGGACCAGTGAACGCGGACTCGGGGGCCTGCCCACCCTGCTGTCCAACGCCGAGACCTACGCCCACCTCGCCGTCGCCGCCCGCCTCGGCGAGGCCCAGTACCGAACGACCGGCCTGCCGGAGGAGCCCGGCACGACCCTGCTGACCGTCGCGGGCGCGACGGTCGTCGAGGTGCCGCTGGGCACCTCCCTGGAGTACGTGCTGGACCTGTGCGGCACGGTCCCCGGACAGGGCGTGCTCGTCGGCGGCTTCCACGGACGCTGGCTGGACCCCGCGGCGGCGCGCGAGGCGCTCCTGTCCCGCCGGTCCCTGGCGGCCTACGACGCCGTCCTGGGCGCGGGCGCCGTGCTGCCGCTGCCCGAGGACACCTGCCCGGCGGGCGAGGTGGCCCGGGTCACCCGCTGGATGGCGCGGGAGTCGGCGGGCCAGTGCGGCCCGTGCGTACGGGGGCTGCCCTCGCTCGCCGACGCCGTGGACCGGCTCGTGGCCGGCGGGGGCGGGGCGGCCCTGGACGCCGTGCAGGCGCGGATGCGGGGGGTGCGCGGCCGAGGGGCGTGCTCCCATCCGGACGGCACGTCCTCGTTCGTCGCCTCCGCCCTCGCGGTCTTCCCCGAGGAGTTCCGTGACCACGCGCTCGGCAGCGGCTGCGGGCGCGGTGTGCTGGGGGCGCTGCCGCTGCCCGAGGACCAGAGCCCCGAACGGCTCGTCGTGGACTGGACGTTGTGCAAGGGCCACGGGCTGTGCGTGGACCTGCTGCCCGACGTGGTGCGGCTCGACGACGACGGCTATCCGGCGCGGGGGGTCATGCCGGTTCCGGGACCCCTGCGGCCGAAAGCGCTGCGCGCGGTGCGCCGTTGTCCCGCGCTCGCCCTGCGCATTCAGGAATGAGTTCACCCTTTGGCGTGATCTGATAAATTCCCGCGATTTCGAATTAGGTGGTCCGCGCAGGCCTTATGAATATCCGGACGGAAGCGCGCCGGAGGAAAGCGCGCCGGACAGGAACCGAAGGAGAGAACCATGGCCAACAGGAACCGGACGACCGCTGCCGCCGCCGGATCGGTGATGACCGTACTTCTGCTCGCGTCGGGATGCGGCAGCGGCGCGGGCACCACCGGTACGGCGACGGCCGTACGGCCGGCCGCGGCGCAGCAGCACCTGGGAGACGGCTACGACGACGCCTCCGGCTCCGGCTCCGGGTACGGATCGGGATCGGGATCCGGGGACGCATCCGCGGCTCCCGGCGACGCGGACTCCGCCCCGGCGGGCCGGCTGGCGGTCCGGGAGATCTCCGGGATCGGCGGCGTGGTCACGGACGGAGCGGGAAGCGCCCTCTACCGGTTCGACAAGGACACGGCCAAACCGCCCCGGTCGAACTGTGAGGGCGCTTGCGCCACCCTCTGGCCGCCGGTACCGGCGGACGACGCCGAGGCCTCGGCCGGCATCGATGCCGGGCAGCTGGGCGCGGTCGACAGGGCCGACGGCACCCGACAGCTCACGCTCGCCGGCTGGCCCGTGTACCGGTACGCGAAGGACGTCCGGCCCGGAGAGGCGAAGGGTGAGGGCGTCGGCGGCACCTGGCACGCGCTGGGGGCCGACGGCGGGAAGGCGGCGGACGGCAAGAAGGCGGCGGACGGAGCGAAGGCGGCGGACGGAGCGAAGGAGGCCGGGGGCGAGAAGGCCGCCGCCGGTCTCTCGGTGGCGGACGACGCGAAGCTCGGGAAGATCCTGGTGGACGGCCAGGGGCGCACGCTCTACCGATTCAACAAGGACAGTGCGTGGCCGATGAAATTCGGTTGCCTGGATGCCTGCCTCAACACCTGGAAACCCGCTGCTCCGGTGGAAAAGGAAAAGGCCGTCGGAATTTCCGCCGGACTGGTCGGTTCGGTGGAACGTCCCGACGGTACGAAGCAATTGACGATCGACTGCTGGCCGGTCTACCTCTTCACCGGCGACACCGCGCCCGGACAGACGAACGGGCACGGCAAACAAGGCCTGTGGTTCGCGGTGAACGACGCGGGCAAGAAGATCCCGGCGGCGGGCTGACCGGCCGTGCGGCACACCGGAGACAAGGGCAAGGGGTCGGCGTCCGTGCCCGGCGCCCGCCACTTGGCGCCCTGCGTGATCGCCCTGCTCGCCTCCCTCCTCTGCGGAGCCTGCGGGGGAAACCCGGGCAACCCGGCGGGCCCGGCCGGCGGGGGAGCGGCGGGCACCTCCCCGCCCCCCGTCCCCGAGCCGCTGGACCGCATCGCGGCCGCCCTCGGCTGCAGCCCCGAGGTCACCGTCGACGCGCAGGAAGTGCGCGAGGGGGCCTGCACGGTGGGCACGGAAGCCTTCCGGCTGGCCACCTTCAGCACCACCGAGGGCCGCGGCGCCTGGCTCGCGGAGTCCCGCCAGTACGGCGGTACCTACCTGGTGGGGGACCGCTGGATCGTCACGGCCCCCTCACCCGGCTCCCTGGCCCCCGCCCAGAGCCTGCTCGGCGGAACCCTGGACTCGCCCCCCAGCCACTCCCACGAAGGCCATCCGGCAGCGGGCGGGGCGCCGGAGCACCCCGCCTGACGGCTGGGCCTCAGCCCTTGGTGATCCTGACGACGCCGGTCTCCGTGCCCTGGTAGAGGGTGCCGTCCGGGCCGGTGGTGCCGGTCATCTGCAGCGGGTTGTAGACCAGGCCGATGCCCAGGAACGAGCTGGTGAGCTGCGCGCCCGTGGCCGGGTCGAGCACCGAGTGGTGGTACGAGGCGAAGGTGTTGAGCCCGGCGCTGCCCGTCGGCCCGGTGACCGAGACGGTGTAGATCCTGCCGTCGGCCACTGAGAGCCGGGGCAGGGCCGCGGACTTCACGGAGCTGTTCCACACCAGGTCGCAGCCCGTCCCCTCCGCGTTGACGTCGACCCGGCTGAGGCCGCCGTCGAAGTTCGCGGAGGCCGGCTGGCTCGCCGGGGCACCCTCGGGCAGGGCCGGGTAGGGGTATCCGTAGGTGTTGGTGACGAACACACTGCGACCGGAGGCGATGACGGCGTCCTCGGTACCGCTGTTGGAGTACTGGGTGAGCACCGGAGTGGCGCAGATCGGAGTCGGTCCTGCGTCCACCCGGTAGACGAGGAGGTTCTCGTGCGGGGCGGCGTTGTCGGTGATCGTGACGTACTCCGTCCCGTCGCGCGGCCCGAAGAAGCTCGGGGTGGCGCCGGTGCCCCAGCTGAGCTGGCCGGGCTTGCGGGCCGGTCCGCGGTCGTACGGGGCGCGCCAGTCGATGACGGGAGTGCCGTCGGGCGCCTCGGACAGGAGGTAGAGGGCGTGATCGGTGGCGACCGCCGTGTGGCCCGGAACGGTGGAGATGCTGTTCTGCACACCCTCGCCGGTGGCGACGGTCCGCACCGCGCCGGTGTCCGTGTCCGCGGTGCCGATCACGCCGCCGGTGGTGGCGAACCAGACCTTGCCGTTCCAGGCGGGGGCCAGGCCCACGATGTTGTCGCCGGCGGGGACGGCGCCCGCGAGCGGGGTGGACCGGTCGACTGTCAGGGTCCAGCCGGAACCGCCGCGGTGGTGACCTATGCGGACCAGGTTGCTGTTGCCGTCGACGGCGACCAGGCGGTCGTTGTTGTCGAGGTAGGAGTAGACGCCCCCGAACAGGCTGCCCTTGGGCAGGGCGAGGGAGGCCAGGTCGGCCCCGTTCGCGGGATCGATCAGGTGCGCGGTCGGGGTCTGCCCGAAGATGGTGGTGCACAGCGTGACCACGTAGCCGTCGGCGCCGACGACGATGGTCGGGCAGGCGGATGCCAGCGCGGTGCGGGAGTAGGAGATCTTCCCGGTTCCGGGGCCCGGATAAGGCGTGGTGTCGCTGGAGGCGCTGTCGCCGTGCATCCCGGCGGTGCCGTTGCTCGCGGTCGCGGGGTTGCGAGGGGGCAGCGGACCGTACGCCGTGGTGTCGGCGTGGACACTGGTGGCCGTGGTGGCGAAGGCGCTCAGCGCGACGGCGAGGGTGAGCGCGGCGAAGCGCCCGCCCGCGGGCAGGGAGAACGGCATGGGAGTCCTAGAGCGAGGAGAGATCGAGAAGGGGAGGATGAGACGGTGAGGACGCGACGGCGAGGCGGGAAGGCGATGGACTGCGCGGTCAGCTGACGCGGCGACAGCCAGTTGTGGTGGCCCGGGCCGTGCTCCGTATGGCGGTGGCTCACCAGAACGGTTCCAGCAGCGACGCTAGCCGGTGGTTTCGGCGCTGAACCAGCTCCCCGGGCCACACCGCACAGCATGTTCATGCCCCCGCAGCACTCGCGAAACAGTCCGCCCGCACGCCCCGGTGCGGCAGCGGGCGGCGGGCCGCCTCGCCGCGGCCGCCGTGGCCAACGGCCCGGATTCACCACCGCGCGACACCGTCATTACAGTGATCCGTGCGAGCCGGCCCGCGTCGGCGCGACGAGTGGGGCGCGTGTTGCCGAGCGCCCCGCGAGGAGGATTCTGGAATGGAGCCGCAGATGGAGAGTCCGAGCCGTACCGCGCTGGTCGAGGGCCTCATGGGCCGCTTCCCGCACGTGCCGCGGGAAGCGGTGATCAAGGAGGACCTCCTGCGCGGCGGCATGGCCTTCGACGAGTCCGCGCTCAGCGGAACCGCCGACGGGGCCTCGGGCGACGTGAAGCCCAAGTCGTACTTCATCTTCTCCTTCGACCACCGCACGCTCCCGGAGCTCGGCGCCGCCGCCCTCAACCGGCCCCCCGAGGAGATCGTGCTGACGGGCGGCCCGTACGAACTGCGCCGCACCGTCGTGTCCGTACGGGTCAATCCGGACTCCCCGTACGTCGTGCGCGGCGGTGAGGACGGCGCGCTCGGCCTGTACCTGGACGGCGTACGGATCGCGGACGTCGGCCTGCCGCCGATGCCGGAGTACTACCGGCACACGCTGTCCAACGGCAAGTCCGTCATGGAGGTGGCGCCGACCATCCAGTGGGGCTACCTCATCTACCTGACGGTCTTTCGGGTGTGCCAGTACTTCGGCGCCAAGGAGGAGTGCCAGTTCTGCGACATCAACCACAACTGGCGCCAGCACAAGGCGGCCGGCCGCCCCTATACGGGCGTCAAGCCGGTCGAGGAGGTCCTGGAGGCGCTGGAGATCATCGACCGGTACGACACGGCGGGAATCTCCCGCGCCTACACCCTGACGGGCGGCTCGATCACCTCACAGGTCGCAGGCCGCGACGAGGCCGATTTCTACGGTCACTACGCGAAGGCCATCGAGGAACGCTTCCCCGGCCGCTGGACCGGCAAGGTCGTGGCCCAGGCACTGCCCCGCGACGCGGTGCAGCGTTTCCACGACTACGGCATCAAGATCTACCACCCGAACTTCGAGGTGTGGGACCGGCGGCTCTTCCAGCTCCACTGCCCGGGCAAGGAGCGCTACGTCGGCCGCGACGAGTGGCACCGCAGGATCCTGGACTCCACCGAGGTCTTCGGCCCGCGCAACGTGATCCCCAACTTCGTGGCCGGCATCGAGATGGCCGAGCCCTTCGGGTTCACCAAGGTGAGCGAGGCGATCGAATCGACCGCCGAGGGCCTGCGCTTCTTCATGTCGCACGGCGTCGTACCGCGTTTCACCACCTGGTGCCCGGAACCGACGACACCGCTGGGCAAGGCCAATCCACTGGGCGCGCCGCTGGAGTACCACGTCCACCTGCTGGAGACCTACCGGGCGACGCTGGAGGAATTCGGCCTGAGCTCCCCGCCCGGCTACGGTCCGGCCGGCCCGGGGCGCGCGGTGTTCTCCGTCAGCTCCTTCATGGACAGCCTGGAGGGGATGGAGGAGAAGGAAGGGACGGAGCTGTTGTAGACGAAGCGGGGCATGAGGAACTGGGTGACCGGGCCGACGGCGAGCGCGTACAGCACGGTACCGACGCCGACGGTCCCGCCGAGTGCCCAGCCCACGAGGAGCACGGTGATCTCGATCAGCGTGCGGACCGACCGGATGGAGCGTCCGGTGAGGGCGGCCGCCCCGGTCATCAGGCCGTCCCGGGGACCGGGCCCGAGGCGCGCGCCGACGTAGACGGCGATGGACAGGCCGTCGTTGAGGACGCTCCACGGGTTCAGCCCCAGTGCGGCCCGGACCATCAGCGAGAGGCTGATCCGTACAGGGCGAGGCCCGTGAACAGTTGCGGCAGCCGTCGCAGCCGTCGCAGCGGACGCTCGCCGAAGCGGACGTAGGAGAACTGGGACACGGGAGTGCCGGTGCCGGTGCTGTTGGTGGGGTCCTGCTGCATCTCTCGCCTCTGTGTGGTCCGGCCGGCCCGGCTCCGGGCCGACGGGACGGGACTGCAGGCAGGACGGACCACCACGGCACGGCCAATTCCGGGGAATTGGCCCGCCACGGCCCCGCCGCCGGCTGATCAGAGGTCGAGGACCAGGTCCGACGTGGGGACGGACTGGCAGGTGAGGACGTCGGTGTCGGGGAGGTCCTCGGACGGGGTCACGAGGTGGGCCGCCGTGCCCTTGAGCACGGTGCAGGCACAGCTCTCGCACTGGCCCAGCCGGCAGCCGCTCGGCATGCGGACGCCCGCGGCCTCACCGACGGCGAGGAGGGGGCCGTCGTTCTTGCGCCAGGTGGTACTGCGTCCGGTACGGGCGAAGGTGACCGTGTACTCGGCGCCGTCGGGAACGGTCACCTCCTGCCGGGCCGCCCGGAACTTCTCGCTGAACACCTCGAAGCGGGGAACGCCGCGGGCGGTCAGGGCGCGGGTGAGGGCGTCGAGCATGGGCTCCGGGCCGCACATGTAGAAACGGGCGCGGCGGTCGAAGAGCCCGGGGTCGATGTCGTCGACGGTGATGAACCCGGCGCGGTCGTAGTCGCGGCCCCGTACGTCCCCGGCTCCGGGGGCGGCGTAGTGGTCGACGACCGTCAGGGCCGGAACGCGGGCGGCCAGTTCGCGCAGACGGTCCGCGAAGGGGTGGTCGGCCGCGTTGCCGTTGCCGTAGTGCAGGACGACTTCGGGGACCGTACCGCCCGTGGCCGCGAGGGTTTCGAGGTAGCTGAGGAACGGGGTGATGCCGATGCCGCCGGCGAGCAGCACGACGGGCCGGTCGGTGTGCGTGGGGACGGCGAACACGCCTCCCGGGTTGGCGAGGTGGAGCCGGTCGCCGACCCGGAGCCGGTCGTGGACGCGGGTGGAGAAGGCGCCGCCGGGGACCCGGCGCACGGCCAGCTCGTAGCCGGTGCGGCCGGCCAGGACGCCGGGTCCGGTCAGGGAATAGCTGCGGCCGTCCGCCGGATCCTGGACGGTGCCGTCCGGGGCCTCGGCGCGGACGGTCAGGTGCTGGCCGGGCCGGTAGTCGGGCAGGGCTCCGCCGTCCTCGGGCGCGAGGCGCAGCCCGCGGACACCGGGTCCCACGTCGGTGAGGGCCGTGACCGTGAAGGGGCGGGTCCCGGCCCAGGCGCCGTCGCGGGGCGCGGGGGAGATCCGGCAGGCGGCGGAGCGCAGCGGCACGGATCCGCTGAGGGGGTCGGTGGTGGTGTGGTCGACGAGCCGGTTGAAGTTGCTGCCCGTGGGACCGGTCGGATCGGCTCCCGGAAGGGCGAGGTCGGTGGCGTCCTGCCACCAGCCGTACTCTCCGACGGCCACCGAGGGATGCAGGGAGTCGTCGAAGCGGGCGCGCAGCCGGATGGAGCCGAGGCGCGTGGCCACGTCGACCCACTCGCCCTCGCCGATGCCTTGGGCGGCGGCGGTGGCGGGGTGCAGGTCCACGCAGGGATCGGTGGCCCGGCGGCGCAGCGAGGTCAGGGAGCGCTGCTGGCTGTGGACGAAGTACCCGTGTTTGGCGCAGGTCAGCACGAGGGGGTACGAGGCCTCGGTGGGAGCGGGATCGTGGTGCTCGGGCACCGCCGGGTAGCCGTGCTCCAGCAGCCGCTCGGAGTACAGCTCGACGCGGCGCGTGGGCGTGGCGAAGCCGGCCACCGCGTCCGCGGCGCCGGGCACGGGGACGGCGTACTTGCGGTGGACCTGCTCGCGGGGCACCCGGACACCGCCCGGCCGGCGACGCAGCTCCTCGGTGGTCAGGCCCAGGGGTTCGAGCTGCCAGTTCCAGGCGGCCTCGATGTCCCCGTAGAAGAACTCCCCGCCCATGCCGAGGCGGCAGGCGAGGTCGAAGACGAACTCGGTGTCGCTGCGGGACTCGCCCTGGGGCTCGACCATGCGGGGCCGTAGCTGGACCTGTTCCTGGGCGCGGTGGCTCACCTCGAAGCCGAAGCGCAGCGCTTCGTGCTCGTAGGCGCTGTTGACCGGGAGCACGATGTCGGCGCTCGTGCTGGTCGGATTGTGGAAGAGGTCGAGGTGGACCTGGAAGTCGAGTGAGCGCAGCGCCCGCGCGGTGCGGTCCGATCCGGGCTGGGAGACGACCAGGTTGGAGCCGAAACCGATCAGGGCGCGGACGGGGTAGGGGCGGCCCGTCTCCACGGCGGTGCACAGGTCACCGGCGTTGATGTAGCCGAAGGCGGGCGGACCCAGTGGGTGCTTGTCGAGGCCGAGGGCCTTGGCACGCTGTTCGGGAGCGAACTGGGCGAAGTTCGCGGCCGGGTTGTAGTGCGGGGCCGGGACCACGTGGTTGCCACCAGGCGTGTCGTAGGAGCCGGTCAGCGCGTAGAGGGTGGCCAGGGCCCGTTCGGTCTGGGCGGCGTTCGTGCTCTGCCCGACTCCGGTCCAGCCGTAGTACGAGACCGAGGGCGCGGCGGCGATCTCCGCGGCGAGGGCGCGGATCTCCCGCTCGGGTATCCATGTCGTGGCCGCGACGCGGTCCGGGGCCCAGGCCGCGCAGGCGGCGGCGTACCGCTCGAAGGCCGGTACGCAGTCGATGACCGTGCCGTCCCGGAGAGTGATCCGCCGGATCCCGCGCAGTGCGAAGCGCTCGGGGCGGTCGGCGGCCCGGGTGGTGTCGTACGGCTCGGCCCGGCCGGTCGCGTCGTCGAAGACGGCGAAGCCCGCGGGGCCCGGGTTCCCGACCTCGCAGGGGGCCTGGCCGGGGAGCTCACAGGCAAGGTCGTCCGGGAGCGTGTCCGGGACCGTGCCCGGGAGTTCGTCCGCGCGCAGGAATCGCCCGGTGTCGGCGCGGACCAGGAGCGGGCCGTTGGTCCAGGTGCGGACGAAGGCCTCGTCGTAGCCCCCTTCGGTGATGAGCAGGTTGGCCAGTCCCAGGGCGAGCGCGGCGTCGGTACCGGGCCGGACGCGCAGCCAGTGGTCGGCCCGCAGGGCGCTGGTGGAGCGGCGCGGGTCGACGACGGCGAGTTTCGTGCCCGCGGCCTGCGCGGCGGACAGGGCGGCGGACTGGGCGAGCCAGGTCTTGGCCGGGTTGAAGCCCCACAGCAGGGCGAGCCCGGCGTTCGCGTAGTCGGGCGGAGGGAGCGGCGAGCCGAAGGTGAAGGCGTGCGCGAAGTCCTTGTGCCAGTTGCAGAGCTCCGCGCTGTACACGGTGTTCGGGCTGCCGAAGCGGCGTACGAAGCGCTCGATCCACTCGGTGGCGTCCGAGACCATGGTCCCCGAAGGAGTGGCCACCGCGAAGGCCACCGACTCGGGTCCGGTCTCCCCGGCGATCGTTGCGATCCTCTCGGCGATCTCGCCCATCGCCTCGTCCCACGAGACCGGAACCCAGCCCGGATCCGGGTCCGACTTGGGGTTGGTCCGGCGCAGCGGGGTGGTCAGCCGGCGCGTACTGTGCGCGATCTCGGGTGCGGAGCGCCCCTTGGGACACATCGCGGTGCCGGTCGGATGGCCGGGGTCCGGGCGCACCCCGGTGAGCCGGCCGTTCTCGATGGTGAAGATCGCGCCGCAGCGCGATTTGCAGAGGGTGCAGAACCCCTTCTTCTCCTCGGACACGGCGGCCTCCCGGTGTTGCGCGTTCCTGCTTCCATTCGACAGCCGCCGGGCGGGCCGGAACAGCGCCGATGGTCTCCTTCGCACCCCCCGTACGTCCCGGCGGCACCGGGGCCCTTCGCCTCGGGTGGCCCGGGTCCGCAGCGGTCAGCCGCGGCGCACCCGGGCCACGAGGACCAGCACTGAGCCGGCGCCGACGGTCCGGGTCAGGGCCAGGTGGCCGCCGGGGCCGGTGCCCAGCGGCGGTCCGGGGGGAAACCCGGGAGCAGGAGGGTGCCTCCGGCGGGGCGGATCAGCGCGGGAGGCAGGTGGCCCGCGTTGACGTAGGTGCACGTGCCGCCCGCCGGGTCCACGAGGGCGGGCGGACAGGTGGCGACCCGCATGGTGGCCGCAGCGGGCGGACACCGCGTCCCAGTCCCCGGGGGCCGGATCGGTACCGGCCGAGGTGCCGTTATCGTTCGGATTGCCGCCAGGCACGATCGAGGGAGGCCCGCGGGTGTCCGCTGTGGATTTCTACGCACACGTCGCCACCCGCTGTGACGTGCTCGGGGCGGGGATCGGCGTCGGCCCCGACGGCTGGGAGGCCGCCGCGGGGGCGGATTTCCTCGATGTGCCCGATCAGGGCCTCCTGCGCCGGGACCACGGTCTGGTGGAAGCCGGTTTCGCACCGGACGAGCGGGGACGGATGTCCTGCTTCGGCTTCGGCGTGAAGATCCATCGGCTGCTTCACGACCAGTCGCCGAACACCGTGCCGTCACCGCTGCTGCGGACGTACGGGGTCTTCGCGCCCCGTGTCCCGTACGCGGAGCTGCGGGACGCCGTCCTGGCTCTGGGCCACGCGCTCGAGGTCGACGACGCGTCGGGCGACATCCACCGCTACCGCGTGCCGGGGTCGGTGGCCCGCGTCCACGTGATCGCGGACCCCGATCCCTACGGGTCGGGCGACCCGGATCCGGACGGCCATCAGATGGGCGACGTGTGGTCCATCGACGTCTGGCCGGCCCGGTAGCCGGAACCCCGGCCGCCCGCTGACCGCGGCGCCGTCCGGGTGCCCGCGGTCCGGCGTGTCCCGGGACAAGCGGGAGCGGGCGGCGCACGATGTCCTCACCCCGGGCCGCAAGGGTGGGCGGGGGTGGGCCGTGGCTACCTGGAAGGACACCGCACCGTGAGGACCTCGTGCGAGACGGTGGTCGAACACCGTGGATCGACCGTGCTGGTCTGCGTGACGGGCGAACTGGACGTCACCGCGGAGCACGCGCTCCGTACCGCCCTGCACGCGGTCCCGCCCGAGACGTCGACCGTCCTGCTGGACGTCCACCGCGTCACCTTCGTGGACTCGGCCGGGCTGCTGCTGTTCCTCGCGCTCCACCGGCGCGCGGAAGAACTCGGGCTGCGGGTCCTCGTGGCGGGCTGGGGAAGCCAGCCGACGCGCCTCATGGCCTCGATGGCCGCGCTTCCGGCCGACGGGGCGGGCTCCACGCCCGCGGGCGACCTCGGCGGATTCCGCCGGCTCGTCGAGGAGCGGCTCATGCGGGAGCGGACCGCGGTGGGCAAGGGGCCGTTCTACGGATCCGGGACGGACGCGAACGCGATGCATTCGACGTCGATCTGATCGGCGACCTCGGTCAGCACGCCGGACAGGTCTCGGACGGTCCGCTCGTCGGCGTGGATGTCCCCGATGCCCATCGATTCCGTCCAGTCGACCGCGAGGCGGCGCAACAGGGTGGTGACGTGATCCGCGGGGATCAGCAGTGTGCCGTCGTCCGCGGGGATCAGCGGTATCGATACCTGGATCATGGGTCCGCCTCCGGAAGCGTCCGGGTGTGTCACCGAGCGGTTACCCCGGCAGCCGGGAGCCAACCCCGTGCGGCCCCGGCCCGGCCGGGATCGCCGCCGCGGTCGCCGTCGCTCGGGCATCTCCCCACAATGGACGCGGGTAGTCATGCCCGTCCGCACTCTCATGGATGAGGTGGGTGACCGTGTCGACGTCGAGTCACGAGGTGTTCGGCGCGCCGTGCTGGGTGAGCCTCATGGCCAGGGACCTCGCTGCCGCCGAGCGGTTCTACGCGGCCGTGCTGGGCTGGGAATTCCGCCGTACGAGCTTCGGGGAGGGCTTCTCGGTCGGCTTCCGGGACGGCGCTCCCGTGGCGGGCATCGGCGCAATGGCCGGGCGCCTGGGCCTGCCGGTCGCCTGGACGCCCTACTTCGCCGTCGAGGACGCCGACCTCACGGCGGCGCGGATCAAGGAACGCGGCGCGACGATGGCGGTCGGCCCCCTCGCCTTCGGTACCGGGCGCGCCGGCCTGGCCGCGGACCCCGCGGGGGCCGCCTTCGGGTTCTGGGAGGGTGAGGTCATTCCCGACTGGACGGTGGGCCGGGAGGGTGCGCCGGCCTGGCTGGAACTGCGGACCCGCGACGCGTTCGCCGCGGCCATCTTCTACGGTGAGGTCCTCGGCTGGGCCGGGCGGCGGCCCGGCTGCTGCACCGTCTCCTACGAATACGACCGCGTCGTCCTGCGACACGGCCGTGACAGCGTCGCCCGCATCAGCGCCGGAGCCCTCGAGGAGGACCCCGACCCGCAGGTCCGGCCGCGCTGGCACGTCCACTTCTCGGTGCCCGACCTGGAGGAGGCCGTCGAGGAGGCCAACCGGCTCGGCGGGCGGGCGGCCTCCCCGGTCGCGGCCTCCGGCGTCAGCCGCTCCATCACCCTGGCCGACGCCGACGGGGCGCTCTTCACCGTAGTGGCCCGGCAGGACGCGCCGGGCTGAGGCTCCCTCAGCCTTCCACGACCGCCGGCTCGAGCAGGGACAGGGTGCGGGCGTCCGCGTCCAGGTCCGCGCGGACGCCCAGGGGCAGCGGGAGGTTCGGCGAGGTGTGGCCGAAGTCGACCTGGGCGAGGACCGGGAGCTCGCGCCGCGCCAGGACGTCGAGGACCACGTCACGCAGATCGGCCCGGTTCACGCCGTCCCCGTACGGCGTGACCTCGCTGGGGATGCCGATCACCATGCCCGCGATCCGGTCCAGCACGCCCGACAGCCGCAGCGCGTGCAGGTCGCCCCAGATGCGCTGGACCGGTCGCTGCACTTCCTCCCAGAACAGGAGGGCGCCGTCGAACCGGTCGGCGGGCAGCGCGAACGGCGTCGCCTGCAGAAGGACCAGACGGTTCAGCAGGCCGCCGACCAGCGGCCCCTGCGCACGGCCGGGCCGCCACGTCTCCCAGGTGCCCGCCGCGGGGAGCGCGCCCGGCGCCTCGGCCTTGGTGAGCACCCGGGTGTACAGGTCCACGAGTTCGGACCGGCGGGCCTCGTCCCCCAGGGTGTACCAGTCGCCGCCGAAACCGTGGGTGGCGATGTCGGCGTGGAGACCGACGAGGCCGGTCGCGGCGTGCAACGCCATGTGCAGCAGCGAGATGTCGCTGTACCCGAGGATGGGTTTAGGGTCGGCGCGGATCGCGTCCAGATCGATCAGGTCGAGATAGCCGATGGTCGTCTGGCCGCCGGTGTGCGCGACCACGGCCCGCACCTGGGGGTCCCGGAGCAGGGCGTTGAGCTCGGCCGCCTGCTCCTGCGGGGTGCCTGACGCCCACCAGCGGTTCCTCGCCGGGTCGATCATCGGGCTGACCCGCACCCGGAAACCCATCCGCTCCAGTACGGCCACACCGCGGGCGAGCAGTGGTTCCTCGCCGGGCTCGAGCTGCCCGGACGGCGCGGTGACGACCACGAGATCACCGGGGCGCAGCGCGCGGGGACGAAGGATCGTGGGCATGGGGCCTCCTCGTTGATCGACAACGGCGGACAACCTCACGGGTGCCGCTGGTATTCCTCTTCCTCTACGTGACGACGCCGCCGGTCAGGCCAGGACCGCGGGCTTGAGCACGTCCTGGCACCACTGGCGGAAGCCGGTGGGTGCGGGCGCGCTCAGGGCGCTCTGCTCGGCGTCGTAGATGCCGTCGTTCTGTGCGGCGGCCATGTCGCGGGTGGCGACGACGGCGAGCGGGCGGTCCGCGGCGTTCGCCGTGGAGAACACGCCCTGCGTCCGGATGGCTTCGGCCTGGTTGAGGAAGTTCTCCATGAGGAAGGGCATGGCCAGGGCCCGGTAGTCCACCCCGGTCCCCTCGATGCGGTCGGCGGCGGGACCGCCCTCGCGCTCATCGCCATGCCCGAGGAGCGCCGGGACCCCGCCCTCTCCCGCCTGGCGAGGGAGGCGGTCATCGCCGCGATCACCACCGAGACCCCGGCACTGGCGGCCCCCGGGCCCGCCTCCGCACCTACGGCCGACCCCTGGCGGTAAGCGCCCGAGAGTACGGGCCGTGGGGCCGGGTGCCGGGGTGCGGGGGCGTCACCCCTGGGCGAGCAGCGGGTCGTACGCCCGTGACCGCTGGCGGCCGGTCATGAAGGACAGGAACTCCTTGACGAACGCGCTCCGCGAGTAGGCGGCGCTGCCGGTGTGCGCCGGGTCGCGGTGGAATCCGGTACGGAACAGCGCCCGGTACTCGTCGGCGTCGATGGACTGGTCGCCATCCTTGTCCGTGGCGTCGAACAGGACGTCGGCGAGCCTGATCAGGGCCGGCCCGGCCAGGCCGGGTACGGCCGCGGCGTACTCCTCGGCGCTGACCCGGCCGTCACCGTCGCGGTCCAGGGCCGTCTGCAGCTCCTTCCACCAGGCGGCGTACGCGTCGTACAGCCTGGTCTCCTCGGGCTCGTCCAGGTCGAGCCGGAGGGAGAGCTCGCGGGCCATGGCGGCGAGGTCCGGCCACTCCACATGGCCGTCGCCGGTCTGGTCCAGCACCGTACGGAAGAACTCCTCGGCGGTGCGCCCGGGACGGGGAGTCGCGGCGGGCTCGCGCTGGTCGGGAATCGGCGTGAGCAGCCGGATCAGCGCTCCGGCCCGCTTGACCCCGTCGCGCACGGCGCCGACGGCCCGGGCCCGGGGATCGTCGCTGTCCGGCGACAGGGTCAGCAGACCGGCGACCTCCTCGGCCTTGATCCACCCGTCGGGCAGGAAACGCGCCAGGCCGGCGACCAGGTAGGCCCCCTGCGTCAGCGTTCGGGCGCCGGGGAAGTCGGGCAGCCCCGCGCGACGGCGGAGGGATTCGGGGAGCGACGCGACGGTGATGGCCCCGATGACCGGCCCGGCGACCGCCCGACCGGCCGCCCAGACGGTGGGCAGGTCTTCCAGCAGGGCAGGCGCGGGGAGGTGGTCGAACAGTTTGTAGAGGATGACGCGCAGCGCCTCGGTGTTCTCCAGTTCCTCGTCGACCACGCGGTCGTAGTAGCCCCAGAACTCCTGCAGGGTGGCCGGGAGATGACCGGCTTCGTCCCCCATGGCTGTGAGGAACTCCTGGAACTCGCGGTACAGGCCCTCCATGGTGTCCTGGTCCAGCGGCTGGCCGCCGAGTCGGAACATGGTGACGGCGCTCTCGAAGAGGGTGGCCACCACCCAGGCCCGGACGTGCGGGTCCATGGCGTCGTAGGGCCGGTCACGGGCGTCGGTGCCGCTCAGCCGCGCGTGCAGCCGGTTCAGGCGCGCCGCTTCCCGGGCGCGTACCGCGTCATCGGCGCCGCACATGCGCTGCATACTCAGGAAGGTGTTGTGCAGCCGCCGCCACGGATGTGCCACGAAGGTCGAGTTCTCCATCAGGGCGGCGCCGATCTGCGGATGCGCCGTCTCCAGCACGGTCGCCCGGATGATGGCCAGGGCCCAGCGGGGATCGTTGAAGACCTGCCGGAACCGGGACTCCGGGCCGGATGCGGCCTGCCCGCCGCCGGATGAGCCGAATTCGCGGTCGGCGGTGGAGCCGGTGGGGGAGCCGGTGGAGGACGACGAGCCGGTGGTGGTCACGCTGTGGGAGCTCCGTTCAGGGACGGTGCGAGGCCGCCGAACCGGCGGTCGCGCTGCTGGTAGGTGTGCAGGCACTCCACGAAGTGCGCCGCGCGGAAGTCGGGCCACAGGACGGACGGGAAGACCCACTCGGCATAGGCGATCTGCCACAGCATGAAGTTCGAGACGCGCTGCTCGCCCGAGGTCCGGATGGCGAGGTCCACGTCCGGGGTGTCGGGGAAGGGGAGATGGGCGGCGAAGATCTCCTCGGTCAGGGCGTCGGCCGCCACGCCGTTCCGGATGAGCGACCGCGCCGCCTCGACGATGTCCCGGCGCCCGCCGTGGTCGAAGGCCACGGTCAGGGTCATGCCCCGGTTGGCCCCGGTGAGCGTCATCAGATCGTCGAAGTCCTGCGCCAGGGCCGCGGGAACCCTCGGGTCCGACAGGCCCAGGACGCGGCAGCGGATGCCCCGGGCGTGCAGCAGCGGCGCGTGCTTGCGCACCACCCGCCGCATCAGGTGCATGAGGAAGTCGACCTCGTCGCCCGGGCGTCCCCAGTTCTCCGTGGAGAACGCGTACAGGCTCAGCCACTTCACCCCGGCCGACCGGGCCGCCTCGATGACGTCGATCACCGTCGCCTCCGCCGCACGGTGGCCCGCCGTGCGCGGCAGGGCCCGCTGCGCTGCCCACCGGCCGTTCCCGTCCATCACGCACGCGACGTGCCGCGGCACACCCCTGCGCCGCCCCCCGCCCTGCGCCGGCGACGGGGCCGTGCCGCCGCCCCCCTCAACCCCCACGCGCCCGCCTTCCGTTGCCGCCGTGCTCACGAACGGCCGTGCCCGCACCTGAGCACGGCACGCACCTTGGCCTGAGCACCGGCTGATGGACAAGCAGCAGGATGCAGGAGCGCGGACCGGGGGGCGCGGGACTTCCCGTCCGTTCACTCCTACGTGAGCCCGACCGTGAGCCCGACCGCGAGGCGGCGCCGGGGCGGGGACCGCTTCGAAGTATCTTGACGTCGAGATTCATTTCCGGCAGGCTGCGGCCTGGGTATCTCGATATCGAGATACTTTTCGCCAAGGGCATGGGGGCCGGAGATGTGGCGCGCCGGGGAGAACGCGAAGGGCCGACGGGACGTGCGGGACCGGCGGGGTGACGCCGGACTGCTGGCCCAGCTGCGACGGCCGCCCGGGGGCCGCCCCGCGCGGATCATGCTGTTCGCGCAGCTGCTGGACCGGACCGGAACGGGGGTGTGGTCCGCGGCCTGCGTCCTGTACTTCACCTTCGTCGTCGGACTGGACGCCGGACGGCTGGGCCTGCTGCTGGGCGCGGCCGGCGTGGCCGGGATCGCCGGCTCACCACTGGCGGGCCACCTGGCGGAGCGGTTCCCGGTGCGCTCGCTGCTGATCGGCTGCCACCTGCTGCGACTGGCCACCCTGTGCGCCCTGCTCTTCGTCACCCGCTTCGAAGCGCTGCTGCTCGTCGTCGCGCTCACGTCCCTGGGCGACCGGGCGGCCAAGACGCTGGAGATGCTCTTCGCGACGCGGGTCGCGGGCGAACGGCGCGCCACCTACCAGGCGTTGTCGCGCAGTTCGGCGAACGCCGGCTACGCGCTCGGGGCCGGCCTCGCCGCGATCGGCCTCGCGGTGGGCACCCGCGAGGCCTACCAGGCCCTGATCCTGGCCAACGCCCTGTCCTTCGTCGTGGCCGCGGCACTGGTCCGGCGAACCGGCGAACCGGAGGGCCACGGGCGGATCGCGGCCCGCAACGGCGACACAGCGGTGCCCGAACGGGCTGCCGGGGCCGAGGCTGCCGGCGGCCCCGGCCCGGTGGACGGGCGGCCCGCGCCGAGCCCGTGGCGGGACCGCGGCTACCTGCGGTTCGTCCTGCTGGACATCCCGATGAACCTGGAGGACTCGATCCTCAACGTCGGGCTGCCGCTGTGGCTGGTCCACCACACGGACGCCCCCCACGCCCTGGTCCCGGCCTTCCTCGTGATCAACACCGTGCTCGTCGTCGTGCTGCAACTGCGCGTGTCGGAACGGTTCGAGGGGCCGCACCGGGCCGCGGGGGCGGTCCTGCTGTACGGGCTGACGGTGCTGGCCTGCTGCGTCCTGCTCGCGCTGTCGACGGGAGCCGGTACCTGGACCGCCTCGGCCGTCCTGCTTGTCGTGGCGGTCCTGGTCACGCTTGCGGAGCTGATGCGGTCGGTGAGCTCCTGGGAACTGGCGGTCTCCCTCGCCCCCCTGGAGGCGCGGGCGTCCTACCTGGGAGTGGCGGGCATGTCCCAGTCCGTGCAGAAGTCCGCCGGGCCGCTGCTCCTGACGGGCGCCGTGATGGCCGCGGGACCGGCGGGCTGGCTCGCCCTCGGGGCGGCGGTGGCGGGCCTGTCGGTCCTGCAACGGCGGTCGAGCGTACGGCGGCTGGCCGCACTGGAGGCACCGCGCGCCGTGGCCGGGCACGGCCGCGCGGGTCTTCCCGTACAGCCGGCGGCGAGCCTGTCCGAGCCGGCCTAGGGCCAGTCGGCGCGCGGCAGACGGAAGTTCGACGACAGGACCCAGGACCTCACTGGCCCACCCTGCCGTCGACGCACTCGCGCAGCAGGTCCGCGTGCCCGCAGTGCCGGGCGTACTCGTCGATCCGGTGCACCATCAGCTCCCGTACCGCGATCCCGTCCTTGCCCACCCGCTCGCCCAGGTCCGGATGCCCCGCCAGGGCCGCGTCGGTGGCCGCCTGCTCGCGCTCCAGGTCGCGGTACGCGGAGTCGACCACGGCCTGCTCGGCCACGGCTCCGTGGAAATCCGCGTCACGCGCGCCGTACAGCTTCGGCAGTGGATCGCCGTCGGTGATCCAGTTGCGCCAGTCCCGTTCCACCTCGGCCAGGTGGCGGACCAGGCCGAGCAGCGACATCGTCGACGGCGGGACCGACCGGCGGGCCAGTTGCTCCGCGTCCAGGCCCTCGCACTTCATCCGCAGCGTCAAGCGGTAGCCCGACAGGAAGTCGTCCAGCGTCGCGAGCTCGCCTTCCGGACCGGGTCCGGTGCCATGGTTGTCGCGGGGGTCGTCGTCCGGGTCGGCCCACATGTCGGGGTAGACGCTCGCCTGGGTCCATCGTGCGGGTTGATCAGTCATGCGCCCCATGGTCGTCCGTGGCGGCCGGGCCCGCCAATGGGTTTGTCGGCGGATCCGCCGGGCCCGCGTACGCTCTTCCCCGTGCCGTCCTCCCGCCCCCACCGCGTCGCCGTGCTCGTCCTCGAAGGTGCCAAACCCCTCGACGTCGGCATCCCCGCGCAGGTGTTCTCGAACCGCGCGAGCATGCCCTACGAGGTGCGGGTGTGCGGCGCGGCACCCGGGCTGGTGACCGGTGGTGACGGTCTGTCGTACTCCGTGGCCCACGGCCTCGACGCGCTCGCGTGGGCCGACACCGTCTTCGTGCCCGGCTACCGGTTCCCCGACCGCGAGGACCCGCCGCAGGCCGTGCTCGACGCGCTGGTCGCCGCCCACGACCGGGGAGCACGCCTGGCCGCCATCTCCACGGGAGCCTTCGCACTCGCCGCCACTGGCCTGCTCGACGGCAGGCGCGCCACCACGCACTGGCACTACACGCGGGCCCTCGCGGCGAAACGGCCGCTGGTCCGGGTCGACGAGAACGTCCTGTTCGTCGACGAGGGCAGCATCCTGACCTCCGCCGGCGCCGCCTCGGGCATCGACCTGTGCCTGCACATACTGCGCCGCGACCTCGGGGTGGCCGCCTCGAACCACACGGCCCGGCGGCTGGTCGCGGCCCCCTACCGCAGCGGCGGCCAGGCGCAGTACGTGCCGCGCAGCGTGCCCGAGCCGCTCGGCGAACGGTTCGCCGCCACGCGCGAATGGGCGCTGCACCGGCTCGGCGAGGCCCTCACCCTGGAGGTGCTCGCCCGGCACGCGGCGGTGTCGCCGCGCACGTTCTCGCGGCGCTTCGCGGACGACACCGGGTACACGCCCATGCAGTGGGTGATGCGTGCCCGCATCGACGTGGCCCGCGAACTGCTGGAGCGTTCGGAGCGGAGCGTCGAGCAGATCGCCGCGGACGTCGGCCTCGGTACCGGCGCGAACCTGCGGCTGCACTTCCAGCACATCCTGCGCACTTCGCCGAGCGAGTACCGGCGCACCTTCGCCCAGGGGGAGTGACCGCGCCCCCGCGCTCCCCTGCCTCCGAGCCACCACCCCCTGGCGCGATCCTTGCGGACAGTGGCGATCGCGCCGCTGTCACTGGCGTCCGCCGCGCGCGAACCTGGAGTCGAACCCAAGGGACAGGGAGACACACCATGACTCGCATCGCCATCAACGGATTCGGCCGCATCGGACGCAACGTGCTGCGCGCGCTGCTCGAGCGCGACAGCGCCCTCGAGATCGTCGCGGTCAACGACCTGACCGAGCCCGCCACGCTCGCGCGCCTGCTCGCCTACGACACGACCTCCGGCCGGCTCGGCCGCCCGGTGACCGTCGACGGGGACGTCCTCGTCGTCGAAGGCCGCCGCATCAAGGTGCTTGCCGAGCGCGAACCGGCGCAGCTGCCCTGGGCCGAGCTCGGCGTCGACATCGTGCTCGAGGCGACCGGCCGCTTCACCTCAGCCAAGGCCGCCCGAGCCCACATCGACGCCGGTGCCAAGCGGGTACTCGTCAGCGCGCCCGCGGACGGCGCCGACATCACGCTCGCGTACGGGGTGAACAGCGACTCCTACGACCCGGAGCTGCACACGATCGTCTCGAACGCCTCGTGCACGACGAACGCGCTCGCTCCGCTGGCCGCGGTGCTCGACGACCTCGCCGGCATCGAGCACGGCTTCATGACGACGGTGCACGCCTACACGCAGGAGCAGAACCTGCAGGACGGCCCGCACCGCGACCCCCGCCGGGCCCGCGCCGCCGCCGTCAACATCGTGCCGACCACGACGGGCGCCGCCAAGGCGATCGGCCTAGTGCTGCCGAACCTCGACGGGAAGCTCTCGGGCGACTCGATCCGCGTGCCGGTTCCGGTCGGATCGATCGTCGAGCTCAACACCACCGTCGCCCGCGACGTGACGCGCGAGGACGTGCTGGAGGCCTACCGCACGGCGGCCCAGGGCCCCCTCGCCGGTGTACTCGAGTACTCGGAGGACCCGCTGGTGTCCTCCGACATCACGGGCAACCCCGCCTCGTCGATCTTCGACTCGGCCCTCACCCGCGTCGAAGGCCGCCACATCAAGGTGGTCGCCTGGTACGACAACGAGTGGGGCTTCTCGAACCGTGTGATCGACACGCTCGAGCTCCTCGCCACCCGCTGACCCGCGGCTCCGCTGACGCACCGCCCCGCCGACCCGCCGCTTCCCCGGCCGGCCGGGCGGGGCCGTGGCTCAGGGCCGGTGGATCCGGTCGATGCCGTACCACTTCGACACGCAGGCGGAGACCCAGTCCCGCTGGTAGTTCCCCGTGAAGAAGGGCTCGGCGAGATTGCCGATGTACAGGGGCTGGTAGCCCACGTCCGTGGCGCCCCGCGCGTCCTCGGCCCGGATGCGGGCGTTCTGGGCGTCCCAGGCCACCGAACGGGTGACCGTGGCGGTCGTCAGATCCTGGACCTGCGGGACGAGCACGGCCACCGAGGCCAGCGCCAGGCAGCCCGCCGCCGCGCCCGCCGCGAGGAGCGTGCCGGCGGCGCGGCGGCCCCGGAGCCGCCGGCCGCCGCGCGCTCCCAGCAGTGCGCCGTAGCCGCACAGCGCCAGCTCCATCGGGACGAGATAGCTCGTCCAGGTGCGCGCGTACGTCCACCCGCTCGGTCCGTAACCGCTGCGCAGGCCCACCGCCACCGCGAGCGAGCCCAGTACCACCACCGGCACCGGGAGCAGCAGCAGGGCGATCAGCGTCCCGCGCGGGACGGTCCGGCGCGGCTCCCGCTTCTCGTGCTCCGCGGGCCCGCGGAGCACGCTCGCCAGGCCCAGGAGCACGCCGACCGCCGCTGCTCCCAGGTAGGCCCACTGGCCGGTGACGGTGTCCCACATGTGCAGCCAGTCCCGGACGATGCCCTTCAGCTCGTGCGCGGAGAGCAGGGACTCCTTCGCGGGCTGCTGGGCCCGCCGCCAGCGGGCGCCCGGGGAGGTGTAGAGCACGACCAGTCCGCAGACGAGCCCGGAACACCAGAGCAGGCACCAGGTGAACGGCTGCCAGTTCCGCGCCAGACCGAGGCGGGGCAGGCACAGCAGCCCGACCATGCCCGCGAGCAGCCCGCTGACCAGGGAGAACGGCTCACTCAGGGTGCCGAGCACGAAGCCGATGAGGAACGCTGCCGCGAAGCCGGCCAGGCGGACGGCCTTGCGGGGATGGCCGGCGGTCCGGATGGCCAGCAGCAGGGACCACGCACCGATGACGCTCGGGACGGTGTGGGAGATCGTGGCGGGGGCCCACAGCAGCACCTGATAGCTGCGGGTGCCCGCGAAGTAGAGCAGGGCCTGTACGACCAGGGCGCAGGCGGTCAGGGTCAGGATCCGGGGTCTGCCACCGAGGAAGCGGACGAAGTGACGCCCCAGCAGGACCAGGGCGACGGTGAAGGAGACGGCGATGACCGTCGGCAGGATCTTCGTCCCGGCCAGCCCGTCACCGTAGACGACACCGCTCAGGAAGGCGTTGGCGATCCGGCCGTTCTGCGTCATGTAGAAGTCGGAGGTGATGCCGAAGACGCCCATGTCGCGGGATTTCCACGCGGCGCACCAGTCGTCGGACGTGGGCCGGACGTAGAGGCCGAGGAAGCATCCGACGGCGACCAGGGCCCCGGCCGCCGCGACGAGCGTCGCCCCGGCCACCGGGAGCAGCCCGCGCGCCAGGGCCAGGCGGCCGCGTCCCGGGTCCGCCGTGCCGACAGGCGTACGGGGGTCCTCGTCCTCGGCCGCAGCAGTGCTCATGTACCAGCCCTTCGCAGCGGGGTCCGGCCGGGAGGCGGTCGATGCGCCCGCCGACCGCGGTGACCGACCGGCCCGCGGACACCCATGATGCGCACGGCCCGCGGCCACCGGCATCCCGGGTGCGCCAGGTCGGGTAACGCGGCCCGCGGCCCCCGCGGGACGCCTCGGTCACCCGGGCGGCGGGCGTGCCGTGGCAGCGACGGCACGGCTCTTCCAGGATGGGGAATCCGGGTCCTCGGGTACGGGGGCCCCACGGAGGGAGCGACGATGCCCGGTGTCCGGCTCGGCCGTTGTGCGGTCGTCACGGTGGCCTTGGCGAGCATCGCCGCTGCCGCGTGTTCCGCGGGCGGCCGCGCCGAGCGGCACCCCGGCGCGGCGCGACCGGTGCCCCCGGCCGGGCCGGTGCCGCCCGTCCGGCCGCCGGGCCACGAGGCCCGGGCCGGGCTCGAGCGCGCTGACGCGCGCCTGCTGGAACTCGCCGCTCCCACCGCGGGCCTCCTCGCCAGCACGACCGCCACCGAAGGCGTTCCGCCTTCCCTCGCCAGCGGCGCGCGGTACGTCGAGGGGAGCAACGTCCTGCGGCTGGCGTCCGGGCGGTGGCTGTACCTTCCCGAGTCCCGGGAGGCGTCGGCCGTGGTCGAGGCCGACGATCCGGCGGCGTGCCGGCAGATCGAGCGGAGCCGCGCCTGGCTGGCCTCCGGCCGGGTCCCCGGCAGGTCGCCCGCGCAGCGCGCGGCGGCCGGGCGGGCGCTGCTGTCGATGCGCGCCCTGCTCCGGCCGAACGGCGCCATGGCGGCGGGGTGGAGCGTGGGCTGGAACTACGCCTGGCCGCGCGACTCCAGCTTCGCCTCCGCCGCGTTCGCGCACACCGGCCACGATCCCGAGGCCTACCGGATCCTGCGCTACAGCGCCGCGACCCAGCGCGCGGACGGCACCTGGGAGGCGCGGACGGCGCTCGACGGATCCGGCCCGCCCGACAGCAGACTCTGGCAGCTCGACGCCAACGGCTGGGTGCCCTGGGCCACCTGGCAGTGGTACCGGACGGCCCCCGCGGCCGGCCGGCGGGCCCGGCTGACCACCCTCTACCCGATGATCCGCAAGGCCGCCGACCACGCGGCCGGTTCCCTGCGGGCGGACGGGCTGCCCCCGGCGTCCCCCGACTACTGGGAGCTGACGACGAGCACGCCCAACATCGGTACGGCCGCGCCGCTGCTCGCCGGGCTCAACGCCGCCGCGGACCTGGCCCGGGAGGCGGACCGGCCGCAGGACGCGGCGCGCTGGGCCCGGGCCGCACGGCGGCTCTCCGCGGGGATCTCCGCCCGGTTCGGCCCTGTGGGGTACGGGCGCACGGCCGACGGACGGCACGGGCACGACAGCGCGGTGGCGTTCCTGGCGCCCCCCTTCAACGAGGCCCCGGCCGGCCTGGCCGGGGCGCTGGACACCACGTACCGGGAGCTCCTCCTGCCCAACGGGGGGCTGACCCCGGGCAACGACCCGGCGGCGCGCTGGGGAGCGAACGCGTGGACGCCCAGTACGGCCTTCTTCGCACTCGCGTGGGCCGGCACCGGCAGGCCGGCGAAGGCCGGACAGGTCCTGGACTGGGTGCTGTCCAAGCGGAACACGCTGGGCGAGCTGCCGGAGAAGGTGGACAGGGAGGGCAGGCCGGCCTCGGTCGCCCCCCTCGCCTGGACGGGATCGATCACTGTCCTGTCCCTCGTGGCGCTCGACGGCACGAGACTGCCCACCCCGCCGCTGCGCCCGTAGGGCCGGGACGGCGCTGGAGGGCGGGCCCGGGGTGTCAGACGGGCTCCGCCCCGGCTTCGGGAGGCGGCGCGGTACGGATCCGCTCGAGCGCCGCCAGGAGGTGGCGGTAGGCGAGCCGTTCGGCCTCCACCGCCCGCCGGAGGGGCAGGGGGTAGGGGTCGCGGCCGGCCCGGGCCCGCGCCGCGGCGGCGGTACGGAGCTCCCGGGCCCGGTCCACCTCGTTGCGGGCACCGACGTACGCGGTGTCGAGGAGGCGGTGGTCGAGGACCTCGGTGAAGGCGCGCCCGGCCAGGGCGTCGAGCCGGTCGAGTTCGCCCGCGCAGCTCTCGGGGGCCTGCCCGGCGCAACCCTCCTCCAGGGTCCGGGACAGCGCGGTCAGCGTGGCCCCGAGCTCCGGGTACCCCCAGGCGGGTACGGAGTCGTTCCTGCATCCGGTGGCGAGGAGGAACAGCGCGGCGACGGAGGCCGCGGCGCGCACCGTGCCCGGTGCCCTGTGCCCGCGCCGGACCGGCCAGGGGGCCCTGGGACTCCCGGGCGAGGTGGCGGGACGGGCCCCGGGACTCCCGGGCGAGCTGGTGGGAAGGGCCCTCGGAGTCCCGGGCGGCGCGGAGCCGCAGGAGGGGGTCGGGGGAGTCCCCCGCCCGCTGGAGCAAGGGGTCATGGGAGCCCCGATCGGCGGTGGTCAGAGGGGGTCAGGAGCCGGTCTCGGCCGGGTTCCGACGTGGTCCGCCGTCATCGTCGCCCGCTCCGCTCAGCCCTGCCACCCGGAGTCCGCACGGCCGGCCTGCGCGATCACCGGGGGCTGGAGCGCCGGATGCCACGGGGTGGAGGCCGGACCGCCGCCGGGCGTCCCGGAGCCGGCCGGGGGAGCCGTCGTGATGTGCAGGGCGGCGTCGAGACCCACGGCCGCGGCGACGGTCGTGCCGTCCGATCCGGTCGCGGCCGCGGGTGCGCCCGTGTAGAGCATCTGGGACTGGTACCAGGCCGGTGTACCGTCCGGGCCCGATACGCCGATCGTGCCGGTCTCCGCGCGGCCCGCGAGGAACTGGCCCGCGATGCCGACGGCTCCGTAGCCGCCCTCGCCGCCCGCGTCGGTGACCGGGGAGAACGTCGGCGCGGACCCGCCGGCCGTGGCCAGGGTCGTACCGACGGTGCCCGTGCCGGGGTGGCGGAAGTACAGCTGGACCCCGTCGCCCCGCGGGCTCACGGAGAGCGGCCCGGTGGTCGCCGGCAGGCCGGTCCTGAAGGGGCCGCCGAACGGGGCGTCCGGCGCCGGCCGGACCCAGGCCAGTACGGACTGCGCCGTGGCCGCGTACACGTGGAGCCGCCCCGCGGCGTCGGTCGCGGCGACCGGGTCGCCCTGCAGACCGGCCCCGCCCAGGGACTGCCACGGACCGAAGCGGTCGCCCGGCACGGTCTGGGTGCGGGCGCGCAGGGTGTGCCGGGAATCGCGTACGAGCACGGTCACCCGGCCCGCGCCGTCCACGGCGACGGACGGCGCGCTGATCGCCGAGGTGAGGGACGGGTCCGACGGGTCCGGGGTGCCCAGCGCGGTCCAGGGGCCGAAGGCGCCGTCGGGCGAGGCCTGGACGGCGTGCACCACCTCGCGCCGGTACTCCTGGGGCGTGGCGCCCAGGACGGTGCGGGTGCCGAAGACGGCGATCCGGCCGTCGGGCAGCCGGACTGCCGTCGCGCCCGCGTCGATCCCGGTGCCAGGGAGGAACTCGGGCCCCTTCCAGGGGGCCCCGGGGCCACCGCGCACCCAGTA
Organism: Streptomyces sp. NBC_00435; assembly: GCF_036014235.1. Classification (GTDB taxonomy): domain Bacteria; phylum Actinomycetota; class Actinomycetes; order Streptomycetales; family Streptomycetaceae; genus Streptomyces. The sequence goes on from NZ_CP107924.1 coordinate 7,741,488, forward strand.
CGCCATCTGGCCGTCGAGGGCGGCGAAGGCCCACAGCCGGCCTTCGGTGCCCTCGGTCATCCAGGAGGTGCCGTCGCCCCGGCTGTAGCGGATGGTCTGGTTCCACCCGGCGCCGGTGGGCCGGGTCGCGGTCTTGCGGTCGCCGCAGCCGGCGGGGCTCGCGCACCAGTCCTGGTGGTCCGTCCAGGCGTAGGTCTTCAGGTAGCCGAGCTTCTCCTCGGCCGTCTGTCGGTCGAGGGTCGGGGGGAGGGAGCTGTTGGGGTAGCTCACGTAGTTCTGGACCGAGAAGTGCGGCCGGTCCCCGAACTTCGCGTACCGCTCCGCGGCGGCCTGTACGAAGCGGGCGCCGTACATGTGGTCCTGGTGGTCGAGGAAGACGCGGCCGTCCTGTGTGCGGCCGGGTGTCGGGTCCTGCGTCCGTATCGTGGTCGGCCGGTACATCGCGAACACGTGCGCGACGGCCTCCACGGCCTGATCCCTGGTGTACGAGAACGCGGGCCCGGCCGGGGTGCCGGAGGTCAGCTGGGAGCCCAGGGCAGTGACCTTGCCGTCCCACAGGCCTCGGAGGCTGTCCGGATTGTCACCGGAGATGCTGCGGGCCTCGCGCATCTGCATCCACACCAGGCTGACCTCGGGCCTGGCCGCGAGCGTGTCCACCTCGGCGCTGCCGCCGCCCACGGTGGGTATGGACTTGCGCTGCCAGGCACTGACGCGGTTGCCGGTGGCCATCTGCGCGTAGGCCGCCCGTATGCCGTTCTGCCGGGCCTCCGCGTAGGCGGCGTGGTCGGCGGGGCCGGCGGGATCCTGCAGGTGCGGGCTGTGGGCCTCGTTGCGGCCGTCGGACTCGCCGGAGGTCAGGTAGACCGTCGCGATCTTGACGCCCGTCGATATGGAGCGGCTCAGGTCGGGGTTCATGAAGAAGAGGTCGTCGTCGGGATGTGCGACGACCTGGAGGACTGTGCCTTCGGTCACACTCGGCCGCAGGGCCGCTCCGGACGCCTCGGACTCCTGGGTGTGCCCGTATCCGTAGGCCCAGGTCGTCACTCCGACGCCGCTGACGGCGAGTGCGGTGACGAGGACCGCGATGCGGGTGCGGTTGGCCAGGAACATCTGCGACGCCTTGGGGATCGGTCCGGTGCGGAACTCCGGGGCGGGGCCGGGCCGGTGCTCCGTGGTCCCACCGCTTTCGGAGACGACCAGGCCCGATTATGCCTCGCGTGCTTGCGGCTGACACACCGTCAAGCGGTATATGAGGCTGTATCAAGTGGAATGCGACATATTGTCGAGTAGTCCGATTTGCCACCACTTGGGTGGCCAATCGGGTGGCCAATTGGGCCCCGGAGGTGACGCGGATCACGTGCGGGGGAGAGGGTCGCCGTGTCCTGAGGCGGCTGGAACCGAGAGGGGTTCGCGCGACCGCGCAAACCTCTTGGGGTCGAGAGGATGACGGCCTGGTTCGTGGGGTCCGGGCCGGCTCCCTGTCCGGCGCGGCCTCCCTCATCCGACGGGCCGGCCCGCGTGGGACCTGTGGGGGAGGATCGCCCGCCACGACGAGTCGTCCGGCCATCCCGAGGTGTTCTTCGGCAGCATCCCCGAGAGCAAGTGGGAATCGGCCACCGTCACCACCTTCGACCCGCGCATCCCCAAGCCGATCGGGAAGATCCCCAAGCCGATCGGGGAGATCGCCAAGCGCGATCCCTTCAGCGCCGGCCCACCGGATCGCGGTCCGGCTCTACGGCCGGTCCACCGAGACCACCCGGGACACGATCTTCACCACCGAGTATTCCGTGGGCACGGGCATGGAGGCCGCGTACCGACTGCTGGGCCGGCTCCAGGCGACGGGGATCGGTGAGCCCCTGATGGAGTTCGGTCCCGGCTGCGAACAGTCCGGGCGGGTCCGGCCCGCCCCTGCGAGGGGCGGGCCGGACCCGGGTGGGCTCAGAACTGGCTGGCGACGGTGACGCCGCCGAAGTCCTGGGCGGCGTGGAGGCTGATGTAGAGGTAGCCGGACGGGGGGTTGCTGACGGTGAGGGTCTCGGTGTTGCCGCTCTGGGTGGACTTGGCCGCGTAGTTGCTGGTGGTGGCCCAGCTGCTGGGGCTGTAGTAGAGGTCGGCGTTGCCGGTTCCGCCCGAGGCGGTGATCCGGAGCGAGGCGGTGCCGGCCGGCACGTTCACGTAGAAGTAGCGGTAGTTGCCGGCGGTGGCGGAGACGTTGGAGCGGACGCAGTCCGCACCCAGTACCCGGGTGTCGGTGGCAGTGCACTCCGCGGCGGCGGCGCCGAACCGGGTTGAGACGGTGGTGTTGGCGAAGCCCTGTACGGCGTACAGGCTGATGAAGACGCGGCCCGCCGGCGGGTTGCTGACGGTGAGGGTCTCGGTGTTGCCGCTCTGGGTGGACTTGGCCGCGTAGTTGCTGGTGGTGGCCCAGCCGGTGGGGCTGTAGTAGAGGTCGGCGTTGCCGGTTCCGCCCGAGACCGTGATCTTGAGCGAGCCGGTGCCGGCGGGCACGTCCAGGTAGAAGTACCCGTAGTTGCCGGTGGTGGCCGAGACGTTGGACCGGCGGCAGTTGTCGCCCAGTACGCGGACGTCCGGGTTGGTGCACTCGGTGGGCCCGGCGGTGCCGACCGTGACGGCCTTGCTCGTGGTGGCGGTCGCGCCCTTGTTGTCGGTGACGGTGAGCTTGACGGTGTAGGTGCCGGCCGCGGCGTAGGTCCTGGCCGGGTTGGTGGCGGTGGACCCGGCGCCGCCGTCACCGAAGTTCCACGAGCGGGAGGCGATGGTGCCGTCCGCGTCCGTGGAGGTGTCGGTGAAGTTGACGGTCAGAGCGTTCGCCGCGGTGGTGAAGCCGGCCACCGGGGCCTGGTTGGCCGGCGGGTTGGTGGTGCCGCCGCAGTCGCCGCCGGCGCACCTGGCCAGCCAGGCCGCGAAGTCGGCGTCGTAGCGCGTACCGATCGTGGAGGTCAGCAGGGTGCGGGCGGCGGCCCAGTTGCCGGTGCGGTAGTGGCCGAGCAGGGTGGTCACGTCCTGCGGGTGCGACTGGAGCAGGTACCGCACCGCCAGGTAACCCCACTGGTACACGCGGGTGGAGTCGGAGTTGTCGTAGGTGGTGTCGAACAGGGTGCTGAGCTTGTACGTGTTCTTGCCGGCCTCGGTGACGGCCTTGTCGTAGGTGACGTTGCGGTACGAGTACGAGATGTACTCGGCGAAGCCCTCGACCCACATCACGGTCGGGGTGGTCATGCCCAGGTCGAAGTCGCCGTACATGTCGAAGCGGCCGTCGAGGTAGTGGGTGTACTCGTGGTTGAGGTTCCAGATCTGGAACTCGGGCCGCACCCACTCCGCCTCGTAGGCGATGAAGCGCGGCTGGTTCCCGGCGGCGGCCGGGTCGCCCTCCAGGTACATGCCGCCGTTGTCGGTGCTGATGCCGAAGATGACGCCGGCGTAGGTCTGGTAGTCGGCGCTGGAGTCGAACGCCACCACCTCCAGGGAGGTGTTGTTGTCGTTCGCGACCGGGCCGCCGTCCTTGACCACACCGTGGAAGAAGGCGTCCTGGTTGGCCAGGCTGGTGCAGCTGGCGGCGAGTTCGGCGGCCGTCATCTGCTGCGCGACGATCCGCAGGCTCGGACTGCAGGTGTGATTGACGGTCAGGACGGCGGCGCGCACCCGGGCCGGCAGGTCACAGGTGCCGTAGTAGGCGCAGTTGGCCGCGTCGTAGGAGGAGGTCATCTCGGCCAGCGGCACCCAGAGGCCCGAGGTCCGGCCGGTGATCGCGGTGCGGTCGAGCAACTGCTTGACCAGCGGGCGGACGGTCGCCTGGAGCGCCGGGTGCTGCAGGAAACGTCCCAGTTCGCGGCCGGCGTTGGCCGTGAGGTAGGTCTTGTCGGTGCCCAGCAGGTCGTCGTGGGCGACGGCGAAGTCGCGCAGTGTCGTGAGGATGCTGGGGTCGGCCTGCACGGCGGGCAGGAACTCCGCGGTCTGGTGGCCGCGGAAGAGGATGCTGTAGGCGTTGTTGACCGCGGCCAGCATCGACCAGGAGCTGTCGTAGCTGGAGTTGTAGCCGGACAGCAGTCGCTTGACCACGCCGAGGTAGCGGGCGTTCTCCTGGGCGCTGTCGACCAGGATGACCGCCTCGGACAGGGTCTGCCCGTTGGCCTCGGTCACGTCGCCGGAGCGCGGCGCGGCGAAGAAGGTGTCCAGGGCGCCCTGGATGGAGCTCTTCAGGGCCGGGCCGTAGGTCCCGACGGTGGACGCGTTGTACCACTGCACGAAGTACCCGGCGCGCAAGTAGAGCACCAGCTGGCCGGTGGAGGTGCTGTTGTCGCCGGGGTAGCCGGCGGCCGAGGAGCGCAGGGCGTCGGACACCGAGACCATCTGGGCCTCGCGGAACGCGGCCTTCGCGTCGGTGCCCTTGAGCTGGAACAGCGTGTTCACGCAGTCGAGGCCGGAGGCCTTGATCTGCTGGACCAGGGCGGCGCCGGTCTTGGAGGTGAAGTCCGAGACGTTGCAGGCCGCGGCGAGGGAGCCGGCCCCGGGGGCGGACTTCGCGTCGTTCTTCCCGGTCCGGCGGGCCTGCGCGGGGTCCTCGGCGGCCCGGAGCGGGGCCCGCCCGGACAGGTCCGCGTCGGGCCGGTCGGCGTGCCCCGCCCTCAGCGCGGCGTCCGCGGCCGCCTGCGTCGAGGGCTGCGGGGCGACGCCGGACTTCGGGGCCGAGACCGGGGCGAGGTCCTTCGCCTCGCGCGCGAGGGCTTGGCCGGCGGGGGCGAGCATGGTCAGGCCCAGGCAGCAGGCCAGAGCGGCTATGAGGGGCCGGACACGGCCCTTGGTCGTGGGGCTTCTTCGCATGGGGGGTGGGCCTCCGAGCCGGTGAGCGGCCGTGCTGGCACACGGCGGTGGGGAGTAAGCACCGTGGCGGCAAGGGGAGTTGGTGGGGATTCCAACGCTGCCGCGCACACGGTGACGATGTGTGCGATGTAACATGGCACACATCACATGGCTCTGGAAGCCCCCAGGTGCGACATCGACGCATGACTGACCGTCGGATCGAGATCCTCCGGCCCATCTGCCGTTCTTGCCCCGGTTCGTTCGCGACGTGCCGCATGCGGTGGCCGCGCACGGCGAGCGGCTACCGTTCTGTGCCGGTCGACCTCCGTCCAACACCGCCCGGGGCCGAACGGGCCCGTCTTGAAGGGGAGATCCAGGGGCAGGGCGACACGCCGTTGATGAAGCTGTGCTGCGTCCAGCTGTTCCACGCCGGCGTACTCGAAGACGTCCTGCTCATCCGGCGGGCCAAAACGGCCAGTTTCGACGCCGACCGCTCGATCGACGTCCAGCTCCTCTGCGGCGGCGGACCCGACCGGACGGAGGCCTACCTCGCCGCGCACCGGTCCGAAGAGGCTCGGTCGGCCCTGGACCGCCTGGTGCGCTGCGAAGCAGCGGGGGACTTCGACGGCTTCTCCCCGGCCGGGCCGTCGGCCGGGTACACCGCGTACTACGCGTGAACCACCTGGGCCGTCCACACTCCGGCGCGCGCAGTCCGGTGGCGCGCGCAGTCCGGTGACCGGCAAAGCCCCCCATGCACCCCGGCCCCGGACACCTCCCGCGCCGTACCGGGCCCGGGCCCCGGAACGTGCCGTGGTCCGGGACGGCGACCCGGTGCAGACCGAGGCCGTACTCGACCGTCGTCCCGTCGAGGGCACGGACCGGGAGCGTGCGCTGCATCTGGTCTCGGCGGGCCTGGCGGAACGAGTGGCGGGGCCGCGGCTGCACGGCACGGGGCAGGTGCTCCGCTTCTCGCCCGACGGCGGACGGGCACCGGACCCTCCGTCACCCGCATCCGGCGGGGTGCCGGTCACGCTCGACGAGGAGGGGATCGGCATGGTGTGGCTGGAGCGCCCCGGACCGCCCAGGCAGCTCGACGAAGTGCTGCTGGACCCGGCTGGCCATCGCCGCCGAACACCCCGGGGCTCCCGCTCGACCGGCTCGGCACCCCCAGCTGTCCCACGCGGCACCGCCGACGTGGCCGCCGTCGCCCGGATCGCTGGCAGCGACGAGGACCTGGAGACCCTGCACGCCTACCGCGACACCGGCTCCCTGCGCCGCGCCGCCGACGTCCTCGACCGGAACCGGAGCAGCGTCGCCCGCCGCATCGACCAGATCGCGCGGACCCTGGGCATCGAACTCACCGAACCCGCCGGCCTGATGCGGGCCCGGCTCGCCCTGGCCGGGCGGTGGGTCCTCGAGGAATGAGCCCGCCCGCGCCGGGGCTCCCCCGCCGGGGCGTCGACGCGGCGCGCGGGGTGCGTGGGCGCACGTACACTCGGTCCATGAACCGCACACGCATCACGGGGGAGTGCCTGCCGCAGGCCGCCTTCGCCGCGCGTGGTGCCTGCGCGGACCGGACGGGCGTCAGCCCCCGGACCGCCTTCGACGGCCAGGCCCCCACGGTGGGCCGCGGCGTCCTGCACGGCCACGGCTAGCGCTTCCCCACCGCGCCCGGGCCGGTCCTTCCCCGCACCACCCGTACCACCACCGGCGACGGGCGCCGTTCCGGCAGACCCGGTGTGATCATCACGCCCGGACCCCCGCGGGCGTCTGCGGACCTCCACGCATCTTCCCGGAAACCGTCCGGGACCGTGCTGGACCTCCCGGGATCGCCCCCGGACCTCCCCACGATCGTCCCCGAACCACCCGAAACCCCCGGACCGGCCCCGTCGCTTCGGGAGCGGCGCAACACTCCCCCCCCACGCACACACCGTCACCGCAGCCCGACGCTCCGTCGCCGCTGCCGCCAGGCGAGGGCCGCACGCCGGGCCGTAGCCGCCTTCGAAGGGACCACCGTGAAACTCAGCGGGCTACTGACCGGCCACGACCACCATGTCATCCAGGGCGACGCCGGATCGACCCGGATCAGCGCGGGGGTCACCTTCGACGTCGACCGGGTGGTGCCGGGCTCGCTCTTCGTCGCCGTACCCGGTCACCGCGGGGGCGGCCCCGACTCCATCGGCGCGGCGCTCGCCCGCGGGGCCGTGGCCGTGCTCGTCGACGCGCAGGGAGCCGCCGCGCCGCGCGGACAGGAACTGCTCCCCGAGGTGTGCGTCGTACGGGTGCCGGACACCCGGAAGGCGGCTGCGGTCGCCTCCTCCCGCTACTTCGGCGAGCCGGGCCGGCACATGGACATGGTCGCGGTCACCGGGACCAACGGGAAGACGTCCATCTCCTACATGGTGGAGTCGCTGCTGAGGATCTCCGAGGGCGCCTCCGTCGGCGTGATCGGTACGGCGGGCAGCCGGATCGGCGACGAGATGATCCCGATGCCACCGACGGTGCTGACCACACCGGAGTCGCCCGACCTTCAGTACCTCCTGGGCCGCATGCGGGACCAGGGAACCGGCAGCGTGGTGCTGGAGGCCACCTCGATGGCCCTGCAGACCTACCGGGTGGACAGGACGTTCGTCGACGTCGGCGTCTTCACCAACCTCACCCAGGACCACCTGGACGACCACGGCACGATGGCCCGTTACACGAATGCCAAACTGCGGCTGTTCCAGGGGCTGTGCCGGCACGCCGTGGTCAACATGGACGACCCCGTGGGGGCCGGGATCCGGGCGATGATGCCGGGCGCGGTGACGACGTACGGCCTCGACACGGAGGCCGATTTCCGGGCCACGGACCTGATCGCGGACGCCTCGGGCACGCGGTTCACCCTGCACCACGCCGGCCGGGAGTATCCGGCGTCCATCCCGGTCCCCGGCCGGTTCTCGGTCTCCAACGCGCTGGCGGCCGTGGCGGCCTGTCAGGTCCTGGGACACGACCTGGACGGACTCGTCGCCGCGCTCGCGCAGATGCCGCCCGTCCCGGGCCGGTTCGAGCGCTTCGTGACCCCCGGCGGCACGTCGGTGATCGTGGACTACGCGCACTCGCCCGACTCCCTCGACAAGGTCCTCACGGCCATCCGCGGTTTCGCCCGGGGCCGGGTCATCACCGTCTTCGGCTGCGGCGGGGACCGGGACACCACCAAGCGGGCCGAGATGGGCCGGATCGCCGGGACCCACTCCGACCTGTGCGTGCTGACCTCGGACAATCCGCGCACCGAGGACCCCGAAACGATCCTGGACCAGATCGCCCCGGGCATCGAGGGCACCGGTACGCCGTACGAGCGCTCCACCGACCGCCGCCGGGCCATCGGCCTGGCGCTGGCCGCGGCGCGGCCCGAGGACATCGTCCTGGTCGCGGGGAAGGGCAGCGAGCCGCATCAGATCGTCGGCGAGGAACTGCTCCCCTTCAGCGACATGGCGACCGTACGGGAACTCGCTTCTCCGTCGGTCTCCTGACGGCGTGGCGGGCAGGAGCTCCGGGACACTCCTCCGGCCGGGGCCCTCAGCCCTCCGTCCTCCGCCCTACGAACTACGGCCGCAGCGATCGGGCCCGCTCGGCAGGGTCGTAGTCCGGCCCGACGCCCTCGATCAGCAGCAGGTCACCCTCGACATGGTCGGTACGCAGTCTCAGGATGGCCCGGTAGCCGGGAGAGGCGTACCAGGCACGTGCTTCGGTCAGGCCGGGGAACTCGATCAGCACCATGCTGCCGGGCCAGCTGCCCTCCACGACCTCGGTCGGCGGACCGTGGATGACGAAGCGGCCCGCGAAGGGGTCGAGGGTCGCCTGGATGCGCTCCAGGTACTCGGCGATGTCGGAGTGATTCCGGCGGCTGCGGAGATGGGCGAAGCCGTATGCGGACACCACGGTCCTCCTTGTTCCGGTGGGGTGATGGCCAGAACGTAGCCGGGGCGGTCGGGCGGTGCGATTACCCCGGAGGTAACGGCCGCCGGATCCGGAGCACCCGCGGAGTCCGCCGGCCACCGCCCTCCCGCTCAGCCCTCGTCCCGCGGGTGCTCCCGCACCCGCCGAGGCGGCCGCGGCAGGAAGCCGCTTGTCCGCGCGCGGTACCCGGCGTATCCGGGCCGGCCGGACATGTGCCGCTCCAGCAGTCGCTTTCCGCTGCCCGCGATCAGCAGGTACGACATGGTCAGCGGGGCCACCAGCGAGACGGCGGCGACTGTCACCGATCCGCAGGCCACCAGGTAGATCCCCCACCACACGCAGAAGTCCCCGAAGTAGTTCGGATGCCGGGTCCAGGACCACAGCCCACGGTCCATGATCCGGCCCCGGTTGGCGGGATCGGCCTTGAACCGGGCCAGCTGGTGGTCGCCCACCGCCTCGAAGCCGAGTCCCGCCAGCCACAGCAGCGCCCCTGCCGCCGCGAGCGCCCCGGGCCGCCCGCCCACGTACGCCCCCGCCTGTACCGGAAGCGACACCAGCCACACCAACGCCGCCTGGAGCAGGTACACCATGCGCAGCGCGTACAGGTTCCGGTCGCCCGGGGCCGCCCGGGCGAGCATCCGTTCGTAGCGCGGGTCCTCACCGTGGCCCCGGCCGCGCCAGGCGATGTGCCCGGCCAGCCGCAGCCCCCACACCGCGGTGAGCACCGTCAGCAGCAGGACCCGCCCGCCGCCCCCGCCCGCCATGGCGTACGTGGCCACCGCCACGGCGGCGAAGGCCAGGCCCCAGGCCACGTCGACCACCCGGTGCACGCGCCGGCGCACGCCCACCGCGAAGGTGACAAGCATGACGCTGAGGGTCACGGCCGCCGCGAGCGCGAGATTGGCACCGAAGCCGGACCAGTTCACGGCTGGTCACCCCAGACCCGGCCCGCGTCCCGTCCCCTGCCCCTGCCGTCGTCGTCAGTCAGCAGGATCTGGTGCACGTCCAGGTAGCCGGAGGCGAACCCGGCCTCGCAGTAGGCCAGGTAGAAGGTCCACATCCGTCGGAAGGTCTCGTCGAAGCCCAGGGCCGCCACCCGGTCCGCCCGCTGGGCGAACCTCTCCCGCCACAGTCTCAGCGTCTGCGCGTAGTGCGCCCCGTAGCCCTCGCACCGGGTCACCCGCAGTCCGGTGTGCCTGCGGGCCATCTCTTCGACCACCTGCACCGAGGGCAGCATCCCGCCCGGGAAGATGTACTTCTGGATCCAGGTGTACGTGTCCTTGGTGGCCAGCATCCGGTCGTGGGGCATGGTGATCGCCTGGAGCGCCACCCGCCCGCCCGGCGCCAGCATCCGGTCCAGCGTCGCGAAGTACACCGGCCAGTACTCGGCGCCGACCGCCTCGATCATCTCCACGCTGACGATGGCGTCGTAACTGCCGCGCGCCTCGCGGTAGTCGCACAGCCGCACTTCCACCCGGTCGGCCAGGCCCGCCGCCGCGATCCGGCGCAGGGCCAGCTCCCGCTGCTCCCGCGACAGGGTCAGCGTCACCACCCGGGCCCCGCGGCCGGCCGCCCGCAGGGCCAGCTCGCCCCAGCCGGTGCCGATTTCCAGCAGCCGGGTGTCCGGGCCCACCCCGGCCAGGTCCAACAGCATGTCGATCTTTCGGTGCTGTGCCTCGGGCAGCTCCCGCCAGGGCGCGGGCAGCGTGCGGAACACCGCCGAGGAGTAGGTCATCGTCGGGTCGAGGAACTCCCCGAATAGCTCGTTGGACAGGTCGTAGTGCCGCCTGATGTTGCTCCGCGAACCGTCGGGAGTGTTGCGTTCGGCGGAAGGCTGCCGCGCCGCCCACAGCCCGCGCAGCCGCTGCAGCGGGGCCGGCACCAGCGCCTCCACGTGGCCGGCCAGGACCGTCAGCACCGCCACCGGGTCCTGGGCGTCCCACTCCCCGGCGACGTAGGACTCGCCGAAGCCGATCAACCCCTCGGCGGCGATCCGCCGTTCGAAGGCCTGCGGGTCGTGGACGGCCATGGTCGGACCGCCCCGGCCGAGCAGCCCCGCCCGGCCCATGCGGACCTGGAGCGGGAGCCGGTCCAGCGCCCGGCGGATGATCACGCGTCCGACGGCCGCCCTCGTCAGGGAACAGGGCGGCACCTCCGGAAGGGCCGAAACCGTCACTTCACACCTTCCTGGGGTACGTGTGCGGGACGCGGCCGCACTTCGAGTCCGCGCAGCCACAGCCGGATGCCGTGGAACCGGATGCCCACGGCCACGGCGGCCGTGGACCAGGGACGGCGCAGCGCGGCGCGCAGCAGACCGGCCACCCCGGCCCGGCGCCGTTCGCCGCTCACCGCCGCGGTCAGCCCGGCCCCGTCCGGGGTGCCGGACAGCCGTACCGACAGCGCCAGCCGTTCGCCGGGCACCGGCAGCCGCATCCGGTACTCGCCGTCCACCCCGAAGAAGGGTGAGACGTAGAACTCCTTGGCCGTACGCGCGGTCGCGTGGGCGGCCTCCGGGCCGAGCAGGTAGACGTGCCGGCCGCCGTAGGTGTTGTGCACCTCGGCGACCACGTGCAGCAGCCGACCGTCCGGACCCTGGCACCAGTACACGGACAGCGGGTTGAAGACGTAGCCGAACACTCGGGCGTGGGCCAGCATCAGCACCCGGGAGCCGGCCGGGAGGGTCGCCCCGCGCGCCGCGAGGAAGGCGTCCAGACCGGCCCGGACGGTCGCCCCGCCGCCGAAGTGGTCCCGCGCGTCGAAACGCGCCAGCGGTCGCAATGGCCGGGGCAGCCGGGGGAGTTCCGCCAGATCGACCAGCCACATGTACGTGCGGTGCCCCAGCCGGTACGAGGGCCCGCCATCCCCGCCGCCCGACCGTACGTGGCGTATGCGGGTGTCGTAGAGCGCGGGACACGGAGGCGCCGCGCTCTCCCGGGGCCCGGCTGCGGGCGGGACGGCGCTCACCACCTCACCCCCAGCGCCGCGGCCGCCTCCACACCCGAACGGCAGCCGTCCTCGTGGAAGCCCCAGCCGTGATAGGCGCCGGCGAAGGCCGTCACCGGTCCGGACAGTCCGGGCAGCCGAGCCTGGGCCATCACCGACTCCGGTGTGTACAGCGGGTGTTCGTACAACATCTCGGCGATCACCCGGTCCGGACGCACCCGTTCGCCGCCACCCAGGGTGACCACGTACGGCTCCGGCGCGTCCAGGCCCTGGAGGCGGTCCATGTCGTAGCTGACCTGTACGGGCGCCTCCGCCGGACGGCAGCCGTCCAGCCGGTAGTTCCAGCAGCCGCGGGCCCCCGGGGCGCGGGGCAGCACGGAGTCGTCGGTGTGCAGCACGGTCCGGTTGCGGGAGTAGCCGAAAGCCCCGAGCACCGACCGTTCGGCCTCCGTCGGGTCGGCCAGCAGCGCCAGCGCCTGATCGGCGTGCACGGCGACCACCACCGCGTCGTACGCGGCCGGGGCCGCGTCGGCGGTGGTGATCAGCACCCCGTCCGCCGTGCGCGCGACGGACCGTACGGGCGCGCCCCTGCGGACGGCCCCCGGACCGAGTACCTCATGGACCCGCTCCACGTAGCGCGCCGAACCGCCTTCGACGGTCCGCCAGTTCGGGGATCCGCCCACCGAGAGCATCCCGTGGTGGGCCAGGAACCGGAACAGGTAGCGGGCCGGATAGGACAGGGCGCCGCCCGGCGGGCAGGACCACACCGAGGCCACCAGCGGGACGGCGAAGTGCCCGGTGAAGTACGGCCCGAAGCCGCCCCGGTCCAGGAACTCGCCCAAGGTGATCTCGGGCGACGCCGGGGGCGCCGCGAGCAGCCGCCGGGCCTGCCGGTGGAAGTCCGGCACCCGCGCCAGCATCCGCAGGTAGGCGGGGCGCAGCACGTTGGAGGGCCGGGCGAACAGTCCGCGCGGCCCGCGCGCCCCCGCGTACTCCAGTCCGCAACCCTCGCAGGAAACCGACAGGCTCATCGTGGTCGGCCGGGTGGCAACCCCCAACTCGCGGAAGAGCCGCAGGAGATGGGGGTAGGTGCGGTCGTTGTGCACGATGAACCCGGAATCCACGGAGCGCACCAGGCCGTCGGACCCTTTCACCTCGTGGGTGTGGGCGTGCCCGCCCAGCCGGTCGTCCGCCTCGTACAGGGTCACCTCGTGGGTCCTGGCCAGCACGTATGCGGCCGTCAGCCCCGAGACACCCCCGCCGACCACGGCTGTGCGCGGTCGTCCTCGCCCGGTCATCTCGCTCCCTTCCTCACGCTTTCACGGTTACTTCGGAGCCGGAGGGGGTCTCGGATGTGTGGGGGTGGGCTTTGTGACAAACGGTCGAGTCCGTCCCGGAGAAGCCGAGCGGCCGAGGGGCCGAGGACGCCTCGGACGTCGCAGGGGTGGGGGTGCGGCGTTACGGCAGGTGCGGTACGGCAGGTGGGGAGTGCGGTTCTGTGCTGAGCTGGGACGGGAGGGGGCGAGCGACCGTCTGCCCGGCATCGGCGGCCTGCCCGCTCGTGCGGCCCCCGGGGGGGCCGACGGCCCGTGGGAACGAACGCCCGGTCCGCGCATCCGGACGGGCCCACCCGACGGAATTCCTCCTGGGGACACGGAACGACGGCGGCGACGGCGAGGCCGGCGGCGGTAACGACGGCGGCGGGATCGGCGGCGACATCGGGACCGCCCGAGCCGCCCGGGACGGCCCGGACGACGGTGACGCCCCGGACGACGGGAACGACGGGCTTCCGCCAGGGGCCCGGCGGGTACGACGAGCGGAGACACCATGGCGGCGCGGACACCCCTGAACGGTACGGACACGTCACCCCGGAATGACGGCCCGGGCCTGCACTGCCTGGTCACCGGAGCCACCGGCTACATCGGCGGCCGCCTGGTGCCGGAACTCCTCGACGCCGGACACCGCGTGCGCTGCCTGGCGCGTTCCCCGGAGAAGCTGCGCGACCACCCCTGGGTCGCCCGTGCCGAGGTGGTGCGCGGAGACGTCACCGACGCCGAATCCCTGGAGCAGGCCCTGCGCGGCATCGACGTCGCGTACTACCTCGTGCACGCCCTCGGAACCGGCCCGGGCTTCGAGGAGCGCGACCGCGCCGCCGCCCGGACCTTCGGCGAACGGGCCCGCGCGGCCGGAGTACGCCGGATCGTCTACCTCGGCGGACTCACCCCGGCCGACGTCCCGCCCCGGGACCTCTCCCCGCACCTGCGCTCCCGCGCCGAGGTCGGCGAGATCCTCCTCGCCTGCGGGGTCCCGGCCACCGTACTGAGGGCCGCCGTCATCATCGGCTCGGGCTCCGCGTCCTTCGAGATGCTGCGCTACCTCACCGAGCGGCTGCCCGTCATGGTCACCCCCAGCTGGGTCGGCACCCGCATCCAGCCCATCGCCGTCCGGGACGTCCTGCGCTACCTCGTCGGCAGCGCCACCATGCCGCCCGAGGTCAGCCGGACCTTCGACATCGGCGGCCCGGACGTGGTCACGTACGAGGAGATGATGCGCCGCTACGCCCTCGTGGCGGAGCTGCCCCGGCGGCTCATCCTGCGCGTCCCCATGCTGACCCCGCGCCTGTCCAGCCACTGGATCGGCCTGGTGACCCCCGTTCCCAGAGCCTTGGCGCGGCCCCTCGCGGAATCGCTGCGCCACGAGGTGGTCTGCGACGAGCACGACATCGCCGACTGGGTACCCGACCCGCCCGGCGCCCCGATCGACTTCGACCTCGCCCTGTCGCTGGCCCTGCAACGGGTGCGGGAGGCCAAGGTGACCACCCGCTGGTCCTCGGCCTCCCTCCCCGGCGCGCCCAGCGACCCGCTGCCCACCGACCCCGACTGGGCCGGCGGCAGCCTGTACACCGACGAGCGGGAGGTGGCCGTGGACGCCTCCCCGGCCGCGCTCTGGCGGGTCGTGGAGGGCATCGGCGGGGACAACGGCTGGTACTCCTTCCCGCTGGCCTGGGCCGTACGGGGCTGGCTGGACCGGCTCGTCGGCGGTGTCGGCATCCGGCGCGGGCGGCGCGACGCCGCCCGGCTGCGGGTGGGGGACTCCCTCGACTTCTGGCGGGTGGAGGAGATCGAACCGGGCCGCCTGCTGCGGCTGCGCGCGGAAATGCGGCTACCGGGCCTGGCCTGGCTGGAACTGCACGCCGACCCACCCTCCGGGACTCCGCTGCCACCCCCGCCGGCTCCGAGCCCGGCGCCGCCAACCGCTGGGCGTTCATCGACTTCCCCGGGTGGGGCTGTCCCTGGGGGTGTGGCCCCGTCCTCGTCCGGCCCGGGTTCGGCGGAGCGTGGGCGAGGGGCCCCGTCGGCCTCACCGGGTGGGGCAGAGCTCTCGCGCAGGGCGCCCTCCACCACGCAGGGGCGAATGGGCCGCTCGGACGGGGTCCCGCACACTTCCCCGGTGGCCCCCGCCTCGGACGGCGGTGCCACCGGCTCCCGGTACCGGCAGCGGGCCCTGTTCCACCCGCACGGCCTGCTCGGTCACCTCTACTGGTGGAGCGTGTCCCCCTTCCACGCCGTCGTCTTCGGGGGCATGGCCCGCAACATCGCCCGCGCGGCCGAACGCCAGGAAGTCGCCGCTGCTCCGACCTCCACTGACGAGCCGCGCCCCCCGGTGTCCGGCCCGGCCGGAGCCGCGGACGGGCAGGGACGCGGGGCGGACGCGGCCCCGGCAGGCGGATGACGGCATCCACCGCATCGGTCGGGCCCCGCGCGCGCAGCCCTCTGCCTCACGCCCACGCCGGCCCGCGAGCGCCAGCCCACCGGCGCCCCGTCGCCATCCGGTCCCCCTGGGTCCTCGTCGCGCCGAGCACGTGAAATGGCCCCCGCTGTGCGGCGGTCCCTGCTCGGGGCGCAGGCCGCTGGTGGGCGTGCGGCGGGCCGAGGGGCGCGGCTTGCCCCTGGGTGTGCACGGCGGGCCGCACCTGGCGCAGGCTTGCCATCGGGCGTTCGCCGGTTCGCGCCTTGCGCCGGCCCGCCACCGCGCGGGCGGTGGTCCGCGCCCTGGACGTTGGCTTGCCCCTGGGTGTGCGGCGGTCCCGACCGGGGGGCGCGGTTTGCCCCTGGGTACGTGCAGGTGCCACGTGGCGCGGGCCCGCCGCTGTCCGGGCGGCGGTTCCAGGCCCGGGGTCCGGCCTGCCCCGGGTGTTCAGCGGTTCCCACCGCCTGCGGGCCCGCCGGTGCCCGGGCTCCGGCCCGCCACTGCACGTACGGCGATCGCCGACGCGGGCACCGGGCCTGCACCCGGGTCTGCGGTGGTCCCGACCGGGGCGCGGCCTACCCTCCGGGGTGTACGGCGGCCCCCGTCCCGGCTCCGGCCTGCCCCGGGCATGCGGCGGTCTCCGACGCGGGCGCCGGCCCGCCGCCGCATGTCGGCGGTCCTCGACGCGGCACCGGGCCGGCCCCGGGCGTGCTGCGGCCCCACCTGGCTCCGAGCTGCCACCACGCGTACGGCGGTCCCCGACACGGTGCCGGCCCGCCACCGCCGGGGTGCGGTCCTGGTCGCGGGCGCAGGCCTGCCACCACCCGTACGCCGGTCCCCGCCCCGGGTCCCGGCGTGGCCCCGGGCGTGCGGCGGTTGCCATCTGGCCCCGGCCTGCCACCACCCGTACGGCCGTCCCCGTCCCGGGCTCCGGCCTGCCACCGCCCGTACGGCCGTCCCCGTCCCGGGCTCCGGCCTGGGCCCGGGCGTCCGGCGGTTGCCATCTGGCTCCGGCCCTCCACCACCCGTGCGGCCGTCCCCGTCCCGGGCTCCGGCCTGGGCCCGGGCGTCCGGCGGTTGCCATCTGGCTCCGGCCCTCCACCGCCCGTGCGGCCGTCCCCGTCCCGGGCTCCGGCCTGGGCCCGGGCGTGCGGCGGTTGCCATCTGGCTCTGGCCTGCCACCGCCCGTGCGGCCGTCCCCGTCCCGGGCTCCGGCCTGGGCCCGCGCGTCCGGCGGTCCCCACCTCGGTCCGGCCTGCCCCGGGCGTACCGCCGGACCTCACCCCCGGCGCCGGCCCGTCGTCGCCGTACCGCGCCTCCCGAGTCGCCGCATCCGGGCAGGACCCCGGGGCCGAAGACCCCTTCGACAGTCAATGCCACCCACCCACCACCCCGACGCGGAGCCGAGCGCGCATGAACATCGCCGTCGTCCTGTACACCTCCGACCTGCGGCTCCACGACCATCCGCCACTGCGCGCCGCGCTCTCCTCCTGCGACCGCGTCGTCCCGCTCTTCGTGCGCGACCGCGCCATCGCCGCCACCGGCTTCGCCGCGCCCAACCGGCTCGCCTTCCTCGCCGACTGCCTCGCCGCCCTCGACACCGGGCTGCGCGACCGGGGCGGCCGCCTCGTGATCCGGTCCGGCGACCCCGTCGCCGAGGTCTGCGCCCTCGTCCAGGAGACCGACGCCGACGAGGTGCACATGGCCGCCGGGGTCAGCGGCTACGCACAGGACCGTGAGGAACGGCTGCGCGCCGCCCTGGAGGCCATGGGCCGCCGCCTCTACGTCCACGACACCGTCATCACCGCCGTCGCCCCCGGCGCCGTCCTCCCCGCCGGCTCCGGCTCCGACCACTTCGCGGTCTTCACCCCCTACCTGCGCCGCTGGACGGAACTGCCCCCGCGCCCCGTCACCACCGCCCCGCGGCTCATCCGTGTACCGGACGGCGTCGGTTCCGAGCCGCTGCCCGCACGCTCCGCCGTCACCGGGGTCTCCCCGGGGCTCGCGCG
Source organism: Streptomyces sp. NBC_00435 (assembly GCF_036014235.1). GTDB lineage: Bacteria > Actinomycetota > Actinomycetes > Streptomycetales > Streptomycetaceae > Streptomyces. The sequence goes on from NZ_CP107924.1 coordinate 7,758,947, forward strand.
CGGCGGCGAGGGCGAGGCCCGGCGGCTGCTGACCGGCTGGCTGCGCGCCGGGATCACCCGCTACGAGGACGTCCACGACGACATGGCCGCGGACGCCACCTCCCACCTCTCCGCACACCTCCACTTCGGGACCCTGTCGCCCGTCGAGGCGGTTCACCGCTCCCGTGCGGCCGGCGGACCCGGCGCCGAGGCCTTCGTACGGCAGCTGTGCTGGCGCGACTTCCACCACCAGGTCCTCGCCGCCCGCCCCCGGGCCGCCACCGAGGACTACCGCACCCGCCAGGACCGCTGGCGCACCGGAGCCCAGGCCGAGGAGGAGGTACAGGCCTGGAAGGACGGCCGGACCGGCTACCCGGTGGTCGACGCCGCCATGCGCCAGCTCGCCCACGAGGGCTGGATGCACAACCGGGCCCGGCTGCTCGCCGCGAGCTTCCTCGCCAAGACCCTCTACGTGGACTGGCGCACCGGAGCCGGCCACTTCCTCGGCCTCCTCGTCGACGGGGACGTCGCCAACAACCAGCTCAACTGGCAGTGGGTGGCCGGTACCGGCACCGACACCCGCCCCAACCGGGTCCTGAACCCCGTCCGCCAGGGCCTGCGCTACGACCCCGAGGGTCGCTACGTCCACCGCTGGGTCCCCGAACTGGCAGAACTGCCCGCACCCCGGGTCCACGAGCCCTGGCGGCTGGAGGGCCTGGAGCGGGCCCGGTACGACTACCCGGACCCGCTGGTCGATCTCGCCGACGGCCTCGGCCGCTTCCGCCAGGGTCGCCCCGGCGCCGTATCCTGAGGCGGGTGGACCCCGTGCCGCCGCCCCCCGAGCCCGCCCTGAGCACCGGCGCGGTCGCCCGCCGCCTCGGCGTCTCCCCGACCACCCTGCGCTCCTGGGAACGCCGCTACGCCATCGGCCCCGCCCAGCGCGAGGACGGCAGGCACCGCCGCTGGACGCCCCGCGACATCGCCCGCCTGGAGGAGATGTGCCGGCTCACCGCGCGGGGCGTGCCCCCGTCCGAGGCGGCCCGCGCCGCGCTCGGCGCACCCGCCGAAGAACCGGCCGGCGCTCCCACCGCGACCCCGCACCGGGCACCGGGCCCGCACCGGGCACTGACCCCGGGTGGGCCAGGGGCCCTTCCCCTCGGGGAGGTCCGGCCGGAGGCCAGAGGGCTCGCGCGAGCCGCCGTACGCCTGGACGCGCCGGCCGTGGCGCGCCTGCTGGACGCCGCCCTCACGGAGCACGGCCCGGTCACGGCCTGGGAGGAGATCATCGCGCCCACCCTGCATGCCGTGGGACGCAAATGGGCCTCGGCGGGGGAGAGCTACGTCGAGGTGGAGCACCTCCTGTCCTGGCACGTCTCGGCGGCCCTGCACCGCGTCCGGCCCGCCCGCGAGCGGGCCGGTGCGATCCCCGTGCTCCTCGCCTGCGTACCCGGTGAACTGCACAGTCTGCCGATCGAGGCCCTCGCCGCGGTCCTCGGCGAACGGGGCCTGCCGGTACGGATGTTCGGTGCGGCCCTGCCCGCCGAAGCGCTGCGTGACGCGGTCCGGCGTACGGGGCCCCGGGCCACCGTGCTCTGGTCGCAGTCCCGTACGACGGCGGACCGGGTCCTGGCCCGCTCGGTGGCCGGCATCGAATGGGGGCTGCGCGGCGCGCGCGGCCGTTCGGCGCTGCTGCTGGCGGGCCCGGGCTGGGGTGTGGACGCCCAAGGCCCGTACGCGGAACGGCTGTTCGGGCTCCGTTCGGGCCTCGCGGTCATCGAGGCGCTGGTACTGGGCCCGGCCCCAGCGACTGCCGCAGGACGTGCAGCGCCCGCCGCATGTGGCTCTTGACGGTGCCCAGCGGGAGTCCGGTGCGGTCGGCGATCTGGCTCTGGGAGAGGTCGGCGTAGAAGGCGAGGGTCAGTACCCTGCGCTGCGTGAACGGAAGCCGGGCCAGCTCCCCGAGCACCAGAACCCGGTCCACGGCCTGCTCAGGCCCCGGCCGTCCGGCACAGGCGGGTGAGCGGCCGTCCCCGCAGGCCTCCAGCGCGGCGGCGGCCGCGACCCGGGCCCGCCGGGTACGGGCCTCCAGTGCGTCGGCGACCTTGTGGCGGGTGATCCCCGTCAGCCAGGCCCCGGGCCCGCCAGGTCCCGGACGGTAGCCGCCCCGGCCGCGCCAGGCGGCGAGGAAAACCTGCTGGGTCACGTCCTCGGCCTCCCGCTCGTCACCGAGCGACCGCCGGGCCATCGCGTGCACCAGCGGCCGCCAGCGTACGTACACGGCCTCCATGACGTCCTCGTCACCCGCGGCGAGGAGCGCGGAGAGGGCGGCGTCCCGGTCCACGGCCGCTTCCGCGGGGAGGGCGTGGCCGTGGGTGCGCCCGTAGGAGTGCCCGTAGGTGTGGTCGTCCATGGGACGAGCCTCGCCAGCCGTGCGGGGTCCGCCAAGTTGCATCGTTTCCGCACCGTTTTCCGGCCGCTGGGCGTCCTTGGCGTCCGGGTGGGCCTTCCCGCCCGCATGTACCAGACTGGTACCAGATGCGGTGCGGGCGCCCCGGCCCGCGCCGCTCCGCCCGGCTCACGGCCCCGCCCGGGCCGGGCCGCCGCCGCGGGCCCAGGGGAAGCGGGAGTCGGTCATGTCCTTGGATCCGGTGTTCAGCCCCGTGTCACCCGACGGCGCCCAGCCGCCGTACGTCCTGGCCAAGCAGGCCCTGGCGCACGCCGTCGCGGCCGGCGTCCTGGCCCCGGAGCAGCGGCTGCCCTCGGAGCGGCACCTGTGCGAGCAGCTCGGCATCAGCCGCTCCACCCTGCGCCGGACCCTCAAGGCCTTGGAGGAGGACGGGCTGGTCGAGTCGTCCGAGCGGCGCGGCTGGCGAGTGCGGCGGGTCGGTTTCAGCCACTCGGCGGACCGGGCCGGCCTGGCCGACTTCGGTGAGCTGAACCGGGGCCTGGGCCGCGCGGTCACCGCCCGTGTGCTGCGCGCCCGCACCCGGCCGGCCACCTCACAGGAGGCCGAACGCCTTCAACTCGCCACCCGGGACGCCCTCTTCGAGCTGCGCAGGCTGCGCTTCCTGGACGGCCTTCCGGTGTGCGTGACCTACGACCTCGTCCCCCTCGCGGTCGCCCCGGCCGCGCCCGGGGCGGACTTCACCACCGCATCCCTCTTCGGCGTTCTGGCCGCCGCCGGGCACGTCCCCGTCGGCGCCCGGTACACGGCCCGCGCCGCGCTCGCCGACGCAGGGCAGAAGCGCCTGCTGGAACTGAGCGGCCCCTCGCCCGTCCTGAACACCCGCCGCCTCGCGCTCGACGCGGACGGCATCCCCTGCGCCGACACCGATGAGACCTACCGGGCCGACCGCTACGAGGTGCGGCTCACCCTCGGCTGACCTGTACCGGACGGCACGACCGGGAGCGCCCAGGCGTCCGGGCAGGACGGCGGGGCCGGTCCCGTCACGCGCTACGGCGCGCCAGCCCGCCGATGCGGGACCTTCGGTCCGCCGGACCTTCCCTCGACCCGGGACCTTCGACGACTGGACCACCGCCAACCGTCCCCTCTCGTCCTCGGGGTGTGGAACTGGCCCGGTTCGGGGCGTATATCTGGAACATCTGGTCTGCCTCTGGTTCAGGTGTGGAGGTGTGGCCGGTCTCTTCACCCGGCGCGAACCTGGATCACGCGCGCGTTGGGCGCCCCGGGCCGCGGGTTCCCCCACGGGTGCGAATGCGCGCACCCACAGGGCGCGACGACGGACCGAACGGGCACCACTGAGGGGCGAAGGCCCGGAGCCCCGGCATGCGGCCCGCCCCCGGCCGGCCGCCCCCGGCACCGCCGACTACCGAGCAGGAGAGCACCATGAGCACGCAGGACCCGGACACCTCCCCGGCCCCCGACCTCCCGGTGGCACGGCGGCGCAGCGCCGAGCTGGAGGGGCTGATCGCCGCCGATCCGGGCCGGTTCAGAGTGCTGACCGGTGACCGGCCGACCGGACGGCTGCACCTGGGGCACTACTTCGGCACCCTGCAGGGCCGGGTCCGGCTCCAGGACCTGGGCGTGGACACCTTCGTGATCGTGGCCGACTACCAGGTCCTCACCGACCGGGACGTCGCCGAACACCTCGCCGAGCACGTCGAGGACCTGGTCCTCGACTACCTGGCCGCCGGGATCGACCCCGAGCGGTCCACGATCTTCACGCACAGCTCGCTGCCCGCACTCAACCAGCTGCTGCTCCCCTTCCTCTCCCTGGTCTCGGTGGCGGAGCTGCGGCGCAACCCGACCGTCAAGGACGAGATCGCCCACTCCCGGCAGGCTTCGGTCAGCGGGCTGATGTTCACCTACCCGGTCCACCAGGCCGCCGACATCCTCTTCTGCAAGGCCAACCTGGTACCCGTCGGACAGGACCAGCTCCCGCACCTGGAAGTCACGCGCACCATCGCCCGGCGCTTCAACGACCGCTACGGCCAGGGCAGTCAGGTGTTCCCTGAGCCCGAAGCCCTACTGTCCGCGGCCCCGCTGCTGCTCGGCACCGACGGCACCAAGATGAGCAAGTCGCGCGGCAACGCCATCACCCTGTCGGCCACCGCCGACGAGACCGCCCGCCTGATCAAGGGAGCCAGGTCGGATGCGACCCGCCGCATCAGCTACGACCCGGCCACCCGCCCCGAGGTATCCAGCCTCGTCCTGCTCGCCGCCCTGTGCCAGGAGCGGGACCCGCGGACGGTCGCGGAGGAGATCGGCGACGGTGGCGCCGCGCACCTCAAGAAGGCCGTCACCGAGGCGGTCAACGAGCGTCTCGCAGCGCTGCGGGCGCGCCGTGCGGAGCTCGCGGCCGACCGCGGGCACGTACGCGAAGTGCTGAGGGCCGGCAACGAACGGGCCGGCGCCGTCGCCGAGGCCACGCTCAGCGAGGTCCGCGCGACCATGGGGATGGCGTACTGAACCAGGCCTTCACCGTGCACGTCCGGGCCGTCCCGGTGGACGGATCCCTGATCGCACGGGGCACCCTGGGCACTGCTCCTCGCCGACCCCTTCGGCCGGTCGGGCTTCGCCGTGCCCGGAGCACGCCGGCGCCCGGGTCCCAGGCTGGCTGGCCGGCGCCCACGCCGGGCGGGTGCGGGACCGGTTCGCAGATGTGCGCCTTCTGCGGGGTCGCGGCCTGCCGGCACTGCGACGCGCCCGCATCGGCCCGTGCGGGCTGCGAGATGAACGCCTGCCGGGCCTGGGCGGGCGACACCTGCTCCGAAGCGGCGCCCGAGGCCTGCCACACCGCGGACCTCACCGCGAAGGGTTCGTGCGCCTCCGGCGACGGAGCCCGCGACTGAGGTCTGTTCACCCTCCAGGTGCCCGCCGCCTCCCGCTGACGAGGAGCGGCCGCGCCGCGATGTGGACCAGCCAGCCGGCCGCCGCACCGACCGCGTACCAGAACAGGTCGGGCGGATTGAAGGTGGACCCCAGTACGAGGCGGGCGAGGGTGCTGTGCCGGGAGAGCTCCGCCGGCACCGGGGTGAGCTGCAGGAACTCCACCGCCCAGCTGGTGGCCAGCGCGCCCGCGGCGGCCCGTACGGGTCGCACCCGCGGCACGGCCAGGACGACGAGGGCGAGGACCAGAACGGCGTACAGCGCGTCCCCTCCGTACTTGGCCACACTGCCCGTTGCCACGGCCCGTAGCCCCAAGCCCACACCGACGGTCAGCACCACCGCCCCGGCCGCCGCCAGACGGGCCGGGGTCAGGCCGGTGCCGACGGGGTCACGAGTTCCGGGCAGGAGAGTCACAGGGGCACACTGCCAGACGGTCCGCACGCGTCATCTCCCGCCCCGTCGCCGTGCGGGCCACGTACCCAGGCGGGTTGAGTACGTGGACTCATGCCGGGCCGGGCGTCGCCCGGCACGCTGGGGGCATCGAAGCCGCGCTCCCAGGAGGTCCCATGATCAGCCGTGTCGCCGCCGCCCTGGCCCCGGTGTTCGGCCGGATGACCGTCACCGCCGACGCGTCGGGGCCCGTCGTGGGCGGGACGATCCTGGTAGCCAACCACACCAGCCTGTTCGACCCGGTCGTCGTGGTCGCCGCGCTGCGCGGACTCGGCGTCGACCCGGTGGTCATGGCCACGGCCGGGCTGTGGCGGGTCCCCGTGCTCGGCGGGGCGCTCGCCCGCGAGGGGCACATCCCGGTGCACCGGGGAACGGCCCGCGCCGCACGCTCGCTCGCCGACGCCGCCGAGGCGCTGGCGGCGGGCAGGTGCGTGCTGATGTACGGGGAGGGCGGGATTCCGGCCCGCCGCGACTCGGGCGAGGCCGAGCCGCTGCCCTTCCGCAGCGGCCTGGCCCGGCTGACCCGGAGCACGGGCGCGCCCGTCCGCCCGGTCGGCCAGGCGGGTGCCCGCCGCGTGAGCTCAGGGACGGCGGCCAAGCAGATCGCCGGAGTACTCACGGCCCCGGCCCGCCGGCCGCGCGTCCACGTCCACGTGGGTGCGCCGCTGCTCCTGCCGGATGGCCTCCCGGAGGCGACGGCCGTGGCCCACGGCGCGGTGACCTCGGCCTGGCGCACCGCGGTGACCCGCCTCGCCGCGTGAAGCCGGCTACGCCGGCCGCCGTACCGTCGCAGCGACGCGTGACCGGCAACGGCCGGCAGCGGCGCGCCCCCGCAATCGCCCGGCGCGTCTCAGGACTTGGCCGGTGCCACCGTGGTGAGCCAGCCGGCGGATTCCCGGGCGTAGGGCACCCGCTCCAGCACGAGGTCGCCGTGCATGCCGGGGAAGAAGCACCCGGCGGGCCAGCCACGTCGGTACGGCGGCGGGTCGAGAACGAGCGGTCGCACGCCGTCGACGACCTGGATGTCGGACGGGGGTCCCTCGTTGAAGATCCACCCTCCGTCCGCGCCGACCAGGTTGAAGGCGCCGGTCGTCGGGCCCTGCTCCGGAGTGTCCCGGCACACGGCCACCTCCCGGCGTCGGCAGTTGCCCGCCGCCCCGCCTCCAGGCACTACTTCGGCGCTACGGCTCCCGAGTCCGGCGACCGCTGGAGGCCGGAGGTGTCGACCGCTTCGAAGTCCGAGCCCTTGAAGCCCTTGAGCCCGTCGAGCTGGGAGTTGTCCCAGCCGGACGCCTCTTCGCCGGTGATGTACCAGGGCGAGCCGTTGTCCGCCACGATGGCGCCGTACTTCTTGAGCGCTTCGGCGACGGCCTTCGCCTGCGGGGCCAGGTTCGAGGTGTCCACCGAGCTCTTGAGCCGCAGCCGCAGCCCCATGGGAGGCAGCGACGGGTCCGCCGCGGAACCCGCCTGGTGCCTCGCGGGCCAGATGTAGCTCTGGTCCGAGCGGGGCACGGTCATGCGGATGGCGTGGTCGATGTGCCCGCCCGCGGCCTCCTCGTAGCGGACCAGGCCGGGCAGGATGGCCAGGCCGGCCGCGTCGGCGGAGGTCCATCCGTCGGGCCGCAGGTCATGGCTCCGGAGGTCGAAGACCGCGCCCGAGCCGGCGTGCCAGGCGTTGCCGCCCTGCGGGTGGGCGTCCCAGAGCTCGTAGGACTTGCACAGGGCTCGGTCCCAGACGACGACGTGCCGGTCCCCGTCGCTCGCCGGACCGTTCTCGATCCGCGCGCTCTGCGGGATCCGGTACCCGGACGCATCGCTTTCCCCGGCGTAGTCCAGTGCGACCTTCGCTTCCGGCGGCGTGGTGTCCGCGACGGTGATGGGGATGCCGAAGGGCAGGCCGTCGACGAGCCCCGACCCGAAGTCCGGGTGCAGGGGCTCCGCGGAGCCGATCGAGGAGACGTACTGGGCCGAGCGCGGGTGCACGGGAAGGGTGTCCACGGGCGCCTGCCAGAAACTGTCCGGCAGGGAGGGCCGGCAGGAACCGTCCTGCGAGCCGTGGCTGACCGCGAGCAGGGGTGCGCCGGCCGCCGTCCCGCCGGAAGTCGTGTAGCCGGTGAGCAGACAGGCGGCGGCGACGGCGGAAACGGTGGCCACGACCGGGATCCGCCCGCCACGTGGGGGGACTCGCGTCCTGCGCTTGGCCGTCATCGGGTCACCTCGTCCGAGAGCTCCGGTGTCCGCCGCTCCGGTCGCCGGCTACCTCCAGCGTAGGCACGTTCCCACCGCCGCGCCCTCCCGTCCCGCCGGGGCCGTGGGACCCGTTCGGGGAGCACCGCCCGGCCGCCGTGCGTTGGACCGTCGGGATGAGCGATTCTTTGCACAGACCGCACACCACACACCGCACACCGCACACGCACGACGCACCACCCGAGCGATGGGGAGGACCTGATGAGCACGGCCGACGAGGGACGGCAGTGGCCGGACGAGGTCAGTGTCGACAACGCGAGGGCGACGCTGCTGCAACTCCTCGCACGGTCGGGGGTCCCTTCCGGCGACGCGCGGGAACTGATCGGGCTCCTGGAGGCAGGTGCGCTGGCCCTCGCGTACGAGGAGCTGAGCGGCGGCGCCCGGAGAGCGCCCGGGGACAAGGGCGAGGCCTACGAGGCTGGCTGGCTCGACGGCGCCGGTGAGCTCCTGACGGAGCTGGGGGCCGTCACCGAGCGGACCCTGCTGCACGTCGTGGGACCGGACGGCCACCAGGACCAGACCGAGGAGCGCCCGCGGGCCGGGCGGGTGGAGGTGGAGCGGGCGCAAGTGGCGCTCGCGCCCCTTTACCTCTCCTTCACCACGGTCTCGGAGCTGGATCCGGAGGTGACCGAGGAAGTGCTCGGCGCCGTCCTCGGCACGATGACCCCACGGCAGCGGGCCCGGTACGCCGGGCGGCTGACGGAGTTCAGCGCGGCGCACCGGGCCGAGCTGGAACGCCTTTTCGCGGAGTTCGGACCGGGCAGTGCCATCACGGTCCACGGCCGGTTCTCGCTCGTCCACTCCGTCACGAGCATCGCCGTACTGGAACGGCTCGCCGCCGCGCCGCAGGCGCTGGCTGAGGAGTGGGACGCCGCGGAGCTGCCGCCGGCATGGCTGGACGGGTTGACGACCGCCTGGAACGCGCGGCGCACGAGCTGACGACGAGCGGAGTGCCGGCCGTGAGGGCGGCCGCGAGTGCCGCTCGCCGGTGCCGGCCGCCGTCGCCGTCCGTGGGGGCGCCAGCCGTCATGCGGTGCCACCCTTCCCGCTTCCCGTGAGGTCATCACTTCGGCGGTGCGAGACGGGCCACCACGTCGGCGAGGTCCTCGTAGACCTCCTCGATCTTCGTGCGGACCTTCTCCTGCTCGGTGACGAGGGCGGCCAGCAGCAGTGCGGTCAGGGCGACCGTCCCGTTGAACGCCTGGAGGTTGACCATGATCTCGAGGAGCGTGTGGCGGGCGAAGAGGCCGGAGCGGGTGGTCGCCGCATGAATCGCCATGACGGACACGAACAGGGCGCACGGTGCGCTGCCGGCGAGCCGGAAACGCAGCGCGGCCCAGATGAGCAGGGGGAAGACGAGGAAGAGCAGGGAGAGCGAGCTGCGGGTGACCACTTGGGTGACGACGACGGCCACGGCCATGAGGGCCGCCGCCTCGGCGACCCGGTAGGGGTCCCGGGGCAATCGGGCCCTGCGGAGCACCAGCAGCAGCGGGGTCAGCAGCAGCACCCCCATGGTGTCGCCGGCCCACCACGCGGACCAGACCGGCCAGAAGCTCGGCCCCGGCAGGTTGCCGGTGAGCAGCAGTGTCCCGGTACCGGCGGTCGCGCTGATCAGCATGGGCACCAGCCCGCCCAGGAAGACCAGTGCCAGCCCGTCCCGCAGCCGGTCCAGTTCGGGGCGGAAGCCGGCCAGGCGGAGGAACGCGTAGGCGCACAGCGGAGCGAGGGTGTTGCCCGCGATGATGCCGAGGTCCATGAGGTTGAACGAACTGAGGTGCTCGATGGAGAGGTACGTCCCCAGGGCGATGCCCGGCCAGATCCGCAGCCCGAACCACAGCAGGCAGGCGAGGGCGATGCCGGTGGGCAGCCACAGGGGAGTGACGGTCGCCCCGGCGACCACCACCTGCCGCAGCAGCCCGAGCCGGCCGGCTCCGTAGTAGGCGACCGCGACTCCGAGGATCCGAAGGAGTGCCTCGGACGGACGTCGCCATTCCACGGTGCGCACCACGACATGAGACAACAGCCCGGGCGTCCCGGCCGGGCGTGACACGCGTGATCGTGCGAGGTTCAGCGGGCGTGGGCGGGGTCAGAAGCCTTCCGCGGCGTCGTGGCTGAGGACGAGCACCGCGGCGTCGTCGGCATGGCCAGTACTTTCCGCCACCTTGATCACCTCGGCCGCCAGCTCGTCCGGATCGCCCCCCGCCGCCTCCCGCACGATGCGGGCCACGCGCTCCAGCCCCACCTCGATCGGGAAAGCCGGACCTTCGACGACCCCGTCGGTGAGCAGGACGATGGAGCCCGCCCGGGTCAGCTCGCGGCGGGTCACCGTGTACCCCGCGCCCACGACCGTGCCCAGTGGCGGACCTCCGGCGTCCTCGGCGATCCCGTACGCGCCGTCGACGGTTGCCCAGACGGTCGGCACGTGCCCGGCCCGGGCGCTCTCCAGCTGCCCCGTACCCGGATCGAGGCGGAGCAGGGTGCAGGTGGCGAAGAGCTCGGAGTCCAGCGCCAGCAGTACGTCATTGGCCCTGCTCAGGACCTCGCCGGGATCGACGACGACGGCGGCCACGGCGCGCAGGCACACCCGGACCTGGCCCATGAAGGCGGCGGCCGCCACATCGTGCCCCTGGACGTCGCCGACGGAGAAGGCGAGCGCGCCCCCGGGCGCCTGGAATCCGTCGTACCAGTCACCGCCGATGTCCAGGCCGAGCCGGGAGGGTGCGTACCGGGCCGCGGCCCTCAGCCCCGGCAGTACGGGCAGGGAAGCGGGCAGCATCTCCCGTTGCAGGGCCTCGGCCAGTTCCACCCGGGCCTGCTGCAGCTCCGTGCCTTCCCGCACCTGGGCGGTGAGGTCCCCCAGCATGCTCAGCAGGTCCGTACCGGCGAGCCGAGGATGCCGACGCGGGGTCACGGACCACTCCGGGGTACGCCCATGTGCCTCTGCTTCCGCTGTGCGAAAGACCCGCGCTCATCATATTTCGGCTCGGCACACTCCGCGCCCCGGCCCTGATCCGCCCCTCCGATCCCCTCTCCCGGCCCTCCCTTGACCCCGTGCGGTCATTCGATCAAGATCCCCGCATGCCCCTTACCGGACTGCCACCCGAAGACCGCGCACTGAGCCCGTACACCGGCTACACCCGTGCGCACTGGGAGGCGGTGGCCGACGGGCTGCTGCGCGCCGCCTGGCGGTGGGCCACGCCGCGCGGGGCCCTGCTCGACCTGCCGGGGCGGCCCTCCGCCTCCGGGGTGCGCTCCGACGGCCTCGAGGGGTACGCCCGTACCTTCCTCGCCGCGGCGTTCCGGGTCGCGGGGGCCGGGGGAGAGGACCCGCACGGCTGGCTGGAACGGTACGCGGACGGGCTGGCGGCGGGGACCCGGACACCGGGCCGCGACGACACGGAGTCCTGGCCGGTCATCCGCGACGTGCACGTGCAGGGCCAGCCGATGGTGGAGTCGGCATCGGTGGCCCTCGGGCTCCGGCTGACCCGGCCGTGGCTGTGGGACCGGCTCGACAGCACGGTGCGGGACCGGACCGAGGAATGGCTGCGCGGCGCACTGCGCCATGTGCCCGCACCCAACAACTGGTACCTCTTCCCGTTCACCGTGGCGGGATTCCTGGAATCCGTGGGCCGCGGCGACGCCGAGACGGCCCGGATCCGTCGCCGCGCCCTCGACCTCCTGGACGGCTGGTACGCGGGCCAGGGCTGGTACGCCGACGGCGACGGCCGGGCGTTCGACCACTACAACGGCTGGGCGCTGCACCTGTACCCGGTGCTCGACGCCCATCTCGCGGACGAGCCGGGCCAGCCGGGCCGGTCGGACAGGCCGGCCCGGTACGGCGACCGGCTGAGCGAGCACCTGGACAGCTTCTCGCTCCTCTTCGGGGAGGACGGGGCGCCGGTCCACTTCGGCCGCTCCCTCACCTACCGCTTCGCCGCGGCCTCCGCCGTCGGCCTCGGCTCGGTCACGGGCCGTACCCCTCTCACCCCCGGCGCCTCGCGCCGCCTGATCAGCGGCTCGCTGCGCTATTTCCTCGACCGGGGCGCCCTCGACGCCGACGGGCTGCTCGGCCTCGGCTGGCACGGCCCGCACGAAGCGACCCTGCAGCCCTACTCCGGGCCGGCCTCGCCGTACTGGGCGTCCAAGGCCTTCGTCTGCCTGCTCGCCCCCCAAGCGCATCCCCTGTGGACGGCGACGGAGGAAGCCGCTCCCAGGGAGGGCCCCGACCGGGTGCTCGCGCTGTCCGCGCCGGGGCTGCTGATCCAGACCACCCGCGCCGACGGGATCGTACGGCTGCACAACCACGGGAGCGACCACCTCGGGCCCGACCAGGCGGAATCGGCCGCGGAGGAGGATCCGCTCTACTCCCGCCAGGCCTACTCCACCCGCACGGGCCCCACCGTGCGCGCCAACACCCCGGACAACCACTTCGCCGTGGTCGTGGCGGGCGTCCGCAGTGTCCGGCGGCGCATCCACCCGCTGGGTACCGGTCAGGGGAACGGCTGGGGCTGGGCCGCTTCCTGGCACCGGCCGGTCTTCCCGTACGGCACGACCACGGTGCCCGGGCTGCGCGTGGAGAGCGTCACCGTCGTCAAGGGCCGCTACGAGCTGCGCGTGCACCGGGTCCACGGAGCCCCGTCAGGGGCCGGCGTGGAGCAGACGGGCTGGGCCACGGGCCCCGGGGAGCCGCTGCTCTCGGAGCTCCACCCGGTGCACGGCTGGGAAGCGCGGGACGAAGCCCGGGCACCCGCCGGGACCGCCTTCACGCGGTGGGCCCGGGTGCCGCGCCTGACGGCCGGGGCCGGCGGGACCCGCCTGTACGCGACGCTGGCCACGCTCACCGACGGGCCGGACCGGGCCCCGCTCGCCGAGGCGGTCACCGCGGTGACGGCGGACGGCCGGGACGGGGCGTCCATCGAGGTGCGCTGGGCGCAGGACGGATCGCTGACCCGCATCTCCTTCGAGCCCCTCGGCGTGACGGAGGTGCTTCTGCCGTGACCGGCGACACCGCGCCGGTCTTCCGGCAGTTCGTCAGCCCCGGAGAGATCACCGAGGAGTTCCGGCTGGCGCTCGTCGACTGCTGGACCGAGGTGTCCGACGCGGGCGGGGCGGCCGGGTTCCCCTTCGCACCGGTCGACGGCGCCGCGGTGATCGCCGCCGTCGACCGCCTCACCGCGGGCCTCGGCCCGGCGAGCAGCCGTCTCGTCGCCGCCACGGTGGACGGCGCGCTGGTCGGCTGGCTCGTCATCCGTCGCGATGCCGCCGATCCGCTGATCGCGCACTGGGGCACGCTGCGCCACGTCCAGACCAGGCCCGGCGTGCGTGGACGGGGGATCGGCGCGGGTCTCGTACGCCGGGCCCGTGAGGTCGCCCGTGACGAGATGGGCCTGGAGCAGCTGCATCTCGCCGCACGCGGGGGTGTCGGCCTCGAGGAGTTCTACGGACGGCTCGGCTGGCAGGAGATCGGCCGCTGGCCCGGGGCCCTGAGGCTGGGCGCCGGCGACGACCGCGACGAGGTCCTCATGCTGCTGTCGCCCCTGTAGGGCCCGGCGCGGGCGTCGCGGCAGCCGGGTCATCCACGGAGGAAGGCCGCCGTGGTCGCCACGAACGCACCGGCGTCGTCGAGCCACGGGGAGTGACCCGCTCCCGGCTGCACCACGAGGGTGGCGTCGGGGAACACCTCGGCGAACTCGGCCGCGGACACCGGCGGGCTGTTCAGGTCGAACTCCCCGGTGAGCAGCAGAACAGGGGCCTCGCAGGCGGCGAGCGCCGCGCGGGTGCCCTCCGGGTCGAAGGCGCCCTCGGCGGCGAAGAGGGCGACGGCCTCCTGGTTCGCCGGCCGGCCGGCCGCGTGGTTCTCCCGCGCCGCGGTGTCCCACCGGCCGCAGAAGAAGGGGGCGATGGCCTCCCAGTCGCTGCCCGTGCCCTCGGTGATCGCCTGCAGGGCGGCGAAGGCGGCCGGGAACCACGGCTCGTCCGCGCGCAGCCGTGCGATCCCGTGCCGGGTCTCAGCCGAGATCTCCACGCCCGCGGCCCGGCCTCCGGGACCGATCAGGGCGAGCTTCGCGACCTTCTCCGGGTACCGGGCCGCGTACTGCGTGGCGATGTTCGTACCGGCGGAATGGCCGAGCAGGTCGATCCGGGGGAGGCCGAGGTGCTCGCGCAGCGCCTCGACGTCGTCGACCAGGCGATCGCAACGGTAGGTGGAGGTGTCCTCGGGAACCGCGGACCGGCCGGTGCCGCGCAGATCCAGCACGATCAGCCGGCGGTGCGCGGACAGACCGCCGAGGTCGCCGAGGTAGCGGGAGTCCGCGGGGCCGCCAGGAATGCAGACGACCGGGTCGCCGTCACCGGTCACGCGGTAGGAGAGCTGAGTTCCGTCAGGAGCGGAGAAGGTGGGCATGCGGCGGATCCTGCCAGACATAACCAGGTTGTACAACGTGGTTATGAGGGCGGGTGGGCTGGTGTATAACGGGGTTGTGACAGGCGAAGAGAGCGTGCGGCGCCCCCCCGGGGACCTGACCGAGGAACAGGCCGGCCGGATGCTCGCCGAGATGAACGAGGTCATCCGGGCGGGCGAGGAGATGCGGAAACTGCGCGCCGAAATGATCAAGGTGCTCGCGGAGCTCGGCTGGACTCAGGAGCGCATCGCGCGGCTCACCGACATGAGCCAGCCCGCCGTGTCCAAGCAGATGGCGAAACACAGGACGGACGACCCGCGGCCCCCCATGGGGACCTCCCTCGACCAGTACGACGTTCCCTGGCTCGAAGGGCGGCTGTGGGGCCTCGCCGAGGAGATCTCCGGAACCTTCCCCGGCACCGCCCGCTGCACGGACTGCGTGGACGCGCTCAGCCGGGGGAAGAAGCGTTTCACGCCCCAGAACGTCGACGAGCTACGACGTCTGGTCGAGGAGGATCTGAGACGGCACCGGGCAGAACTGCCCGGCGGCTACCAGGCCGCGTACGACCAGATCAGCCGCGGCCTGGACCTCCCCCCGAAGGCCGCCGCCACCGTGTCCGCACCGGAGTCCGCACCGGCGTCCGCGTCCGTTCGCCGTTCCATCGCCCATCGGATCCAGCGCGACGTACTGGGGCCGGCCGACGGGTGAGCCCCCGGCGGATCCCGGGGGCGGCGGTTCCCCGGGACCCGGCCCTCACGTCGCCCGGTCGATCACCTCCGCGAGCAGCGCGGGCGTCGGGTACTCGAAGACGGCCGCCAGCGGGACGTCGACACCGAGCCGCGTGCGCATGCGCGCGGTCATGCGGCTGGCCTGGAACGACTGGCCGCCCAGTTCGAAGAAGTCGCTGTCCCGGCCGATGCCGTGCGCCTCAAGGATCTCGGTCCAGATGGCGATCAGCGCGGACTCCGTCCCCGTGAGCGCGTCCGCCGCGTCCGCCGCGTCCACCACGTCCGCCGCTCCCGGCGCGGCGGACGCCGCCGCCGACAGGGCGCGGCGGTCCACCTTCCCGTTCGGGTTGAGCGGCAGCGCGTCCGTGACGGCGAACCGATCGGGCACCATGTACGCCGGGAGCCGCTCCCGCAGGCGCGCGCGTACGGCGTTGATGACCTCGCGCACCTCGGCGGCGGGCGCCCCCGCGCCGGAATCCAGCACCAGGTGGGCCACCAGCGCGGAATCGTCGCTCCGGGCGCCCTCGAGGACGACGGCGGCGTCCCGCAGCAGCGGATCCTCCCTCAGCGCCTCCTCGATCTCCAGCGGTTCCACCCTGAAACCGCGCTTCTTGATCTGCTGGTCCGCCCGGCCCAGGAACTCGATCGTCCCGTCGGGCCGCCGCAGCGCCAGGTCCCCGGTGTTGTAGATCCGGCCGCCGCACCCCGTCGGGTCCGGCACGAACCGCTGCGCGGTGAGCTCCGGGTCACCGAGGTATCCGCGCGCCAGGCCGAGCCCCGCCGCGTACAGCGTGCCGGGTGTGCCTGCGGGCACCGGTTCGAGGTCCTCGTCGAGGATGACGGTCCAGGTGCCGTCGATGGGCTTCCCGACCGGGATCCGCGGGCCCCTGGTGTCCGTGAGCGTGACGGTGTGACAGGTGGTGAAGGTGGTGGCCTCGGTGGGGCCGTAGCCGTTGATGAGCCGGCAGCGGGGCGCCGCCTCCAGGAAGCGCCGGGCCTGGACCGGCGACATGATGTCGCCGCCGGACAGCAGTTGCCGCAGCCCGGCGAGGTCGTCCAGGCATTCGTCCACCATGACGTTGAACAGCCCGGCCGTCAGCCAGGCACAGGTCACCCCTTCCTCGCGGAGCAGGGCGCCCACCTCCGAAGCGGAGAGCGGTCCGGGCGGGCCCACCACCAGCCGGGCGCCGTTGGCGAGGGCGCCCCAGATCTCGAACGTGGAGGCGTCGAAGGAGGGCGAGGACACGGCCGCCAGGACCTCGTCCTCGTCCAGGTCGACGTATCCGGGGCGGTCCACGAGCCGGACGAGGCCGGAGTGCGGGATGGCCACCGCCTTGGGCGTGCCCGTGGAGCCCGAGGTGAACATGACGTACGCCAGATCGTCCGGGTGCACGCGGAGCACCGGGCCCGGCATCACGCCGCTCGCACCGTCCGGGGCGGTCGCCGCGTCGATGTCGAGCACGGGTGCGGCGCACCCGGGGATCCGATCGGGCAGCGCGCCCCGGGAGACGAGGAGCTCGACGCCGGCCGCTTCGACCATGAGGCTCAACCGCGCCGCCGGGTACTCCGGGTCGAGGGGCACGTAACAGCATCCGGCCTTCAGCACGGCGAGCACCGCGATCACGAACTCGGCCGAGCGCTCCAGCAGTACGCCGACCGCCGCGTTGTGGCCGGCGCCCGCCGCGATCAGCAGGTCGGCGAGCCGGTCGGCGCGGGCGTTGAGTGCGCCGTAGGTGAGATCGCCTCCCGGCGTGGTCAGGGCCACCCGGTCCGGGGTCAGGAAGGCATGGCGGGTGAACAGTTCGTGGACGCGGGCCTCGACGCAGAATGACTGGCCGTCCGGCCGGGCGGAACCGTGGTGCATCTGAGGTGGGGTCCTTTCCCGATGTGCGAAGGGCTCAGGGGCGGGGCCGGGGGACGTCGGTGATGACGTCCGCCAGCAGGAAGTCCAGGTCCGTGCCGTTCAGCCAGGTCCCGGCGGTGGCCGCGTACCCGGCGCCGCCGGCGGGTTCCTCCAGCTGGTGCCAGAGACCCGACAGCCGGTGGCGCGACGCGGCGCAGGACAGGTCGGCGAGCGGGAGGGCGCGCGGGTCACCGTCGGCCGCCAGCGAGGCGGCGCGTGCCAGGACCAGGGACATACTGAGCAGTTCGCCGCCGATGCGTCCCACGGTGGCGACGGTCCGCTGGCGCCGGAACAGGGCCTCGGGCGTGGTGCCGTACGTCAGCTCCGTACACGTCCGCGCGAACCGCTTCGCGTGCCCGAGGAGGAAGAGCCAGTGCTCCCGGCAGGCCGGGGACGCGCCGAAGCCGTCGTCGCCCTCCCCGGTCGCGGCATCGTCCCGGGCCGCGGCGTCGACCCCGGCCGGGGCCAGGGCCTCCGCCGTGAAATGGCAGGACGTCAGCGCCGCTTCCGCCGCCCACCGGTCCACCATGAAGTCGACGCCTCCCGCGACGCGCAGCGCTCGCGCGTCGCGGAAGAACCGCTCGACCGGCAGCGGCTGCGCGCCGCGCCCGGCCTTGCTGGCGGCCGTCTCGTACCCCTCGGCGCCCAGGAGCGACACGGTCCGGTCGACCGTGCGCCAGCAGGCCATCGACACCAGGTTCTTCGCCGCGGTGAGCTCCGGCTGGTTGTCACCCGTGAGGTGGCCGTTCAGCGCCCAGGTGAGCACGGTGTCAGCGGTGAAGACCTCCGCGGCGGTCTCCGCCACGTGCCGCTGGATCTCTTCGTACTCGCCGAGGCCCTTGCCGTCGACACTGCGCCGGCCGACGAACTCCCTGGACCACTGGAGGCAGAGCTTGGTGATCGCCAGTGAGGACGGCGCGATCACCAGGATCCTGCCCAGCGCCGCGAGCTGCCCGAAATCAACCGGACGGAACCCCTCATCCGCTTCCGGCTCTCCGGTACCGGGGACGCGCCCGCCGGACGCCGGGGTCCGGTCGCCCGGCCGCATCCGCCAGCCGTCCTCGGACTCGTCCATCAAATGGAAGGCGGGCACCCGCACCCGGTCCAGGTGCAGTGCTCCGATCTCGGCTCCCCGCAGCCCCATGAACTCGTGACGTGCGGCCACGCGGAAGCCCGGAGCGGTGGAGTCGACGAAGAACAGCCGGACCTCGTCCTTGCCGTCCGGTCCCCGCAGGGTGGCCGAGACGTCCATGAGGTCGGCGACGGGACCGTTGCCGATGAAGACCTTCTCGCCCGTGATCTCGTAGAACGCCCCGCCGTCCACCGGTACCGCCCTGGTCGCCCGCCGCTGGTTGGCGGTGCCGATGGCCTCGGCGTCGGCGCCGGCGGAGACGATGCCCTGCGCGAAACGCTCGGCGATCATGTCCTTGAGCGGACCTTCGGGTAGCAGCGGCAGGTACGAGCCCGAGCCAAAGCCGTTGGTGATCGCCAGACTGAACGCCACCGGCGTGCACCAGGTCGCCGCCGTCTCGACGACGCGGAAGGCGTGGTACGGGGAGAGGCCCAGGCCGCCCGCGTCCTCCTCCGCCAGCAGCTGGAGGAAGCCGCCCTCGCGCAGGTCGTCCATCAGCCCCGCGGGCAGCTTCCCCGACCGCTCCACGGCCTCCGGGTCGACACGGTCGCGCAGCAGGGCGGCGAGGGCGGCCACGGCCGCGTCCCCGCGGATCCGTCCCGCCCCCGAGGGCTCAGGGAACCGCCGGAGCCGCTGCCAGGGGATCCGTCCCCGGTAGATCTCGTGGAGCGGACTCGGCGCGAGCGGCGGTGAGGGAGGCGGTGAGGGCTGTGAAGAAGGCATCGGGGCTCTCCCGGAAGTAGAAGTGATCGCCCTGGAACATCCGGACCTCGCAGGCGGCGGTGGTGCACGCCTGCCAGGCCGCGAGTTCGGCCGGCGTCTCGTCGTCCCCGGAACCGGCGAAGACGGTGATCGGGACGTCCAGGGCCGGCCGGCCCCGATGGGTGTACTGGCCGACGACCCGCAGGTCGGCGCGGAGTCCGTCGAGCAGCATGTCCCGAAGCTCCGCGTCCTGATGGATCTCGGGAGGGACCGGCCCGTAGACCTTCTCCACGGCCGCGACGAGCTCCTCGCCCTCCAGGTCGCTCAGGGAGGGGAAGGGCCGCAGCACGTGGGGCGCGGCGCTGCCGGAGAGCAGCAGCGCGCGCGGCCCCGGCAGCCCCCGCTCGCGCAGGGCGTGGGCGGTCTCGAAGGCGACCAGCGCACCCAGACTGTGCCCGAACAGGACGTACGGTCCCGTGAAGCCGAGCCCGGAGACCACGGCGTCCACCAGTTCCGGCATGTCCGTGAACGGGGACTCGGCGAGCCTGCTGCCGCGCCCGGGAAGCTGGACGCCCCACACCTCGGTGCCGGGCAGCCGGTCCGACCAGCGCATGTACTCGCCGGGCGAGCCGCCGCTGTGCGGGAAGCAGTACATCCTCAGGGCGGCGGAGTCGTCGCGGGCACGGCACAGTGCCCAACGCGGTCGGGGTGCGGTCACGATGCCTTCTCCAACTGCTCATTCACGAGCGCGGCGAGTGCGGAAACGGTCGGTGCCTGGAACACCATGCGTACGGTGATCTGCGCGCCCGTGGAGGCCCGGACGAGGGCGCAGTACTGGCTGGCGACGAGCGAATCCCCGCCGTAGTCGAAGAAGTTGTCGTGCCGGCCCACCCGGTCCAGGCCCAGGACCTGCGCGAACGCCGCTGTGAGGCTCTCCTCCGTGAAGTCGGCGGGCGCTTCGTACTCCTCGCCCAACTCCGGGCGGGCGTATTCGGGCGGACCGGCGTCCGGGATCCCGGCACCGACCGCCGTTCCCGTACCGGCCGTGGTCCCGGTGGCGGCCCAGGTCTCGCGATCGGCCGTGGCCGCCGGATCGGTCACGAGGGGACCCGCGTACGCGGCCTCCCACGCGTACGGGTCGACGGCGAGCCGGAAGCGCTGCCGCTCGAAGGGGTACGTCGGCAGGGGGACCCTGCGACGCCGTTCCCCGGAGTGGACGGCCTCCCAGTCGACGACCGCGCCCGCCTGCCAGATCCGGCCCAGGGCCGTCAGCATGGCGGTTCCGCTGTCCGTGGTGTCGATCGCGTGCGGCAGACTCGGCGCGATGGGACGCCCGGCGGCGCAGGACGGATGGCGGCGGGCGAGTGTACCGAGGGTGCGGCCGGGCCCGACCTCCAGCAGGATCTCCTCGCCCATCGCGAACAGTGTCCGCAGGGCCTCGTCGAACCGGACGGTGTGTCGCAGGTGCTGCGCCCAGTAGGACGGGGAGCACGCCTCCTCCGCGGTGACGAGCCGGCCCGTGCGGTCCGAGATCCAGGGGACCGCGGGCGGCCGCAGGTTCACCGAGGCCACGTACTTCTCGAAGGCGGGCAGCGCCGGATCCACCAGTGCGGAGTGCGCGGCGGCGCTGATGTGCAGGAGCTGTGCGTCGACGCCCTCTCCCGTCAGGCGCCGGCGCACCTCCTCCACCCCCGCGGCCGTTCCCGTCACCACGCACTGCCGCGGCCCGTTGACCGCCGCGACGGACACCTCCTCGACCAGCAGCGCGGCCAGGTCCCGCTCGGACAGCGGAACGGCGAGCATCGAGCCGCTCGGCAGCTCGGAGAGGATCCGGCTGCGCTCCAGGACCAGCCGCACCGCGTCCGGCAGATCGAACACCCCGGCCACCGTGGCCGCGGCGTAGGCGCCCAGGCTGTGCCCCAGCACGACGCGGGGCGTCACACCCCACGCCTCCCACAGCTGGGCCAGGGCGTACTGGACGGAGAACAGCACGGCCTGGCTGAGCCGCATCCCCTTGAGCCGCTCGGCGGCCGCGGCCTCCTGCCCGTCGGGCGGGTACAGCACCGACCGGATGTCCTCACCGAGCGTGGGCCCGGCCAGCGCCGCACACTGGTCCAACGCCTCCCGGAACACCGGCTCGTGGAGGTAGAGCTCCCGTGCCATGCCGACGTGCTGGCCGCCCTGGCCGGGGAAGAGGAAGGCCACCCGGGCCGGCTGGTCCCGGACGTGGCCGGTGAGGAAGCTCCCCGGATCGGCCGAGAGCAGGGCCCGGCGGGCGCCGCCGCGGTCCGAGGCGACCACGAAGCCGCGGTGCGGGAGCTCCGCCCGCCCGGTCTGGAGGGTCCAGGCGGTGTCGTCGAGGGGCGCGTCACCTTCCAGGGCCTCGCCCAGGCGGCCGGCCGAGGCCGCGAGCGCCGTCGCGCTGCGGGCCGAGACCGGCAGCAGCTGGTACGGACGTCCGGGACGGTGCGCCGGCGGTCGGGGTGCCTCCTCCAGGACGACATGGGCGTTGGTCCCGCCGAGGCCGAGGGAGTTCACGCCCGCCCGCCGGGGGTGCGCCCCGCGCGGCCAGGGCCGGGCGACGGCCCTGATGTCGAACGGGGTTTTCTCGAGGTGTAGTTCGGGATTGGGGTCCTTGAAGTGGACTGTTCCCGGCAGGAGTTCCTCGCGCAGCGCGAGCACGGTCTTGATGAGGCCGATGACCCCCGAAGCGGCGTCGGTGTGCCCGATGTTGCTCTTGACCGAGCCCAGGACCACTGATGCCGTCGGCAGTCCGGAGCCGAACGCCTTGGCCAGTGCCCTGACCTCGATGGGGTCGCCCACCGGCGTTCCCGTGCCGTGCGCCTCGACGTAGCCGATGCTCTCCGGCCCGACCCCGGCGACGAGCAGCGCCGCCTCGACGGCGGCGGCCTGGCCGTCGATGCTGGGCGTGGTGAATCCGGCCTTCCGCGCGCCGTCGTTGTTCACCGCCGAGCCGCGGACGAGGGCGTGGATCTGGTCCCCGTCCCGCAGGGCGTCCTCCAGCCGCTTGAGGAGGACGACCCCGGCCCCGTCGCTGGAGACGGTGCCGGACGACGCCGCGTCGAAGGACCGGCAGTGGCCGTCCCGGGCCAGCAGTCCGTCACCGAGGTCCTCGTCCACCGGATGCGGCACCCGCAGGGTGACGCCGCCCGCGAGAGCGAGGTCGCACTCCCCGGCCAGCAGTCCCTGCCCCGCGATGTGGACGGCCACCAGCGAGGTCGAGCAGGCGGTCTGCACGGTCAGGGCCGGGCCCGTGAGCCCGAGCTTGTAGGCGACCCTGCTGGTGAGGAAGTCCGCTCCGCTGCCCAGCCGCAGCTGCCACTCGCCGACCCCGGGGAACATGGACCGGTTCGCCAGCAGCGCGGAGAAGTGCCCGGTGTCGCCGCAGCCCCCGTAGACGCCGACCACCCCCGGACAGCGCGCGGGGTCGTACCCCCCGTGCTCCAGGGCTTCCCAGGCGCACTCCAGGAACACCCGGTGCTGCGGGTCCAGGAGCAGTGCCTCACGGGGGGAGTAGCCGAAGAAGGAGGCGTCGAACTCGTCCCCGCCGGCCACCACCCCGTACGCCGAGGCGTCGCCGGTGTCCGGATCGACCCTCGTCCGCGTGACCGACTCCTCGCCCCGGGCCACACCCCGCCAGAACCCGGCGAGATCCGCCGAGCCGGGGAAGCGTCCCGCCATGCCGACGACGGCCAGCAGGCCGCAGATGTCACCGGCGTCCGTATCCCCGTCGCCCACCGGCGACTCGTCCGGGCCCTTCGGGCCGGCGTCCACTGCTGTGACCGTCATGCGATGCTCTCCGTCTCCGCCGTGTCGGCGTCGCTGTCGTCTTCGGACGCCCCGGGCTCGTCACGCAGCGTGCGGACCGGGGAGAAGAGCGCGGGCAGGACGGACAGGGCGCACACGGCCGCCGCCGCCCACAGCACCCCGCGCAGTCCGAGGGGGGAGATGAGCAGGCCGCCCAGCGCGGCGCCCAGGGGAACCGATCCCCACGAGACGAAGCGCAGCGTCGCGTACATCCGGCTCAGCAGGGTCTCGGGAGTCGCCTTCTGGCAGATCGTCACCTGCAGGACGTTGAAGACGACCACGCCGAGGTAGACGACGAACAGTCCGGCGGTGAACCCGATCGCACCAGTGGCCAGCGGAAGCATCGCGGCGCCGGCGCTGAACACCACGATGCTCGCCACCACGGTGCGGCCGGAGCCGATCCGGTCGGCCACCGGGCCGCAGATCACGGCCCCGAGCAGTCCGCCCGCACTGCCGATGCCCAGCGCCAGGCCGATGACGCCCGAGCCGAGGCCGAGGGTCTGCGCGGCGTAGGGAACCTGGAGGGCGAGCACGGCGGCGAAGGCGAGGTCGGCCGCCAGGGCGCACAGGGCCAGGGGACGGACCAGCGGGTGGGTGAACACGAAGCGGAGTCCCACGGCCACCTCCTTGCGCAGGCTCATCTGCTCGATGGGCTCCGGGGGAGCGCTGTTGCCGCGGATCCTCCAGACCATCACCGCGGAGGCCATGTAGGAGAGCGAGTCGACCGCGATGGCCACCGGGGCCGCGAAGATCTGCACCAGGAAGCCACCGACGCCCGGACCGGCGAGCTGAGCCACCGAACGGGAGCCCTCCAGCTTGGCGTTGCCGTCGGCGAGCTCCTCCTCCTCGACGAGCGCGGGAAGGTAGGACTGCTGGGCCACGTCGAAGAAGAGCGTGCCGAGTCCGATGACGAAGGCGACCACGAACAGCAGCCCGAGGGTCAGCACGTCGAGCGCGTAGGCCACGGGAACGGCCGCCATGGCGACGGCGCGTGCCAGGTCCGAGACGATCAGCACGGCCTTGCGGGGCAGCCGCTCGACCCAGGCCCCGGCCGGCAGGCCGAGCAGCAGGGACGGCAGGAACTCCACCGAGGCGAGCATGCTCACCTCGGTGGCCGAGGCGCCCAGGATCACGAGGGCCACCAGGGGGAAGGCCAGCACGCTGATGTGCGTGCCGACCAGGCTCACGGAGTGGGACAGCCAGAGATTGCGGAAATCGGCCGCCCGCCACAGGCTCTGATTCTGCTTCTGCTTCACGTCAGTTCCCCGCCATCTCACGGAGCGTCCTGGGCCGCAGGTCGGTCCATTCCCGGCCGATGAAGGCGAGACACGACTCCTTGGATCCGGTGACTCCCTGGTCGTACCACCCACTGGGCAGGGCCCGGTCGGCCGGCCAGATCGAGTACTGCTCTTCGTCGTTTCGGACCACGGTGAAACGTCGTTCTGTCGTGGGGCTGGGCACGTGAAGCCCTTTCTGGTGCGTCAGTGTGGACAGTCGTGGAGCTGCGCGGGGTGCCTCGTGCGCGTCGGCACGCCGGTCGGCGCGCCGGTCAGCGCGCCGCCGTGCGAGCTGGTGGGAGAGCCGGTCAGCGGGCGGTGCGCCGCCGCTGGTTCAGCCGGGCGCGCCCGGCCCGTAGCCGGGACTCCGCCTGCGGGTCCGCGGGCGGGGTGGGTCCGCAGGGCCGGTCCTCGTCGGAGAGGTGTCCCGCCAGCGCCGCGATCGTGGGGTGCTCGTAGAGCGTGACCAGCGGCAGCCGGCGCCCCAGCCGCTCGTTCAGCCGGGCGTGGACCGTGGTGAGCGTGAACGAAGTCCCGCCCAGGTCGAAGAAGTTGTCGCGGACGCCGACCCGGCCGATGTCCAGCACGTCCTGCCAGATGACGGAAAGGACCCGTTCCATATCGGTCTCCGCCGGTCCGCCGGCGGAAGGCCCCGGGAGGGTGGGCACGGCCTGCCGTGGTTCGGGCAGGGCCGAACGGTCGACCTTCCCGCTCCTCGACAGCGGCAGGGCGGCCAGCGGGACCAGCACGCCGGGCACCAGATGGGCGGGGAGCAGCGCCGTCAGGTGGGCGCGCAGATCGCCGGGCACCACCCCGGCGCGCGTGACGACGTACCCGGCCAGCCTGGGCGTACCGTCGGCGCCGGTCCGGGCCGCGACGGCGGCCTGGACCACGTCGGGGTGTGTGCACATGGCCGCTTCCACCTCGCCGGGCTCGATGCGGTAGCCGCGTACCTTGAGCTGCTCGTCGATCCGGCCGAGCACCTCGATGACGCCGTCCGCGCGCCGCCGCGCACGGTCCCCGGTGCGGTGCATCCGGGCGCCGGAGACGAAGGGGTCGGGCAGGAAGCGCTCCGCGGTCAGGCCCGGGCGTCCGAGATAACCGCGGGCCAGTGCCGCACCGCCGATGAAGAGCTCGCCGGGGACACCAGGGGGAAGCTGCTGGAGGTCCTCGTCGAGGACGTACGCCCGCACGCCGCGCAGCGGGACGCCGACCGGTACCGGCGCGCCGTCGTAGTCCCAGCCCGTGTCGTGGGTCAGCGCGGTGATGGTGGTCTCCGTCAGCCCGTAGGCGTTGACGACGGGCACCTGCGTACGACGGGTCCAGGCGGCCAGCGCCGCGGGATCCACGGGTTCGCTGCCGACGACCAGGAGTCGCAGGGTGCCCGGCACGAGGTCGTCGCCGGCCGGTATCGCCGCGGCCCACCGCTGCCAGTAGCTGGCGGGCAGGTTGGCCACCGTGACGCCCAGGGAGTCCAGCAGGGCGGACATCCGCTCGGCGGGCGGGGGATCGGTGCACAGCACGGCGCAGGCGCCTGCCGCCCAGGTGGGGAAGAGCTCCTCGGCCGCCACGTCGAAGGCGGCGTTCGCGAACTGCAGGACCCGGTCGTCCGGGCGCATCCCGAACCGCTCGTCGATGGCCCGGGCGTGGTTGGCCAGAGCGCTGTGCGGCACGCCCACGCCCTTGGGTTCACCGGTCGATCCCGAGGTGAAGATGACGTACGCGAGGGCGTCGGGATGGACCCGGTGCGGCTCGGCCGGGTCGCCACGGCCGGCCGCTTCGCAACGCTCGCCCGGCTCGCCCCGCTCTCCCGGCACCTTGTCCGCGGCCCCGGCCCCTGCCCCGGCCCCGGCTCCGGCTCCGGCCCCGGCTCCGGCTCCGGTGAGCCGCTCGACGGGAACGGTCCGTACCCCGAGGGCCGCCAGACGGGGCGCTGATTCCCCACTGGTGACGACATGGGCCGCACCGGCGGAGCGGAGGATCCCGGCGAGGTGCGCGGCCGGGTGCGTGAGGTCCAGCGGGAGGTAGGCCGCGCCGCACTTGAGGATGCCGAGCATCGCCGTGGGGAGCTCGGTGCCGCGGGGCAGCAGGATGCCGACCACGTCGCCCGGCGTCACGTCCGCCTCCACCAGCCGGCGGGCCATGGCCCCGGCCCGCGCGTCGAGTTCGGCGTAGCTCACCTCGTGGCCGTCGAGGCTGAGGGCGGGATCGGCCGGCCGCGTCCGGGCCTGACGCTCCACCCACTCGTGGACCGGCGGACCCGGTGTCGCCAGGTACTCGGCCCCGGCCGGATTCCAGACCTCCGCGGCCTGGCGCGTCTCCTCGTCGGTGAGCAGGGGCAGCCGGTGCAGGGGCAGGGAGGGGTCGGCGACCGCGGCCGCGAGCATCGCGCGGAACCTCTCGGCGAGCCGGGTGACGGTCTGCGGCTCGAACAGGTCCGTGTCGTAGGTGACGCAGAAGTCGAAGTCGCCGCTGCCGTCGGGAGCCTGCAGGATCATGACGTCCAGGTCGAACTTCGCGGCGTCCGGCAGGATCGGCAGCAGTCTGGCCCCGAGGCCACCGAACCGGGGCCGGGCCAGCGGCGACGCCTCGAACGTGAGGACGGTCTGGACGAGGGGTGTGGTACCGGGATCCCGGTCGACGCGCAGCTTCTCCACCAGAGCGTCGAAGGGCACGCCGGCGTGTGACATGGCCCCGAGGGTCGAGGTCCGCACGCGTCTGAGGAGCCCGGTGAAGGGCGGGTCGCCGTCGAGGCTGACGCGTAAGGGGACGGTGTTGACGAAGAAGCCGATCAGCGGCTCGAGTTCGGCACGGTCGCGGCCCGCGACCGGTGTACCGATCAGGAGGTCGCGCGATCCGGAGAGTCGGCCGAGCAGGGCCGAGTACACCGCGGTCATCACCATGAAGGGAGTGACCCGCTCCTGACGCGCGAGGGCTCCGGCGGCCGTGACGAGCCCGCCGGGCAGCCGGAGCGTGTGCGTGGCTCCCCGCCCCCGGCGTACCGGGGGCCGGGGCCGGTCCGTGGGCAGGGCGAGGACGGTGGGAGCGCCTGCCAGTTGCTCGCGCCACCACTCCAGACCCTCCGGTCCGTCGGGGGAGGCCTGCCGCTCCAGCACGTGGTCGACGAACTGACCGGTCAGCGGGGGAAGAACGGCTCCGGGCCCCTCGTAGTACGCGGAGAGCTCCTCGAAGAGGATGTGCAGGGACGGGCCGTCGCAGACCATGTGGTGCAGGGAGATCCCGAGGATGCTCTCCTCGTCGGTGAGCCGCACCAGTACGGTCCGCAACAGTGGACCCGCCGCCAGGTCGAAGGGCTCCTCCACGAGGGCCCGTACCGCCTGCCAGGCCGTCTCGTCACGGGCCGGGGACGTGTTCGCCCGCAGGTCCAGGACTTCCATCGGTACGTCGGCGGCCGGGAGGACCCGCTGGTACGGGTCGCCGCCCGCACGCTGCGGAAAGACGGTGCGGAGCACCTCGTGCCGTTCGACCACGAGGGACAGCGCGTGTGTCAGGGCGGTTACGTCGAGGTCGCCGGTGAGCTTCACGGCCACGGGGACGTTGTAGAGGGAGCCGGCCGGGTGGAGCTGGTCGAGAAGCCACAGGGCACGTTGAGCGGAGGAAAGCGGAGGCTGGTCCGGCCGGGTGGGCCGCGCGGCGGCAGGCGCCGAGTATGCGCCAACCGTCCGTATTCGCAGAGGAAGTGCCGAGGTGTCGTCGGCTGAGCGGGAAGCCATGTTCTGTATCCAAAGGCAGTTCCGCCTGCTGCGCTAAACATTTAGCCTTGGCCGAATGTTGCACCTGCGCTTCGATGCCGACGATCTCGCATCCGTCAGGTTCGCCTGCTCACCCCTGCAGGAAGCCGTCATGAGTCTCTGGGTCTGGCAGAACCCGGTTAAATACGTCATTCACCAGCCAATGGTCCATTTATCGGCCCATCATCTGACTTCGCTGGACTGGGGCTTGCTGCAGGCGCTCGTCGGACCTGGAGGCTTCATTCCGGACTTTATCACTCCGTATCCAACGGCCCCGCGTCCGGATATCTACGACGAACTCGCCGTGGTGCGTGCGATGGACCGGGGGGTCGTGATCCGGGATCTCATCAGCGCGGCGAACGGCCGCCGGCTCCATCCCCGACTGGAATCCGTCCACCGGGACCCTTTGGGGCTGCTCGGTGAGATCGCCGAGGCCCTGCGGGTCTACTGGGACCGAGTTCTGGCCCCTCACTGGCCGCGACTTCTCGCCATACTCGAAGGGGACGTCCGCTACCGGGCCAGCAAGCTGGCGGACGAGGGCGCCCAGGGCCTGTTCCGGGACATCGACCGCGGACTGAGCTGGGGCAACGGGGCGCTCAGCCTGGACGAGCCCGGGCTGGAGGCCGACATCGCCGTCCGGGGCAGGGGACTGACCTTCACGCCGTCGCTGTTCTGCAACCGGGCCGTGAGTCTGGTCGACCACCTGCAGCCGCCCCGCCTCTTCTACCCCGCCCGCGGCAGGGGCACCGCCTGGGGCGCCAACCCCGCGGCCGGCCGGCGCGCGGTGGCCGACCTGGTCGGAAGGACCCGGGCGCAACTCCTGGAAGTGCTCAGCGAACCCCTGAGCACGACGGAACTCGCCCGCCGCCTCGGCCTCAGCCAGGGCGCGGTGAGCCAGCACCTGGGCATCCTGCACCGCGCCGGACTGCTGGACCGGGCGCGGCAGGGGCACGCCATCCTGTACTCCCGCAGTGTTCTGGGGGACCGGCTCATGGCATGAAAGGGAAACCGGCGAAGATCACTCGAAAGGGTTGTCCCGCCCGCCGCCATCGGATACCAATGTTCACGTGATACGAGGAAATAAAACCGGGCTACGGGCCCGGCACGAAGAGGACATCCCGGTTCTGCAGTCCGAGCTGTACGACGACGTGAAGACCCAGGCGAGTGCCGACTCGGCACCATGGCGCCCCATTTCCCCCGGGTCGAAGGACTCCCCGTACGCGGTAGGCCAGGGGTCGGACGAAATCGCCTACTTCTCGGTGGTCGAGCTGGCCACCCAGGAACTGGCAGGTGAGGCGCTGCTCTGGGGGATCGACACCTACAACAGGAGAGCGCACATCGGCATCTCCCTGCTCCCCGCATTCCGCTCCAGAGGGTACGGTCTCGATGTTCTCGGGACGCTGTGCGAATACGGCTTCGCCGTGCGGGGTCTTCACCGGCTGCAGATCGAGACTTCCGGGGACAACATCGGGATGATCAAGGTGGCGGAAAAGGCCGGATTCGTCGTCGAAGGAAGGCTCCGGCTTTCCGCGTGGGAATACGGGACCTTCGCGGACCAAGTCGTACTCGGCCTCCTCCACGGCGAATGGAAGACCTCGGGCTGAGGGGGGCGTGGCGGCCCGCGGGGCGGAGGAAGGGGGAGGACGACGCCCCCGGGGCCCTGGCGTCTCGCCGTTCCGGCCCCCGACCGGCCCGCACGATGTCCCGGGCGGGCCGGCCTGGTCGCAACTGGGACGGCCCTGGGGCTTGTCGTCAAACTCCGGTCTGCCGCGCGGGCGGCGACGGGAGTTCGACGACAGGCCCTAGGCGGATCCGCGTCGCATGGCCCGGCGGATTCCGTACAGGACCACGAGCAGCACGATCACGATGACCACGCCGATCAGGAGCTTCTTGAAGAACCCGCCCTTCTTCTTGCTCTTCTTCTTGCCCTTCTTGTTCCCGGTGGTCGCCTGGGCCCGGGACGACGTCGGCGCGTGGACGCCGGTCACCACGCCGGCGCCGGCGGAGAGGCCGCCGTGCGAGAGCGTCGCCGCGGCGGGAGCCTGCCGGACGACCGGTGCGGCCGCCGAGGCGGTCGCGGCGGGGCCGAGCAGGAGCCCGGCGACGACGAAGAGCGGTACGAGTGCCGATGCCGTCACCGCGCGGGGGTGCTTCCTGGAAATGCTGTGCTGTGTCACTGTCTCCCCTGTTCTCCGATGCCCCGGCCGGGCCCGGTGGAATCCGGACAGTCGGGGCCTTGGAGCATCGTCGGGGAGTTCGACCGCCCCGGCAAGGAGGTGCACCGGGGCGCACGGCGCGGGGTGCTCCTGATGGAACGGCGTTCCGCCACTCCTCTGCTATGGAACGCCGATCCAGCCGTGTCAGGATGCAGCCATGGCGACCAGGGTGAAGCGGACTGAACGACGCGCGGACGCACTCTCGAAGAGGCGGATCGTCGAGGCCGCGATCGAGATCCTCGACGCCGACGGCGAGAGCGCCCTGACCTTCCGCGCCCTCGCGGCGCGCCTGGCGACGGGCAGCGGGGCCATCTACCACCATGTCGCCGACAAGGACGATCTGCTCGCGGCGGCCACCGACGAGGTCATCGGCCGCGTCATGACCGGCGTGCCGAGCGGTGCGGGGCCGGAATCCGGGCCGGAGTCCGGGTCGGGATCGGCTCCGGATCCGCGGGAGGCGATCCGGGCCATCACCCTCGGGGTGTTCGACGCGATCGACGCGCACCCCTGGGTGGGCGCCCGGCTCTCGCGCGAGCCGTGGCAGTACGCGGTACTGCAGATCCTCGAGGGCGTCGGCGGCAGACTCCAGGCGCTCGGTGTCCCGGAGCAGGCGCAGTTCGACTCCGCGTCCGCGCTCGTGAACTACATCCTCGGCCTCGCGGGCCAGTACGCGGCGGGCGCCCGCCTCCTGCCGCGCGGAACGGATCGAGCGGCCTTCCTCACGACCGCCGCCGACCGGTGGACGCGGCTGGACCCCGCCAAGTACCCGTTCGTGCACCAAGTGGCGACGCGACTGCCCGAGCACGACGACCGCGACCAGTTCCTCGCCGGCATCGACCTCATCCTGGCGGGCATCGCCACCCTCGGCCAGACCGCCTAGGCCCAGTGCTGTGACCGGGGCGTGTCGGTGCCGATCGGAGCCCCCGGCGTCCGGCACGGTGGGCGCGGTCGGTGGCCGTCCGGCGGGGCCGCCCCGGCGTGCGTGCTCATTGCCGTTCCAGTCGCCACCGGGAGTCCGGCGACGGCGCCGGATGCCGGGCCGCGTGCACCGCAGGCATCGCCTGAGTCCGTGCGCCCAGGCAGGATCCGGAAGGGGCGGCCCAGGTCAGTCAGCCTGATCGGGGCGCGGCGGACGGTTCGGGCCGGGAGCCCCGCGCTGCCGCGCGACGGGGGAGGAGCAGCGGGGTCGCCAGCAGGAGTACGCCGGCCAGGCCGATGGCCGTGCGAGGGCCGAGCAGTGCACCCAGAACGCCCCAGGCGGCCGTCAGGAGCGCGGTCGAGGCCTTGGTCGTCACCGCCCAGGCGGACAGGGTGCGGGCGACCCGGCCGGTCGGGGTCCGCTGGAGCCGGTAGGTGGCCTGGACGGGGTTGAAGACCCCGCAGCAGAGGATGAGCCCGAACTCGACGCCCATCACCAGGAGCAGGCCGCCGGTCCCCGGGCCCAGGAAGGCCAGGCCGACGGGCCAGACCGCGCGCAGCGCCCCGGCCAGCACCAGGACCTGGTGCTGCCCGAAGCGGGTGACGAGCGGCCGGGCCAGCCGCGAGCCGAGCAGCCCGCCGATCGACGGCGCGGCGAAGGCGAGCCCGTACTGCCAGGGTGCGAAGCCGAACCGGCCGAGCATCAGGACGGTCAGCAGTGGCTGGGTGGCCATCACCAGGCCGTTGAACAGGGCGGTGTTGAAGAACAGCGGGCGCAGCGTCGCGTCGGAGAGGATGTGGCGCCACCCGTCGAGCAGGTCCCCGGCGCGCATGCGCCGTGCGGCCCCCGGGCGTTCGGGGCGCGGCTCGCCCCGGCCCGTCGCGCGGACGGCCAGGGCCGAGAGCAGGTAGCTGACGCCGTCGGCCACCACCGTCGCCACCGGGCCGAGGAGCCCGATCGCGGCGCCGCCCAGCGGCGGTCCGACGATCGTGGCGGTCCAGGCCGTGGACTCGAACCGGGCGTTGGCGACGAGCAGGTCCTCGGCCGGCAGCAGCGCCTTCAGGTACGCGCCGGAGGCGGCGCGGAAGGTGATGTCGGCCGCCGCGACGACGACCGAGACCAGCAGGAGCTGGAGGAAGGTCAGCGCGCCGAGCACGAACGCGGCGGGGATCGTCAGCAGCGCCGCGAACCGCAGCAGATCCGTCGCGATCAATACCTGCCGTTTGCGACGGAACTCCACCCACGGTCCGAGCGGCACCGCCACGGCCGCGCCCACGGCAGCACCGACGGAGGAGAGCGCGGCGACCTCGGCCGGTCCGGCATGCAGCACTTGGATGGCGATCAGCGGGAACGCGCCGAAGGCGAGCCACGTGCCGAGCGCGCTGGTGCCGTACGCCCCCCAGAGCCATCCGAACCGCCGTCCGAGCCGGTGCCCGCTACCCATGGCCGCCCCCGGACCCTCACTCGTACAACCGAACCGCGATCGGCACCATCAAAGCGGCCGCCACGGGCCGGGATCAAACGCCGGAAGACCACTCAGCCACAACCAGTGGTTGTGGTCCTAGCATGGAGGCATGGACCTCGAAACCGTCCGCACCTTCGTCGCCGCCGCCGACGCGGGCCAGTTCCAGGAGGCCGCCGCCGAGCTGGCCGTCACCCAGCAGGCCGTCTCCAAGCGGATCGCCGCGCTGGAGCGCGACCTCGGTGTGCGGCTGTTCACGCGCACCGCGCGCGGCGCCGAGCTCACCATCGACGGGCAGGCGTTCCTGCCCCACGCGCGCGAGCTCCTGCGGGCCGCCCAGCGCGCGGTCGCCTCCGTGCGCCCCGGAAGCCGTCCGCTGCGTGTCGACGTCCTGACCTCGCGCAGCGCGCAATCGGGCCTGATGCGCGGCTTCCACCGGGTGCATCCCGAGGTCGATCTCGACGTGGTGATGCTGTTCGACATCGAGACGGCCGTGGCCGCCATCCGGTCCGGCACCATCGACGCGTCCTTCCGCGCCGTCGCCGTGCCCGGCCGCCCCCTCCCCGCGGACATCCGCTCCGTCCGGGTGCTGGACGAACCGCTCGAGCTCCTCACCGGTCCCGCCCACGCGCTGGCGGGCGCCCGGTCGGTGAGCCTCGCCCAGCTCGCCGGGCACCGGATCTGGATGCCCGGCATCGTCCCCGGTACCGAGTGGGCCGCCTACTACGACGACCTCGTCGCCGAGTTCGGCCTCACCATCGAGGCCACCGGACCCAACTTCGGCTCCGACGCACTCCTGGACACCATCGCCGACACCCCGGCCCTGGCCACCTTCATGGGGGGACACACCCGCCTCGTCTGGCCCGACGGCCACGGCCTGCGCCGCATCCCGGTGACCGGCCCCACGCCCGTGTACCCGCACTCGCTCCTCTGGCACCGCGACAACCCCCACCCGGCGCTGCCCACCCTCCGCGCCCACCTCGCCGCCACGGCGGCCGGCCCCGGAGCAGCCGGAACATGGGCGCCGGACTGGGTGATCCCGGCGATCCCAGGCGCTGCGCCCACAGCCGCGCGAAGGCCGGGCTCAGCTCCAGCATGAGCCACGTGCTCGCGGGCTCATCGGAAGACGTGGATGCCCGGCAGCGCCGAGGGCTCCGCACCCGCTGACGGTCGGTGGACAACGCCTCCCTGATCCACCGGCCACCGGCCACCGGCCGGGTCCTGGACCGCGCGGCGGAGGGCTCGGGCGTCGGCGCGTCCGCTTCGGGTGGCGATGGCTTCGATGCTCAGGCCGGTGGTGTGGAGCAGGCGGGTGATGCGGGCCCGCCGTACGGACTCGGTCTCGTTGATCCAGGTGGCGAACTCGATGGCGGGCGGGCCGTAGGTCGGTCGGGGCGTGGTGGTGGCGCGGTGCCTGGGCGGCCAGTGTGACGCGCAAGGGGGTGAGGTGGTGCTGCGCGGCTACGCCGAGGACGTGTCTCCCGGACCCGTAACTCGGACCCGTAACTCGGACCCGTGCCCCGGGCCCGTGACCCGGACTTGCATCCCGCGGTGAGAACTGCGCAGCGCGCGACACTCCCGGCCAGGGCCGCGACTCCGGACCCCACGCCCCCGTGGCGGTGCTGACCACGCTCTTCGCTGGGACGCGGTGAGTCCCGGCCTCGTCCCGTACGCGCAAGGGGTGTTCGCGCCTGGTGGAACGCCGAGGGCGGGTTCACGCCGGGTGGTTACACTGCGCAAAATTGATCAAGTGGTATTACGGGGGCTTGTGTTGGACCGGACGGCGACGCGTGTGTGCCCGTTGTGCGAGGCCACGTGCGGCCTGAGCATCACACTGGCCGATGAGGTGGTCACCCGGGTGCGGGGCAACCGCGATGACGTGTTCAGCGGGGGATACCTGTGCCCGAAGGGCGCTTCGCTGGGCCGGTTCGACAGTGACCCTGACCGGCTGACCGCACCGTTGGTGCGCCGCCCCGACGGGGGGTTCGACGAGGTCGGCTGGGACGAGGCGTTCGAGGTCGTGGAGCGCGGGCTGCGCGGGGTGAGCGAACGGTACGGCCGTGACGCGGTGGCCCTGTACATGGGCAACCCGGTGATCCACACGCTGGCCCTGCCGTTGTACATGCTGGTACTGCGCGAGCGGCTGGCGACCCGCAACATCTACTCCTCCACCACGCTCGACACCATGCCCAAGAGCGTGGCCTGCGGAATGATGTACGGGGACCCGCTCGCCTTCCCGCTGCCGGACATCGACCGCACCGACCACATGCTGATCCTGGGCGCCAACCCGATGGAATCCAACGGGAGTCTGTGGACGGTCGCCGACCTGCCCGGCCGGCTGCGGGCACTGCGCGCCCGCGGGGGACGCCTCGTCGTCGTGGATCCGCGCCGTACCCGGACCGCGGATCTCGCCGACGAACACGTCCCCGTCCGTCCGGGGACCGACGCGCTGCTGCTCCTGGGCATCGTGCACACCCTGTTCGAGGAGGACCTGGCGACGGATCCGGGCGAGGGCTTCGCCGGGTTCTGGCAACTGGCCGCCGAGGTCAAGGGGTTCGCCGCCGAGGAGGTCGCCGATGCCTGCGGCGTCCCGGCCGAAACGATCCGCCGCCTCGCCCGTGACCTGGCCGCCGCGCCCACGGCCGCCGTGTACGGGCGACTGGGCACGTGCACCACGGAGTTCGGCACGCTCACCAGCTGGCTGGTGGACGTGGTCAACATCATCACCGGGAACTTCGACCGCCCGGGAGGAGTCCTCTTCGGCGAGGCCCCGCACGCCACCCGCCGCCCAGCCGAGCCCTTCCGCACCGGCCGCTGGCACAGCAGGGTCCGCTCGCTGGCGGAGGTCAACGGGGAGCTCCCCACCGCGACCCTCGCCGATGAGATCGAGACCCCGGGCGAGGGGCAGGTACGGGCACTGCTGTGCATAGCCGGGAACCTGGTCCTGGCCTCGCCGCAGGGCGAGCGGCTGGACGGAGCGCTGCCCGGCCTGGACTTCATGGTCTGCGTCGACCCCTACCTGAACGAGACCACCCGCCACGCCTCGGTGATCCTGCCGCCGCCCAGCGCCCTCCAGTCACCGCACTACGACGTGGTCCTGGCCGGCCGGTCCGTCCGCCGCAACGCACGCTTCTCACCGCCCGTGCGCGCCCTTGAGCCGGGGCGCCCCAGCGAGGCGGAGATCATGGCCCGGCTGGTCCTGATCGCCTCGGGCAAGAGCGCTTCCGGCGATCCCCACAGCGTGGACGAGGCCCTCATCGACCTGACCCTCCGGGCCGCCTCCGGCCGCCCGGGCGCACCCCTCCACGGCCTCGACACGGCCGGAGCCAAGAAGGAGCTGACCGGCGACAGCGCCCTGGAGCGGCGCCTGGACCTGATGCTGCGGCTGGGGAGCGCGGGCGACCTGTTCGGCAGACGTCCGGGCGGCCTCAACCTGGCCCTGCTCAAAGCCTCCCCCAACGGCATCGACCTCGGCGCGCTGCGCCCGCGCCGCGAGGAGGTCGTGATGACCGCCTCCGGCCTCGTGGAACTGTGCCCGCCGGCCATCACCGGGGACCTGCCCCGCCTCGACGCGCGCATGCGCGACCTGCGCGAGGGCACCATGGTGCTCATCTCCCGCCGCCAGCTCAAGTCCGTCAACAGCTGGTCCCACAACATCGCCTCCCTGTCCGGAGGAACGAACCGCTGCGCGCTGGAGATCAGCGTGGAGGACGCCGGGCGGCTGGGCGTGGGCGCCGGCGACCGGGTCAGGGTCCGGGGCCGCGCGGGTGAGGTGGTCGTGGCGGTCGAGCCCACCGACCGGCTGCGCGAAGGGGTGGTGAGCCTGCCCTACGGCTGGGGCCACGGCCGCGAGGGCAGCCGACTCTCGCACGCCGCCGGCGAACCGGGCGTGAGCGTGAATGCGCTCACCGACAACACGGTCCTGGACCCGCTGTCGGGAACGGCCGTCTTCAACGGGGTCCCCGTGCGCGTGGAAAAAATGACGGAAGAAGAGCGGGAAGGCGGTCAGGAAACAGATACCGGACAGCAGGATTCCGAATAGCCCGGGATTCCGTTATTTGATTTCCTGATGGACTCTGGCTGAAACTTTTCAATCATTCCGGCCGCCTCTAGGCTGTGCGTGTGACTTCAATCGCCAGCCAATGGGGGATTTAATGAATCTCGTCCGTCGCATCATGATTCCCGCCGCATCCCTGGTGCTCCTGGCCGGAGCGGCCACCGCGGCGAATGCCTCCGCGGAACAGGAGTCCTCCGTGGATGAGACCGCCTCCTGGGCGAACCTGACGTGTTCGCCCACGCAGACCGCCATCACCGATGTGCCGCACCGGCTCTTCGACGCCTGGAACCGTGGGGACGCGGCCGGTGTCGCCGCTCAGTTCACCACGGACGGGCACATGATTCCGAGCAACGGCTCCTATCTCACCAGCCGCACCGCCATCGCGAACTTCTACCAGGGCGCATTCGCGGGTCCGCTCAAGGGAACCCGAATGATCGGCAAGCCGCTGACCGTGCGCTGCCTGTCCAACAACACCGCCGTCATCGACGGCCTCGGTGGTCTGCTCAAGCCCGGCGACACCTACACCGAGCCGGAGCAGGTGCCCATCGGCCAGCGCATCATCGTCTCCTGGACGGCCGTGCGCGTCGACGGCGCCTACTACATGAAGGAATTCCAGAGCACTCCCGTCCAGGGCTGACCCGGCCCGGTGCGGTAAGGAAATCCTGAGGAAGACCGACAGGAACGGAGCGTTTCGTTGCCACGCACGGTGCTGGTCACGGGAGGGAACAGGGGGATCGGTCTGGCCATTGCCGAGGAATTCCTCGGCCGTGGCGACCGGGTCGCCGTCACTTATCGGAGTGAACCACCGGACGGGAAATTTCTGGCCGTCCAGTGCGATGTTGCCGACCCGGAACAGATCGACGCCGCATTCAAGACCGTCGAAGCGGAATTCGGCCCGGTGGAGATTCTCGTCTCCAATGCCGGGATAACCGATGACCGGCCGATGCTGCGGATGCAGGAAGAGCAGTTCTCCCGGGTCATCGACACCAATCTCACCGGTGGCTGGCGCTGTGCCCGGCGGGCCCTGCCCAAGATGCTCCGCGGCCGGTGGGGACGCATCGTGTTCGTGTCGTCCGTCGCCGGGCTGCGCGGAAATCAGGGCCAGGTCAACTACGCCGCCAGCAAGGCCGGCATGGTCGGCATGGCACGGTCGCTCGCCCGCGAGTGCGCCACGTCCGGCATCACCGTGAACGTGGTGGCGCCCGGCCTCATCGACACCGACATGACCGCGGCCCTGTCCGGGACCCGTAAGGCCACGCACCTGGCGGAGATCCCGGCGGGCCGGGCGGGCCGACCCGAGGACGTGGCCGACACGGTGGCCTGGCTCGCGGGCGAGCGGGCCGGCTACGTCACGGGTGCGGTGGTACCGGTCGACGGCGGCCTGGGAATGGGGCACTGATCTCATGACCCCGACCCCGACCCCGACCCCGACCCCGACCCCGACCACTACGGCCGGCACCGCGACCGGCCCCGCCGCCGCCACCGGCGGCGGGCTGCTCGCGGGCAGGCGCATCGTGATCAGCGGGGTGATCACCGAGCGGTCGATCGCGTTCGCCGCCGCCCGACTCGCCCAGGAACAGGGCGCGCAGATCGTCCTGACCGGATACGGCCGGATGTCCCTGGTCGAGCTGGTCTCCCGCCGGCTGCCCGACAAGCCACCGGTCGTGGAGCTGGACGTGACGGACCCGCTCCATCTCCAGCGCCTCCCCGACCTGGTGGGCGAGCGCCTCGGCGGGGTCGACGGAGTACTGCACTCCATCGCCTTCGCCCCGCCGAGCTGCCTCGGCGGATTCCTCACCGCTCCCTGGCAGGACGTCTCCACCGCGGTCCACACCTCCGCCTACTCCTACGTGTCCCTCGCCAAGGCCCTGCTGCCCCTCATGGGCAGCGGCGGCTCGGTGGTCGGACTGACCTTCGACGCGGCGAAGGCCTGGCCGGGCTACGACTGGATGGGCGTGGCCAAGGCCGCGCTGGAGTCCGCCAACCGTTATCTCGCACGGGAGTTGGGACCTCAGGGCATCCGGTCCAACCTCGTGGCCGCCGGTCCCCTGCGCACCAGCGCCGGCAAAGCCATCCCCGGGCTCGCCCGGACGCAGGACGACTGGGCGGCGAGGGCACCGCTGGGCTGGAGCATCACCGACGCCGAGCCCACCGCCCGGGCCTGCGCCGCGCTGCTCTCGGACTGGTTCCCGGCGACCACGGGCGAGATCGTCCACGTCGACGGCGGGCACCACGCCATCGGCGTCTGAACCACGGCCGCGAACAGAGACTGCCCCCGACCGCGCACACGGTCGGGGGCAGCTGCCGTTCCTGGGGTCAGAGGCCGAGACGGCTGCCCGGCTCGCCCACCACGAGCCGCTCCTCCACGCCCGCCCGAGCGAATGCCTCGGTGACGGCGTCCTGGCCCTGCGTGAAGTGCTGCCAGCCGTCCTGGTGCACGGCGAGCACCTTGCGGGCACCGAGCAACTGCGCCGTCTCCAGTGCCTGCTCGGCGGTCATCGAAAGCAGGGTCGGCCCGAACGGGGCGAGTTGAGCGGCGCCCACGTGCAGCACCGCCAGGTCGATGCCGTCCTCACCGACGCGCTTCGCGAGGGCCCGCACCGGCTCCAGGGATACGTTGTCACCGCTGACGTACACCGTCGCCAGGCCCTCACCGCTGAGGAGGAACCCGGTGACGGCGCCGAGCATCGGCTCGGTCCCCGCCGGACCGTGTTGCGCGGGAACGGCGGTGACCACGAGCCGGCCGCCGTCAGGGCGCTCCAGCACGTGCTCGGCCCACGGCGCCAGCCCCGTACCGCCGACGCGCTCGGCGGACTGCTCGGTGGTGAGGACCAGAGCGGCCTCCTTGAGGAAGGCGCGCCCGGCCACGTCGAGGTTGTCGGGGTGCTGGTCGTGCGACAGCAGTACGGCCGCGACCGTGCCGATCGCGTCGGGGGCCAGCGCCGGGTCGGCCAGCTTGTGCAGGGCGACCGGGCCCAGCTCGTAGGAGGAGCCGGCGGTGTCGAAGGTCGGGTCGGTCACGAACCGCAGTCCGCCCAGGTCGATGACCACGGTGGGACCGCCCACCACGGTGACGGCGGGCTGCGCGGCGGTGCTTTGCGAAGTCATGCAACTGCTCCTTGGAGATCGGATGTTGAAAGGAAAGAAGTGGTACGGGGTACGAGGCGCCGGTTCAGTGTTCGATCATGCCGAATCGCGACCGGGACCGGGACCCGGACCGGGAACCGGACGCGGATCACGATCCGGATCCCGGTCCACGATGGGGATCCCGGTCCACGACCACCAGGCCCCCGGTGAATCCGCGCGGTAGTCGCAGCGGTTGCCACAGGTGCCCGACGCCCTGGTCCGGGGCGCCGGCCATCGCTCGGACCCCGGTGCCCAGGGCCTTCACGTACGCCTCCCGCCTGGTCCAGATGTCCAGCCAGAGCCGGTCCCCGGCGGGGCCGGCGGCCGCGTCCAGACGGGCGCGTTCCGCGGGGGAGAAGAGCCTGCCGGCCAGGGCGTCGGCCCGGGGCACCGCGCGGACCTCCTCGACGTCGACACCGATGCGGGTACGGGGCGCCAGGCCGGTGCCCACGGCTACGGCGACCAGGCCCGCGGCGTGCGCGACGCTCACGTCCACGCCCGGTGCCCCCGCCACCCACGGCCGGCCCGCCGCATCCACGGCAAGCGGTACGCGGGTGGGCGGGCGCCCGAGCGCCCGGCCCAGCGCGGTGCGCAGCAGGAACCGGGCAAGGACGAACTCGGCGCGTCCGACCGGATCGTGGACGGCGTCGTACCGCAGACGCTCCCGCGGCCCCAGCGCGCCGGCCGCCAGCTGGTCCACCGCACGGGCCGACAGGCCGCGCCCGTCGGCCCACCAGGCGCGCACCAGGCCGGGCCCCACGCGCACCCGCGCCGCCGGGGCGCGCGGGGCCGTCACCGGCTCCGCACGCCCCGCCGCCGTGTCCGGTCCGCCGGGGGTCACGGCCGGCCGGCCGCCAGCACCCGGTCGGCCAGCTCG
This sequence comes from Streptomyces sp. NBC_00435, assembly GCF_036014235.1. GTDB lineage: Bacteria > Actinomycetota > Actinomycetes > Streptomycetales > Streptomycetaceae > Streptomyces. The sequence continues at coordinate 7,799,353 of NZ_CP107924.1, forward strand.
TCCTCGGTCAGTCCGAGGTGCGTGGTGAGCGCGCTGATCCAGCGCTCCAGACCGAAGGCCACGCAACCGGTGAACGCCGGCTCCCCGTCGGCGGTGGTGATGTCGCAGCGCTCGCCGAAGAAGTTGCGGTGGAAGTTCAGCGATCCGATGGCCAGCGAGCCGTCGAAGACGAACTCCTCCTTGACCGGGAAGAGCTGGGCCATCAGCGCGCGTCCCGCGCTCGCGTCGAAGAACGGGTCGCTGGCGGCCTCGATCTCGACCGGCAGCCCGAGTTCCGCCAGGTAGCCCGACACCTTCTTGCGGAACACCTGGAGGTGCTCCAGGACCTCGTCGCGCCCGCCGACGCAGACGATCTCCCGCATGCTGAAGCCCAGCAGCCGGCGCAAGCCGTCGTAGTGGGTCTCGCGGCGGAAGCACGTGGCGACGGTGGTCACCTTGTGCGCACCCTCCGTCAGGGTGCGGCCCGCCAGGTCGAGGTAGACGTTGTAACAGGCCGCCGAAGGCAGCGCGTACGCCGCCTCCGTGAGGTGGTCGGCCGGCAGCGTGGGCTGCCGGGGACCGCCCGAGGCGTACTCGGGCGCGGCCTCCTCCGTGAGGGCCGCCCCCAGGATCGCCAGCTGCGGGAAGTTCTGGAAGTAGTCGAGCCGGTGCAGGTCCTCGACCCGCATCAGCGGCGGGTACTGGACCGGGTCGGCGCCGGCCTCGACACCCCACTGGGTGAACACCCCGTCGAGCGCGGCCCGCAGCCGGAGCGCGCCCGGCCCCAGCGTGGCGAGTCCGCCGCGGGTCGCGGGGGTGCGCGCCGCTTCAGGAGCCGGACTGGTCGGACTCATGGAAGAACCTCTTTCGAATGGCGTTGATCGTGCGGAAATCCGAAGGTGTGACGTTCTCCATCAAGATCTCCTCGCCCGTCTGCTCCTCCAGTACGTAGAGGAAGTTGACGAATCCGAGCGAGTCGAGGATGCGGTTCTCGACGAGGTCGAGTTCCGGGTCGATCTCGGTGAGTCCGGGCCTCTTGCCCAGCAGGTAATGGATCACGGCATCGAAACCGGTCGGTGCCGGTTGTGCCGCAACCCGTTCCGTCTCCTGCTGCGTCGTCTGCTCCGCGACCCCGCTCATGAGCGCGGCAGAACGTCGTCGGTGAAGATGCCCTCGTTCACCAGGAAACTCATCGAACGCTTCAGCATCTTGCGCTCCAGCTCGTGGAAGGCCGGGTCGGCGAGGATCTCGTTGCGCACCTGGTACGGGTTCGGGATGCCGGCGTCCTTGAACGCCGCGGGGTTCACCAGCCCGTCCACGGACTTGCGCAGGTACCGCTTGAGGTACAGCTCGAGCTCGGCCAGCTCCTCCGTGCTGAGCTTCTGGCGCAGCTGCCGGTGCAGGTGCGCCACGATCTGCCGCCCGAAGGCCACGTGCCGGGACTCGTCCTGGTGGTGGATCGCGTTGATCTTGCGGATGGTCGGGTGCAGCCGCTCGTCGTCACCCATCCGCTTGTTGAAGAAGTCGACGACCTCTTCGAAGAGCAGGAGACGGGCGAAGACCAGGAAATGCGCGGACTCCCCCTCGGACTTCATCTCCAGCTGAACGCCCTTGTCGGGGTAGACCTTGCCGCCGTACAGCAGGCAGAACCGGGCGAAGAACCACATGTGCGAGTTCTCCTCGCCGATCATGTGGTGGAAGTACTCGGAGGACAGTGCGAAGTCCTTCGTGTGGATCCGCGCGATGATCTCGGTGATCAGCTCACGGATGCCGTCGACGTTCAGGCTGTAGAAGTTGACGCTCTCCCACTTGCTGATCGCCCACTTCTGCTCCTCGGTGAACGACTCGGCCACCTTGGTCCCGTGGATGGACAGCAGCTCCGGGGACATCCAGTACTCGTCCTCGGGCAGCGAATCGGGCCAGTCGAACATCGTGTAGGGGTCGTAGTGGTCCCGCTCGGACATCGCTACGAGCCGGTCGAGTATGGACTGCAGCTGCTCGTCGGCCTGCAGCACGGGCACGCTCATGGATCTGTGTTCCTCTCTCAGTGGTCGGTGCCGTTGCCGGCGGTGACCCTCTCGTGCGGAGCGGGCTGCTCCGCCGAGAGCTGGATGTCGGTCTGGTGGCGGGGGTGGGCGAACCGCCCGTCGTGGTGGTAGCCGTTCACCGGTTCGTCGGCGTGGTGCTCGGTGGGCAGCAGCCGATTGAGGAGCGAGCCGGTGAAGGCGTCCGCGATCGCCGGGTGCGCGGCCTCGGCGTGGTGGTCGGCCAGGATGACGAAGGCGGGGTCGACGTTCTTGACCAGGCCGTCCTCGTCCACGACCTCCAGCCACGAATGGGCGAGGTCGAGCATGCCCATGATCCAGCCGCGCCGGGTGCGGGCCTCGAAGCCGGCCTCCCGGCACCGCTCGGCGAGCTCCAGGCAGACCGAGATGCACGGGGCGTACCCCTGGGACAGCACCTCGTCCTTGCGCCACTGGAGTTCCTCGGGCATGCGTCCCCAGCGGAACCGGTCGGGCCCGTAGGAGGTGACGATCTCGCGGAGCCGCTCCGAGCGGATCTCGCGCCGCTCCCCGGAGGTCACCAGGACCCCGGAGACGCCCAGCGCGGACGTGCCGCGGACGGTGATGTCCTTATCCCCGAGCACGGCCCCCGGACCGATGGACAGCGACTCGGTCCAGCCGCCGCTCAGTTCGGGGTGGGGCGTGGCCAGGTTCCACTCCATGCGCTCCGGATCGCCCTCCTTGTCCCGGGCCGGCGGGGACAGGGTCACGGAGTAGTTCCAGCGCTGGGGGCGGAACAGGTTCCCGGGATCGGCGTGCATCCAGCGCAGGGCGTAGCGCATCGTCTTCTCGGGGACGGAGGTGCCGGACCCGGAGTAGAGCGCGAGGTTGACCAGGTCGAAGCGGTCGAAGCGTTCGGCACCCGGGCTCCCGCCGTGCGGGAGGCCCGCGCGCAGCAGCTCGTCGAATATCTCGGGCCCGCACTGGAGGAGTTCGAGCGCGGCGTCCCGCTCCACCCATTCGTCACGCAGTTCCGCCGGGATGACCAGCAGGTCCCGCAGGGACTCCAGCCAGCCCTCCAGTCCCCGGGGCTGCGTCGGGCGGACCCACGGTTTGGCCTGTGTGTTCATCCGTTGCTCCTTCAGGGCACCAGGGAAGTCAGGGACGTCAGGGACGTCGGGGGCGTCGGGGGCACCTCTGAGAACAGCGCGCGCAGGGTCGCCTTGTCGGGCTTTCCGTAGGAGGCTGTGGGAATGTCCGTGACGAACTCGAACCGCGCGGGCACGTGCGCCGCCCCCAGGGCCTCGCCCACCGAGGCCCGCAGCTCGGCCACGACCTCCGCGCGGCCGCCCGGTCCGGCGGCCCTCCCGTCCGGGGCGGCGACGCAGACGGCGACCAGTGCCTCGCCCGTGCGCGCGTCGGGCACTCCGATGACTGCGGCCCGCCCCACGGCCGGGTGGGCGCTGAGCAGGTTCTCGACGGCCTGGGGGTAGCAGTTGGTCCCGTCCACGATGACCAGGTCCTTCTCCCGCCCGGTCAGGTACAGGTAGCCGTCCTCGTCGATCCGCCCCGCGTCCCCGGTGCGCAGCCAGCCCTCGCGCAGCACCTGCCCGCTCAGGTCCGGCCGCTGCCAGTAGCCCGCCATCACGGTCGGGCCCGACACCTCGACGGCCCCTTCGCTACGAGGTGCCAGTGCCCGGCCGTCCGCCCCGGTGACCCGCAGCGCCACTCCGGGCACCGCCCGCCCGACGGAGGTGAACAGCTCGGGCCGGGACCCGGCGGCCGCGGCGTGGTCCTCGGGGCCGAGGCTGGTGATCGCGATGGCCTCCGTCAGGGCGTAGCTCTGCCGCAGCCGGGGACCCAGGCTGCGGACCGCCTGGGCGAGCCGGTGCGGGGCCATGGGTGCGCTGCCGTAGGTGACGATCGCGAGCCCGGACAGGTCGGTGCGCGCCAGACCGGGGTGGTCCAGGAGCCGGTAGAGGTAGGGCGGGTAGAGGTAGGTGGTGACCGGGCGGCCCTCTGCGGACGCCTCGCCGATCCGCTCCAGCAGCAGCTCCGCGTCGAACTCGTCGAACAGCTCGACGCTCACGTGGTGGCGCAGCAGACCGCAGGCGATCGCGCCGGCCGCGTGCGCCATCGGGGTCATCGCCAGGAAGCGCAGCCCCGGAGGCGGCGCGGCACCCGCCCAGGCCCCGGCGGCCGCGGTCAGCGCGCCGAAGGTGTACACGACCCCCTTGGGCAGCCCGGTGGTGCCGCCCGTGTACAGCACCCGGGCGACGTCCCCCTCCTGCGCCTCCACGGGCAACGGGTCGTCGGACCGGCCGGCGGCCTCCGCGAGCAGGTCGACCACCCCGGGGTCCGGGCCGGGACCGAGGCCGAACAGCAGCTCCACCCCGGCCGAACGCGCGATGGCGATCATGCGGTGCGCGGGCAGGATCGGCCCGGCGCAGGCCAGGATCACGGCGGCGGGAGCGGCGTCGCGCAGGATGTGCTCGGCGACCTGCTCGCCGCCGGCCGCGTACACCGGGGTGTAGCTGATGCCCAGGAGGTGCGCGGCCAGCCCCACGGCCGACATCTCGATGGGGTTGGCGGCCAGCAGCACGAGCCGGTCGCCACGGCCCAGGCCCTTGTCCTTCAGGACCCGGGCCGTGCGGTAGGCCAGCGAGAGCAGCTCCGAGAAGCTCATGCTCCGCTCGCCGTGGATCAGCGCGGTCCGCTCGCCGCGGGCGGTGAACTGGGCGATGGCGCTGGTGACGTACGCGGCGGGTGCGCCGGAGTCGGGCGTGCTCACGGGGTTTCCTTCCCAGGGGTGTCGCCTGCTCCGGCGCGGGCGGTGCTCGTGACGAAGCGGCATGCGGCTCCGCCGGTGCGCAGGCACTCCACGCGGTCGTCGCCGACGTCCGTCCTGAGTCCCTCGAACCAGCCCGCCCGCATCTGCGGGCAGGGGCATTCGTAGCCCTCCAGGGTGCCGGCGCGCGCCAGCATCTCCAGGGCGAAGTTGCGGGTGACGACCGTCTCGAAGGACTCCTCGCCGGTGACCTTGTTGGCGGCCTCCACGCTGTCCCCGGTCATCCACCGAGAGATACCGGTCAGCGCGGTGGCCAGCTCGGCGGCGGAGAGGTCCGGCCCCAGCCCCTGCTCGCGGGCGTAGGCCGAGGCGATCCGCCGGGTCACGAACTGCATCGCCTCGGCGTTGATCTCGTTGGCCGCGTCCTGGCCGAACCGGCGCGCAACCCCCTGGTACCAGCGGGCGTCGTGCAGCCACCAGAACTGGCGCAGCAGATCGGCGGAGGGCCCGTCGGGGCCTTCCGGCCCCGGCGCCTGGGCTGCGGAACTGGTCACGGTGTCCTCGTCCTTCGGGTGCGAGTGGATGGATGCGATGGGCCCGCCACGGGCCTTGCGGGCTCTACGGGCGGTGCTGCTCGGGGTGCGGGCGGGCGGCCCGGGGCCGTGGGGCCGCGGTCAGCCGGCTCCCTCGGACCTGCCGAACACGAGGCTCACGTTGTGCCCGCCGAAGGCGAACGAGTTGGACACGGCCGCCTCCGGCGTCGCCGCCCGCGGTGCCCCGCGGACGTGGTCGAGCGCGCACTGCGGGTCGGGCCGGTCGAGGTTGGCCGTCGCCGGGAGGCTGCCGTGGTGCAGGGCCAGTACGGTCGCCGCCGCCTCCACCGCACCCGCCGCGCCCAGGAGATGGCCGATGGCGCCCTTGACCGAGCTGACCGGCGGCCCGTCGTCGCCGAAGACCGAGCGGATGGCGTGGGCCTCGGCCAGGTCGCCGACCTTGGTGCCGGTTCCGTGGGCGTTGACGTAGCCGATGTCCCGGGGCGCCAGCCCCGCGTCCGTCAGCGCCAGGCGCACGGCGGCCGCCGCTCCCGAACCGTCGGGACGCGGCGAGGTGGGGTGGTGGGCGTCGCTGGTCGCGCCCCAGCCCAGGACCCGGCCGTAGGACCTCGCCGAGCGTGCGCGGGCGTGGGCGGCCCGCTCCAGGACGAGGATCCCGGCGCCCTCGGCCAGGACGAAACCGCCGCGGTCCAGGTCGAAGGGGCGGCTGGCCGCCGCCGGATCACCTGTACCGGCCCGGGCCAGTGCGCGGGCCCCGGCGAAGGACGTGGCCACGGACGGGGCGAGCGCGGTGTCGGTGCCCCCGCAGACCACGACGTCCGCGGTGCCCTCGCGGATCAGCCGCAGCCCCTCGGCCACCGACATCGCCCCCGCCGCGCAGGCGGTCGCGATGGAGCTGCTCAGTCCGCGGATGCCGTGCCGGATGGCGATACGGGCCGCCGCCATGTTGGGCAGCATCCCGGGGAGCAGGTACGGACTGACCGCGGCCCGGCCGCGGGCGGCGCGGGCGACGGCCTGCTCCTCGTAGGTCGACAGGCCGCCCGCGCCGGTGGAGACGACCACCGCCACGCGCTCCGGAGCCACGTCCTGCCCGACGGTCAGCCTGCTGTCGCCGAGCGCCTCGTCGGCGGCGGCCAGTGCCATCAGGACGAACCGGTCGACGGAGCGGGCCTCGGAGCGCGGCAGCAGCCCTTCGGCGGACACGTCGGGGGCGATGCCGGCCACGTCGGCGCCGGTCGCGGCCCACCGCTCCCCTTCCAGGCGGCGCAGCCCCGAACGTCCGGCGGCGAGCCCGTCGGTGAAGGCGGGCACACCGAGCCCCAGCGGGGTGACCAGTCCGATCCCGGTGACCCAGACGTCGTACTGCTCGCGCAGTCCGCTCCTCACGAGCCCTCCCCGGAGCCGGAGCCGGTGCCGGAGCCCGCGCCCGGTACGGGGCGCACGAGCAGGGCGCGGGCACTGGCCGGTTCCCCGTCCGGCCCGGCCTGCTCCACCAGCAGGACCAGTGCCTCGGCCGCGTCGCCCTCGGCGACCAGGGTGCGGGTGATGTCCAGGGCTTCGCCCAGCGCGTCGCCCTTCGCCGCGTCGGGGCTGAAGCAGATCACCGGACCGGTGAGCCGCCAGCGCTTGGCGATGTGCCCGACCACCGCGTTGGGCACGGACTGGAAGAAGAGCAGGGGCGCCGCCGGCTTGCCGGCGTCCACGGCGAGCGCGGTCGCGGTATGGGTCTCCAGGTCGCCGCCCCGGCTGCCCAGCACGATCGCCGTACGCTCGCCCGGGCCCGCGGTCCGCGAGCCGTCGGCGCCGGCCCGGTCCGCCAGGGTTTCCAGGGGGCCGAGGACCTGTTCCAGGCAGCGGTCGGCGGCCGCCGAGGCCATCGGGCTGAATCCCGATACGACGAAACCGGCCAGCGGCGGAGGCAGTTCGCCGTCACCCGTGTCGGGCCAGCCGCCCGAGGCGAGAACCTCGACGGCTGCCAGGTGTGCGGAAGCGGAAAGGGTCATGGCGTACTCACCACCAATGCGGTGTTGGCTCCGCCGAAGGCGGCGTTGAGACTGAGGACGTGCCGGACGTCGGCCTTGCGGGGCTCGCCGAGGACGAGGTCCAGGCGGCACGCGTCGTCGGGGCCCAGGTAGCCGGCGTTCACGGGGAGTTCCCCGTGCCGCAGCGCCAGCAGGCTCACGGCGAGTTCGAGCATCCCGGAGGCCTCCAGACAGTGCCCGTGCAGGGACTTCGTGGAGCTGACCGGAGTGCCGGCGGCCCATTCGCCGAGGGCCCGGTGCAGGGCGGCGCTCTCGGCGGCGTCGTTGTGGGGCGTGCCGGTGCCGTGGGCGTTGACGTAGCCGATGTCCGTGGCTGTCAGCCCGGCCTTGGCCAGCGCCGAGCCGATGGCCCTGGCCATGCCCAGGCCCTCGGGGTGCGGCTGGCACACGTGGTAGGCGTCGCCGGCCATGCCCCAGCCCGACAGCACGGCCAACGGCCGGGCCCCGCGTGCGGCAGCGGCCGCCGAGGACTCCAGGACCACCGCGCCGACCCCGTCGCCGAGCAGCAGCCCGCGCCGGTCGGCGCTGAAGGGCCGCAGGACGCCGTCCGGGGCGAGCGCCCGCCCCGCGGAGAACAGGGCGAAGTTGTCCTCGTCGACGAGGTACCCGGCGCAGACCACGATCCGGGTCTCCCGGCCGGTGCGGATCCGTGACGCCGCCTCGAAGAGCGCGGTGCTGGCGGCGACGCACGCGTTGGTGTAGGTCCGGGCCGCTTCGCGCAGCCCGCAGGCGGCCACCAGCTCGGCAGCGGTGTCCGAGACGGCCGTCTTGCCCTGGGCGGCCAGCGGCCGGCGCGCGACGGCGGGGTCGGCGTGCCGGCCGAGCAGCAGGGGGGCCTGCGCCCGCTCCCGCGGCGTCAGGCCGGCCTGGTCCAGGGCCTCGGCCACGACCCGGTGCAGTTCCTCGTCCAGATCGGGGGAGCCCGGCAGGACGGCGGCGGTGCCCGTGCGGTAGCGGTCCGCCGCGAAACGCCCGACCGGGCCGAATGCCGGCCGGGAGGTGGCCAGCGCCTGCCTGAGGGTCTCCGTGCCGCGGCCGAAGGCACTGGTGACGCCGAGCCCGGTGACGACGACGTCGAGGCCCTCCGCGTCGCGCCCCGTCATGAGGCCCTCCCGCCCACCGCGTCAGCCGTGTCCGGTGCGCCCGGTGCGGGCAGGACGCCGGCAAGTACGGTCACGGCGCCGTCGACCGTGTCCATGGCCTCCAGCTCCTCGTCGAGGTCGATCAGGATGCCGTGGCGCTCCTCCAGGACGTGCACCAGCCACGCCAGCTCCAGGGAGTCGATCCGCTCGCCCACGGCGGAGGGAGCACACGCGTGGTGCTCGGCCAGCAGGGCGATCACCTCCTCGCGGCCGGGGGCCGGGGCCCGGCCGCTCATACGGAGCCCGCTTCGGCCGAGACGGGCGCCCGGCGCTGCTCGACCTCGGCGACGAAGGCGCCGAAGGTCATGGTCTGCATCGCCTCCACGTCCTCGTCGGAGAACTTGACCCCGTACTCCTCCTCGACCTGCATGACGAGCTCAGCGGTGGTCAGCGACTCCAGCTCCAGGCCGCCGTCGCCGATCAAGGTGTCGTCCGTCACGTCGGCCGTGTCGAGGTTCATGATCTCGAGGGTGTTCACTACGAATGCGCGCACAGGGCTGCTCATGACGTGGCTCCTTGGATTCGGTGTTCGTACGGGTGTTCGGAGAGTTGCTCAGGCAGGTGCTCAGGAAGCTGGGCATCGGGGACGGGTGGGGGTGGCGGTGTCCGGGGTCGAGGTGTGGTTCGCGGTTCCGGTCGGGGACCAGCGGCGGCACGCGAAGGCGCTGCTGCGGCGTGCCGCGGCCGCGGTCCTGGGGACCGGGGTCGATGACCTGGAACTGGCCCGGGAGCCGGGCGGCCGGCCGTACGTGCTGTCACGACCCGTCTCCGGGACCCGCGGGCCGGGCTCGGTGCGGCGGCTGAACGTGAGCGTGAGTCACACCCGCGGCCTGACGGCGGTCGCCGTCTGCACCGGCGGAGAGATCGGCGTGGACGTGGAACCGGCCCGCGAGCTCCCGGCGGTCGCCCTGGCCCGCCGCTGGTTCACCGAGCGCGACGTGCGCTGGATCGAGGGCCACGACGCCGCCCTGCGGGCCCGCGCCCTGCTGTGGGTGTGGACCCACAAGGAGGCGCTGGGCAAGGCGCACGGCACCGGACTGGCCGGCGGAGGCCGCCTGCGCCCGGTACCGCTGCCCGCCGGCGGCCTGCCGCCGGAGCCGGCCGGGGGACCGGTGACCCTGCGGGAGACCTTCCCCGGTGCGGGCCTGACCAGCGCCGTACCGCGTGGGCCCGAGGGCTACGTGCTCTGCGTGGCAGGCGGTCCGGGAACCGAAGGCGCGTCCGTGTCCGTGACCCGCGTGGACGGCTGAACCGCCGCGCCGCGCCCCCGGGTTCACACCGGATCCTTCACGGCGGCCCGTAGGGCGGCCGGATCGCGCACCGGCTTGCCCGTCGTGGTGCGCGGCAGGGCCGCCACGACGTGGATGTGCCGCGGCAGCTTGAAGCCGGCCACCCGCTCGGCGAGCAGGCCCTCCACACCCCGTGCGGTGACCTCCGGGTCGAGGACCGCGTAGGCCTCGATGGATCCGTCGTGCACGACCACGGCCTCACGCACGCCGGGCAGTTCGGCCAGGGTCCACTCGACCTCGGTGAGGTCGACCTTCAGGCCGCCCACCGACACCTGGGAGTCCAGCCGCCCCAGGATGCTGATCAGGCCGGTCGCCGGATCGATCGCCCCGGCATCGCGGGTGCGCAGCCAGCCGTCCCGCCAGCGCTCCGGATCGGCGAGCCCGACGTAGGGGCTGACCGGCCGGCGCACCAGCAGCTCGCCGTCCACGACCGTCACCTCGATGCCCGGCGCCGCCCAGCCCGTGGCCGGACGGTTGGCCCCGGACAGATCGGCCGCGATGACACCGGTCTCCGTCATGCCGTACACCTCGCCCAGCGGTACCCGGTAACGCTCGGCGAACGCCTCGGCGACCCCCGGACGGACCGGTTCGCCGGCCGAGACCGCCCCGAGCAGGTGCGGCAGCGGCGGGGGAGCGGAGACCGAGGCCAGCAGCCGCGCGTGGAACGGTACGCCCGTGATCAGGGTCGGTGCGCTCCGCGCGGCCACGGCGTCGAGGACCGAACCGGCGGTCAGCCGCCGCGGCAGCACGATCTCGACGCCCGCGTGCAGACTGTGCAGCAAGCCCGCCATCAACCCCATCGCGTGGACGAGGGAGTTGAGGACCACGATGCGCATCCCCTGCCGGGGCATGCCGGGGATCCCGGTGTACCGGACGACCTCGGCCGCGAGGTCCTCGGCGGTGCGTCCGATCACCTTGGAGGGACCGGTCGAACCGGAGCTGAGCTGGACGAGAGCGTGGCCGGTGGTCGCCGGACGGCCCCCGGGACACGGCTCCATGCGGGCGTCCAGTTCATGGAAGCCGCGCAGGGCCCCGCCCGGTACGGGAGCGGTGGGACGGATGACGAACTGCGGGGCGACCCGCTCGAGGGCCCGCTCGCTCTCGTGCCCGGTCAGCCGGTGGTCCAGCAGGATCACCTGGGCCCCGGCCCGCCACGCGGCGAGCAGATCGGTGAGCAGTGCGAGCGACGGAGGCAGTTGGAGTGCGACCGAACCGCCGCGGTGCAGTCCGGCCGCGGTCAGTTCCGCGTGCCGGGTCCGGACCGCGCGGCGCAGGGCGCCGCGGTCCAGCCGCTCCCCGATGTCCACCGCCCGGGCGCTGTCCTCGATGCCGTCGTGCAGGAGCAGATCGTCGACCCAGGTGCCGCCGTCGTGTTCCGGCTCGGTTATCCCGGACCGCAGACCTCCGAAATCTCTGCTCACGAACATCCCCCCGTCGAACTGCCGATTCAGCCTTAGTGGCCGGACAGCACCGCATAATAGAAACGGCTGGTCGGGCACTGTCAAGCCGCCTAGTAGATATGCGACAGCGCTATTGCGGAATTGCGACTTCCTACTGCCGGGTTCTATCGATCGAGCCATCTCGTCGGCCGGAAAGACTTTGACAGGACTGGGACTCCCTGTACGGTCTTCCAGTGTCGAACGGGGAGATGGGCTTTACTTCCTGGTTTCTCGGACGGGGAATCGGGAGAGCGGCCCGTACGTGATGCACAGCGGCCCTGGCATTAACCTGTCTGGGGTGGTGCGGGTATTCCAAGTAGGCCGATTCCGCCAGCCGTTGTCCGGCTTTACGTACTACGGCTTCTCCCCTGAGGTGCACCACCCGAAATCGCGTCGTCCGCCTGGAATCCACGGGAATCCACGGGAACATACGGGAATCCATGTGACTCCACGGAAGCCCGGACGCCCGGCCTCCGGTGGAATCCGACTGTCCCTGGCACCGGCTAAAGCTCCGGCGCCCCACGGCGTCCGGACTACGCACCCGCCCCCATTCCGTCTCTCCAAGACCTCGTGAGGTGAGTATGCGCACTCTCCTGGTGGATAATTACGACTCCTTCACCTTCAATCTCTTCCACCTCTTGGCGGAGGCGAACGGGCAGGAACCTGTCGTCATCCGCAATGATGAGCCGGGCTGGAACGCCGGCCAGCTGAAGGGGTTCGACAACGTCGTCCTGTCTCCCGGACCCGGAACGCCCGAACGCCCCGAGGACTTCGGGATCTGCCGCGAGATCGTCGAAGCCGCCGACCGCCCCGTCCTGGGCGTGTGCCTCGGCCATCAGGGGATCGCCCACCTCAGCGGCGCCTCCGTGCGCCGCGCCCCCGAGCCCCGGCACGGACGCGTCTCCCCGGTGGAGCACACCGGCACCGACCTCTTCGCCGAGATCCCCTCACCCTTCGACGTCGTGCGCTACCACTCCCTGACCGTGGCCGACCTTCCCGAGGACCTCGTCGAAGCGACCGCCTGGGCACCCGGCGGCATCCTCATGGGCCTGCGCCACCGCCAACGTCCCCTGTGGGGCGTCCAGTTCCACCCCGAATCCATCAGCAGCGAGTACGGGCTGCAGATCATGCGCAACTTCCGCGACCTCACGGCCCGCTGGCAGGAGGACCACCCCGCCGCCCAGGCCCTCGCGCCCGACGTCCCCGCCACCACGGTCGCCCACCCCGTGCCCGGCCGGCACCTGCGGGTTCTCACCGAACGGCTGCGGACCGACTGGGACGCCGAGATCGTCTTCGACGAACTGCTGCGCGGCGGGAACCACGCGTTCTGGCTCGACAGCAGCCGCAGCGACGGCGCCACGGGCCGGTTCTCGATCATGGGGGACGCCTCCGGCGACCTGGCTCGCGTGGCCACGGCCGACGTGACGGCCGGCACGGTCACCGTCGTGTCCGAGCGGGACGGCGTCCGCAGCGCGGAGATCGCCCTGAGCCCGTTCTTCGACTGGATCGACGAGGACCTGAAGTCCCTGCGGGTGGACCTGCCCGACCGGTCCGAGAACCCCTGCAACTTCGCCCTCGGCTGGGTGGGGTACCTGGGGTACGAGCTCAAGGCGCAGTGCGGAGCGGGACCGGTCGTCCACCGCTCGCAGGAGCCCGACGCCACGATGGTGTTCGCCGCCCGCGCCCTGGCCTTCGACCACCTGACCGGCACCACGCACCTCCTCGCCCTGGCCCCCGCGGACCCCGCCGCCGACGCCGACGCCCTCGCCCTGGACGCGTCCGCCCGCGACTGGCTGCGCACCACCGCCGGGCGGCTGCGCGACCTCGCGGGGAGGAAGGCGGACACCGAAGTGCCCGCGCAGCCCGTGGACGCCGGGGACCTGAGCCTGCGACACGACCGGGGCGCCTACCTGGAGCGGATCCGGCGCAGCCAGGAGGACATCGCGGCCGGCGAGACGTACGAGGTCTGCCTCACCAACGAGCTCCACAGCGAGGCGAAGGTGGACCCCTGGGAGGGCTACCGATTCCTGCGCCGGACCAGCCCGGCCCCGTTCGCCTCGCTGCTCCTCTTCGAGGACCTGGCCGTCCTCAGCACCTCGCCGGAGCGGTTCCTGCGCGTCACCGCCGACGGGCTGGCCGAGTCCAAGCCGATCAAGGGCACCCGGCCGCGCGGCGCCACCCCGCAGGAGGACGAGGCGCTGCGGACCGATCTGCGGACCAACGAGAAGGACCGCTCCGAGAACCTGATGATCGTCGATCTGGTCCGCAACGACCTCGGCCGGTGCGCGGAGATCGGCTCGGTCCACGTACCGAAGCTGTTCGACGTGGAGACCTTCGCCACGGTCCACCAGCTCGTCAGCACCGTACGGGCCCGGTTGCGCCCTGGCGTGAGCGCCGTGGAGTGCGTGCGCACCGCGTTCCCGGGCGGTTCGATGACGGGAGCCCCCAAGATCCGTACGATGCAGATCATCGACGAACTGGAGGAGGGCCCGCGCGGCGTCTACTCCGGAGCCATCGGCTACTTCTCCCTGTGCGGCGGCGCCGACCTCAGCATCGTCATCCGCACCGCGGTCGTGACCCCGCAGGGCGTCCGCTACGGAGTCGGGGGCGCCATCGTCGCCCTCTCCGACCCCGACGAGGAGTACGCGGAGACCATCACCAAGACCACCCCGCTGCTCAGGCTCCTCGACACCCCCTTCCCCGGCGAACCCGCCCACACCGCCCCGGTGGCGGCCGTGCCGGGAGCCGCCGCAGCCCCGTTCTCCGCCCCGGTCCCCGCCCCGGTCCCCGCCCCGACTCCCGAACCCCAGGCCTCCCGTTGAGCACACCGACCGCACAGGGCGGTGGCGAGCGCCTCTTCGCCCTCACTCCTTCCGGCGATCTGCGCGAAACCCCCGTCACGGGGCCCCGGCAGCCGCTCCTCGCCGCCGATTCCTGGCTCGTCACCGACGGCCGGGTACGTGCCCTGGACCGCCACCGGGACCGCTTCACCACCACCTGCGCCCAGAGCGCGGACCTCCCCGAGGGACTCCTGGACGCCTTCTGGAGCGGCATGGAGGACCTGCTGCCCCGGGGGGCGGGCCACTGGTTCCCGCGGGTCGAACTCGAAGCGGCGCCCCCGTCCGCGCCCCCGGACACGATCCTGCCCGGCGGCCGCCGGCTCCTCTACCGCCTGCGCCCCGCCCCCGCACGCGGCACGTCCGCCCGGGTCTGGGGCCTGGCCGTCAGCGACCCGCGCCGCGAACCCCGCCGCAAGGGGCCCGACCTGGACGCCCTGGCCGCCGTCCGCGCCAGGGCGGCGGCCGCGGACGCCGACGAAGCGCTCCTCGTCACCGCGGACGGCGTCGTGCTCGAGGCCGCCAACTCCTCCCTCCTGTGGTGGGAGGAGGACACCCTGTGCCATCCGGCCGCGGCCCTGCCCGTGCTGCCCGGCGTCACCGCCTCGCTCCTCCTGGACCGCGCCGCGAGCACGGGCGTGAGCGTACGGTCCTGCCGGCGCCGGCTGTCCGCCCTGGCCGGACGGGAGGTCTGGGTGGTCAACGCCCTGCACGGACTGCGCCCCGTCACCGCCTGGACGGGCGGCTCGCTGCCGGTGGCCACCCCGGTCAGGGCCGCCTCCTGGCAGGCATGGCTGGACGGGCTCCCGACCCCCCTGCCGGGCGGACGGGTGCACCGGCACGGACCGTAACCGCCTCGCGTACCGGCCCGGCCTCCGGCATGATCATCCGGGTACGCCCGCCGCGGCAGGACGGGACGAGCACGGGAGAGCGACCGCATGAACACCTCAGCACCGGCACGCGCGGCGGAGCGGAGCGGCGGATCGTCCGTCCGGATCGGCGCTCTCGTTCCGCTGACCCGGCCCGGCTGGGTCGAGGCGGGCCGGCACCTGCTCGCCGGACTCGAGCTGGCCGTTCACGAAGTCAATGACGCCAGCGGGATCCTCGGACAACCGCTCGAGCTGCTCGTCCGGGACACCGCGGCCGATCCGCGGCGGGCCGAGGCGGCCGTGGACGAACTGGCCGCCCTGGGCGTGGCCGCCCTGGCGGGGGAGTACCACAGCGTCGTCGCCCGAGCCGCCGCCGCCAGGGCCGACGCCCTCGGCCTGCCGTTCCTCTGTTCGTCGGCGGTTCTCGACGAGCTCACCGAACAGCCCACGCAATGGGTGGCGCGCCTCGCCCCGGCGCAGTCCCACGGCTGGCGGATCTACGCGGAATTCCTCCTCGGCGCGGGCCACAGCCGCATCGCCGTAGCCACCCAGCCGAGCGTCTACTGGGCATCCGGAGCCCGCACCCTGCGGGACCACCTCGCACCGCGCGGCGGCGCCGTCGTCGACCTCGACATGAGCGCCCTCACCCCCGCGGCCCTGTGCGACGAACTCGTCGGCCACCGGGCAACGGCCCTCCTCCTCCTGGTCGGTCACCCGGAGCCGGCCGTACCGGTCGTCACGTCCGTCCGCGGCGACGAGCGCCTCGCCGGGATCCTGATCGGTGCGCCGGCCGGTCAGCCGGAGTTCGCGGAATGGGCGGCATCGCTGGGCGGCGACGGCACCGCGGTCCCCTTCCTGCGGTACCTGCCCGAGCACCTCGGCCCACTCGGTGCGCGCGTCGGGACGGCCCTGCGCGACCGGCTGGGCGAAGCACCCTCCTTCGTCGCCTTCGAGGGCTACGACACGATCGCGGTCCTCGCCGACGTGCTGCGCACCCAGGGCGAGGACCGGGCGAGCACGGCCGAATCCTGGCCGCGCGTCGCGGTCGAAGGCACCCGCGGGCGGATCCGGTTCTCCCGCACGCCGGGCATCAGCGTCTGGCAATGGGCGTGGCCGCCGGTCCAGGTCGTCGACCGGGATCCGGCGGAACCCGGTCGCTTCCGGATCCTGCACACCGGCTGAGGGGCACGGAGCCGCGGAACCGTCCGGCTACTCCTTGCCGTAGGCCGCCCACGGTCCGAGGGTGAACTCGCCGCCCTCCTGCCGCACTTCCACGGCGCCCGCTCCGCCGAAGTGCGCGGGGACGACCAGCTCCCGCTCCTGCGCGGCCCGTTCGAGGATCCGGCGGCGGCTGGCCACCGCCTGGCCGGCGTCCATGCAGAAGCAGCTGTTGCAGGAGGGCGTGAGGATCTGGACCGGGCTGTGCAGGAGATCCCCGACGAAGACCGCCCGGTCGCCTCCGGAAGCGAGCCGCAGTACGGACGAGCCGGGCGTGTGGCCGGGCGCGGATTCCAGGGTGAGGTGTTCGTCGATGCGGTGGGTGCCGTCCCACAGGACGGCCTGCCCGGACCGGTGGACGGGCGCGATGCTGTCCTCGTAGATCAGCCGGTCGTCCACCCTGCGGCCGTTCCCGTACCCGTTGTCCGGGCCGAAGTGGAAGTCGTCCGCGGCCGGGATGAGGTACTGGGCGTTGGGGAACGTCGGCTCCCAACCTCCCTCCGCACCAACCGTGTTCCACCCGACGTGATCACCGTGTATGTGGGTGTTGACGACGACGTCGACGTCCTCGGGCCGGACACCGGCCCGGGCGAGCGCGCCCAGGAAATCGCCCTGCCAGTGGTGGAACTGCGGCGAACCGGGCCGTTCCCGCCCGTTGCCCACGCCGGTGTCGACCAGGACCGTCCGTCCGCCGCTGCGCAGCACCCAGCTCTGCAGCGTCACCACCGCATTGTCGGTGTCCGAATCCCAGTGATCGGGCGCCAGCCATTCCTCGTTGCTCTTCCACAACTCGGCGCCGGAATCCGGAACCAGGCCGCGTGCGGGCACGAACGCCCCTTGCCACTCGAGGACCCGGATGACCTCCACGTCGCCGAAGATGATGTTCTGCTTGCTTCCGTTGCTCTCCATGTCGTCAACTCTAAACAGATCCGATGAGCTGCTCAATGTCCACTCAGCTCACCCGGATACGCGTCCGTCTCACCCTTGACCGCACGGGTATCCTCGGCCCATGGACGTGGTGAGCGACGCGGTCGCGGCGGTACGCATTGGTCGGCCCTCCTCGAACCGGGTCCGGGTCGCCGGGAGTTGGTGCACCCGACTCTCCCCGTACGACGGCGCGGGCTTCCACGTGGTGCTGGAGGGCAGCTGCTGGCTGCTGCCCGACGGCGGCTCCCCGGTCTCCCTCGGACCGGGCGACGTGGTGCTGCTCCCGCGTGGCACGGGGCATGTGATCGCCGACGCCCCCGCCGACGCGCGGACATTGCGGCAGGCGCTGCCGTTCGAGCGGTGGCAGACCGGAACCGTGCCGGGCCGGTCCCCGGCCGCCTCCGGCGCGGTGGAGTTGCTGTGCGGCAAGTACCGGCTCGACCGCAGGCGCGTGCACCCGCTCATGGAGGAACTTCCGGATGTGGTCCACCTGCCGAACCGCGTGGGCGCCCACGCCGAACTCCGCGTCGCCGTCGACCTGCTGGGCCACGAACTCGGTACACAGGGGCCCGGGTCCTGCATCGCGGTGCCGAGCCTGCTGGACCTCCTCCTCGTCTACATGATCCGCTCCTGGACCTCCCAGGGGAGCGGTACCTGGCCGGCCGTGCTCGGTGATCCGGTGGCGGCCGCCGCCCTGCGGGCGCTGCATTCGGACCTGGCCGCCCCGTGGACCAACGACCGGCTGGCCGCCGAGGCCGGCGTCTCCCGCGCCACCCTGGCCCGCCGCTTCACCACCCTGGTCGGCCGTCCGCCGATGGCCTACCTCACCTGGTGGCGCCTGACCTTCGCCGCCACCCTGCTCCGCGACACCCAGGACCCACTGGCCGCCGTCGCCGGCCGCGTCGGCTACAGCACCCCGTACGCCTTCTCCCATGCGTTCAGCCGGGAGTTCGGCACCACCCCCGGGCAGTACCGGGCCAGTGCGGCGTGATGTCCCGGGCCTGACCCGGCCGTCCTAGTGGTCCCGGCCGTCCTGGTTGTCCTGGTTGTCAAGGCTCGAAGTCCGGTCGCGCCCGCGGCCAGTGGACAGGAGCTGCCGGAACACCCGTGCGGAGCGCGGGTTCTGGTCGCACTGCCAGACACCGTGCGGGCAGTAGTCGGTGATGCTGTGGTACAGCGGTCGGTGTTCGGCGATCCAATCCAGCATGCTCCGCACGTACTCGGGATTGTCGCCGTTGCGGAACAGTCCCCACTCCGGGTACGAGATCCGTTTGCCGTGGGCCTTCGCGAAGTCGACCTGCTTCTGGAGTCCGTAGGGCTGGGTGACCTGATCGTCGAAGGTGTCGCCGGGCGGCTGGTCGTAGCTGTCCATGCCGACGATGTCGACCACGTCGTCGCCGGGGTAGCACCTGGTCCAGGCGATCGCGTCACCGCCGCGGTTGGGAGCGAAGTCGAAACGCAGCCGCTGTCCCCCCACGGAACGCATGGCCGCCACGATGCGCCGCCAGTACCTCTTCCAGTTCTCGGGGTCGGGGCGGCAGCGATGGGTGTAGTTGAAGCCGTTCATCTCCCAGCCGAGCACGACCACGGTGTCCGGCACCCCGAGGGTGACCAGGCGTCTGGCCAGCCGCCGGAAGTGGTCGTCGTACTCACCCCGCGCGCCGGAGCGGATCAGCTCGGCGACGCGTGCGTCGGGGACTCCGGCCTCGTTGTGCTCCAGCATGGGCACGTTCAGGACGAACAGCCGATCGGCGCGCGCCTTGCGCCACCGCGCCCAGCTGCGCAGGGAATCGGGTGCCCCCTCGATGTTCGACCAGGTGTCGCCGGGCAGGTAGGTGTGCCCGGCGCGCAGCTCGGTACCCCCGAGCCAGCGCGAAAGCCCCTGCATCCTGTCGACGCCGGGCGAGCCGTAGTGGAGGTAGGCACCCACCGCGACCCCGGTTCCGGCGCCACGGCCGGGACCCTCCTGCGGCGCGGTGGCGGGGGAGCCTCCGGTGACGAGCAGGCCGACCGCGACCGTACTCGCACAGGCTCCCGCCAGCCAGCGGCCCCGACGGGACATGGTGCCTCCACGAGCCTCGCGAACCGTTGCGTCCGGGACTGACGTTAGGCATGTCATCCGACTTGTGGCCTGTCCGGTGTCCCGGGACTGGGCCATTCGCGGCAGCCGACCACCCGGCTCGGCGCGACCGGGCGAAGGCGGCGCGCGGGCACGGGAGGGTGCCCGGTTCCGCCGGCCGGTGACCTCGAAGCCGAAATCGAACAGGCCGGGGTGTACGGCGAGGGCCTCCACGGTGTCGGCGCCGGTGACCAGCGCGCACGTGGCGACCGGCCGCGCGGTGGCTCCCGTTCGATCACCGCGGCCGCCGGGGCGCTCACGTTCACCCGCGCGTGGTGGCGCCAGGTCGCCCCTGCCCGGACGGCGAGACGTACGCGGCGAGGTAGCGGTCGGTCGGTTCGCGCGGGTGAAACTCGGTCCGGTCGGGGTCCTGGCCCGGATCCAGTCGTTCCGGAAGGTCCGCCAGCCCCCGGTTGAGGTCTCACCCCAGCAGGCACCGGCGCCGGACCCGGTTCACCGCCCGGGCGAGCCCGTGTGGTCCCGGCAGCCGAGGCGCGGCCGTTCCGGGCCGTGGCGTGCGGGGCCCCCTCTGGGTCCGTACACGGAGCGGTCCGCGGGCACGGCCATGGCGGACGCGGCCGGCGTCCATGACGGACGGCGCCGGCGCGAGGACGGTCCCTGCAGCCGCTTGGCCGGTGCGTGCAGCGAGGTCCCCCTGGTACCGGGGACGGCGTCCTGCGCGGCGGCGCGCGGCGCTACCGTCACCGCGACGGCCCCGCGCGTCGTCCAGGGGCAACGGGGGCATCACCGCGCCGGCCCCCGGCCGGTAGCCTCCGGTGGCGTCCACGGGACAGCCGGGTTCGCGCAGCCCGCTCGCCGCCGGGCGTTCGGTCCGTTCGGTTCCGGGCCGGCCCTGGGGTCTGCGCCAGGGAGGGCAGGCGTGGAGGCCGCGCCGAAGGCTCGATTACGAGCCGCACCCCGGTCCGCGGCGCGACCCCTCCGGGGAACCCCGCCGCACTCGACGCGCTGACCGCCTCCGGGCAGGAGCGCCCCGCCCTGCTGGAGGACTGGCAGCAGGACAGGTGGGGACCCGCCGAGCTCCGTCCCACACCCGGGCCCCGGACCCCGCGGCACCGTGCCGACCGGGGTGGGCCCGGCCCTGGGCGCCGACATCGCGCTTCGCCGCTTCGCCGAACGCGACCACAACGGCGCCCACTGGAGCGAACTGGAGCGTGCCGGCAATTGTCTCGCCATGGAGCAGTCGGAAGTCTTGACCGCTGAAGTCCGTGCCTTCTCCGCCTCATTCGTTTGAAAGGCCAGGCCGGAGGACTCAAGCCTGGTTTTATTCATGTAGGAGCTGCGTCAGGTTTGGGTTACCGTCTGACCATCATCATGATCCAACCGCTTTCGGTTGCTGATGCGTCTGTTCCCACCTGAAAGGACCTGCCCGGTGTTCTCCCGTGTGCGTCAACCCGTCATCGCCGCGATCGCGGTCACCTCGCTCTGCGCCGTCGGCGCCTACGCGGCGGCTGCCGACGGGCCGGGCGCATCATCGGTGGCGGACCCGGCGGCCCCTGCCAAGCCCTCGGCATCGATCCCCGTAGCGCCCTCCGCATCCGCATCCGCATCCGCATCCGCATCCGGATCCGCCTCCGCGTCTGCCAAGGCCTCTCCGTCGGTGCCGGCCAAGCCCTCGCCGTCATCTTCGGTGCCCACCACGGCCGTTGAGTCCGCATACCCGAATTCCGCCGAGATCCTCGCGAATGACGGAATCAAGCTGGTCCGCGGAGACGGCGGGATCACCCTCGCCGAATGTGGAATCAGCACTTCCCAGATTCGGGTGTACACGTACGAGGACCGCGCCGCGAAGCGGAAGCCCATCTACTGCTTCAACACCGGTTCTCAGAACGGCCGGATCACCTTCGAATTGGACCGGGTCTTCGCCTTCGACACCGGTGAACACCCCGTGAGCGCCGTGCTCACCTCGGGCACGGCCACCACGACCGTGGACGTGGACAAGTACAGCTACGCGAAGGTCACCAAGAACCCGCTGGATGCCACGGGCCGTGTGGTCGTCGCACTCCGCGTGACCGGCTGATCCGCAGCGGCTGTCGGAAACCATCAGGTCTCCCGGACTCGCCGGGTACTCCAGGCTCCCCGAGTACTCCGGGCTCCCCGGATTGCCCAACTTCGCGATGTTCCGATCCCGTGGATTCCCTGCCGTGCGTTCCGCCCTCCCGTCCCGTCGTACGAAGACGCCCCGCGGCGTAGTCCTCTCCACCGAAGGTCCAAGACCCGTGTTCAAGCGCACCGCGCAGCTCAGCCTCTCCCTGCTCGCAGGCACCGCCCTCGTCGGACTCGGCGCCGCCCCGGCCTCCGCGGTCCCGATTGCCTCTCCGCCGCTCGTGCACATCATGCCGCTCGGCGACTCCATCACCTGGGGTGTCAACAGCAGCAACAACGCCGGATACCGGCTGCCCCTGTGGAACCTCATGTCGGCCCAGTCCCGCTACCTCCCCGACTTCGTCGGCAGCGGCGCCGCCGGCAGCTTCGCCGACGGCGACAACGAGGGACACAGCGGATTCACCATCGAGCAGATCCGGGCGCAGCTCGGCCAGTGGCAGACCGCCGCCAACCCGGACGTGGTCCTGCTCCACCTGGGCATCAACGACCTGCGCGAGAAGGGCACCGACCCGGTCGCGGCGGCGAACCGCCTGTCCACGCTCATCGACTCCATCCAGGCCCGAAAGCCCGGCGTCACGGTCATCGTCCAGGGTCTCCTGCCCGACACCAAGGGCCAGGAGCAGAGCGTGAGCGCGTTCAACGCGGTCATCCGGGGGCAGGAAGCCTCCCGCCGGGCGGCCGGCCAGCACTTCCGCTTCGCGGAGCCGCCCCAGCTGGTCATCGAGACGGAACTCACCGACGGCCTGCACCCCAGCGATCCCGGCTACGTCAAGATGGCCGGCGTCTACAACGAGGCCCTCGAACAGGCCGTCACCGACGGCTGGACGCAGCACCCGCCCGTACCGCGCGCCGGCAACGAGGCCGGCGCAGCGGCCCGGGTCCGCTGGGCCGACTGGGACGGGGACGGCCTGCCCGACCAGCTCCTGGTGGCCGACGGTGGCCAGGTCGAGGTCAGGCTCAACCGCGGCGGGAACTATGCCGGCGGCTGGCAGAACATCGGCCGCGTCGCGACCGGCCTCACCACCGACCGCACACGGGTCCGGTTCGCCGACTGGGACGGGGACGGCAAGACCGACTACATCCTCCTCAACACCAACGGCAGCGTCGTGGTCTACATCAACCGCGGCGGTGACGTCGGCGGTGGCTGGGCGGGCGGCGGCCAGGTCGCGACGGGCACCACGGCCAACCAGGACCAGGTCCGCTTCGCCGACTTCGACGGGGACGGCAAGGCCGACTACGTGACGATCGCCGACAGCGGCGCCGTCGGCGTCTACGTGAACCGCGGCGCCGACACCGGCAGCGGCTGGCAGTTCCTCGGCCAGGTCCACAGCGGCGGCACGACGGACCGCTCCCGCGTCCGCTTCGCCGACATCGACGGCGATGGCCGGGCCGACTACATCACGATCGCCGCCAACGGTGTCGTCGACGGCTCCACCAACCGCGGCGGCGACCAGCACGGCGGCTGGGTTCCCCAGGGCCGGATCGCGACCGGGGTGACCACCGTGCAGGGCAAGGTGCAGTTCGTCGACTTCAACGCCGACACCCACGCCGACTACTTCTTCTCCGGGACCGGCGACAGCGTGACGGTCTACCTCTTCAACGGTGGCGACACCAAGGGCGGCTGGACCGCCCTCGGCGCCGTCGTCTGACCCACGAGGGGACGAACAGGGAGAGGGAGGCCCCGCGCCGGGCGCACCGGGATGCCGCGGGCCTTCCCTCCCGCCCCGCCCTCAGGCCGTACCTCGGCACGCGGCCACGCGGGCGAAAATGAATCGGACGGCGATGTCGAGAACCCGTGGCCGGCTCCGTCCCTGCTGTGAACGCGACGAGAATGGGTCGCACCAGCACCAAGGAGATCACGATGGCCAAGTACTTGCTGCTCAAGCACTACCGCGGCGCCCCGAGCGCGTTCAACGGCGCCCCCATGGACCAGTGGACCCCCGAGGAGATCTCGGACCACATCCAGTACATGCGCGACTTCGCGACCCGGCTCGAGGGAACCGGCGAGTTCGTCGACGGCCAGGCACTCGCCCCCGAGGGCACCTGGGTCCGCTACGACGGCCAGGGCCGCCCCCCGGTCACCGACGGCCCCTTCGCCGAGACCAAGGACCTCATCGCCGGCTGGATGGTGATCGACGTCGACAGCTACGACCGTGCCGTTGAGCTGGCCGGGGAACTCTCGGCCGCCCCCGGCGCGGGCGGCAAGCCGATCCACGAATGGCTCGAGGTGCGCCCCTTCCTGGCCGCGCCGCCCACCATCACGGAGTGAGCCCCGTATGAACGAGGCACTGCTCCGAAGCCTCACACCGGGAGTCCTCGGGATCCTCGTCCGCCGCGGAGCCGACTTCGCGGCGGCCGAGGACGCCGTTCAGGACGCGCTGGTCGAGGCGGTCCGTGTCTGGCCGGCCGACCCGCCGCGCGACCCCAAGGGCTGGCTGATCACCGTGGCCTGGCGCCGCTTCCTCGACGCGACCCGCGCCGACACCGCCCGTCGCCGGCGCGAGGACACAGTGGAGGACCAGCCGGCGCCCGGGCCCGTACCCGCCGTGGACGACACCCTTCAGCTCTACTTCCTGTGCGCCCACCCCTCCCTCACCCCCTCCTCAGCGGTCGCGCTCACCCTGCGCGCCGTCGGAGGCCTGACCACCCGCCAGATCGCCCAGGCCTACCTGGTGCCCGAGGCGACCATGGCCCAGCGCATCAGCCGGGCCAAGCGCACCGTCGGCGGCATACGCTTCGACCAGCCCGGCGACGTCGCCACCGTGCTGCGCGTCCTCTACCTGGTCTTCAACGAGGGCTACGGCGGCGACATCGACCTCGCCGCCGAGGCCATCCGCCTCACCCGGCAGCTCGCGGCGGCCATCGACCACCCCGAGGTGGCGGGACTCCTCGCCCTCATGCTGCTCCACCACGCCCGCCGTGCGGCCCGGACCGCGCCCGACGGCAGCCTCGTCCCGCTCGCCGAGCAGGACCGTGCCCGCTGGGACACCGATGCGATCGCGGAGGGCATCGCCGTCCTGCACAGGGCCCTGGCCCGCGACCGGCTGGGGGAATTCCAGGCCCAGGCGGCCATCGCGGCACTCCATGCCGACGCGCCGACCGCCCAGGAGACCGACTGGGTGCAGATCGTCGAGTGGTACGACGAACTCGTGCGCCTGACCGGCAGCCCGGTCGTGCGGCTCAACCGCGCTGTCGCCCTCGGCGAGGCCGACGGGCCCCGCGCCGGCCTGGCGGCGCTCGCCGCCCTGGACGACTCCCTGCCCCGCCACACCGCGGTGGCGGCCTACCTCCACGAACGCGACGGAGACCTCACGACGGCCGCACGCCTCTACGCCGAAGCCGCCCGCAAGGCACCCAACCTCGCCGAGCGCGACCACCTGACGCGGCAGGCCGCCCGCCTCAACGCCCGCCACCGCTGACGGCCCGCACCCGGGGCCCCGCGAGCCGCCCGGTTCGCCGGTCCCGGGTCCGGGAGGCGGACCGGGCGATATCGTGGTGGGGTCCCGCCAGTCCAGCCTCCTGGAGCCCCGATGAGCGAACAGCCGGCCCCCGCCACCCGGCAGCAGCTGGAGCCCGCGGCCGCCGACGCGGTGCGCGGATACGCGGCAAGGATCCGCGCGAGCGCCGACCAGTGCGCCGGGGTCCTGGAGGACATCGCGGCATACGGTCTGCCGACGGCCGACGAGTGCACACCGTGGGAGGAGCTGCGCGAGGCCCACCTCGCCCGGCTCGCGGCGCAGCGCCCGGCCGTCGCCTGATGCCCGCGCAGCACGGCCGTCGGCGCGCCCGCATCGCCTTCTCCGACTCCGCCGCCAAGCAGCTGGAGACCATCACCAGCGAGTCGGCGATCCATGCCCTGGACCGCACCCTGGTCGTCATCTCCGTGGACCCGGACATCGGTGACCCGCTCCCCGCGCAGACCGGCGGCCCCCAGCTGCGCCAGTACGCCGACGAGATCGAGTCCGTCCGGGTCCTGTACTTCGTCACCGCCCTGCGCACCGTGGTGGTCGTGGCCTACATCGAGGTCTGACCCGCGCGGAGCCGCGCGGAGGGCCGTCCTCCGTCGTAGGCTCGGTCCCGCACGCGAGGGACAGGAGACCGTGGTGACCGAGCCGACGCTGTCCGGGGTGATGGCCGAGCTGGCCGGGCTGGAGGACGCGAAAACACGCGCGGTGAACGAGAAGCACGGTGACGACCACGGTGTGAACCTCGGCAAGCTGCGCGCGCTCGCGAAGCGGCTGAAGACACAGCAGGAGCTCGCCCGCGGTCTCTGGGAGACGGACGACTCCGCGGCGAGACTGCTGGCCATCCTGATCTGCCGCCCGAAGGCGTTCGAACGCGACGACCTGGATGCCATGCTGCGCGCTGCCCGCACTCCCAAGGTGCACGACTGGTTCGTGAACTACGTGGTGAAGAAGAACCCGCACTGCGAGGAACTGCGCCTGACGTGGTCGGCCGATCCGGATCCGGTGGTCGCGAGCGCCGGCTGGGCGCTGACCGCCGAACGCGTGGCGAAGCAGCCCGAGGGCCTGGACCTCAGCGGACTGCTCGACGTCATCGAGGCGGAGATGAAGGACGCCCCGGAGCGCCTGCAGTGGTCGATGAACCTCTGCCTGGGCCAGATCGGGATCGAGCACGCCGAGTACCGCACCCGTGCCGTCGGCATCGGTGAGCGCCTCGGGGTGTTCAGGGACTATCCGACCCCCGCGGGCTGCACGTCTCCCTTCGCGCCCGTCTGGATCGCCGAGATCGTGCGCCGCCGGCAGGGCGAGTAGGAACATGTTCGACCGCGCTCCGGCGAATCACCGTCGGGGGTACTTCTGAGCAGGCCGTGCCGTCCGCTCCACACGGTGTGAGTACGGTCAGCTCATGCAGAACATGGGGCCGGAGCAGCGGGGGCACGTCCTTCTCATAGCGGGGGGCGCCGCGGTGCACCGTCGCGCCGTTCAGGTGGCTCCGAGTGCCAATCTGGCCGCGCTCGGGGTCGTTCCTGTCCCGATGTTGTTGAACAGTGGCCTGTCCTGCGACACGACGTACCTGGACGGGGCCCGGGATCCGAACCTGGTGTTGACGAGGCTGCGTACGGCAGCGGCGACGCGCGGTCCGCTGCTGGTCTATCTGTCGGGTCGTCTCACTGTCGACCGCCGCGGCCATCAGCTGCATCTGGCTCTGGCCGGCACGACGCCCGGATCCGTTCGCTACACGGCGCTGCCCTGGGAGTGGCTGGGTACGGAACTGCGCGGTCGTCCGGCGGGGCTGACGACGGTGCTGCTCGATCTGGTCGCGGACAAGGCAGCGTGGCCGCTGCTCCAGGAGTACGGCAGCCTGCCTTCGTCCCCTTCGGCCGAGGTGTACGGGGTCGTCTCTCCGCCCGGTTTCGCCGGCAGCGGGAACGCCGTGAGCAGTTACACGAGGAGCTGGATCGATCAGCTTTCCGGGAGCCCGGGCCGTCCGGCCAATCTTCAGCTGCACGCCCTGGCCGTGGGTGCGGCGGCCCTGCCGCCCGGCACGCTCGTCCTGCCGACGGCTCGCGAGCTCGCCGCCCCGGCTCCCCGGGGGCCGGCCGACCCGTATCCGGGCCGGACTGCGCCCGCTGTGAGCGAGCCGCCCGTCACGACCCGGCCGCAGGCAGCCGTCCGGCAGCCCGCGGCCACTGACGAGCCGGTGCGCGATCCACGGCCCCAGATCCATGCCTTGGCCACCTCGGGCCGGCACGACGAGGCCGCCGCCCTCGCGCAGGCGTGGGAGCAGTACGTGCTGCAGCGGGCGGGGTACGGATCACCGGAGGCGATCGGCTGGCTGGAGATCCGTGCTGACCTGGCCCGGATGGCAGGCGCCTTCGGGCTCGCGACCCAGCTGTGGACCAATGCCGGACGGATCCGGCTGACCGGCCAGTCCCCCGACGCGCCGGAGGTACACGCGG
Source organism: Streptomyces sp. NBC_00435 (assembly GCF_036014235.1). GTDB lineage: Bacteria > Actinomycetota > Actinomycetes > Streptomycetales > Streptomycetaceae > Streptomyces. The sequence goes on from NZ_CP107924.1 coordinate 7,826,606, forward strand.
CGGCGGCCGGTGCCCTCTACTGCTGGACGCAGCTCAGCGACCCCGCGCCGGCCATTGACACCGCCGAGGACCTCATCAGTCTCCTGCACGCCCTGCCGTCCTTCGACTCCCGGAACATCGAGCTGGCCCAGCAGCGCCTGGAGTACCTGCACCGCGCTCCGAGGAGCCTCTGACAGACAGTGAGGCGCCGGCCCGCGAACTCGACGCCCGTGCCGCGATGGCTGGGATCCGGCACCAGCGCCTCTACGTCAGGCACCCATCCCATCGGTCCCCGAACCGGTACCGGGGCCGGAGCCGGGGCCGGAGCCGCGGGAGTCGGAGCTTCTGCGACTCCCGCGGCGCACACGGCCGTTCGGCAGGTGCTACCTCAGGCCCTCGAAGGAGGCGACCAGGTCGCTGGGGGAGGGGAGCGTGGATATCTCGGTCTGAGTGGCGGCGGCGGCCTTGCGCAGGTCCTCGTCGGTGAGGAGACGGCTGAGCAGAGCGGCGTCCACGCCGGCGCCACTGGAACGCAGGGCGAAGCCCAGGCCCGTCGCGGCATCGACGTTGATGAAGTGGTCGGCGCCCTGCGGGAGGATCAGCTGGGGGACACCCCGGGCCGCGGCGGTGAGCATGGTGCCGGAGCCGCCGTGGTGCACGACCGCGTCGGCCGTGTCCAGCAGCTGGGCCAGCGGCACCCACGGCAGGGGGCGGACGTTGGCGGGAAGAGTGCCGAGCGGACCCAGATCGGTGTCGCCCACGGCGAGCAGGAAGTCGGCGTCGACGGAAGCCGCCTCGGCGACGACCCGCCGCACCGGGTCGACGCCCGCGTACGCCGTGACCACCGTCCCGAGAGTGACGGCGATCCGGGGCCGCGAGCCGCGCGCCACGAGATCGCCGGGTACCGTGCCACCGCCGTTGTACGGCACGTAGCGCACCCGCCAGCCGGTGCCGTCCCCGCCGAGGGAAGCGGGTACGACATCGAGGACGGTGCGGGTGGCCGGGCCCTCGACCTCACGGGCCCGGTACTCGTCCGCCAGGAGGCCGGCCAGCCTGCTGACCATGCCGAGGCCGGACATCACACCGAAGTTGTGCACGACGGCGGGTATGCCGAGCGCCGCCGAGACCAGTGGTGCGGCGGCCTGGAACGCGGCGTGGACGATGAGGTCCGGCCGCCAGGCGGTGGCGACCGCCAGCAGGTCGTCGATCGTCACCCGGCTGTGTTCGGCGAAACCCTTCGCGGCCAGCCGCTCCATGTCCTGCGGGCTGTTCCCGTCGGAGACGAACTGCGGATCGATCCCGTCCGAGGCGCGCCGGAAGGCCTCCATCAGCGTGGAGCCGTCGCCGATCTCCACGGTGGGCAGCCCGCTCTGGCGGAGCTGGTCGAGCGGGGCGGAACCGGCGAACAGCACCTGGTGCCCGGCGGCCTGGAGTGCCTGGGCGGTCGGCACCATCGGGAACAAGTGGCCGGCCGAAGCGGGACCGGTGAACAAGATGCGCACGGCGATACTCCTCGAGTGGAGCTCCTTGATTTCTTCTAACAGATCTCGAACGAACCTGCCGCTGCTCCAGTTTCCGCGGAGATGGGCGAATTTCAGCCGATCCCCAGGCCCGCGCCGGCGCGGCTACGGCGGGAGTCGGCTCGCCCGCCCGCCGGTCACCGGGTGTGGCGGTGGACCGCGTCGATTCCGCCTCCGGATCGCCGCCACCTCGCCGTGACCGCCCGCCTGCTCGCCGTCCAGCTCAACCCCGCCGGCACCCCCGGGAACAAGTAGCCGTGGCGGTAGTCGCCCTGATCTGCAGCCGCCTCCGCGTCGGTGTACCCCCGCCCTACGCGCGGGGCGCCCCCCCGACCGGTTCCGCGGGCGCCGGCCAGATCGCGCCGAGCAGGAGCCGCAGTTGTCCGGCGAGCCGGGTGGCGTCGATCGCTCCGGGGGAGGTGAGCGCGAGGCGCGCGAAGTGTTCCGCGGCGGCGATCAGGGCGTGGGCCAGGACCTCGGCGTCGGGCGCGGGCCCCGCCGCGGCGGCCGGAGCGGACTCGATCCACGCGGTGACCCTGCGCCGGAAGCGCTCCCGGTCCGCCTCGATGCGCGCGTGGACCACCGGGGGTGTGGTCGCCGGGGTCAGCAGGATCAGCCGCCAGGTGTCAGGGTCCTCCCGCAGCATGGCGGCCATCCGGTGCACGGCCCCGCAGGCGAAGCCGACCGGGTCGGAGGTGCGGAGGGGGTCGGGTACGGTCGCGAGCAGCCGGGTGAACGCGCGCTCCTGCTGTCGGTCGAGCAGGGTGAGCAGCAGCGCCTCGAGGTCGCTGAAGGCGCCGTAGACCACGGACCGTGCGACCTGGGCCCGCTTGGCGATCGCGTCGATCGAGATCCGGCCGTAGCCATCACTCACGATCAAGTCGAGTGCGACGTCGAGCAGTTGCTCCCGACGCTCGGTGATCGGGACGCGCGGGGTGTAGGGGCGCCGCCTGCGCGGCCTGTCGGTGGGAGACGTCGGTGTCGACACCTTGGCATCTTACGACAGCCGTGTCTTAATTTACGACAGTACTGTCTTATTGGGGGAGCGGCAGATGCCCGCCGCCACGGACACGAGGGAGGGCCTGATGGCCCGACTGAACGGCAAAGAGGTCCAACCGCACGAGGACTACGGGTTCTTCGGCCCCGGATCGGTGGTCTGGAAGGTGTGGAGCTACCCCACGGCGCCCACGGTGGGCTTCCAGCGCTCCGTGGTGGTCGAGGAACTCGATCCGCCCCTGGTGGCCGCGGTCCACGGCACCCAGGGGATCTACGAGCGCACCCGCACCCGCTACGACCGCACACTGCGCTACTTCGCCATGGTGGCCTTCGCCGGCTCGGAGCAGGTGTGCAGGGCCGCCGACGTCCTGGTGAAAGTCCACTCGAAGGCCATCGGGCAACTCCCCTACGGCGAAGGCACCTACGACGCCAACGACCCCGCCTCGCAGCTGTGGATACAGCTCACCGGCTGGCATTCGATCCTCTACGCGTACGAGAAGTACGGGCCCGGCAAACTCACCGAGGAGGAGGAGAAGGAGTACTGGGAGGCCTGCGCGCTCGCCGCGGAGCTCCAGACGTGCTCGCCCGACGACGTCCCGCGCGACCGCGCCGGAATCCGGGCGTACTTCGAGCGGATGCGCCCGCGGCTGTCGGCCAGCCCGATCGCCCGCCAGGCCATGCACCACCTCCTGAACACCGATCTCGTCCTCCCGCCTACCCCTTGGTGGATGAGGCCCGCGCGGACGGTCGTGGCGAGGACGCACCGGATCGCCACGATCGCCACCATGCCGCGCTGGATGCGGGAGATGGCGCAGATCCGGCAGTCGCGTCTCCTGGACGTCCTCGTCGTACCGGTCATGCGGACGGCCTTCGCGCTCGCCCATCTCAGCCCCAGGATCGAACTGTTCCTGCTGGGGATGCTCTCACCCTCCACGGTCCAGGTGGTCGCGCCCATCAAGCTCGGCATCCCTCCCCGCACCAAGGAGGTACTCACTCCGGGGCAGGCCCGTGCCCGCCACGGCTACGTGCGGCCCGCCGACGCCCACGCCGAGTTCAGGGCGCGCCAAGCCGCACGCGTCTTCGGCGACGGGAAGCCCCCGAGCGAACAGGGCCTCATCGAATCCCAGGACGTCCTCGGCCCGCTGGCCTGACGAGGAGGGCGACGAACCCGACCCCGAGGTGCCCGTTCGGAGCATGCCGCGGAGTCGAAACGATACTGCCGAGGCATTGGAGTGAACGACCGTTCCCGACCGCTGCCTCCGGGGGTTGGACCGGCCGTCGCACCCATTCGCGGGAGCGGCGTTCTGAAGATCCTTGGGAGAATCATGCGTATTCGTTCCGCTGTGACCGCCTCCGTCCTCGCCGCCGGCATCCTGCTGGGTGGGGCTGGCGCGGCCCTGGCCAACGACGGCGTCGACATCGACTACTTCTCGGGCGGCCACAAGGCCTTCGGGTCCAACTGCTCCTCCGCCGCCGCGGTTCCCGCGCCGTTCGGACCGGCCTACACCTCGTCCTGTGCCAAGGGCGGCGAGGCGGAGTGGGTCAAGGGCGCGCACCTCGGCGCCAGCTGACGGAACCGGTACCACCTCCGCGCCGCAGCCCTTCCGAGTAGGCCGAACCCGCAGTGGCCAGCTGCGGGTTCGCCCGGTGGCTGCGGCCGTCAGGCCGGGGCCGGGCCCCGCGTGAGGATCCGGGCTGCCGCGAACTCCTCGCGGTATGCCTGGTCGGCCACCTCCAGATAGCCGTACGCATCGTCCCCGACCGGGATCCGCAGGGGCGTGGCGTCGGCCGCGACGATCTCGAGGACCCGCGCCGCGAAATCCTCCGGGCGGCCGGTCTCGGGACTGTCCGCGAGACCCCGGGCGCCTTCGAGCATCTCGCGATTGGTCCCGTCGTAGGCGGGAACCCGCTGGGCCGACTCGGTCATGGACGTGCCGTAGCGCGTCGCGAACATGCCCGGTTCGAGCACGGTGACGCGGATGTTGTGCGGAGCGGCCTCGATGGCCAGGGCCTGACTCATGCCCTCGAGGGCGTGCTTCCCCGCGACGTAGGCCCCCAGGCCCGGGAAGGCCATCCGGCCCACCACGGACGAGACGTTGAGGACGTGGCCGTACCCCTGGGCCCGCATCAGCGGCAGGACGAGGCGGGCGAGTCTCCAGGGACCCACGACCAAGGTCTCCAGCTGATCGCGGAGTTCGGCGTCGGAGACCTCCTCGACCGCGCCGAACAGTCCGATGCCGGCATTGTTGACGAGGATGTCGATGCCGCCCAGGCGCTCGGCGGCGGTACGGACGGCCTCCTCGCAGGAGGCGGCGTCCCGCAGTTCGAGCGGGATCGGTGTGATGCGGCCGGGCCAGGCGGCCGCCAGGTCCTCCAGGTCGGCGGTCTTGCGGGCGGTGACCGCCAGTTCGTCCCCGGACCGGGCCGCTGCGGTGGCCAGCGCGTGCCCGAGGCCGGAGGAGCATCCCGTGATGAGCCAACGTCGTCCCATGGTTCCCCCGTGATGACCGAGTGGTTCCGGATGATGATCGTGCCGCGGTGCCGTCGACGGCGCCGCCGCACCCGCACACCCCGCCCGGCCGCCCCGATCACGGCTGTTGGCCGGATGACGGCAGTTCATGGTGGTGGGGGACCCGGCCCACGGTCATCCCTCCTGCGGGGGCGTGCGGAGGCGCGCGGGCGCACTTCCAGGCGCGCGCCTTCCAGCGTCCGCCGGGGGCGGCCGGGGCCGAGTGAGGGCGGCGGGGTCGATCCACCACCGGGAGCGCGGTGCCTCCCGCGTGCGCGGCGGGCACTGGCGGCGAGCCGGTCGGGGTGGGTCCGGCCGAGCAGGTTGCTGTGGTAGGTCAGGAGCGACTTGCCGTCCATGAGGAGCTGGTTGGCGTCGGCGAGTACGGGCTCGTACGAGGCGAGGTTGCCGTACGCCACCAGCCGCCCGTGTGCCGCGAGCTGTCCGAGGCCGGCGGTTCGGGTCCGGCCGCCCACCGGGTCGAGGATGACGTCGGGCCTTGCGTCGCCGAGCTCGGCCGGGAACTCCCCGCGGAGCAGGATCCGGTCGTACCCGAACCGCGCGGCGTAGTCGGCCCTGACGGCGCTGCCGACCACGCCGACGATCCGGCCGGCTCCGGCCAGTCGGGCGAACTGGGCGGCGAGCGTCCCGACCGAGCCGGCGGCGGCGTGGATCAGCACGCTCTCCCCGGGCCGTACGTTCGCGGCGGTGTTGATGAGGTCGTAGGCGGTCGCCGCGCCCCACCCGAGCCCTGCGGCCGTCCTCAGTGCCAGGCCGCCGATGCCGAACGCGAGCGCGGCGGGCGCCAGGGCCACCTCGGCGTAGGGGCCCGAGGTGGTCAGCGCGGTGACGGCCTCGCCGATCCGGCGTGCGTCGATGCCCGCGCCGACCGCGACGATGTGCCCGAACGCCTCGAATCCCGGGACGAAGGGGCGCGGTACGGCGAAGTGGCCGTCCCTGACCATGGTGTCGCCCCACTGGATCCCGGCGTAGGCCACACGGATAGCGACTTGGCCCGGGCCGGGGACGGGCTCACCGAGTTCGGTCACCCGGTAGCGGTCGTCGGTGTCGAGTACGACAGCCATCATGAGTACAGTCGTGCGGCGTGACGCAGCAGAGCATGAGCAGCGTGCTGACCAACATGGAGAACAAGGGGCTCATCCGCCGCGATACGTCCCCGGTGCACGCCAAGGTGCAGATCGCCACCCTCACCGAGGACGGTCAGGCGCTCCTGGGCCACGCCTACCAGGAAGTGATCATCCTCGAGCGCGCTCACCGACGCGTTCACGCCCTCCGAGCACGCCGCACTCTGCGATCTTCTGGAACGCGCCACCACCGTCCTGGTCCAGCAGACCCGGCACGCGGCGACCCCGCCCACCCCCTGAGCCCGCGCCGGCCGTAGAGCCGGGCCGGCACCCGCCGCCGTGTCTGGCGTCGGGACGGGGCGGGGGTTCCCGATGCGGGCTCTCCGCGCCACGGCCACGATCCGCTGCTCCCGCGTCCTCACCCAGTCCGGCCATGGCCCACCGTACGGAGGAAGCACGTATGAATCGCTCGCCCGACTCCTTCCGGCTCCTCCCCGGCTCCGGCACCTCGCCGGTGATCCTGCACGTGCCGCACTCCTCGCGCGTGGTGCCGGAGCCCGTCCGCGACGGCATCGTGCTGGACGGAGGGGAGCTCGGTCAGGAGCTGGACCACATCACCGACTCGCACACCGCGGACATCGCCGCAGCGGCCGCGGCGTTGTGCGCCGTCACGCCGTGGCAGTTCGTCAACGGGCTGTCCCGCCTCGTCGTCGACCCCGAGCGCTTCCCCGACGAGCGCGAGGAAATGCTGGCCGCGGGCATGGGAGCGGTGTATACGCGCACCACGCGGGGGGAGCGCCTGCGCCCGGACGGCTTCGACGGCCGCCCCTTGATCGACCGCTACTTCCACCCCTACGCGGACGCGATGACGAAGGCCGTGGAGGACCGGTTGCGGGCTGTCGGACGAGCTGTGATCATCGACGTCCACTCGTACCCGACGGAGCCGCTCCCCTACGAGCTGCACGGCGACGGCCCCCGCCCGCCGATCTGCCTGGGTACGGACCCCTTCCACACCCCGGCCGGCCTCCTCTCCTCGGCCGAGAAGGCGTTCGCGGGTTTCGGCGGCGTGGGACTCGACACCCCCTTCGCCGGCACGTACGTACCGCTGAAGTACTACGGCGAGGACGACAGGGTCGGTGCCCTGATGGTCGAGATCCGGCGGGACACGTACATGTCCGAGCCGGGTGGTCCCGCCGGCCCCGGCCTCGACGCCCTGGCGGCCTCGCTGGCAGATCTCGTGGACGGCCTGCCGTCCTGGGGGGCGGGTGGCCGGGGCCGTTGGCCGTGACCGGCCAAGTGATCCGGACGGCCCGTCCGGCTTCCCGGTCGGGGGCGGAGTGGTCCTCAATCCCGACGGCCAAGGGCTGGTCCGCCGTCGAGCCCCCTGGCGCCGGACAGCGGCACGGTGGGACGGAGGCGGACCCTACCCGGTGCCCGGGGGTAGCCCCTCCGGTGATCACTTGGGTAGAGTCGATTTCAGGTTTCCTGTTACTGGGGGTGGTGGGGCCGTGATCGAACTCGGTGTGTTCCTCGGCGTGATAGGCCTGGCAGCGCTGTGGATGGTGCGGATCCTGCTGCGGCGGGGGAAGCGGCGTACGGAAACCGCGGAGGGCCTTCGCATCGAGCAGGCCCGCAGGGAACAGGCCGCCAGCGACCGGAGTTCCTACGGGTCGTTCGCCGTCCACAACACCCCGATGAACGGTCAGCGGTACAGGCCGTAGCCCGGGCCCTGACCCGGTTGTCTCCGTACACTGACGGGCATGGCATGCCGCATCAGTGAGCTGGTCGTCGACGCCGCCGATCCCGAGCGGCTCGCCGCGTTCTGGGGCGAGGTACTCGGCTACGTCGAACTCGGCCGGGAGGACGACGGAAGCATCGAGATCGGGCCGCCCGACACCGGTTTCGGCGGCCCGCAGCCCACCCTCGTCTTCGGCCCCACCAGCGACCCCAGGCCGGCGAAGCTCCGACTCCACATCGACCTCAACGCCACCGACCGGGACCAGGACGCCGAACTCGAGCGGCTGCTCGCACTCGGCGCCCGGCCCGCCGACGTGGGCCAGACCGGCACCGAGGGCTGGCACGTCCTGGCCGACCCGGAGGGCAACGAATTCTGCCTCCTGCGCAGGCGGCTCCAGCCGCTCCCGCCAATCCGGCCGCGTACGCCCTGAGGCCCGGGCCCCGGAGAACGGACCGCGCGGATCGCGTCCTGACCGGCAAGGCGTGCGGCCTGGTCCGGGTGGCGCAGCAGGGTGAGATCCGGAACCACTCCAGGGCGGCGGGCCGGATCCTGAGTCGCACTGATACCGGAGCGTTCCAGCGGCGGATCCGCTCCACCACCGCGTCGATCCGCGAACCGACGGGTGGGAAGAGCGCGAGCAGTTCGGCGTGGCTGCCCGTGGTCCGGGAGACCGCTCGCCGGGACACCGGCCTCCGCGCGGGGCGTACTCGCCGGGCCTGGACGGCCGTCGTCGCCCTCGCCAGGGTGGGCCGGCCCGCCCACCCGTAGGCCCTAGCCCTGCCGGGTGCGGCCAACCGGGCCAGTTGAGACGGGACACCGCGCCGGCGCCCCCCTCCCGTCTGACCGACCGGACTCGCCGAAGCCGTACGGACACGGGTCAGCCCCACCAGTTTGACTGGTGGGGCTGCCACGGCGTCAGATCATGACCAGCAGCCGCGTGTTCGTCACCAGCTTCCGGTTCACGCTGGTGCTCTGCACGAAGATCGTGAATTCGTCGTTGTGGTCCGGCTTGACGCGGACTTCCGCATTCGGCAGGCCGAGCAGCGCCCGGGCCTGGGGTCCCGTGTAGATCTGGTCCGTCTTCTTTTCCAGCACCGCGATCTGCTTCTTGGCCTGAATCTTCTCCGGCTTGCTCAGCTGGTAGAACGCGCAGCCGGTCCGGTAATTGTGCCCGCATTCGATGACCCAGTCCCGGATCGCCGTTTCGCGCGACACCGGAACCAGCTGGTACTGCGACGGATTTGCCGGGGTGAGACCGGCTGCCTCGATGGTGTCCTTGTTCACCGTCTCCGTGCCCGTGGAGAACACCGCTCGCGATCCCCGGATTCCCTTGGTGCGGCCCACCATGAAGTTCTCGGTGGCCTTCAGGATCACCTGTCCGGCTTCGTCCAGCCCCTGTGTGCTCGTGGCGTCCCAGACGGCGATGTTGTCCTTCGGGAAACCGCACTGCATGGCCTCGCGCTTGCCCATCTGGTCCGGCACAAGGACGGCCAGCGTCCAGTTGTCCTCCTGGGTCTCGATCATCGAGGCCACGGCCTGCACCAGTTCACGGGGGTTCCTGGTCGGGGTACCGGGGCAGCGGTGACTCGCGTTCTCCTGTCCGTCGGTCAGGACGAACGTGAGGAAGCTGTGGTCGCCGTACAACTGAGCCGTCTGCGCCAGCTCGTGCTGCGACTTCAGCGAGGCCGCCAGCAGGGCCGTCATTCCGCCGGCCCGGTACAGCTTCTTCAGGGACGGCATTCGCAGCACGTCCTTGTCGTAGATGACGCACTCCACCTTGTCGGAAAAGGCGTACACCGTGACACGGGTTTCCTGGTCCAATTCCTGGGACCGGCGGGCCAGGTACGCAATCTGCTGGTCGGCGACTTCGACGACCTTGCTGCTCAGGTGTGACATGGATGAACTGGCATCCAGTACGAGAGCAACGTGATTGATGTAATTCTGGTTTCCGGACATGACGGCTCCCCCGCTTTTTTCGGCGTTTTCCGCTTCGATACAACGATCCTCTCATCCACCACTGACAATCGATCTTGGACCGCCGGGCCGAACTCCGCGGCAGCGGACTGGGGTTTGGGTGCCGCGGCCAGGGGGGTCGGGCGTCCGTATGAACATCCTCATCCCCGGCGCGGTCGACACCGACTCCCTGCGCGGCGCACCGGCCATGGCGCAGGGCGCCCGACCACGCCGACGAGGCCCTCAGGGCCATGGGGGAGGGCAGCAACCCGACCTGACGGATCGCCGAACCGCGCGAGATGGGCAGCGCCGCGGTCCTTCCCGGATCCTGTGCCGCCGCCGGTTGGGCCGTGGAGCCCGTGGAGCCCGTGGAGTTCGGCTGCGGCCCCCGAGGTCGACAGCTCCAAGACCGGCGGCCTGGTCAACGGCAAGTGCCGACCGTGCGCGGCGACAAGGGCAGCAGCGGCTACGGCTCTCTCGGATTCGGGTGCTTCGAGGTAGCCCACGGTGTCGATCACATCTGTGAGAGTGCCGTGGGCGACACCCTCACGTTGGCTTGCGGCTGCCTCGTCGAGGTCGCCGCCGAGGTCCGCTGCGGTGTCGTTGTCGAAGGGGCCGATGTCCCAGGTGCCCATGGTCTCTCCTGATCACGATGTTGACCGGGGCATCGTGACAGTGGGCACTGACAGCAGCCGCGGAGTCCAGGGGCGAGATCGCTGCCCGAACTGGTGGACGTGACTTCTGATTCCCGTGACGGCCACGGCGTCCTTCCGCTGTCAGTGACAGGAGCAAGGATGGGCGGCATGACGAAGACTGGGGTGGACTACGCGTGGTTCGAGAACGACTTTCCAGACATCGCCGAGGCGTACTGCTTCACCCTGGTGCGGGGTCTGTCGCCCGCTGAGCTGGTGTCCCGGCTGCAAGGACGACCGGAGGCGCCCTTGCAGGGCATGGCCGAGGTCGTCGACGCCGCCTTCGCCAAGTACGACCTTGAGGATGGCGACCGTCAGCTGGTCGCCATGACGACCCCCGGCGCCTGGACGCTGCTGATCGAGCCCAACGGCTACCTCGGGGTCACCGAAGAGCGAGCGCTTCCGGCCTCCGCCGGCACGAGCTGGATCTCTCATTTCGTCAACGTCAACGCCGTCGGCACATTCCTCTGGGCCGAGGACCAGGCCCTGCGACTCTGCTTCGACCCCATGTTCCCTGAAGACCGTTGGGGCACAACACCCGACGAACTCCTCGACGTCATCACTCGCATCGGCTTCCACGTCGACGACGCACCAGAAACCGAGATCGACCTCTCCTCACCAGCGGCCTTCGCTCTGGCGGAACACCTCACCGGCGTCGCCATCACCCCCGAGCTGCTCCAGGACACGACGTTCACCTGCGCCACCGTCCGGATCCGATGACATCGTCCGTCCGCACTCCCACGTCCGGGCCCATGGATGCGGCGTGGATGGTGGCGCGGTGACGAACATCAGCGACGACCACGTGAAGGTCCACTTCCGGTGGACATAGACGAGGACGGCTGGCCGCCGGCGAGTGTCGAGAGCCTGTGGGCCGTGGACCTCGACGACGGCACGGTGCGGTTGGACAACACCCCGTAGCTCGCTCGCGGCATCGCCAGCGGGGACGTCATCAAGGTGAAGCTCGATGGCGACGGTGTTCTCTGGGCCGGAGAGACGGTCCGTCCGTCTCAGAACTGCACGATCCGGTTGATCGTGCTGAAGGACGACGGCTCAGCGGCTGCCCGGCAGAGCGTGCTGGAGGTGTTCCACCGCCTCGGCACGACGGGTGAGGGGATCGAGCGGTACCGGATGGTGGCCTTGGACGTCCCGCGGGGTGGTGGCACAGGGAGGAGGGGTGTGTCATCGCCGCCTGGGACGCTGCAGCAGAGTGACGAGAATCGGCTGCTTAGTCTCGTCGGTTGGCGTCCAGCCATTCGTCGCTGTTCCACATGACGAGCATGGCACCGACCTGGTCGAATCGGATGTCGGGATCGTTGCTGTGGACCAGAACAAGCCTGGCCCTGCTGGCCAGGGTCAGAGCATTGTCACCGCTGATAGCGGCCTGGCCCTACCCGCAGGGCCGGATCTGGGAGACTAGGGATCATGACCGACCGTCGACCGCTCTCGCTGCCCACCTTCTCCGAGCCCGCTTCCGGCGCTCCCGTACCCGCCCAGGCGGGTGGGCGCCGGCTGATGCCGATCGAGCAGGGCGCCGACTTCCGCCAGCCGCCCGGCGAGACCGAGCCCGAGCCCGCACCCGCCCCGGCCCGACGTCCACTCGCCCCCGGCGGCCTCACCTTCTCAGACCCGGACCGCCAAATCTGAGCGCTACCACCACGGGTCACGCCACGTCCAGGACCAGCTCACCACCTGGCCCCGCCGCCCGGTGTGCCAGCGCCTCCACCTGCACCGTGGTCGTAGCCGGCCCGGCTCACGCCTCGGATATCGTGTTCCTCTACGGGGTGCCATAACGGATGTGACGCCCCCCACCGGAGGTAGTCAGCGTATGAGTTCAAAGCGCAGCAAGAATCCAGCCCTGCCCGTACTTGACGACGCATTCCGACTCGCGTCGGTCAAGGACGCCGAAGAGTCCACCCGTGACTTGGCCGCGCGGCTGGCCACCACCGAGCTGCGCCGCGTTTCCCACCCGGGCCGGGTCACCTGGGAGCCCACCGATCAGGCCGAGCCCGTACCGGTCCCGCCGACTGTGGTCGACGGTGACGGGGACCTGTGGCTGCGGGACCGGGACACTGGCACCTGGACCATGCCCGAGTTCAACCCGAAGGAGTTCCCGGCCCGCTGTGGCGAGGTTCTGACGTGGAACCAGCTTGCCCGGGAGTTCGGCCCGCTGACCGCACTGGCCGACGACCGCCGCATCGGCGGCGGCCGGCGCTGACCGCGCAGCCTTCTGGGATGACCGCGCCCCTGAATCGCCCGTTACGGGTAGCTGGGAGCTCCAGCTCACCGCCGAGCTCGACGATGGCGGCGAGCAGGTGAGCGTGGCGGTGGCGTCCGACGGCTTCGAGCAGCTTGGTGCGGGCCTGGCGCCACCCGATGTCCTCGGTGCGGCCGGCGTCGGTGGACCAGCCGGGTAGCGGTCGGGTTTCAGTTGCTGTGGTGAGCGTGCGGCCCAGCTCGCCGATCGACTGCTGTCAGTCGGCCAATTGCCCGAGCAGGCCGCGCACCGGCTCGTCGACGGCGGCCGCCGGGCCGCCGCCGAAGGCCCGCGCTTCGGCGGCGGCCTCGGCGAGGACGCCGCCCCGCGGACCTGGGCGCAGCTCTGATCCGACGACCTCGCCCGCCGCCTGCACGATCACGACCCCGACGCCTAAGAGCGACTCCCGGTCTTCGTCCGGTCTGCCCGCTGATGTGACTGAGCACGATAGTTGGCCCAGATGGACAAATCCGATGCTCAGAATCTGCCGTACCCCAACGGCAGCCACGGAGCACTCCGTCCCGGACGATGCCTAGTTGCCGTCTTCCCGGGCCTCGTAACCTTCAAGGCCGACTCTGAGGAGGGACGGGACGAGGGCGTGCAGGTACCAGGCGAGGTCGGTGAATTTCGACGCGCCCGGGATGCGTCGGCGGTCGATTGTGGGGAGGAACGAGACTTTCCTGCGCTGGGCGTAGAACATGAGCATGCCGCCAGTCTCGCCCTGCGGGTGGTACACGTTCAGAGCCACGGTGTAGGGCAGGTTCTCCGCGGCATCCAGCTCCGCGAGCACGGCGTCGAGGCGATCGGGGGTGCTGTCGTACCAGTCGTGCATGTCGTCTGCGTCATTGACCATGTACGAGATGTAGCCGAGGCGTTCCTCGGCGGACCAGCCCGCGGGGGTCAGGACCTCCAGCAGGGCGCGCACGGTGGTTGGGTGCGTGAAGGTGAAGTCGATGTCGGCTTGTCGGTTTCCCACGTGCGTCTCCGGGTGCTTGATCGGTCGCGTCGCATACTCCCCGCTGTGCGAGGTGCCGTCGACCCGATTTCCCTTGGGGCCGCTCCAGCTGTCGAGCGGCAGACGCTTTGACTGCACCGCGCTTGAGCCGGCCGGTTCCTCGGTCAGCTGCGGGCCAGTTGTGAGCATCGGGGTTCTCCACCCCGGCCACCTATCTCTGGTCGGGTAGCCGGGTCACGACCGGCCCATAGGGCCGGTTCAGGTACCCCTTCGGCACCCCAACAGCCGCAGGAACACCGGGCCCGGCCACTGTCCTCAAGCCACCGGTAGGGCATTCCAGCAGGTCAAAGGCCCATTGCTCGAAGCAGTTCTGGCCGAGAGGCCAACCCGAATGCACAGGGGCCAACAATCACGCTCAAGGGCCAACTGTCGCGCTCAGTCACAGCTGACTCAGGCAACCTGTCTGGCGCCAGCTGACGGGGATCGGTAGACCCATTGTCAGCGGTGGCTGGCAGCATCACCGCTATGAGCGCCATATTTACCACCCCGCCGCGTCCGTTCGACGTTACCGCGCTCTTCCCTCAACTGGCCCCGCTGGCGCGGACGGCGACCCGGCTGCACCCGCGGCCGGGGGCGCCGACCGCGCACGACAGCTCCGTCGGCGGGCCGCTCCTGTGGCCCGCCGACGAGCCGTGGCCGTACTGCGAAGAACCGCACGACAGGCATGCGGCGCTCAGGATTAACTCCCCGACCGACATCCGGCTCCAGCGCCGCGTCCTCGCCGCAGCGGCCGAGCGCCTTCACCTCGATCCCGAGGCACCCGAGCGGACCCCCGAGGAACAGGAGACCTTGGATCTCATCAGGGCCGGCCGCCCGTGGTTCGACGGCCCGATCCCTCTCGTGCCCGTCGCCCAGTTGTACGCCCGCGACATCCCCTTCCCCTGCCCGTCCGACGCGGACCTGCTCCAGGTCTTGTGGTGTCCCTTCGACCACGAGATGGCACACCCGAAGACCGCCCTCTTCTGGCGGTCCTCCGCCACAGTCACCGACGTCCTCGACGCACCGCCCGAGCCGCCGATTGTCCAGGACGGCTGGTACCTCCCGGAGCCGTGCCTGTTCTCACCGGAGCAGGTCACCGAGTTTCCCAACCCCCTGGAGCTGGACATTAAGGTTCGGGATCAGCTGGGCGACAGGAGCCGCTGGGAGACGATCGACCCCGAGCTGTACCTGAACAACCTCAGTACCGCCCCCGGCTGGAAGGCCGGCGGCTGGACCCGCTGGAGCCCCACCGACCCTGTCGCCCGCGCCTGCCCGGAGTGCGGCACCGAGGCGGTCCCCCTCCTCACCATCGCCTCATCGGAATGGGACGGCGGCAGCGCGACCTGGATCGCCGACGAGGACCGACCGACCCCGGGCCCGCCGCCCCTGGGCGCCCGGGACGGCAACTTCACCTTGATCGACATCGCCGGCGGCAACAATCTGCAGCTCCACGTCTGCCCGTCTTCTCCGTACCACTCCCACTTCGAACTGCTCCAGTGAGCTAGGACCTGTCGTCAAGGTGGTCTTGCGTTGTGGATCATGGTGGGGTGATACGTCGTCATGAGCTGTCGGACGCTGAGTGGGAACTTGTGCAGCCGTTGCTGCCTCGGCCCGTGTTGGGGCGGCCGCGGCTGGACGACCGGACGATTCTGAACGGGATCGTGTGGAAGTTCCGGACCGGGGTCGCCTGGCGGGACGTGCCCGACCGGTACGGGTCGTGGGCCAGCCTCCACACCCGTTTCCGCAGGTGGGCGGCTGACGGAACCTTCGAGCGGATGCTCCAGGCCGCGCAGGCGCAAGCAGACGCGGCAGGCGACATCGAGTGGCTCGTGTCGGTGGACTCCACCGTTGTCCGGGCCCACCAGCATGTGGCCGGGGCCCGAAAAGGGGGCTCCGCAGCCCGGCCCTCGGCCGGTCCCGCGGCGGACTGACCAGCAAGATCCACCTGGCCTGCGACGGGACGGGCCGCCCCCTGGCGTTTGTCCTGACCGGCGGGAACACCAACGACTGCACCCAGTTCACTGCCGTGATGGACGCGATACGGGTGCCCCGCATCGGGCCGGGTCGACCGCGCGGCAGGCCCGACCACATCCTCGGCGACAAGGGCTACAGCTCCAAGGCCATCCGTACCTGGCTGCGGCGCCACGGCGTCACGCACACGATCCCGGAATGGTCCGACCAGGTCCGCAACCGGACCCGGCGAGGCAGCCGCGGAGGCCGGCCGCCAGCCTTCGACAAGCAGGTCTACAAGCGCCGCAACGTGGTGGAACGGTGCTTCAACCGGCTCAACCGGCTCAACCGGCTCAACCGGCTCAAGCGGTGGCGCGGCATCGCGACCAGGTACGACAAGACCGCCCAGTCCTACCAAGCAGCCGTCACCCTCGCGTCGCTCCTGATGTGGGCGTGACACTTTGACGACAACTCCTAGATCACTCGGGGTGTGCCACCGCGTCCTTCTGGAGTTGTACGGCCGCCAGCAGGCTCAGCTTCGGCTCCGCCTGGCGCAGCGCCCTCACCGCGGCGACCGAGCCGATGTCACCGGTGAAACCCTTGGCCGTCAGCCGGGACCGGACCCAGCCGGCGCGCAGCTGGGCGTCGGTGGAGGCGGCCGTGGACTCGACAAGTGCGACGGCGCGTTCCAGGCCCTGACGCTCCTCGGGCGGGGCCTGCTCCAGGGCTTGACGGAGGGTCCGCGCGACCACGTCCGCGTCCCGGATGAGCAGTACGAAGTCGTGTTTGGTGTTCCGTCCCAGAAGTCCAGTCATGCCGATCATCGTGACGGTCGCCCTCCGTGGGCGGCAAGGGACTTGAGGAACGGCAGAGGTTCGGGCCGGGGGGCGTGTTCGGTCAGGAGTCACCGTGGGCGGCCCATTGCAGCATGGGTATGTCGCTGGGCATGTCGCGGAAGGCGATGGCGTCGCGCCGGGTCAGGCCCAGGGCCTCGGCCGTGCCCTGCAGCCCGGTGGCCTTGGTGACGTCGGCCGGGAGGATCTCCACCGAACTCGGTCCGCCCACCACGACGTTCAGGGTGGGGCCGGCGAGCGAGCGCGGCAGCTCCGCCAGCTGGTCCTCGCTGAGGGCGGGGTGCTGGACGAGGACGATCATGGGGGTTCCGGACCACAGCCCGTCGGTGCCGTCCAGGGTCGTTGCGAGACGCCGGGCCGCGGGGTGGGCGGTGAAACCGGGGCCCAGGCGGACTTCGTCGTCGAGGTGGGGCGGGGAGTACCGCCAGCCGCAGGGGGCCTGCCTGGGACGCCGCCGCTTCCAGGCAGGCGCGTGCGGCGTCGGTGTCCAGGAGCCTGGTGTGCAGCAGGGTGCCGCGTCCGCGTCGTAGAGCTGGCCGCCCTGTCCGCAGATGGCCAGCCCCGTGCGGTCGAGCTGGTCGAAGGTGTCTCGAGCCCAGTCCGAGCGGCACAGGGGGCCGTCCAGGTCGGTGGCGATGAGCCGGTACGCGAAGGCGTCCGCCGGTCGCGATCCGGCACTCCGGCCGGTGACGGTCTTCGTACTGTTCAACGGTGCTCGACTTCCTCGTGCGCGCGGGTGTCTACTCGAGCCCTCCCATCCGGGCCCTCCGTGACGGGATGGACGTTGAGCCCGACCGGCGCAGTCCAAGGACCCCGGATCGACGGCCGGCCGCGGCCTCGAGGGACGTGATCAGATCGGCCGTGCCCTGCGGCGCCGCCGACAGCCAGCGCTCCACGGGCGTGGCGAGAACCCTCTCCAGCAGTGTCCACACGCTCGAGTCGGTGTGCGGCATGGGATGTGTCCACTTCGTTGGCGTCAGCGCCGGCCCTTCACCGACTTCCCGAACGTAGTCGGAGGCCATATTTCGTTTCCCTCTCGCCCAGCGGCCGGCCGGCCCCGGATCACTCACCCATGCCTTACATCCGGGCGCGGGTGCGGCCCCTGCCCGCCAGAGTGATCCGACGGGTGCGGGTAAGAACCCTTGTGGGTGTTGTGGCTAGCGGTCCGCGAAGGGTTGCGTCACCGTGTGGCTCTACGAAGACAGTGACCCGCGGAGGATCGGTGTCGAATACGCGGTTGTCGACGCGAGTGGCCTTCGGGTGGATTCCGGGCACCTGAGGCCCCGTGGCCAGCGATGGGGAGGGTGTGTGGAAGAGCCAGGATTCCGTGTGCTGCTGACAGAGGCGGGAGACCGGAAGATGGAGGCTGTCCGTGCGATTCGGACGATCACCGGCCGCAGCCTCTGGAACAGCAAACTCCTGCTCGACAGTGCGCCCGTAGCGGTGACGGGACCCCATTGGCTCGAAGCCGCGGACGAAGCGGCCGGGCTCCTTGAGGACGCGGGCGCCCACGCGGCCATGCTGGGCGACTGGTGCGACCGCACCATCACGCCGGGGGCCGGCCCCGTCGACCCGGCCCCGTGCCAGGGGCCGTGGCCGGCCGATACCTGCCGGGCGAGTTGCCCCCCGGCAACGGACTGGGTACGACCCCTCCTCCGGGCGGTCCCGAGGCCAGGCCTGGCCGCCCGATAAGGTACGGGCCGCCGCTCGATCCGCCGCCGGTCGACTCGGGCCGGACCAGGTCCTCCTCGGCGGGACCCGAACCACGGAGACCGGGCAATAATCCGCTTGGCGGGCCGCGGCGGCCACTGCTACGTTTCCGGAGGCCGTGCGAGAGAACGAGGAGGTGGTACCCGTGAACGCAGTATCGACATGGGTGCTCCCCTCCGGGGTCACGGTCGGGCGATAGGTCGTCCGGGAGCGCCGTTTTACGAGCACTCCCGAAAGGCACGACCATGCACTTCACCTTCACCTCCGAACAGCGCCTCGACGACGGTGTCCTCGAGCGCGAGTTCATCCTCGGCGAGATCCCCGGCACCCTGTGGACGCCTGAATCCGCCGCACCGGCCCCGCTGATCCTGATGTCCCACAACAACGGCCTGCCCAAGGGGGACTCCCGACTGGTGGCCCGGGCCCGGCTGTCCGCGGCGTACGGTTACGCGGTGGCCACCATCGACGGTGCCGGGTGCGGTGACCGGCCCCGTTCCGCCGCCGCCGATCAGGCACGCGCCGACCTCCGCCGGGCGATGCAGGCCGGCGAGCCGGTCGACGAGATCTTCGAGTCGCTCGTCGGCCCGCTGGTCGAAGGGGCGGTCCCGGATTGGCGGACCACACTGGACGCCCTCCTCGCGCTGCCCGAGATCGGCGGCCCGGTCGGGTACGCGGGGTGGACCGCCCTCGGCATTCGGCTGGCGGCGATCGAGCCGCGCATCGCGGCCGCGGGTTTCTTCGCCGGGGGCTACGTGCCCCGCGCCCAGCGCGAGGAGGCCCGGCAGGTCACCATTCCGCTGCTGTTCCTGCTGCAGTGGGACGACGAAGGAAACCCCCGGCAGCGGGCCCTCGACCTCTTCGACGCCTTCGGCACCAAGGAGAAGACACTGCACGCCAATACGGGCGGGCACCTCGGCACCCCGGGGTTCGAGCGGGAGGACGGGGACCGGTTCTTCGCCCGGCACCTGAAGTGAGGCCGGGCCGCCAGGCCGACAGCAGTTGGTAGGCGTAGGCGTAGGCGTAGGCGTAGGCGGCGTCGGCCAGGATTCCGCTCATCGGGGCAGGTTCCGGTGCCCCTCGACGGCCCTGGCCGGCAGACGTACAACCGCCCCGATCGCGGCGGTACCAGCCACCGGCGGTACCGGCCGGTCGGGGCGGCGTACGCCTCCGACACCTACGGACGGCGGCGCGACACGATCACCACGGTCGGCGGCAGCCGAATCTGAGCGGAGGGGGCCGGTGGCGCGTACTGAGGAACAGCAGGGCGATCCTTCGTACGTACGAAGTTCTGGCCGCCCGCTCGTCGAACGGACGGCGGACCAGAGTCGATCACTGTCTCCGGGGGATACCGATGGCTGTAGAGATGGACCTGCCGCTCGGCGAGGACGCCGCCGCCGAGCGGCTCGCTGCCGAACTCACCGAACTCGGCAACGAGCGCTTCCTACGGGCGGTACTCGGAGACCGGGCGCACGTCCACCACCGCAGCACCGACCGCCTCGTAGGCTGGCCCACCGACACTCCGGAGTCCGCCGAACCCGCCTCCAGCCTGCTGCTGCGCGCCATCCACCTGTGCTTCACGGCCCACCTGCCACTGAGCCTCTCGCCCGACCTCCTCTGGTACGCCGTCGTGCACGAGGTGGCCGTCCACGTACGGCTGAACTCCGTTACGTACGCGGGCCTCTTCACCGAGACGCCCGGGCACCCGCAGACCGTCATCGTCCGCGACGACCTGGCTCCGCTGGACTGGGAGCGCTCGATCAACCTGGTCCAGCAGCCCCTGCGCGCCCGTATCGGCGACGACGCGGCCGACCTCTTCCAGCCCGACTTCTCGACCACCACCCCCGCCGACGCCACGGCCGCACTGGTGGCGCTGATGGACGTCGTCAGCCCGTACTACCGCTTCCGCTGGGTCACTCGCTGTGGCATACCCCGGATCCGGCTGGAGGGCACCGACCGGGACTGGCGCCTGCTGGCGGGCCGAGTGCGGGAACTGGAAGGGCGGTTCGAAGGCCTGCGGCCGTGGTTCGCCGCCCTGCATCCGGTACTGGACGCCATCAGCGCGACGGCCTCGGGCCGGGGAGCGGACCAGACGTTCTGGGGTTCGCTCTACAAGTGGGAGTCGGCGTCCGGCGGCGACCGGGTCACGGGCTGGATCAACGCCTTCTTCGCCCACCGGTACACCGACGACGGACCTTCCCCCAAGGGGTCGTTCGGCCCGGGTACCACCGACGAGGAGCACTTCCCGTCTCATGTGTCGCGCGTACCGTTCCGCTGGGAATCGCCGGCCGGCACATCGGAGATGGCCTTCCTCGGCGGTGTGCTCGGCATCGAACGCGAGGGGGAATGGATCCGTCCACGCCTCGGCCACGCCGTCGCGGAGCTCCTCCCCGACACCGAGCCCCGTGACGAACGACTGCCGGAGCCGTGGACCCTGGCCGACATCCAGCGCGTCACCGGCTGCCCGGAGGCTCAACTGCTCACTTCCCTCGGCGAGGTGACCCTGGACGGTGAGCCCCTCCGCGCCGACTGCGCGATCAATCTGGAGGGACTCTGCGCGGTGCGGGCGGGTGGCGACTGGTACCTCGGCGACCTCCTCTCCGATGCCGGCGACATCCAGTGCTGGGGCAACTACGGCCCTGACCTCGGCGGCGCGCTCCGGGCGCTCTGAGCGCCGGAGACCGGACGCGAAACGGCATGCGCGAGCTGCCGCTGGCCGTTGCCCGGTCGCCGTGGGCCGGCCGGCCGCGCCTTTGCACCGCGCTCTACCGAACCCGCCCTGGCCGGGGGCTGGACGAGGGCCACGCAGCCCTCTTGAACCGCGACCTCCCGCCCTGCCCCGCTCCGCCGCGACCAAGGCCTGGGCGGAGCGAGCAGCAGGCTGAGGGTGCCAGTGCTTTGACCGGGAAGGTTCGCCGGGTTGGGGTGTCGCGCGGGTGGGTGTCATGTTTCGTGCCGCCGCGTGTCCACAGATATGGCATGCGGTGCCGCCCGTTGTTCGTCGTCCTGCAAAGGAGTTTCATGTCTGACGTATCTGTTCGCCTCGCAACGATGCCGACCGTTCTGTGCTGGAACGCCTTTGGCTGATGTTCCGTCATGACCTGTCCGAGTTCGGCGGTCTGCTGCCCAACCCGGACGGGACGTTCCGAAGCGAATGGCTCGAGGCGGCTTTCGACGTGCGCGCATGAGGGCGAGGCCCGATGCTTCGAGCAGTGGAACATCGAGCAGAATCCTGGCGGCGCTGGAGGCATCGGGCACGATCGGCGCGTATCTCGGCGCCACCCGCTCCCCAAGAGTCCGGGGTCGACGGTCTGAAGCGGCTCGACCACATGGGGGCAGGCTGCGGCGTCGAGTGGGCGCCCGCCCCAGCGGATGCGCTTCTGTCTGCGGACACGGGCGTGTTCACGGCGTTGTGCTGCAAGGACGTCGGGGTGGCGGGCGTTGGCATTGCGCCAGCGCCAACTGCTGCAGCCGCTGCCGCTGCCGCCCGACTACGGGCTGTCCCGTAACTGCGGCCGTGGTGGGGTTTCGGCTGTCTGGGCACTCCTCAACATCAGCCGAAGATGAGCTCGACGCCCTCGTCTACGCAGAATCGTAGGACGGCGGTCAGCTGTTGGGCGTCCTGGATGTGCTGCTGGAGGATCGGTTCGTCGGGCTCCTCCTGTCACTGGCCGATCGCAGCGCAGTGGGCAGTCGAGAGGGCGTCACCACCGACATCCGGGTGATCGAGGAGCGGCTCCAGAGCGGTGGAGACGTCACTCCGCAGCCGGCCTGCGAAGTGGACAGGCTCGCCCAGCATGAGTACGTCGGCAACGGAAATGGTCACCGGGTGGCTGGTGTGATCACGGCGTCGGAGCCGTCTTGGATTGCGACGTCCTCCAAGGTTGGCCGAAGGCGATGCGACTGGTCGTCCGCAAGGAACGGCCCCACCCGGGCGCCCAGTTGAGATTCACCGACGCCGACGGACTGCGGCTCACCGCGTTCGCCACCAACACCACCGGCACCCCGATCGCCGCACTCGAGCTGCGGCACCGCCAGCGCGCCCGGGCCGAGGACCGCATCCAGGATGCGCGCGCCACCGGCCTGCGCCATCTGCCCCCGCAGGTCACCGCCGTGATCACCAGCGCGATCCAGCGGCTCGACGCCCTCCCGAACCCCAGCTGGCAGTCGCGTTCACTTCCCCGACGAGCCTGGTCAATCACCGGACCGTGGAACCCGGAGCCCACCGACGCGACAGCCGGGCCACCGCCACACCCACAACCAGCCCTGATGGGAACCGCGTCCTGAGGTGCTTACGGGGCTCCAGCGTCGATCTCCCGCGGGAGTTCCCCGGCATCGTCGTAGAGCTCAAGACTGAACGGCAGGCCGAACCGGGTCAGCAGTGCTGCCAGATCATCGAACCGCTGAGGATCAACGACTCCGTTCAGAAGCGTGTCACCCCCGGTCGGGTCGACCTCGATGCGACACCAGCCGGTCTCAACGAAGCGCTCGGGGCCCCTGCCAAACCGACACACAGATTGTTGTTGATCTCAAGCCGGACGGGATCGAGCCCCCGTCCCTCATCGGACATGTCCACAGGAGGATTATGAAGCAGGCCGCGATCCCCGAGCAGTGGAGCTCCGACTCGCGCCGGCGCCCGCTCTCCCGCAGTACTCATCGCATCACCGGCCTTCGCCGCCGGCCAGGAAGCCGCCACGCCCGGCGGACGCCGGCAAGGAAGTTCATGTCACTGTCATACACATCCCTTGTCACTCCCGTACCCACTCGCCGATGATCTGCGCCATGCCAGAAGATCTCCGTGCCGATCGCGCACAGGCCCCTGAGCTGCCGCGTCGTGTGCGGATCGGCTACGGGCTCGGTTCCCTGTGCACCGGTACCTTCTCCACCGTGCCGGGGCTGATCCTGCTCTACTACCTGACCAACATCCTCGCCGTCCCGCCGGCCCTGGCCGGGGCGGCGGTGTTCCTGCCCAAGGCGTGGGACGTACTCATCAACCCGCTGGTCGGCGCGGTGTCCGACCGGAGCCGGCTGCGCGGCGGGCCCCGGCGGCCCTTCCTCCTCATCGGCGCCTGCACCCTGCCGCCGCTCTTCGTCCTGCTGTTCGCCGCCCCTCCGCTGCGCGGCGCCGCGGCCGCCGGATACGTGGCCGTGGTCTTCGTGCTGGCCGCCACCGGGTACGCCGTCTTCCAGGTGCCGTACGTGACGATGCCCGCCGAGATGACAGAGGACCCCGCGGAGCGCGGCCGGATCCTCGGCTGGCGGGTCGGTTTCCTGGGAGTCGCGATCCTGCTGTCCGGGGCGCTGGCCCCGGCCGTCGCGCATGGCGACGGCGGCAGCCCGGCGAGTTACCGGGTGATGGGGATCGGCGTCGCCGTCCTGCTCGCCCTCGGCATGTTCGGCACCTGGTTCACCACCCGGTGGGCCCCCGAGGTGGCCCGCAGCGAGTCCGAGCCGTCGCTGCGCGCGCAGCTGGCCGCCGCCCGGTCCCACCAGCCGTTCCTGTACCTGGCCGGCATGTGGACCCTCCAGGCCCTCGCCGTCGGCGTGATGCTCGCGGGGGTCCAGTACTTCGCCACGTACACGCTCGGGTCGCCCACCGCCGTCACCCCGCTCTTCGCCTGCCTGATCGGGCCGCTCGTCCTGGTCATGCCGCTGTGGAACCGCGTCTCCCGGCGGTGGGGCGTGAAGAGCGCACAGTGGGGGGCCTCCCTCCTGTTCCTCGCCGGGGCCCTGCTGCTCGCCCTCACCCCGGTGGCCGGGTCCGGCCTCGGCTACGTGGCGGTCGTGCTCGTCGGCATCGCCTACGCCGGGCTGCAGTTGCTCCCGCTGACCATGCTGGCGGACACCCTCGCCGCCGACGCGGCCCGTACCGGCAAGCGGCGGGCCGCGACGTTCACCGGGCTGTGGACGGCCGCCGAGACCTTCGCCTTCGCGCTCGGGGCGGGCGTCTTCGCCCTGGTCCTCACACTGACCGGATTCGTATCCTCCGACGCCGACCACCGGGCGGCCCAGCCGGAAGCGGCCCTGACCGGCATCACGTTGGGGATGACCGTGGTGCCTGCCCTCCTCACCGCCGCCAGCCTGTGGCTGCTGCACCGCTACCGCGAGATACCCGGGACAGGGACAGGGACGGGGACGGGGACGGGGTCCGGGACAGGGCCCGAGATCGTTCCCGCACCGTCCGCATCCTCCCCATCGTCCGAACCGCCCCGCAGGAAGTGAAGAACTCCCGTGTCCACTGAACCCACCCGCGCCCTGCCCGGCGGCCGCACCCCGGACGAGGTACTCGCCGAACTGCGCGCCCTGCGCGCGGCCGACGCACCCACCCGGGGCGGCCGCACCTTCGCCTACGTCTACGACGCGGGCCTCGACGGCCTCGACGAACTGGCCGCCGCCGCGTACGGCGCGTACGCCACCGTCAACGGGCTCGACCCGACCGTCTTCCCGAGCGTGGCCCGGCTGGAGAACGATCTGGTGGGCGCGGTCGCGGCGCTGCTCGGTGCGCCCGGCGCCCAGGGCACGTTCACCAGCGGCGGGACGGAGAGCATCCTGCTCGCTGTGAAGACCGCACGGGACCACGCACGGGCCGTACGGGGGATCACCGCACCGCAGCTCGTGCTGCCGTCCACCGCGCACGCGGCCTTCCACAAGGCCGCCCACTACCTGGGGCTGGAGACCGTCCTCGTTCCCGTCGACCCCGTCACCTTCCGTGCCGACGCCGATGCCGTGGCAGCGGCGATCACCGACCGGACGGCGCTCGTGGTCGCTTCCACGCCCTCGTACGCCCACGGGGTGATCGACCCGGTGCCCGAGATCGCCGCGGCCGCCGCCGGGCGCGGGGTGCTCTGCCACGTCGACGCCTGCATCGGCGGTTGGCTCCTGCCCCACCTGAGGCGCGCCGGACGTGAAGTCCCGCCGTTCGACCTGTCGGTCCCCGGCGTCACCTCCCTCTCCGTGGATCTGCACAAGTACGGGTACGCCGACAAGGGCGCCTCCGTGGTGCTGTACCGCGACGCCGAACTGCGCCGGTACCAGTACTTCGCCCACGCGGGCTGGCCCGGGTACCCGGTCGTCAACCCGACCGTCCAGGGCACGAAGTCCGGTGGGCTGCTGGCCCAGGCCTGGGCGGTGCTCCAGTACGTCGGCGAGGACGGCTACACCGCCCTTGCCGCCCGCGTCGCGGAGGCTTCGGACCGGCTGCTCGCGGGCGTGCGCGGGATCGACGGCCTGCGGATACTGGGCGAACCGGCCGCCGGCCTGGTCGCGTTCACGGCCGAGAGCCCCGAGGCCGGGCACGGGCCCGACCTCAGCCTGCTGCTGCACCTCGCCGACGAGATGCGGGAGCGCGGCTGGTACCTGCAACCGCAGCTCTCCTTCGACGGTCTGCCGCCCAACCTCCACCTCACCCTGACCCCGGCCACCGTCGGCCAGGTCGACGCCCTCCTCACGGACCTGGCCACCGCCCTGGCGGCGGCCCGCGAGCTCAAGCCGGTCGTGGTGGACCCGGGGCTGGCCGAGCTGGCCGCCGGGCTCGACCCGGCGACCCTGGGCCCCGAGGAGATCACCGCCGTACTGGCTTTCGCCGGCCTCGGCGGTGACGCGGGGCTGCCCGCCCGGATGGCTCCCGTGCTGGCCCTGCTGGACGCGCTGCCGGTGCCGTTGAAGGAGCGGCTCCTCGCGGAGTTCGTGGGGTCGGTGTTCCGCGTCTGACTCCGTGGGCCGGTGCCGGTGTTGGCACCAGCACCGTGAGCCGTCGGCCGGACCGCCCCTTCCATAGAGTCGGGGAGGTCAGGACACCTGTGGCGCGGTGGTGTTCACTTCGGTCAGGCTGACCGTGCACAGCCCACCGCGCTCGCTCTTCACGTCCGTCACCTTCAGCTGCGTGCCCGGTGTGAGGATGTACTCCTCCTCCCCGGTGAAGGCGGAGAAGCTCCTGATGCCGACCGCGTGGGCGGGTGTCACCTCGAAGAGCGTCCGCTTGCCGCGGTTGCCGAGGAAGGACCGCGCCACCTTCGGCTCGGAGGTGCACGAGGAGACGCCCCACCAGGTGACCGTCCGGCCCACCGGGTACTGCGACCGCAGGTCCAGCGATACGCCGCGCCACAGCGGCTGCGTGTGTCCGGGCAGCCCGGACACCGCCGAGAACAGCAGCCGCAGGTACGGCAGATAGGGCGTGATCCTGGTGCGGTCCGGGGAGCGGAGGACAGCGTTGATCTCGCGGTAGAAGCCGGACTCGCAGGTGTAGAGGTACAGCGCGGCGATGGCGTCTGCGGACAGGCCGCCGGACGTCCCGTCCGCCCGTCGTTTGCCGAAGTCGCGTGACCGGACGATGTGTCCGGCGAGCCCGGACAGCGTCTCGGCCACCGGTGCGACGGCGTCCTGGAAATCCATCAGCGGGGTGTCGAACACCCCGGTGATCGTGGGGAGGACCAGGCCCTCGTCCTTGACGCTGGTGAGCCGCTCGAGGTACAGCTGGTGCAGGTTCATGGTCGACTCGATGAAGCTGCCCATGTGCGCCGCGACACCCCCGTCCACACCGGCAGCCCCCTCGTTCCACCCCTTGCTCGGCAGCCAGTCGATGACATCGGCACCCAGTGATGCGAGAGCCTCGTTCACCATGGCGAAGTGGTCGCCCTCGCAGAAGAGGTCGCCCTGCGCCGCCGGGTTCGCGTGGTCCAGGTGCCGGACCTCGACGTCGGGGTACTTCTCCTGGAGCCGCAGCACCACCCCCTTCAGGTTGCGCGCGTGCGCCCCCCACCAGGCGAACACGACCCCCCGGTCCTCCTCGTCGGCTTCCTGCTTGGCCTTGAGGATCTCCTCGACGATCCGTTCGGCGACGGGCCTCCAGAAGGCCGCGTGCTGATCGGTTCCCACCGCCCCGTCGCCACTGGCCGTGAGCGAGGCGTTCAGCAACAGCACGCCCTGGGTGAGCATCGCCTGGAACCACTCCGGCGGCTGGACGGTGTCGCGCTCCTTCAACAGCGCGCGGACTTCGGCGATGGGCGTCTTCTTGGCGATGCCGTACTTCCACATCGCCGCCGCCTTGATGAGGCAGCGGATGCTGACGACCCGGCCGAACTCGCTGTCCTTCCAGTCGTTGAAGGTGTTGTCGAACATCGCTATGCCGGTCGCGCTCTCCGGCCGCGGGTAGGGGTTCTGGCCGAAGGCGACGACCTTCCACTTGTGCGGCGGGTTGGGTTTGAGGGCCTGGAAGGTCAGCTCACGGACCGGGACGATCTCAGGGCCGCGGCCCTTCCCGATGAACCGGTCGGCGCCCGGCAGGGCCTCGATGACGGGCTTCAGGAGCGGAAGCCAGGGCTCCCCGCCGCCGCTGAAGAGTGGAGTGAGGGCCAGGGGGTCGTTCGTGTCGGGCTCGGGCTCGGGCGGCGCCGCGCCGTTGCCCGCGCCGTCGCCCGTACCGTTGTTGGCGTCGGCCGGAGCGGCCTTCGGCGGCACGATGCGTACCCGCTCCTCGACAGGGGCGTTCTCGATCCCGTTGAGCTGAGTGATGATCGTGGTGCGCAACTCGTCGTCGTCCTCGAACCAGTGGTCGTGGAAGAGCGTGTATCCGGTCCACATCAGGTTCGCGGACAGCCTGGCCGGGACCCGCCCGGTCTGCGCCCCCATCCCGACCAGCGCCACGGAGCGGATGCTGCCCGGAGCCTGCCGGTTCTGCCGGTGGACGGCTTGGAACGCGGCGGCGCACGCCAGTGCCACGTTCAGCGTGGCGCTCACGTCCTGCGAGGACCGCACCATGGTCGGCGTCGATATCAGGTACCGGGGAGCGGTGGCCCCCGACGGGACGCAGACCGCGCTGCCCACCGGGAGGGCTCCGGCGAACCGGTCGCGGATCGCGCGCTGCACGCGCAACTGGATGCCGGAGCCGAGATGACGCTTGATGGCGGCGTCGACCCCGCCGTCCATCCGGCCCCGGGAGTTCGTCGGCGTGACCCAGGCATCGACGTCCTCGTCGAGGATCGATCCCCGGCGGATCGCGATGCCGCGGGTGTCCGCGAACGCTGCCCGCCATGCCTCCACCACGCGCTCGTTCACATCCGTCAGCACGACCCTCAGCGTGGGCTGAACACTGCTCTCGGTCATCGTCCGCTCCTGTCGGGAAAGCTGCCCTCGCAACACCCCGAACGTAACCGCCACCACTGACAACGGGGCTCCTGGAGAGCGGTGATGACCAGCCGTCATACCTGCGGGCCCGCCGTCGGGGCGGGACGCGATCAACTCCCGGTCAGGGCCGCCGCCAGGAGTTCGGCGGTCCGGGCGATGAGGGGGTTGTCGGCCGGGGAGTCGGGGTGGGGCCCGGTCGTCAGGACGGCGATGACGAGGGGCGGCCGGTCGGGGGGGCCAGGCGATGGCCACGTCGTTGTTGGTGCCGTATTCGCCGCCCCCTGTCTTGTCGGCGACGCTCCATGCCGGCTGCAGGCCGGCCCGCAGCCGCTCGCCGCCCGTGGTGTTGCCCAGCAGCCAGTCGGTGAGCCGCCTCCGGTCCGCCGGTGCGAGCGCGGTGCCGAGGGTGAGGCGCTCGTAGGTCCGCCCGATGGCGTACGGGGTGGTGGTGTCGGTGACCCGCCAGGGTTCCGCGGAGTTCAGGTCCGGTTCCCACCGGTCCAGACGGGTCGTCGAGTCCCCGGTCGAGCGGGCGAAGCGGGTGACGGCGGTGGGGCCGCCCAGCTCGCGCAGGAGGAGGTTGGCGGCGGCGTTGTCGCTGAAGCGGATCGTGGCATCGCTCAGCTCCGCGACCGTCATGCCGCCGGCGAGGTTCTCCGGCTTGCCGGTGATCGGGGTGTGACCGGCGCGGGCGACGTCCTGCTGGGTGTAGTGGATGCGCTTGGCCAGGAACTCCCCGTCCCGGTCGAGGTCGCGCAGCACTGCGGCTACGGCCAGGGTCTTGAAGACCGAGCACATGGGGAAGCGCTCCCGCGCCCGGTACCGCACGGTGCGGCCGGTGGCGGTGTCGCGGGCGTAGACGCCCAGGCGGGCGGAGTGCTCCCGTTCCAGTTCCGCCAGTCGGTGGATGACCGTGCCGCTGCCGCCCGGACCGGAAGGTGCGGTCTCGGCGAATGCGTTTCCACTCGTCTGCAGCGAGACTGCCAGGGCCGCACCGGTTCCCCACGCGAGCAGGGTGCGTCGGGACGGGCTCTTTCCTGCGATGTCCACGGTCGTCCTCTTCCTCTCCGGACCAAGATCTCAACCGTTCACCACGCATGTCCCGCCGTGGTGGTTCCAAACAGATCATTTCGAGCGGGGAGGAAGGGAGGCGGCGCCGGGTGCCTCTGGCAGGATCGGCGGGTGAACGAGCACGAGAGCGGCGGACGCGACACAGCGCGCGACACCGGCCGCGGGACCGAGCGCGACACCGGGCGCGGCACCGAGCCGGACTCCGGTCAGGGCTACCTGCTGGACAACCAGCAGGCACAGGCGGGTATCCGCTTCGGCGCCCTGGCGGAGCTGTTCGACCCCGTCACCTTCCGGCACGTGGACCGGCTCGGCATCGGCCCGGGAATGCGGTGCTGGGAGGTGGGAGCGGGCGGGCCGTCCGTCCCGCGCGGACTGGCCGAGCGCGTCGGTCCGGCGGGTGCGGTCCTCGCCACGGACATCGACGTCTCCTGGACCCGGGCGGCCACGGGCGGGGTGGTGAACGTCGTCCGGCACGATGTCGCGGCCGATCCGCCGCCGTCGCCCGGTTCGTTCGACCTCGTCCACGCGCGGCTGGTCCTGGTGCACGTCGCCGACCGTGCGGAGGCGGTACGCCGGATGGTACGTGCGCTGCGGCCCGGCGGCTGGCTGCTGCTGGAGGATGCCGACCCCATGCTGCAGCCGCGGCTGTGTCCGGAGGAGTCGGGCCCCGAGGAGCGATTGGCGAACCGGCTGCGATCCGGATTCCGTACCTTGATGGCGGCCCGCGGCGCGGACCTCTCCTTCGGACGGACCCTGCCGAGGGTGCTGAGGGAGGCGGGCCTGGCAGAGGTGGGCGCCGACGCGTACTTCCCGATCACTTCCCCGGCCTGCGCCGTGCTGGAGGACGCGACCGTGCGGCAGATCCGCGGACTCCTGGTGGCCGAGGGGCTCGCCGATGACCAGGAGATCGACCACCACCTCGCGAACGTGGCCACCGGCCGGCTCGATCTGGCCACGGCCCCGATGATCTCCGCATGGGGCCGCCGGCCGCTCTAGAGTCCGTCGAGTACGGCCGGCGAGCCCGCCGAAGGCGATGAGGACGATGCTGATGAGCGCCGCGCACGTCAGGAGCACCAGCCAGCCGCCCGCGATGCCCAGGAGTGCCGTGCCCCGCCCGTGCGGTCGCCCACGCAGGCGACCGACATGCCCTGTCACCACGGCGAGCAGCCCGCACACCACCGCCCGTCCGTGCTGGCGGCGGGCCACACGGAAAGCTGCCTTCGATGCGCCCGTGGCCTTCGATCCGGGGGTCGGATCCGCCCCCGCGCCTTCTCCCCGAAGGGGTACGAATGACCACGAAGGGTGAGTTCCAGGCTGTTGGGCGGTGACCCGCCCCACAGGACCCAGGTCACATACGAGGCGGGATAGTAGTCCTTGAACGTCCCGTACCACCCCCGCGTACTGCCCGCCACCTGCGTGGACGCCCACCCCACGGGTGGGGGGTCGTTGCGCCCCGGCTGCGAGGGCCACTAGTAAGAGGGGTCTTTGCCAGGGGCGGTGGAGCCCCGTAGAACTGGATGAGTCGCAGGGCGGACGGAGATCCCCCGGGTTCACCCCCGGCTCTCCTGTTCCCGCCGACGATCCCCTCTCCTGTCGCGTGAGTGGCTCACGTACGTCTTCGGCGTGCCTGTGACCGTCCTTGTCCCCTTCGGAAGGTTCCGTCCGTGTCCCACGCCGTCATCCGCCGTATCGCCGCTTCGAAGAAGACCTTCGCGGGCACCGTTCTCGCCCTGGGCGTCGCCGGTTCCATGCTGGCCGCCGTTCCGGCGCAGGCCGCCCCGATGAATGCCAAGGCGATCGCCCAGCAGATGATCAAGGACCCGGCGCAGTTCGCGGCGTTCAACAACATCGTGTCCCGTGAGAGCGGCTGGAACCACACCGCCACCAACTCCTCGTCCGGCGCGTACGGCCTGGTCCAGGCCCTGCCGGCCTCGAAGATGGCCTCGGCGGGCTCGGACTGGAAGACCAACCCGGCCACCCAGATCAAGTGGGGCCTGGACTACATGAACTCCCGCTACGGCAGCCCGGTCGGCGCCTGGAGCTTCTGGCAGACCCACCACTGGTACTGAGCCACCAGCGGACAGCACACGCACGAGAACGCTCGGCAGGGACTCTCCCGCCGGGCGTCTTTGCGTATGCGGCCGCCGGGCTCACCCCCGGTCCCGTAGCGGGCAAGCCCCAAGCCCCACCCATGGAGGCCGGCGGCCGAGAGGCGCCCTGGACGGTGAATCCGGGGTGCGTTAGCTTCCGGCGCCATGAGACTTCTGGGAATTGGCATGTGCGCGGCTGCCCTGCTGCTGGGAGCGGTGGCCTCGCCCGCGCAGGCCGCGGGCGAGTTACGGGACCTGCGGGGTGCGCACTGGGCGCTGAAGGAGACCGGCAAGGATGCCCGCTTCCGAGGGCTGGCGGCGGTCAGCCGGTCCACGGCCTGGGTGGCCGGATCGAAGGGGACCGTGCTGCGGACCTCGGACGGCGGACGGAGCTGGCGGGACGTCTCGCCGCCCGGAGCCGTCGCGGAGGGGCTGGAGCTGCGGGACATCGAGGCCTTCGACGGGCGGCGTGCGGTGGCCCTGTCCATCGGGGAGGGCGAGGCCTCCAGGGTGCTGCGCACCGAGGACGGCGGCGCCACGTGGACCGAGGCCTTCCGAAACCCCGACCCGCGGGCCTTCTACGACTGCCTCACCTTCTTCGACTCCCGCCACGGGCTCGCGATGAGCGACCCGGTGGACGGCAAGTTCCGCATCCTGTCCACGGACGACGGCGGGCGGAGCTGGCGGGTACTGCCGAACACCGGGATGCCGGACGCGCTGCCGGGCGAGGCGGGCTTCGCCGCGAGCGGCCAGTGCCTGGTGGCTTCCGGGCCGCGCGACGTCTGGCTGGCGACCGGCGGGGGTGCGGTCGCACGGGTGCTGCACTCCGCGGACCGGGGCCGGACCTGGCAGGCCACCGAATCCACCGTCCCCGCGGGCGACCCGGCGCGCGGAGTCTTCGCCCTGGCTTTCCGGGACCGTACGAGGGGACTCGCGGTCGGCGGTGACTACCGGACCGGGCAGGCCTCGCCGCAGGCCGCGGCGGTGTCGTCGAACGCGGGCCGTACCTGGCGCCAGGCGGCGACCCCGCCGCCGGCCTACCGCTCGGGCGCGGCCTGGTTCCCGTACAGCATCGGAACGGCCCTCGCGGTGGGCCCGACCGGCACGGACGTGACCAGGGACGGTGGCCGCACCTGGCGCCCGCTGGATCCGGGGTCGTACGACACGGTCGCCTGCACGGCGGACGGTGGCTGCTGGGCAGCGGGGGAAAAGGGGCGGGTGGGGCGTCTGGAGGGAGTGAGCGGGGGCTGATCAGAGGTGGGGCAGCCGCCGCCCGGCCTGGGACGCCCCGGTCGCCGGCTGTCGCGGCGGAGGGGTCTGGCCAGGGGGCGCGGCGGATAAATGGTTCGACAGCCCCCTCGGTGCGCAGCAGAGTGGTCGCCCGTGACGAGCAGTGAGCTGTGGACCCGTGCGACCGCCGACCGTTACGACGCCGAGGAGGCCGAGATGTCCTCGGCCGCGGTTCTCGGCCCGACTCTCGACTTCCTCGCCGAGCTCGCCGGAGACGGCCGGGCGCTGGAGTTCGCCATCGGGACCGGACGAGTGGGCGTCCCGCTCCGCGAACGCGGCGTGCCGGTGGCAGGCATCGAACTGTCCCGGCACATGGCAGCGGTGCTGCGCCGCAAGGTCGACGAGGCCACGCTCCCGGTGGCCGTCGGGGACATGGCCACCACCGTGGTCCCCGGCGGGTTCACCCTGGTCTACCTCGTCTACAACACCATCACGAACCTGCTCACGCAGAACGAGCAGGTCGAGTGCTTCCGCAACGCCGCACGCCATCTGTTGCCCGGCGGCCGGTTCGTCATCGAGTTGGGCGTACCGCCGCTGCGGTTCCTGCCGCCCGGCCAGGTCGCGGTGCCGTTCGACGTCTCCGAGCAGCACCTCGGCTTCGACACCTTCGACCTGGTCGAGCAGATTCTCGTCTCGCACCACTTCACCCGCGACGGCGACGACGGCCACTACCGCCGCGACAGCTCCCGGCACCGGTACGCCTGGCCGGCGGAGCTCGACCTGATGGCACGGATCGCCGGGCTCGAACTCGAACGGCGGGTCGCGGACTGGGCCGGATCGCCGTTCACCCAGGACTCCGGGAAGCACGTCTCCGTGTGGCGCAAGCCCGCCTGAGGCGCTCTGTTCGAGATCGATTACCTCACTGTCGAACACGTGAAAATCTATGTTGGTCGGAGTAGACATTGGTCTGCGGCAGGGCTATGGTTTCTTTTGTAACCCAGAGAGACCGAAGGGCCCGGCAGGGACGAACTGCCGGGCAGCAGTTCCCGCAGTTGCAGTGCGCAGGACGGTGCGGTGGCGGAGTTCCGAAGCCAGGGCTGGTGCAGGACGGCGACGGGGCTGGCGATCGGACCGGGTGGCCCGCAGTGAGGAGGGGCCGCCGCGAGCAGTACCCAGCAGTGAAGTGATGAGTGGTACCTCGGTGAAGGCGTTGGCTGCGGGCGCGCGCACCGGGAGGTTCGGCAGTGGGGTTCCAAGCCAGAGCGGACGCACGATGGGCGACGGGGCTGGCTGCCGGAGCGTGGTGCTTGATCAGGCCACGAGCAGTAGGACGCAGTATCCCGTTCGGTAAGTAGTTGATCGCTGAGGGAAGAACGGAGGAGCCGAGCGCCATCAGGATCGCCCGGGCGCAAGTGTTCAGCCCGGGTACCGCAGGACATCGATAGTGAGGTGGTCTCCGGTCAAGCAATCGCGATCCCCGCATCCCCGACAGCATCCAGGTCGGGTCGGCGGACTCAGAAGGCCGGCGTATTACCAGGGCCGGTAGATGGTGTAGCAGTTCCTTCGGGGCCTTGGTGCCGGTCGGCACCAAGGCCCCTCCACGCGTTCCACGTTCCATGAGAGAGGTGCAATGACAGCAGACGCGTCGTTCGGCCGGCTGGATGACGACGACTATCCCGCCTACACCATGGGCCGGGCCGCCGAGATGCTCGGCACCACCCAGGGTTTTCTGCGTGCCATCGGGGAAGCCCGCCTGATCACCCCGCTCCGCTCCGAGGGCGGCCACCGCCGCTACTCCCGCTACCAGCTGCGCATCGCCGCACGCGCCCGGGAACTCGTCGACCAGGGCACGCCCATCGAGGCCGCCTGCCGGATCGTGATCCTGGAGGACCAGCTGGAGGAGGCGCAGCGCATCAACGCCGAATACCGCGCCGCTGCCGCGAAGGCGACCCCGGAGCCCGCGGCCTGAGTCGGCGCGGACCCGCCCGGGGGCAGGTCGCCGTCGCGTGACCTATTCGATGAACGCCTCGCTCGACGGCCACATCGTCGGGCCGGACGGATCCTTCGACTGGACGGCGCCCGGTGGCGAGGTCTTCCGTTCTTCCCCCGGCGCGAGCGCCTGGTGGATCGCGAACTCGTCGAGACCCGCACCTTCAGCTCAGGAGTCGTCCCTCCACTGCTCGCCATGCCGGGCGTCGCGCTCGCCCTGATCGTCGTACTGGCCGTCCACGCCCCGTCGGTCCGCTGGAACTCCGGCGCGGGAATCCCACTGCTGGCCCTGGTCGCGGGGCTCCTCCGCACCGCCGTCGCCGGACGCTGGTATGCGGAACGGCACTGAACCCGGCCGGTGGCCTACCCGCCGGACTGGAAGCGCGCGGCCGGGACGGGAACAATTCGCAGTCGTTGACCGTTGAACGGGTGTGGGTACGGGAAGGGGCGATGCCGCCGGGCCCGACCGCCCTCCCGCCCCCACCCCCGCACGCCCCGGCCGGCCCCACCCCCCCTGGGCTGGTCGGGGCCCTGCTGTCCGACGACCGTCACGCGGCCTCCCTCACGGGCCCTGCACCCCCTGTCGGGCGGGTTCGACCGCAAGAAGCAACCTGATCGCGTTTCGGGCGTCCTGCCTGCGTGAGGAAAACGACGAAAGCAATCGTGTTAGCAGCGGCTGTGGCATTCCTGGGCGTGGCCGGAGCGGCCCAGGCGGCCGTACCGCGTACCGGTGTCGCTCACGGCTACCACCACGGTGACGTGCGGATCGGCACGAGCCGCGATGCCGACGGAGACTTCGTCCTGGTGGATCCCGGCCGCGGCGGTCTCCAGGTGCGCAACGTCGCCAACGACTACTTCCGGGGCTGGGCCCAGGGCGGGCCGTCCTCGGACGCCGACGACGTCTGGGGCAACGGCGGCAGGGCCGACCGGCAGACGGCTGATGTGGACGCCTACTACGCGGCCGCGCGGACCTGGGACTACTTCCTGAAGCAGCACGGCAGGCGAGGCGTTCACGACGACGGTGCGGGACCCCGGATCTTCACCGACGTGGGGCCGCCCGACGGCGAGTTCTTCGCCCAGTACGACCCGGAGTGCGGTTGCCTGGCCCTGGGCCCGGCGGTGGGAGGCAATGCCGCGTGGAACACCACCGACATCGTGGCGCACGAGATGACCCACGGGATCACCGGTATCACCGCCGGCCTGGAGCTGAACGGCGAGGCCGGAGGTCTGAACGAGTCCACGAGTGACATCTTCGGCACCCTGGTGGAGTTCGAGGCCGACAACGACAGGGACCGGCCGGACTACACCATCGGTGAGGGCGTGAGCGGCCGACCACTGCGGTACATGGATGATCCCACCAAGGACGGGGTGTCCAAGGGATGCTGGACGCCGGGCATCGGCGACGGCGAAGAACCCAACCACCGGATCGGTGGGATCAGCAACAAGTTCTTCTACCAGTTGGCCGTGGGCAGCGGGAAGTCGCAGTGGGGAGACAGCCCGACCTGCGGGGGAGCGCCGGCCGTCAAAGGCATCGGCAACGACAAGGCCGGAAGGATCTGGTACCGCGCACTCACCCGCTACCTGGTGCCCAACTCCAACTTCTCGGGCGCCCGCGCCGCCGCCCTGCGTGCCGCGGCCGATCTGTACGGCGCGGGCAGCACCGAAGCCAGGACCGTGGCCGCGGCATGGCTCGCGGTGGGCGTCGACGGCAGCGACCCCGTGCCCGGGGCGCCGCAGACCCCGTCGTTGAGATGGATCAACCCCCAGAGCACCGCGGTCGGAGCGGAGGTCCTGGTACGGCTACGGGCACCCGACCCGCAGCGTCAGCGGGTCACCTTCACGGCCACTGGCCTGCCCCCGGGGCTGACTTTGAACGCGGACACCGGTGTGGTCACCGGCAGGCCCACACGGCAGGGCGCCTACGAGGTCACGTTCACCGCGGCCGACTGCGACGGCAACACCTCCAACCGGCAGGTGACATGGGAGGTCACACCTCGTTAGTCCCGGCGTGGGGGCGGCCACCACACCCTGGTGACCGCCCCCGCGCCGGGATCGGTGTCCCGATCCGGCCTACTCAGGAGGACGGACCCGGGCCATGATGGCGGGATGGCTGTCAGCGAAGCACTGCTCTGGGACGCGGCGGACAAGAGCCCGCGCATGGCTCGGCGGCTGCGGCGCATGGCGGTGGCGGCCGGCTGCCTCGGCCTGATCGGCTGGGTGTTGTGGGTGCATTCCGGCGCCTGGTGGGCGGCCCGTGCGGCCGTGGCCTACGTACTGCTGGAGATCGCGTACTGGCTGTGGGACCGGCGGCGTCTGGTCGAGGTACGAGTGGTCGCAGCTGAAGCCGGTGGTCCCGCCAGGCTCCACCTGAGGCGTGCCGGCGGACGGACCACCGAATACGACCCCACCAGGTGGCCCGGGTCGTCATCGTCCACGACAACGTCATCAGTGGCTCGGCGAAGCTCCGTCTGAGCCTGCGCAGGAGACCACTCTCCTTCGCACGTCCGGGCAGCCCGCCGGTGCTCACGGCCTGGCGCAGCACATGTCCAGGAGCCGAGGTCCAGGACAGGAACGCCTGGTGGGGCATGCCGGGGATCCCTGACTGAGGGCCGCCCGACCCGCGCGACCGTCCGGCATTCGAACCGGCCGGCCGCCCCTCGGCCGGATCTCGCCCTGCTTCGGCCCGGGCCGATCTGGACCCGGTCGAACTTCCGTGCTGCCAGGGGGTATGAGGGTGACCCACATGTGGTGTAGACCATACGCCCAGTAGTCGTGTGACGAGAGGTGGATCAAGACGTGCAGCGCGCTTTCCTGGGCCTGGCGGCGGTCGGTGCCGCCATGTGCCTGGTCTCCCTCACCCTGACCTCCTGCGGAAGCGGCGCCGCCGCCGGAGGCGTCACCCTGCGGGTCGTGGCGGCCGAGTACGGAGACAATCCGTTGAACTCCAGCAAGCCGTACTGGGCGAACCTCGCCGCCGAGTTCGAGAAGGCCAACCCCGGCGTAGAGGTCGAAGTCGAGGTCGTGTCCTGGTCGGAGGTGGACGCCAAGGTCGCGGCGATGGTGAAGGACGGCCACGCGCCCGACATCGCGCAGATCGGCGCCTATGCCGACTACGCGGAGGCCGGCAAGCTCTACCCGGCCGACGAACTGCTCTCCATCAGGACCGAAGCCGACTTCCTCGCCCCGCTGGCCGACGCCGGAAAGGTCAGGGGGAAGCAGTACGGCCTGCCGTTCGTCGCCAGCACCCGGCTGCTCTTCTACAACCAGACGCTGCTCGCCGACGCCGGCGTCATCCCGCGGGACGCCTCCGCGAAGTGGCAGCCCCGGACCTGGGCGGATCTGGTGACCGCGGCGAAGAAGCTGAAGGCAGCAGGGGTGCCCACCCCGTTCGCGCTGCCCCTGGGGCCCGAGGAGGCCCAGGCCGAGTCGATGATGTGGATGCTGTCCGGTGGCGGCGGCTACACCAACGACGCGGACGCGTACGCGATCGATTCGCCGCAGAACGTGAAGACCTTCGAGTTCCTGCGGGACAAGCTGGTCGGGCAGGGACTCACGGGCCCCGTCCAACCGGGCAAGCTCGACCGCCAGGGCGCCTTCGACGCCTTCACCCGCGGCGAGGTCGGCATACTCAACGGCCACCCGACACTCATCAAGCAGGCGCAGGAGAAGGGAATCAGGATCGGCACCGTCGCGCTGCCCACGCAGGACGGTTCCGAGCCGACCGCCATGGGAGTCGCGGATTGGGCGATGGCGTTCAGGAACGGCCACGCCAAGGAGGCCGGGGACTTCCTGGACCACCTCTACGAGGCGAAGAGCGTATCCGCGTTCACCAGCAAGTACGGCCTGCTTCCGGTCACCACCAGCGGCTACCAGGCCACGATGAGATCCTCCGACCCCACGACGACATCGCTCCAGGTCTTCCTCGAAGCCCTCCCCGCCTCCCGGCTCTATCCCGTGGGAAAGAAGTCCTGGGCCGGGGTGAGTCTGGACATGAAGCAGAACATCGGCAAAGCCGTCCAGCCCGGAGGCAGGCCCGCCACCGTCCTGTCGGACATCGCCGCCGCCGCACGCAACGCGGAGAAGTAGGCACGTGCCGGCCTCACCGGATGCCTCGGGCCGCTCCGTGGCCCTGGGCCACTCCGTCCGGGTAGTTCTTCCTTCAGCGGTCGAACACCGACCAGCAGATGTCGTTGCGCAGCCGCTGGTCGTCGCGTACGAGATCGCGGATCGCCTCCGGGAGCCGATCGCGCTGCCACTGGCACTCGAGTCGCCCCGCGGCCTCGCTCTCGCCTTCCGGCGCGGCCGCACGTACGGCCTTGATCGCATAGGCGGCCGCACCGAGTTCGTGCGCGGCGACGTGGGCGACGGCCCCGGCCTGGCCGGCGGCGTACGCGGCATGCCGCGCCGCCCCGCGCAGGTCTCTGGCCGCCCCCATCGCATGGCCGCCCGCGGCGCGGGCCCGCATCATCCTGACCTCGCCGCGCACCCAGGCCCGGGCGTGCTCGATCGCCAGGCGCGGTCGCGGGTCCCCGGGCTGGGCCTCCTCGAAGAGGCTGAGGACGTGCTCCGCACAGGTGGCAGCCCACAGGGCGACCAGACGGTGATCCGCATCAGTGAGAGTCCCACCGCGGCGGATCGTCACGAAGCGGGGATCGCGCACCTTCGGGAGGATCATGACGCGTACTCCCTCCCGCGCCCGCCGGGACCGCCCGCTGCGCTCCGCCCCGGTGCCGGCCGGTCGGCGGCCTGGCGCAGGGAACGGTCCAGAGTGCTCATCAGCTGCGCGACTCGACCACGACCACGAGCAGGAGCACGGCCGCTGGCGCCCGTCGCCGGCGGGTAGCGGCACAGGACGTCGACGAGCACCGGGGTCGCCCGCTGCCGCGACCGTTCCAGCAGGGCATCCCCGACCGTGGGATCACCGCCCGCCTCCAACTCCCCGATGCGTGCGGCGCTCGCGCACGCCCGCAGGATGTGGCCGACCTGGCTGACCCGGGCGATGGGGTGCAGGTACGCGGCCGACGCGGCGTCACCGGCGGATCGCGCGGCCAGTCGCGCGGCTTCGCAGGGCGCGGACCGGGCGGCCCGGTGAGCGTCGAGGGAGGTGACGCGCTGCAGGTTCGCCCTGCCGCCACCGCTGACGAACGCCCAGGCCGCGTCGATGGCCGCACGGGGGCGCGGATCACCGGGAACGGCCCGCTCGAAGACCGGCAGGACGTCCTCCGCATGCCGCACCACGTAACGCGCCACGACGCGCAGTTCGTCCATCGTCAGATCGAAGTCCCCGGACTTCGTGTGCTTGCTCTGTGCCATGCACCTGAATCGTATCCTTGAACGCCCGGTGGAGACTCTGAGTCGAATCCTCCGCCGATCCACCTGGAAACCCTCAACGGGAGGTCACATGCGGCCGGTGGACCTGGCCCGTCCCCACGGCCTCTCCACACAGGCGGTGCGCAACTACGAGGACGCCGGCATCATCCCGCCCGCCCACCGCGGCCGGACGGGGTACCGGCACTACACCGACACCCATGCCGCCGGCCTCGAGGCCTACCTGGCGCTCGTCCCCGCCTTCGGTCACCCGACGGGCCGGCGCATCATGCAGGCGGTCACCGGCGGCCGGCTCGACGAAGCACTGGAGTGCATCGACGACGGGCACGCGCTCCTGGCGCGCGACCGCAGCACCCTGAGAACCGTCGAGGCCGCGCTCCCACACCTCGGCGCCACCACCCCGGAGGCGGTGGCCGGCCGGCAGGCGCCGTACAGCATCGGTGAACTCGCCCGTCACCTCGCGCTCGACCCGGCCACCCTGCGCACCTGGGAACGCGGGGGAGTCCTCACCCCACCACGTGACGCGCGCGGACACCGCCGGTACCTCGCGCAGGACGTGCGCGACGCCGAACTGGCGCACCTGCTGCGCCGGGGAGGCCAGCGGCTGGGCACCATCGCCACCGTCCTGGGAGAACTCCGGGACGCGGGCAGCCTCGAAGCGCTCGTCAGGGCACTGGAAGGATGGCGGCGCGACCTCACGTCCCGGGGAACGGCCCAGCTGCACGCCGCCGGTCGGCTCTCCGCCTACCTGAACGCCTTGGACCGATCCGCGGGAACCGGCTGAGCCAGCACCCCCAGCACGAGTACCCCCGACCGCTTGCGCACCACCGGCCCGCGCCCACGACGGCCGGACCGTCCCCGTCACCGAACTGCTTCCCGAGAGCTACATCCGGGCCGACCACCAGCTCGACACCGAGGAGACCGGACCGCTCGGGACGAGCTGACACGTCCTCACAGGGCGCGCGCCTCCTGTCAGACCCGCATGCCACACTGCGGTTCATGTCGCTCAACGAACTCACGCTCGACCAGTGGCGGTCCGCCGACCTGCCCACCGCCCACCGTCTGGCCCAGCAGGCGGCGGACCTGGTGGAGGGCCGCGTCGTCTCCGTCGACACCGTCGAGCACCTCGGCGCCCCCCTGCACCGGGTCCGGATCGACCGCGCCGGCACGGAGTTCGCCCTGATACCCGGTGGCCCAGTGATCCTCGGCTTCGACCTGGACCACTGGAGCCCGACGCCGGAACAGACCGCCGACTACGCGGCGAGCACGGAGGAGGGCTACGGGTACGGTCTCGAGGACCTCCGCGGCTACCTGGCCGCCGTACTCAGCCCGCACCGGACCGCGACCGTGGCCACGGTGCTGATGGCCGTGGAGAACGAGGCCCTGAGCGAGCTGCCCGCCGAGATGCCGGCCGTGCTCGCCGGGCGCGGCCTGCGCATGCCCTCCCCCGACGAGTGGGAGCACGCGTGCGGAGCGGGCGCGGGCACCCTCTTCCGGTGGGGCGACGACTGCCCGCTCGACCGCATTCCCTACGGTGACCCGACTGGACCGCACAACGCCCTCAGCGCGCTCGGCCTGCACATCGCGTACGACACCTACACCACGGAGCTGAGCAGCGACGTGACGGCGGTGCACGGCGGGGACGGTGGCGAGTCGGCCTGCGGCGGGTACGGCAACCTGCTGGGGTGGCTGCCCCTGGCCACGGCCAACCGCAACCCCTTCACGGCCGAGTTCGTCCACGGCCCGGAGGGCGAGAGCATCTGCGATTCCTTCTCCACCCGTCCCGTACTTCCACTCTGACCCGGGCCGTGGGGCAGTCCGCGTCGCTTGAGTGACCGGCGGCGCATGTCCTCCCACGGCGGGCTCGGCAAGATCCGAACGA
Organism: Streptomyces sp. NBC_00435; assembly: GCF_036014235.1. GTDB lineage: Bacteria > Actinomycetota > Actinomycetes > Streptomycetales > Streptomycetaceae > Streptomyces. Next base: position 7,868,549 of record NZ_CP107924.1, read on the forward strand.
GACGCCCTAGTGCTGGTGTGCTCCGGATGCGGGCGGGGGCTTCGGGGCGGATGCCGCCTGGCCCGGGTCGACGACTACGAACTGACCCATCATGCCCCTGTCCTCGTGGTACAGCAGGTGACAGTGGTACATGTACGGGGTGTCCGGGTCCGCGGGCCCGTCGAAGCGCAGCGCGATGCGGACCGTCGAACCGGACGGGACGAAGACGGTGTCCTTCGGCCCGCGCAACGAGGGCGGCGGAGCCGCGCCGTTGATGTCGAGGATGCGGAACTGGACGTCGTGGACATGGAAGTTGTGCGGCATCCCGTCGTCGTTGCGCAGGGTCCAGGTCTCGGCCGTGCCGCGGGTGACCGTCTCGTCCACCCGGGACATGTCCATCTTCCGGCCGTTGATGCCGGACATCTGGAGCTCGAAGAAGCGGCTGCGGACCGAGTCCTCCCCTGTGGGCAGCGCCGGTGCCACCAGCGCCGCCGGCAGCTCCGCCGACGGCCTCAGGGTGGGGGCCGCGCGCAGCTGCATCACGTCGAAGCTGTCGTCCCCGCCCCCGAAGCGCTGGTTCCAGAAGTCCAGGCCGGCGTCCAGGGGGTACGAGCGCAGGACCGTCCGCCCTCCCGGCTGCATCCGTACGACGATCTCCGCGCGCTCACCCGGTGACAGGCGCAGGCGGCCGGCCGTGTACGGGGCTTCGAGGAGACCGCCGTCCGAGGCGATCTGCTGGAACGTACGGCCGTCGTCGAAGCCGAAGGTGTAGACGCGGGCGGTGGAGGCGTTCAGCAGGCGCAGCCGGACCAGTTCGTCCTGGACGTCGACGTACGGGTCCAGTGTGCCGTTGACCATCGTCCGGTCGCCGAGGAAGCCGACGTTGCGCATCAGTTCGTGCCCGTGGTCGAGCTTCGAGCCGTCGAAGGTCACGTCCTGGACGATGACCGGCAGGTCGTCCACCCCGTACGTCCTGGGCAGTGGCAGAGTCGCCGACTCCGCGTCGTCGAGGAGGAACAGGCCCGCGAGGCCCCGCTGGACGTGCGTCTCGGTCGCACCGTGCGGGTGGGGGTGGTACCAGAGAGTGGCGGCCGGCTGCGCGATCGTCCACTCGGGGGCCCAGTTGCCGCCCGCCGGCACCATCTGGTGCGGTCCGCCGTCCATTGCGGCGGGCAGGTGCATGCCGTGCCAGTGGACGGTGGATTCCTCGGGCAGCGTGTTGGCGACCTTCACCCGGACCTTCTCGCCCTTCGACGCGCGGAGGGTGGGGCCGAGGTAGCTGCCGTTGAAACCCCAGGTCGGGGTCTTGGTCCCGGGGGTGAAACCGGTCTCTCCCGCCTGCATCCGCAGGTCGAAGACGCGGGTCCCGTCCGCCTCCACGGTGGATTCGGCGAGAGGTGGTACCGCGAGGGCGTTGCGGAAGTCCACCGCGCCCACGGTCGACACCTTGGCCCCGGTGTAGAGCCAGGTGAAGAGTACGCCGATGACGAGCGCGAATCCCCCTGCCAGCGAACCGAGAACCAGCAGTGCCCGCTTCCACCGGGGCATCCGACGCTTGCCGCCGGCCCCGTCGTTCCCGTTCTTCGACATGCCCATGACGCTACGAACGGCACTCGCGCCCCACATCGGGGACCGACCCGGGGCCGCCCCCGAGACCGCCCCCGAGACGGTTCAGGGCCGCGGGCCCGCCGCGATCAGGGCCGGCCGAGCGTCCTGCCCGGATCATTCACCGAGCGCGAACGACGCCAGCCCTTGCCACCGCGTGCCGTTGTGGACCATGAGTTCAACCGACGAGACACGCGACGTGAAAGGGAGCAGGCCGAGGAGGTCGGCCTCGATCTCCTCCAGGACGGCCTCCTCCTGGCCCTGGGCGATGGTCAGGTGCGGCACGATCTCGGTGAACCGGCCGCCGTACGGCGGAGCTTCGGGCCACCGGGCAGCGATCGCCTCCGTGAGCTGCCGCAACTGCGTGTCGGGTTCCGGAACGAGGTACAGCACCTCCGGGAGCCGACCACTCCTCGCGAACCGAAGCTCGAAGGCCTGGTGGTCGCTCAGCACGTCCTCGAGGGCGGAGCGGACAGCCGCATCGATCCGGCTCTCGTCGAGGAAGGGGAAGAGCACGGTGACGTGTGCGGGAACCCCGGCTCGGGCCGAAGGGTCGAGCCGTTCGCGCCACCCGCGGACGGCCGGCTCCGCCTCCGGGATCTGCACGACGAGCCCCGTCTGGCCCGCCTGGAAGGTGCTGGTGCTGTCATCTGCCATGACACCGCATGGTGCCACCCCTGCCGCGGCCGGCGCAGCTCCTCGTCGCCGAACCGCACGCCGCCGGCCCGGGCCGCCAAGTCCGTTCGGGTCCAGGGCGAGCAGCCCAGGCGCGTCGGGTCCAAGCGATGCACTCGGCCAGTGCCCCGCGGAGGGTATTGCTGACCAGGCCCGAGTACGCCCACGCCCAGAAGCCGAGCAGTCAGCCGCGCACGTGCAGGCCGAAGCCCGAGCGGCCCGCGGGCTCCAGACCGTCCTTCAGGCGCAGCGAGGGGATCTCGTAGTCGCCGAAGTTCTGCCGGCGGAAAGCGATCGGCTCGGTCGACTCCAGGGTCAGCAGGCGCTCCACCCAGGCCTTGGCGACGTCCGAGTACTCCGCCTCGGTCATCCGGTCGGTGCCGTACAGCACGAACGGCGGCAGTGCCTCGATGCCCGGGTAGTAGAGGATCCCGTGGTGGATCGGGAACAGAAGGTCATCAATGGGGCCGTTGATCCCGCGAGCGGCGTAGTGCGACTCCGGGCCGCCGGCCGTCACGGACAACAGGGCCTTCCGGCCCGCGAGGGTGCCCTCACCGAAGCGCTCGCCGTACTTGGTGTCGCTGTGCTCACCGACGCCGTACGCGAAGCGGTAGGTGAACACCCGGTCCACCCAGCCCTTGAGGATCGCGGGCATCGAGTACCACCACATCGGGAACTGGAAGATGATCGTGTCGGCCCACAGCAGCTTCTCCTGCTCCGCGAGGACGTCCGGGGTGAGCGTCCCGGCCTCGAAGGCCCGGCCGGAGTCCAGGGCCACCTTCAGCGGGCTCGAGGCGTCGGGGCCGTAGTCCGCGGCGTCCACGGCGGCCTTCCAGTCCATCGCGTACAGATCGCTCACCCGGACCTCGTGACCGGCGGCCTCCAAGGTGGACACCGCGAGGTCCTTCAGTGAGCCGTTGAGCGACTTCGGCTCCGGGTGGGCGTGGACGATCAGGGTCTTCACGGGAATTCCTTCGGATCGGGTGGATGCCTTCGACTGCCCTTGATCCTGGCCGCCGCGGAGCCCGGTGTTCAGGGAGGCTTCTTCCGTAGGAAGGGACTTCCTGGTATTGGCAGGGCCACCCTCGCGGGCACCGGCGAGGCCATACTGGGAGGCATGGACGATCTTGCGGGCTTCCTGCGGACCCGGCGTTCCCGGGTCGACCCGGCGGCTGTAGGCATACCCACCGGCAGCCGCCGCCGGGTCGAAGGGCTGCGCCGCGAAGAAGTCGCGCACCTGTCCGGAGTCAGCGTCGACTACTACGTACGCCTGGAGCAGGGTCGCGCGACCCAGCCCTCCGAACAGGTCCTGGACGCGCTCGGCCGCGTCCTCGGCCTCGACGAGACCGAACGCGAGCACCTCTACCGGCTCGCCCGGCAGCGCCGCCGCCGTGTGCAGGCGCCGGGCGGGCGGGTCCGGCCGGAGCTGCTGCGCGTCCTCGACCTGGTCGCCGGCGCGCCCGCGATGATCATGGACCACCGCCTGGACGTGCTCGCCGGGAACCGCCTCGCCGGGCTCCTCTTCGGCCGGCCGCTGCCGGGGCTGAACATCGCCCGGCACATCTTCCTCGAGGAGGTCGAGTGCGGCCTCTACGCGGACTGGGAGCAATGCACCCTCGACGTGGTCGGGCACCTGCGCCTGTCCGCAGGCAAGTACCCCGACGACCCCCGCCTGACCTCGCTCGTCGGCGAACTGGCGATGGGCAGCGAGCGCTTCCGCCGCCTCTGGGCGCGCGCGGACGTGCGCGCCCGCGCGCACGGGCGCAAGGCGTACCGGCATCCGCTGGTCGGCCTGCTGGAACTGCACCAGGAGAACTTCGCGCTGCCGGACGAATCGAGCACGGAGCTGCTGGTGCTCTCCGCGGCCCCCGGCAGCCCTGCCGAGGACGGGCTGCGGCTGCTCGCGGCCCTGGGCACGGACGGCGGTGACGCGGCGCATCACGCGGTGAGCGCCCAGGCCCGCGAGTAGCTCAACGCCCGGGAGCACGCCGTGGAACCGCGTCCAGCGTCCCGGGCCTCAGGCAGCCGCGGAACTACCGCGTCCCACGGAGGTCCAACTCGCCTTCCGCATCGGCCGCATCGGCCGCATCGGCCGCACCGGCCGAGTCCCCCTCAGGGGATGACGTCGTGGATGTCCCCGTGCGACGGGCACGGGCGATGCCCCATCCCACCAACGCCGCGGCCAGGACCGTGAGTACGAGTCCGGCCCAGGTGACCGCTGCACGGAACTCCGCGGTCTGGTGGGTGCTCCAGCTCGACGTGGCGAGGTCGCCGGTGAAGAACGCCGCGAGGACCGTCCCGCCGACGGCGATGCCGATTCCGGTGGTGACTTCGCCGGCGGTGTCCACCATCGCCGCGCCGACGGTGGTGCGGTTGGCCGGGAGGCCGCGCATCACGTTGGTCCCGGCGACGACACCCACGACCCGCATACCGGCGGCGACGAGCACCAGGGCCAGGGCGACCCATACGTATCCCACCCGGCCCAGCAGCCCGTAGACGGCGAGCCCGCACACGACTGCCCCGGCGCTGAGCCAGGCGGCCTTGTCGAGACCCACGCGGGTGACGAGAGGGCCGATGAGAGCGCCGCCGGCGATGAGCACGACGACCTGCGGCAGCATTCCGACAGCGGCTTGGGCGGGCGACCAGCCCCAGTCGAGCTGGAGCTGCAGGGTCACGAGGTAGCCGAGACCGGCGGTCGCGAGTCCCGCGGCGGCCTTGAACGCCAGGCCGCTCGACACGAGCGGGCGGGCGACCAGCCCGAGGTCGAGGAGCGGATGGCGGGCAGAACGCTCGCGGAGGACGAACAGCACCGCCATCGCGATGGCCGACGCCGTGGTCGTCCAGGGGAGGGGCGAGGCGACGCCCACCTCGACGAACAGCGTCGGTGCGAGCAGCGCGAGTACGATCGCGGCCGTGCCGAGCAGGGCGCCCGCGCCGTCGAACGGGTCGCGGTGCAACTCGTCCGCCTTGTCGGCGGGGATCCCGCGTCGAATGCCGAGGAACGCGAGTGCGGCGATCGGCACGTTCACCAGGAGCAGCACCTGCCACGGAGCGAACGCGAGCACGAAACCACCTGCCGTGGGCCCGATCGCGAGGCCGACCAGGCCCACGGTCGAGATCAGCGTCGTCGCACGTACGCGCAGCCCGTCCTCGTCGAACAGCCGGAACGCCAGGGCGAGGGAGCCCGGTGTCGTCATCGCGGCCGCCACGCCCATCACCGCGCGGATCGCGACGAGCTGCTCCGCCGTGGTGACGAACGCGGTCGCCAGACTTGCCGAACCCAGCAGCAGCAGCCCGATCAGCATGATCCGGCGGCGGCCGACCCGGTCGGCCAGAGCCCCGAGGGCCAGCATCAACCCGCCGAACACGACGGCGTACACGCCCGTGATCCATTGCAGCAACGTCGTCGACGCCGACAGCTCGCGGCCGATGGTCGGCAACGCGACGTTGAGGACGGAGTTGTCGAGCATCTCGAACAGGAACACCGCCGACAGCCCCGCGAGGGCCATCCCCGCTTCACGCAGGGAGCGGGGCGGACGGGAGCTTTCGGTGGGGGCGCCGACGATGTCGTCGGCAGCTCCATTACGGCGGACATTCAACGCGCACTCCTTCGAGGTGAAGAAGTGGCGGATCGTCCGATACCGCGTGTGCGCGTGCGGCCCCTGCTCCATCGACCGGTGCCGGTGCTGAGCAGTGATCACACGTTTTTACTTCCGATCCTCCGATGCTACACCGGTCTGCGCACCGCCCCAGGGCCGGTGGCGCCGGGAGGCGGAGCCTGCGCAGTGCGAGGCGCAGGGGGCTCAGGCGCACGTGCACGGTCATGCTCCCGTGGTGGAGCCGGGGCGGACGATCATCAGCACGGTGACGGTCGCCCACAGCAGGTTGAAGACGCCGGTGAACAGGGCGAGCCGGGCAGCGGGGCGGAGGGCGGCGCCAGGAGCGGGACCGGGACCGGGACTGGGGGACTGCGCGGAGGTGAGGGCGGTGTCCTGCGCGGGCAGGATCAGCAGGACCAGGACGGCGGCCGCCGCGGTGGTCAGGATGATCGAGGTGATCAGCCACCCGCTGCCGAGGACGCCGAGGCTGCTGGCCGTGGCGAACCCGAAGACGGGCACCGCGATGCCGATGCCGGCGTAGACACGGCAGATGCGGTGCAGGGTCCGCAGGGCCGCGCGCGCCTCGTGGTCATCGGGGGCGTCGTGTGCGTGGCGCAGCGCTTTGGGGAACATGCTCGCGGCGACCGCGACCGGTCCTACGGCCAGTACCGCCGCCAGTACGTGCAGGGAGAGGAGGATTTTCGTCATGACCGCTGGTCCATGGCCGTCAGGACGGTGCGGCGTCGGCCGGTGACCTTCGTGGCCGGAAGGCGTCCGGCCCTGGAAGTGCCGGTGAGGGTGTCGCCGTCGACGACGACCGCGAAGGTCAGGTTCAGGCGCAGGGGCTTGGTGACGGACTGCCTCCAGGTGAGGCGGTCACCGTCGAGGGTGATGTCGCTGAGTGGGACGCCCTCTCCCGCCCCGTGGGCCGCACCGGTCAGGACACCGGCCTGCCGGGCGAGTTCGACCACGGCTTCGATCCTGCCCATGGGGGTGGAGAGGGACAGGTCCCAGACGCCTTCTACGGTCATCGAGCTGTTCTTCCTTACGAGTGCGATGCGGTGCGGTGCGGTGCAGGGCTGTGAGGTACGGGGGCAGGACCTGCGGTCAGAGGCCGGCGGGCACAGGGCCTTCGTGGCGCCAGACGGTGCCGCGGCGCTCATGGGCGAAGAGTCCCTCGACGGCGTGGGCGATCCGAGGGCCCACCTCGCGCTCGAGCAGGTACAGACCCAGGTCGAGTCCTGAGGTGACGCCGGCTCCGGTGACGAGGTCGCCGTCGTCGACGATGCGGGCGTTCACCGCGTGGACCCCGGTGGCCTCGAGCATGTCCAGGCCCAGGTGGTGGGTGGTGGCGTAACGGCCCTCCAGCAGACCGGCCATGGCCAGGACGAGCGAGCCGCCGCACACCGCGCTGAGCGTCACCGCGGGGTTGTCCCGCGCTGCCTGCAGCAGTGCGGGGAGTTCGGTCGTCAGGGCGCGGCCCAGCAGTACGGGGATGAATCCGTCCTGCTGCCGTTCCCCGGCCCCCGCGTCGTGCTCGGGGACCTCACCGGGCTCTCCCACCCGGCCCGAGGCGCCGGGGACCAGGATCAGGCCAGCCCGTACGGGGTCCAGGGCGGCCGTGGCGCGCAGTACCAGACCTCCGGTGCCGCTGACCACGTCACGCGGTCCTTCGGCGGAGACCAGCTCCACACTGACCGCGCCTCCGGAGGCGGTGCCGCCGGCGTACAGGACTTCGTAGGGGGCGATGACATCGAGCGGATCGAAACCGTCGAAGAGGATGATCTGGGCATGCATGGAGAGGGTCCTTCGCGGGCGTCGGCATCCGGTCCGTGCCGGAGTCGCTCCTGACGCTAAGCGGCCGCCGGCCTGACTCCCAGTGGCATTAGTGACACCTTCCAACGGAATCTCGCCAGGGCTGCATGCGAGGCCCTGAGCTGAAGGAACTATGGGATTGACACTGCCAGGACCAGTCCGTGGCCACCGCGGAGAGGTATCTTCTGGCCATGCACACCATTGCCGTCCTCGCCCTGGACCAGGTGATCCCCTTCGATCTGTCCACCCCGATCGAGGTCTTCTCCCGTACCCGCCTCCCGGACGGGCGTCCCGGTTACCAGGTCCGCGTCTGCGCCCAGCGGCCGGAGATCGACGCAGGTGCCTTCACCATGCGCGTGCCCTGGGGACTGGAAGCGCTCGGGACCGCGGACACGATCATCGTTCCCGGCACCGCCGACCTCGAGGCCCCGCTCGCGCCCGCCGTCCGCGAGGCGCTGCGCGCGGCCGCCGCGAACGGTACGCGCATCGCCTCCATCTGCTCGGGCACCTTCCCCCTGGCCGCCACCGGGCTCCTCGACGGCCTGCGGGCCACCACCCACTGGACCGCGGCCGCCCTCCTGGCCGCCAACCATCCGGAGATCGAGGTGGATCCGGACGTCCTGTACGTCGACAACGGCCAGATCCTCACCTCCGCCGGCGCCGCCGCGGGTCTGGACCTGTGCCTGCACATGATCCGCCGCGACTACGGCTCGGCCGTCGCCGCCGACGCCGCCCGGCTCTCCGTCATGCCCCTGGAGCGCGAGGGCGGACAAGCGCAGTTCATCGTCCGTCAGCACGCGCCCGCGCCCCAGGGATCCGTACTCGAACCGGTGCTGGCCTGGCTGCAGGACAACCTGGGCTCCGATCTCACGCTCGCGGACATCGCCGCCCACGCCGGAACGAGCACCCGGACCCTGATCCGGCGCTTCAGCGAACAGACCGGCGCCACCCCGCTCCAGTGGCTCCACCGGGCACGCATCCGCCAGGCCCAGCACCTCCTGGAGACCACACACCATTCCGTCGAACGCATCGGCGCCCAGGTCGGATTCGGCTCGCCGACCGCCTTCCGCGACCGGTTCAAGAAGACCACCGGCGTCAGCCCGCACGCCTACCGCCGCGCCTTCAGCTGACCCGGCCCCGCACACGCAACGGCCGGACCGGCACGCTGCGGAGGTGCATTGCGGCGTGCGCGGGTTGCTCCGACATCGGGCCGGTGGAGGCGACGAAAAGCCCCGCCCCTACGATGGCCCGATGACGTCGATCAAGCAGATCCAGATCACCTTCGACTGCGCGGAACCCGAGCGTGTCGCCCGCTTCTGGCGCCAGGTGCTGGGGCACGTCGTACCGTCGCCGCCTGCGGGGTTCGCGACTTGGGGAGAGTTCGATCGCGCACTGCCCGACCACCAGGGCTCGGCGTACGCGTTCATCGAACCCGCGGGCGAGGTCCCGCGGCTGTTCTTCCAGCGCGTCCCCGAGGGCAAGGTGGTCAAGAACCGGGTGCATATCGACGTGCGGGCCGGCACCGGGCTCGTGGGCGAAGAGCGCGTGAGCGTACTCGAGGCCGAATGCGCGCGGTTGGTGGCACTGGGCGGGGTACGCGTGCGACTGCTGCCTGCCGATGAGGAGAACGAGTCGTGCCTCCTGATGCAGGACATCGAGGGCAACGAGTTCTGTCTCGACTGAGGGGCCGCGAACGCGGCACCCGCCGGTGGCAGCGGCGTCCACTGCCTGCAGGTCTTCCAGCAGGGCGGGCGGGGCCTCCGGGGTGGACGCCACTTCGGCGATGACCCGGTCTCCGTGACGTTCGACCGCACCGGGCTCTCCGGGGGAGTGGCGTACGGGCCGTCGTACGACGACACGTACGAGCGGGCGCCCCTGGACGGCTACTCTCCACCAGGTGGAACGTGCAGAGGTACTCAAGCGAGTGATCGGCATTCTCACCGAGGCCCAGGACATCCGGCGGGCCGCCGAGTCCGGACTGGAGGGCACCGGCCCCGGCGAGGATCCGGGGGACGGCGAGCCGACGGTCGGAGTGGCCACGACGCTCCTGAACGAAATGCTGCCGTCGATCAGAGTGCCGGCCGATGCGTCCCCGAAGCAGGTGGCGGGCCTGGTCGCCGAGGCTCTCGGCCCGGCCCTGCACACGATGGTTTCCGGATTCAGTCTGGCGTTCACCAGCCTCGCGATCGCCCACGACAACGGGCGTACGGACCTCACCGCGATCGACGTCCTCCAGGAACTCGCCCTGGAGGTCGAGGCGGGCACCTACGACGAAGGGCCGTAGGGGAGAACACGCCGACGCGCCAGCGGGAGTGGGAGCGGCTGTTGCAGCACGGTGAACCCGTTCGGCGCAGGGGCCGGAAACGGCAAACGGCCCGGACTCCCGTGAGGCGGAACGACGTAGCCCGTGCGGCGCCTGGGCGAGCGTCGGGAGCTGCCGCCCAGGCGGTCAACGCAGGCTTGACGCATGCGCTCTGCACGGGAGGGTTACGGACATATCCGGATTGAGCAACACGGGCCGTTTGCGTTGCTTTTGGGCATCGTGCAGGGCCAGAGTGTGGCTCCTCGGCAGGACGCCGGGAACTGTTCGGAGTCCGCCCGCCTTGGACGAGGCCGGGCCGGGCTGTCTGTTGAAGGGGCCTTCCGCATGTCTGCTTCCCTCGCCACCCGCCGCACTCTCGCCGGCCTCCTGGCCGTCGGCGCCCTGATCGGCGCCGCGGCGGTGCCGGCCGCCGCCGACGACCACCACCGCGGCCACCGCGGCCCGCACTCCTCCATCGCCATCGGTGACGTGGAGAACGCCGGCCGAGGACGGGACAACCGCGCCCTCAACAGCGAGTGGGTCGAGGTGAAGAACACCGGCCGCCAGAGCGTGGAGCTGCGCGGCTTCACCCTCACCGACAAGCAGGGCAACCGCTACCGCTTCAACGGCTTCCGCCTGGAGGGTCGTTCCAGCGTCAAGGTGCACACCGGCCAGGGCCGTGACACCCGGCGCGACGTCTACCAGGACCTGCGCCACCAGATCTGGGACGAGCGCGACACCGCTACCCTCCGCGACAGCCGTGGCAACGTCATCGACACCGAGTCGTGGGGCAGCCGCGGCCGCCACCACGGCCGCTAGGGCGTGTGTGGGGTTGTGATCAGTCGGCGGTTTTGAGGAGGTCGTCGATCCAGATCATTGCGGCGCGGAGGTGGAGGCCGGCGAGGTAGCTGCCTGGGGTTTTGTCGTAGCGGGTGGCGATGCCTCGCCAGGCTTTCAGCTTGTTGATCAGGCGCTCGACGGTGTTCCGTTCCTTGTAGAGGTCGGCGTCGTGGCTGACGGGCCGGCCGCCTCGTGCGCCCTTCTTCCTGCGGTTGGCGGCCTGGTCCTTCTTCTCCGGGATGACGGCCTTGATTCCGCGTTTGCGCAGGTAGGCGCGGTTGCCGCGGGACGAGTACGCCTTATCCGCGGCGACCGCACCAGGCGTCGTGCGGGGACGGCCGACCGGCAGGCGGACTCGCACCTTCGCGAGCACGGGGACGAACTGCGGGCTGTCCCCGGCCTGCCCGGCAGTCAGGACCAGCGCCAGCGGACGACACCGGCGGTCCACAGCGAGATGAATCTTGCTCGTAAGGCCGCCCCGGGACCGGCCGAGCAGGGCTTCCTTCAGGCGGAGCCTGCGTCGGCGCCGGATGCGCCGACGTTCGTCCAGTCCGTTCTGTTCCTCCGCGCCGCCCCCTTTTGCCGGGCCGTCACCTGCTCCTCCACGGCTTCCTCCAGGGCCTTCATCAGGTGCTTGCTGACGCGCATCCCCGCGGCATCGTGGTGAGCGCGGACCGTGGTGGAGTCCACGCTGACCAGCGACAAATCCGTCCTGCCCGCCCGGGCACCCTCGGCGATCAAGCCCTCCAGCAGGGCCGTGAACACACCGGCGTCCCGCCACACGCGGAAGCGCCCGTAGACAGTGGCCCAGGAACCGAACTCGGCAGGCATCTCCCGCCACTGACCACTGGAGCGGAACCGCCAGATCACACCCTCGAACTGCTCCCGCAACCGCTCCGGATACGGACCGTACCTACCGATCGGCAGATACGGCTCGATGAACTTCCACTGGGCATGGGTCAGTTGCCTACGCGTCACCACCACAGTCCTACCGGAATCGACCCCTTGAAGAGGGCAGAACCCAGCAGTTGATCACGACATCACACAGGCCCTAGTACTGCAACGGTGTTTGCTGTGACGGTTGGGCAGGTCGGTCGTTGGTCAGGTCATGGGTGGGGAACTTGGGGATGCCCGGTTGTGGGCTGGTGAACTGAAGGCTTTGCATGAGCGGTTCGTGCACCGTTTCTCGAGGTCGGAGCCGCGTGAGTCGGCTCTTGCCTATATGCGGGGGCTGATAGCTCCGCTGGAGCGGAAGAACGGGTGGACGCTTGCCGAGGAGGCCGGGCATGCCGGTCCGGACCGGATCCACCGGCTGCTGAACCGGATCGACTGGAACGCGGACGAGGTCCTGGACGACGTCCGTGACTACGTCGTCGAGCATCTCGGCGATCCGGATGCGGTGCTGATCGTCGACGACACCGGGTTCCTGAAGAAGGGCGTCCGCTCGGCCGGGGTCCAGCGCCAGTACTCCGGGACCGCCGGCCGGACGGAGAACTCCCAGATCGGGGTGTTCCTCGCCTATGCCGGCAGCCGTGGCCGCACCCTGATCGACCGCCGCCTGTATCTGCCCACGTCATGGACGGATGACCGCGACCGGTGCCGGGCCGCCGGCATCGATGACTCGGTCGGCTTCGAGACGAAGGTGGTGATGGCCAAGGCCATGGTCCGCCGGGCGATCGCCGAGAAGATTCCTTTCCGGTGGGTGACCGCGGACGCGGCCTACGGCTTCTCCAAAGGCTGGCGCACGGAGTTGGAGCGGGCGGATGTCTTCCACGTCATGGCCACCACCCGCCACGACACCGTCGTCTCCCGCTGGGCCATGGACCATCCTGTTCACGACCTGTTTCCCGGTCTGCCCCGTCAGAAGTGGAAGCGTCGTTCCTGCGGCAATGGGGCCCACGGCCCGAGGGTCTACGACTGGGCCAGGGTGGAGGTCCGGCCCTGGCACCGCGAGGACCGCCGGCACTGGGTGATCGCCCGCCGCAGCATTCGTCGGCCCGAGGAGATCTCCTACTACATCGCCTACTGCCCGGCCGAGACCACTCTGGACGAGCTGATCCGCGTCGCGGGAAGCCGGTGGGCGGTCGAGGAATGCTTCCAGACCGCGAAACAGGAGTGCGGCCTGGACGACTACCAGGTCCGCCGCTACGACGGCTGGCACCGCCACATGACCTTGGCCATGGCCGCCCACGTCTGCCTCACCGTCCTGCGCGGCCGAGCACTGGATACCGGGAAAGCAGAAACGGATCCTCCCAGCTCATACCCCTCACCCTGCCCGAACTCCGACGTCTGATCAGTCGGCTTACCCGGCCCCGCGCGAGCATCGACCACGTCCTGCACTGGTCACACTGGCGACGGCGACGGCAGTTCCAGGCACGTGTCAGCCACTACAAACGACGCGGTCACACACCGCCAGAATCCAACAAACCATCACAGCAAACACCGTTGCAGTACTAGCACGCTCGGCGGCCCGTCCCCCCAGGGGCTGCGAGCCGCCATCCGCGGAACCGGCGTGCCACGGCGAACCAGGCGCGGCACGCCACACTCGTGCGGGCCCGTGCGCCGGGGGTGCGGCCGGGGTGCCACTCCCGTATCCCGGGGGCACGGGAGAACCGCCGTTCCACGCGGCGCGGCTCCGGCCATGCTGCAGGCCCGCGTGATCCCTTCCCCGACTTCGCGGTGCCGCGGCCCATCGGCGATCGCCAGGGCCGGGGGAGGCTGTCGGACGTCATCACCGCCGAGCGGCTCCCCGCATCGCAGGTCTCCGCGTGCCGAACCGACCCTGCCCCGACCGGCGGGCGTAGCCCGGGCTGCCATGCGGCAGATCATCCTCATGACGTCGGTATCCCTGGACGGATACATCGAAGGGCCCGACCAGCGGATCGGCTGGCACCTCGTCGACGAGGAAGTGCACCAGCATCTCAACGACGAGGCCCGCGCGATGGGTGGATTCCTCGACGGCCGCGTGACGTACGAGCTGATGGGGGAGTTCTGGCCGACGGCCCATGCCGCCCCCCCCCAGAACGCCGGGCCCGTGGCCGATTTCGCCCGCATCTGGCGGGACACTCCCAAGTACGTGTACTCGCGCACCCTCCAGCGGGTCGGCGACCGCCACGGTGGACGCGTACCGGATCTACGTGCACCCGGTACGGATCGGCCGGGGCACGCCGCTGTTCCCGCAGCTGGACGGCGGACCGGTCCCGCTGCGCCTGGAGGGCACGCCCACCGGGTCGGGTCGACCCGGCGTGCGCCGGGAGGTGGCAGGACGAAGTGGTCACGCCCCGGAGGCCATGGACCCCACAAGTCACTGTCAAAGCCACGGCGTCGGGAAGCTGAGTAACCGCCGGGCGGGTCAGCCCTGTGACAGGTCCGCAGGGGCCTCCACCATCGGCAGGCCCGCGACGACCGTGCGCGCTGCGTCATGGGTGGTGCGGGGGAAGGACAGCTTGAGCTCCTTGTCCGAGTCGAGCACCTGAAGGTGGACGTTGAGCGCGAGGAGGAACTTCTTCACCCTCGCGACAGCCACCCACTCCCGCTGCAACTCCATGACCGGCTTGGCCTCGGGCCGGCCGGTCAGCCCGTTCGCGTCGAAGAACATCAGGCGGTGGGTGGTCAGCGCCACATAAAGAGGGCGGGGCCGCGCCACCGCGGTCACCATGCCCGCCGTGGCCACACCGACTAGCACGGTGGTGCCCACCAGACGCCGTGCGGAGACCGTCCCGACGTTGGCGAACGTGGCCACCTCGGTCGCCTCCCCCTCGGTCAGGAACGGGGCGACTACCTGGAGCACCTGCTGAACACGCTTCGCCTTCACGGCACAGCCCTTCGCAACGTGGAATACGAGTCGGCGCCCGGTCGATCCGGGTGCTGGAGAAACTAATGCCGCAGGTTAGCGCTGGTCACAGGCTCCGGTGCGGCCGGGGTAGGCCGCATGCCGGCCAGCCGTCGTCCCGCGCTCGGCAGTCGGCCACCGCTGAACGGGGCCGAACGCTTCGGATGGCCTCGATGTCGCCGAGATCGGGATGAGCGCGGTGCTCGAGAGCGCCGCGGAGATGGGGTTGGATTTCGCCCGGGAGCGCCGCCGCGGTAGGCCATGCCGTCAGCTCTCCTGGTAGCAAATCGAATCACCGTCCGGGTGGACCTCCGCCAGTACGTCACGCCCGTCGCTCAACGGGCGTATGCCGGCGCCCTCCGGATTGCCTGCGGATGCGGAAAGGCAGACCGAAGGTTGAAGGCGCAGTCAGACCCGGACCGCCGATCCGTACGGCCGGGGGAGTTCAGCGGCCCATGGCGCACCGCGACGCCCCGTGGATTCGCGGATCGCCCTCGGTCGACAGAACCACACTCCTCGCCTTTGGTCCAGACCTATTGACCAGCCTGACCGTCCCTCCTACGATCCGGTCCGGCACAGCCCCACATGTCCCACCTCACCCACAGCCGGGCGTCACGCCCCCACGCGCCGGTCAAGTCCTTGGCGCTCGGCGGAAGGAAGCGCAACATGTTCCGTCGAAGGTCGCGTACACCACGCCCGTCGGGTGACACCAACCCTTGCCCCGATCCCGGCCGCCTCGAGGGCGCCCAGGCCGGGCGCGAGCCGCTGCGAGCTCCGCGCGCGCAGAGGGCGACGCTGGGGCGTGCATCGAAGGTGAACCGCACCCTCGCCGGGGTGAGCGCCGCCGCCGTCATGGGCGTTGGCATAGCCGTTGCCGGCTCCGTCGCGGCCGGGGCCGTCGCGGCCGAGGAGGTCACCACCAACCTGGTGGCCAACTCCGGCTTCGAGAACGGCCTCACCGGCTGGACCTGCTCGAGCGGCTCCGGTGCGGCCGTCGCCAGTCCGGTCCACTCCGGGGCCTCCGCGCTCAAGGGCACGCCGAGCGGCCAGGACAACGCCCAGTGCACCCAGACCATCGGCGTGCAGCCCAACTCCCAGTACACGCTGAGCGCTTACGTCCAGGGCAGCTACGTCTACCTGGGCGCCACCGGAACCGGCATCACCACCGCCCCCTCCACCTGGACGCCGAACAGCCCGTCGTACAGCCAGCTCAGCGTCGGCTTCACCACCGGAGCGAGCACCACCTCGGTGACCGTCTACCTGCACGGCTGGTACGGGCAGCCCGCGTACTACGCGGACGACGTGTCGCTCACCGGCCCCGGCGGCAGCAGCCCCGCGCCGACAACCACCCCGCCGACGATCCCGCCGACCACCACCCCGCCGACGACGACCCCGCCCACGACCACCCCGCCCACCACCGCACCGCCCACCACCACGCCTCCGCAGGGCGAGACTTGCCCCACGAAGCCCAGGCCGTCGGGCAAGGTCCTTCAGGGGTACTGGGAGAATTGGGACGGCGCCTCGAACGGCGTCCACCCCGGTATGGGCTGGGTCCCCATCACGGACAGCCGGATCGCCGCGCACGGCTACAACGCCATCAACGCCGCCTTCCCGGTGATCCTCTCGGACGGCACCGTCCAGTGGCAGGACGGCATGGACGCGGGCGTCAAGGTCGCGACCCCCGCCGAGATGTGCCAGGCGAAGGCGGCCGGGGCGACGATCCTGATGTCGATCGGCGGCGCGGCCGCGGGCATCGACCTGAGCTCCAGCACCGTCGCCGACAAGTTCGTGGCGACCGTCGTACCGATCCTCAAGAAGTACAACTTCGACGGGATCGACATCGACATCGAGACCGGCCTGTCCGGAAGCGGCAGCATCAACACGCTCTCCGCCTCGCAGTCCAACCTGATCCGCATCATCGACGGCGTGCTGGCCCAGATGCCCGCGGGCTTCGGCCTCACGATGGCCCCCGAAACCGCGTACGTCACGGGCGGCAGCGTCACCTACGGGTCGATCTGGGGCTCCTACCTGCCGATCATCAAGAAGTACGCCGACAACGGGCGACTGTGGTGGCTGAACATGCAGTACTACAACGGCAGCATGTACGGCTGCTCCGGCGACTCCTACCAGGCCGGTACCGTGCAGGGATTCACCGCGCAGACCACGTGCCTGAACAACGGCCTGACCATCCAGGGCACCACGATCAAGGTGCCCTACGACAAGCAGGTGCCCGGCCTGCCGGCCCAGTCCGGCGCGGGCGGTGGTTACATGGCGCCGAGTCTGGTCAGCCAGTCGTGGAACGCCTTCGGCGGTTCGCTGAAGGGGCTCATGACATGGTCGGTCAACTGGGACGGCTCAAAGGGCTGGTCCTTCGGCGACAACGTCAAGTCCCTCCAAGGCCGCTGATCACCCGCTGACTTCCCGCGCCCCGGGTGCACCTCCTTCGAGGGGCCCCACTCCCGGGGCGCGGGTTGCCCATAGGGGGCAAGGTCAATGAGTGGGGCCCGCAGGGGCGTCGGGTGTGGCGGGTGAGTGCGGTCCGAACGCGTAGGTCGAGTGACTTGCTGCGGCCAGGAGGAGTTCAGGTCTCGAACATTCCTCGTTCTTGTATCATGTGAAATATCACATGCCATAGGCGCAGCCGAGAGCCCTCGGCGGGCGCGTCATTACAAGGAGGACGAACTCCGATGAACCGCTTAGCACTCCTCGCAGCCGGTGCCGCAGGTCTGGCCGTCTACGCGATCGCCCCGGCCAACGCCAACGCCGACGTCCCGCCGGCCGGCACGATGGAGACCGTCACCACCTGCGGGAACTCGGGCCTCCAAGGGGGCCTGGCCACGCGGGTGTGCGCCGGGATCAGCGGAACCACCGTCGAGTTCTACGGGAGGGTCGGCCTTGCCGGCCCGCCCTCCCCGGGCAGCCCGCTGCCCGCCACGAAGGAGCTGCTCACCACCCTGTCCGTGGAGGTCGTCGGCGCCGCCGCGCCGCAAACGCAGGTGAAGTCGGTCCTCTTCGCGTCTGCCAGCCTCGAGGTACGCGGTCCCGTCAACACCGTGCCGTGCGGCTCGATCGTCCGCGGCACGTTCGGCGTGGCCTCGTTCCCTCGAGCGGCCAGCCCGGTGGTCCACGAAGTCACCATCACCTGCTGAGACCTCCCCCACGAAGCCCGACCGTGAAGGCAGGGTCGGCAACCCGCGGCGTCATGCTCATGCTCTCGCTCCTGTGGCCGGCGCAGTGCCGGTGCGGCGGTGACCGCCACCCCTGACCAGAGGGAACCCTGGTCAGGGGGTCCCGTACACCGGGGCCCGGCCGGCCCGGTGGGGCGGACTACTTGGACTGCGTGGAGAGGCTCACACCGGCGAAGTCCTGCGCGGCGGCGAGGCTGAAGTAGACCCAGCCGGACGGCGGGTTGTCGATCGTCAGCGTCTCGCTGTTGCCGGCGTTGGTGGACTTCGCCTGGTAGCCGGTGGTGGTGGCCCAGCTGCCGCCGCCGTAGTAGAGGTCGGCGTTGCCGGTGCCGCCGCTGCTCGTGACGGTCAGCTGCTTGAGACCGGCCGGCAGGTACACGAAGTGGTAGCTGTAGTTGCCGGCGGCGGCCGTGAGATTGTCCCGGCGGCAGTTCTTGTCGAACTGACGGGGGTCGCTCATGGTGCAGAGCGGGGTGGACGGCGCCTCTGGCAGGGGGCCGCAGTCGTTGGTCGCGCAGGCGGTCGTCAGCCAGGTGGCGAAGCCCGCGTCGTAGCTGGTGCCGATCGTCTGCTTCAGGAAGGTGCGGGCACCGTTCCAGTCGCCGGTGCGGTACTTGTTGAGCACGGTCTCGACGTCGGCGGGGTGCGCCTGCAGCATGTAGCGGACCGCGAGGAAGCCCCAGCGGTAGACGCGGTTCGAGTTGACGTCGGGGTCCGCGTCCTGGTTGTAGACGGTGTCGAACAGGTCGCTGAGCTTGTAGGTCTTCTTGCCTGCCTCGGCGATCGCGTCGGCGTTGCGCTCGCCCCGGTAGCCGAACGAGATGTTCTCGGCGATGCCCTCGACCCACCAGATGGTCGGCGTGGTCAGGCTGGCATCGAAATCGCCGGCCATGTCGTACCGGCCGTCGAGGTAGTGGGTGTACTCGTGGTTGAGATTCCAGATCTGGAAGTCCGGGCGCAGCCAGTGGGCCTCGTGGGCGATGAAGCGGGCCTGGTTGCCGGCGGCGGCCGGGTTGCCCTCCTCGTACATGCCGCCGTTGTCGACGTCGATGTTGTAGATGGCCCAGGCGTACAGCGAGTACTGGGTGTAGTCGTCGAAGACGACGACCTCGAGGTTGGTGTTCACGTCACCGGGGATCGCGCCCTTGTCGCCGATGACCCGGTGGAAGTACGCGTCCTCGTTGACCAGGCTGGTGCAGGTGCTGCCCAGTTGCCCGGGAGACATGTCCTGGGCACGGATCTTCAGGTCCGGAGTGCAGGTGTGCTGGATCGGCAGGATCGCCGGGAGCACGCGGTCGCCCAGGTCGCAGATGGCGTAGGCCGCACAGTTGTTCCTGTCGTACTGGCGCGTGTACCAGCCCAGGTTCATGGTGATCGGCGCGGTCGGGCCGACGTTCGGGTATCGGTTGATCAGGTCCTTCAGCAGCGGCCGGAGCCGGTCCTTGAGCTCGGGGACGTCGAGGGCGTAGCCGAGGTAGCGCCCGACGTTGCTGACGACGTCCAGGCGGTTCAGCTGCGCGCTGTTGCGCGTGATGAAGCCGGCCCAGGTGTTGAGGATGGTGGGGTCGGCCTTGAGGGCGGCCCGCCAACCGCGGTCGTCGTTCTTGGCCTTGAAACCGTTGTCGACGACCCACTCGACGTGCTGCATGGCGAGGTTCATCTGGGCGGGCCAGGTGCCGTCGTAGCTGCCGAGCATCCACTTGACGACGCCGGCGTACCGACCGGCCGCGTGGGTGCTGTCGATGAGCGTGACGACCTCGTTGAAGATCTCACCGTTGGCGTCGGTGACGTCCTTGCTGCGCGGGGAGGCGAAGAAGGCGTCCAGCGCGCCGAGCGCCGCACTGTCCAGTGCCGGGCCGTAGTCGCCGACGACGTCCGCGTTGTTGTCCTGCACGTAGTAGCCGGCACGCAGGAACAGCACCAGCTGCCCGACCGCGGAGCTGTTGTTGCCCGAGTAGGTGGCGGAGGCGTCGCGCAGCGCGTTGGCGACGGTCACCATCTGGGCTTCGCGGAAGGCTTTC
Organism: Streptomyces sp. NBC_00435; assembly: GCF_036014235.1. Lineage (GTDB taxonomy): Bacteria > Actinomycetota > Actinomycetes > Streptomycetales > Streptomycetaceae > Streptomyces. The sequence continues at coordinate 7,888,405 of NZ_CP107924.1, forward strand.
CGCGCGTTCTCCCCGGTGAGGTTGAACAGCGGGTAGGTACAGGTGATCTGGGGGAGGGCCTTCAGCTGCTGGACCAACGCGCTGCCCGTGGCGTTGACCACGCCGGAGATGTCGCCGCAGTCGTCCGCGGCGGCGGCCGGGGACTGCCTGTCGGTCTTGCCGGCCTTGTCGGCTTGATCAGCCTTGGCGGGCTTGGCTGGCTTGACGGTCGGGGCGGGGGCCTGGGCGGACTCCTCGGTGCTGTCCTGCGAGGAGATGCGGAAGCGGGAGCTGCTGGTCATCGCATCGGGGGACTTGGGTACCGGGATCGACCGCGGCGCAGAGGCCACGGTTCCCCTTGCGTTCGTCCCGGCAGTGGCCGTGGCGCCGATGGAGGCGGCCTGGCTCTGTGGCGCGAACAGGCCGAGTGCGATGAAGGCGGCTAGGCCGAGCGCAGGAACTCTGCGGGCGCGGGCCTTCGATATCCGGGACGGATGCATCTGTGGGGGCCTCCGGGGCCGTTGTGGCCGCGTGCTGGGGACACGACGGCTGTTGACATGCGACATGTAAAATTTCACATGTCGCATCACTCGGGAAGGCTTTTGGCCAGATTCACCGGCTACCGAAACTGAAACGTTGTCAACTACCAGCTCTGGCTCGACCTGCTGCTGCGGCCGGGCCGGGCCGGGCCGGGCCGGGCGCTGGACTGGCACGCGGGCCGCACGCCGACCGCGTCCTTCACCACCGCCGGCTCGGCATGGTGGCTGGATCCGTACGGCCTTGGTCGGGTCCTCACGGACGGGCTGGCGCGCCCCCGGACGGTCGCAGGGTCTGGGTGGTGAGGGCGCGGATGGCGGTCTCCTGTGAGTAGGACAGGAGGCCGATCGTGGTGACGGCCATGGTGAGGGCGAAGAGCGTGTGGCCGAGGGGGGAGGTGACGGCCAGGCCCAGCGCGTTCATGGCGAAGTGGCTGCCGATCCGCAGGGCGACGAGTGCGAGGGCGATCTTGCGGGTCTCCTTGCCGTGCCACAGCGCCTTGGCGAGTTTGACGCGCTTGCGCATCACCGTCAGGGTGACGGTGATGTTCATGGCCAGCAGGAGCAGCAGCGCGGGCCATGCTGTGGGGAAGGCTTTGAGGAGGTCGAAGGCGGCGGCGAGGAGGCCCTCGAAAGCGAAGAACCAGACCGGCAGTCGGTAGTCGGAGGGCGTCAGGCCGCTGGTGTCGCCTGTCTCGGCCGGTGTGGTCTTCTTGCTCAGGACGTTCATGTTGCCCCCGTGGTCTGTGTGTTGACCGCCAGTCTGGTCGGGGGAGGCGGGTGCGGGGCAGGGCTGCGGGTCACGTGTGGCGTGTGACAGCTGTCATGGACGAGCCGCGTAGGCATGCTTGATGGTTTCCGAGGCGCCGTGCCGCGGCAGATGGCGTTCCAGCGCGGCTGTGTACCCCTGTGGTCCCGCCTGCACGGTTGAGGCGCCCGCGGTCGGACACGTCCTTCACGGGGCTACAGGTTTTCCGGCTTGTACGACGTTCGCTCGGCAGCAAGGCCGCGGCCGTTCTCATCGACGCCGACCAAGTGGGCCGACTCGGGGTCCCGCTTGTGTCGGAGTCCAGTGGGACGGCGAAGCGGTGCTCGCCGAATCCCAGGGCGAGGACCCGATCGGGATCCAGTTCGTAGCCGTCGACGGTCTTGCCGATGTAACAACGCATGAGATCCGGCGACCCCGGTGCGGGAAACTGCCACTCGCGGCCCCCGTACACCCCTGAGGGTCGCTCAAGGGCCTCAACGCCGCGTGACGTTCATGGGCCCATGCTGCCAGAGGTCTCCGCCGGGTCCGATCATGAGTATTCGCACCCTGGTCGGCGCGGAATCGAACGGCGGGCGAACTGCTCCCCATCGTACTGGTGGGAGGCCCCGCGTTCCGTTCTCCGGGCCGGGGGCGGGGCCGGCGGACGATCCGGTGATTTTCCTTTTATTGATGCATTCGGATTAGTCTTGATCATCCGCGAGTTCTTCCGTGCTTATGATTCCCGCGCTATGACAGAAAGTCGGAATTCTCCAACGTTACGCGAATCGGCCGATGTGGTCGTTCTCGGCGCCGGCCCCGCGGGCCTGGTGCTCGCCAATCTCCTGCTCGCCGCCGGGATCGACTGCGCGGTCCTCGAACGAGCCAGCCGCTCCCACATCCAGACCCGGGCCCGCGCCGGATTCCTCGCGCCGAACACCGTACGGGTCCTGGACCGCCACGGCCTCGCCGACGGACTGCACCGGCACGGGCTCGCACACGGCACCTGCGAGTTCCGTACCGGGGACGGCCGCTTCCGCCTCGACTACGGAGTCCTCGGCCGCGGCGAGCAGCACACCGTCTACCCGCAGCAGAACCTGGTGACCGACCTCCTGACGCGCTACCTGGACTCCGGGGGGCGGATCCACTTCGGTACCGAGGCGCTGGCCGTCCACGACGCCGACGGCCCCCGGCCCTACGTCACCACCCTCGAGCCGGACGGCCGCCCCACCCGGTGGGACGCCCGGTACGTCGCCGGCTGCGACGGCCGGCACGGAGCGGCCCGCCGCTCGCTGCCGCCCGGCGCGGTTCGTCACCACCACGACTACGGCGTGAGCTGGCTCGGCCTGCTGGCCCAGGCTCCGCCCAGCCTCGATGCCGTCGGCTATGCCGTCCACGACCACGGTTTCGCCGGCCACATGGCCCGAAGCCCGCAGGTGACGCGCTACTACCTCCAGTACCCGAGAGGTGCCTGCGCCGACGCCTGGTCCGAGGAGCGGATCTGGGACGAACTCGACCTGCGGATGCGCGCTCCGGAGCACGGCCCGCTGCGCAGGGGGCCGATCGTCGAGCGGGGCGTCGTAGACCTGGAGTGCGACGTCGTGGAATCGCTGCGCCACGGCTCGCTCCTGCTCGCCGGCGACGCGGCGAGCCTGACGGCACCGGCAGCCGCGAAGGGCGCGAACCTCGCCGTCCTGGAGGCGGAGATCCTGGCCGGGGCCCTCGCCGGGGCGCTCGCCGGAGGGGACGGTGCAGCCCTCGACCGTTACTCGGCGCAGTGCCTGGCGCACATCTGGCGCGCACAGGAATTCACCCAGTGGATGACAGGGCTGCTGCACGCCATCCCGGGCCAGGACCACTCAGGCGGATCGTTCTTCCACGCCTCCCTGCGGCGTGCCCGACTCGACTCCCTGCGCATGTCCCGCGCGCACCAGGACTGGTTCGCCGAGAACTACGTCGGCGTGTGAACTCAGCCTTTCGAAGCGTCAAGCCGCTCCACCCGACCGTGACCCCGGTCCGGCCCACCCCGGCCCGGTCCACCCCGGCCCTGTCCACCATGCCCCGTTCCGCCCAGCACCCGCCCGAGGAACCTCCGCGATGACGACGACCCTCCCCGACGAAGCGACTCTCCCCGAGGGAGCGATCCTCCCCGACGAGGCGGAGCGCCCCGCCGGATCGGCGCTTCGAGGCGAAAGGATGCTTCCCGACGACACGGCCCGCCTGCGCGCGGCAGTCGCCTTCGTACGGGAACACGACACCGCCACCCTGCTGCCCCTCCTGCTGCCCGGCCTGCACGGCCCGGAACTGGAGTCGCTGGCCGCGCACTGCCGGTTCGCCCACGCGGGCCTGTTGCTCTTCCCGACCGGCCCGCACGACCTGCGCGGGCAACTCGCGGACTGCGGGCTCAAGGCCGACACCCCGTCCCAACCCAGTGTCGTCGTACGCCAACGGCTCGCCCGGCGCCACCAGCGCGACGCCGCCGAGCTCGACGTCCGCATCGTGCGCCCCCGTGTCGACGGGCCGGGCGGGGAGCGCCGTGCCGTTGAGGTGTTCGCCCTCATGGTGCCCGCACGCTCGGATCTGGAGCCGATCGCCGCGCACGAGCGCGCCCGCGGCCACGAGGCACACCTGGCATTCGAGCTGGAACATCCGGACCCACTGGTCCTGCGTGGGCTGTGCGCGGTCCTCACCCGGCACGGAGCCCGCCCCGACGGCGGCGGGTACAACCCGCACGAGAACGGCACCGTCCTCTACTTCACCGCTCCCGCGGACGAGACGTGCGGCTACCGGCGCCTCGAGCTCTACACGCCCGGCGACCATCACGGCGTCCTCACCGACCACCTTGCCGAGAACCTCACCGACGCACGGACCGACCCACGCACCGACCCACGCACCGGCCACCTCGATGAACGCCCAGGCACGGACCCCGCCGCTGAAACGCTCCTCCGCCTCCTCACCGGAGCGTGGACCACACAGGCCCTCGCCGCCTTCGCACGCCTGCGGCTGCCCGAGGCCATGGACACCGACGTAGCCACCGGCACCCGGGAACTCGCCCGGCGCACCGCCACCCACCCCGACACCCTCGCCACGCTCCTGCGCTACCTCAAGATGCTCGACGTCGTGGACGAGGAGACCGAGGGACAGGGCGGCTTCCGCCTCACCCGGCTCGGCGCCCTGCTCCGCGCGGACTCCGCGGACACGATGCGCCCCTTGGCCCTGATGTACGCGGGCCCCTTCTACCGCTCCTTCGGCGCACTCGACCACACCGTACGGACCGGGCAGCCGGCCTTCGACCACCTCTTCGGCGAGAACCACTTCGACCACTTCGCCCGCGACCCCGAACTCGCCGACCTCTTCGACCGTTCCATGGCGGCGAGTTCACGCATGTTCGAGCCGCTGCCCGCCCACCCAGTGATCACCCGCGCGGCCCAGGCGCCCACCCCCCGGACCGTCGTCGACGTCGCCGGCGGGAACGGCGAACTCCTCGGCCGCATCCTGACCGCACACCCGAGGCTCCTCGGCACGCTCCTGGAGCGGCCCCACGCCGTCGAAGCCGCCCGCCGCTCGCTCGACGCCGCGGGCTGCGGAGCCCGCTGCGACTACCGCAGCGGCGACTTCGCCGACGTACCGCACGGCGGCGACGTGTACGTCCTCTCCCGCATCCTGCACGACTGGGACGACGACCGGTGCAGGGAGATCCTGCGCCACTGCGCCCGCGCGATGCCCGACCACGCCGACCTGCTGGTAGTCGAGCGGCTCCTGCCCGCCGACGGTTCCCCCTCGCTCGCGACGGCCTGGGACCTCCACATGGCGTGCAATGTCGGCGGCCGCGAGCGCCGTGCCGAGCACTACGCCCGGCTGCTCGCCGACGCCGGACTGGAGCTGCTCGACCGCACCCCGCTGCCCCTGGAGGCCTACGTCCTGCACGCCCGCAAGGCCCCCGCGGGCCCCTCGGCCGCGGTCGGGTAGCGGAGGCCGGCAGCGCGTGCGGTGCGCCCGCGCCGCTCCTGTGCGCCGGCCCCTGACGCGCCCCCCGTCCCCAACTCACGCTGGTGCTCGGCCCGGCAGAGCGGCCAATTGCGGCGCGCGTGCGCGCTGGTGCGCTGGCGCGCGAGGGGGGACGGGGCCAAGGGCGACGCGCTCACCACCAACCAGTCGCTCCTAGGCTGACCGGACCGGGAACGACCTCCCGAAGGATGAGCTGGAACCCATTCGGTCTCCGTCGGCGGACAAGTGAACGATTCTCCTTACTGCATTCGACTGAGTCGGGCTTCCGGCGGGGGAGCGTGAGGGGTGATCGTTATGAGGCTCGAACTCCGCTTGAGAGGAACGGACTTCTTCATGCACCTGCGTCATGCACTCGCCCGCTTCGGCCGAATCGGCCTCACCGTCGGCACGGCAGCCGTGCTGGTCACCGGCCTGGCCACCCACGCGCAGGCCGCCGCGGGCACGATCCGGTACTTCAGTCCCGCCGGTCAGGAGTTCGACATCGCCAATCCGCCGGACAACGTCTGTCTCACCCTCCAGATCCGGGCGACCAACGTCACCAACGAGACGGACAAGAGGGTCAGCATCTACCTCGGCACGAGCTGCAACACCTTCGTCACGACGCTGGTCCCCGGCCGCGGCGTATCCTACGTCGGTGGCCCCCAGTCGGTGCGCGTCATCGGCTGAGCGGCTCCTGACCGGACCCCGTGGGCTCCCACCAGCCGTGCATTGCAGCGGTGTTGCAGGTTCGTGGACATGTCGTCCGGGAGGTTCCCGCTGGTGGGGCCGGGCTTCTACGGTCCGTCGGGAATCACGACCAAGGAGTGTCCCGCCATGAGCCCCGCAACGTCCCCCGACCTGTCGGACGAGAGCCAGTACGATCGCACGCGACTGCGGGAGTGGGCGCGCGGCCGCGCCCGTTCGGCGGGGGTGGACCGCCGTGACCTGCTTCGGCTGTTCGCGGCGGGGACCGCGGCCGGCGCCATGGGCCTGGGCTCCGCAGGAACCGCCGAAGCCACCGGGTCCGGTGGTGCCGGAGCCACCGCGGGCACCACCACGGCCGCGCCCGCCGCCGCGCCGCCAGGGATCCTGAAGCCGCTGCCGCCCGAACTGTTCACCATCCGGGGCACCAACGCGGAGACGAACTTCGCCGCCCTGCGGGGCACGGGACAGCTGACCCCCCTGGACCGGTTCTTCGTCCGCAACCACACCTCCACGCCGCGCCTCGACCCGCGGACCTGGCGGCTGAAGGTGTGGGGCGACGCCTTGTCCAGGGGCCCGGTGGAGTTCTCCTACGATCAGCTGCGCTCGCTGCCGGCCGTCGAGCGGACGCTGTTCATCGAGTGCGCGGGCAACGGCCGGAGCTTCTACACCACGCAGCAGGGCCAGCAGGTGACCGGGACCGCCTGGACCCTCGGCGCGATCGGCACGGCCCACTGGCGCGGGGCCCGGCTGTCCGACGTGCTGCGCCGGGCCGGGGTGACCCGGGCCGCGGTGGACGTACTGCCCCGGGGCCTGGACGACGAGGTGGTGAGCAACGGGGTGAACCTGGGCCACGTGCGTCGCCCGCTGCCGGTGTCGAAGGCGCTGGACGACGTGATCCTCGCGTACGAGATGAACGGCGAGCCGCTGCCGCCCGACCACGGGGGTCCGGTCCGCGTGGTCGTCCCGGACTGGATCGGGATCTCCTCGATCAAGTGGGTCGGGGACATCGAGGTGAGCGGGCAGCCGCTGTACACGCCGTGGAACACCGACCTGTACCGGCTGTTCGGGCCCGACCAGCCGGCGCAGGGCAGTGCTCCGCTGACCCGGCAGACCCTCAAGAGCGCCTTCGAGCTGGAGCTGGGAGCGACCGTCCCGGCGCACCGTACGCGGCTGCTGACCGGCCGCTCCTGGTCGGGCGCGGCTCCCGTGCACCGGGTGGAGGTCAGCACCGACGGAGGTGCTCGGTGGCAGCGGGCCCGGCTGCACGACGTCCCGCGCCGGGGCAGCTGGGTGCGCTGGTCACTGCCGTGGACGCCGCGGACCGCCGGGGCGACCGCCCTGCTGGCGCGGGCCACGGACGCCACCGGGCGGACGCAGCCCGCGACGGCGGCCCACAACACCCAGGGCTACCTCTTCGACGCCGTCGTACGTCACCCGGTGACGGTGGTCTGAGCATCGGCGGTGGTTCGCGGCAGGGGGAGGGAGGCGCTGACGGCGGGGGAGTGGCCGAGCCCGCGGGGCGTGCCCCGTAGACCTTCAGCCGCAGCCGGTCCCGTCCGGCGAACCGGTGCCCACGCGGCAGGGCCAGATCCAGCCCGCCCCGCACGAGCAGGGACACGTGCTTGGCGGCGGGTCCTTCGGTGTGGACGGCGGTGACACCCGGATACCGCTCCCCGAACGCTGCCAGGGCGCGCGGGACCAGCGATACGTCGACGGCGGCGAAGGCGCCGATCCACAGCATGCCGCCGCCCGGCGAACGCCGTGCGTCCAGCTCGGCGCGGGCCGCCCGCAACAGCCCCGGCATGCCCTCGACGTGGGGCGGCAGCACCCGGCCGGCCCCGGCGCCCTTCGGGCCCTCGGCCTCCCCGCGGACCCGGTCCGCGGCGATCAGTCGAGGTAGGTGTAGGGGAGTGGGTTGGTGACCTGCCCGCAGGGGGTGGCCGCGTAGACGGAGACGGTGGCCGCGGCGGGCCAGTCGGGGGCGACGGCGACGACGGAGGTGTCGCTGAGCACCACGACGTCCGCGCCTTCCCGGCCGGTGAAGCAGCCGTCGGGCCCCAGGGTCCCGAAGAGCACCCGGGTGTACGGGGTGAGGCCGGCCCCGACAAGGGTGATCTGGGTGCCGCCACTGCTGGGGCCGGCGTCGGGCCGGAGTGCGACGAGCTGCCCCTGCGGGGCCCCGCGAGAGGGGCCGGGGTGGACGGGGAGCGCCCCCGGAGCGCAGTGGGCGGGCCCGGCGGCCTCGGCGCGCGGGGCGGAGTGGGCCAGCGGCAGGGTGGCCAGGGACAGTGCGGTGAGCAGGAGCGCGATACGGCGGCGGGTACGCGTCATTGCGGAGCCTTCCGGCGGACGGAACGGGACCGGAGCAGCCCGGGCCCTCCCCATCATGGGGAAGGCGTACGGCGCAAATCCAGGACAAACCGCTGATGTCGCCCACGATCCAACGGAGGCGTGCGGTTCTCGCGCCGCGGCGATGTGCCCGAAGTTCCCGACGGGCCCGGCCGGGCAGGCCGCACGGGAAGTCAGTGTGCGGCGGGGTCGATGTTGCAGCTGGCCCGGCGCCGGCCGATGGCGACCAGCGCGTGGTGGAGTGCATCGAGGTCGGCACGTCGCACCGCGTGGATCGCCCCCTGGACCGGCGCGAGCCCCGGGCTGATCGGCTCGGTGGGTTCGTGGGGGTCGCGGCGCAGGATGATCCCGGTGGGAGGGTCGAAGGACCGCAGGGTGCGAACGAGGGTCAGGCGTTCGCGTTCCGCCTGGGCGTCGGGGCGGTGGAGAGTGATCACGGCGATGTCCGGCAGCAGGACCCGGGCCTGCGCCAGGGCGATGTCGGGATCGTGGGCGTGGGCCACGATGCGGAAGTGCGGCCCGCTGTGGACGCATGCACGGAGAGCTTCCAGCTCGGGACCTGCCGCCACACCCGCCACCAGAACGGTCATCATTGCCCCCATTCTTCACAAAATCTGCCGTTTTGGTAGAGGGGGGGCATGCCTTCAGTTGCGGCGGACCCGCCAGAGCCATGCCGCCGTACCGGCCAGCAGGGCAAGCATCGCCAGGTTGGCCAGGAAGGCCGGGGTGTCGCCCGCCGGGCCGCCGCTGGACAGGTTCCAGGTGGCGATGACGGCACTCGGCATGACGGCGGCGACCAGTACGCCGGTGGTCTTCTGGGCCGCGGTCCAGTGCACCGAAGTGCAGAGAAGTACCGCGCCAGTGATGCGCAACAGGACGCCGACGACCGGCCCGGGCTGGTCGGGGAAGATCATCATGAAGGGCAGCGAGAGGGTGAGCATCAGGAGCGGGACCAGGGGGTGCACCTTGCCCGGCCGGGCGGGTATGCCGGCGCCGCCCAGGGCCGGGAGCCGAGGCGGCCACGGTCCCCGCCTCGGTCAGCGCCGTCGTCGCGATCGTGCGGGGATCCCCCAACCTGCGTCAGGACCTCGCCGATCGCGACGGCGGGGCGTTCCGCGCGCGTCACCTCGATGTGTTCGGCGAGGTCGGCGAGGAGTTCCTGGCGACGGTCGGCGGGGAGCGCGGAGGCCTCGCGCTCGACGGCGTGGAGGTAGTCGCGTACGAGGTCGGCAGAGTTCTTCATGCGAGGTCTCCGGTGGAGGTGTGCGGGGTGGCGAGGAAGGAGTCGACGGCGTTGCGGAAGCCGGGCCAGACCCGGGTGAACTCCTCGAGCGCGGCCCGGCCGCTGTCGGTGAGTGCGTAGTAGCGGCGCGGTGGGCCCGAGGTGGACTCCTGCCAGGTGGTGGTGACCAGATCGTCGCGGCGGAGCCGGGAGAGCAGCGGGTAGACCGTGCCCTGGCTGGTGGCCAGGGCGCCGGAGTCCTCCAGGGCGTGGAGGAGTTCCACGCCGTAGCGGGGGCGGTCCCGCATCAGGGCGAGTACGCAGTACTCCAGGACCCCCTTGCGCAGCTGGGCGGCCGCCCGGGCCTGCTTGGTCGAATCACCTGGTTCCATGCGATGCAAGATACCTGGTGCGGTGGACCCGGTCCGGGGTGGGCTGGGGCGCGAAGCGGCCCCATCCGAGCCCACGGGGGGTCGGTCGACGGCTCACGGGCACGGGACGAGCCGTGCGACGGCCCAACGGCCCGACGGCCCGGGGATCCGGGGATCCGAAGGAAATGGCCTAGTTGGCCCGCGCGCGGAACGTCTGCCGGTACACCATCGGAGCCACCCCGATCGCGTGCGCCATGTGCCGTCGCAGCGAAGCGCCCGTACCCAGGCCCGCCTCCTGCGCGATCCGGTCCACCGGCAGGTCGGTGACCTCCAGAAGGCGCCGGGCATGCTCGACGCGCTGCCGGGTCAGCCACTGCCCGGGCGTCATCCCGACCTCGTCGCGGAACCGGCGCGAGAAGGTCCGTACGCTCATCCCGGCGTGGCGCGCCAGCTCCGCCAGGGCGATCGGGCGGCCGAGCCGACTGAGGGCCCACTCGCGGGTGGCGGCGGTGCTCGCCTGCGAGACCTCGGGCACCGGCCGTTCGATGAACTGGGCCTGGCCCCCCTCCCGCCACGGCGGTACGACACACAGCCGGGCGACCCGGTTGGCCACGGCGCTGCCGTGGTCGCGACGCAGCAGGTGCAGGCAGAGGTCGACTCCGGCGGCGACTCCGGCGGCCGTCAGTACCTGGCCGCCGTCCACGAACAGGACGTCCGCGTCGACCCGGACCTGCGGGAAGGCTCGCTGGAAGTGTTCCGCCTCGTTCCAGTGGGTGGTTGCCCGGCGGCCGTCGAGGAGGCCCGCGGTGGCCAGGACGTAGGAGGCCGTGCACATCGAGACGATCCGCGCGCCGGCGGGGAGCCGGGACAGGGTCCGGGCCAGGTCGGCGGGCAGCCAGTCCACCGCACCGGGGTCCGCGCCGTCGGCACCGGGGCCACAGATGAAGGGTGGGATCACGAGGGTGTCGGCGGTGGCGACGGCCTCGCCGCCGTGTTCCACCGTGATGCTGAAGTCGGCGCTGGTACGGACCGGACGGCCATCGAGGCTGCAGGTGAGGATCTCGTAGAGGGGTGCGTCGTCCGGGCCTCGGGCCGTGCCGAAGATCCGCACCGGAATGGTCATCTCGAAGGGGTAGACCCCGTCGAGGGCCAGGACGACGACCCGGTGGGCACGTTCAGCAGTCATGGCCAGATCTTTTCACATCGTGTCACTCCGGCCACTCGTCCGCCTCGGTTCCGATCGGCATCCTTGATCACATGACGACGACGAAGACGCAGAACGAGCGGGCCGAGCAGGCCGATCGGGCCGGGCGGACCATGCGGGCCGTCACCCAGACCGGTTTCGGCGGCCCCGAAGTGCTCCGCCTCACCGAGACCGTGCGTCCCGAGCCCGGGCCCGCCGAAGTGCTCGTACGGATCCACGCCGCGGCCGTCAACCCCACCGACGTCTGGCACCGCGCCACCGGCGGACTGGCCGGTGCCGGTGTGCCGCCCGTACCGCTCGGCTGGGACCTCTCCGGCACCGTCGAGGCCGTCGGCATCGGCGTGACCCTCTTCCGGACGGGCGACGAGGTGTTCGGTATGCCCCGCCACCCGGCCCCGGCCGGCACCTACGCCGAGTACGCCACCTCCCCCGCCCGGCACCTCGCGCACAAGCCCGCCGGACTCGACCACGTACAGGCCGCCGCCCTCCCGCTGGCCGCCCTCACCGCCTGGCAGGCTCTGGTGGACACGGCCGACGTGCGGCCGGGACAGCGGGTACTGGTGCACGCGGCGGCCGGGGGCGTCGGCCACCTGGCCGTCCAGATCGCCAAGGCCCGCGGTGCGTACGTCATCGGCACCGCGAACGCCGCCAAGCACGCGTTCGTCCGCTCGCTCGGAGCCGACGAGGTGGTCGACTACCGCACCACCGACTTCGCCGAGGCCGTGTCCGGAGTGGACGTCGTCGTGGACACCATCGGTGGTGCTTACGGCCCGCGTTCGCTGCGCACCTTGAGGCCCGGCGGCATCGTGGTCTCCCTCGCCTCACCGGCCGAGGCGGCTCTGGCGCAGGAGGCGGCGGTGCTCGGCGTCCGGGCGGTGTTCATGGCCGTGGAGGCCGACCACGCGGGCATGCTGGCGATAGCTCAGCTCGTCGAGCGGGGTCAACTGCGCCCGCACATCGCGGAGGTGCTGCCACTGGCCGAGGCGGGCAAGGCGCACGAGCTCTCGCAATCCGGGCGCACCAGCGGCAAGATCGTACTGACCACGGGCGCCGCCAGGGCCACCGAAGCCGCCCGGGCCACCGGCGCCGACGCGATTCAGGGAGTCTGAGGAATGACCACGTACATCCTGGTCCCCGGTGCCTGGCACGGCGCCTGGACCTTCGAGCCGCTCGCCCGCGATCTGCGCAGCCTCGGGCACCACGCCTACCCGCTGAGCCTGACCGGACTCGGCAGCCGCAGACACCTGCTGACCCCGGCAGTGAACCTGGACACCCACATCGCGGACGTGGTGAACCTACTGGAGGACGAGGCGGTCACCGACGCCGTACTGGTCGCCCACAGCTACGGGGGCATGGTCATCACCGGCGCGGCCGACCGGGTCCCGGAGCGGGTGAAGGGCCTGGTGTACGTGGACGCGATGGTCCCGCAGGACGGCCAGTCGACCTGGTCCCTGGTGTCGGAGAACGAGCGCACGTGGTACCTCGACGGCACCGGGGAGAACGGCTACACCAGCGCCCCGCTCCCCTTCTTCGACCCGCGGGCCACCCCGCACCCACTGGCCTCGCTGCTCCAGGCGGTCCGCCTGGAGGGGGATCTGGCACGCTTCGCCGAGAAGTCGTACGTCTACGCCACGAAGTGGCCGACGCCGTCGCCCTTCACGGATCTGTACGAGCGGCTGAGCCACTCGCCGCAGTGGCGCACGCACGCCGTCGAGAGCGGCCACAACGTGATGCGGGAGGCACCGCAGGAACTGCTGAAGGTGCTACTGAGCCATGCCTGAGCGGCGCGGCCAGAGCCTGTTTCCTCCGGCCGGAGGGACTCGCTGACCTTGGGACCAGGACCCGTGACGACCACTGCCCTGACGCGTCTTTCTGACCACGGACAACGGGGAATACCTCCCTTGGGTCGTCCGGCCAGGCCTCGAGCCGGACCGGTGGACCGTCATGGTGAACGAGGCGCGCGGCGACCGGTGGGAGCGTTTCGCCGTGTCCTGCACGCAGTTCCTCGCGGCTGCCCTCGATGGCGAGCTGCGGTCGTGCATCCTCCCCTCCTCGTTCCCCCGCGCTGCACACGCATTCCGCCAGCTCGGAGGGTGACGAGGTGGAGACCTGTCGGCCGAGCGGTCGTTGTCGACCCCGCGCCGGACGGTGCCCGGGGGAGGATGGTCATCGACGCAGTCCAGGAAACGATGACCGGATGAGGCCGGTCGTCAGGCGATGACGTCCTCGGACAGACCCGTCGAACTGTGGTGGCCGGGCGAGGGAAGGGCCAGGACCACTCGGGTCCTGTTCGACCGCCACGACGTGTTCGCCGACCCTGCCGCGGAGATCCTCCGGCAGGTGCGCGAGCGCGGCTGGTCCGTAACGGCCGCGGACGCCGAGAGCCTTGTCGTATCCGGCGTCTCGCTCGGATTCACCCGCCGGACCTCGCAGGAAGTGCCCCGCGATGTGGCCGGGCTCCCCCTCTCCTTCACCTCCGCACTCGTCGCGGGCGCCGGCTACTACGACTTCCTCACCACCACCTGAGCCCTCGGACGGGAGCTCGGTGCGGGGCGGCGTCCGCGAGGTCTGGTCCGTGTCCTGGTGCGCCGCGCGGGCCTTTCGCGCGTTGCGGGTGGCACGGCTCCCTTTTGACATGATTGGAACGTTGTTCCACACTCTTGATGGAACGATGTTCCATTGATGGCGGACCGGCTCGAGCGGGACACCCCGCCGCGAAGCGGAAGCGGAAGCAAAAGGAGAAGGACATGGCACTGCAGGACCAGCCCGCGTACCTCATCAGGATGCGCGCCAAGCCTGGACTCGGCGACAAGCTGTTCGCGCTGGCCACCGAAGGCATGGGGAAGTCGGGGTCCTCCGGCCGGTTCATCATCGCCCGCGAGGACGCCGACCCCGACGTTCTGTGGAACATGGAGGTCTTCCGGAGCCGCGAGGTGAAGGATGCCTACGAGAGCAGCCCCCTCGCGGACGAGCTGCGCGACGAGATCATCGGTCTTCTCGCCGAGCCGCCCCTGCGGATCGAAGTCCGCCCGTACGCCGCCCTGCCGGCAGACCAGGCCTGAGTGCCCGAGGGGATCCCCCCAAGGGCGAGAAACCATCGGCTCCGTGGCGCGCCCAGCCTTGCGAAGTGGACTGACGGTCCGTATTCTTCTCATTCATACGGACCGATAGTCCGTTTGTGATCGACCGCCATCGACCGGCCGGAATCGCCGCGCCGTCGAGCAGAACGGAAGTCTCGAACATGACGACCCTCTTGCCGCCCGCCGAGCTGTACCGCCACGGGCTTCGGCTGCTCCTGGAGAAGGACATCCCCGCCTGGGTGGACCTGTGGGACGAGGGCGGGACCATGGAGTTCCCCTTCGCACCCCCGGGATGGCCCGTGCGCCTCGAGGGTCGGCAAGCCGTCGCGGACTACATGCGCCACTACCCCGACCACGTCGACCTCCACGACTTCCCGGAGGTGACGATCCACCAGACCACCGTCCCCGAGACCATCGTGGTCGAGATGCGCGGGGTCGGCCGCCTGGTGGAGACCGGCAGCCCCTTCGACATGACCTACATCGCCGTGGTCACGGTCAAGGCCGGGCGCATCACCTCCTACCGCGACTACTGGAACCCCCTCGCCGTTCAGCGGTCCGGTGTCGACTTCGTAGGAGCGAACCGATGAACACGATGAACACCCTCAGCCCAACCCTGGTCGTCGGAGCCACCGGCACAACCGGCCACCGTGTCGTCGCCGGGCTGATCGCCGAAGGCCGCCCCGCAAGGGCCGCGGGTCGCAGCGCCACTCCGGTGGAAGGCGCCGAGGCCGTCCGCTTCGACTGGCACGAGCCCGCGACCTGGGGGACGGCCTTGGACGGTGCGGGCAGCGTGTACCTCGTCCCGCCCGTCGGCTCCGCCAACCCGGCCGCGCCCATGCTGCCCTTCCTCCGTCAGGCCCGCGCGGCAGGAGTGCGACGCGCGGTGCTGCTCAGCTCATCGGCGATTCCCGCCGGCGGTCCAGCGGTGGGGCAGGTCCACCAGGCCCTGCCCGGCCTCTTCGAGGAGTGGGCGGTGCTGCGGCCGTCCTGGTTCATGCAGAACTTCGCCGGGCACGCCCCTCACGCGCGCAGCATGCGCGAGGACGGCGCCATCCTCACGGCCGCGGGAAACGGGCGCGTCGGGTTCATCGACGCGGAGGACATCGCCGCCGTCGCCGTACGCGCCCTGACCGGCGAACCGGCCCTCAACACCGACCTGATGCTCACCGGACCGCAGGCGTTGAGTTACGACGACGTCGCCACGATCATCACCGAGGTCACCGGTCGGACTGGTCGTGCACCGGCATCTGACCTTCGAGCAGTTGCGGGACCGCTGGGCGGCGGAGATTCCCCTGGAGTTCGCGACCATGCTGGCCGCCATGGACCGCGCCATCGCCGACGGCGCCGAGGACCGTACCTCGGATACGGTCGAGGGCGTCACCGGGCGCGCCCGGGGCACCTTCCGCGCCTTCGTCGAAAGGAGGTCCGGCGGGACGGCTGATGTTCCGTGCCGACCTGCTCTCCGCGCCGGCCGGTGCGGAGACCGGTCCGATCCGTGAGAGCCGGCGCCAACACGTATCGTCAACTGGCTCGACGGCGCGAAGCCGACCGGACCGGCCGGAGATCGAGGAGGACCTGTGGCCCAGCACACGGAACATACGGAACGCACAGTACGTACAGCGCGCACAGCGCGCACAGCGCGTACAGAGCGTGCTGACGCCCTGCGCAACCGGGAAGCCGTGCTGGCAGCGGCCGATGCCCTCTTCGCCGCGAGCAGCAGCCCCCAGAGCGTGTCGATGGACGAGATCGCAGCCGCCGCGGGCGTGGGCAAGGGCACCCTCTTCCGCCGCTTCGGCGACCGCGCCGGTCTGATCGGCGCGGTGATCGCCTCCCGCCTCGAACCCCTGCAGGAGACAGTGCGGGAAGCGCAGGAGGCAGCGGTGTCCTCGCCTCGGCAGCGGGTGATGGAGCTACTCGACGCCTCACTGCGCTTCAAGATCGAGAACCGGAACCTGATGTCGGCCGCGGAGGACGCCGGGATCAGCAGCCCCTACCTGGCCGAGCACTACGCCTGGTGGCACGACATCCTTCGTACCGCGCTGGACGAGCTGCCCGGAGTCCACAGCGCGGAGTTCACCGCCCATGCCCTGCTGGCCGCCATCCGCGCCGACCTCGTGGCGCACCTGATCGACGATCAGGGGATGGAGCCCGAAGCCCTGCGGGCCTCGCTCGCGGCGTACATCGACAATGCCCTCGGTGCCGAATGAGTCGGGCGGACCGGCGAGCGGATCCCCTCAACGCACGGTGGCGGTCACGGAGGGCGAGGTCCAGTCGCCGGCCGACACCCGCAGTTCTTCGAACGG
Source organism: Streptomyces sp. NBC_00435 (assembly GCF_036014235.1). Lineage (GTDB taxonomy): Bacteria > Actinomycetota > Actinomycetes > Streptomycetales > Streptomycetaceae > Streptomyces. The sequence continues at coordinate 7,904,886 of NZ_CP107924.1, forward strand.
GTATGGCAGCACCTACGCGCGTACGTGACCGGCCTCATCCACGCCAAGCGGACGCACCCCGTACTCCGCGCTGGCGGTACGGACGGAGCGACCCGGGGCGCACGGAAGCCGACGCGGGCGGGGTGGAGGAGGCGTACCTCTTCGGGCCGGTGTCTTACGCACGTCTACGCGCGCGCAGTGCGTCGGAGCCGAACTCGGGCCGCTGCTGGTGGTAGCGATGAGTTTGACCGGCTCGGAGAGTCTCACCACTGTCATCGCCCCATCGCAGGAGGAACGCGTGGTTCAGCTATTGAGAGTCCAGAACTTCAACGTCTCGAGTGACGGCATCGGTGCCGGTGAGGACCAGACCCTCGAGAGGCCGTTCGGTCATGTCGACCCAGGAAGGCTCTTCGCCTGGGCCGGTGCCACGGCGAGCTGGCCCATGCGCACCGAACCGGGGGGTAGCCGGGGCCTGGACGATTACCTCACGCGGGACTACGACCGCAACATCGGCGCCGAGATCATGGGCCGCAACAAGTTCGGTCCCCAGCGCGGGCCCTGGCAGGACTACGAGTGGCAGGGCTGGTGGGGGGACGAGCCGCCGTTCCGCACCCCGGTATTCGTCCTGACCCACCACAAGCGTCCTTCGCTCACGCTCTCCGACACCACGTTCCACTTCGTCGACGGCGACCCTGCCACGGTCCTCGAGCAGGCCAGGGAGGCGGCGCGGGGCAAGGACGTCCGGCTCGGCGGCGGCGCCAGCACCATCCGGCAGTTCCTCGACGCCGACCTCGTCGACACCCTGCACGTGGCGGTCTCGCCGCTGAAGCTCGGATCCGGTGTACGACTCTGGGAATCTCCCGATGAGTTGCTCGACCGGTTCCACCTGGAGGTCGTTCCCAGCCCGAGCGGGGTGAAGCACCACCTGTTCTGGCGAAAGTGACCGGTCCTCAGGGCAGCCCCGGGCAGCTGTTGTTCTGCCTCCCGGGGCTGCTGCCCGCGGCGGGGCTGCCGACTCAACGCCTTTCCTCACTGGGAGTGTTTACCGGCCAACATTCAGGTAACACTGAGTAATTACAGTTGGTCAGTACTCGACGGAAGGCAGGAACATGACCCTCTTCACTGTGCTCATCCTGGTCGCGGTGCCCGTCCTCGTGCTCCTCCTCGCGCTGGCCCCCAGCGCCCCCACGCGCAGTAACCCCTTCCCGGGCCGACGGCACCGGGCCGCCCGCACGCGGTCGGCGTCGACCGGACGGCGACGCGTTCCCGGGCAGCGCGGAGTCCAGCACCAGACTCGCTGAGGCCCGGGGCCGATCCCGTACCCGCCCCCGGCGCCGATTCCGTGCGGCGCGTCCTTCGCCGTGCCCCTGCGGACGACGGTCCGCGGTCGTGTCAGGCCAGGCCTGCCTCGATGGCGCGCCGGACGGCGGCCGCCCGGTCCCGGATGCCGGTTTTCGCGAACAGGTTGTTGATGTGGGTCTTGACGGTGGCTTCGCTGATGAAGAGCTTCTCGGCGATGCCCCGGTTGGGAAGGCCCTGGCCGATCAGCGCGAGCACCTCGCGCTCGCGGGGCGTGAGGTCCTCGGGCAGGGCAGGAACCGGCTCGGGGGTCCTCGCGGTCGTGTTCCTGGCCGTGGCGAGCAGCCGGTCCTGTACCTCGCGGTCGAGCACGGACTGACCGGCGGCAGCGGCCCGGATGGCCCGGACGATGTCCTGGCGTCCCGCGTTCTTGGTCAGGTACCCGCGGGCTCCCGCGCCCAGGGCGCCCAGGATCGAGTCGTCGTCGGCGAAGGTGGTGAGTACGACCACCGCCACCTGCGGGTACTGCTCGCCCAGGCGGCGGGTCGTCTCGATGCCGTCCATGACGGGCATCCTCAGGTCCATCAGCACGACGTCCACCGGCCCGGCGGCGACCGCCGCCAGCACTTCGGTTCCGTCCGCGGCGGCCTCGACGACGTCGATGTCCTCGGACAGGCCGAGCACCGCGGCGAGCGGCTCCCGGACGGCGGCCTGGTCGTCGGCGACGACCACCCTCAGCCTCTGCTGCTTCTCGATCGGTTCGCTCATCCCGGGATCACTGCCTCCACGTGCCAGCCGCCCCGGTCCGGGCCTTCCGTGACCGGGCCCGCGGTGACGGTTCCGTCCAGCAGCGCGACGCGTTCGCGCATTCCGATCAGCCCCATCCCACTACCGGGCCCGGCGTTCACCTGGCGGATGCCGGGGCGGTTACGGATCCTCAGTGTCGTCGATGCGGGGGCGAACGTCAGCTCCACGGCGACGTCCCCACCGGGTGCGTGCCGGGCGGCATTGGTCAGCGCCTCCTGGGCGATCCGCAGCAGGTTCTGGGTCACTCGGGTCGGGAGTTCCCGGACCGTACCGGTGACGGTGAGGGCGTCGTGGTGGCCCGAGGAGTCGACCATCGCGGTCAGGCTCTCCACCAGCGGCAGTGCGTCCTCGCGCAGCGCGTGCACGGTCCACTGGGCCTGCTTCAGGCTCTCCTTGACCAGGGCGTGGGCCTTGGCGTTGGCCTCCCTGACTCGCTCCAGGTCACCGGTGTCGATCAGCGCGTCGGCGAGTTCCAGCTGCATGTTGATCCCGGCCAGCGAGTGTGCCAGTACGTCGTGCACGTCACGGGCGATCCGGCCGCGTTCGGTCAGTACGGCCGTACGCGCCTCCGCCCGGGCGGCCCGTTCGGCCGACTCGGACGCGGCGAGGGCCGCCCGCACGGCCTGGCGCTGGCTGCGGTTGAGGATGCCGATCAGGACCGGTGCGCCGGTGGCGAGGCCGAGTCCCCACGGCAACTGCTGCTGCCCCGGCCCGGGGCCGAGGTACATGACACCGGCACAGAGCACGCTGCACAGGCCCGCGAGGGCCAAGGCCCATCTGGTCTCCAGCCGGTATCCGATGTGGCCGGCCAGGAAGAAGGCGAAGAGGTATCCGGTTCCACTGCTGCTGACGGCGATCAGAGCGGCCGCCGCGATGACACCGGCGGTCAGCCAGGCGGCGGCGAACCGCTGGGTCACGGCGTTCTCGGGCAGGCCGCGGGCCAGCAGAGCGGCCGTGCAGAGCACGAAGAGGACGGCGACGGCCAGACCTCGGCCGGTGAAGCCCATGGGCCGGATCGTCACGACTCCGACGACGACGACCGCCAGGGTCAGTACCCACCGGACCCGCGGATCCTGCCCGGGAACCGGACGCGCGACCGCCTCCGGGGACGGTGCTGTCCCCGGAGGCGGAGGGGTCTCACTCGTGGACATGCGCAGAACATACTGCACGGTCAGGCCGTGCGGTCGAGCACCGGCACGGGGCGGACCACCGCGTGGGCGCGGCTCCGGATGTAGATCGTCGCCAGTCGCGTGACCACCTCGGTGAGTGCCATCAGGACGAACGCCGCCACCCAGGCCTTGTCGCTGGTGATCTGGTGGCTGACGCTGAACCGGGCGACGTCGGTGGCGCCGCCGCCGTGCTCGACCCACAACTGGAAGCCCATCCGTGCCCCCATGCCCACGACCCACAGGGCCGCCGACACCGCACCGGCCTTGATCAGGACGTGCTCGCCGACGGTCCGGATCCGGGTGTAGACGCCGCCCGCGATGCCGAGCGCGGCACCCACGGCCACCAGCACCGCGATCAGTACCAGGTCATTGCCGGCGGTGGGGATGGTGTCGAGGTACGAGGAGGCCACGAAGGCCACGATCCCCAGCGGGATCAGGAAGGTCTTGAGGTCGAGCCGTCCTTCCCGAAGCTGCCGGAAGACGATGAGGAGGAGGGCGATGTCGGTGATCCACTCGGTCGTTGTCATGCCCTCAAGACTGCTGTGGAACGGCTGGCGGCACCTGGACCCAGGGGTGGAAACGGGGGTGGAGTTCCACCCCCACCGTCTCCACCGGCAGCCGGCAGCCGGCAGCCGGCAGCCGGCAGTCGGCCTGACGCCGGGAGGTCCCGGGTCCCGCCGAAGCCTCTGACCGGCGAGCCCGGGTACAGTCGGCTCGCTGCTCAGCCCGGGCCGGACCGGGTGCAGGGCGCCCGCCATGTTCCCACTCGAGTTCCGGCCAGGAGATCCGATGACCAGTACGCAGGAGTCGGCCGAGCCGGTCACGAGCACTCCCCAGTCACCACGAGTGCCGTCGGCCGAGATACGGGTGGCGCGCCTACGGCGGCGCCTGGAACGTCTGATAGGGATCGCGGCGACCGAGGGCAACGCACTGACTCCCTTGCGCAACGGGGACGAGATCTTCGCCGCGATGCTGGCCGGGATCCACGGTGCTCAGCACACGGTCGACATGATGACGTTCGTGTACTGGAAGGGCGACATCGCCCGTGAGTTCGCCCACGCGCTCGCCGGGCGGGCTCGCGCCGGTGTGCGGGTCCGGCTGCTGCTGGACGGCTTCGGCAGCCGCCTGATCGAACGGGAGCTGCTGGAGGAGATGGAGGGGGCCGGAGTACAGGTGGCCTGGTTCCGCAAGCCGCTGTACCTCTCGCCGCTCAAGCAGAATCACCGCTGCCACCGCAAGGTCCTCGTCGTCGACGAGGAGACCGCGTTCACCGGCGGGGTCGGGATCGCCGAGGAATGGTGCGGCAACGCGCGCGACGAGCACGAATGGCGCGACACGCACGTCGAGGTCCGCGGACCCGCCGTCGACGGGATCGCCGCCGCGTTCGCGCAGAACTGGGCCGAGTGCCACGACGAACTCTTCGACGACCGGGACCGGTTCGTCGACCACCGCCCGCAGGGCGACGCGATCGTCCAGGTCGTGCGCGGCTCGGCCAGCTTCGGCTGGCAGGACATGCAGACGCTGATGCGCGTCATGCTGGAGTCCGCCGAGGAGCGCTTCCGGCTGGCCACCGCCTACTTCTCACCGGACACGTACTTCATCGAGCTGCTCTGTGCCACCGCCCGGCGCGGGGTCGAGGTGGAGATCCTGCTCCCGGGTCCCCACACCGACAAACGGGTCTGCCAGCTCGCAGGCCAGCACCACTACGCGGATCTCATCGCCTGCGGAGTGAAGATCTACCAGTACCAGCCGACGATGATGCACGCCAAGGTCATCACCGTCGACCACGTCGCCGCACTGATCGGCTCGACCAACTTCAACCGGCGCTCCCTCGATCACGACGAGGAGGTCATGCTCGCCGTGCTCGACGAGCGGTTCACCGCTGTCCTCGACGGACACTTCGACGAGGACGTCGCGGTGAGCGAGCTGATCCAGGAGGGCCGTTGGAAGAGACGCCCCACCCTCCAGCGGGCCCGGGAACTGGCCGTGCAGCCCATCCGCCGCTTCCTGTGAAACCGGCCACCGCAAACCACGCCGCGGGAGCACCGGACGCCGGCGGGCAGGTGGCGGGTCGGGGGGTCCGACCGGCCACCCTCTGGCCCGTACGGCCGGGTGTTCCTCAGGTGCTGCCCGGTCCTACCAGGTGAAGTCCGATGCCTGAGCGCTGGTCGCGGTGCAGTAGATGCTGGGAACGCCCGGCGGTGTGATCGAGACCGTGAAGTTGGCCGCGCCCGGAGCCCCGGCCAGTGGTGCGACGTTGGTCTTGTCGCCCGTGGCCAGGGTGCCCGTGGTGAGGGGGAGCGGGCCGACCGTGACGGAACCACCCGCGACCATGGGCGGGTTGACGGTGCCGGAGAACTGCGTGGTTCCGGCGACGCCGTTCTTCGTGACCTTGATGACGGTCGCGATGGTGTTGGCCCCGATCGGTGCCGTGCCTGCGGGCACCTTGATCGCGGTCGAGGCGAGCTTGATCTTCTTGACGCCGCCCGAGTCGGTGGCGGTGAGGGTCACGCTGCCGCTTCCCCAGGTGGCGCAGTTGAAGGTGGCGGTCGTGGTGGCCGGGGCGACCGCGTAGGCGCTGGTCGACAGCGCGATCGAGGCCGTTAACGCGGCCGCGCCGGCGGCTGCGATGGTGGCGATCTTGAGGCGGGACATGGTGGTGCTCCCTTCGAGGTCCTGGCGGACATGAGAGGTGCCGTGGGCACGCCAGGAAGCGCGCCGCTTGGTGACGGGAATTCCCGGGACGGACTCCGGAAGGTGCTCGGTAGCGCCCGGTTCGTCGGTGCCCAGGTGTGGCTGGATCCAGTATCCCGAAGTGCAGTGAAGCCGCGCATTCGGGTGGTAGTCAAGGCTTTTTGAGGAATTGATTTGCATTACGTAGATGAGTCGGCGATGTAAAGCACGAGTGACTCGGCGCCCCTTCGTCGGCTTTGCGGGTGGCTCGATGAGGAGCATCTGACGTGCCGTCAACTCGGCTATTCCCTTCTCTGCTCAGCTGCGCCACGCTGTCCGCTCCGGTCGGCTCGGAGTGAACCCGACCTTCCGGGTTGTATGCGTTTGATCAGCTCGAACGGCCGGCGGGGCGCGTTGTATCAAAGAGCGGGCGGGCGTTACAGAGTCGTCTGTTCTGCCCCGGGCATTCCTTTGTCCATTTCGGCGCATCGTAGGTATTCAGTGTGAGGGGTGCGGCAAATGATCGAAAGGGCAGGCATCGGCCAGCGGTCGTTCGAGCCACTGGTCGGCTCAACCGCGAGCAGGCCGGAACCCCTACTCGTGAATGAGGAGATCAGGTGTTCTTCCAGCGAAGTCCGGTGGCCCGGAGAGCGGTGTTGTTAGGGGGAGGCGTGACGACCGCGCTCGCCCTGGCGGGTGCGGTTCTGGCGCCCGCCGCGCAAGCGGGAACGATCCGCCCCACCGTGCACTGTGTCCTACCGGCCGGTCAGGGCGATCCCTCCGGTCCGCAGGACGTCACCGTCGAGCTGTCCCCGGCCTCGGTGGCGCCCGGCGGCAAGGTCCACGCCAAGGTCACCCTCGGGCCCGGCCCGGCGGTGAGTCCGATGAAGCTCGACGACGTGCCTTCCACCCCGTCGATCGACCTGGTCATGTCGGGGGGTGCCACGGGCAAGGTGACCGTGCAGGGCCCCACGGTCCTGGTGGACGTTCCCGCGCAGCCGGCCCCGATCGTGATCCCGCCCTACGAGGGGGACTTCTTCGTCCCGGCGAACGCCTCCGGGCCCATCCAGTTCAGCCCCGTCAGGATGAACACCGCCACTGTGGTCTTCGGCGGCAACTACAACACGCCCTGCGACGTCGTCAGCGGTGGCGGTGTGGTCGCCACCGTCACCGCGCAGGGCGGCGGCGGCTCGGCGGCGACGGTGTCGGCGCCGAGCGGCCCGGCCGGGCCGAGCACGTCCGTACCCCTGTCGGGTGGCGGCTGGACTCCGAGCGCCTCGCCGACCGCGACCCTGTGCGACGCGGGGGGCGGCGGATGTGACGCGACGAAGGTGACCGGCGGCTCCCTGAAGATCGACGCGGCGGGGGCCCTGAGCGGCGCCATCACCCTGGCCAACTCCTGGACCGTCGCCGATGGTTCGTACTCCGTCCAGGTCAGCGACGGTACGAAGCAGGCGAAGACTCCGCTGGAGGTCAAGGCGTACGTCCCGGCGGGCCCGTACCAGCTGACGGCCAGCCCGGACCGTGCCGCGGTGGGCGCGGTCATCACGGTGTCGGGCAAGAACTACCACCAGGACCAGCAGCTCAACGTGGTGGCGCTGGACAGTGCCGGCAACACCCTGGACGACACCGCCGTCTATCCGAACACGACCACCGACGGCACGTTCAGCACCGAGTTCACGATCAGTGACCCGGCGATCGCCTTCATCCACACCGACGAGGGCGGCGTGGAAGGTACCGACACCAAGATCCCCTTCACCGTCACCACGGGCGGAGGCCCGGGCGAGGGCGGCACGGGCACGCAGAAGTTCACGTTCTCCGTCACCCCCGGCCCGCTCTCGATGGGCCAGTCCGGTGCGGAGGTGAACTTCGGGACGATCCAGCTGGACGGCTCGAGCCACGACGTGGCCGGCACGCTCAACCCGGTCCAGGTCTCGGACGCCCGGGGCGGCACGGCCGGCTGGTCGCTGACCGGCACTCTCAGCGACTTCACCGCCGCCGGCGGCGGAACGGCGGTCATCCCGGCCGGCGCCGTGAGCTGGACCCCGTCCTGCTCGGCGCACGCCGACGCGATCGGAACTCCGAGCGAGGGAGCGCCCGGAGCACTCGGCGCCACCCCGGCGGGCCTGTGTGAACTCCCCTCCGGTGGCGGCCAGGTCGTCGGTGGAGTCTTCGACGCCTCCGCCGGACTGAACCTCCACACCCCGGCAGTGATTCCGGGCGGCAACTACGCGGCGACGCTCACGCTCTCACTGTCCTGATCAGCACGCGGCACACGGCACACAGCACACGGCACACGGCACGCCGCACACAGCACACGCACACCGCCGCGGTACCGGGCCGGGGCCCCGCGCGAATCCGCGTGTCCGGGTCCCGGCCCGTTCCGCCCCCACAACAACCCGCCCCCCACCCCCCCACCGACAAAGGGAGATCGGATGTTCCCCGCACCGAAGACTGCTACGGCGCGCACCACTGGCCACGGGTGGCCTCGCCCTGGTCCTGGCCGCCGGCGGCCTCGTCCTGGCACCCGCCGCCCAGGCCGGCACCGTCACCCCCACCGTGCACTGCTCCCTGCCCGCCGGGCAGGGAGAAGCCACCGGCCCGCAGACCATGACCGTCGACCTGACCACCACGAGCGCCCCACCCGGTGGCAAGGTCCACGCGAAGATCACCCTCGGTGCCAGTCCGGCGAAGAGCACCACCAATCTCAGCGACATCCCGACCACCCCGGCGATCGATCTCACCCTGTCCGGCGGCGCCACCGGCACCGTCACGATCCAAGGGCCCACGGTCAACCTCGACTACACCAGCGGCCAGGCCGTCGTCCTGCCCCCCTTCGAAGGCGACTTCTTCCTCCCGGCCACCGCATCCGGCACGGTCAACCTGACCCCCCTGCGGACCCGGACCACCACCGTCGTCTTCGGCGGCACCTACCAGACCCCCTGCGACGTCACCGCTGGCGGCGGCACCGTGGCGACCGTGACGGCACAGGGCGGCGGAAGTACGGAGGCGACGGTGTCGGCGCCGACCGGTTCGGTGAAGCCGAGTACGTCCGTACCCCTGGCCGGTGGTGGCTGGACCCCGGGCGCCACCGCGACCCCGACCCTCTGCGACGCGGCGGGCGGCAATTGCGACGCGTCCAAGATCGCGTCGAGCACGCTGGCCATCGACGCCTCCGGTGGTTTGAGCGGCAGCATCGCCCTCGCCAGCTCCTGGACCGTCGCCGATGGTGCGTACTCCGTCCAGGTCAGCGACGGTACGAAGCAGGCGAAGGCTCCGCTGGAGGTGAAGGCGTACGTTCCGGGGGGCCCGTACGTGCTGACCCCGAGCCCAGACCACGGCCCGGTCGGCGCGGTGATCACGGTGTCGGGCAAGAACTACCACCAGGATCAGCAGCTCAACGTGGTGGCCCTGGACGCCGAGGGCAATACGCTCGACGACACGGCCGTCTATCCGAGCACGACCACCGACGGCACGTTCAGCACCGAGTTCACGATCAGTGACCCGGCGATCGCCTTCATCCACACCGACGAGGGCGCCGTGGAGGGTACCCAGACCAACGTCCCCTTCACCGTCACCACCAACCCCGTCACCCTCGCGACGGGCGCGGCCACGGTGAAACCGGGCGCCACGGTCGCCCTGTCCGGCGCGGGCTGGCCCGCGGGCGCCGTCGTCACCGCAGCCCTCTGCGCGGCAGACGGCACCGGTTGCGCTCCGGCCGGACTCCCCGGGTCGAACCTGAGCGTGAGCGCTTCCGGAGCCCTGACCGGCACGGTCACCCTCGCCGCCGCGGTGGCTGAAGGGGCCTATCAGGTCCAGGTCGCCGCCGGTGGTCTGCACGTCACTGCCCCGCTCACGGTGGCGAAGACCTTCATCACGCTCTCCCCGTCGACGGGGCCGACCGGTACCAAGGTCACGGTGGTGGGCCAGGGATTCGCCCCGGTGAGCACCGTCCAGATCGACGGGCTGAAGGCGGACGGCTCCAAGAGCGGGGACGGCTACAGGACCAAGGTGGTCGGCCTCGACGGCAGCTTCTCGCAGACCTTCACCGTCAACGACCCGGCCACGGTCGCCCTCCAGGCCCACGAGTGGCTCGTGAACGGGAGGAAGGCCCTGGCCCGGTTCACCGTCGGGGGCAACCCGCCTGCGCCCGCGCCCTCGTACGCCCTGTCTCCCGACAGCGGCCCCGTGGGCACGGTCGTCCAGGTCACAGGACGGAGCTTCGCCCCCGTGGCCACGGTGGCCGTGACCGGCCGGAGGTCGGACGGCGCGAAGACGGCCGATCCCTGTGTCACCCGGATCATCGGTCTGGACGGCACGTTCGCGCTGAACTTCACGGTGAAGGACCCGGCCACGACCTGGATCATGGCCTCGGAGGTCCTGGCCAACGGCAAGGTGATCCAGACACGTTTCACCGTCCGTTAGGCGATGGATGCCAAGGGGTAGCCGCAATTGCCGCGAGGGCGCCCGCTCCCAGGTCCCGCCGACCGGGACGGACGCCCTCGCAGGTCCCAACAGGTCTATGACACAGGTGTGTTGAGGCCGGCCGCATGCGCTCGGTAGCCTTCCTCGGGTGACGAGGATCGTGACGTACGTCGAGATGACCGACCGAACCCAACTCGTTCCCGGTGTGCTGGTCCCGGGAATGGCGCTCGACGCCGTGGCCGGGGACCTGTCGCTGGTTCCCGAGCTGATGGCCAGGATCGGCGCGCCGTACCAGTGGCGCAGCGCCCGCCGCAGCCCGCAGGAGTGGGGGGTGTGGTTCGCAGAGCATCCGGACCGGACATGCTGGCTGCTGACCGTGGCGGACGCACCGGCCGGCATGGTCTGCTACGACCTCCATCCGGGCGCCGACGTGGAGATCAGGACGTTCGGGCTGCTGCCGGAGTACACCGGCAGGGGCCTCGGTGGTCATGCGCTGACCCTCGCGATCCGGCAGGGCTGGGAACTGGCTCCGGGCGTGCGCCGGGTTTGGCTGCACACGTCGTCGGAGGACAACGCGAACGCGTTGCCCAACTACCACCGCCGCGGGTTCCGTACCTTCAAGACTGAGGCTTCCTTCCTCCCGCCCCCTGGCCGCACTCCTCCCCGCGGGTAGATCGGGAGACGCGTCCGGTACCGCTGCTGGGACCCTGATGGCCATGGGACATCACTCCTTCCCGCTAGGCCGCAGAAGGAGGCCCAGAAGCGCTTCGAGCGCAAGGTACGGGCACACCACGCCGGAAACGCCGACGCGCAGGCCGATGGGAACGGAATTCGGGCGATCATCGAAGCCATCGTCACCGCCTTCGACTGACCTGCCGCGCACAAAGGGGCTCTGGACGCGACAAGGTGGCCGGTCAGGCCTCGGTCGCCGGGTACCGACCGCTGCGACGCCGGCGGATGCTCACCGCGGCCGCGGCGAGGAGGAGTCCGAGCAGGGCCGGGCCGGTGAAGACCTCCACGCTCCAGATGGCCATGCACAGGACGGCGAAGGGCAGGGCCGCGAGGAGGACGGCGGGCGCGGTACGCAGCCGCGCGAACGCCTGCCGCCCGGCCAGGGCAAACCCGGCCGCTGCCGGTACGGCGAACCGGAGCCCGGCGGCCTCGTCGGGCAGGGGCCACACCGTGAGCGCGCCGGTCAGGAGCGTCGTCCACAGCACGACGGCGCCCAGCCCTGTCGCCGTACGGACGCGCGGCTGCGGTCTCAGGTCTGCCGGGCAGAGCAGAGCCAGAAGTACGACGAGGAGCAGGGGTGTTCTGAGGAAGATTGTTGCTTCGAGGCCGCCGCCCCATCGGAACAGGTCGACCACGGCCGTCGCCGTGAAGCCCGTCAGTACGGTCCAGGTGCCCGCGGTCCAGCGGCCACTCAGGGCGATCGCGGCGCCCAGCACCATGACGAAATTGGTCGCCGCCAGCAGGGCGTAGGAGACGGCGAGTTCCTCGGGCAGGCTGGGCGCTCCGGCCGCCGGGAGCATCAGCCCCGCCCACCAGACCGCGCTCGCGCCGACGGCGACGGCGGCGAACGGGGCCAGCGCCGCCAGGAGCTGCCCGGGTCGCCGTGCCGAACCGAGCCCGAGTCGCATCCGCAACGCGTGCCCGGTGACGTCCAGGGCCTCCCGTACCCGGGCCGCCCGGCCCGCATCACGGGTCGCCTCGCGGTAGGCCTCGGCGATCTCGTCGCCGAACTCCCGGCGGAAGGCCGCCGGGTAGAGCTTCAGCAGCGCGATCACGCCGTCACCGTCCCGCCGGAGAGGCCGGGCAGACCATGCACGGCCGCAGCGCCGAGCCCCAGCCGCCGGGTGGCCTCCTGCGCGGTGCGCGCGATACGGGCCGCCTCGGCGGCCAGCACCTCGCGCCCGTGGGGTGCCAGCGCGTAGCTGCGCCGCCTGCGACCGTCGACGACCTGTTCCTCGTGGACGGCGATGAGTTGCTGTTCGAGGAGCCGCTCAAGGCGTCCTCGCGCCGCGCTTCCGGCACGCATCTTCATACGGCCTTCCGAGATCTTCTCGACCTCTTGCGCGATCGCGTATCCGTGCCGTGGGGCGTCGGCGATCGCGGTGAGGATGAGGAGGGTCGGCTCACGCAGGGCTGGTTCATTCACGAGCCCCACCATAGGCCGGTAACCGGCATATGTCGATGGACGGCCTATTCAGCTGTCCAACTCCAGGGCTTCCCCTGCGCGTTCCCATGCCCGTGTCCCCTTGCGTCCCGCTTCGGCCCCGCTCGGCGACGGCGTGGCTTCCGGTGTCGAGACTGTCTTCGGCACCAGGCTGGCGCCGAGCACATCGGATCAGGTGAGGAGTTGGCATGTGGCACGACTTGGTCTTCACCGGTATGTCGATCGCAGAGAAGGTCATCCGCACCGTCGCTGTCTATGCCCTGATCGTGGCCCTGTTCCGACTGGCGGGGAAGCGGGGCCTCGCCGGGCTGAACACCTTCGATTTCGTGGTCATCTTCCTTTTGTCGAACGTTGTGCAGAACGCGATCATCGGCGCGGACAACAGCCTGCTCGGCGGAGCGATCGGCGCGGTGACCCTGGTCGCTGTCAATTCGGCGGTGAACCGGTGGCTGGCCCTCGACCCACGGGCCGCGCGGCTGCTGGAAGGGACCGCGACCACGGTCGTGGAGAACGGCGAGGTGGTACCCCAGGCACTCCGGCGACTGGCGCTGCGGACTTCGGAGATCGAGCACGCGGTCCGCCTGCAGAACGGCGATGCCATCAGCGACGTCGCCACGGGGCGATTGGAGCCCGACGGCCAACTGATCATCGTCCTCAAGGCTGCGCAGCAAGGCGCCACGCACGAGGACATCGCCGGGCTGGAGGCGCGGCTCGCCTCGATTGAGAACCTCTTGCGGGATCTCACCGACGAGCGACGCGAAGGTTCGAAGGGCGATTAGAAGCCGGTAAGCGGGGCAGCCCACGGGGCGTTTCGGGCTTCTTCGAGCGCGCGGCGGGCGTTCCCGGGTTCGTCCACCGGAACGCTGATGCCCACGCGGACGCGCTCCGCCGGGCCGAGTTGGCGCGCGAGTGCCGCCGGGAGGCGGCGCTGGAGGCGGCGCTGGAGGCGGCGCAGTCGAGGGACGGGCCGGGAAGGCCGGGCACGGGCTCGGGCGCCGGGGTCAGGACATGGGCGCGGACTACCTGATCCCTGGCCATCCTCGACACCCCGACGATTCCGGTCGACTACCTCGAAATGGCGGACCCGGACGCGCCGTACGGAGTACGCGGCATCGGTGAGCCTTCGCCCCTGTCGTCCACCCCGGCCTTCCTCGTGGCGATCCCTGCGGCGACCGGCCTGGAACTCAACAGGACGCCTATCCGCCCCGAGCGCCTCGTCGCACCCCGACCCGACCCGGCGGTGTTCGGGACCCGGCCGCGGCGCAGGACCGCAAGGCCGTGCCGCAACCCTGTTCAAGCCATTTACCTGCTGGTAACTTACGGCGCTGTTACCACCAGTAACGCGCACGCGTCCGTCCCTGTGATCCATGAAACGAATCCGAGGGAACCATGCACCGCATCGCCGTAGGCAAACTGGCAACCGCAGTTGCCACAGCTCTGGCCGTCACCACTGTCCCAGTGGCCACAGCCGTGGCCGCCCCCGCCGTCCCTTCGGCAGTCGCCGCGGGGGGCGACGCCTTCTACACGTACGACGGCAGCACGCCCTTGTCCTCGTACGCGCCGGGCGCCGTGCTCAAGACGCGGACGCTGCAGTACCACGTCGTCGGCATCCCGACGCCGGTGAAGGCGATCCAGCTGCTGTTCCGGCACCGTCGACGCCCAGGTCGCCCGTCCGCCGGGGTGACCCTCGATCGTACGCAGCCCTACCGGGGACGGCGGCAAGGCCGTGTCGTACCAGTCGTTCTACGATTCGCTGAACCCGGCGGACTCACCCTCCCGGGCGATCGCGGGTGACGTCTCCCTCGGAGGGCTCATCGCGAACGGTGAGTCCCTCCTCCTGGTACCGCTGCTCCTGTCCGGCTACAACGTCATCATCCCGGACAGCGAGGGACAGGCCGCCGACTTCGCGGCCGGGCCGGAATACGGAACGAACACCCTGGACTCGATCCGGGCGGCCAGCCAGTCCCCGCAGACTGGTCTGAACTCCGCCACCCGGATCGGCCTGGCCGGCTACTCGGGCGGAGCCATCGCCACCCACTGGGCGGCCGTGCTCGCGCCGAGCTACGCACCGGACGTCGACAGGAGACTGGTCGGCTACGCCGAGGGCGGGCTGCTCGTCGACCCGGCGCACAACCTCAAGTACGTGAGCGGCAGCGCCATCTGGGCCGGCGTCGCACCCATGGCCATGCTCGGGGTCGCACGTTCGTACGACATCGATTTCACGCCCTACCTGAACGACTACGGCCGTCAGGTGTTCGACAAGCTCGAGCGTGGGTCGATCATCAACGCCCTGGGCCAGTACCCGGGACTGACCTGGAAGAAGATGGTGAAGCCGGAGTACGCGAACCCGAATTCGGTGCCATCCTTCATCGAGGCGGTCAACAGACTCAACCTCGGCTCGGCCGCCACCCCCAACGCCCCCGGTTTCATCGTGCAGGGCAACGGAGGCGTCCTGGAAGGCACCTTCGGCAACCTCCCGGGGATCGGGACAGGTGACGGGGTCATGGTCGCGGGAGACGTGCGCGCGCTGGCCCGGCAGTACTGCGACAAGGGCAACGCATCGATCAAGTACCAGCAGTACGACCTGCTCAGCCACGTCGGCGCCGCCGTACCGTGGGCACCCACCGCGCTCGGCTGGCTCAACGACAGGTTCGCGGGCAGGACGCCCCCCTCCGACTGCGGCCGGATCCCCGCGGGCAACTCCCTCGCGCCGGAGGTACCGACGACGAGGTCCTGAGGCTCGGGGGGTGCGGTCCGGGGTTTCCTCACCTCGGACGGGTGGGCGGCGTGGGTTGCGCCGCGCTCAGGGCTGGACGTGGCGGGCCACGAAACGTCCGTCGGCGAAGTCGATCGTGAAGCTGACCTGCTGCTCCTCGGACAGGGTCTGCGGGTCGGACTCTATGTCCGCGCGTTCGACGTAGATGGTGTCCCGGGCACCGTAGGGCACGAGGAACCCGTAGCCGTTGCCGCTGTTGTAGGACTGGACGAACCCTTTCACCCTGCTGTCCATGCCGCCTCCTTCTCGTCCACCCTTTCCACCGTGTGCCGTACGGGCGCCATGCGCGCGCCGGCGTGCTGCAGCCGGGTGACGGCAGCCCGCCGCCACCCCGTACGGTGCGCGCCCACTACCCCGCCGAGGTGTCGCAGGTACCTCCTGGTCACGGCCCGACGGGCCCCCGCCCAGGCTCCTGAGGCGGGGGTGCGGAGCGCCGCGGAGAGCCCGGGGCGGTTCGGCGGGAGTCAGTAGGCGGCCGATCCGGGTGAGGCTGCGCGGAAGGGGGCGGAGGCGTGCTGGTGCGCAGTTGCCGGGTGAGGCAATCGCCCACGGTGAAGGCTTCCGGGCCGGTGTCGAGGGCGCCGAGCTGGGTCGCCAGATCGGCGGAGTGAAGGCGGACAGCGGCTTCGAGGAGCTGGGCGTAGACGTCGATCGCGGTGCGGATGCGGTAGCGGACGGTAAGGGCGAGGGCGGCGGCGAGCGGGGCGGCGGGCCACCACCAGACGGTGAGCGGTGCGTACAGGAGAGCCCAGCCCCCGAGGGTGGCGGCGCGCGTGAGGGCCTGCTCCGCCGCGGTGATCTCGGCGCGGGTCGTCTCGGGCAGGGTGAGCCACAGGTAGGGCCACAGAGTGGGCAGGTCCAGGTGGTGGTCACGTCCCAGGCGTACGGACACGGCGTGGACTCGGTCACCGCTCCAGGTGGGCCGGTCCGGCGCTTCGGCGGCGATCCTGTGCATCGCGTGGTGCCGGGTCCGGCGCGGAGTCTCATCGGCCCGGCGCCGCTGGACGGCCAGGGCCCGGGCGTCGGCGTCGAGCTGCTGCCGGTACGCGTACGCGGCGGCGCTCCATCGGGTGTGCCGGCGGGTGACGGCTGCCCGGGCCCACTGCCGCAGAGGGCGCGGCCAGGTGCGCCAGTCGGCGGCCAGTACCGTGCGCAGGACCACCGCTCCCAGCCACTGGGCGGCCAGACCGGTCGCCGCCGCGAGCGCGAGGACCGCGGCGAGCAGGACGACTTGACCGCCGACACCGTTCACAGCGGGGGCCTGGGCCCAGCCGGTGATCCGGCCGACGAGACGACGGTGGTCCAGGGCGTGGGCCTGTCCGAGGGTGCGGGCGGCGGTGGCGGTGCACAGGAACAGCACGCCCGGCAGGACCAGCAGCGTCAACCAGCGCTCGGCGAGCTTCTGGCCGAGGGCGGTGAGGAACCCGGTCACCACTACAGGCGCTCTCTGCGCAGGGGTTCCTCGCTGATCCGGCAGCTGGGTGCCGCGGGGCCGTCGGGCCAGGAGTAGCGCGAGCACCGCCCCGTCGGGCACAGCAGCACCCATGCGTCGGGGAGCGGGGGAGCGGTCCCGATCGGGTCCAGGCCTCTGACCCTGCCGCCGCCGACACCGACGGCGTCGCCGGCCGCCAACAGGGCCTCTCGTGCAGCGCGTCGAGCCGTGCGGCGGGGTCCGTTCCGGCACGCAGCGCCGCCGCGAGATCCTCCAACGGCGCCGCACCATCGGCTCCGTGCTCCTCGAGGTCCGTACGCATGCGCTCCAGCTGTCCGCATACGTAGGCCACTTCGTCGCGCCGCCTCGTGTCGCCGCTGCTGTCGCTGCCGTCGCCGTCGCCGTTCCGGTCGGTCACCACATGTCCCCGTTCGCAGCCCCACGTTCGGTACACCGGTCCCGGCCCGCCGCGTTCCGTCCGCGCCGAGCGGCTTTCACGACTTCGGGGACACGACCCGTGCGACCATGGTCGCCGAATACGGTTGGGACAGGCAACTGACGCTGACAAATGCGTAATTGACGGATCTTCGGCCGGGGAGGGTTTCATGGGCGAGCGCGAGGGATCTGCCGGCCGCGATCCGCAGGAGAGTGATCACGCGGTCTCCATGGGAGTGGGGTCCGCGGTCCTGGATCCGGCCGCGCTCACCGAATCGTGGTCCCTGGGGAAGTTGTGCGACGCGGGCGACGGGAACGACCTGGAAGCCCGGTACGCCATGGGCTGGCTGCACCACTACCGAGCCCGGTTCGCGACGCACCCGGAACAGCGCGAGGCCGAGCGGCAACTCGCGGTCCACTGGCTCACGCAGTGCTTCGTCGCCGGTCAGGAGCCGCTGCCGGATCCACTCCTCGTGTCCCTCGCCGAGCAGGCGATCCCCGCCGCCATGAAGGTGCTGCGAGGGGCGCAGATCACCGGCGATCCGGCGGTCCAGGCGCGGGCCGTGGGCCTGTGCCGCCGCATCGTGCGCAGCCTCCCCGAGGGCCATCGCGCCCGCGCCGCCCTGCTGTCCAACCTGGGTACGGCCCTGCTGATGCGGTCCGCCCACACGATGGCCACGCCGGATCTGGACGAGGCCGTGGAGATGGCGCGCGCCGCCGTCCGGGCCGTGAGCGACCGGGACCCGGAACGGCCGGTGTACCTGACCAACCTCGGCCTCGCCCTGAGGGTGCAGTTCGAGCGCACCGGGGTGCCGGCGGATCTGGACGAAGCCGTGGAGCTGCTCCGTGCGGCCGTCCGGGCCACCCCCGACGGCGATTTCGAGCGTGTGAACCGGATCTACCACCTGGGCCTCGCCCTGGGCGTGAGGTTCGAGCGCACGGCGGCGCTCCCGGATCTGGACGAGGAGGCGGAACTGATCCGCACCGCCATCCGGACGGCCCCCGCAGGCCATCCCGTCCGGGTCAAGTACCAGTCCGTCCTCGGGGGAGTCCTGAAGGCCCGCTTCGAGCGCACCGGGGCCCTGGAGGATCTCGAGGAGGCGGCGCGGCTGGCCCGGGCCGCCGTCCTGGCCGGCCCCAGCGACCGTCACGATCGTGCTCAGGGCCTGTCCACACTCAGCTTCATCCTGTTCACGCTGTTCGAACACAGCGGAGCTTCGGCCGATCTGGACGAAGCGGTGGAGTCGGCCCGGGCCGCCGTCCGCATCGCTCCCGACCACTACCCCACCGTCGATCGGGCCATGCTCCT